>OZ252024.1:0-1964598 GCA_965247645.1 Dehalococcoidia bacterium
TCCGCCAACGCGGCTTACATAGCCGGGCAGTGCGATGTGCTGACCGCCGACCGCTCCGGCCTGGTCTCCACCCGCGCCGGCTTCGACTCACCGGACGACCACACCATCCTGCCCGGCACCATATCGGAGGAGCCTCTGGGGCCGGTGGCGCCGCACGGCGACGAGCAGTGGTATGACATCGTCAAGACCGTGATGGCAATCCTCATCTACGCCGAAGCCTTCGACGTGACCTCGGCCAACGTGCCCACGTCCGCCACCGGCGACTCTGCGGTCGACCGGCTGTTCGGGCTGGCCGGCGGCTACGGCCAGGAGGACTTGGGGCTGAGCGTCACCGTGGCCCAGGACGTTATCCGCGCCGTTGGCAATTACGGCGAGATATACGACCGCCACCTGACGCCGCTGGGACTGGAGCGAGAAGGCAGCCGTAATTCGCTATGGAGCAGCGCTCCATGCATGGACTGTCCCAAGGGCGGGCAGATCTACGCTGCGCCGCTGAGGTAACGCCGGCAGCGCGTTTGAGGGGGGCAAAGACGACGCGCCACAGGCAGTTGAGTCTTGCAATGAGACGGCCGCCCACCCACTGGGCGGCCGTCCGGGCAAATCAGGCTTTGTCATCAACGGGACCAGGTATCCCAGATTGGCATCCGGACCCCTGATGTCTGCACTCCGGCGCCTACTAACCTACCAGGGCATTCCAGTATGGCGGCACACCCGCATTATCCAATGGGCGCTGCAATTTGTGTCCGGAGTTGTGGCTGTGGCGCTTGTCGCGTGGTTTCTTGCCAACATGAGCGGCGCCATAGCGGCGCGTGATATTCCGTTTGGGTTCAGCTTCCTCTCCCGCGAGTACCAGACCCCCATTGGCGAACACTTCATCCCGTACGAGTCGACGGACACCTTCCTGTACGCGATCATGGTCGCTATCACGAACACGCTGCTCGTATCCGTACTTGGGGTCATCCTGGCGACTGCGCTCGGAATAGCGATAGGCGTGTCTAGGCTGTCGGAGAACTGGATGGTCTCAAAGCTGGCGCTGGCCTACATTGAGTTCTTCCGCAACGTTCCGCTGCTGGTCCAACTGCTCTTCTGGTTCTTCATCATATTGACGCTGCCTCCCGTGCGCGAAGGCATCGATCTGCTGGGCGTGATCCACATCAACAACAGCGGCCTGTCCTTCCCCGGGCCTTCCGGGATAGCCAGCCTTCCTGTGACGCTGGCGTGGCTCGCGTGCGTGGGGCTGGCTGTGCCCGCAAGCTTCGTAGCCTACCGGATGCTGAACAGGCGCGAGCTTGCGACGGGTCGGTCTTCGTATCCGGCGCTGGCCGGCTGTGGGGTTGCGGCCTTGATCATCATTGGCTCCTGGGCAGCCCTGGCCTCGGTAAGCGGAGAGCCGCCGTTTGTGTTGAGTTTGGCGGAGCACCGGGGCCGGTTCGAGCGCATCAGCGGCGGCATCACCATCCGCGCGGGCCTGCTGGTGCTTCTGCTGGGACTGGTGGTCTATACCGCGGCGTTCATCGCCGAAATCGTGCGCGGAGGCATCCAATCGGTGGGAAGGGGACAGGTGGAGGCGGCCCGCGCCCTTGGGCTGTCGCCGATTGACGCTCTACGCAGCGTCATCTTCCCGCAGGCTATGCGGGTCGTCGTCCCACCCCTCATCAGCCAGTTCCTCAACCTAACCAAGAACAGCAGCCTTGGAGGCGCCGTGGGCTATACTGAGCTGACCAACGTGGGCACTACCATGACGCAGACCGCCCCTGCCGTGTCCATCTTCCTGCTCATCATGCTCGCCTACCTTGCAATGAGCCTGACCTACTCCCTGATTGGCAACCTGTATAACCGGCATATCAGCTTTGAGGGACGCTAGGCTATGACCGACAAACCTGACTCGATGCCGACGCCTTATATGCCACCGCCGCGCTCCGAGGTGGGAGCCTTGGGGTGGGCGCAAGCGAACCTGTTCAGCAACCGGTACAATACCGTCCTGACCATTGCAGTCGGCGCTCTGGTTGCGCTCGGCCTGTGGTTTGCGCTCGACTGGGCGCTGCTGAAGGCGGACTGGGGCGTGATTGCGACGGTGGGGGGCCGGTTCCTCATCGGCAACTACAACAGCGACCAGGTGTGCGAGGGCAACGACTGCTTCTGGAGGCCGCAGGCCGCCCTGCTGATGGTGACGTTGCTGCTGGGCATGGCGTGGGGAGTGGCCAAGTCCGGGCTTGCCAAGCGTATCGCTATCCTGACCGCGGTGGTAGCCGCGCTGTTCGCGCTGACCCCGTACAGCCTTGAACGGATGGGAATGGACGTGCGACTGCTGCTGCTGGCGAACCTGCTCACGGTCTCCCTTGGCTGGGCGCTGGCCCGCTACACCGGGCTAGGCTCCGTCCGATGGGTGGTGGTGTTGAGCGTGGCCGTCTTCCTGCTGACGCTGGTCCTGATGCTGGGAATTCCGGGAGTGCCGGGATTGCAGCCGGTGGACGTCCGGGACTGGGGCGGACTCACGCTCAACCTGATTCTGGCTGTGGCGGGCCTGACACTTAGCCTGCCCATTGGGATAGTCCTTGCTCTGGGACGCCGCGGCCACCTGCCGGTGGTCAAGTTGATGTGCGTTGCGTTCATCGAGGTCTTCCGCGGCGTGCCCCTGATAACGCTGCTGTTCATGTCCCAGCACATTGTGCCGCTGGCGTTCCCGGAGACCTTCCCGCGCAACTCGCTGCTCAACGCGGGCATAGTGATCACGCTGTTCAGCTCAGCTTACATGGCCGAGAACGTCCGGGGCGGCTTGCAGTCGCTGCACCCGGGCCAGGCGCAGGCCGCCCGCGCGCTTGGGCTCCCCGGCTGGCAGACCACGCTGCTCATATCGCTTCCCCAGGCCATACGCAACGTGATCCCTGCGATAGTTGGGCAGTTCATCGGCCTGTTCAAGGACACCAGCCTGGTTTATATCATTGGGATGCTGGACATGGTGGAGGTGGGCCGCACGACAATCGTGGGACGCCCGGAGTACCAGGGCTCGGCGCAGGAGATGTTCGTGTTCATTGCGCTGGTGTTCTGGGTCTTCACCTTCGGCATGTCCTACGTCAGCCGCCACGTAGAGCGCAGCCTGCGTGTAGGGGAGCGGTAGGGGGGCGGCGGATAGGGCAATGCAAGTGACCGGTGGTGGAGCGGATGAAACCCAGGTAACAGCGCAGGCTTGCTTTGTGGAGTGTGGCATATCCCCGCGTGTGCGGGTGAACCCAATGTCAACGGCCTTGTTACAGGGTCTGCCGTGGTTGTAGTATAGGATTGGTGGGAATCTGAATCAAGGGATTTGTACCTACGGTGAGCGTAGACCCCTAACCCGGCTCACGTTCAGGTGGTTTCAACAGCTTTACCTGGGACATGCGGCTATTGAGCAACTATCGGCGAAGGCCCGGCCCATGCTGTCAGCATGAAGCGCATCTGGACATCAGTGGAATATGATGCTATGATGCCCGCATGAGAACTACACTGACCCTGGAAGATGACATAGCAGACTCCCTGAAAGAGCAGGCCCAGCTCCTCAACAGGCCGTTCAAGCAGGTGGTGAATGACGCGCTGCGCCGCGGCATGGCGCCCGCCTCCGTAAGGGAGCCGGCGGCGGAATACCGCGTTGTCCCCCATAGCAGCGGGCTTGCTCCCGGCGTGGACCCACTGAAGCTGAACCAGCTTAATGACCAGCTTGAGGCGGAGGACTTCGCCGGGCCCGGCGTAAGGTGATAGTCCCGGACCTCAACCTGCTGATCTATGCCTATAATGACGGGATGCCCCACCACGCCGCCGCCATGCGCTGGTGGGAAGACCTCATCAACGGTACGGAGAGGGTCGGCGTTCCGTGGGTGGTATCAACCGGCTTTGTCAGGCTGATGACTCACCACAGGGCGCTGGCTAGCCCCGCGGCCCCGGCTGAAGCGGTGGACTACGTGCGCGAGTGGTTCCGTTTTCCTCACGTCATGCCGGTCAACCCCGGCGCCGACCACCTGACCTACTTGCGGCGGAACCTGGTGGCCGCCGAAGTCGGAGGGAACCTGGCGACCGACTGCCACATCGCTGCGCTGGCAATGGAGTACCAGGCAGAGATCCACTCCAACGACACCGACTTCAGCCGCTTCCCCGGCCTTCGCTGGCGCAATCCTCTCTGAACGGGACCCTTCCACTGAGCTGGGGAAGGGATTTCGGGACCCGGCAGGGGGTTACCCAAAGGTGTCCCGAATCGGGGGCAGCCAACACACCGGCCCCTTCTGCGGCCATGCGTGGCAGGTAGAAGACGGTCCGGAGCGCCTGGAGGGAGCGAGGACTGCCAAGGGGTTGTCACCCTGTCTTGTACAGGTAGCGGATGTCCCAGAGCGCGTACAGGGTGGGCGCCATGTTGCCAAAGACGTTTCGGACGGCGGCAAGTCGTTCCGAGAGGACGGTATAGATGACAGGCGCGTTCTCCGCGGCTATCTCCTGGGCGCGTTGGTAGTACGCTACGCGCTTGTCGTGGTCCAACTCCCGGCTGGCTTTTATGTAGAGTTCGTCTATTTCGGCTTCCCACTCCGTCTCCGGCTGCTCCTGGTTGGGATGCCACATGTGCAGCCCCTCGCCGCTGTGCCAGAAGGTAATGCCGCCGTGGGGGTCTGTGCCGCCGGAGAAGCCGATGATCATGGCTTCCCAGTCATAGGTGAATGACAGGCTGGTGACCAGGTCCCCGAAATCCACCAGCCTGTAGTCCACCTTCAGGCCAATTGCCTCAAGTCCTTCGTGGACTATCGAGCCGACCCTTCCACGCACGGTGTTGCCGGTGTTGGTCACCAGCGTGAACTCTATCTCGTTGCCTTCATCGTCTTCACGTATCCCGTTGCCGTTGGTATCCACCCAGCCAAGGCCGTCCAGGATTTCGTTGGCTTTGTCGATGTCGTACTCGTAGCGCCGGACGTTGGGGTTGTGGAAGTCGCCGGCGGCCGGGCTTACGGAGGCCCACTGCGGGTAGCCGATGCCATCGTACACGTCCTCGATCATGGCGCCCTTGTCCATGCTGTGGGCGATGGCCTGTCGGAACTCCTTGCTGCGGAACCACTTCAGCTTTTCCGGGGTGAGATAGGGCTCGCCCGTGTCCGGGCTGACGCCGGGGTTCATGTTGAAGCTCATGAACGTTGTCCCAAAAGCGGGGCCGCGCCTGTATAAGGTGAAGTTCTCATCCTCCTGGAGGGACTCGAGGTCTGCGAGCTCCTCGCCCAGCACCCCGTGGGTTTCCGACTCGCCGGACCGGAACTTGGCAAGCTCGGCGACCAGGTCCGGAACGATGACCTGGACGATTTGGTCCAGGTAGGGCAGGCTGTTGCCCTCAGCGTCCTTGAGCCAGTAGTCCGGGTTGCGCTGCATTACCAAGCGTTCGCCGGGGTCGTAGCTCTGGATGGTAAAGGGGCCGGTGCCGATGATATCCGCCGGGTCCGCGTCTATGTCCCACATAGAGGCAAAGGAGCCGTCATCCACGCTCTTCTCCAATATGTGCTTGGGATATATGGATGTGCCCATATAGCGGAGGAAGGGAGCGAAGGGCCCTGGGAGGACGCATTGGACGGTGTAGTTGTCCAGGGCCGTAACCGTCATTGGCGATTCCACCCACTGGCCGCTATCCTCGTCCAGGTAGCGGAAGTGGAACGATGCGCGGTCGCTGGACGGGATGTCGTGGTTGTAGATGATGCGGTTGAAGGTGAAGTCCACGTCATGGGCGGTGAAGGGTTGGCCGTCGTGCCATCTCACGTCGCTGCGGATGTGGAATGTCCACGTCAGGCCGTCGTCCGAGCGCTCCCAGGACTCCGCCAGCCCAGGCTCTACCTGGTCTGTCAGCCAGGAGATCTCCGTGAGGCCCTCGAAGAGGTATCCCAGGACCTGCGAGGATGAGCTGTCGTTGGTTATGGCAGGGTTGAAGGTGAGAGGCTCTGAGATGGTGGCGAAGGTCAGGGAGCCGCCCTGCGTCCCGATGGCGTACCGGAAGTCCCGGGCGTTCTGCTTGAGTTGGTTGACCAGATTAACCTGCGGTGTGGGCGAGGGAGCCGGGGTTGCTGTTGGGGCGGGCGTTGGCGTGGACGTGGGCGACGGAACGGCGGTTGACGTCGGCGCGGGGGTTGGGGTGGGGTCATCTGAGCAGGCGGCCAGGGCCAGGATTGAAGAGGCCAGCACGAGGGCAATGGCCCAGCGGCGGATGGTGAACTCGCGCGTAGTAATATGCAGCTTTGAAGTCAGTTGTCCCACTAAGATGCTTCCCAACGTCCACCAAGGTTAAGTCCCATGCGCTAGCGGTGTCAAGGCGTTGGAGCGGCCGCAACAGCCAAATTGACGCCGTCTTGGCCAGGGCTGATAATACGGGCGAGAATTCGGCTAGGAGATAGCTATGAGCAACGAACCGCAGTTGTTTAGAGTTCACCCGGAAAACCGACAAGATTGAAGAGGTGGACTTCAGCAGCTTGGAGTTGAAAGAGCGGAAGGATGGGTAGCCGATAACCCGAAGCGACGACAAAGACGATTTTGCAGGCAGGATTGCGGAAATGCTGCGTCAGTTCATTGAAACAATCACGCCCATAGTGGGGTCGCCTTGAAGATGAAGGCAGCGAGAAAGAGGCCTGATAGTCGGAGTCTGACCACGCCGGCCGGCTGTGGGGGCCTTCCTCAGCAATAGGCCGCGCCGTGGCCGTAGTTGGGAGGAGCAGGGAAGATGCAACGACCACGCATAGACGAGATACTCCGCCTCATGGATTTGGCCTTTGAGTCAAGCCAGCATTCCCTGTTGAGCAACATCCGTACCGTCCAGTACTCCTCGTGGGGCAGGCCGCCGGAAGGGGCCAACCGCTCCATCCGGGACATCGTTGGGCACGTTGGAATGTTTAAGTACATGTACGCCAACCACGGGTTCAGGGACGCGGGCATGGACTACGACGACCCTCCTGCCAGCCCCGGGCCGGAACGCCTTGCAAACCCGGCCAGAGCCATCGTGTGGCTGCGCGAGGCGCATCTGTACCTGATGGACTGCATCCGAGAGTTGGAAAGCGACGCGGAGCTGGAGGCGCTCCGCAAGGCCCACTGGGGAAGCTTGGTCACCACGTACTTCCTTGTGACAACCATGCTGGAACATGACCTGTACCACGCAGGCGAGATCAATCGCACGCGCGCAATGCTCCAGCAAGACGACGCCTGGAAGCATTAGTCGAAGGGCAACGCCGAGAGCGCGCTAGGACGGCGGGGCAGACGCGGCAGTGGAGGGGAGGGCGGACGCGGCTACTGCTGGACGAATCTCCGGTAGACCTCCTCCTCGGACAAGGCCTCCTGATGGAACCAACTGGACTCGATTACCGCATAGACCCGGTCGAGACCTTCCAGAATGCTGGAGCTGAGCCTGAGAGCGTCCTCGGTGGAGGCCAGTGGAAGCCTTGCTCCATCCAGCTCAAGCAGTATCTGGGATATGGCTCTGATCAGCTCCACCGTGCCCACCTGGGTGGCGTTATTGCGTGCGGTAGCCATGCTGTGGTATACGGAGGAGGATTCATGGTACTTCAGCAGCATGGACAGAGAGTGATCTGGGTCGTCAAAGTATATTCCGCGGACCCTTGCGGCGTTGATCAGAGACGCGGAGAGGGTATGGATATCGTCTCCGTTGTCCATTGCCGCCCTGGCAAAGGTGTTGATAACACGCGCCACGTTCTCCGAGCGTTCCAGCCAGCGTCCCATCCATATGAGGTTGTAAACTCTGGAATCGGTAAGCCACCTGTCGGAGCTTAAGGTGAAAGCCCTTGGTTCTACCATCTATCCTGTACCTCTTTCACTGGTTATATTGGTCGGCAATAAGGCTCAGGGCGTCCTCAAAGGAAATGGCGTCCCTGTCAAAGTAGACCTGAGCCTTGGCGAATTCCAAGTATCCATACCCCCTTGAGATAAAGGAGCCGGATACGGGGGGCACCTCAGAGTAGTCACGACCCACTCCAAACTTGAGGTAGTCGGCCCCCGTGTCTATGACTATACCCCTTGTGGGGTCGGCGGGCAACCAGCCGGCCTGGGGGTGGAGGAATTCCAGCCACGCGTGGGTCTCGCCGGCCTGCCGGGTGAGCAGCCCGCTCACATACCGAGTCGGGATGCCCAGGGCCCGCGTCATGCCCAACGCCAGATGGGTCTTGTCCTGGCACACGCCCTCGCCGGAGGCCAGCACGTCGGCGGCCGAGGTGTTGACCGAGGTGTTGCCCCTCTGGTACTTGATCTCCTCTCTAACCCACTTAACCACCCTGTGAATAACCTCCAGCAGGGTGGCGGCATTGCCCGCCAGCGCTCTGGCCTCACCGGCCACGGTTGCGGGGTCCACCAGGGGAGACGGCATAAGGAACTCATCCGCTTCCGTGTCGTACCGGAGGGCTGATAGAGGCATGTCGGCAACCTCCGGCGGCGTCTTGTCCAGATGCACCTCGCCTATGGAGGCGATGACAAGCTCCTGGTGAGGCGCCATGATACGCACGCGATGGACTACGTTCCCAAGCCTGTCGGCGAATGTGGCCTTTCGGCCGGACGGGTGAGTCTGAATGTCGTGGCTCTCCACTTTCTGGCGCCGGTCGGCGTATGCCGAAAGCCTCAGAAAGTTATCGTTCTGGACTACCACGTCAGAGTAGGAATATCTAGCGGCATAGGCATAGTGGACCGGGACGGCGCCGTTGCCTACGTGACTACCCAACTCGGCTTGCATGAACCACCTGATGAGTTATTGGTGACTCGACTGGAAGGCTGGGATACTCTGGTAAGACCTCCCGGGAACACGTTAACCTCACCATTGCCGTCCTGGGTGGCAAACACCCTAAGGTCTACGTACCGCTCCTCCAGCCGACCGCTCGCTTCATCGAATACCACGTGCCTTGAGAAGTCCAGGGTCTCCTGGGCAATGAAAGTCTGCGGCTGCTCTATCACCTGCCGGGCTAGTTGGCTCCTGTAGATGCTCCCAAGGTCCGGCATAATGAAGACTCCCAGCCCGCCGTAACCCTGGCGCGTCTTCAGCACAAGGTTGTCCATGTTCTGCAGGACGTATTGCCTGTCCGCGGGGGAGCGCAGGTCGTAAGAGACCGCCTGCTCCAGAACGGGGTCTTCTCCCAAATAGTTCTTTATCATGTCCGGCACCCACAGGAAGACCAGTTTGTCATCGCAAGCGCCGGTCCCCATAGCATTCACCAGCGCTACTTTATGGTTAAGATAGGCTTCCGTCAACCCTGGGACAAACATGTCCAAGTCTTCCACCCGCCGGTAGATCAGGTCCACCTCAAAGTCGCCGTCCATTGACCTGGCCCAGACGCGGCCGTTATGGCCGACGTACAGGTCGGAGCCTTCCACCAGGGCTATACCCAGCATCTCCGACAGGTAGCGATGCTCGAAGAAGGCGGCCCCGTACTTGCTGTCCGTCAGCAGCACGCAGACCGGCGATTCCTTGTCGCAGAGGGAGAGGAACATCTTCTGGTAGGCGGACTTGATGTCGTAGGGGATTATATTGTAGCCCTCGGACAGCTCCGGCATGACCCGCAGGCCGATTTCTGTGGACTTCATCTGGTAGGTGATGCCGGATGGTATGCGCAGGTTATCCTCCAGTACCACGTACCTCCCGTCACCCATGTGTACGAGATCGATACCGTAGATGTGGACGAAAACGTCGCGGGGAGGCCGGAAGTCCTGGAGCTCCGGATTGTAGTAGTGGCAGGAGAAGAGGACGTCCGGCGGCACTATGTCCTGCTCGCCGCAGTACAGGTCCAGCATGAACCGGTTGATGGACTTCAAGCGTTGCGCAACACCCCGCGCAATGTTGTCCCAGTGGTCCTTGGGAATGATCCTGGGAATCCAGTCGATGGGCACAGTGCGGAACTCGCGCGGGTCCATGCGGAAGGTGAAGGCCTCCTTGGTAGCTTGCTCCTTGGCCTGCTGCCAGCGGCGCTGCATTTCGGCAGGGCCAAGCCGCTCCAGATTGTCCATAAGGCTCTGGTAGACGGGCCTTACGGCGCCATCTTCGCCAAGGCACTCATTCATGGAGTGTCGCAAGGATATGGAATCCGTCAGCATAATCGACAGCCCTCCGGGATAGACGTGGGGCGGTTGGGCGACCAGCTTCCCCATGCCGCCCCACCATCCTGCCAGGCTCATCCTGCGATGTGGCCTCTACCGGCGCTCCTGCAACGGGTGAAGTCAAGCAACAGTGATACTCTACCACAGAAAGCATTGCATCCGCATTACACGTTGGTAACAAGCAGGTTACGGTAATTTCAGAAAGAGCGCAAGGTGTGTTCGAAGGCCGGCAATGCCGGCCCTCGCCGGCCCAAGTTGGTATGCCGGATGCCGCCGGCAGAGCAGGGGCAGGGGAGAAGGGCGTCGTTCCTGCGAAAGCATGTCTCGTACTCCGACGCGGGGCAGGAACCCAGGGCTGAAGCGGTGGCGAGGCGCCGCGCGGGCGCTACAGAAGACGCCGCGCAATAAGGAGCGGTAGACCCCTGCTTTCGCAGGGGTGGTGATGACTCCACCCCTGGGGCGCGGATGGGAGTCTACTGGAGCATCATCTTGCCGGCCGTGTCGTCGCCGTGAATCAAGTCGAACTCATACTTGGACTTGACGTTCTGTACGTTGTCCTTGGAGGTCCTCCGCTTCCGACCCATCCCAAGCATCTCGCGGTTCTCCCGTTCCAGCTTCTCCACGTATCGCTCATTTCCCCCACGCCATCTGTAGAGAAGGTTGTAGTACAGCCAGTTCACTATTCTCATAACGCCTCTCCTATCTCTTATCCACTCCCTTGATGCCGGACTTGTCCATAATGCCACGTATCCCGCCGCTTTGCCACCCTGGAGTGTCTGCCCTGGTTCCCGTCA
Source organism: Dehalococcoidia bacterium (assembly GCA_965247645.1). Taxonomy (GTDB): domain Bacteria; phylum Chloroflexota; class Dehalococcoidia; order Lucifugimonadales; family UBA2985; genus JAPPHY01. The sequence goes on from OZ252024.1 coordinate 10,869, forward strand.
TGTGCTACAATTATATATACGCACCTGAGCTTGATTCGGATTGAGAGCCGTCGTATGGCCGTCGTCAGGCCTGCCGTCCCTGGGGTCTCGCAGGTGCCCTGTGAATATCATGCCGACGGGGATGACGGGCAGCGGCGAGACGCTTGTTTGACGTCTTGGCAAGCTATACCGCGCCCTCCCACAGCCTGCGATACTCGCCAACCTGCGCGGGGCCGGCATGATGAGACGGAAGCCTGTCCCCGGACGCTCAGCCCCTGATGGACGTGGTTGATATGGCAGATCTTTCAAAAGAGTCGCTCGGTAGGGGCCCAGCCAACCGGAGATTACGGATCAGGGTCCTGATGCGGCCTGGACTGGGATTGAAGCGGTGGCTCGCGCTTCTGGCCATGGGGCTGGCCCTGTTCAGCCTGGGCGTTGGATTTGCCATGACTGCGCCCGGGGACCCGGCAGGGCCTGGCGTACTTCCTGCGGTAGCGCGGAGCGCGGCGCTGATGCTGGCGGGGATGGGGCTGGGTGGAGTGGCCTTGCATCGTATCTATGGATGGGTTGTCAGGGGAGCTTCTCAAAGCCAGGGGGGCATGGACATACTGACGGCTGTGGAAATGATGCAGAACCGGGGACGCGGGCCTCGCGTGGTTGCGATTGGCGGAGGCACCGGCGTCTCCACCCTCCTTCGCGGGATCAAGCGCAAAACGGGGAACCTGACGGCCATAGTTACCATTGCGGACGACGGCGGGAGCTCCGGCCGCCTGAGAGATGACCTGCACATGCCGCCTCCGGGGGACGCCCGAAACTGCCTCATCGCCCTCTCGGAAGCGAGTCCGCTCATGGAGGAGCTGTTCGACTACCGCTTCAACACCGATTCCAATCTGGGTGGGCACAGCCTGGGAAACCTCCTGTTGGCGGCCCTGTATGAGAAGCGGGGGGGGTTCCAGGAGGGCCTGGAGGCCGCCGCAGAGATTCTGGCCGTATCCGGCAGGGTTGTTCCCGTGTCCAACAACATTGGACTGGTCCTGATGGGTGAAACCGTTTCAGGACGCGTCCTGAAGGGCGAATCGGCCGTAGGCCATGCCCCGGACCCACTGCGGCGCATCTGGCTGGAGCCCGCCGGCGCGGTTGCAAACGAGGCCGCCCTGGAGGCTATCCGCCAGGCTGAGCTGATTGTCATCGGTCCGGGGAGCCTCTATACCAGTATCATCCCCAACTTCCTGCTCCCAGAAATAGGCGAGGCCGTAGCAGCATCCCAGGCCCCCACGGTATTCGTGTGCAACGTAGCCACCCAGCCATATGAGACCGACGGATTTGGCGCGGCGGAACACCTGAGGGCGTTTCAAGCCCATTCCGGCGTGTCCGTCAGCCACATGGTGGTGAACAGCAAGGCGCGGGACCTGCCACAGGAATGGGGCCAGGCGGCTGTTCCACACGTTTCACACATAGCCGGGTTCAAGGGCGCCGTAATTGCGGCGGACGTGGTCAACGACGGGTTCCCAACTCGCCACGACCCCTACAAGCTCGCCGACGTCCTCATGTCCATCGAGCGCTCCCAGTCCAGTGGCAGGCCAACGTCACGAGAAACGACGGGGCCTGCGCGCGTCAACTGAAGTTACCTTCGGCGTTTGGCGGTCGGGGCGACGCTCCCGGCCTTACTGGCCGTGGCATCTCTTGAACTTCTTACCGCTACCGCACGGGCACTTTTCGTTCCGGCCAACCTTCCCGTGCTGCCGGAGCATGAAACGCTTCCCCTCGCAGTCGGCGCAGGTACACGCCGGGGGGTGCTTGGCGTACCAGGTGGGCCTTACCATCGGTGAGTCCTCCTTCGGGTCGCCGGGTTGCGCGGCTTGCTGAGTCCGGCAACGCGGGCCTCATCCACCGCCTGCGCCTCTCGCGTCGCGGGTGGCTGCGGGGTAGAACGCTTTTGACGATACCAAACGGCGGTGACGTTGTCCACCCACGGTAGAACGAGAGGGGCAAGGACATTCCGCTCACCAAGAACCTGTCGAAGGGCGTGAGCGGAACGGGCTGGCGCGTCCCCAGCGTCCCGCTCCTACGGTTCGACCCACTCATCCCCGTATCAGGTACGTGGCAGGCTACGAGCGGGAAGGGGGTTGGTTTACCATGAGCGAAGCAATGGAACTCGGCTCACCATGTGTGGGGCAGGGGGCCGCCCGTCCTCCTGTGCAGAGGATTGACTATCTAGCTGCTGTGGCTTATCATGCCAGTGGTCGTTACCCCTTGAGTCGTTGCCTACTGTCGTTGTCTTGCCCTGGAAGAGTAGGCAACGTGAGTGCGATGAACCGCTGACCGCCCATCGCAATAGATACAGGTCAAATAGCCTTGGGAATAACCCGGAAGATTCTGGGAAATGAGGTGAAAGATGTCGAAGCTGATCCCGGTACCGGACGAACAGAGCCAGCCCTTCTGGGACGCCATAAACGAGAGGCGTTTGGTGGTCCAGAGTTGCACCGACTGCGGTATCCTGCAGTATCCCCCGCGGCCTGCCTGCCAGGACTGTGGCTCAGGAAGCCTTGGGTGGAAGGAGGTTGCAGGGAAGGGCCACATACTGTCCTTCTTTGTGGTGTACGACGGCAGATACCAGGTCCGCATACCGGACCAGCCCTATAACGTGGCTATCGTAACCCTGGACGAGGACCCGAAAATCAACTTCTACGCCAACCTGCCTGGGACGCCGTCGAGACAGGTCCCCATAGGAGCTCCGGTGGAGCTGATCTTTGAGGAGGTTACGCCAGGCCGGCTGATCCACGACTGGAAGGTGGTAGAGTAGGCCGGCATAGCCCCTACCGGACCAACGAGAGCGCAAATCACATCTGTGAGAAGGAGCATACTATGACAACGGATTTCACCGGAGAGTACACCGGCTACCGAAGGGACAAGCCCGGACTTGGCGCATGGCCAGGCATGGGGAAGGTGGCGATTGTGGGATGGGGAATGTCGCCGGTTGACCGCCGCTGGGACGGCGTCTCTATGGACAAGACCTACGGAGCCTATGGCATGGGGGCCATTCAACAGGCCCTGGACGACGCGGGTGTGAAGCGGGAAGAGGTGGACGGAATGTTGATATGCCCGGAGACCGGGGCTGGAGCCACCGGCGGCAGCTCCGCGGACTGGGGCCCGTACAGGCAATACTTCGAGCCTCCCTACGACACGGAGTACGGCCTGAGTCGGCTGAACGCGAAGTGGCTGATCGACAACATGCCCGGGTTTGACAACGTCAAGTTTGCCCCGTCCAACGTGCCCGCCATCGGCGAGCAGATGGGCATGACCGCGCAGGCTGTAGCAGACGGCCACTGCGAGGTCGCCCTGCTGGTCTACGGCATGAACAACTTCGAGGGACGGTATCGCCACGGAGGCGAGAACGCCTCGCCTGAGGCAAGGGGCAACAGGCAGTGGAACGCTCCCTGGAGCAGCGGGGACGGCCTTCAGCTGACCGGAGCCATCACCATACAGCAGTATTGCGACAGGTACGGGGGCAGCTTTGAGGAGTTGATTGCGCCGGCCGTCATAAACGAGCATCGGAACGGCCTCATGAACTCCTGGGGGTTCTACACGCTGCACGGCGCCTCCGGCCTCACCTTTGAGGATTACGTGAACGCCAGGCCCGTCCTCTGGCCTTGCAGGATATGGGACTGCGACAGGCCCGTCAATGCAGTGGGGGCCTTCGTCTTCACTACCGCAGAGCGGGCAAAGGACATGAAGCAGCAGCCAGTGTACGTCCTCAACCACAACGGCGGACAGGGCGGCACGGTGCGAAGCAGCCAGGAGACGCTGGACGAGTCTGAAGAGGCCAGGGCGCAGGTTGCCGGTATGGTGTATGAAGGGTCCGGACTCCGCCCGGAAGACGTAGATGTCTTCAACCCCTACGATGGCTACTCGTTCTTCCTTCCGCTGACCCTGGAGGGATTCCAGTGGCACGGAGTGAAGAAGGGGGAGTCGCAGGCCTTCTTCAACGGCGACATCTCAGTAGAGGGTCCGCATCCCTTTACATCGGGCGGCGGAAACCTGGGGGTGGGGCGTACCCGGACCGCCATGTACGTAGACAGCATCGAGCAGCTGAGGGGGCTGGCCGGCGAGCGGCAGGTCACCATAAAGAACGGCAGGCCGGAGACCGCCATCTGCGCCTTCGCCCCGGCCCGCAGCGCCGCTTACGTCGTCCTCTCCAACGCCCAGCCGTAGAGGCAAGGTCTGAGAGCGGCCGCGTCTCGGCCCCTATGAGCCGGGCGCAGACGATTCGTCGACTAGGATAGCTTTGGCAAACCGCCTGGACGCACCAAGTGTCCAGGCGGTTTGCTTGACAAGAGGGGCACTCTCCCGTACCATGCCAGATAGTGCGCCTGTACGTCGCTCTCGATTTAGGAGCAGTTGCCCAACGCGAGCGGCTGCACAGGGCGCAGCGTGATGATGAAAGAGAGGGCCGCACTTGAGGATACTACTAAGCTTTGACATAGACGGCACCCTGGAAACTGGCGACCCACCAGGCCCGGTAACCCTGGACATGGTGAGAAGGGCCCGGGACTTGGGGTGCATAATTGGGAGCTCTTCCGACCGCTCCATCAGCTCGCAGAAGACTATGTGGGAGAAGAACGACATAGAGGTTGACTTCGTCTCCAACAAGCACGTACTCATAGAGATCAAGCATAAATTTGAGGCCGATTACTATCTCCACATGGGAGACAGGGAGTTGGACCGCCAGTTCGCCCGCGAGGCGGAGTTCGATTTCATGTGGATGGATGAGGCCGCCGGCGAGCCCTGGATAGCCATGAAGAACGGCGCCGCAGCCCAGACGCTGGAAGGCAGCGCAAGCTCCGCTCCGGGCAGCTTTGAAGAGATCGAACCCAAGGAGTTCACGACCGCCGATTGCAAGCCGTCCAGCCATGACCAGCACTGGTGCTCCACGCACCACAAGCCCGTTTGGGAGTGCAAGACGTACGAGGAAGGGCTGTACTCGCCGCAGAGGGAATTCAACGGCCTGACCTGAGCGGCGGCGCTGCGAGCGTCAACCCCGCAGGTTGGGGGAGTGGGGCAGTACCGCCCGCGTTGGAACCGTATCGCTACCAATTGACACCCGCCAAAAGCTGTGTTATCTTGCCAAACAAGATGCTTGTGCGAAATTTCTCAATAAGCTGCTGCTGTACGGGAGGATCATAGGGGCAAACCGCATTTGCCGGCGAGCAGCGCGCCCCCTTCAACTCGCTTGAAAGGGGCGTTTTTATTTTGCCCTGCTCACACCGCTAAAGTGGACTCCGTGGGAGATAAATGGAGCTACAACCGATAATAATATCGGCCGGTCTGGTCATAGGCGTTCTCATTGGCCTGACCGGCATGGGCGCCGGCGCCCTGATGACCCCATTCCTGATTCTCATGGGAGTCCGGCCATCCGTAGCCGTAGGCACAGACCTCTTCCAGATGATGTTCACCAAGTCCTTTGGGGCCTGGCAGCATCACCGCCAGGGCGCTGTCAGCTACCGGGTGGTCCTGCCGCTGATCATGGGCAGCCTTCCCGGAGCGCTGCTGGGAGTGGTGGCGCTGAAGTTCCTGGGGGACCATTCCGGGGTCGAGATAGACGTCTTCCTAACCAGACTGCTGGGAGGCGTTCTGACCCTGGCAGGCGTTTTCCTCACCCTCCGTCTGCTCTTCCGAGGGTGGATCTCTCAGAGGATGGACTCGTGGGTAGGGGTGACCCCAAGCGGCAGAGGGCTGATCGTTCTTGTCGGGCTGGGCGCAGTCATAGGCGCGCTGGTGGGCCTCACGTCGGTGGGCAGCGGGACTCTGTTCATCGTCATGATGACCACACTTATGCGTATGACCATGCGCAACGTCGTAGGGACGGACGTTGCCCACTCGGCAATTCTGACCGCTGGGGTGGGCCGCTGCACCTGGGATTTGGGAATGTTGACCTGGCCCTGGCGGCAAATATCCTTATCGGTTCTATACCGGGGGTCATCATTGGGAGTCGTCTCACCGTGCGGATTCCGGAGAGAGGACTCCGAATGGCGGTTGCCCTGGCGCTGACCGGAGTGGGGCTTAAGCTGCTATAGCAGCGGGACAAGTTGCGGATTTTTGAAGGAGGAAGATATGTTGGAACAGATGGTTCCGGCAATGTCAGCAGAGGAGATAGAAGCCAAGAACAGGGAGTTTGAGGGCAAATCCCCTCAGGCGGCGCTGGAGTGGGCCCTGGAGACGTTCCACCCACGGCTGGCGTTGTCCTCCAGCTTTGGGGCGGAGGACGTGGCGCTCATCGACATGATGTGGCGCATCGACCCCTCATCAAGGGTCTTCACCCTGGAGACGCTGCGCCTCCCCACCGAGACCTACACGTTGATGGACCAGATCCAGATGAGGTACGGCATGGACGTGGAAGCCTACTACCCGGACATGGCCCAGGTGGCGGACATGGTGAAGGAGCACGGCTACAACCTGTTCTACAAGTCTGAGGATTACCGGAAGCTCTGCTGCGGGATCCGGAAGATGGAGCCCCTGGGAAGGGCGCTTGAGGGACTGGACGCCTGGATAAGCGGGCTTCGCCGCGACCAGGCCGTGACCAGGGTGGACATCGGCAAGGTAGAGCTGGATGCCGCTCACGAGAATCGCATAAAGATCAACCCACTGGCGGAGTGGTCGTCCGACCGGGTGTGGAGCTACATCCGCGAGAACAAGGTGCCCTACAACGAGCTGCACGACAACAACTTCCCCAGCATAGGGTGCCTTCCCTGCACGCGGGCCGTTGACCCTGAGGAGGACCCCAGAGCGGGCCGCTGGTGGTGGGAGACAGACCCCAACTCCAAGGAGTGCGGCCTCCACGTAATCGAGTCCCTGGACAGTATCAAGGCCGCCGCGGAGAAGGGGAGTTGATAGCTCCGCACGGTGGGACACTGATCAACCAGTACGCTGAGGAGGAGAAGGCTCAGGCCCTCAGGGAGGAGGCCAAGAGCCTCCCAAGGGTGGTCATCAACCCAAGACAGCTCTCCGATGCGCATATGATAGCCCAGGGGGCCTTCAGCCCCCTGCAGGGCTTCATGGGGCATGAGGACTACACGGCAGTAGTCAAGAACATGCTCCTGGCAAACGGCCGCCCCTGGCCCCTTCCCGTAACCCTGGGGGTGGACTCGCACCATGCTGCCGAGCTCAAGGAGGGGAAACCGGCCGCGCTGTCGCTCGAAGGCGGGGAGGTCGTCGGCATCCTCTCCCTGGAGGGGAAGTTCCGCCGGGACAGGCAGGAAGAGGCGCAGCAGGTCTATCGCACAACGGAAGAGCAGCACCCGGGGGTAGCCAACCTCTACCAGGATGGCGACGTGCTCCTGGGAGGAAAGATAACCATGTTCCCGGGACACCCCGCGCTGGAGGAGGGCATCTCGGCCCACTACCGCACTCCGGCCCAGACCAGGGAGGACATATCCGGGCTGGGATGGAACACAGTTGTGGGCTTTCAAACCCGCAACCCCGTGCACCGCGCCCACGAGTATATCCAGAAGTGCGCCCTGGAGGCTGTGGACGGCCTGCTGCTTCATCCCATGCTGGGGGAAACCAAGGGCGACGACATACCGGCGTCCGTGCGTATGCGCAGCTACCGGGCGCTGCTGGACAACTACTATCCGTCAGGGCGCGTGCTGCTTTCCGTATTGCCCGCATTCATGCGCTACGCGGGCCCAAGAGAGGCCATCTTCCACGCCCTTGTGCGCAAGAACTACGGCTGCACCCACTTCATCGTTGGGCGGGACCACGCCGGAGTGGGGAAATACTACGGGTCCTATGACGCTCAGCACATCTTCAAGGAGTTCGACTCGGAGGCGCTGGGGATAACGCCCATGTTCTTTGAAAACTCCTTCTTCTGCCGCCGGTGCCAGGCGATGGCGACGGAGAAGACCTGCCCTCACAGCGCCGAGAACAGGGTCAGCCTGAGCGGCGCCAGTGTGCGGGCTATGCTGGCCCAGGGGGAGATGCCGCCGGAGGAGTTCACCCGCCCGGAGGTGGCGCAGGTACTGATGGAGTCCACACAGCCAAGTTAAGCCTCGCCACAACCGATGCAATGTCTGTAAGCCGAAGAAAGGCACAAGAGTACGCCGACAGGCTTCTGGAGTCGCCGTCGGCGCGCATAGAGGTGACGCTCAAGAGGTGGAAGACCGGCGTCACCCTGCTGCACAGGCGCAGGGCCATAGCTAGGTGCAACTCCGGGAGGGTGGGCACCTGGACCGCCGCCTTTGTGGCGCAGGCCCTGGGCGTGGACCTGCCGCAGCTGGGGGAGAGCGTCACCGTGCGAGTATCCTCCGGTACGCTGTGGCGGGCCGTGGGCATATCGAGCCTTGACCTGCGACAGAGAGAGGCCCGTGTGCTGCTGGGGCGATTGCTGGAGGAGGCGGAGATGCAACGGTCGGCTGGCACAGCGGTGGAATCGCACTAGGGCCGTCCGCGCGCGGACGACGATAGGCCCCACCATAGCGTCAGGACTTGGCGGCCATGCGTCCGCCTATCACCGCGCCGGCTACGCCCAGGAGCGCAGTGTACAGCGGCAACCCGACGCCGATGGCCAGCAGCATGCTGTCGTCCGCCCAGGACATGAGGTACGGCGCCAGGGCCTCGACAACCCTAGGCGCGGCCACAGCCGGAATCGCCATCAGGACACCCATGAGCAGGCCAATCCCCGCTGCCTGCCCCGGCTCGGCCTTCGCGCTGTTCCCGGCGAACCATCCGCCGATCAGCGGGGCCAGTGGCCCGGAGACAAAGTGCACAAGGGGGATCAGCAGGCACAACACGCTTACGCCGAAGCCCATGAGGGCGTACTTGATCACCTCTTAAAGATACTCCTTCACCCTCTGCGCCAGTGTGCGGGTCATTCCGGGTACGGCTGCCAGGTCCTCCGTTGACGCCTCCTTGACGCGCTTCACGGACCCAAACCTCCGTAGCAGCATACGCCTGCGCTTGGGGCCAATGCCCGGCACCAGGTCCATGGCAGACTGCATCCCCTTCTTGGTACGGCTCTTTTGATGATAGGTAACGGCAAAGCGGTGGGCCTCATCCCGTAGACGCTGCACCAGGTACAGGGCAGGGGAGCTGCGCGGCAGCATGATGGACTCCGGAGTATCCCTCACGAATATCTCCTCCTGCTCTTTGGCCAGGCTCGCCAGTGGAACGTTATCTATACCCAGCTCAAGAAAGACCTCAACCACGGCGTTCAGGTGGCCTTTGCCCCCGTCTATGAGGACCAGGTCCGGGATGATTCCCCAGGACCGGCCTTGCTCCCGGCCGTCCTCCGCGGCGCTCTCATCGTCCGTCGCCTTGGCGCGGCCCAGGCGTTGGAAGCGACGGCGCAGCATCTCCTGCATCATGGCGTAGTCGTCTATGCCCTCCACCGTCTTTATCTTGAACCTGCGGTAGTGGGACGACCTGGCCTGGCCGTCCTCGAAGACCACCATGCTACCCACGGGGGTTGTGCCCTGGATGTTGGATATGTCGTAGCACTCCATGCGCCTGGGCGGCCTCGGCAGGTTGAGCCTCTCCTGGAGCTCCTCCATTGCAGACTCCAGGGCGTCCGTGTCTGAAAGCCACTTCACCTTGAGCTGCTCAAACCCCTGGACTGCGTTCTCCGCAACCATCTCCACCAGCCTGCGCTTCTCCCCGCGTTCAGGCACGCGAAGCTCCACCTTCTTGCCCCGCTTCCGCTCCAGCCACTGCCGTATCAGGTCGCCGTCCTCCAGTGGGTGCTGGAGCAGCAGGCGCGGAGGCACCTGGGGCGCCGAGTCATAGTACTGCTTGACGAAGTTCGCCATGACGTGTCCCGGCTCGTCGTCCTGCACCCCGTCCATTATGAAATGCTCGCGTCCAATGAGCTTGCCCCGGCGCACAAAGAAGACCTCCACCCACGCTTCGTCCCTTCCCCTCGCCATCGCAATAACGTCCTGGTCCTCCTCGGTCAGGGACACCACCTTCTGGCCCTCCGTCACCCGCTCTATGGCCCTGAGCTGGTCACGCAGCCGGGACGCCCTCTCAAACTCCAGGGTCTCCGCCGCAGCCTCCATCTTGTCCCGCAGGTCTCTCACCACCGCCTCCGTCCTGCCCTCCATGAACATGACCACCTGGTCTATGACCCTGCGGTACTCCTCCTTGTCGGCCGCGCCTATGCACGGCGCCACGCACCGGTTGATATGGTACTCTAGGCAGGGCCGCGAGTCGCTTCCCGTGATCTCCCTGGTGCAGGAGCGATAGGGAAACAGCTTCTTCAGCAGGCTCATGGTCTTGCGCACGGAGCCTGCGCTGGCGTAGGGGCCAAAGTAGCGGGCGCCGTCGCTTGACACCCGGCGGGTGATGTATACCTGCGGGAAATCCTCGTTGACGCCGATCTTAAGGTAAGGATATGTCTTGTCGTCCTTGAGCCGCGCGTTGTACTTCGGCTTCTGCTTCTTGATGAGGGTGTTCTCCAGGATTAGGGCCTCCGCCTCCGATTCGGTGACGATGAACTCGAAGTCCCTTACGATGGCAACCAGGTTGTGTATCTTGGGGTCCTGGCTGGAGGGCGAGCCAAAGTACGACTGGAGGCGATGCCGCAGGCTGGCGGCTTTACCTACGTAAAGCACCTGTCCCCGGGAGTCCTTCAGCAGGTATACCCCCGGCTGGGTGGGAGTGGCCCTGAGCTGCTTGGATATAGTGGCGCTTACCATACCGTTGAATTTTAGCATAGCTGAGGGCTCAGGTGTACGATGTCCATCGTCATGCGAGATGGATTTTGGCGAGGGCCAGGTTAGTCGCTTTGCTTTTGAAGCCTCTTCTCTTATAATGCCTACCGGAGGTAGTCATGGAAGTTTTGCTGTCTGCCCCAAGGGGATTCTGCGCCGGCGTGGTGCGGGCCGTCGACGTGGTGGACCTATGCCTGGAGCGCTTCGGCAAGCCAATATACGTCCGCCGCGAGATAGTCCACAACCCATACGTGATATCCGACCTTCAGAGCAAGGGCGCTATCTTCGTGGAGGAGTTGGAGGAAATCCCGGAAGGCCAGATGGTCATCTTCAGCGCGCACGGAGTATCGCCCGCGGTATGGCGGGAGAGCAGGGAGCGCGGCCTGAGGGTGGTGGACGCCACCTGCCCCCTGGTCACCAAGGTACACCTGGAGGCTTTGAAGTACGCACGGGAAGGCTACTCCATCCTTTTGATAGGGCACAAGGGCCACGACGAGATAATTGGGACTATGGGAGAGGCGCCGGGCGTATCTCAGCTTGTGGATGACGTGGAAAGCGCCCGCGTTGTCCAGGTCCCGGACCCGGAGATGGTGGTTGTGCTGACACAGACCACTCTGAGCGTGGACGACACGGAGGAGATCATGCGCGCGCTAAGGGAGCGGTTCCCCAAGCTGGTGACTCGCAACGACATCTGCTACGCCACCTCCAATCGACAGATGGCGGTGAAGGCTATTGCCGGGCTCGTAGATATGGTGCTGGTCATCGGCGCCCAGAACTCCTCCAACTGCAACAGGCTGCGAGAGGTGGCCGAAGGCGAAGGCGTGCCCGCGTACCTGGTAAACGGGCCGGAGGAGATACAGGAGGCGTGGCTCGATGGTGTAGAGCGCGTGGGGATTACCTCCGGGGCCTCCACACCCGCGCGCCTGCTGGACAAGGTGGTGGACTTCCTGAAGCCCACCAGCGTCAGGGACGTGGAGGTGATGGAGGAGGACGTCAGCTTCCTCCTTCCCAGGTCGCTGCGGTAGGGGAGAGGTTCCCCGCTCGCCTCACCGCTCATATGGTTCGACCCACTCACCATGAGCTGGAAGGGAGGGTTGGTATGAAGATAGCAGGCGTTAGCTTTACCTACGCAGGTCCGGTTTGCCCTAAATTGGACTCTGTTGGAGAGATTGCTGAGTTCAGGCCTGCTGATGGTTACAGGAACGAGGATAGGCTTCCGCTAAATGCCTATGGGCGAGGGCTGTTTTGCGAGTTCCGGATACCCGATACTCATCCTGAAAGTAATTTCCTTTACAACCTATAGATTAAGAAAAAGGAGGCGCATATGACTGAGAACACTCTTGAATCAACCAGGCAGGCCATTATAGATCGCTTGAACGGCATACGGGACAGCTACGAACTGTGCCTTTCGGACGTGTCCGCCGAGGTGGGCACACGCGGCACAGAGTGGTCCATGGCAGACCTGCTCAGGCACACCACGGGCGAGTTCGCTCGGAATATGGTGAAACGCATTCTTGAGGAGGACAACCCCAACCTGACCGGCGATGGTTCCGATCCTGAAGCGGCCTGGAGGCGGGTTCGGGAAAGCGCCCTCTCCGAAATAGGCCGCGCCATCTCTGAGGTGTCCGAGTTGACTCCGGAGCAGCTGGAGCGGAAGGGCGAACGAAATGGCGAGACCGTCACACCGTTGAGCGTCTGCGAGATGTGGGTCGGCCACTACGAGGAGCACCTGGCTCAGTTGAGGAACGAGATACGGCCCAGAGAGGGTCTACCCTCCGTCTAGCCCGCTGCCTGGGACTCGCAGCGGCTGCTCTTTCGTCATTCCCGCGGAAGGAGCCCTTTCTTTTTTTGTATTCTTCCCCTATCACTGCCGGTTATGCAAAGGCCCCCGAAAGCAGGAATGACGGTGAACGGCGGCCTGCCCGTAGAGGCAACCCGCGTGGCTGCCCTTCTCCGCCACCGACGCGAGGGGGATGGCAGGCACAAGACCAGCCTCTACACGGAAGGCCCGTTCATGGTGAGCTTGTCGAACCACGTGGAAGCAGAGCTTCCTACTCCGGGCAACCGGTGGTAGAATTCCTACGCGCGGGACGCGAATAAACGGCGGGAGGTAACCGGATTGAAGGTGATTAAGCTTAGCCAGGTCCCGGAGGAGCGCGTCGATTCCACCATGTTCACGGGAGGAGAGGTAACGAGACAGCCTTTGGTAACGGAAGACATGGGACAGAACTTCAACATGAGCAACGTGAACTTCAGCCCCGGGGCCAGAAACAAGTTCCATACCCACAGCAGCGACCAGGTCCTGCTGGTGACCGGCGGCTCCGGGATAGTGGCCACGGAGGACGGCGAGAGCGTGGTGACTGAGGGAGACCTCATCCACATCCCCGCAGGGGAGAAGCATTGGCACGGCGCCACAAAGGACTCGGCCTTCTCCCACATCTCCCTCACCCAGGTGGGCAGCACGGGCCGGCAGTTGGAGGAGTAGCGCAGCCGCGTCCAGCCAGGGCGTTGGCTTGAGGAGAGGATTCAGCGATATTGAGAGTGCTTGGAATAGAGACCTCATGCGATGAGACCGCGGCGGCGGTGGTGGAAGACGGACGCCGCGTCCTGTCCAACGTCATTGCCTCCCAGGTGGAGATGCACGCCCGCTACGGAGGCGTGGTGCCGGAGGTGGCGTCACGGCAGCACATCCTGGAGATAGCGCCTGTGCTGGAGGCTACCCTCCGGAAGGGGGGGTTCACCTGGAAGGACATAGACGCCATTGCCGTAACCCGCGGCCCCGGCCTGGCGGGCGCTCTGCTTGTTGGGGTGAACGCCGCCAAGGCGCTGGCCTTTGGGTTGGGCCTGCCGCTGGTGGGAGTCAACCACCTGGAGGGCCACATATACGCCAACTGGCTGGAGGAGGGCGACCCGGAGCTGGATCCCGGCTTCCCTCTCCTCTGCCTGATAGCCTCAGGCGGCCATTCCGACCTCCTGTTGATGGAGGGCCACGCCCAATATACTCTCCTGGGCCGCACGAGGGACGACGCCGCGGGAGAGGCCTTTGACAAGGCGGCGCGGATACTGGGCCTGGGCTACCCCGGCGGCCCGGAGGTGCAGCGAGCCTCTCAGGACGCCGCGGGAGAGATGTCCCTTCCAAGGGCATGGCTCAGGGGCACGCACGACTTCAGCTTCAGTGGACTGAAAACGGCCCTGCTGCACAAAGCCAGGGCAGAGGCCATCTATCCCCCCAGGGAGGGCGAGACTCCGGACCAACACCTGGTCAGGGAGATGGCCGCCGCCTTCCAGATGTCCGTCGCCGAGGTGATGGCGGTGAAGACCATCAACGCGGCCGCGCAGTACTCCGCCAAGGGGATACTGCTGGGCGGAGGAGTCGCTGCCAACTCCATGCTGAGGACGGTCCTCAGGGAGAGGTCACCGCTACCCCTGTTCATTCCGTCCCCCGCGCTATGCACGGACAACGGGGCTATGATAGCCGCCTGCGCTTACTTCCAGCGGATGCTGGGAGACGAGCGCGGCTGGGATATGGACGTATATCCCAGCCTGCAACTGGGCTAGGCAAGACGCGGCCCTGCAAGAGGTATGGACGGGGTGGTTGCCGGCGGCGCGGAGGTCTCCTACCTGGGTTGGTTGGCCTCACTCTCTTCTTGGGGCGGCGCTTCCCCGTGAGGCTCCACCGTGGGCGCAGTCTCCGCGTAAGATGGTTCCTCTTGGGCTGCTGACTCCTCCGTAGGGGTTGGCTCACCGTGAGGTTCCATCTGAGAAACATCCTCCCCACCAGGCTCCTCAGGGGCGTCGTCGCCACGGCTGCTCACCACTCCCATCTCCACATCCTCCATCTCGTTCCAGATCTCCCAACCGGGCGCGCCAAGACCTGTTGGCTCCTCGCCGCTCTCCTCCGGCGCCATGGAGAGGGCCTCCTTCAGATGGAAGAGGCGGTTGACGAAGGCGTAGGCCTGGTCGGCCAGGTTCCCCCGGTAGGCTATTCCCATCTGCTCCTGCCCGGCGTGGAATAGGATGATCCCCTCCTGGGAGACTGTGACGTGGTAAAAGAGGTGATAGCCGGCTCCCAGGAGCAGCGCGGCTGCCAGGGGTACTGCTATGGGAAGGTAGCTGATGGTGGCCAGGGCTGCGCCGGCTCCGGCCAGCAGCAGGGCTGCCCGCCAGACTGATCTCATGCCTCGCGAGGTGCGCCTCACCTCGGCCAGGTGTACGTCCCTCAGCGACGCGAAGGACACGTCCCGTCTGGCGCCGCTCCTGGAGAGTCGCAGCAGCCGGCGGTCGGTGAGGACAATGGCGTTGTGGTCCCCGGCCGCCTCCGCGTCCAGGCCGCGCCTCTCTCCGAAGGAAGCGTCTACCTCCTCGCCGACCATCAACTGGAGGTCTATGTAGCCTCTCTCATCGCTCATCTTTTTCGTGCAAAGCGGGGCGCCGCGGCCGGCCCGCCCGTCCCTGTAGAATGCGGTACATGTGAATGAGTCCCTGCTGCCTTCTGGCGGAGTTTATCACGGGGCAACCCCCGGTGGAAGCCGTGAGCAGAGCTCTCATCTCACTGGTGATCTCGTTGTCCTGGCCCGGTGGGAAGCCGCGATAGAGGTCAAGAGTCCTCCGCCCCAGGCCTCCGTTTCCCAGGAGGTGGGCCCTGGCGTGGAAGAAGGGCAGCAGGACGTTGACGGCCATGTCTCTGGCGCGGTTTCCTCCCACCGGGGCCGAGGCGCGGGCCATCGGCAGGTGGAAGTCCAGATGGACGGCCCAGAACCCTTCGCCGCTCACCTCCAGTCCCCTCTCTATCTCCTGCGGAGTCCCGCTCTCGCATACCTGCCTGAGTCCCTCCTCCAACCCGCTGCTCCAGTACCTGTCCAGCAGGTAGCTTGCGCCCACCAGGCGCCGCTCAGGACGATTTTGGGGCCTGAGTCCGGCGCGGTCCCAGGCGCAGTAGCCGTCGCCCAACGGCTCCTCCACCCTCCGCCAGATGCGCGTCAACTCAGCGGAGCGCTCGATTGCTTCCGGGGTTCGCGGACGGAGGCCCCGCTGATAGGGAAGCAGCCCGGCAGCTCCCAGCAGCAGGGCTTCCAGCGCCGGTTGGTCAGCGCTTCTGGCCCACGATTTTTCTCAGCCGGGCAAGCGGCAGCCTCCGCGCCAGTTGCAGCAT
Organism: Dehalococcoidia bacterium; assembly: GCA_965247645.1. Lineage (GTDB taxonomy): Bacteria > Chloroflexota > Dehalococcoidia > Lucifugimonadales > UBA2985 > JAPPHY01. Next base: position 26,703 of record OZ252024.1, read on the forward strand.
TGCGCCGCGGTTACGGCTGTACCCAAGTCCCTCCATGAGACCGGCGTACAGCGCCTCCCTGGCGTCGCCCATCCGGAGGCCCTCCAGCATGGCCGAGGCCTTCCGCAGGAACCTGCGCTCTCCGGCCTCTTCCAGGGCGCGCTCAAGCTCCCCCGGAAGCAGGAGCTGAAGGCCTTGTAGAGGAGCGGCCGCGACGCTGCCTACACCGAGGCCGGACGGCGGCGGCGCGCTCAGGGCCTCGGCGCCGCTCGACGCAGCGCTCGGAGGGGCAGGGAAGATGGAGCTTAGCAGCGCCTCCTGGATCTGAGCGCCTCCCTCCATGCGGGTCGCGCCGTCTCCGCCCTGGAGAAACAGGTGGAGCGCCACGCGGCCGTATCTGTGGTCGAGATGGTGGCCGTGGCTGCGCCAGTCACTCTGCCTTATGTGCACCTCAACGTCGCCCCTGACCAGCTCCCCCGCGCCGGTGATCAGCAGGGCGTCCTGAAAGTCCGGCCCGGAGCCCGGCGCCGGCCTTCCGGGGTAGAGGATCTGGAAGACGTTTCCCTGGACAGTGGAGACGCTCCTGAACGCGCTTGCGCGCCACCACCCGGCCACGCTGGCCTCCGGGGGTCTTGGGGCTGTCGCGCTACCCATAGACGCCTCCTGTCCGCGCCAAATGCCAAGCCACCGGCCGGTGACCCAGGACCGCCGCATTCCGGTGGAGGCATGCGTCCCCTGTAGATGAAAGGCGGCCACTGGTTGGGGAGCGCCGCGTCCTGGTGGCGGCATGGCCTCCATGCTCCCTGGGGCGCCCCAGCGTCTGGGCCATACGGCGCGGGCTATCCGGAGTCCGGGGGAGCGCTTTTGAGACCCTCTTCGTCCGTGGGGTCATCCTCCGACCGCTCTGGCGCCGCGGCCTCCGTGGGTGAGGCGGCGTCATACCGAAAGCCCGACCGCTCCGCAATGATGTTGAGGACGGTGTGAGAGGCGCCGCGGGGGCGGTAAAGACCCGTTTCCCACTCGCTGATGGTCTGCTGCCTGGTGCCCAGCTCCGCGGACATATCCTGCTGGGTTAGCCCAAGGTGGCGTCTCAGCGCCTTCACCTTCCCGCCTGTCCACCTCTCGCTCCCCTTTCCGCTCGCCCTGTACTCCATGACGAGATTGTACACGTTTGCGTGTAATAGTCAAGCCGCCAACCGGCCTGCCCGCAACGGATATGTTGCGGGTGTATGTACCCCATCGCTTCAACCTGCTAATATAAGCAGAGCGACATGATGAACGAGAGAGAGCAGGGCATAGGGCTTCTGGGCTGCGGAGCCATCGGACGGGGTCTCGCCAGAGCCGTGGATGAGAAGGCCGTGGGCGGAGCCAGACTGGTGGCCCTCTTCGACCAGGACAGCCGCAATGCCAGGGATCTGTCGCAGCGCCTTGGATCAAGCCCCAGGGCCGCCGACTCCTTCCAGGACTTCCTGGATGCTGATGGGGTGACGATGGTGGTGGAGGCCGCCTCCCAGGAGGCCGTCCGTCTGTACGGAGAAACCATTGTCTCTGCCGGAAAGCACCTGATGGTGATGAGCACGGGGTCTCTCCTGGACGCCTCCCTGTTCTCAAGGTTGTCGTCCCTGGCCCAGGAGACCGGCTGCCGGATATTCGCTCCCTCAGGAGCATTGGGCGGGATCGACGCCATAAGGGCCTCCAGGGCCGAGCTGGAGGAGGTTGTGCTCACCACCCGCAAGCCCCCGGAGAGCTTGGTGGATACCGCCGCAGCCGGCGCGGGCGGCTACAAGGACATCGCCGTCGCCACGGTCGTCTTCGAGGGGAGCGCGCGGGAGGCCGTGCAGCGCTTTCCCTTCAACATCAACGTGGCCGCAACTCTCAGCCTGGCCGGTATCGGCCCGGAGCGGACCAGGGTGAGGATCATCGCCGATCCGGAGGCCAAAGGCAACATCCACGAGGTCTACGCCGCCGGCAGGAGCGGGGTCTTGCGCTTCACCATGGAGAACGTGCCCCATCCGGACAACCCCATGACAAGCCACCTGGCGGCGCTCTCCGCCATAGAGACGCTTCGCAGTATCTGCGAAGGGGGAGTAAGGGTAGGAGCCTGAGGGCCACCCCTCCAGCGGAGACCTCGGGTGAGCGCCGCGCCGATGCTCAGGGCGCAGCTCCCGGCTCGCCGGCTACATTGACAGCCCATAGGCGCAATGTGATATTCTGCGGTATCCGTTGCCGACAGTCGTTCCGCGTCGTGACGGCATCTGCTTAGCTTTGGAGGTGAGAGCATGGCGCAGACCGAGACGAGAGTAGCAGCTACCCCAAGACCTCTTGACGGAATCCGGGTGCTGGACTTCACGTGGGTACGGGCGGGGCCGTGGTGCAACCGATGGCTGGGAGCGCTGGGAGCCGAGGTCATCAAGGTTGAGTGGCCCCAGAGCCCCAACACCAGGGGCGAGAACATCGGCTCAGGAGCGGGTACCCCGGAGGGCCTGCCCGCCAATCTGAACACCAACGGCCACTTCAGCGACACCAACGCCAACAAGCTGAGCGTCACCCTCAACACCCGCACTCCCCGCGGCATAGACCTCGTCAAACGCCTGGTTGCCATCTCGGACATCGTAATCGAGAACTTCGCCTCCGGGGTGCTGGACCGGTGGGGGATTGGCTACGAGGATATGAAGAAGCTGCGCCCGGACATCGTCTACCTGTCCATGTCCGGCTTCGGCCACACGGGCAGGGACAAGGACTATCAAACGATGGGCCCCATCGCCCAGGCGCTGTCCGGGCTGACCTACACGTCCGGGCTCCCGGGTGAGCAGCCTGCGGGCTGGGGCTGGTCCTACATGGACGATACCGGCGGCATGTACGGCGCCATGTATGCCCTGAGCGCCCTGTACCACCGGAACGCCACGGGCCAGGGGCAGCACGTAGACCAGTCCCAGTGGATAACCGGCGTGCCACTCAACGGCGCCGCCTTCCTGGACATCCAGGCCAACGACCGATCCACCGTAAGAGAGGGGTACCCACCGGGGAACCGGGCGCACTGGCCCGGCACGCCACTGGCGAACAGCTACCGTGAGCGGACGGTGGCGCCGCACAACGCCTACAGGACCAGCCCGGAGGGTTACAACGACTGGTGTGCGATAGTCTGCTTCACGGACGAGGAGTGGAGGAGGTTGGCCGGGGTCATGGGGTCGCCGGACTGGGCTGCGGACGAGAGGTTCGCCACGCTTGGGGGCCGGTTGAAGAATCAGGAGGAGCTGGACGCTGGCATAGAGGCGTGGACAAAGACGCTGGACAAGTACGAGGTCATGGAGCGGTGTCAGGCGGCGGGAGCGCCTTGTATGCCTGTGCAGAGCAACCAGGACCGGTTTGAGAACGACCCGCAGTTGCAGCAACGGGAGATGTTCAGGGAGGCGCATCACCTGGCCCTCGGAACGTGGCCGTTGCAGAACGCCCCGTTCAAGATGTCCGAGACGCCCGCCTACAACCACCTTACCGGGCCGCTGGTAGGGCAGCACATCAAGGAGGTGTTCGAGGGGCTGCTGGGGATCAGCCACCAGGAGCTGGTGGACGGGTTTGAGGACGGCACATTCTGGCCCAAGGGGTTTGACAGGACATCGTATCCGTATCTACAGGAGATGATAGAGGATGCGTCGCCCGTGGAGTGGAAGGGGCTCGCCATGGGGCCGAATCCACCGCCGGCGCCAATCAGGACACCGGACGCCGACACCGCAGGTGCCTTTGGCGGGCTGCGGGCGCTGGAGCTGTCGGACGAGAAGGGGCAGTGGTGCGGCAAGCTGCTTGGGGACCTGGGAGCGGATGTCATCAAGATAGAGCCGCCCGGTGGAGAGTCGTCGCGGACGGTAGGGCCGTTCTACCAGGACGTGCCGAACCGGGAGAGGAGCCTGTACTTCTGGCACTACAACACATCCAAGCGAGGCGTCACGCTGGACCTGGAGACGGAGGACGGCCGGAGGCTATTCCGGCAGTTGGCGGAGGGAGCGGACGTGATACTGGAGACCTTCCGACCCGGTTACATGGAGTCACTGGGGCTGGGGTATGAGGATTTGAAGGAAGGGAATCCGGGGCTGATCATGTGCTCGCTGACGCCGTTTGGACAGACGGGGCCGTGGAAGGACTACCTGACCAGCGACCTGCTGCACCTGGCCGCCGGTGGGCAGATGGGGTGCTGCGGTTATACCGAGGAAGACGTACCCAACGCGCCGCCCATCGCCGGGGGAGGCGGGCAGGCCTGGCACATGGGCAGCCACTACGCCTACATCGCCATTGTCGCCGCGCTGATGCACCGTACGAATACCGGTCGTGGGCAGTACATAGACGCCTCCGTGCATGAGTCCTGCGCCCTAACCACCGAGGCGCACGTCAACACCTGGATATATCGCAGGCAGGTGGTCCAGCGGCAGACCGGCCGCCACGCAGGCGCCACCAGAAGCGACCCTTCGCAGGTGTTGTGCAAGGACGGCAAGTACCTCAACGGCGGAATCGGGAACCGCGTGACCGCAGCCCGCCTGCCGGCCCTGGTGGAGTGGATGAACGAATACGGACTCGCGGAAGACCTGGGGGACGAGAAGTATCTGGATCCGGCGGTGTTCACCCAGAACCGGCCCTACATAAACCAGGTTGTTGGGAGGTTTCTTGCCAACGTCACCCGGGACGAGGCGTACCACGGACTGCAGAAGCGGGGCATCAACTGCGGCGCCATCCGTTCGCCGGACGAGGTGATGGAGGACCCGCACCTGGAGGACCGCGGGTTCTGGGCGGAGGTTGAGCAGCCGGAGGTTGGCAAGACGTTCCGCCATCCCGGGCCTGCCGGCATATTCAACGGCTCGCCCTGGAGGATCTCGCGGCGAGCGCCCCTGATAGGGGAGCACAACGAGGAGGTCTTGTGCGGTGAGTTGGGGCTGTCGAGGGCGGAGTTGGCCGTCCTGGCCGAGGGAGGCGTGGTCTAGCGCCGGCGCGCCACACGGGCCGGTTGAGCGGCGGCGTCCCTCGCAGAGACGGGGCCTTCGGGAAGCAGCGCCGGTTCCGGACGGCCTCCGCGTCTGCCCGCCGGCGAGTTGGTTTCGCCCTACGCTCGCGGAGGCTATGCTATAATGTTGGCGCAGGAGACGCGCGAGGCGCAGCGCGTTGCCATGCAGCCGAGTCATCAAAAATACGCGGCGATTGAGAAGGAGATATGCTTAGAAACGATGAGATGAAGGTATTCGCGGGTACGGCCCACGCCGAGTTGGCCGGAGACGTTTGCCGGTACTTGAACATATCCGTGGGGGATTCCAACGTGTTCAAGTTCAGCAACGACAACACCTTTGTGCAGATCCTGGAAAACGTGCGTCAACGAGACGTCTTTCTCATCCAGCCCTTCGCCTACCCGGTCAACGACCGCATCATGGAGCTTCTGATAATGCTGGACGCCGCCAAGCGGGCCTCCGCGGGACGGATTACGGCGGTCATACCCTACTACGCCTACGGGCGCACGGACAAGAAGGACCAACCCAGGGTTCCCATCACGGCCAGGCTGGTAGCCGACCTGCTGAGCGTCGCGGGAGCGGACCGCGTGCTCACCATAGACCTCCACGCCGGGCAGATACAGGGGTTCTTCAACATACCCGTGGACGAGCTCACCTGCCTGCCGATCCTGGCCCGGTACTTCGTGGACAAGGCGTTGGACAACCTGGTGGTGGTGGCTGTGGATATCGGCATCAGCAAGCGCGCCAGGGACATGGCGGCCCGGCTGGGAGCGCCACTGGCCATCATAGAGAAGCGGCGTATGGGCAACGCGGACAGCACCGAGAGCCTAAATATCATCGGCGACGTGGCCGGAAAGACGGCCATAACCTTTGACGACGAGGTGGACACCGCAGGCTCCCTCATGGCCGCGGTGGACGCCCTGAACAAGGCCGGTGTAAGGGAGGTCTACTCCTGCTGCACCCACGCGGTCCTCTCCGGGCCTGGCGTGGAGCGGGTGGAGAGAAGCGCCATCAAAGAGCTGGTGGTGACGGATACGCTTCCCCTGCCGGACGACAAGCGCAACGGCAAGGTGACGGCTCTCTCGGTGGCCTCCCTGCTGGGCGAGGCCATACGCCGGATTCACGAAGGGCTATCCGTGGGAGCAATGTTCGAGTAGGTAAGGATCCTGTGAATGCTTAGCAAAGTCTTCGGCTTTCTTGCCGATTCCAACGAAAAAGCCGTAACCAGGCTCCAGCCCCTGGTTAGGGAGATAAGCGACCTGGAACCCGAGTGGCAGGGGCTGTCCGATGACGCCCTCAAGGCCAAGACCCAGGAGTTCAAAGCGGCGCTCCAGGACGGGGAGGAGCTGGACGACCTGCTGCCGGAGGCATTTGCCACGGTGAGGGAGGCCGCCAGGCGCGTCATTGGGCAGAGGCACTTCGACGAGCAGCTCATGGGGGGCATAGCGCTCCACCAGGGCAAGATCGCCGAGATGAAGACGGGAGAGGGCAAGACCCTGGTGGCGACCCTTCCGGTCTACCTCAATGCTCTGACGGGGCGGGGCGTCCACGTAGTGACGGTGAACGACTACCTGGCGCGGAGAGACCCGCAGTGGATGGGCCCCATCTACCACTTCCTGGGCCTCAGCGTCGGCTGCCTTCAGCATCAGGCCTCCTACCTGTACGACCCCGATCATAAGAGTGAAGACGACTCCCTGGCTCTGATGAGGCACGTCGACAGGAGAAGCGCCTACGCCGCGGACATCACCTACGGCACCAACAACGAGTTCGGCTTCGACTACCTGCGTGACAACATGGTGGTGGATATGCCCCGGAAGGTTCAGGGTGAGTTGCACTACACCATAGTGGACGAGGTGGACAACATCCTCATAGACGAGGCAAGGACCCCGCTGATCATCAGCGGCCCCGCCCAGGAATCCACACAGCTCTACGCCGAGTTCGCCCGCCATGCGCGTAGCCTCCGGGAGGAGGACTATGAGATAGACGAAAAGCGCCGCTCTATCAGCCTGGCGCCCTCGGGCGTGGAGAAGGTGGAGCGGCTGCTTAACGTGGACAACCTGTACGCCTCCGGCCACTACGTCCAGTACATAGAGAACGCCCTCAGGGCCCTGAAGCTGTACGGTAGAGACAAGGAGTACGTGGTCAGGGACGGCGAGGTGGTCATCGTAGACGACTTCACCGGGCGTCTCATGCCCGGCAGGCGCTACTCGGACGGCCTCCACCAGGCCATAGAGGCCAAGGAGGGCGTAAAGGTCCAGCGGGAGAGCATCACGTACGCCTCCATTACCCTCCAGAACTACTTCCGTATGTATGGGAAGCTGTCGGGAATGACCGGCACAGCCTCCACGGAGGCCGAGGAGCTGTCTAAGATATACAAACTGGAGGTTGTGGCGGTTCCCACCCACAGGCCCATGGTACGCCAGGACGCGCCCGACCTGGTCTACTCCAAGGAGGAGGCCAAGTTTCAGGCCATCGCCAAAGACCTGGAAGAGCTGTCCAGGAATGGGCGCCCCGTTCTGGTGGGCACCGTTTCCATCGAGAAGTCGGAGAAACTGAGCGACATCCTCAAGAGGCGCGGCGTCTCCTGTGAAGTGCTCAACGCCAAGCAGCACGAGATGGAGGCCACAATCGTGGCCCAGGCAGGGCGTCCCGGAGCCGTCACGGTGGCAACCAACATGGCGGGTCGTGGCACAGACATCATCCTTGGGGGCAACCCTGCAAGCCTGGACATCACTCCGGAGCAGTGGCAGGCGGACCACGACAGGGTGGTGGAGCTGGGAGGGTTGCACATCGTAGGCACGGAACGCCACGAGTCGCGCCGCATCGACAACCAGCTCCGGGGCCGCGCAGGACGCCAGGGAGACCCCGGCAGCTCGCGCTTCTACGTCTCCCTTGAGGACGACGTGATGCGCCGCTTTGGAGGGGACCGCATCAAAGGGGTCATGGAGTGGGCGGGGATGGGTGAGGATACGCCCATTGAGAACCGTGTGGTCAACAAGGCCCTTGAGGCCTCCCAGTCCAAGGTGGAGGGCTTCCACTTCGAAATACGCAAGCACCTTGTGGAGTACGACGACGTGGCCAACATGCACCGGGACGTCATCTACTCTGAGCGGCGCAAGATACTGGAGGGAGCAGACCTTAAGGCCAATATCCAGGATATGGTGCGCAAGGAGCTCTCCTCCCTGGTGGCAGAGCGTCTGGCCGATGAAAACAGCGACAACTGGGACGTGGACACCCTGTTTGCGGAGCTGAGCGCCATACTTCCTGTGCCGCCGGACCTGAGTTCCGGCAGTATGTCCAACATGCACCCGGAGGAGATCAGGGGCCGCCTGCTGGAGTCCGCCGATGCCCTGTATCAGAGCAGGGAGAACCAGATAGGCTTGGAGGAGATGCGCACCCTGGAGCGTCTGGTGATGCTGCGCACCATAGACTCCCACTGGGTGCAGCACCTGACCGCAATGGAAAACCTCCGGCAGGGGATAGGCCTCCATGCCTTTGGGCAGCGAGACCCCCTGGTGATGTTCAAACACGAAGGCCACCGGATGTTCCAGGAACTCCTGGGCCGTATCCAGCACGACATTGTTCACACCATCTTCAGGGTGGGTCTGGCTACGGAGACCGGGCCTCGCAGAACGCAGATGCCGCAGCCCCAGCCGCAAGCGGGAACCGCGGCCAACGGCAAGGTGGGTCGCAACCGTCCATGTCCCTGCGGCAGCCGCAAGAAGTACAAGCGGTGCCACGGCGTTGCGGCGTAGGGAGCGCGGCCTCCCGGCTGCCAAGATGAATGGAGCGCAGAGAGATGTACCCGGTTCAGGATGACTCTCCTGCGTCCTCTGCGGAGCAGCGCGGCATACGCTTCGTTGTCAGGGTGAGCGAGAGGGGCCGAAAGGTATGAACAACTCTCAAGTGGCCGAAACCTTCGAGAAGATCGCCGGACTCCTGTCGCTGAAGGGCGACTCGGCGTTCACCATAAGGGCTTACCAGCGAGCCGCCCGCACAATCGAGCATTTGCCAGTAGAGCTGGCCCAGATGATCAAAGAGGAGAGAGACCTCCGGCAGATTCCGGGCATCGGAGAGGCCATTTCCGGCAAGATCAGGGAGATGGTGAGCACGGGGAGCCTGGAGTACCTGGAGAACCTGAAGGAGGAGTTTCCGGACGGCATACTGGCCCTCATGGACGTGCCCGGCGTAGGGCCCAAGACGGCCCTGCGCATCAGCAAGGAGATGGGCATATCCACCGTGGAGGCCCTGGAACAGGCGATAGTGGAGGGCAGCTTGGCCGCTATGCCCCGTCTTGGGGAGAAGACCGCGGAGAACATACTCCGGCACATCCGCTCGCTCCGCACAAAGGACCAGCGTATTCCCATAGGCCGCGCTCTCGGCGTGGCGGAGCAGGTCATGGACGCTCTCAGGAAGACGTGCCCGGGGCTTCACCGGCTGGACGCGGCGGGCAGCCTCCGGCGGTGGCAGGAGACCATAGGAGACGTGGACATCATGGGGACCGCGGACGACCCGGCGGCGGTCATAGACTCCTTTGTGGAGATGCCGATGGTGGAGGAGGTCCTGGCGCACGGCCCCACCAAGGGGAGCGTGATTGTCCACGGCGGCCTTCAGGTGGACCTGCGCATGGTGGACGACGACAGCTACGGCGCCCTCATCCAGTATTTCACGGGGAGCCGGCAGCACAACATACGCCTCAGAGAGCTGGCAAACAGGATGGGCCTCTCGTTGAACGAGTACGGGATCACGGATAACGAGACGGGACTGGTTGAGAAGTTCACGGATGAGGCGTCTCTCTACGCCCGGTTGGGCTTGCAGTTCATCGCTCCCGAGCTCAGGGAGGGGCTTTGGGAGGTGGAGATGGCCGGCCGCCAGGCCCTGCCATCCCTGGTGGAGGTGGAGCATATGCGCGGAGACCTACACTGCCACACCAACGAAAGCGACGGCCGCGATCCCCTGCGGGCGATGGTGGACGCTGCGCGGCGGCGCGGCTACGAGTACGTAGCCATCACCGACCACTCCGTTGGCCGGGGCATTGCAAACGGCCTGAGCGAAGAGCGGCTGATGCGCCACATCGCCAACATAAGGTCGCTGGACGCCGACCTTCCGGATATAAAGATCCTGCCCGGCTCAGAGGTGGACATCCGGGCCGACGGCTCCCTGGACTACCCCGACGAGCTTTTGGCCCAACTGGACGTGGTGGTGGCCTCGGTGCACTCGGCTATGGGGCAGGAACGGGAGAGGATGACCGGCAGGATAGTCAGGGCCATGCGCAATCCCCATGTGAACGTCATTGGGCACCTTACGTGCCGTCTGCTGGGGGACAGAGACCCTGTGGACGTGGACGTGGAGGCCGTCTTTAGGGCTGCCGTGGAGACCGGGACGGCCCTGGAGATCAACGCCTCTCCGGAGCGTCTGGACCTGAAGGATACCCACGTATTGCGGGCCAGGGAGCTGGGAGCGCCCCTCATGATCAGCACGGACGCCCACGCCACCGAGCGCCTGGACTCCATGCGGTTCGGGGTCGCCGTTGCCCGCCGAGGCTGGTGCAGGGCCGCGGACATCCTGAACACGAGACCTGCCGCGGATTTCCTCTCCTTCCTTCGTGGAGAGGCGTGAGGACTGACCTCAATGGACGGACTATCCTCCGGTGAAAGCCGGCTCAGCAACCCTCAAGCTATTGAGCATCTGAAGAACGCCCTGGCTCAGGGTAGGGACTGGGCGCCAGCGCTGCTTGAGTCAATGGCCCTGTGGACTCTCCCGGAAGAGGTGTACGAAGACCGGCACAATAGATACCTCCTGAACGGGGAGGCCTTCGATTGGCTGCTGCTGGCTGAGCGCCTTCTGACAGAGGTGGACGGCCTGGTGCCGGAGGATGAGAAGAGGGACCTGCTGTCTTCAGGCGAAATACCCCGCTCCCTGACTGTGGATGAGTTCAAGAGCCTGCTGGGGCCTGAGAAGTACAGCGCGCACCTCAACTACTGGTACGGCGTGGTTGTGGAGGAGGCCGTCATCCGGTGCGCGGAGGAGGAGGAGCGGAAGCATCTACGCAGCAGGGGTATACGCGCTTCTCGCCAGGCCACGGAGCGGGCTTTCCACCGCGTGTACGGCCAGGGGAGGGAAGGGCTGCGCGAGCAGTTCCAGAGCGAGAGGGGCTACCCGGAGTCGTCCTCTATGACGGATACGGAGGCCAAGGAGTTCACCTACTGGCTGTTCAAGCACCGCCTGATCCACGGTGAGGGAGAGCGCGTGGCCAGCGACACCAGGAAGGGCATCCTGTTTCTCCAGAAAATGCGAGAGCAGGGGCAATAGGCCCCGCGTTCGGGCAAGGACGGCGCCCTGACGCCACTCACGCCCGGGTATCTCTCACCGGGACAGCTGGTCCAGGAACTCCCGGATCCTGTCGCGCCTTTCCTCCAGCCGTTCCAGCCGCTCCCGCTCGCGTTCCACCACGTCCTCAGGGGCCTTGCCGGTGAAGTTCGCGTTGCCCAGTCTTTGGGAGAGCCTCTGCATGTTATCCAGGCACTCCTCCATCTCCAGTTGCAGACGCGTGCGCTCTTTGACCGTGTCCACCAGGCCCTCCAGGGGTATTAGCGCCGTGGCGCCGGGGAGTATGGCCGACACCGTGGTGTCCGCCGGCGGCCTGGGAGATCCCTCCTCAAGGAACAAAAGAGCGCCTGTCCTGGCAAGGCTCTCTATGGCCTGCGCCTCCTCCGCAAGGGCCGCGCCGGACGGGGAGACCTCCACCAGGCAGTTGAGCAGCCGGTTGGGCGGTATCTTGAACTCTGCTCTGACGTTTCGGATAGCCCTGACCACTCCCATCAGAAGTTCTATGTCCCTTTCCGCCGAGTGATCCACCAGGCCCGCATCCATAGCAGGGTAGGGCGCTACGACTATCGAGTCGGGCAGGTCTTCAGCATGGGGCAGGTGGCCCTTGAGGCTCTGCCATATCTCCTCCGTCACAAAGGGGATGAACGGGTGCAACATCCTCAGACTCTGGTCCAGCACGTGGGCCAGAACGGGCAGGGGTGAGGGGTCCTGTCCGTCCCTCAGCCTCAGCTTTGCCATCTCAATGTACCAGTCGCAGAACTCGTTGCGGAAGAAGTCGTGCGCCTCCCTCAGCGCCTCGCCTAGCAGGAACTCCCCCATGAAGCGATCGACCTGCCCGGCTACCTGATTGAGACGGCTGACTATCCACCGGTCCTGGCGGTGGCGCAGGGAAAGCGCTTGCGGCTCCGGCTGATTTTGGGTTTCGCGAAGGTTTGAAATCACGTATCTGGCTGCGTTCCAGACCTTGTTGACGAAGTTCCTACTAGCGCCCAGCTTCCCGTCGCTGAGGCGAAGGTCGTTGCCGGGGGCGTTGCCTGTGGCGAGTGTAAAGCGGAGTGCGTCCGTCCCGTAGGTGTCTATGACCTCAATGGGATCGATCACGTTGCCGCGGGTCTTGCTCATTTTCGCCCCGCGCTCGTCTCTGATGAGGCCGGACAGGTAAACGTGGCGGAAGGGCGCCTCGCCCGTATTCTCCAGCCCCATCATTATCATGCGAGCAACCCAGAAGAATAGAATGTCGTATCCGGTTCCCATGACTGTGGTGGGGTAGAAGTAGCGCAGGTCTTCCACGTCGTTGGGCCAGCCCAGGGTAGAGTGGGGCCAGAGGGCAGAGGAGAACCAGGTGTCCAGCACGTCCGGGTCCTGGAACAGGTCCGCGCCTCCGCAGGACGGGCAGCTTTCCGGCGGGTCTATGGATACGATCGGCTCGGCGCTCAGGTCAGTGAAGATATGGCTGGCCCTGGACTCGATGTCCTTCCAGGAGAGTCCAGTCTCTTTCAGGTCCCTGTAGACGCCGTCCTGAACGGCGTGGGGGCCAACGGGTTCGGGAAAGACCACGCGTATCGCGTCAGCGGAGCAGTCCAGGCAGTACCAGGCCGGAATACGGTGGCCCCACCATAGCTGGCGGCTGATGCACCAGTCGCGAATATTCTCCATCCAGTTGAGATAGACCCTGGAGTACCTCTCAGGGAGGATCTTTACGCGCCCGTCCTTTACGACATCCATAGCGGGCGAGGCCAGGCCCTTCATTTGGACAAACCACTGCTTGCTCGCCAGTGGCTCCACAACCACCCCGCACCGGCCGCAATGGCCTACGGAGTGCGCGTATGGTTCCATCTTCTCCAGGAGTCCGGCGCTCTCCAGGTCTTTCAGGATGGCCTCCCTGCACTCAAAACGGTCCATACCCCGGTACGGGCCTGCCTCCCTGCTCATTGAGCCATCCAGGTCGATGGCGGTGATGGTGGGGAGAGCGTGGCGCTGTCCTACCTCAAAGTCTACAGGGTCATGGCCCGGAGTGATCTTCAGCGCTCCCGTGCCGAACGTTGGGTCCACAGCCTGGTCTCCAATGATCGGCAGAGGCCGATCCACGATTGGCAGGAGCGCTCGCCGGCCCAAGAGGCGCTTGTGCCTGTCATCATCGGGGTTCACGGCTACGGCGGTATCGCCCAGCAGCGTCTCCGGTCGTGTGGTGGCTACGGTCACAAAGCCATCGCCCTGTTCAAGGGGATACCGGATGTGGTAGAGGAACGACTGCTCGTCCTGGTGGTCTACCTCCAGGTCTGAGAGCGCCGTTGAGCACCTGGGACACCAGTTGATAATCCGCTCACCCCGGTAGATAAGGCCCTTGGCGTAGAGGTTGGCAAATGTGGCGCGCACGGCAAGGCTTGGGCCTTCGTCCAGTGTAAACCGCCTGCGACTCCAATCGCAGGATGCGCCCAGGCGCTTGTGCTGCTCGTCTATGGTGTGGCCATAAAGCTCCACCCACTCCCACACACGCTCCAGGAACGCCTCTCTGCCCAGCTGCCGGCGAGTCTGCGCCCCACTCTCCGAGGACTCCCGCGCCAAGTCGAGTTCCACCATCATCTGGGTGGCTATGCCGGCGTGGTCGGCCCCCGGCAGCCACAGGGTTGGATCGCCCTTCATCCGCCGCCACCTGACCATTATGTCCGCCAGCGTAGCCTGGAGAGCGTGACCCAGGTGAAGCTCCCCAGTCACGTTGGGGGGAGGCATGATGATCACAAACGGCTCTTTGGAGTGGTCTATCCTGGGGGTAAAGTAGCCGCCGTCCATCCAGGACTGGTAGAGCCGTTGCTCCACCGCCGCGGGGTCATAGGCCTTGGGTATCTCAGGGGCGCTGTGTTCCGTCTGTGTCATGTCCAAGCTACAGATGGCCGGGTTGGGTCAGGTTAGGAGAGGCGGGCCACTCGATGACTCATTCTATCACTACCGCAGATTCAGTCAACGGAGGGGAGGTCGCCGGCGGGGTTGTTGGAGAGGCGCGCTGCGCACCATGACGGCGCAGCGAGGGCGTAGGACTCTCAGACGGCCTTGTCGCGGGTAAAGAGCCAGGCGTCGTGGTCTGTCAGGGGAGCTTCGTCAGTGGTCTTGCCCTCCAGGCGCATCCGTGCGTTGGAGGCGAAAAGCCTCACCCCTTCATCTTCGTCTTTCGTCATGGACGCCACCAGGTTGAGCGCCTCTCCCATCTCCAGGAGAGACCATGCCGCATTCCGCCTTACCCACGCCTTGGAGTCGGTGAGAGCAAGGGAGAGGGCGGGCACGCTCTCCCGGTCCCCCAGCGCGCCAAGCGCGTATGCGGCCGCTCCACGAAGATGCTCACTGGTGTCCCGCATGAACATTCGCACGGGCGCAATAGCCTCGGTCTGGCCCAACCGGTACAGGGTGCGGATGGCGCTCAAGCGCACGGAGCGGCTCTCGTCCTCCAGGATGGGAACCACGTCCAGGGCCGATTCGGGCCGGCCTCTTCCCGCCATTACTTGGAGAGTCCATACCCTGGCCGTGGTCTCCCTCTGCTTGAGGGAGTCGAGCAGGGCGGTGTCTGCAAGACGGCTGTCAAAGCGCATCATGGCGTCGGCCGCCTGCTGGCATACCCAGGCGTCCTGGTCTCCAAGGGCGCGGCAGATATGCGGTAGAGCATCCGGCTCCTGGAGTTGGCCCAGCGCGTAGGCCGACCAGCCGCGCACCCAGGGAGAGGGATCGGAAAGGGATTGGAGCAGCTGTCCCAAGGCGCGTTTTGCCTTTGCCTGGCCAAGGGCCAGGGCCGCGCACCCGCGGGTGTAGTCTGAGGGGTCGCTCGCCAGATGCTGGATCAACGCCCTTGGAGAATCGTCTGAAGACATGCCTGTCATCTACGCCTCCTTGCTCTCCGGTTGCGCCGGATTGGACCCTCTCCCGCGCCTCTCGGCCGCCATTTGTCGGGGTCTCCGGAGAGCCTCCGTCACGGCGCGGGCGGGAAGCCCTTCCACGCTGGGACACCTGAGATTCTACCATAGGAACGGCCAAATGTGGCATTACCCCTTGGCTCTCCGGCAGGGTAGCAGCCTCAAAACCTGTTGACGGCTCAACGTGGAACGGCCGACGAGCGCCGGAGGAGAGAGACGGGCTGGAAACGCCCGTTTTTTGATTGCCAAACCCCTTGCCAGATTAACGCCTCCGTGTTAGAGTTGTGACGTTTAACACAAAGGGCTTTAACGCCGTGGACAAACACACTTACCAACCACAGAAGCCCGGAGATGCAGACACTCCCATGCTTAGATGTCTAAACCGGACCTTGACCAGGGTGGCCAGATGGTAGAGGGGACTGTCGGTAATGAATAAGCGCCGCCATCTTCCAGTTTCGGCTGTGTTGTTGGCCCTGCTTGGCCTTCTCATAGCTGTGGGCTGCAACCCCAACGCCCCGCAATCCATCCTGGAGGCCCAGGGGCCGGTTGCCAGAAGTCAGCTGGTCCTGTTCTGGATACTCTTCTGGCTGGCGCTGGCTGTCTTCTTGCTTGTTGGCGGGTGGTTGCTCTATACCGTCGTCCGCTTCCGCAGGAGGCCGGGGCAGGGGATACCCGCCCAGGTGCACGGCAACACGAAGCTGGAGATAGCTTGGACCATTGTGCCGGCCGTAATCCTGGCGATCCTCGCCGTTCCTACCGTGGCCACCCAGTTCTACATCTCGGAGCCGCCCGAGGGGGACGTGCTGGAGCTAGACGTCAAGGCACACCAGTGGTGGTGGGAGGTGGAGTACCCGGACTCCGGGGTTGTCACGTCCAACGAGATCCACGTGCCCGTTGGCATGGCGGTGAAGGTGAACCTCACCTCAAACGACGTGCTCCATAGCTTCTGGATTCCCAAGCTGGCGGGCAAGCTGGACATAATACCCGGCAAGACCCTTAGTATGTGGTTCCAGGCCGACGAGGTGGGCGAATACTTTGGGCAGTGCGCCGAGTTCTGTGGCCAGTCCCACGCATGGATGAAGTTCCGTGTCATAGCGGATACTACGGAGGACTTTGAGACGTGGAAGCAGGCGCAACTTGCGGACGCAGTACAACCCACCACCGACGCAGAGACTCTGGGGTCAACGCTCTTCCTCTCCAAAGCATGTATTGCCTGCCATACGATCTCCGGAGTCCCCGGCGCAGCCGGAATCCTGGGGCCGAACCTGACCCACGTGGGTAGCCGGACCACTCTGGCCGCGGGGGTCATGGACATGAATGAGAGCAATCTGAGGGAGTGGCTCATCGACCCGGAGAAGATCAAGCCGGGCAACACCATGGCCGACGAGGCCCTTGCATACATAAATCCGGACTTTGCCCTCAGCAGCGAGGACATAGATAACCTGGTTGCGTACATCCTGAGCTTGAAGTAAGAGAGATGGATACCGCTTTGAAGGAAAGAGTCATTCACTATACCCTCTCCACTTGCTCTGCACGTAAAAGGGAGACCCGCGGAGGCGACACATGGCTTCAATAGCAGGAGCGTTTCGCAGACCTACCTATCCCACGGGGGTGTGGTCCTGGATGACCACAGTGGACCACAAGAGGATAGGGGCCCTGTACGGCGTCACGGCGTTCATCTTCTTTATGATAGGCGGCGCGGAAGCGCTGATCATGAGGCTCCAGCTGGCCAGGGCGGAGCAGGACGCGGTGAGCGCAGAGGTGTTCAGCCAGCTGTTTACCATGCACGCCCTCACGATGATATTCCTGGCCATAATGCCGCTCAGCGCAGCGTTCTTCAACCTCATCGTGCCCCTTATGATAGGCGCTCGCGACGTGGCCTTTCCGCGGCTGAATGCGTTCAGCTACTGGGTGTTCCTCTTTGGGGCCATAGTGCTCCAGTCCGGGTGGCTCTTTGGCGGAGCCCCCAACGCCGGATGGTTCGCCTACGCCCCTCTAACTTCCACCTCCTTCAACCCCGGCAACGGCATGGAGTATTACGTGGTGGGCCTGGCCGTTCTTGGCATATCCTCGGTGGCCGCGGCCCTCAACTTCATTGTCACCATCATCAACATGAGGGCGCCCGGAATGACCCTAATGAGGATGCCGGTCTTCATCTGGATGACCCTGGTCACCTCTTTCCTGCTGGTTACGGCCTTTCCGGTGATCACCGTAGGGCTGATTGAGCTTTACTTTGACCGCACGTTCCAGACCAACTTCTTCAACACCGCTGCGGGGGCGGACGTTGTGCTGTGGCAGCACCTCTTCTGGGTATTCGGGCATCCTGAGGTGTATATCCTGATACTGCCTGCAATGGGGATTGTCTCGGAGGTGTTGCCCACCTTCTCCCGCAAGCCCCTCTTCGGCTACCCCGTGGTGGTGCTCTCCGGCATAACCATTGGCTTTATGGGATGGGCGGTGTGGAGTCACCACATGTTCACGGTTGGCCTTGGGCCGCTTGCCAACTCCGTGTTCGCCATCACCACCATGTCCATAGCCGTTCCTACGGCCATAAAGATATTCAACTGGATAGCCACCATGTGGGGAGGCTCCGTTGCCCTCAAGACCCCGCTTCTCTTCGCCGTGGGTTTCATAGCCATGTTCATCATCGGCGGGCTGAGCGGCATAATGCACGCCGTAGCCCCTTCGGACGCTCAGCAGCAGGACACGTACTTCATAGTGGCGCACATACACTACGTCCTGTTCGGAGGCAGCATCTTCGCCGTGTTCGCAGGGATATACTACTGGTTCCCAAAGGCCACCGGGCGGATGCTCAGCGAACGCATTGGGCAGTGGAACTTCTGGCTGACCGCGATTGGATTCAACCTGACCTTCTTCCCAATGCACTTCCTGGGGTTGGACGGGATGCCGCGCCGGCAGTACACGTACCAGTCCGACATGGGTTGGGACCTGTGGAACATGGTATCTACCGCGGGCTCTCTGGTTCTGGGCGTGGCGGCCCTGGTGTTTGTCTACAACTTCTTCTGGAGCCTCCGCAATGGCGAGGCGGCCGGAGACGACCCCTGGGACGGGCGGACCCTGGAGTGGTCGATCCCGTCGCCGCCGCCGGAGTACAACTTCGCCATCATTCCCACGGTGCACGGGAGGGACGCCTTCTGGGAGCAGAAGTACCCTCACGGGGTAGCCGTTCCGCAGGGTGGCTCCGGGGAGAACCACGATGCCGAGGAAGGCCACGGAATCCACATGCCCAGCCCGTCGTATATGCCCCTGGTGGCCGGCCTTGGCCTGGCTATTGCGGGATACGGTCTGATATATCTCTCCCCAAGCGAGATACTCACTTTGCCAACCGCCGTTGCGATAGCGGGCGTGGCTATGACGATGATAGGGGTATACGCTTGGTCTATGGAGCCGGCTACGGCGCCAAGCGAGCACGAATCCTAATGGAGGGAGACTGGCAAGTTGCAGCATAGTCAGGCGCCGGAGCACACAACCACCACCGGAATAGACCACCGGAAGATGCTCATATGGGCCTTCCTGGGCTCTGAGTGCATGTTCTTCGGCTCTCTTATCGCCACGTACCTGGTCTACTACGGGCAGAGCCTTCCCGGGACCCCAACGCCGGGCGACGTGCTGGATATACCCACCACGTCGGTAAGCACTTTCGTCCTGCTGATGAGCAGCCTTATGATGGTGTTGGCTTACTCAAGCATCAACAAGGGAAACGTCAGGAACTTCAGGATCTGGATAATCTGCACCGCTCTGCTGGGGGCAACCTTCCTGGGCTTCCAGTACTTTGAGTTCACGGAGTTTGCTCACGAAAGCCACGTTACGCCAAGGACCAACCTGTTTGGCAGCACCTTCTTCACCCTGACCGGCTTCCACGGCGCTCACGTCACCTTGGGAGTCATATGGCTGCTCTCTCTCTTCGCCTACTCCTTCAAGGGGGATCTGACCAAAGACGAGGGACTCAGCGTAGACCTGGCTGCCCTGTACTGGCACTTTGTGGACGTTGTGTGGATAGTCATATTCACCGTGGTGTACCTGATAGGGGTAAGCAACGCCGGCGGATAACGCAATAGGAGAGGGATATGGAAGACAGGCTACATGCCGGCGGAGCGGCTCATCCTACGCCCGGCACCTATATCAAGATTGCCGCCATCCTGGGGATAATTACGGCAATTGAGGTATGGATATTCTACATAGAGGCCTTAGCGGACATACTGGTGCCCATATTCCTGGCGCTCTCCGCGGTCAAGTTCATCCTGGTAGCCATGTTCTACATGCACCTGAAGTTTGATGAACGCCTCTTCTCATGGTTCTTTGTGGGCGGGTTGCTCCTGGCTTCCAGTGTCATCATCGCTCTCATGGCGCTGTTCGGAGTCCTGCTGGAGACTCCCTCCCCGGAGGGAGCCGGCGCAGCAGCCTCTGCAATCCTGGCTGTCATATAGTGGGCGTCCCGGTAACCAGTCCAGGCTTCGCGCTCTGTCAAAGACCCTATCTCATACCATGACGGACGCACAACCAACACATTGGAGCTCACCGAGTTGTGGACTTCAGCTATAGCGCCGGCGCCCTCTCCGGTTGAGCACACCCTGGCCGTGTCTACCTGGCTGCAATGGCATTGGCATACGGACCTGTACGTTGGACTGCTCCTGCTTGCCGGGGCGTACCTGCTGAGCGTTGGCCCTCTGCGGGCGCGCCTGGCCCCGCCCGGGTCCACCGGCCCCGGCGGATGGCAGGTGGCATCGTTCCTGTCCGGCGTACTGATCATGCTCTTTGTCCTGGCCGGCCCAATACATGAGCTCAGCGATAACTACCTCTTCAGCGCGCACATGGCGCAGCACATGATACTCACCCTGGTTGTGCCGCCCCTGCTGCTCCTGGGTACGCCCGGCTGGCTGCTACAACCCCTGGCAGGCCACGGCGCAGTCCTGAAGCTGGGGCGTCTGCTGACCTTCCCGCCTGTGGCGTTCTTCCTCTTCGGCGTGGTGTTCGCCGCCTGGCACTTTCCCGTCTTCTACGAGGGCGCGCTGCGCGCACACGCCTTTCACATCCTTGAGCACCTGGTGTTTCTGTCCACCGCCGTCATAGTATGGTGGCCCATCCTCAGCCCTCTGCATGCATTGCCTCCCATGCCGTATCCGGCCCAGCTGCTCTACCTTGTCCTTCTGTCCATATCGCAGACGCCGCTGTTTGCTGTGATCACCTTCTCCGACAACGTCCTCTACTCCTTCTACGAGTCCGCCCCAAGGGTATCGGGACTCTCTCCACTGGCCGACCAGCAGCTTGGCGGAATAATAATGAAGGTGTCCTGGCTGACGGTGTTTCTGCCTGCCATATGTATTGTGTTCCTGCGCTGGTTCTACCGTGAGGAAACGGAGGGTAGACCGGAGTTTCAGTCCACTCTGTAGACGGGGAGTTGCATGGAAAGCGTGACCGGGTCGGAGAGGGACGCTGCAGGCCTGAGCGCTTTGCGCCAGGGACTAGGGCGGCTATACCACGTTATGGCTGCGGCATCCCTGCTCACCGCGCTCGTGGCGGTGATGATGGGAGGGGTGGTCCGGGTTACAGGCTCAGGTTTGGGCTGTCCAGACTGGCCCCTGTGCCACGGCCGCGTCATCCCACCCTGGGAGCTGTCTCCCTGGCTGGAGTACCTGCACCGGCTGTCCGCCGCCGTGTCCGGCGTGTTCATCCTGCTGCTGGCAGCAACGGCCTTCATGCGATACGGACTTCGCAGCAGGATGTTCTTCATGGCATCGGTGGCCGGAGCCCTCATGGTCACGCAGGCGGCGCTGGGGGCGTTCACTGTCCTGTCGGAGTTGTCGCCCGGGATCGCCCTGATCCATACCGGCGTCGCCACGGGCCTGGTGGGAGCGCTGGCGTTCATAGCGGCCGGGGCCATACGACCCCGATGGCTGCGCGAAGGGGTCACGCCGAGCCGTGAGTTGGACGGCCTCCGCCGGCTGACGGCGGCCCTGGGAGTAGCCACGTTCATCATGGCCCTCTCCGGCGCATACGTTACCAGAAGCTACGGGGCTCCACTGGCGTGTACTCAGATACCCCTTTGCGGGACCGCCCTGTGGGATATGACCGAAGCGCAGTGGATACACATGACCCATCGCGCAATTGGTCTCCCGGTGAGCATTCTGATGCTGGCGACGCTTCTGCAGGCTATCGCCGCGAGACACAGAGGAACCCTGGTTATGGTGGGACTCATGGCCCTGCTCCTGGCTTTCCAAATGGGACTTGGCATTTTAAACGTGGCGCTGAGGCTTCCGGCAGACGTGCGAGCGACGCATCTGGCTACGGCAGTCCTGTTCTTCGCCGTCGTCATGTTGCTCGTAGGCGCTCATTGGCGGGGAGCGTCTACGGATGAATACGGCGCAACGCTGCACGGCATGGGACACAGGCCATCCTCCGGAGGCCTGCAATGAAGGCTTACACTCAATCCACCCGGCTCAGGGAGGCCCGCCTCTTTCCCGGTTTGGCCATGCCATGCTTCCGGGCATAAGGGGTGGACTCCAAACATGAAGCGATGGCCTCTTGCGATTGCGGCGACTCTGGCCCTCACGCTCCTCCTGGCGGCATGCCCCTCCCAGACCCCGGAGAGCCTGCCCGTCTACCACGAGATACCTGATTTTTCCCTCACAGACCAGATGGGCCGGCCCTTCTCCAGGGAGGCCCTGAACGGCAAGGTAGTCCTGTCCAACTTCATCTTCACCAACTGTACGGAGTTCTGCCCAACGCTGACTCCACGCTTGGCGCAGGTCCAGGCGAGCCTGAAAGAAGACGGCCTCCTGGGGAGCCGGGCGCTTCTGCTGTCCTTCAGCGTTGACCCGGAGCACGACACCCCTGACATACTTCGCTCCTATGCTGAGAGCCACGGCGCAGACAATCAGGGATGGCTATTCCTCACCGGCCCGCCGGAGACGGCGCATCAGGTCATAACCGACGGCCTCAAGCTGGGATACAGCCGGGTCAACGAGAGCAACAAGCACGTTCACGCAGACGGCTCCATCCACATTCACGAGTACGATGTTCTCCATACGAACAGGGTGGCGCTGCTGGACAAGGCGGGCCGGGTGCGCGCCTACTATGACGGCGCCGCAGACTGGGACCTGGATAGGGTACTGAGAGACATCCGTCAGCTGCTAGACCAGGACGCGCAGGGGGAGTAGACTCTGTTGACGGTGCATTGAGGCCGTTCTATACTACGGTCAATTCAATCAGAGGGAGCGCTCATGAGGTTATCGTGCCTTCAGGAAAACCTTAGCCGAGGCTTGGCGCTGGTCGGCCGCGCGGTGGCTACTCGCACCACCTTGCCCATTACCCAAAATGTTCTCATGGAGACCGACGAGGGCAGGCTGAAACTATCGGCTACCAACCTGGAGTTGGCCGTCACCACGTGGGTAGGAGCCGGTGTGGAGGAGGAGGGCGCCGTCACAATACCGGCAAGGCTCCTTACGGACTTCATAAACTCCCTTCCGGCCGAGCGGGTAGACATGGAGTTGACACCCAGGCCCCTAGGGGTCAGCTTCAAGTGCGCGCGCTTTCAGGCCCATATCAATGGCGTTGACGCTCAGGAGTTTCCGCCCATCCCTTCGGTGGAGGAGGGTATGAACGCGCGGATAGACCCCCAGGTACTGCGGACCGCCATCAGCCGGGTGGTCTTCGCCGCCGCCACCGAGGAGACTCGACCCGTCCTCACCGGCGTGAAGATAGAGATCACCGGCCAGCAGTTCACCCTGGCAGGGGCGGACGGATTTCGCCTGGCCGTATACAAGGGGCCTCTTTTGGAGCATGCCGCCGAAGACGCGGAGGCCATAGTCCCCGCGCGGACGCTGGCAGAGGTGCAGCGCTTGCTGGGAGACCAGGATGAACCCGTGGAGCTGGTCATCACACCGTCCAAGAGTCAGATACTGGTCCACCTGAAGGGAGTGGAGATAGTCTCCCAGCTCATCCAGGGGGCGTTTCCCAACTATGCCCAACTCATACCACAGAGCTCCGGCACCACGGCGGTGGTAGACATACAGGACTTCTCACGGGCCGCCAGAGCCGCCGCCATATTCGCCAGGGACGGGGGCGGGATCATCCGCCTGCAGATTGTGCCGGGGAGCGATGGAGCGAGCGGCAAGATGGTGGTCACCTCCGGCGCTGAGGAGACCGGAGACAACACGGGGGAGATAGACGCCACGATAGACGGCAGCGAGGCAAAGATAGCCTTCAGCAGCCGCTATCTGACAGATGTCCTGGCGGTCATGGAGAGGGGAAAGGTAGCCCTGGAGACCACCACTCCCTCCAGTCCGGGCGTGATCAAGCCGGTTGGCGACGAGGATTACGTCCACGTGGTCATGCCCATGTTCGTGCAATGGAGCTAATACCTAAGGGTTGCTCACCTTGAAGAAGACCCCGTATTGTTACGCTATCAGGCATTACGCTGGCCTGTAGTCCGAGGGTTGCTAGTATGCGGCGTTTCTCGGGCAGAGATTGGGACTCAAAGTTTAGGTCGACCGTCTCAAGCATCTCCTTGAAGCGCCATTCGGAGTCCTTTAGAGCGGCGAGATCTGCGAGTTGCTCCTCCATGCTTTCCAACTCCCCTTCATAGCCCAGTCTCTGTTCCCGAAGCCGTTGGGTGTGCCCCCGGATATACTCCTCATCAATCTCGCCGAATTGGTAAAGGGTTACTAAGCGTCGCTCCTGGTCTCGGCAGGACTTGATCATGCGCTTCAGCCTGACTATCTCGTCGTCAAGGCTGTGGTCCTCACCCTCTCTTCGCCGTTCAATTGCCGTAACTACCGCGGAGGGGTCTGTCAAAACTGCGTGGACCTGGTTCAGAATGGCCTTTTCCAGGGCCTCAGCACGTATATACCTGCCCTTGCATCTAGCAGGGGTGACCGATGTCGGCCAAGTTGCTCGGCACCTGTAGTATCTATATCGCCGGTTGAGACGAGTGCCGACCATAGGGCTGCCACATTCGCCGCAAGCTATGAACCCCGTTAGAAGATAGGGATCTATGGCGCGCCCGGGGCGTGCGAGAAGACCCTTCAACATGCGCTGAGCAAGATCGAAGGTGGCCCTATCTACTATTGGTGGGGTGAAGCCCTCAACGGGAATCCATTCAGAGGGTGGACGGGCTTGTCGCACGGTCTTTCCTTGGGTAGTCTTGCGCCGTGACTCTTTGCCATAGTAATCGATGCCAAGGTACGAGGTGTTCGTGACGATTCTCTTGATGGTCAGGGGGTGCCATTGGGAACCCGACTTGGTGGGGATGCCCTGCTGATTGAGCTGCTGGGCTACCTGGTAGGCGCTCATACCGCCAGCGACAAGACTAAAGACCTTCTGAACAACTGTGGCCTCTGCTTCAAGAATGGCTCGTTCCTTGCTTGCAGGGTCGTAGTTATAGCCATATAGACCTCTGCCAGTCCCTGTAGGCATCTTGCCCTTCGCAGCCACAGCCCGCTTCCCCCGAGTGGTGCGCTCCGCAATCAAAGCGCGCTCCTTCTCTCCGACATAGCCGAGGATGTACCTCACCAGTTTATCCTCCGGGGTATCCCCGGATGGTCCCTCCACGAAGAGGACTTGCACCCCCAAAGCGGCCAGGTCTTCGGACACCACCATTAGGTGTAGAGGATCTCTGGAGAGGCGGTCAGGCGAGTATACCAACAGGGCGTTGAGTTCACGTTTTCGGGCCATGTTCTGAATGCGTGAAAGGATGGGACGGGCCCGGTCCGCTCCGGAGGCTTGTTCCTGGAATATCAACTCAGAGGGAACATGGAAGCCTCGCTGCTCTGCCAGGCGTTTGCAGCCGGCTACCTGGGTCTCAAGAGAGGTCCCATCCTCTTGCTGGCCCGGTGTGCTTACCCGTGCGTAGATTGCGGCTGTTGGCAATGGCGAAGAGTAGAATGGCTCGGTTGTCACGTCGGTCATAGAAGGCCTCAGTCGAAGTTGATGCTATACATGAGCGAGTCGATGTATGGCTCCTTTTCTTCCCACTCAATGTCCCAGGCGTATCCTTGGATAAAGTAGGCGAGTCCACCGTGAAAGAAGGTCAACCAACGTTCACGGTCTGGCGCAAGGTAAGGCTCGGTGATGGACCAAACCTCCACCTCCAGAGCCTCCGTTACCCCCAGCGACGGCACACACACGGGGTTCATATCCAATACAAACATACTGTCATAGCTATCTTGGTAAGCACTAATCCAAGAGTCAAGATAAGGGCGTAGACTAATGGGAGATCGAAGAGTTACCCAGATATTGACGCCGGAGGAGGACTGCCCTGCACGCCTGTTCCCGGGTGCGCCGGCAGGAGTCTTTCCCACAAACATGGTCCTATCTTCAACCACATGCTCCCAGCCGGACTGCCTTGGGATGGTTATTTTGTAGTGGTAGGTGGGATTCGTTGCAAGATCTCCTCTGAGCGATTCAGGTGCGGACTGACAGACGTCTTCGCCCTGAGCCAGCGTCTCGAAATCGCTACTGAAGTCATTAGTCGAGACAGCAAATCCCAGCCCTTCAATGGCGAGGCTCACGAACTTGGCGGCTATCACTCCCACCACGTCGCCCGTCTCATTGAGCAACACTCCTCCACTATCGCCCGGGTTGACAGGGGCATCGGTTTGAACGTAGGTAATCGCATTCCTATCATTCTCTCTCAGAGCAGACACGATGCCCGCTGCAACCGTCGCCTCGCCTTCCAAAATGCCGCCGAACCCGATTTTTGTGACCTGGTCGCCAACGCTTAGGGTGCTGGAGTCACCCAGGGACAGGGTGCTCGCAACGCTCAAATCGGTGGACAGGACCGCTATGTCCCTCCCGAAGGCTCTCCCAAGCACAGTTGCTTCGGCCGTTCTACCATCCGCCAGATGCACTGTTGCCGTTTCCTTATTGTCCACCACATGATTGGCAGTGATAACGAGTCCATCCTTGGAGACAAGGAACCCCGATCCAAAGCCGGTGGACCCGTCCACGTTGTTGACAGTGACGCGGACCACCGCCTTGAGCGCCTCCTGGATAATCTGCTGCTGCGAGGGCGTTGGCGTAGGGACGGGTGTAAATGTTGGCGTAGCCTCCCGCTCTTGCTTAGCTTGTTCAATGATTTGTCGGAGCCGGTCGCTGCCACTCTGAGTTGGTTCGATAGGCGTCGGTGTTGAGGTTGGCGTAGGGACTGGGGTAAGGGTTGGAGTGGGCACAGGCGTTGGCAACGGTGTAGGAGTTGGGACCGCCGTGGGAGTTGGCACGGCCGCGACAGTCTGCTGCACGGAGGCATCTATCGTGGCTTGAACGTTGGGAGTAGGCAGGGTGGTGGGGTCTTCTCCCGTACAGGCCAAGGCCGCTAGCGCAATTGTTGCAAGGGCAATTATTGGTAACCGCATGTCGTTAGAGTATTGATTTCGAAATGAATATGGCACATTTTATTTGGATATAGGCCGGTTCCGAACTGTCCCCTTCATGGGGTGCGTGCCCAAGTGGCTAGGAGCCGGTCTTAGTTATTGTGGATCGGAGTTGGTTGGCTCTACTATCAGACTTCCACGATGTGCGTCACGCTCTGCGGCTCAGGTATTGGCTCCCCATGCTCTCTGAGGGAATCCAGATGGAAGACAAGAGCGTCCCTAATCATCGTTTCAACCTCCTGCAATGAATCTCCCGCGGCAACACAGCCGGGCACATCAGGCAGGTAAGCCGAATAGCCGTTGTCGGTTCTTTCGATAACCACAGTGTATTTCATGACCTTTCCCCCTAATCCAGCCTAGCTTGTCTTTGAATGCTATTCCATGTGCCGGGCGCCAAGTCCTTGCTCAGATTACCTGCTATTGTAACAATTCCCGGCTTCGATGGGTGATGAAAATGCCTATGACTTCCACGGACTCGGGTCAATTGCCAGCCATCTTCCTCAATGAGTTTGATAGCGTCTCTTACCTTGGGCATCTATTCGCCACTTCCTCGGTCACAGAAGAAAAAGGACTACGCCGGCCAGAGCTATTCCTATCTTCTGCATTTTCACATGGTCACCACTGCAACCTCGGGAGTTGCCATTACTCACACACCACGCCATCGTCGTCGCGGTCGTCCATGTACCGGTATGCCGGATGGCCTCTTTGCACTGGCGCAATTCCATGTTCGCGAGCCTCTTTGCAGGTTATTCGCCCGTTCCCGTTGTCGTCGTACAGGGCCAAAGCGTCCACTTCCTCGGTTGGCGTAGGCTCCTCGGTCGCTATCACCTCCGTAGGCGTTGGATTAGGAGGCACAACCACCTCGCTATTCCTTAAGATGAGCATAATTCGCTCGGAGCACTTGTCTAGCATCTCACCAAGAGCTGTTGCTTCTGCCTGCGTTACAGTCAATTTCCACTCAGACTTGATGTAGACCCAGTCGGTCGCATACTCGCACCAGTAAGACTCATCTGGTGGATTCCATTCTTCAGGCCCCCGTGCACCCTTGGACCTGTTGGCGCTGGACGACACCGCTATAAGATGCCCGGGGTAAACCAGGTCATTGGCGTACTCACGCTTCCTATCTTCATCCCAGGCCCATGCTCCCGACTTGTGGGCGTTGGCCAGTGGAACCATATGGTCGATGTCCAAAGCACTCGCCTCAGTGAAGGTCTTACCCGTAAAGGCGCCGAACCACTCCCCAGTCAGCGCCTGGCACTGCCGGTCGGTCTTGAATGTGATGGGTGATAGGCTCTCCTCAATAAGGACTTCATGCCGAGCGTTCTGACAGTCTCCGTCTTCATCGACCCAGTGACGCCATTCGTCACGGTCATAGGCCGGAATGCCAAGGGCGGGCGATGCAACTGTAATTGTGAAAGTCAACAGAATCTCTGGAGTGGTCATTGGGGTTAGTGCTTCTGTCCGAAGGGGAGTTGGAGTGCTCGTTGGCTCAGTTGTAGGGATTGCTGTAGGGAGCAATTCCTCACACCCGACCATAGCCAACATCAGCACTGCCAATGCCAAACATAGCATTCTCATGTCGTGATTCATTCATTTCCCCTCTACGACCTTACCCCGCCATTAGTAGCAGAGGCTAGTGGGCCTCTGTGTCAACTCTTGAGGCAGGTCCACTTGCCACCCATTCGATAAGGTAGTCCAACAAGGAAACTGCCTTCTGCAGAAGCCCTTCTAACACCAATCTTAAGTCTTGACTATCCATATCGAAGCTTCTAGCTACCGTGCTATATGTGCTTCCTTTACGATGGGCAGAGCCTGAGGACCTTAAGCCTTGAAAGTCGCGAAGGAATCTTATGTGCTGGTCGAAGTCAGTTGCATCCGAACTTGCTAGTGCTGCCTCAAGCCGGGCAATGCTACCTTTCGATCCTGGGTATTTCTCTGATGAAAACAGAGTTTCCAATTGTTTCTCGTTCAGGGATTCAATCAGTATCTTTGCTAATCCCAGCACTTGCTCGTCAAAAACGTGCTGTTCACTAGTTGATGGGACGCGGATTCTCTGTAGGAGATGTCGGTCTCCATATTCCAATGGAAGGAGCAATGGCCAACCCAAATGCTCTTCGCAGACCGCTGCGAGTTCTTTATACCTATCCAAAAGAATGTGCTCTGGGCGATCAGATGCTGTAGGAACGGCGCACATCTGCTGACTATAGAAAGTTTCGCTGACACCGGTTTCGGAAGCGAAGTTGAAGCTTTTCCAATACGTTTGCTCTTCGTAATTCAGCATTTCGCCGAGGTCTCCCAACCAGACACTCACTTTGTCATCGTGATAGTTGTCGATGTAGATGCCCCACAAATTAGCACACGAAAGGTAGGCTTTTGAAACCCTGTACTTACTGGGTTGAACGTAGTACTTGTCAAGCACCTCCTTGTGGAAGTCCACATTGGTCAAATAATCTGGGGCGCCAGGATTGGCTCCGAATCTATCAGATAGGGCACTAGGATTGCACGTATACTCTGAATCACCACCAATCTCATCCATCCCTATGATGAAGTCGACATATTTCCTCTCAGGCTCGTCCGCAAATCCTGGGACCCCGCTCTGGGACTTTGGAAACGGCTCAATGAGCCGAAGGCCGATTAGAATACTGACTGCCCTGAAGTCATGAAGTGAGAGAATGGGGTCATTGTAGCTCAACTTGAAACAGTAGGAGTCCTCATTCACTTGAAGATCGTCTTGTACAAGTCCCATGTCCTCCAGACTCATCTCGACATGAGAACTCGCGGCAATCAAACTGAAGCGCAAGGTGCATCTCTTTCACTGCGAGAAACTGGCGGATCTCCTTTAAGCGTATTTCCACTCGATTCGGTTTGTTATAGACAACTGCAACAGTGTGCTCATTGCCATTTTCGTCAATCTTGATGAGCTTTCGAGAATTAGCATCGTAGACAGCGTAGTCTAGATTATGAAAGTGCCTGAACTCCTCACTTACCTCCACGTAACCTTCTCTGAGACCGGAAAAGTCACGTCTAGTTACTAGTGGTTCTATTCCAGCGTCATTACCGAAACGCAAGTATTTGACCTTTCCCTCTGTGTGGTAGTGCTCTGCATTGGGCAACCCTTGATCTGGGCGCAGAACCCATTCGGAACTAGCGAGGACTCGTTCAACTTGGTCCGATGGTATCAATGCGCAGCAGATGAAGTGATCCTGCTTCATTGGTCTGGGTCCGTCTGGTTCTCGGTAGACTGCAACCATTTTGTTAGGTAGTATGGGAAGCCTCAGATCATCCCGTGCTTGCTCTTGCGTGAAGCGTCGTTTTTCCGATTCTACGTTCATAATCTCTCCGCATGTCGGTGTGGAACTGGGTTAGGTCATGAATGCCTTTCCTACCTCCCCTGCATCCTGACGCCGACCAAGTCTTCAGTCACTGAGTACGCCTTAGCCACAGACTCCGCTGATAGCCCCCAGAGATACATCTCGTCGGTCTCTGGCACCAATAGGTAGGACGCAAACTCCTCGGCCTGATGCTCTTGCTTCCAGCTCCATATCCGGTCGAAGCCCTTGAACCACACCTGGTTGCCCTCGTGAAGGAAGTGGTGCCCCAGGGCATGAGCGACACGGGAGCGGAACTGTGGGATAGAGAGATTCTTCGGTATGAAAACGAAGGGATGCACGTATGCCTCTTGGAACCTGGCCTTCCAGGGGTGAAGTTCTCTTATGACTAGCCCCTCTCTCTGGACTATGGTTTGAAGGTCGGTGGTCCCGTATTGCTCCATAGCTCTGGCCGCCATCTCACGGCCTATCACGCTCCGCTCTCCCGGCGCTTTCTCAACAACTCTCTTGATTCCCTAATCATGCCCTTAATGAACTCCTTTTCCTCATCTGTTAAGTCATCCCATTCGCCTCGAAAGAAGAGCGCAAGCTCAGGGTCGGCAATATCGATGTCGTCTACCAATTCGGCATCTAGAATCTCCACCAACTCCTCGTCGTCCTCCCAAAACCAGTCAACGGGTTTCCCGTAGATATTAGCTAAAACTCTCAGGGTAGAAGCTGACGGTTCTCTTTGCCCAGCTTCATACCGCCAAAGAGTGTTTCTCTCAATATCCGCTTGCTCTGCTGCTCCCTGCTGAGTTAAACGAGCTTCTAGTCTCGCCTGCCGTAGCCTGCTGACCAGCGACATAGTTAGCACCTCTATTCCAGCTACCATTTGGTAACTGTGTTGGTAGCATATTCCATAGTATTGACAAAGTATGCCACCAGATGGTAGCATATGATAACTGGTAAGCAACCGATAGGATGCAAAAGGATGTGGATATGGCACTGACACCGACCCAGGAGAAGTTGGAGGCTCAGAAAGGCAAGGCAATTGCTGAAGTGCTTCGAGAGGCTCTGGATGCTCGAAGAGGACAGAAGCATATGGTGGTGCTAGCCGCTATGGATCTGGGACTCGTTGATGCGACGTTCTATCAGTGGTGTCGTGAATTCGGCATCGACATTGACGACTATCGACGGCTGGCGGGGGACGGGGGTGGTAAGTGATTATCCCCGTCATTGCTATCTGTGCCTTAGTGACTTGGGCAGGGCTATTTCTTCACTCGGCGGCTTTGTATCGAGTGACCACTGAGCTGCGTTTACTGGGTGCAGAACTGAGGGAGATGTTCACGGACAGTGAGAAGTCAGGGGCGTCCGAATGAATCACAACCACGCACGAATTGGAGTATTCAACCAGCTTGATACTTCGATGCCACTTGCCATCAGCCTCGTAGCCCTCGATTTGACCAAAGGGATCACTACCAATGGGCTTTGCGCGAGCGAGGAATCTGCGTCGCAGCAAACCGCGGACAGAGACAGATCGAATCTCCCACTCTGGACCGTCTCCCATAGACCGGACTTTGAGTTCCATCCAAGAAGCCCCATCTCCCGGAAAGCGTCGGGTCGTTGCGATCGGCTTCGGGAGGTTGTACAGGGTCGTATTGCGGAGATTGAGGAATCCAAATATAGCGGTTACCACTGCGGTTGCTATCACTCCGATGGCGGTAACTATCACCCAAAATTCAGAAACTCCAGAAGCATTAGAGTCCAACTATCCGGCCTCCTATTCGCTCTGAGGGATGTGGAACAAAGGTTAGCGCTGCGCATCTCGGGGGTGCATCCAGCGCATGTCAATGGTAGCACTAATGCTCTACCCGAGAAAGGGGTTACAGCGTGATTTCGGGGATGTTCTACACCATCGGAGAGGTCGCTGGAATGCTGGGGAAGAACCGAAACACCATCGCCCGGTGGATTAGGAGTGGGAAGCTGCCTGCGACTCCTCTTGGTAATACGGTGCTAATTCGGGAAGAGGACGTTGAGAGGCTGATACCAGAGGGGTCCCTGAGCCAAAGAGGGGTGGAGCTAATGGAGGGACTCGTCTACACCAAGCAGGAAGCGGCCGAGGGGGATTAGTGGCAAAGGAATTCAAGGTTGAGGTTCATTGGGAGTATGGGGGTCCGTCTACGCCCGAATGGGATGCCATGTGGGACCGCCTCCTGAAGCCTCGACCGAAGCCGGATACACCCGACGGAGAAGGAGGAAAGCATGAGCTCAGTAGCAGTCCTAATGGACGGCGCCCCGGTCATGGGCTACGAGGGTCTGAGACCACTCCTGGGGACGCAGGTTAGTCGTCTCCATGAAGGGACGGAGCGCTCAGAGCTGCCCTGGCGTCTGGACCTGATGAACCACAGCCCAACCGGCCTGGAGTGGGGCTATGGGGGAAGCGGGCCTTCTCAGCTAGCGCTCGCAATACTAGCCGATGCCACGGGCGACGAAGTCTACGCTAAAGCCAAACACTTCGCCTTTAAGGTAGACGTCGTTACCGGACTACCATGCCGGGGCTTTTTCGTCAACGTGGGCCGCGTCCTCGACTGGGTGGAGGCGCACCCGCTTACCGACGAAGAGAGGGAGTTGTGGCGTCCATGGGAAGACGCTGACAGAGAGATAGCCGAGTCGCTCCCAAGCGAGTGTTGCCGGGCTCCCTGTACCTATCGAGGAGAACGGAATGCCGAGAACGGGTACAGAGCATGGTCAATCTGTTCCAAGTGCGAGAAAGCAACGGAGTTTTAGGGAGAGCAGGGAATCACGATGGCGAGCTTTATGGCGGTCAAACGGCTCAATGGCCTGCAGCCCATCGACGAAGTGGGCGAGGCGGCGATGCGCAAGTTGCATCTCAACGACGTGGTGAACGTAGAGATCAAGCGGTCCCGCAACCAGGCCTTCCACCGCAAGTTCTTCGCCATGCTTCAGATCATCTTGCAGAACCAGGACCACTACAAATCTATGGACGATCTCCTGGATGTTTGCAAGCTAAGAACCGGCCACTGCCGGACTGTACAGACTAGACGAGGGGAGGTGAGAATACCCAGATCCATTTCCTTTGCAACGATGGACGATACCGAATTCGCCGACTTCTACGACCGGGCCTGCGCCTGGGTGGTGACCGAGGTAATCCCCGGCCTGGAGCGACAGGCCCTTGAGGAGGAAGTGGCGGCGCAGTTGCGAGAATTCGGCACACCGGAAGGTTAATCGACAACGAATCAGATGTTTGGGGGAGGGAGTATGACAACGAACGCATTGACGGAACGCAACCAAGTTTCGGCGGAGCTACTGGAGAAAGTAGTCATCGAGGGCGACCTGGAGAAGCT
The DNA here is from genome assembly GCA_965247645.1 of Dehalococcoidia bacterium. Classification (GTDB taxonomy): domain Bacteria; phylum Chloroflexota; class Dehalococcoidia; order Lucifugimonadales; family UBA2985; genus JAPPHY01. The sequence continues at coordinate 59,962 of OZ252024.1, forward strand.
ATCCCCAGGGGAACGGCTCACCTACTACAGCAAGGTGTGCGAGTCCCTGGGGCTGAACCCTCTCACCCAGCCCTTCGCCTACATCAAGCTATCTGGGAAGCTGCGGCTCTATGCCACCAAGGACGCCACTGAGCAGCTGGCGAGGCAGCACGGCATCAGCCTACGGCTGGGCGACGGGAAGGTGGTGGACGACATCTACGTGGTGCGGGCTACGGCATCCACGCCGGAGCGGTCCGCCGACGCCACTGGAGCGGTGCCGCTGGGCACACTGAAGGGAGAAGCCAAGGCCAACGCCTTGATGAAAGCCGAGACGAAGGCGTCGAGACGTGCGGTCCTGCGGCTGGTCGGTATGGGGTGGCTGGACGAGAGCGAGGTGGCGGCCGTACCGGAGGCAGTGCCGGTCATGGTGGACCAGGAGACGGGGGAGATAGTCGGGCAGGCGCTTCCGGAGACCCAGAATCCCTCTCCCAAACCCCAGGAAGGGGCGCCATCTCAAGGTCGGCATCATCACAGCCAGGCTCTGCGTGACCTAGCCAAGGCGGGTCGAACTGCGGGCATGTCGGGAGAAGACATCACAAGTATGTCCAACAACCGGTACGGCGTAGGTCCGAGAGAACTGAACCTTGAGCAGCTCAATGAATTCATCGAAGCGCTGAGCCATGTTCCAGTATTGACGAAGGAGGTCTCCAATGGCGACTGAGACGAAGCTCCAGCTACTCCCGGAGTATCGGGACACCACCATCGAGATGATAGAGAAACGTCGGCAGCACTGGTACAAGGTGAGCGGGATTGAAAACCTGCTGCCGTCTGTTACGACCTTCCTCAAGATCATCGACAAGAGCGGGCCCCTGATGGGCTGGGCTAGGAAGGATGCGTTGGAGAAGGTGGGAGAAGAACTCCAAGCGCATCTGCAAACTTCTGTGCCTTGGAGGGACGAAGACCAAGAGCCGTGGATTGAAGAGGTGCTAGCGGGTGCGCACAAGAGCATCTATAAGAACCAGAACAACGCTGCCGACGCGGGGACGTCGGCGCATGAGTTGATCTCGGCCATTCTGAACGGCGGGAGTCCTCTTGTGCCTGAATCACTAAGGCCGGCAGTCAACGGGGCCCGGGCTTTCATGGAGGACTTCCACCTGACACTAGAGGTTGCCGAGTATCCAGTCTGGCATCCGCGGCACCTCTACGCCGGCACCATAGACATGGTTGCACGAGACGCAGACGGGAGGTTGGTGGTAGTGGACTGGAAGCGGGCCAAGGGCCTGTATGACGAGAACGCCTACCAGTCGGCAGCCTACGCCGATGCGCTAGAGGCTCTCACGGGAGAGCGGGTAGCCGCGGCATACGTAGTCCAGCTACCCCAAGAGGCGGAAGACAACTTGCTCTACCGGCACAAAGAAGTTCACCCAGACTATAGGGAGGAAATCCAATATACATACCTAATGGCCCTTGGGCTTTGGTGGGCGGTTAAGACTCCCGTGTGGAGGGAGTAAGTCATGGAGAAGCTGACACGACACCCATTGAGCGCGGCGTGGGGCGATATGCCGGACGCCGACTTTGACGAGCTTGTGGAGTCCGTACGGGAGCATGGCTTTGCTGACCCGACCATTATGGTCCTGGACGAACAGGTATTAGACGGGTGGCATCGGTACAGAGCGGCTCAGGACCTTGGGCTGATCGGCCAGCTTTTCTACGAGGAGTTGCCGGACGAAGAGGATGCAGTGCAGTACGTAATTCGGAAGAACTCCGTGAGACGGCACCTGAACGCAGGGCAGCGTGTGGCTGCTGTCTCGGCCTGCTATGAATGGGCGAAAACTGGTATGCAGCCTGGCCAACAGAGGGATGAGCAAGGCCAGTTCACCGGGGGTGCACCGGGTGCACCCCCGGTGGAGAGACGCACCTCCACGGTCAACCGGATAGCCAAGGATGCAGATGCGAGTGAAACCACCGTGCACCAATACCGAGCCGCTGAAGACGCCGGCCTTGGCCACCTAGTGCGCTCAGGCGCAATGAGCGCCAAGTCGGCGGCCCGGCAGGCCAGGGGGGAGCCAGACAAGCCCAAAGGTCCCACCCCCGTGCAACGGCTGGAGGCGGAGCGTGATGCCCTGCGGATGGAGGTACAAGAGAAGTCGTTGCGCATCGAGGAGCTGGAGGAAAGAGTCAGATTCCTGGAGGGGGAGCTATCTGAGTACCCGCACGAGCGGGAGGCGACCTTCAACCGACAGGAAGCCATCATCTCCGCCCAGCGAGCCGAGCTTGCTACTGAGCGCAGCGATCATAACGAGCTGAAGCGTGCGCACCGTGGGGCTATAAGAATCATCCGGCAATTTCAAGAAGACAGGGGGGACTCTGCCACCGCTTCCGTGGATCAGGTTCTTGATGAGCCTGCTGACTACGACGATCCACCTCCGGCAGTAGAAGATGCGGAGGAGCCAGGGGAAGAGAACATCCCCGTTGACACTTGGGAGTATGGCAAACAGGCCTGGGCTGCGTCGCGAAGAGTACGGGCTGAGGAGGATGACCCATCACATTTAGGCGCAGATGAGCTTGCCGCGGATGCATGGGAGGAATCCAAGTGGTTTGGGGGGTTCCGAGAGGGGGAGCAGCTAGTTACTGATGCCGGGGAACGGGTGGTATTCCACGGCAGCGCCGCGGATGGAGTGCGAGCGATGATAGGGACAGAGAACGGGGGTGGTCCGGCAGCGCCAATAGACTTGGAGCGTTTGCGGAGAGCGGAGGAGGGGGTATGGGGGCCGTCGAAATGACGCTCCTGCTTCCATATGAGGCCAAGACGCTAGAGTTGCGTCCCTATCAGGAGACAACCATCGAGCAGCTTCGAGAGGCCCTGCGCCGGGGGCATAAGCGTATCATCCTATGCGCTCCAACCGGTAGCGGCAAGACGGAGATGGCAATACACCTGATTAGGGAGGCTCGGGAGAAGGGTAGTCGGGTGGCCTTCGTAGCCGATCGGATAACCCTGGTCGACCAAACAAGCGCACGCCTTTATGACTATGGCATCCCGCATGGCATAGCCCAGTCTAGCAACACCAGAGCGCGTTACGAGCGCATCCAAGTATGCTCAGCGCAGACCATCGAGAAGCGCGCATATTGGAATAGCCTTGACCTTCTCATTATCGACGAAGCGCATGTCCAACGCAAAGCTATCCTGAAATTCGCAAAGGATTGGGGCGGTCCTGTAATCGGGTTGACGGCTACCCCGCTTACGCCGGGTCTGAATGAGACCTACACTCACCTTGTCAACGCCACAACAACCGACGCCTTGCTGGCGGAGGGCTGGTTAGCCTCACTGAGAATCTACGCCGCCACCCCTATGGACATGAGGGGCGCAAAGGTGGTAGCCGGAGAATGGACTGCCGAAGAGGTGCGGGCACGGGGCAGTCGCATCATCGGAGACATAGTGAGCGATTACGTCCGTTTGACCCACCAGCATTTCGGAGGGGCCGTAAAGACATTGGTTTTCTCTGCGGACATCGCCCACGGCCAGGACCTGTGCAGGGCGTTTCAGTTGGCGGGCTATGACTTCCGGCAATCCACCTACAAGGACTCAGATGACGAGACTCAGCGTCTGGTTGAAGGCTTTCGGCGGGGCAACTTCACTGGACTAGTGAGCGTCGAGAAATTCGTCAAGGGCTTCGACGTGCCCGACGTGCTCTGCATGATAGGGGCCAGACCTTATCGTTCATCCCTCGCATCGGTCGTACAGCAACTGGGGCGAGGAATGCGGACGGCAGACGGCAAGGAGTTCTGCCTTTACCTCGACCATGCCGAGAACATGGCGGGCTGGTACGAGGATGTTTGCGAGATATGGGAGAAGGGCGTAGAGAAACTCCCGGACCCGAATAAAGAGAAGAAGACCCGGAAGGAGGGGCCGGAGCGTCAGGATGTGGTCTGCAATTGTGGCATGGTGATGCCGCCGGGGGCCACCTCGTGTCCTTACTGCGGCGGATCTCGCAGGGGACGGCGGTCCCAGAGTGAGGTGGTGGCCGGGCGGATGGAGGAGTGGACGCGCCCCGGCTCCCGAGAGTGGGCTAAGGACAAGGAGTGGACGTGGCAGCAGATATGCCGCATTGCGATTGAGAGGAAGCCGGGAGACATAGAGTCCGCTTACCGATTCGCCTGGAAGCAGTACCAGGTGATGATGGGCGGGCCTCCACCGAAAGCGTGGGACTTCACACCGGTAGATGCTATGGCTGATAGGCGAGTCGAACGGAAGATTTGGCAGCAGCTCAGGGCATGGGCAAATGGGAAGATGACATGACAAACGCTATCTTCCTCCCCCCATGCTCTCGCTGCACAGAGACTGACCGCATGTCATTGCTAGGGAGGATGTACACGGACTTCGGCGGAAGCGTCACGGTATGGGTCTGTCGTCGCTGTGGAGTTGCTGCCGTGCTCGCGGAAGGGGAGCGGCCTAATGTGTGACGTTCTCGCTGCGGCCCTGTACAGCATTCCCGCCGATGACCGGGAGATGTGGGTGCGGATGGGCATGGCTATCAAGTCGGAGCTTGGGGAAAAGGGATTTGACCTGTGGGACCGGTGGTCTCGGCAGTCGGAGTCCTACGAGCCTGCCGACGCCAAGGCCGTGTGGAGGTCCTGCAAACCGACCGGGGGTATCACCATAGCAAGCCTATATCACGAGGCCAAGGCAAGTGGTTGGCAGGGAGAAGTCCCGGTCATGCCTCAGGTCGACCCTGTGGAGAAACGGCGACGAATAGAGGACAGAGCGAAAGCTGATGCCAAACGGCGGCTACGTCAGCAGCGCCAGATTGGGTATGCACGCGCCTTAATTCAGAAATGCGAGTACGGACCGCATCCCTACCTCTTGGCGAAGGGGTTCCCCGAAGAGAAGGGGCTGATTGCTGCCGGCGATCTGATTATCCCGATGCGGCACTACAGGACGAACGAGGTGCAGTCCGTCCAGATGATCGACGCGGAGGGTCGCAAGACCTTCCTGAAGGAAGCGCCTGCTTCGGAGGCCGTGTTCAAGATGGGTCGCGGCGTTGAGCGTTTCTACTGCGAGGGATATGCTACGGCGCTCTCGATTCGTGAGGCGTTGAAGCATCTCTATCGCGATAAGGTCGCTGAGGTCTGGGTGTGCTTCAGCGCCGGCAACCTGGCAAAGGTCGCAAGTCCACAAGGCATGGGTTGCGTCATCGCAGATAACGATGCCAGTGGTACGGGCGAGAGGTATGCTCGCAAGACCGGCCTGCCCTATTGGATGCCACCGGAAGTAGGGATGGATGCCAACGACTTTGCCCAAGAGTACGGCATCGAGGCATTGGCCGGCGCATTGAGGAGGGTGTTGCATGGCTGAGCGAGTGTATTTGTCCTGCGTGTTGGGGTTCTACCCGCTAGTACACAAGATTCATTGGTGGATGATATACCGCGGAAAGGGAGAAGATGGTACAGACAAGAGAATATGCGGGATACAAGTCCGTCAAAGAGACGCGACAAGATTTTAGGCGCCTCTTCGCTCTATGGGGGGTAGACCCCTCGGATTGGGTAATGGAGGCCTTAGCAGGGGGCGGCTATACAGTCAGGTGGTGGCTGCCCTACGAAAACGCTCCTTACGAAGTTACCTGCCAAACTCAAAGGACTGAGTATGCCAATCTACGTGTCATCTACCACTTCGTAGAGAGCCTGCAACGCAATTCAGTGCGGGGAGTCCTAGCTAAGTACGGCGGCCAGACCTTCCTGGCTCTGCCAGTAGGCGATAGGCCATCCAACGCCTCCGGGCAATCAGGTCCCAGGAAAGAGAGACGACGCTCTCCCGGCAAATCACTAAAGGGCCTCCGAGCAGCCTGTGAAGTTCTGGGCGTCAGGGAGGATGCTGCTCAGGAGGTGGTTGATGCCGCTTACCGAGCTATTGCTAAGACGGTCCACCCTGACACGGGAGCGGGCGACATGGAAGCGATGACGCGCCTAAACGAGGCGAGGGACCTTATATATAGGCGGAGGAATTGGACGTGACGGACGCAGCGCATAAGTTGTCCATTCCAAGGAGAAGACCAGTGTCCAGATGTAGACAATTCGACAAAGTAGCGTTCGTATGCCCAAGCCGAAGGCACTGTTACGCCTGTGACGAACATCGGCGTTACAGGCTTGGGCCACTCCAGTTCCACCTGGGGTGGCGCCACAAGTATTGGGAGAGAGACGACTATGATGATTTCTTGCCCAGACCCTCGGCTATGCGTGGGCTGGCAAAAGGCATGACTGAAGGGAAGCCGGCAGAGGACTACATAGTGGAGGTGAGAGGGAATGAACCTGTCTGAGCTACAAAAAGAGGCCCATGCCATTGCCGTTGCCCACGGCTGGTGGGACATCGAGCGCACCTTCGGCGACCTGATCGCGCTGGTGCATAGCGAGCTAAGCGAGGCGCTGGAGGCGTATCGGGAATACGGACTAGAGGGCTGGAGTAGTTTGACGATGCCATACCATCCCAGGACTCCCAAGAAACCCGAAGGCGTCGCCTCCGAACTGGCCGACGTGGTGATCCGGGTGGTGGATATGACGGAGTATGAGAGAGTGGACTTGACGTCAACCATTGCGTCCCAGTTGGAGGGAGTATCAGAAGGAGATATGTCGCGTGTGAGCTTCGGGGACTGGATAGCCATTTGCCATGTTGCTTTCTCGCACGCTTTTGAAATGCGCGAATACGAAAACCCAGCTGAAGAGACTTGGGATGAGCATCTCGCAGATGGTTGCCATATTGTCTTCCGCATGGCCGCCCACTACGGCATCGACTTGGACGCGGCGATCGAGGCCAAGATGGAGTACAACCGGACCCGCCCATACCGGCACGGAGGGAAGGCGCTGTGAGGGTGAGGCGTACGAGACTCATGCGTGACGCTGGCCCATATAAGGTGGTCAGCAATTACGACGGCACGCTTGTCGTCTACCCTGAGTGGTCAATGTACGACGGCAAACCTGCTTGGAAGCGAGAGACGGAGGAAGACCAACGGAATGCAGGTGGTCATGGCTTCTTCTCCCGCATGGGGCTGGCCGCCGACTTGGAGCGATGGCTGAACGGAGGGGAGGCGTCATGAGCGTGCCATGCGTCATCTGCGGCCACCCCGACACGGAGCATGGACGGCATCAGGACTTCGTTTATTGTGGGGATGACAAGCGCGAACTCTGCCTTCTCTGCCCTGGGTACACGGTCATGCGCGGGGGCTACGAGGTAGACGGCTACCCAAATGGCAAGGCGTGGCATCGGTTTAAGGAGGCGCTCTGAACATCGAGAAACGCTGGAAGGCAGCGAAGGAGATTGAGTGCGACCACAGAGAGGAGACGTTATGACCAGCAACGATCAGAGGTCCACAATCAGAGTGGGAGCGATGGCTCCTCCCCTTCACGAGCAGTTGGGTGTGCCCGCAGAGCTGCTCAATCATCAACAGCAAGACATCGATGCCCTGATTCGTCTGCGTGTAAGGGGGGTCCTAGCGCCTAGTGTTGTTAGAAAAGGGGAAGAGCGGGTTATCAAAGAAGTGGTAAGAGTGGTCGAGCGGCATAGGCGAGGGTTGGAGGCGCCCGCCATGAACCTCGAGAAGCGAAGATGGCCCATTGAGGAGGCGGAGCCAGTGGCTACGTCTCTGGTGAAACTCCTAACCCCATATTGCCAGGAAATAGTGATAGCCGGTTCCATTCGCCGGCGCAAGGCCCAGGTGGGAGACATAGAGCTGCTGTGCATATCCAGGGTCACAAGCTCCCAGGATATGTTTGGAGGGTTGGCAACAAGCCATTTCGCCCTGGATGTAGCCCTTGAGGATATGACTAGGGAGGGAGACTTGCTGCAAAGACGGCTCAACAAGGCTGGCCGCCCGACCTTTGGGCCGAGCAACAAGCTCTTGATTCATGTTCCCACGGGAATACCCGTGGACGTATTCTCCGCCTCAGAGAAGAACTGGGGCATGGCTATGGTAGTCCGCACCGGGCCGAGGGAATTCAACGTACGGATGATGACCAGGTTCCTGGAGCTTGGCATGAAGGGGCACGCTTATGGCGGGGTCACGGACCGCAACGGCAATGAAGTCAGTTGCCAGAACGAGCATGAGGTGTTTCGGATTCTGGGGTTGGAGTACCTCAGTCCAGAGGATCGGGACGGAGGGAAGGCGCATGAATAACCAAGGTCAGCCCTATGCGTACCTTGCTAGGCCACATTGGTATCGGGATGATGTGAAGGTCTTTCCTGACCTTAATAGCCTGGTTACTCGTTGCGACGATGACAGAACCTTTCGGGGGCCTGACAGTGTCCATGTCTTGGCTGTCTACCAAGACGGCCGCGAGGTTGAGGCGCCGCGAGATGCGTACAGCGTCCCAGACCCAGTAAGCAGAGAAGAAGCCGAGGCATTTGTGCGCTGGCGTTCCGACCCTGCTACTGGCGATACAAGACGGTTGTTTGGCAGCTTTCGATCTAATCCAGACGCGTCCTTTGAGGATCAGGTTACTCAGTATATTGAGAACTCACCCTGGCGCTGGAAGACCGCGGAGGAGATAGAGTGCGACCACGGAGGGAAGGCATTGTGAGCCAAGAGCCGGCTTATCACTCTTTGGGTATCGGTCAGATAATCGCCACTGGCCGGATGAAGTGTGCGTTGTGCGGACACGAACGCCAGCGCCACGCGAAAGAGGCTGACTTACACGATTATGGCTCCCAGCGTGAGCTGTGCGTGATTTGCCCAGGCTACGAATGCCCCGGATATCCCAAGGGTAAGGCGTGGCACAGGTTCAGAGAGAGGAAGGAGACGCAATGACTCTAGTTGACTTCATACGAGAGAGCAACAGGATCGAGGGGCTACGCCACGAGCCGACCCAAGCTGAGGTGGATGCCTACACTGCCTTTCTTGCTCTTCCACGGGTAACCATCGCTGACCTGGAGGAGTTTGTTGCGACTATCCAGCCCGGCGCAGAGCTGCGAAGGAAAGAGGGGCAAAACGTGCGGGTGGGGTCTCACATTCCTTCGCCAGGAGGTCCTCACATCGAGAAGGCTCTGAATGTCGTTCTCATCGAGGCAAACAGCAAGAAGCGGATACCTACACTGTTCCCATTTACTGTCCATTGCAGATACGAGTCCCTACACCCATTCACTGACGGCAATGGACGTAGTGGAAGGGTCCTGTGGCTGGGGACGATGGGAGGTATTGAAAAGGCGCCATTGGGGTTCCTGCACCACTGGTACTACCAATCGTTGCAGGCGAGCAGGGCATGAAGCTCCTGGACCTCTTCTGCGGAGCCGGAGGCGCTGCAATGGGCTACCATCGCGCCGGGTTCGACACGATAGTCGGAGTAGACATAGCGCCGCAACCTCACTATCCCTTTGCCTTCGTGCAGGCTGATGCTCTGGAATATGTTAAAGAACATGGTCAGGACTTTGATGTGATCCATGCAAGTCCGCCCTGTCAGCGATGGAGCATTTCTAACCGACACCAGGGGCGAGCGGATAAACATCCAGATCTTCTTACTCCCATAAGAGAACTGCTTAGTGAGTATAGGTGGACTGTGATTGAGAATGTCCCGCCGGCTCCATTACGTCTAGACTTGGCTCTCACAGGCCCCACAGTCGGTCTGAACCACATTGAGCGGCTGAGGCACTTTGAGTTGTCATTCTTGCTTCCCCAACCACGACTCAAGCATGTCCCTCGCTGGATGTGGGAGTCCGGCAAAGCAATTACGGTCACCAAATCGCTCGCTAGTTCTTCGCACTTTTACCCACGTAAACGCGCTGGCCTACCAGGGCGCGTGCCTGTGGCCGATGCTTGTGCAGCAATGGGAATAGAACACCCGATGACGAGTAAGGAAGTAGGGGAGGCGATACCGCCAGCGTATACAGAGTATATCGGTAAACTGCTGCTTGAAGCGGCAGTATATGACTCACAATCCTGCCCTCCTCGATAGCCAGCAAAGCCGGGGTAGCGGGACACATAAAGGGCGTCTAGGGGGAGGCCGACAACTGCCCCTCGCTCGCACACACATAGCGAGGTTTAAATAAGGTGTTGGGGAGAACCCCCTGCTGAGCTGGTCGTGGGAGCCGAGCAACCCATGAACAAGGGGAGGAGGAACTCGGAGCTGTGAGGGTAACGGAATGAAGGTCGGGTGCGACCTGCTGGGGAGGGGGGGACGGATACCTATGCCCCAAGGAGATATGTGACAATGACAGACGCAAAATCCGGACGCTGCCCCCGTTGCCAGGGGTTCGTCGCCATTCGTGACGACCAGTATGGCCGATACCACTCCTGCGTTATGTGTGGATGGGTTCAGGATGTGGAGCCGGCGCCGCGTAAGACCCCGGCAGAGAAAGAGGCTCCTGCGGTCGAACGTGACCAGTATGCCGGGCGAGCCATAAAAGGCAAGCCGACGTATATCACCTATCTATTGGAGGTGGGGGATGGTCGTGGTCAAGCTGTGTATATCGAGGTGGACTACCTGCTTGAGAACCCGAGCTCAAAGTCTGCGATGGTCCAGGATATCAGAGGATGGCCTGTGCAGTGGCATCGTAACGAGCACAGAATGACGGATGCGCTAAGGAAGTTGGCGGCGGAGACGGGACTGACTTTATGGAACTTTAGGGCAGCTTTGAGGTGAAGAAAGGCATGGCGCCTTCGCCTAGACCACCCCTGAAGGAGAAGCAGTTCCAGGCTCAGGTGGTAAAGGCGGCCAGGCTATATGGATGGGTGGCGCTGTCCACGTGGAACAGCAAACACTCTCCAGCAGGTGAGCCGGACCTACGACTCATCCGTCCACCCCGTGTGGTGTTTGCGGAGCTGAAGACGGAGAAGGGGAGGGTGACACCGGCTCAACGAGAGGTGATGGGTCTCTTGAGTCTATGTCCCGGGGTGGAGGCTTATCTGTGGCGACCGTCGGATTGGGATGAGATTGTCAAGGTGCTTGGGTGAGCTAGGATTGGTCTACTTACCTGTGTAACTGGTTTAGGGGGTAAGGTCACAATGTCTCAATCAATTCCCAGCACCCTTATCAGCTACCCCCGCTCGTCTATTATCATATCATACCAAATGCTCTCGCCTCTGTGACCGCTCGGTACAACTTCTAGACTTATGTTATGAAATATGGGTGACACTGTAGGTCGTCAGCGAAAATAGGGCGTACGTCGCTGTCGCTCTTCTGACCCCAGACTCGTTGCAGCAGATGGGCGTAGGTCGTCACCCTCCCTGAATTCGCTGAAGTGTCAACGGGCAGCCGGTCCTTTGAGTGTTTTCATTGCCCGCTTAATGGACTCATTCAACTGAAGGACGTGCTGCGCATCATCTTCCGACGGGATAAGATTGCGATGAACTATTCCGTGGCGTTGTTGATGCCCTTTGAGCCACTGAGACCATGCTCCGTTATCCATGTCTGAAATAGCTTTTCCGAAACGTTGTCGAAGCAGTTGCTTAAGCCTCACTTCAAGCTTCCAGTTGTTCCCAGTACTGAGAAGGGCTTCAATCTCGTCTGAATTCATGTTTTTGGACAGCCTATCGTAGTAGAACCGCTCAACGAACACTTCTAGGGATATGAAGCTTTCCATCACAGCTAGCTTTAGATCGTGTCGCTCCATCGCGGCCAGAGCGCTTTGCCTAAGGAGTTGGTCGGTTGTAGGTCGAAAACCGCTCTCTAGCAATGACCGGAAGGAATCGACTACTTCCCGTGGTTTACTGACCATGGCCGCTCTGATCCCGTGCATACCCAGCATTTTCGGATGGTAGCCAAATTTGTAAGTAAATGGACCGCCAGAATACTTTTCATGCTTTCGAATACTACGACCATCGTCCATACCAATGCGGATGTCTTCGACGACCAACACGGGTACTCGCTCCAAGTACACGTCGTCAGTAACTGATTTGTACACATCGACAAAGTGGTTGACAATCGGGAGTGCAATTTCAGTAATCTGGGCTACTACTACATCGCTAATGTCTCCACCTTCTTCGTTCTCTCGCTTAGATGGGTCGTAACCCCGGGGAACGTTCCAATCGAATTCCAAAGTCAGGCGAGAGTAGCGGAAATATCCATTAGGGTCTCTATCAAACTCCATATTGAGGGCATGTATATCTCCGGTGAGCGGCTCCGTCTGACCAATTGACTCAGTTGTTAGCTGACCGTCGTCTAGATATACGGACTCGCTAGGTGCTACCATTTCATATTCCGGAATAGTTGAGCCCTTAGCTCGCATTGTCCAAACCTTTTCTGGAACTACGCCAACGAGCTGATCGTCTTCGGGAAAACTGAAAATGTACCGGCTGCTTGGCACATATAGGCAGTAAGGAAGACGTACTACTACTTGTACGGTTTCAAGCGGTTCCAATGTCTCACCGGAGACCGCGTAGGTAAGCACCACCCCCTTAATCAGGGGTTGATTCGACCCGATTACGAATGGGTTTATACTCATCACACCCTCCGAAAATGGACTTGCGATTAGCTGTACCCCGCAGGTGTCCCATTATCTCTGACGACCTACAACCTCGATGTCCTTTGGTTGCAAACGTATTTGTCTCACAGCCGTGATTATAGGAGCCACTTCAACCAGCTGTCCAGGGCTATGCACGCCTATAATGACACAAATGACACAGCCTAAAAAAGGGTCCGGGTCGGGTCCTTTCATGCGGTCGGCATCAACTCGCCGTTCTCAATCTCAGCAAGCCTGTTGTCAATGGACGCCTTCATCGGTCCCTCTTCTACGATGCAGTTCGCCTGGGCCCAGGACTGCGTGGCTGTTTCCCCTGTTTGCGTTTACACCCTCTTTCCGCACGTCCAAAACAGTTGACCCACACAAACGTGCTATCATGGAAGGGATGACGCGCTCAACGAAGGACAAGGAGACTAAGGCCCGCAAGAAGGGGCGTTTTCTGCAGCTCCTCTCAGAGGGGCGCTCTGTGACCTTCGCGGCGGACCACGTGGGCATTGGTCGGAAGACGGCGTATCGCTGGCGGGACGACGAAGCCTTTGCCGCCGCTTGGGACAGCGCTTACGCGGAGGGGGGCGACTGGTACGAAGACCGCCTCCGTGACCAGGCCGAGGGTGGCAATACTACGGCCACGATTGTAGGCCTGAAGATGCGGGGTCGCTTTGTCGAGAGGCAGCAGGTCGAGGCCAAGGTAGAGGGGGTGATAGACCTCAACGTGAATACCTTGCAACAGACCTTCACGGTAGAGGAGCTCAGGGCGATAAGGGACGAGTTGCGGGTCCGCGGTGCGCTGGATAGCCCGGAAGGTGAAGAGCATGACAACAGTAGCTCTCTCAACGATTGACCTGGCTTTGGCGCGGGCGTCCTTCCTGGACTTCCTGGACTGGGTGTATGTGCCCGACGAGACGGCCTCGGCCAGGGACGCCGTGCCGTTCGTCAAGTGGCCTCACATCATGCGCCTTCATGAAGCGGTGGAGGATGTACGTCCGGGTGGGGTACTGCCGTTCCTCAAAGCCCGGCAGATTGGAGCCACATCATACTTCGAGGCTCGGTTCCTATGGCTCGGCCAGTTCTTCCCCAGCACCTTCCTGCCCGTCATTTCCCAAGGGGAGAAGGAGGCGATGGAGGTCATTGCCGAGTGCAAGTTCATGTACGACCACCTGCCTAGCCACCTTCAGGTCCCTCTTATCACTCAAAACACGACCACGCTATCGTTTGCCGGTGGAGGCCGCATTCAGGCCTTTCCCAGCACAAGCAAGGCGGGGCAGAGCTTCACTGGAACGGAGATCCTGTTCGACGAGGCGGACTTCCACGTAAACTTCCTGTCGTCCTACCATACCCTGCTTCCCCTCATTCAGGAGACAAGCGGGAAGATGTTCCTGGTCTCAACCGCGAACCCCGAGGAGGTGGACTCTGGCTTCCGGCAGCTGTACCAGAAGTCCGAGAATCGCCAGTTCCTGGGATACTATGAACGGCCCGGGCGCACTGAGGAAGGCTACCAGCTGGCACGTTCTCAGGTGTTGGACGAGGCTATGTTTGAGAAGCATAACGCACGCACGGAGGCTGAGGCGCTCGCTCCGCCCAGAACCAGCGCCTACTTTGACCCCGACGTGCTGGCCTGGATGCTGGAACAAAGAGCCAGCGCCCCTATGAGCGTGGAAGAGATGCTCTCCATCTGGAAGCCTCCTGTGGTTGGCCTGCGCTATGTCCTGGGCGGCGACACCGCGTGGGGGAGAGCGGGCAGCTACAATGCCGCAGTGATCATTGAGTGGGAGACGGGGGAGCAGGTAGCGGAGCTGCACGGTCGGTTACACCCCAACGACATGGCCTATGAGGTGGTGGAGTTGCACAAGAGGTATAACCACGCCTACATGGGTCTGGAGAGGGCGGGAGAAGGCCAGGAAAGGGACGGGGATAGCGTTGTGGTTGTGGACAAGGTGTTGGAGTTGCTGAGGACCTGTTCGTGTTCCGGCAGACTGTTCTACCACGACCATTTGCACTCACAGCCGAGTACTCCCGGCTGGCAGACGGACGGTAGAACGCGTCCCGTGATGTTGGGCGAGTTCAGGGAGGCCATTCGGAACCTGCAAGTCACCATCAGGTCCAGAGAGGGGTTGCAGGAGATGCTTTCCTTCATACGTGCGGAGGACGGCAGGCCAGAGGCGGGGAGAGGCGCTTACGATGACCGAGTGATGGCCTATGCGATCGCCTGGCAGATGCGCAAATACGCCAATTTCAGCATCCCCAGAGGCGGCAGGCAGGCTGCGCCCGTGAGTCCATTCTAGAGGTGTAAGAGAATGCCCGTGAATCCAAGAGAACAACCAACGATGGACGAGTTTCAGAAGTACGTGGACCATCTGGAGGGTGTGTGGGCTGAGGCGCTTACGGACATGCGTAAGGCCGATGACATGTACTGGCAGCGTACGGACATTTGGAAGGACTTCTATGCGAGGAATCCCAACACAATAAGAAATCGACCCAGCATCCACTCCGGGATGTTTCCTGCGAAGGTGGAACAGGCCGTAAATGCTCATCTCGCATTCTTGCCGACATTCAAGCGTTTGCCCGTAGGAGAGGGCGCGGAGGACGACAAGGCATCGAAGATAGAGAACGGGCTACGGGCGGTGGTCAACGATAGCATGAGCCGCGCTCCGAACTATCCCACGAAACAGGCAGGGAAGCACATCGTCTTGTACAACTACACGGCCGCCGGCGTTCTGCTGGACCCGGATGTTCTGCAACGTCCCACCCAACGAAGGGGTGAATCCAAAGAGGACTTCGAGCTGAGGGAGTGGGAGTGGAAGTCTCAATACCAGCACTGGAACCCAATACAAATCGTGGTGCCGACACCGGGGGAAGTCCTGATGGAGCCTGACAAGTCCATTCCACCCATTGCTGTTCGCAGGATGAAGATCAAGGGGTATAACCTGGCATCCATGCTCGCCGAACGTCAGGAGAAGTTCCGTCGTGTGAAGGGTAGAGTCGCCGACTACGATAAAGCCTATGCCGCCGAGTTCCAGATGGCGGACGCCTATGAGGACGTGGAGATTGAGGAGTGGTGGTCGGCTCGTTGGCACGGTCTAAAGAGAAAGGGTGGGGACATTCTGTACTGGGAGCCTAACATCCTGGGGATTCAGCCCTGGGTGCAGGCCTGGGGAGGCAACGCCATAACCCCGGTGGGCGAGGAATTCAACATCCGGTGGTGGGTGCAGCAGGCCATGATGTACAAGATAATCGACGCCGTGATTATGGACGCCCAGGCTACGGCATCCAATCACGCATTGCTTAATCGAGCAGCCTGGGCGCGCTCAGGCACCACTAGGGATGCGGCAGAGGCGGCCGAGCAGTTCTCAAGCAATGGGTGGCTTCAGGGCAACAAAGCCGACTTCTGGCTGGAGGAGACGCCCGACGTGAAGCCCCAGTCGTTTCAGCACAAGCTCGAACTGGAGCAGTCCGTTCATAGAGATACGTTCTCGCCGTTGGCCGCGGGCTTTCGACAAGGGGAGGCAGATACCGCAACCGGCATTATCATCCACTCGGAGAACACCAACCGAGCCTTCAAGAGTCAGAGGGCCAAGCTGGAGCATCAATGGTCACTGATAGGGCAGAACATGCTCAAGATTGTGTATCGGCTGGGAGACCCCACGTATGGATACGGTCCGGACCATGCGGAGATAGGCTTCGGGAAAGACAAGCTGCGACGTCAGGACATGCAAGACCAGTTCCACGTGGTAGCCAGCTTTGAGCAAGTGGATATAGTGGTACAGCAGCAGGAGGTCCAGCAGGCGTTGGCGCTGAGAGAGGCTGGGCTGGTCGGAGATGAGTACCTCTACCAGGTGGCCCGAATTGAGGATGTAGCGGGTATGAGGCAGCAGGTGTATAGGATGCTCATGCGCCGAGAGCCTGACTACATTGAGCAGGGGGTCATCAACGCTTTTCGGGAGGAGCGGCTGCTGGAGATCGCAGACCGTAGGCAGGCTGAGTTGGATTCGAGAAAGATACAACGAATGATAGGAGAAAGCGCCGATGGCGGAAACAATGCACCCACTGTTCAAGGTATCGGCACAGGAGGGTAAGGAGCTATTCTCATCTCGCCGGCAGGCCGACAAGGCCAAGGGTGTCCCTTTCGGAATGAAGAGGGCCACGACAGCGTCCGAGCGAGATGGTGTTTGGAGGGGCAGGGTCCAGCAAGACCGGGAGTTTGCCGTTCAGGAATGGCGCAGAGACCGGCAGTCATTTAGACGCCGGTGGGAGGGCATAGCATGACCATTGAAGAAGCGCTGCGGATACTTGGAGAGTTGGGGATACAGGTCGTTCCTCTGCCCGACGGCACGTTCTACGTCAGGGGTGAAGATGGTGGCGTTCACATCTTCTCCCAGGAAGAGATCATTGCGAGCGCCCTCAAGGAGGCAGGCCAGCAACCTGGCAGTTCGGGAGTTGGGGCCGCTGGGGCTAACCAGCAAACCGCCTCGCCAGGGACTCGGCTGTCTGAGGCGCCTGATTGGTGGCCCGCCAACGCTCCCTGGCCGCCAATGCGTGTCATTAGAACCGGCACAGACCCGGTCACAGGCGACCCAATATATGGGGATGACTTTGACTATGCAACCTACAACGCCTACTCTCAACAGTTTGGCGGGGGTGGCGCAGTCGAGGAGTCTTTCCAGGGCTTCACCAAGGCCGAGGCCGAAGCGCGGGCCGCGTCCTTTGGCCCTGGCTACGAACCGATATACGATGGCGCAACTGACCGCTGGTACGTGCGTCAGATACCACAATCGCCAGAGGCAGCTCAGGGCGCGGTCATTGACAGTGAGGGACGACAGTTCATACGTCAGCCCGACGGTTCCCTTCAGCTTCTGCCGGAACAGCGAAGAGGCACTCTCGATGAGCAGATTGAGGACTACATTCTGAACGGGAAGATTGACCAGGCGCTCTACTTGGACTTCATACGGGACCAGGTGGAGCAACAGCGATTCTCCATACTGGACGCCTTCAATCTAGCTGCTCCTGTAGCACAGAACCCTCAACACCTTGAGGAGCTGATGCAGGGGTTGATGACACAGGTAGGGCAGTCCATCGATCCATCCCAATTCCAGCAAATGCTTGCTCAGAATGCGCCCAGGACGGAAGAGGGAAAGTTTAGGTCTGTACTCGAACTTCCTCCAAACGAGGGTGGAGGTGTAGGAGGGCAGGACCGACGTGGGGGCGACTTCCCCGGTATGGATGAGCTGGAGCGGACCCCATATGGGGGCACCTTCCCTGGCGTTCAGAGTCCAGGTCCTGGAGCGCCTGGCGCTTCCGGCTCTGGCGTAGGATCTCCAACCGGGAGTGAGTTGCCGCTCATACGCGCGGAAGCGGACGAGGAAGAGTTGAGGCAATTGCTTATGCGACAAAATGAGGCGCTGGTAACAGGGATGAGGCTACCTTTGGAATACCAGCGTCGCATAGGCGCACTGGTGCGAATGGAGCCCTTCCAGGGGGACCAAGGTGACACCGGTTCCCCCACTGTTTCGCCTCCTGTGCCTAGCGGCGCCGTAGCAGAAGGAGGCCAACCCCTTCCTTTTTCGGGGCCACCCGTCCTTCCTTATTCGGCACAAACCAAGTCTGGCATGCGTACTGAGGCAGAGGAGTCAGAGCTGAAAGGCTACCTTCGTTCTCATTATGAAGCCAAGATTCGTGGTGTGGGCGCTCCCAGGTCTGTGCTAAGCCGTATAAGCGAGCTGTCGAGCAAGGGGGAGTTCGTGGCTCGGCCTCCCGGGGTGACGCCGACACAGCAGGCGCAGAACCCCTTGCGAGCCTTTGCCGGCACTCCTTTCTACCAAGTACCTCAAGACAATCCGTTGTTGGAGATAGGCGCTAGGCGCTACAACCAAGGACAGCAAGAGCTGTTCAAACGCAGTGGGCCCCGAAGGGTGGTATTCAGGTAGATGGTCAATCAGAATTATGTGCCGGCCAAGACCGAGGGTATGTTGAAGCTGGAGCGGATAATCCGGCAAGCCAGAGAACGGAGGTCTGCGGCGCAACCAGTACAGCGGCAAACTAGCCTGCATGATCGAGTACAGGAGATATTGGCTAGACCGGGGGCCGTGTCTAGCACGGGCATGATCAATCCACGTGTGGTGTCTCGTGAAGAGGCCCGCTTGATTGTTGAAGCCAAGGCCCCTGCGGCCCTGGTGGAACAGATGCGCTCCAGGCGGAGGGTGAGGACGCCAGTCGAAACTACACTCAAGGCCGTGGGGACAGGTCTGGATGTGATTTCGGAGACTGGCCTGTCGGCCGTCCAGGGTCTCTCGTCCGCGGGGCCAAGCTTCCCCAGCCCATTCCCCGGTGGCCCAAGTCAGGAAAGTATAGAGCGGTCCCGTCGAACGCTAGGGGAAATAGGACAGACGGCTATTGGCAGGCGGGGTATCGGGGAAACCGTAACATCTCTTGCTGAGCGTCACCGTGAGAGACCCTCGGTGGAGCAGTTTGTGGCCGGGGCTGTCTTTGACCCGCTAAATCTTGTGCCTGGTGTAGGGTTTGGTACAGACATAGCTCGCGCCGGTGGACACATCCTAGACAGCGCCGCTCGTGCCGGTGGACACATCCTTGGCAGCGCCCGTATGGAGGCTGGGCAGCAAGTAGCAAGGGTCCCTGGTGGGGGCGATGTTGGACTAAGGATAGCC
Organism: Dehalococcoidia bacterium; assembly: GCA_965247645.1. Classification (GTDB taxonomy): domain Bacteria; phylum Chloroflexota; class Dehalococcoidia; order Lucifugimonadales; family UBA2985; genus JAPPHY01. Next base: position 79,039 of record OZ252024.1, read on the forward strand.
GGCAGGCCACAAGTGGCCGGAGCGGCCGAGCCTGACTTTCTGACTGTGAGGGGCTTGGAGAAACAGATAGCCAATGCTCAGAGGGCGGTAAGATTCGCCGAGGGTAGCGGTACTCCCACTAGGGACTTGGTGGATACCCTGGAGTTTCTTAGGAACTCACAACGCGAGGCTATCGAAGGCGCGCTTGGCCCCGAACGCTTTGAGAGGCTGCAAGAAGCCGAGCATCAATTGATGGAGGCTCGGGCTCGCCTACAGGGACTGCGAGAGTCCAAATTGAATGTTCCAAGATTTGGCACTCCGGAGCGAGCAGCATTCGACACGGAACGCAGGATTGCGTCGGAGCAGGGTAGTAGGATTATCCCAAAGGCTGAGCAGTTGAGAGAGGTAGGCCAAGAGATAAGGCGTCTCTCGGACGAGATCAAGGGCATAAATGAGGATGCAAGGGGCGTGGCAGGGGCTTCGCAAGCCGGCGCCGGCGCAAGGCCAGTGTCCCCCGTCCAAGCTCCAACTTCTAACCCTCCTCAGGCAGTGGGAAGCCAGGTGAGCCAGGCGGAGTTCCTGTGGGCGACGTATACGCAGCCTCCATCAAGACCGGTAGCCCGGCCTGGGGCCGGAGGAGCGAATCCGCCAGGGGGTAGGCCGGGTCCACGCCGAGGAGTTGTTCGGAAGCCGGCCTCTCTGGGGCTTTGGGAGCGCAATCCTCCCAGACCCCCTCGAGACCCCTATGACCAGCTAGTATCTGCCTTGGAACCAGAGCGGGATCCCGTTCTAGCGAAGCTTCGCTCTTGGATACCTCAGCAGCTCTACGACCGCAATTTCCCGCTCAAGGCTCTGGAAAAAGCCACAGGTATCCCCGCTCGAATGGCTGCTCAAGTGGTGCCAGGGGCTATAGCTGCCGGCGAGGACGTGGTGCGACGGTTCTATGCACCAGTCCTTAGGACGGTGGGAAAGGACGAGAAGTTTTTGGAACAATACCTGGCGCTGACTCGAATGGAGGACATTCTGGCCCGCAATCCGCGGGCCGGGCTGCCAGGTGGAATCGCCGGGAATGCTGGGCGCCTCCAAGCGATGAAGACCCTGGAAGCTATGGTAGGGCCTGAGCGGTTTGCCACTATACAACAAGCAGCTCGAGCCCTTTGGCGACTGAATGACGAACACGTTCTATCCCAGTATGTGTCTGAAGGAATCATCAGCCCGGCCCAGAGGGAGGCTATGCTCAGTTCTCACCCTCACTACGTGCCCTTTCAAAGAGCGGACTTTACCGAGCGTCTACAGCAGTCGCTATCGGCAGTTCCTGAGGCGGATGTGTCCACGACCGGAATCCGGTCTATGACTCTTGAAGGCAGTGAACGGGCGCTCGCTGACCCCTTGCAGAGACTCCTTCAAGAGCCCATTAAGGCCCAGACAGTGATATTCCGCAACAGGGCAGCCAAGTCCATTGTCAGGGCGCTGGAGGAACTTTTGGGGAAGACAGGCGAGGACCTAGTACGGCACTTGGGGCGAATGTCCAAGGGCGAAATCAGCCAGGAGCGAGACATCATCAGTTTCTTTGAGGATGGTGTAAGGCATAGGGTGGAGGTTCCAGCAATATATGGTCGCATCGCGAAGGGCTTGGAATCCGAGCCGGACAACATAGCTCTAAAGATAGCTAAACTCATCAATGCTCCTTTGCGGTATGGAGCTACAACGTACAATCCCTTTTTCCTTCCTGTGAACGTCGTGAGGGATGCCATGTCGGCGATGTTTCGTGAGAAACTGTTCCCGTTTGGACCCGACTACTGGGCGGGCCTATGGGCTGCCATACGGAAGAATGCTACGTTCTCGGAGGCTGCCCAATCGGGAGCGCTGCTCTCTGGCGTAGTTGAGAATATGCGACCAGGACGTGCACTGAAGAATCCTCTCGGCGGTATATCTGTCCGGAACCCCGTGGATGCTATGCTTCTTCCATTTAGACTGGTTGAGTCGGCCAACATAGTGGCTGAACGAGGCGTTAGGATTGGCGCCTTCCGCAAGCTCCGCGCTGAGGGACTGGATAGCCTGGAGGCCGCTGTACGCAGCAGAGATGCTACTGTGGACTTCGCCAAGTCCGGACATGCAATGCGAGTGATCAATCAGATCATTCCCTTCTCCAACGCCGCAGTCCAGGGGTCGGCCAACATTGCTCGAACCATACGAGACCATAAGGCGCGGTCTCTTGCATTTGGCGCTCTATTCAGCGTTCCAGTGGTTATGAGTAGGGTGAACAACATGAGGTTTGAATCCTCGGAGCTAATACCAGACTACGAGTACACTCGAAACTTCGTGGTGCAGACAGGGGAAGGCGCCCGTAGGGACGGCACCAAATTCCCCATCTATATCAAGATTCCCAAGGGCGAGATAGCTGCTATGTTCACTTTCCCAACGGAAGCTATGTTTCATCTGGCACGAAAGAGCGAAGACCGCAGCGCCGTGGAGCTTCTCCTCAGTGGTGGGTTGGACACCGCGAGGAACATATCGCCAATTGAGCTTGGAGGGGTAACTGGACTTCTGCCTCCGGCTGTGGAGACTGGCGTTGGTCTTCAGACAGGGGTTGACCCGTTTACTAGCTTCCCCATCGTGCCCCGGGGCGAACAGGGCTTGCCGCCTGAGCAACAGTTTGGCCATCGGACCTCTACCACTGCCGTTGAGCTGGGGAAGTTGTTCAAGGTAAGTCCTAGACTGATAGATTTTGCGCTCAACGACGTAGCGGCAGGTACGGGTCAGTCAGTCAATTGGCTTGCAAGTATGGGGTTGGAAGCTCTGGGGGTGGAGAATACACCGCTTGGGGCCGGCGCTCCCGATGCGGAGCCTCAAGCTGAAGGAGTAGAGGCGCTATCTCAGGTCCCGGGAGTGTCGAGGTTCCTTAGTACACGGGACACCCAGCTTAGTCGAAGAGGCTATTCCGATCTCGACGAAGCGGTAGTTGCCACCAATCGTGAATTTGCCAAGCTGCCTGATGTGAATAGGCTGGGTATACGCCTTGGTACGGTCGGGAATTCGGTAGAGGGTAGGAGCCTGACGCCGCAACAGAGGGCGCAATACCAGGCCATTGCCGGCGACCTGGCCCTCAAGAGCGTTGGGACCCTGGTGAGTTCTGAAGGGTATTCCCAGCTTTCAGATGCGCGGAGAAGGTCGGCTATTGAGCGAGCAATGTCTAGGGCAAGGGAAGAAGCCAGAAGGGAAGTCTTGCGGACGATTGCATTGCCTGAGAACAGGTCAGCGCCCACCACGACACCCCAATCAGGATCCGAGGTCCTGCGCAACATGATTGAACAGGCTAAACAAAAAAGAGAGTTGGCTGGGGTGAGGTGATGGTCACTCCAGCCAAGGAAGGGGTGAGGTGTCCTCACTGCAACAAGAAGGTAGGGGAGTACCTGAGGGGGATCTACGTAATGCTATGTCCCGGCTGTAAGCAGCTAGCCATACTTGACACCGAGGTTCACAGGCCCAATAATTAGATTAAGAACATAAGTGTCCTTAGAGGCCAGAGGTTTTGTGCGCTTTGACGCCAAAGTCTCTGGCCTCTTGCTTTATCGACGCTGAAACTGAACAAAAAGGAGACATATGCCAGAGGATGACGAGAGGCAAGACGGAGCAGGTTCCGTTGAATCCCGCGTCGGCGATGCGCCTAGCGACACTCAGGCCCATCCCGCAGGCGGAGATGCAACCGATGCTGCCCAAGAAACGCCTCAAAAGTCCGAGACAGATATTGCGCTGGAGGAACGCAACTACTGGAAGCAGCGAGCACAGAGCGAGGAAGGGCGCAACAGGGTGCGTGACAGCGACCCGGCCTTTCAATCCCTCAAGGCAAGCAACCAGAAGAACGCCGAGTACATTCGCAAGCTCTTGATAGGCCAGCTTGAGTCCAATCAGTTTCTGGACGAAGGAGAGAAACGCAGGCAAATCAAGGCGATTGAGGACGACTACGCCGAGCAGTCTAGGGCAGAGGTCTTCACGGAAGAGCGCGACGAGATGGCTCAACACATGAATGAGGTTGTGGCCATGTCGCAGGTTCCCCTGGAAGACGAGCGTATACAGTCGTTGGCAAGTGAATGGGACGGGGTGAACGATGCCAAGTCTCTTCAAACGTTTCAGCGCAGATTCAATACCACGATGCTTGCTGTCCTCATGGAGCACCAGAAGAACGCTCTAAATGCCAAGGACGAAGAGGCGAAGGCCATCAGACAGCGCTTCAACCTTGAGAACGGCATCCTGGACAGTGGCGGGGTGGACAGCTCTCCGGCCGGCAATCGCCGGCGGTTTACTCGAGGGGAGATTGAGAATATGACCCCGGATGAGTACGCCCGTAACCGAGAACAACTACTAGCAGGGAGGTAGCCAAAATGGCTGACGGAACAACTGAATTTGTGGACGTAACGACGGCGGACGTCTTCTTGCCGGAGGTATGGTCGCAAGAGGCTATCGTGGCCCGTGAGAGTAGAGTGGTGTTCGCAAAGCTGGTGAACAGGGTGTTTGAGCGCAATCTGCGCTTCGGGGACACCATACACGTGCCCTCTGTATCCAATCTGTCGGCGCGCACCAAGACTGCCAACGCCGCTATCAACTACGAGACGCAGACCGAGATCAACACCGACATCTCCATTACCACGCACCAGTATGCAGCTATGGCGGTGGAGGACATAACAAAGGTCCAGTCGAACCGGGACTTGATGGCGACCTACGCAGGGAAGATAGGATACGCCCTTGATTTGGCGGTGGACGACGTCATAGCAGGACTGGTAGACGACTTCAGCCAGACTGTCGGCGCGCTGGCGACGGGGCTTACATATGCTTTACTGCTGGAAGCGCGACAGAATCTGGATGACGCGGATGCCCCTATGGAGGACCGTGTGATCGTGGTGAGTCCGGCCGAGGAAGCGGGCATGATGCAGCTCGAACACTTCATCAACCGCGACTACACGGAGGCGCTTGGGGCCGGCAAGGACGGAGGGAGCGACAGGGGTTGGATAGGCAAGTGGCTGGGAATGCCGATTTACAAATCCACGAACGTCGAGGGAGACAACACCAACGGGCACGACAACGCCATGTTCCAGAAAGAGGCATTGGCGCTGGTCATGCAGATAAAGCCCAAGATGGAATCCCAGCGCGACATTGACTATCTGGTGGACAAGGTGGCAGCCCAGCAGCTCTACGGCGCTCAGGAGATGCGGGATGACCACGGCGTCTACATGAAGGGCGCGTAGAGAACCCATTCAGCGAGATGGAGGTCTGGCACACTATGGTAGAGACAACTACTAGCGGGAAAGCTGAGGAACAGAGCAAGTCCAAGGCTGTGAGTGTAGACATGGATGCCAAGCTGGATGCCATATTGGACAGCTTGAAGCCACTCGAAAAGAAGGTGACGCTTCTGTCCGAACGCTTAGAGCAAGTGGAGAACAAGACTCCCCAGTTCACGCCCATACGACGGGAGCCCACGAGTCGGGAAACGCTGGCCGATACCTATGCGCCTCCGGAGCAGCTAATGAGGAGGGTGATGGGCCAGGTTCAAAGGGACGGAGATACTCGAACGGGACAACAGGGGCGCATGGATGACCCCAACTACCTCAAGACAATCCCTCCCAAGTCTAGGCCTGTGTTCAGGTCCGGCGACATTGTGCGAATAAATCCAGGGGCGCTCAAATGGGGGAGCGACCGCCATTGGGGAGACATTCTGGGGGAACGTCCAGGCGTTGGAGAAGTATTGGCCCGGCAGTATATGACCAAGACGTATGAACCCAAGTACACCGTGCATATACCAGGCATCACGGGCGTAAGAGGCGATGGGTTTCGAGAAAGCGAGCTGCTGCCGGCGTAATGGTCGCTACACCGCATCCGGAACTGGTCCCTAGACAAGAGCCTGCGCCAGGCCAGCGCTTTCGAGAAGTCCCTGTCTTGACTAGAGAAGAGGTAAGGGATCTGAATCGCAGGCTGGCCCTCCAAAGGGCAAGAGAAGGGGGATTGAGAGCGCATATAGGCTTCTTTCGCTGTCCCTGGCCATGCACACGGAGTCAATATGAGCAGTACAAGAAGAAGGCCGTGGAGAAATGGATAGAGGTTATGGCGAAACAGGGCTGGACTCTCAAGAGCAAGGTGGCCGTAAACGCCAATAGACGGCGCCCGGCATATGGATGGAGCGGGGACTGGGTCCAGGGGGCCTTGCTCGACCAGGCAGAGATCCCTGTTGCGGCCTTCTTTCAAAAGCAAACGGTGGAGCCACTGCGCTTGGAGATACCAGTTAGGGCAGAGTCATGAAAATCAGACCACAGTTACTGGCATCCATGCTCGGGATAGCCATCCTAGGCGGGTTGGTTATTCTCTTTACTCCGGAACACACTGACAAGATTGTCGGCTCGGCAATCACCGCGGAGATGGCGCTGGGGTTGAAGATACTGGAGGGTGAGTAGGTGGAATTTACCGCCGTTGCCGGCATTGCTCTTACTGCCTTTGGCCTCCTTGTTTCATCTGTAGGTGGTCTCGTTGTTCTCGGATTTAGAACGGGGACTCTGATTCAAGAGGTCAGGGGAATGCGAGAGGATATGAAGGTGCTATTTGGCAAGGATGAGCAGCGCCGCCAAGACCTACATGACCACGAGCAGGAAGAGCTCGCTCGGTGGATGGACCATGAGACCCGCGTTGCTAACCTAGAAGGAAGCAGGGGGCAGTAAAAGGAAGCAAAATGGCGCAGATGACGCGTGCAGAACTACGGGAGCGTCTGGGCAAGGCGACAGGCTTCTTCTATTCCGGTAAGGCCACCGGTAGTGGGACCACGACCAGCTTGGAAGACACGCAGATACAACGATATGACGCGGGACGACTGAAGAACAAGTGGCTTTATATCGTCAGCGCCTCAGAAGGTGACCTTGAGGGTGTGGCTCGCCGAATATCGAGTGTTTCCGGGAGCACAATTACAGTAGTTGCAGCCTTCGTAGACGATACTAAGGCTCCAGCAGTGGATGACACCTACGAAATCCTTGAACACGACCCCTTGCTCTATCACGACGCCACTGCTCAGTCGCTCAGAACTCTCTATCCCGGTGACAACCAGAAGGGCCTCTGGCGCAGGGTGATAGACGAATCGATCATCGTAGACAATCTCTTGTACAACTCATCCTTTGAGGATGGGGCTAGCTCAGCCTGGACGGCGACCGCGGGAACCTGGACTTTCTCCAATTCTCTCAGACGGATGCACGGCCGACGGTCGGCCTTCAGTAATGCGACATCGAGTGCTTCTCAGCTATCACAAGACATATTCGCCCAGGTTAATATCCGTGACATGGTGGGGAAGACTCTGAGGGTGCGGGGCTGGATATTCTCTAACACAGCGTCCAGCACTCGCTTCAGGGTGACGTTCGATGGCTCTACATTCGTTGATGGCTCCTACCATCCCGGCTCGGGCGAATGGGTCTACGACACCAGCCTCAATGTGGTCATACCTGAAGGCGCCACTGAAATGACCGTCTACTGCGAAGTCGCAAATGGAGAGGCTTACTTTGATTTGGTGGCTGCGTGGATAGAGCGGCTCAGTCGATACCCTATGTCGAACGATTTTGCTCCGAGCGGACCTCACCAGGTCTGGCAGCAGCGGTACGAGGACTCGCCGGAGGGCCCCTATGAGGTCCTGCAAAGAGGCATCTCTGGTAGATTGCTTCGTCTAGAGGGCATGGGTCCCCTGACTGTTCCCGAAGAGGATGGCGGGACAACGGAAGTGGATGACATTGAGGGGCAGTTAGTGGTAGCAGAAGCGGCCTACCACCTATATCGCCGGCTGGCGGCAGAGGAGCCAGGCAGTCGCGAACAGCATCTAGGCGATAGCCGCTGGTGGCAGAATGAAGCAAGCAACCTACGTAACGCCCTGGGGAGGCCAGGGATGTCGGCCCATAGTCGAGACTGGTGGAGGATGGACGACGGCGACCCACGAAGAATAGTCCTGACAAGGTAACCAAATGGGCATCATAGACCTAAATGGCAACATGTACGTGATTGGGCCACTGGAGCAAACTTATAGCCCCAGATTGGCTCCGCCATTCAGGACTCGTGGTGTGCAGGTCAGGGCAGACGATACGTCCGTAAACCGCTTCATTCATTCCGGATTTCCACTCGGCATAGGATGGAGTCGCATGAAGCGAGAGTCCGAAAGGGGAGTTGGGGGGTTATTGGACTCAACCTGCTGGACGGCGAAGGGGCCCGTGACGCTCGGCAAACTTGAAGAGAGCCAGACACACTCTTCCCCAGCCGACCATCTAGTTAAGGCTGTAAATTTCCGGGGAGATCTTTGGGGCATCTTTGAAAGGGACTATTCGGGCGGTAACCAAGGAAGTGTGAGAACTAGGAAGTTTGCCTCCTCTAGCGACAGCTGGACTGGTGGTGGGACAGTTACGTCTGCCCCCAGGAGGAATTTCGCATGGAAGCCTGGGGGTAAGGGCCTGGGACATGGTAGTCCACAAAGACTCCCTATTTGCGGTCGTTAACAACATACCTGGGAGCAATATTGCTGGGGATGCTAGGTACTATTGTGGGAAAAGTGTCAATGGGTCCACCTGGACAAATACAGGACTGACGGCGTCCGGTTCGACTAGGTATATTCCAGCGGGGGTTGCACGTAGAAACAGCATTCATGATGACATGGCGCGCCTGCTCTCGTTCGGCAATGAACTGCTTATGGCTCGCTATCGACACCCTTCCTCGCAGGACGGCGATGGTCTCATAGAGGTACTCTCCACAACAGACTCGGGCACAAACTGGGCAACAGACGTGACAATCCCTTCTGGACATGGACCTAAGGCATTTGTGAGCTGGTACAACCTAAAGGGCGCCCGCAGCCCAGTTCTCGTTACAGCGGAAGGGATCTACGCTATAGACACCTCGGGCGATGCGTTCGAGGAGATTTACGCGCTAGACGGCGATCCGGCCAATGGGCGATATTCATCGGTGGGGAACGACGGCTCTCTCTATGTTGGACTGGGAAGTGGACAGATTCTCCGTTTGTCCATCCTCGACAGTAATGCTCTTGAGGTAATCATAATAGGCCCTCCTGGAGATGGCCTGGTCGCTGAAAGGCAAGGGGCATGTGAACTTCATCCTAAGAACACCTTCGGAGTGGCTCTTCGTGGCTTACGGAGGACACGCTGCGGGAAAGAACGCCTCCATCTTCATGATAGATACGTCCGTACTATTGGCTGACCCGGATACGGGAAAGAAATTCATGCCCTGGCACCACTTCTACCAGCACGCCACGGCGAACCTAGACATAGTTACAATGGCCTACTCCTCAGAGGACGACGGCGCTCCCCGGCTGCACTTTGCGATTGAAGGCGCAGCTGCGACTGCGAACCGACATATTGAAGAGCCTCTGACCAACCCCGAACAAAGCTCGACAATCAAGTATCAGGCTACGGGCATTCTTCAATTGCCCGACGATGATCTGGGCGACCCTCAAACCACTTCCATGATATTCCAGGGCCTCATTGATACCGACGACTTGAGTGAATCGAATGCAGGAGAGTACATCCAGCTTGCGGATGGGCTGAATGGCGAAGCGCACGGCGCCAATAGCCGGGGTGAATTCCTTAGCGGTCAGATGAGATTGGTGTTCGGATCATCCCAGCAGGGTGTGGCCGGCAGGCGATGGAAGGGACAACTCACGTTGCATCGGGATAGTGGGAGCGACACCGACACTCCGAAGATTCACGAGTTTGAATTGCAGGCTCAGAGCGTCCTGATCGGCAAGAAGCGATGGGCCTTCGAGATTGACATCGAAGAGACAGCCAGACAGACCCCGCCGACCGTGTCTGCCAACATGGATGTGAGAGAGACCATCATCCACAATATAGAGAGCGTGGCCGAGAGCGCTACTTTGGCGCAGTTCCAGTCTTCGGAAGATATGGCCCAGACTTTGGTGCGGGTCCCGAACGATCTTCCTCCGGTCTTCGCTCTAAGGGTGGAGGACAGCGACCACCAAAATCGTGGGTATCGGACTGGGGTCGTGCGGCTAGTCGTAGAGCAGGGAGTCTAGGGGTGGTCTGGGCTAAGCCGGCGCCAGGGGACAAGTCACCGCCCAGATATAAGTATGAGCAGGCGGATATGCCCATGTTCGTGCAATGGTAGAGGGGGGCTGCCGGATCCTCACCCCCATCTTGCCCAAGCCTACGCTTTTAGATTAGCGACGCGCAGACCACAATAGGCCAACAGGCCGACTACGCGGCACATCCCTTGGCCGCGGCGCGTCTACTGCGGGCAGGACACCCTACACCAACCGCGTCGCTCCGCCCCTCTAGTCCGGGGTCGCGCTCCAGACGGTGAAGTTACCGCCTGTGGTCGTTGGGCCGCCTGAGACGCCTATCTCCGCTTTTCGCCTTATCTGCCTGGCGCCGGCCCTTCCTTGGAGCTGCTCAATACAATCGGTATGCATCCAAGTGCGGGTGCGTCCGCTTCCCGCGTTGCCGCCGCTTGGAGAGACGGGGTTTGGCCCCTCAATGGTGATGTCGGTCTGGTAGAGGTCCAGGGCCTCTCCTCTCTCTATGCCGGCGAACCTGAGTCCCTCTATGTGGAACTGGTGGAAGAGGGTATAGCCGTCGTACATATTCTCAAAGGACAGGTCGCTTGCGGTGATCCCGGCGCCCTCGTAGAGCTTGCGCCCTACGCTGTCGGTGGCTGCTTCGCACTCGTCCAGCGTCTGAACGCTGCTCTTCACCCTGGTCCTGTCCGATGCGTGGTTGAGGATGTAGACCGGCTTCTGCTTCATGTCCTTGGCCCGCTCTGAGGTGGTGAACAGATAGGCCACCGCGATCTGAATGGGCAGGTCGCAATCGAAGAGGTTGGCGGGTTTGGCTATCCACCGCGCGGCAAGGTAGTCCTCAATGCTCAATGGCTCCGGACGGTGCTGTGCCCAGAACCCTTCGGGGCACAAGAGTCCGTTCCTCTTCTCGTTCACCACAAAGGGCGCCATCATGTCGTGGTTCTTGCCGTACTTGCGGCAGTACTGATCGAAGAGGTAGGCGAAGGTTATTGCGGCGGCTCCCCAGCCCCAGGGGTTGGTCCATTGCGCGCCGCCGGGGGCGATATCCAAGGAGTTTGATCCGGCCTCGTGGCCGTAGCGGCCGGACAGGTTGTTCCAGGTCTTCAGGACCAGGCAGGTGTTTGTGAGGCCGTCGCCCACCGCCTGCGCGGCAACGACTACCGCGTTGGACATGCACGATGGGGCGTTCATCGTAAACTGGACGTTGGTCAGCTCCGGCATGTTCTTGAGCAGCCACTCGGCGCTCATGGAGCTGAGGCCGTCGTTCAGGTTGTCGGTGAGCTGGTAGGTATTGGCAAAGTCTTCAGGGACTGGGTTGGTGGGCGACCAGAGGTCTCCGGTCGTGGCCGCGGGGACTACAACCATTCCGTCCACCTGGTCGGGGGAGACCCCCGCGTCCTCCATCGCGTTCCGCAGCGCCAAAATGGCCCAGGAGCCTATGCTGGACTCTACGCGTTCATCCCATCGCCGCGCGGTAGGGGAGTGCCCAATTCCCACGGCGGCTACCTTTCCCTTGTGTTCCCATACCCCCAACCCCTCTCTGTCCCGGTACATTGAAGCCGGTGCGTTCTGAGTCGGCGCCATTGTTCACCCCGCTTTCTGTGTTCTTACTTGGATTACCTATTGCCAATTCAGTCGGTTACAACCCGCCATTCGGGGATTTTCTGGCCTCCCTCCAACTCTAGGAACTCCACCTGAACGCTTGAGCCTACGGGGACCTGGTCGGAGGGCGTTCCAGGCTGGTTGGAGAAGAAGTTTACGGTTGGGTCTTCATCGATCTGCACCACTGCCACATTGTAGGGCTGATGTGGGACCCACAGTCTGAGACGGGAGTCGTGTACCACGATGTAGCCGTTTATAGTGCCTCTCCCGCTCACCTCGCGCCATTCCAGGCTGCTATCTGAGTCGCACTCCGAGCACGTCCTTGCCGGAGGGTACTGCATCCTGTCGCAGTCCTTGCAATGCTGAACTATCAGCCGCCCCTCGTTGCAAGCGTTCCAGAAGGGACTGCTCAAGTCATCGGGTACCGGGGTGGGCCTTTGCAATTCACACCTCCCATCGATAATTGGGCGCCACTGGCATATTAGGCCTGTGAAATCTTGTAGTCAAGCCGATATTCGTAATGGCCGGCCGGCTGGCTGCATGGCACCTTTTGGCCGTCCCGTAACAGGCCGTATTGCGCGGTCGAGCAACAAGCTGCAAGGGTCGATAACGCGAGTAGGGGACCGGCCTCAACCCTAGGGCCCGGCGGAGGCTGAGGCGCTGTCCACAACGCGCCTGGGCGGCAGTGGGCGGCGGGCAAAGAGGACAAGGACCGCCCCAATCAGGATAGCTACGATGAAGGTCAGAAACGCTGCATCGTAGCTGCGCGTGGTGTCGAAGATCCAGCCGGCGTAGACCGGGCCGATGACTGTGCCAACGGCGACAACGGACTGCTGCACTCCGGCGATGGTGGCGAAGTATCGCCTTCCGAAGTAGTCCCCGCGCATGGCCACCAGCACCGTCGGCGCTCCCCATCCCAGGCCGAACACGATTGTGAACAGATAGAGGTGCTCCAGCCTGGAGGCGTTGAGCAGCACAACGAGGCCGATACCCTGGAGGATGTAAGCTATGAAGACCAAGCGCCGTTTATCGAGGTAGTCGCCAAGGAATCCGAAGATGAGCCTGCCAGGGACGCTCATCAGGCTCATGAGAGCCAGCACCCCGGCGGCCGTTCCCTCTGAGAACCCGCGGTCGGTCAAAAGGGGTATCTGGTGAATCACCGTTGCGGAGATGGCCAGGGTTCGGAACCCAAAAGCCAGCGACAGGATCCAAAATGCCCGCGTCTTCAGCGCCTCCCATATGGTGAAGTCCACCTCCTCTATAGGGGTATTGGTCCGTGCGCTCGCCTCGGCGTCGGCTCCGGCAGCCTTAGCGGGCGGCCCACTTTGGCCGTCGGGCACATAGCCGTATTGCTCCGGACGGTGTCGCACCAGGACCGCCATTGGAAGGCCGACTACAGCCATGCCCATGCCGAGGATGAACGCCGCGCTCCTCCAGCCGTAATCGGCAACCAGCCAGGCGATGATGGGGACCATGATGGCCCCACCGAATCCAAAGGCGGTGGTGAGGACTCCCAGAGCCAGGGAGCGCCGCCTGATGAACCAGTTGCCGACTGCCGCCTGGGCCGCTATGAAGAACCCGGTGTTGAAGCCCACCGCCAGCAGGACTACGTAGACCACATAAAAGGCCAGCAGCCCATCGATCAGGCTGAGCGCCATGAAGCCTATGCTCACCATGGTGATACCCACAAACATGAGCCTGCGGGGGCCAAAGCGGTCGACGAGTGGGCCAATGATTGGCCCTTCGACAAAGCCCTCGGCCTGAGAAAGGGCGAACGCGCCAGAGGTGACGGCCCTGGACCAGCCAAACTCGGTGACGATTGGTTGGAAGAAGACGCTGAAGCCGTAGAAGAAGATGCCAGATCCGTATATAGTGATGATCCAGCAGGCTATGACAATCCACCAGCCATAGAATAGCGGTGCGCGCGGCGTAGCTGGGCCGGTTCTTTCCGTTGAACTCTTCCTAAAGAAATCCAATCCCAGTACTCCTGCGCGGCGGGCTAGACCGGCGCGCGGTAGATCGGCGGGGCATTGCCCGTTTGGAGTACGATAACACAAGACCCCTCAGCCTAGCGAGACGGCGGCGCGGGCAATCCGTCCGTCTCTTGCCTCTCACGGCGCGCGGAAGCCGCCCGCCCGTTTTCACGGCATGATAGGAATTGCGCCCCTCCTTCCGCTCGTGGTGATTCTGTCGAACCATATGAGAGGGGGAGACCACTGGCGTATCTGACGCCGCTCGTACTGAACTTGTCGAAGTAAATGAGCGGCGTCGTGCGCCATGGCCTACGCGCGTTGGCATACCGCTCAAGCCTACTCCTCGACTAAGGCGCAATTATGGGATAGAATCGGACTCTACCTCAACCATCTGTCCGGGCATATTCTTTCTCTATAAATAAGGGTAAAGGCTCCCGTCCGGTAGGCAGGGAGCCGAGCAGCCTGGGACGGATGAGGGGAGAAATCTGTGGCTTATGGGGGTTGAGATGACGAGAGTCGCGAGCGCCAGGGTTTTGGCGGTGCGCATATGCGAATAGGCCTTATCTCTGACACCCGCGTCCCGGGAGGGGCGTCGGAGGTCCCCCCGGAGGTGGCCGCCGCCTTTGAGGGAGTCGAGCTGATCCTTCACGCAGGGGGCATCTACGTCCCGAGGGTACTGGACTGGCTGGAGCGGATCGCGCCGGTGGAGGCGGTAGGCAGAGTGCATGGTGGACAGGCGGAGCGCCCCACGCCACTCGCCTTGGAGAGCGAGGGCGACCCACGGGTTGCAGAGCAGCAGGTCCTGCATCTGCAAGGCCATTCCATAGGCATGGTGAACAACCTGGAACTGGACGGGATCAACGACGACATACTGCCGGGCGTCATAGGGTCGCGCAGCTTGCCGGAAGGGTCTGTAGTCAAAATGGTGGAGGAGTTCTTCGGCGAGCCGGTGGACATAGTGGTCTTCGGGCGCACTCTCTACGCCATGGTCGAGGAGCATCAGGGCGTCCTATTCGTAAACCCGGGAAGCCCGACCCTGCCCAGGAACCTTATGAAGCTGGGCAACGTCGCCATCCTGGAGCTGACGCCGGAGGCTCGCGAGGCCACTATCGTTGACCTGTCCGAATTCCGGCGCCCCGGCGGTGTATCGGAGTGACGGTCCGGAATGCGGCGCGGCAACCCGGACGCGTACGGCAGACCAGTAAAGGAGGGATAGAATGACGACCGAACAGCAGCCATTGGATCTGGCCAGGACAGCGGTCCTGATCATGGACTTTCAGAACGATATAGTGAACAACGTTGCGCAGGACTCGGCTGCCGTGGTTGAGAAGGCCGCTCAAGTCCTCAGCGCGGCGCGCCAGAGCGGAGTTCCCGTGTTCCACGTCATCCACAGAGGGGGCAGATTTGAAGAGCCCTCGCCCGGCGCGGAGATTCATCCGGGTGTTCTGCCTGCCCCTGGGGAGCGGGTCATATCCAAGACAAAGGCGGGGCCATTCTCCACAACCGGCCTTGATATAACGCTGCGTGAGATGGGGGTCAATACCCTGGCGCTGATGGGAGTGGCTACCAGTGGATGCGTTCTCTCGGCCAGCCGCTGGGCGGCGGACGTCGGCTACAGGGTTGTAGTGATCAAGGATGCCTGCGACGACCGGGACCCTGAAGTGCATAGGGTACTGACGGAAAAGGTATTCGCCCGCCAGGGAGTCCTGACGGCGGCGGAGTTCCTCCAGGCGGTGTCCTGAAGAAAACTTCCCACGGGAGAGACGCAATGTCAACCTCAGGCGAGCGCGCAAACGACTGGGTCCAGGAGCACGTCAGGCGCTACCTGGAATCCAACGGCCGGGACGGCCACATCTGGAACGGCGTTCCTACGTTGCTGCTCACCACCACAGGCCGACGCTCCGGCAGGTCCATCACCACACCTCTCATCTATGGTCGAGAGGGGGATCGATACATAGTCGTGGCGTCCAAGGGCGGGGCGCCCGGTCACCCCAACTGGTATCTCAACCTCAGTGAGCGTCCTGCGGTGGAGGTCCAGGTTCTGGCAGACCGATTCCATGCCATGGCGCGTACGGCCGCCGCCGGGGAGAAGCCGGCCCTCTGGGCCATTATGAGGGAGATATGGCCTCCATACGATGACTACCAGGCGAGGACCTCTCGCGTAATACCCGTGGTCATACTTGAGCGCGTTCCGCAGCAGGGAGGCCCTGCGCCGCGGGCGGAGTGAGGCCGCGCGGGTATTCTCTATGGGTTGGCAATGCCAACGTCGGTTGGAGCGCCACGTTATTCCTGCTCATAGCCTGCCCCCGCAATCTCCGTACATGACACGGGGGTAAGCGGAACACACCAACCCTGCTCATGGTGAGCATGTCAAACCATATGAGCGGTGCCGCGCGCCATAACCAATATCTGTAAGAATGCCGCCGCGTGAATGTCATTGACATTCGAACCAAGCCCTGCTAGTATCCGCGTATCCTGCTAGGAGGTGCTCTATGCGATTGCGGTTTGCGTATCGGATAAAGCCAATGTTGGCGATATTGGCTGGCACTGTATTGGTGGTGGCTCTTGCTTGCGGCGGAGAAGAAGCTACGCCAACCAGCGCGCCAACGGCCACGACGCCACCGACGGTGGCGCCAACGGCCACGCCGGAGGCGATGCCAGAGGCCACGACAGCGCCCGGCGAGCCGACGGCCACGTCGCCTGCGATGGTTGAGGCGACGGCCACGGAGGTTCCGGAGGTGATGCTGGACGTGGACTACAGGGACGACTGGATGAACTTCCTGATGGACCACCGCGGCTACAAGCCTGAGTGGGGAGAGCCGCAGTACGGCGGCATATACAAGACGGCCGACCCGCGGCCGGCCACCCGGTACCAGTCCGGGCTGGGCTACGGCGCGTTCAGCCGGTGGCAGTTTGCGGCGCACAACAGCCTGATGATGATGGACCCGTGGGGGGAGATCACGGATGCGCCGATGTGCGACGTGTGCGAGAGCTTTGAGATATCTGCGGATGGGCTGACCTACACCTTTGTGCTGCGCGACAACGTGCAGTTCCATTCCGAGGGGTGGGGCAAGGACCAGGGAGCGCCCGGGTACGGCGATGAGCTGTCGTGCGAGGACGTGAAGGCGAGCATGGAGTGGTTTGCGAACCCGCCTCCTGAGACGCGAGCCAGCACTATAAAGTCGGGCCAGTTCTACATGGGCCACCTGCAAACGGTGACCTGCCCGGACGGGCCGGCCGGCAAGACCACGGTGCTGAACTTTGACCGTGTGAGGAACGGAACGCTGGGTTGGCTGGCGGCCGGTATAGCGATATGGGACAAGGAGTACAGGGAGTGGATGGACGCTGAGTACCCCGGTGTGCAGTCGTCTGCGGTCCCTGAGGGTTACTTGGTCAACATGGGCACAGGTCCCTTCATCGTAGAGTCGGCCGACTCACAGACGGTGATGAAGTCCCGGAAGAACCCGAACTACTGGCTGGAGGGAGCGCCCTTCATAGACGGGATGGACAACTTTGCCATCCAGGACTACAACACCAAGTTTGCTGCGCTGGTGACGGGCAAGATACACCAGGCGGGTCACGGGAGCAGTGGAGTGACCAAGGCGCAGGTGCAGCAGATACAGGACACGTATGGCGACATCATCGAGCAGCAGATAGTCCGGTACAATCACCAGCAGCACTTCTTGATGAACCATCTCCGGCCTCCCTTTGACGACCGGAACGTGAGATGGGCGGTGCAGTTGGCGTTGGACAGGAGTGACTGGCTGGAGTTCACGACGGTTGGAGACGTGAACATGGGCGACCCGTACTACATCCTGCACTCGGACGCAGGTTGGGGAACACCTGTAGAGGAGTTCCAGAAGTTACCGGGTCTCAACCCTGCTACCAAGGACGCCGACTTGGCGGAGGCTAACAGGATACTGGACGAGGTGTTTGGCCCTGGCAACAGGCCCAAGACGGACCAGTACGTGAGGCAGCTCTTGAGCCGGCGTGAGGTGAGCCTGTGGGGGTTCGACTTCTTCACGAAGAACCTCAACTGGGACTTCAACGTCAAGTACGTGGACACGTACGGCACCATCCAGACCGATTGTCTATACACCATCCGGTCTGAGGCCAGCCCCACCTACGGCCAGAGCTACATTTCTCATGCCATAGACGGGCTGTGGAAGGTACACAGCGAGTGGCATACCAGGGAGAACTGCCGTGACGACCCGGGCTGGACTGGGAATGGGCCCATACCGGCCGAGGAGTGGGACAAGCTGGATGCCCTGATCGAGGAGTTGGACGTGACGCAGGACAGGGCGAGAGGCGAGGAGTTAGTGAAACAGGTGGAGACGCACCTGTACGAATCGGCTGTGCACGCTCCGCTTGGGATCATGAACGTGGCGTGGCCGAACCGGCGGGATGCGAAGGGAATCCGCTACTACAATCTGGGGACATACTCCCAGCAGCGGCTCACTGACAGGGTGTGGCTGACGGAGTAGTCCGGCGGCCATAGAGAGGAGACTTAGGAAAGAGGGCGCAACCACCCAGGTTGCGCCCTCTTCGCGTTACACGGACGGCGCGCCGGAGCTGCATAATGCTTACCGCGTGTGTCATTGACATTCGAACTATGCAATGCTAATATGCGCGTATCTTGTGAGGAGGTGCTGTATGTGGTTGCGGTATTCGCATCGAATAAGGTCAATGATGGCGATATTGGCTGCCACCATAGCGGTGGCGGCTCTGGCGTGCGGCGGAGAAGAAGCCGCGCCGACCAGCGAGCCTACGGCCACGAGGCCCGCGCCGACGGCCACGTCGCCGGCGATGGTGGAGCCGACGGCCATGTCGTCCGCGGTGGTTGAGGCTACGACGGCGCCCGGCGAGCCTACGGCTACCTCGCCTGCGATGGAGCAGGCCACAGCCACGCCGGTGCCTGACGTGGCGATAGATGAGGCTGACTGGGCCAACTTCCTGATGAACCACCGTGGCTACAAGCCTGAGTGGGGAGAGCCGCAGTACGGCGGGACAATCAAGATGTCCGGCCCGCGTCCTGTCTCCAACTGGCTTGGCGGTTACATGGGATGGGGCGCCTTTGCGAGCTCCTACGGGGGTTTCCAGTCATTCAACAGCCTGCTGATGATGGACCCTTGGGGGGTAATCAGGGACTCGCCCATATGCGACCTGTGTGAGAGCTTTGAGGTGTCTGCGGACGGACTGACATACACCTTCCAGCTGCGGCAGGGCGTGATGTTCCACTCCGATGGTTGGGGCAAGGATAAAGGCGCCCCGGCCGAGAGCTACGGCACGGAGCTAACGTGCGAGGACGTGAAGGCCAGCATGGAGTGGCTCACCAACCCGCCTCCCCATGAGCGCGCCCCCTTTGTAAACAGATACAAGACGTACTGGGCCCACTTCGACCAGGCCACCTGCCCGGATGGGCCTGGCGGGCACACCGTGGTCCTGAAGTTCGCATACTACCGGAACGCCACCTTAGGTTGGCTGGCTGCGGGTATGCAGGTATGGAACAAGGAGTACCGGGAGTGGATGGACGTCGAACACCCAGGGGTCCAGTCGTCGGCGGTGTCTGAGGGGTACTTGATGAACCACGGGACAGGCCCCTTCATTTCCGTCTCCGGTGACTCTCAGACCGTGATAAAGGCGGAGAGGAACCCCAACTACTTCAGAGAGGGCGCCCCCTTTGCGGACGGCTGGCATAACTACTTCATCCAGGACTACAACACCAAGTTTGCAGCCCTGGTCACCGGGAAGACCCACCACGCCGGCCACGGGAGCAGCGGGGTGACCAAGGCACAGGTGCAGCAGATACAGACCAGCTACGAGGACATCATCGAGTTGCACATTGTGCGGTACAACCATATCCAGGTCTTCATGATGAACCCCTTGAGGCCGCCCTTTGACGATTGGAAGGTACGTTGGGCAGTAAACCTCTTCCTGGACCGGCAGGACTGGGATGGCTTCATGACGGTGGGCAACGTCAAGATGGCGACTATCGCCTACTACTTCCACCCGGACGTTGGATGGAGCATTCCCCCGGAGGAGTACTTGACCTTCCCCGGGTTCAACCCTGCGACTAAGGACGCCGACATAGCCGAGGCCAACCGCCTTCTGGACGAGGTGTTTGGAGAAGGGCAGCGTCCCAAGACGGACCAGTACATCATACAGCTGCTGAGCCGCAGGGAGCCCAGCCTCTGGGGAATTGACCAGTTCAAAAAGCGCCTGGGGTGGGAGTTCAACGTGAAGTACGTGGACACCTACGGCGCCATCAGCACGGACTGTCTCTATACCATAAGGACGGAGGCCTCTACCGTGATGGAGAATACGTTGACCGCCGACCCCGGTGACGCGCTCAACGGGTTGCACTCCACCAGAACCGGCAAGCCGAGTTGCTACATCTTGGGCTACAAGGGCAAGGGGGCGGCGCCGGACGAGGAGATAGCCAGAGTGGATGCGATGCTGGGTGAGGCGGACTCAACCCTGGACCCGGCCAGGCGCGCGGAGCTTCTCCGGGAGATCGAGTTGTACATGGTAAACGAGCGGCTGACCAGCGCTACTCTGGGATCCATGAACGTTGCGTGGCCCGTCCGGCGGGAGCTGAAGGGGGTCCGTTTCTACAACCTGGGGACACCCTCGCAGCAGCGACTCACGGACCGCATGTGGCTGGTGGAGTAGGGTAGGGG
Organism: Dehalococcoidia bacterium; assembly: GCA_965247645.1. Lineage (GTDB taxonomy): Bacteria > Chloroflexota > Dehalococcoidia > Lucifugimonadales > UBA2985 > JAPPHY01. The sequence continues at coordinate 99,327 of OZ252024.1, forward strand.
GGACCCGTTTTATCGTCTCATAGTAGTCAGCGTGAGAGTGGCTGCCGGGCAGCGGCCCCCCGGCCACTCTCATGCTCTTGCGCTCACAGGAGCGCCATAACGGAGTAACGGAGGTAGATGCAATGGCAGAAGGACGACCGCTGGAGGGTATTCGTATCCTGGATTTCACTTGGGTGCGGTCGGGGCCCTGGGCCACGCGCTGGCTGGCCATCCTGGGCGCCGACATAATCAAGGTGGAGTGGCCCGAACCGGCCCTGGGAATGTACACGGGCCGCCTGGTCTCGGGCAATGAGCGGACCACTCCGCCCGGAATCACGCCGAGCATCAACAGCGGAGGCGACTTCAGCGACACCAACCCCATGAAGAGGAGCGTCACCATCAGCGCCAGGACTGAGAAGGGACTGGCGCTCATCAAACGTCTCCTTGCCATGTCGGACGTGGTCCTGGAGAACTTCAGTACCGGTGTGCTGGACAGCTGGGGACTCAGCTACGATGAAATGGTCAGGATCAAGCCGGACATCGTATATGTCTCCATGGCCGGCCTTGGCCAGTCGGGCCGCAACAAGCATTACAACACAATGGGGCCTATCGTACAGGCGCTCAGCGGCCTCACCTTCACATCCGGCCTCCCGGACGCGCCTCCGGCCGGGTGGGGATGGTCTTACATGGACAACACCGGCGGTATGTACGCGGTCATGTGCGTTCTGACGGCGCTCCACCACCGCAACTCCACCGGCGAAGGCCAGTGGGTGGATATGTCCCAGGTTGCAGCGGGCATCACTCTGACCGGCCCGTCCATTCTGGACAAGACCGTAAACGGGCGCAACACCCGTCGTGACTTCTTTCCGCCCGGCAATCGCACGGTGTGGCCTGGCGGGCCTATGACCAACACCTATCGCGGCCCGGCCGCCGCTCCCCACAACTCCTACCGCACAAAGGGCGGCGGCTACAACGACTGGTGTGTCATCGCCTGCTTCTCGGACGAGGAGTGGCAGGCGCTTGTGGAGCTTATGGGGTCTCCGGCCTGGGCCGCCGACAGCCGGTTCGCTACGGCATCCGGGCGAATCCGCCAACAGGACGACCTGGACAGCGGCATTGAGTCCTGGACGCTGACACGGGAGAAGTATGAGCTTGCCGACCTGTGCCAGAACGCGGGAGTGCGCGCCGCGCCGGTGCAGAGCAACGAGGACCGGGTTGAGAATGACCCGCAGCTCCGGGAGCAGGGTATGTACACCACCGTCCGCCACCCTGTGATAGGAGAGCACCTGACACAGAACGCTCCCTTTGCATTCTCCGACTCGCCCACCAGCGTCGAGCGCTCCGGGCCGATGTGCGGCGAGCACAACGCAGAGGTGCTTGTCGGCTTGCTGGGCGTATCTCCCCAGGAGATACGAGAGGGGTACGAGGATGGCACCTTCTGGCCCAAGAGCATTCCACTGGAGCCTTACCTGCTGGAAGCCCTGGAAGTACCTACCGCTTAGGAGGACAGGCAGCTATGGAGAACACGCGATACTCTTCCGGTCCCCTGGGAAACCTGCGGGTACTGGAACTCTCAGACGTGATTGGTGAGTGGTGTGGAAAGCTCATGGGCGACTTGGGCGCAGACATCGTCAAGGTGGAGCCGCCGGGCGGGGTAGGGGAGAGGCGGATAGGTCCTTTCTATCAGGATGTCCCGCACCCTGAGCGCAGCCTCCACTTCTGGCACTACAACACCTCCAAGCGGAGCATCACCCTGAACCTGGAGACCGAGGATGGCCGTGGTCTGCTCCGCAGCTTGGCGGCGTCGGCGGACGTCCTGCTTGAGACGTACACGCCGGGCTATTTGCCGTCCCTGGGCCTTGGATACGAAGATCTCAGGAGGAACAACCCACGCCTTGTCATGTGCTCGCTGACTCCATTCGGCCAGACGGGGCCGTGGAGTCATTATCGCAGCTCGGACCTGACGCACATGGCCGCTGGCGGTCAGATGGCGTCCACAGGTTACAACGAGGAGGACGTGCCGGACCCACCGCCAATCGCCGCGGGAGGCGGCAACGCCTGGCACATGGGCAGCCACTATGCTTACATAGCCATCATGGCCGCGGTGTGCATGAGGGACATGACCGGGGAAGGGCAGTACATCGATGCCTCCGTCCATAGCTCATGCGCGCTGACAACGGAGGGCGCCATGCCCATCTACATGTTCACCAAGCAGGTGGTGCGCCGCAACACGGGCCGCCACCACTCGGTGGGCCCCAGCCCTCGCAGCCAGCACCCAACCAAGAACGGCGGCTACGTCAACTTTGGAGCCCTGCGCCTGACCCCTGGCAGCTTGAAGGTCTGGGCCGAGTGGATGGACAGTCACGGCGTGGAGAACGACCTCAACGACCCCAAGTACCAGGAGCCGAGTACGTTCCAGGAGAACCAGGAGCATATCAACGAGCTTGTCCAGCGTTTCTTCGCCAGCGTCACGTCGGAGGAGGCCTACCACGAAGGCCAGGAAAGGGGCTTCCTGCTGGGCGCCGTGCGAGCTCCTGAGGATACCATAGACGACCCTCACTGGCATGATCGCGGGTTCTTTGTGGACGTGGAGCACCCGGAGTTGGGCAGGAGCTTCACGTATCCGGGCGGCTCATCCATCTATCCCAAGTCACCCTGGCAGATCTCCCGTCGCGCCCCCCTAATCGGAGAGCACAATGAGGAGGTCATGTGCGGCGAGCTGGGCCTCAGCAGGGAAGAACTGGGCGTACTGGCGGAGCTAGGGGTGGTCTAACCAGCGGGATGGAGGGCTCAACCGGGTGGGGCGGGGAGGGGGAGAGGCGCCAGGTTGGCCGCGGGGCATTGTTTCCGAGCGATTCAGAAGAGGCCCTAGCCCTCCGCACCGTTCGTTCCCGCAGCGTCGTCCGGCAGCGATGGCACGTACGCACGTTGAGCGCGTCTGAGGAACAGGGTCCCAACCGCGTTCCACACCTCCCAAAAATCGTCTTCGGGCAAGTGCGCCGCGTCATCCAGGGTAATGCCCAAGAACTGCGTTGAGAGTTGCTGTACGTCTTGCTGCGATTGAGGCGTTGCCCTGGGCGCTGGGGCGGCCTGCGGAGAACGCGACGAAACGGCCCTTCCTGCCGATGCCTGGCTTGGGGGCTTGCCTCGCATCCCGCGTCTTCTGGGCACGTCTATGGTGGGAATCCATGCCTCTCTGCAGAGTCCCAGGAAGAGCATTACCTGGCGACTATGCTGTGACCGAGGCGTGTACCTCTGAAAAGCGTTCATAACCCGGTCCTGCGCATCTGTGCCGGGGTCAATGCGCTCGAAGTCGTCGGCATACGCCTTGCGGATGGTCTTCTCCAGTAGCTGACGGTATTCGTCTTCAGTGCTGCCGGCCAGGCCTCGCAATACGTCCGTAGGCTCATCCCTTTCCGTAACCAGGTCCAGGAAACGGAGTGTGGCGAACACCCTGGGGATAATGTTCTCCGAAATGCCGACGGTCTTGAGGAGGTCCCTGGTGATGGTCGACGGCATGTTCATCCGCCTTATTCTATGCAAAAAAGCCAGCATATTGGCGGGTGGGGCATATGGGCGGAAGAGCGTACCAGTTTCTTGAATCATAACCATCGTACCATACCAGTTACACGAACCTTACCATGAATCTACGGCGCTGTAAAGTATGATTCTTTGAAGTGTCTGGATATGGTACGGGAAAAACTATTGACTTGCCCCGCCTCTTGCTTGAATATACAACCGACCCGGTTGAACCGCCATAGTATTGCAATCGTATCATGGAAACCGCATAAAGCATAAGGTTAACTTGCATCGGTGTGAACTGAGGCTACGCGGTTTGGTTCAGGTCATGGGTCAGCTACTTTGGTCGGCATTGCCGGGAGGCCCCCTGGAATGCGGAGAAAGGAGGAGCGATTCAAACCGGAGGTCCCAAATTTCGTAAGTGGCGCTTCATAACCGCCTGCCGGACTTGTGCAGCTTTGCTCCAAACGCAGAGCACTAAATACACGGAGGTTCCAAATGATTGAGACACAGTTGACTACACATAGCCAAAACGGAGAAGCGACTTCGTCCTGGGAAAGGGCGCCTGCACGCATAAAGGTGGTGGGCATTGGCGGCGGAGGATGCAACTGCGTTCGTCGGATGCTGCAGAACCAGATACCGGGCATCAAGTTCGTTATGGTCAATACTGACATCAAGTCGCTTGAGACGACTGCGCCCGGAGTCGACATCGTCCAGATAGGTCCAAAGTCAACTCACGGCTGGGGAGCAGGCGGCGATGCCAAGGCGGGCGAGCGAGCCGCCGAGGAGTCCGAGAAGGAGATAAGAGACTCCATCAAGAACGCAGAGTTGGTCTTCATTACCTCCGGCATGGGTGGAGGCACGGGGACAGGAGCCGCTCCATACGTAGCCTCCATAGCCAAGGACATGGGAGCTTTGGTGGTAGGGGTGGTCACAACGCCGTTCAGCTTTGAGGGGAGCCGCAGGATAGGCCAGGCTGTGGCCGGCGTAGGCCGACTGCGACCCTTTGTGGACAACCTGATAATCATCCACAACGACCGGCTCCTCAAGTACGTGAGCCACGATGCAGAGATGATGGAAGCCTTCAGGACGGCCGATGAGGTGGTGACTCAGGGTATCCTGAGCGTCTCTGAGCTGATCAACGTACCCGGAGAGATCAACGTGGACTTTGCAGACGTACGCACTATTATGGGCTATCCGGGGTCCGCGCTGATGGCAATTGGAAAGGGCCAGGGTAAATTGGGTGTTGTGGACGCTGCGCGGCAGGCAATGGCCAATCCTCTCCTCAACATGTCCATAAAGGGAGCGCGAGGGGTCCTCTTCTCGGTTAAAGGAGGGCATAACCTCAGCCTGGGCGGAGTCAACGCCGCGGGTGAACTGATCGGCAGTACGGTGAGGAGAAACGCCACCGTCTTCTTTGGAATGTCCATTGACGAGAGCCTTGAGGAAACTGTCAAGCTTACACTGATTGCAACGGGACTCAAGGAAAACGGTTCGTCAGGGTCCTTTGGTGGACTGATGCGCAGCGTAGTCCCCGGTCTGTAGACCTCCCATGCCAATGCTAAATCCTGGGAGGCGGGACTCAGTCCAGCCGGCCCCAATACGTGGGCGCCCCTGTTCGCGACAGGTGTGATTCGGGGGGCGCCCACGGTCTCTTCCTTCAGGGTCTTACGCATGCCGCAACGGAGTATGGAGGCAGCCCGTGAGCGGGTACGGGTTCACGGCAACAACATGCCGACCGCCTTCTTCCGTATGAAACGACGCGTTATCGCCGCCTTGAGGCATGGCTGACAGAAGCTATGCCCAAAGGCGGGAAGGCGCGCGGCACAAGGTTGATGCGCACAGAGCATCTGATGTATACTAACTTAACCGGACTTGGTCTCTCCTGACCATATGGAGTCGATTGAAGCAGCGTCTTCAATGGCAGGTCCCTGGGCCCGCATGACTGGACGCAATACTTCGCACAACGGAACGGAGGTATTGTCGAACGTATCCTGAGCCAATACGACCCTTTGGCTGAGAGTATCACCCACCATACCGGAGACTTCCGCCGTCGCCTTGGCGCGGGTCTCCAACTAAGGAGGAGAGCATTGATACAGACCGAAGCGAGAGTAACGACTAACCCAAGGCCACTTGACGGGGTCCGAGTGCTGGACTTCACCTGGGTACGGGCCGGACCGTGGTGTACCCGCTGGCTGGGAGCGCTGGGCGCGGAGGTAATCAAGGTGGAGTGGCCCCAGAACCCCAGCACACGAGGGGCCCTCGGTGGAGGGTCCACCCCCGCAGGACTGCCGGTCAATCTGAACTCGGACGGCCACTTCAGCGACACCAATGCCAACAAGCTGAGCGTCACCCTCAATACACGCACCCCCCGCGGCATAGACTTGGTCAAACGCCTGGTTGCCATCTCGGACATCGTCATTGAGAACTTTGCCTACGGTGTGCTGGAACGCTGGGGGCTGGGCTACGAGGACATGAAGAAGCTGCGCCCGGACATCATCTACCTGTCCATGTCCGGCTTTGGGCACACGGGTAGAGACCGGGACTATCAAACGATGGGCCCCATCGCCCAGGCGCTGTCCGGAATGACCTACCTATCCGGGCTCCCCGGGGAGCAGCCCGCGGGCTGGGGCTGGTCCTACATGGACGATACCGGCGGCATGTACGGCGTCATGTGCGCTCTGAGCGCGCTGTACCACCGCCAGGTGACCGGCCGGGGGCAGCACGTAGACAAGTCCCAGTGGATAACAGGAGTGCAGCTCAACGGGCCCGCCTTTCTGGACATCCAGGCCAACGGGCGTTCCACCATGCGGGAGGGCTACCCGCCGGGCAACCGGACGCACTGGCCCGGCGCTCCACTGGTGAACAACTACCGCGGGCGAACGGCAGCGCCCCACAACGCATATCGGACCCGTCCGTGGGGCTACAACGACTGGTGCGCCATTGCCTGCTTCTCAGACCAGGAGTGGCGGAGCTTGGTGGGCGTCATGGGAACCCCTGCCTGGGCCACGGACCAGAAGTTCACCACCCTGGAGGGTCGCCTAGAGCATCAGGAGGAGATGGACAATGGCATAGAGGAATGGACCAAGTCACTGGGCAAGTACGAGATCATGGAGCGGTGCCAGGCCGCGGGCGTCCGCTCGATGCCAATCCAGAGCAGCCAGGACCGGGTGGATAGTGACCTGCAACTCAGGCACAGAAAAATGTACAGGGAGATGACCCATCCGGTGATTGGCAGATGGTCGCTGCAAAACGCGCCCTTCCACATGTCGGAGACGCCGGCTTTCAACCACCTTACAGGGCCGTTGATAGGCCAGCACAATCGAGAGGTGTTTGAGGGGCTGTTGGGCATCAACCACGAGGAGTTGGTGAACGGCTTTGAGGATGGGACGTTCTGGCCCAGAGACCTCAACAGGGACGATTATCCCTATATCCAGGAGATGATAGAGGACGCATCCACGGCGCACTGGAACGGCAACGGAGCCGCGAAGGACTCTACGCCGGCGGTGGCGGACTCGGATGGGGCGGCGACCTCCGGCCCATTCGCCGGACTCCGAATCCTGGAGTTGGCTGACGAGAAAGGGCAGTGGTGCGGCAAGCTCATGGCGGATCTGGGCGCAGACGTCATCAAGATAGAGCCGCCCGGCGGGGAGGCAACCCGCACGGTTGGGCCGTTCTATCAGGACCTGCCGGACAGGGAGCGCAGCCTCTCCTTCTGGCACTACAACACCTCCAAGCGGGGCATCACCCTGAGCCTGGAGACGGAGGACGGGCGCCGGCTGTTCCGCCGTTTGGCCTCAACCGCAGATGTTATCCTGGAGACCTTGCGGCCGGGCTACCTTCCCTCGCTGGGCCTGGGATACAAGGACCTCAGCGCGGACAACCCCGGGCTGATCATGTGCTCGCTGACCGACTTCGGCCAGACGGGGCCCTGGAAGGACTATCTCGCCAGCGACCTGACGCATCTGGCAGCAGGGGGCCAGATGGCCAAGTGCGGGTACGACGATGACGACGTGCCCGATGCGCCTCCCATTGCGCCGGGAGGAGGACAGGCGTGGCACATGGGAAGCCACTTCGCAAACATAGCCATCGCGGCGGCTCTCAACCACCGCGCATCCGGCGGAAGCGGGCAGTACATAGACGCCTCCGTGCATGACGCCTGCGCCCTTACCACGGAGGGGCACATCAACTTCTTCGTCTACACTGGCAGGGTAGCCAAGCGCACCACCGGAAGAGGCGGCGGCATTAACCTGAGCCCCAAGGCTCAACACCGTTGCAAGGACGGCAAGTACATCAACGCCGGAATCCTGAACCGGCTGAGCACGGACCAGCTCAAGACGCTGGCAGAGTGGATGGACGGATACGGCCTAGCCGGTGACCTGTCCGATGAGAAGTACCGTGACCCGGCGGCTATCGCCGAAAATCGAGAGCATATCAACCAGATACTCGCCAACTTCTTTGCCAACATCACCAGGGACGAAGCCTATCACGGTGGGCAAAGGCGGGGCTTCAACATGGGGGCGATTCGAGCGCCGGACGAAGTGATGGAGGACCCTCACTTGGAAGACCGGGGGTTCTGGGCAGAGGTGGAGTACCCTGAGGTGGGCAAGACGTTCCGGCACCCGGGCCCGGCCGGTATCTTCAATGGCTCTCCGTGGCGCATCTCACGCCGCGCGCCTCTCACCGGAGAGCACAACGAGGAGGTCCTGTGCGGGGAGCTCAATCTGTCCAGGGCGGAGCTGGCCGTCTTGGCCGAAAGCGGCGCCGTGTGACCGCGGCGCGCTAGTCTCAAGAGTTGGTTGGACGGCTCCCTTCCCAGTGACCCTGGAAGGGAGCCGTGCTGGTACAGGAGACAGCCCGGACGTTGCCCCTTGCATGGGAACGGCCTGCGTTGAGTCTCCCATTGCCGGGAAAGCTCAGGCTTGGGTACGTCTCCGTGGCGGGGTGGCCGCAAACGCCGCTACGGCGCATGCCACGGGGAGGGCCAGGAATATGGCTACGGCCAGGGTATAGCTGTTTGAGACGTCGAACAAAAACCCGAAGGGCAGGGGGCCCAGGGCCGCCGAGGCTACCATGCCGGCGGTGACCACTCCTCGTATCGACCCCAGATGGGCGCGCCCGAAATAGTTGGGCCAGATGACTGCGGCAGTGGTCATTAGAATACCCCCGGCCAGTCCCAGTGAGAGGCCGTAGAGAACGGCCTGCCACGGATGCGCCATTACGAAGGTCAGCAGCATGGCGAATACCAGAATCAACTGGCCGCCCACCAGCACGAATCTGTTCGGAAACCTATCGCACAGGAAACCCGCCAGGAATGTCCCGCACAAGGCCCCCGGCGCGATCAGGCTGAGCGCAGAGGCTGCCACCACCGGATTCAGGCCGCGGCTGTCCATAAGGGACACGTGGTGAAACACCAGAGCGGTGCCTATCAGCGCCTGTGAGGACCCTGCGAATATCAGCAGCCAGAACGCGCGGGTCTTAAGCGCCTCAGAGACATTGAAGTTGACTTCGCGATCAACGGACAGAGGCGTCTGCCGCTCGGACGGCTCAGCGGCCCCGTCCGGAAGGAGGCCCACCGACTCCGGCCCTCTACGGATTAGAAGGATCGCCGGAGCCAGCAGCAGCAGCCAGACGACCAGCGCCAGGGCTACCCAGGCGCTGCGCCAGCCATATGCTGAGATGAGTAGATGAATCATCGGCGGAAACACAGCCTGGCTGGCAACCGCCCCAAGGGAGTTCAACGCCATTACCCTGCCGCGAAGGCGCACAAACCAAAGGGCTATCAGCGTGGTTGGGATTAGGGTGAGCGACCCCTGGCCCAGGGTGCGGATGAGCGCAAATCCCGCGTAAAGGTGCCACTGCTGAGAGATTTGCCCCATGAATATCAGGGCGAATCCAAACAGCGTAACTACCACCGGCAGCGCTACCCGCGCGCCATGCCGGTCCAGCAGTCGGCCCACCAGGAACATGGTTGCTGCGGCCGTGAGTGAGCCTGCGGTGTAGAGCCCGGATACGCTGGTCCTGGACAGGCCAAGATCCTCTATCATGGGATCCACGAAGATGGAGACCGCGTACGTCTGTCCGGGCCCGGACGTGAACATACCCAGTCCGGAGATTCCCAGGATGACCCATCCATAGAAAAATGGAAACCGAGCGGTCCAGGACGCAGCAGCCACCGGGCGGACTCTGGCGTTAGAAGGCATTGCTTGATTATATATGCGGTTGGCATGGGTGAGAAGCCACCCGCACGGTTGGAGGGCAGGACAGGGCCGTTTTGAGGGGGATAGGGGAGACCCGGCAGTCCCAAAAACGCTGTCGGAGGTGGCCGTGGCAAGTGGCAATTCAACCCAAAGTGTGATATTGTGCGTTGGATAGAGGGTGCTACGCAATCATGGGCGCGCCCTGACACCAACCCTTGGACAACACGTCCGGGGACCCCAACAGGAGAGAATAGGACCTTTGGATCCAGACCCTCCGAGTAGAGGCGACCCCGATAGAGGGCATACCGCCCCAGTCGAATCGACACCATCAGCGCGTCCGCGCGTCTTCTATGGATGGTTTATCGTTGCCGCCGCGACGATGGCAAGCGCCATCCAGTCGGCGGTGTTCAACGTGGGCGCACAGGCCCTTGTTCTGCCGCTGGAGCGGGACTTGGCGGCCAGCCGGACCGCCATCACTGGGGCCTTCTCCCTTAGTAGGCTCGAGGGTGGTGTGACGGGACCCATAGAGGGGTATCTCATCCACTGGATAGGGCCCCGGCGGTACATGATGGGGGGATGGGTCATCTTCGGGGTGGGGTTCATACTCCTGGGCATGTCCCAGAACCTGTACCACTTCTACGCGTCCTTTCTTCTGATCACTCTTGGCCAGAGCATAGCGGGGTTCCTGCCCATCGTCACCGTGCTGGTCAACTGGTTCTACAGGTGGCGGGGCAGGGCCATTGCAATCTACCAGTTGGGCGGGAGCATTGGCGCCCTCCTGGTCCCGGTTCTGTCGTGGTTCATCCTCAACGTGGGCTGGCGCGAGACGACCATAGCCATAGGGATCGGCACGATTATCATCGGTGTTCCACTGGCAGCGGCCATGAGGAAACAGCCGGAGGACCACGGTTACCTGCCCGATGGAGAGAAGCCCGACAGCAATGAGGCTCCAGCCGCGGACGGCTCGGCGGATACAGCCGAGGCCACAGGCGAGCCACCCCTCACTGTCGGCCAGTCCCTACGTGGCGGCAACTTCTGGTTCCTGGCCCTTTCCCACTCAGCCGGGATAACGGCTTGGGGCGCCCTCCGGGTCCACCAGATACCGGCGATGGTTGACATAGGCATAGATGAGCTGGCGGCGGCGGGGGTGCTCTCCTATACGCTTGTTATGGCCGCGCCGGGGCGGCTGATTGGCGGGTTCTTGGGCGATAAGTTGGGACTGCGAAGGGTGGCGGCCTCAGCCTTCATCCTCCAGGGGGTCGGCGTCGTGATCTTGGCCCTCGCTACGACTACGTTCCACGTCATGGTGTTCGCTACTGTGTTCGGGGTTTCCTTCGGGATGCGCGGCACGCTGATGACGGTCCTGCGGGCCGAGGTCTTCGGTCGTGAGAACTTCTCTCGCCTGGCCGGGTTAATGGACCCCATCAGCAGCGTGAGCGTGGTCGCCACGCCACTGCTCGCGGCGCTGGTCTACGATTCTCTTGGATCGTACCAGATCGCCTTCCTCATCCTCGCGGCGCTCAACGCCTCCGGCGCCCTGCTGCTGCTGGGAATACGTCTGCCTCCGCGGGTTTCAAGCAGCGCAACGCCGGCTGCCAGGGCGGGAAGCGATGCAAAGGACTAGGAGCCTCGGCCGGCTATCTGAAACCTTTGGACGTTCCGGGCAGATACACGGGCTGTACTCTCCATATGGCGCCTGCAACCGCCGCCCGGAGCGGATGGGTCATCGCAGGTGTATGTGCCGGAAGTGCTCGGCGTAGGCCGGCGAGGGCGGTGGCCGGACTGACCACTCCCTGCTACGTACCTCTCAAGCGGTCATAGCCTCTATACGGGGGTGGAAGTTGTCCGTTCCGCTCCTCGTTATACGTCCGTCCTGGGAGACGTGCACGTCCTCCACGTCAACCAGCAGCTCCAGGTGGCTGACGACCTCCGAGACGGCGGCGAAGAAGCCTCCCCCCACGAGCTTTCGTGGAGGGAACAGCTCTCCCGTGATTTTGGCAGGGGTGTCCGCTCCTTCATCCATGACCTCTATCACCCGCTCAAGCCGTCTTACGTGGTGGCGGACTATCTCCCGGGCCCGCTGTAGGTTCCGAACGTTGAAGCGGCCATGGTTGAAGAGCCTGTGGGCCGGCAAGACCGTGGCATGACGGTCAAGCCTGAGCGTCTTGCCCAGGGAGCTCAGGTAGCAGGCCAGTCCGTAGTGGTCGCCCGCCTCCTGGTGGTCCGGGGGGATCGTGTCGAGGATGGCTTCCGGGTAGGCGCGCTTTATGGTTGGGTGAGGAGTTATCTGGGGCAGGACGTGGTCCCCGGTCAACACAACGCCGTCCAGGGTGACGCATATCTCATCTACGGAGTGGCCTGGAGTGTACAGGAACCGCATCTCACCCAGCTCTTCGCCGTCGCGAATGGAGTGCCTGGGCAGCCTCTCCTCAAGGATGTTGCGATGTCCGAGTATATAGCCCTGGTAGTGATCGCGCCATCGCAGGTCGTCCGTGGAGGTGGCCGCCCGGCTGCTGTGCTGCATCTGCTCGCGCCGGACTACCTCGAATATGGCGCGGTGCAGGGGAGACCCTCTGTCCAGGCCAATACGCGCGTACTCGTAGGGCAGGAAGTGGAAATACAGCTCATGGGCCCATAGCTCCGCGCCGCTGGCCCTGACCAGGTCATAGGCATTGCCATCGTGGTCCTGATGGCCGTGGGTGATGATCACGCGCTCCAGGTCGGTGGACTTCCTGCCCAGAGACCTCAACCCCTCCTCCAGGACGCTCATAGCTCCCATAGGCCCTGCGTCCACAAGCGTCCAACCCTGGCAGTCCACAAGGTAGGCCCAGGTGGGCCCGGTTCTGGTTGGAAACTGGTGTGGCAGGGAGATGGCGCCGACCTCTCTGCCTCCCTGAAGGGTGAAACGGACCACCATGCCGTATCCGCTCTTATCGCCCTCTTTGATTACCTCCATGCCTTCCAGGTACGGATTCCTGGGATTGTTCCAAAACGCGGAAACAGTCGAAATAGCCAACTACCGGTCCTCGCTTTGCGATATGAGTATGGGTGAGCGGAGGGATTTGAACCCTCGATCTCCAGGGCCACAACCTGGCGCCTTAGACCATACTTGGCCACGCCCACCACGACGGCCTACAAATAAGGCAGAGCCTATTATACACCACTAGACAACCGCCTGCCCGCGCTCCTTTTGCTGCTCCAAAGCGAGACGATAGTCGGCTTCCAGCCTCACCCGGATATGCGCCGGGATTTCCGGCGCACGCTCAGCAACAACCCAGGAGGGATAATGGCGTCTGACAGAAACTACCTCCGTGAAAGCTACGCTGAACCGGTGAAGCGGATGATAACCGGGACTATAATCGCCGTGACCGCCAGCGTCGCAATTACCCCTGTGAAGAGGAGATAGCGCACGCCGTAGTTAGACATGAGGGCCGGGTCGTAATACTTGTCCACTTCATTGTCACGATACATGGCGACCAGGCCACCGAGAAGCATACCCCGGGTACGCCTGCCCAGGGTCAATGCCGCCACTGCGATGGCGTTGACCAGCGCCGTCAAGGCGATAAACACGACCAGTATCAGGTCGTACGTGGTGGTATCAGCGGGTTCATCTATGGCTGCTGCGGATATGCCAGAGTTGACCCCAAGGACAATCAGGTTGAACACAATAGCGGTGAGCACGAAAATGGTGTCCGTGCGACTGCTCTCGCCAAGCTCGCTAACGATGTGGTCATGGACCTGTCCGAGCATCTCAGTTCCTCCGTATGGAGACCCGTCTGACTGTCATAATTATATTGGAAAGCTTCGCGTTATGAAAGCATCGCGGGGCCGCTCCACCTATCGCCAGTTTTGAGCGTGATGCAGGGCGTATTTAGCGTTTGGTTTGCAACGGTACAGCCGGAACGCCCGGGCAGGGCTACTCCTGCGCCAGTGAAACAGCCAGGTTGATAAGCGTACGGGTGGGCGCTCCGGTGGCGCCCTTGACCTGGTATCCCGACTCCTTGTCCGTCATGGCCGTCCCAGCGATGTCCAGGTGCACCCAGGGCGTATCTTCGCTGAACTCGGCCAGGAACTGCGCCGCCGTGATAGACCCGGCCTTCGCGCCTCCTGTGTTCTTCACGTCTGCAACCTGGCTCCTGTTCTGCTCCTTGTACTCCTGGTACATGGGGAGTTGCCATATGCGCTCTCCCGACGCCTCGCCTGCGCGAAGGACGGAGGCAAGCAGTTCCTGGTCGTTGGTGAAGGCCCCTGTGCATATGTCGCCAAGGGCCGTGACCATTGCTCCCGTGAGGGTAGCCACGTCCACCAGCCGGGTAATGCCCATCCGGCGCGCGTAGCACAGGGCGTCTGAGAGGACCAGCCTGCCCTCCGCGTCCGTGTTCTCCACCTCAACGGTCTTACCGCTCATGGTGCGCAGCACGTCGCCCGGCTTCTGGGCCGAGCCTCCCGGCATGTTTTCGGTCGCCGCAGCTATGACTGTGACGTTTAGTTTAGGTTGCAACTGTGCGATAGCCTTCATCGCCGAGATGACGGCGGCGGCCCCGGACATGTCGCTTTTCATGGCTCCCATGTTCGCAGCCGATTTCAGGGATATGCCTCCGGTGTCAAAGGTGATGCCCTTGCCCAACAGACCCAGGTTGTTGTCCGGGTTGTTCGGGTCACCCTTGTATTGCAGCACGATGAACTTGGGAGGCTCGGCGCTTCCCCTGGCAACTCCCAGCAGGCCGCCCATGCCCAATTCCTCCATCTGCGGCCTCTCCAGTATGGTCGACTCCAGGCCGTGTTCCTGAGCGACCGCGGCGGCGATGTCGGCGATGTGCGTTGGGGTCATAAAGTTGGACGGCTCGTTTACCATGTCACGAGCCAGCATCGCAGCCTCTGCAAACACCCTTCCTCTGTCCAGGGACTGCTGCGCGGCTGCGACTCTGGAGGCGTCCATCTCGACCACCATCAGCTCTTTCATGTCCTTCTCAACGTCTTCGTCTCCGGAGAAGTGCCTCCTGAAGGTGTAGAGGCCCAGCAGGCTGCCTTCGGCGACGGCCTGCGCCGATTCACCCACCTCCATGCCGCCGATTCCGGCGCCGTGAAGGATTGTGGCCGCCCGCTCTACGCCGATTCCCCGCAGCCTGCGACACGCAGCGCCCATCACCCGGCGCGCCACCTCCGGGCCAAAATCCCCGGCCTTGCCAAGGCCGGCCACCATCACCCGCGCAGGCGGTATCCTGCCCAGTGTGTGGATTACCGTCAGCTCGCCCGTCTTCCCCTTGATCTCCCCGTCGGTAATGAGCCTTGAGATGGCCCCGTCCATTGCCTTGTCCACCGCGCCGGTGGCGCCTCCCGGGGTCTCCACCCCCTGGAACAGGTTGACCACAATGGCCCCTGCGTCTATCTGCGTAATGTCGCCTGAGATGGCCCTAATCTCCATTTTCTCTCCCTTCTACGGATAGCCGGTCTCTTAACTTTTTCCCCATCGTTTTACCTCCCTGGCTATCTTCTCGATAACCGGGGCGATGTCCCTGGAGGTGTCCACGGCGTAGTGGCCGCGCCTGATTGGCTCCACGGAAGACGCCATGCGACGGTACACCGACCATCCGGCGGTCGAGCTGTCCTCTGCCGCGGCATTACCCTCGTCGCGCATGGAGAGCCGTTGCGCAATCACCTCTACGGGCGCCTCCACCCGCACCAGTATGAGCTTGGCGCCCGTCCTGTGGGCGATGTTGTACAACCGCTCTCTGTTATGCTCAACAAGGTTTGTAGCGTCGAACAGCGCAGGTATCCCTCTCGTGAGCAGGTCCTGGATAAGGGCGTGGCAAGCCTTGAAGAGCCGGGCGTTTTCGGCGCCGCCGTAGGTGGGGGAGGGGAACAGGGCCCTCCTCATGGCGTCGGTCTCCACAATGGCTACAGGGAGCCGCTCGGCCAGGCGGCGGCTGAAATACGACTTGCCGCTGCCCGGCAGACCGCTGACCACTATCAGCGCCACGCGTGGCATTGCGTCCGGCATTGCCGGGACGTGCCGGCTGAGGAGAGCTACGTCGTCCGAAGCGGAGTAGTTCATATGTGGATGCCTTTGGCCCACGTCCTGTCGTGGCTCAGACGTAATGGAGACCATTATATGCCGACGGTGAGGGTTGAGCAAAATGTCCGGCCCCGTCACCTGCTGGCCTCTAGCCGGCCCTGGCCGGGCGGGAAGGGCGTAGGTGACTTATCTGCTCACACAGGACGGATCACACATTTGACAAAGCGAACTCCTGTCCGCATAATACACAGGAGTTGAACCGGCGGGAAGATAGGGATCCGGGGCCACCAGCCGGTCTTGACATACGACAGAGCACGGCATCACAGTGTAGAGAAATGCTGGATCTGGATTAAGGGATTGAGTTGACACACATGGAGCGCGAGCCCGGATACACGGTTTCTTTCGCTGACATGTTCTGCGGCATTGGCGGTTTTCACGTCGCCGCAAGCGAATTGGGAATGCAGTGTGTCTTCGCTTGCGATATAGACCCTGAGGCTCGTCGTGCCTATCAGCGCAATCTCGGCATGGCGCCGGCCGGCGACATCACCGGAATCCACCCTGACGCCATACCGCGCCACGACGTATTGCTTGCGGGGTTCCCTTGTCAGCCGTTCAGTATTATTGGAGCAATGAAGGGTTTTGAGGATGTCCGCGGGACACTGATTTTCAACGTAGCCGAAATTATTGACGCCAAGCGGCCAAAAGCGTTTGTGCTGGAGAATGTACGTCAGCTATCCACTCACAATAAGGGTCAAACGCTGGCAAAGATAATTGACGAACTAACGGAGCTGGGCTATAGGGTGAACTGGAAACTACTCAATGCCTTGGATTTTGGCCTCCCTCAGAAGCGGGAACGCACAATAATAGTGGGTTTTCAGGATAAATCTACGCCGTTTGAATGGCCCAAGCCGGCTACAGAAACATTGCAGCTAGAGGATGTCCTGGAAAGGGATGTTCCTACTACCTATCTTGCCAACGAGCAGATAAGACGCAAGCGGATGGAAAGGCACAGCAGCCCTTATGAACTTTCTATCTGGCACGAAAACAAGGGTGGCAACGTGTCCAGCCATAGATTCTCGTGCGCTCTGCGCGCTGGAGCGTCGTACAATTATCTGCTGGTGAATGGCGAAAGAAGACTGACTCCAAGAGAGATGCTCAGGTTCCAAGGGTTCCCTGAATGGTTTGACTTGCCTGGAACCTATCAGCAAGTTCGGAAGCAGACGGGTAACGCCGTGCCGGTCCCAATGGTGCGGGCAGTATTGGAGGAAGTTAGAAGTGGCTTATCAAGGTCCACGATTGCGGGGCGGATGGAACAGCCCTACGCCGTATCCTCTGGGTCAGATTCCGGACTCCATTATTCTGTTGATCGCAAGCAACATCGTCTACTCGACCGCGGTCGGTAGAAAGGACCTGTCCGGGGATGATTGGGGAGATATTTTTGCAGCTGCCATCAATGGTGAGCATTTCCGAAGTCCCCTCGGCATCGCTGACGTTGCCTTAGGCAATACAGCGTGGTCAGCGAAAACAGTCAAATTAAGCAATCCAACTGGAGTAAGTCCGGTTCGGCTGATATCAGGACGCAATGCCCCTGTTTTCTCTTTCGGCAATGAAGACTCTTTCGCTGATATTCAGGAAACGGGCAAACAAGTCCTGCAAATCTGGAACGCGCGCGTCGAGGAATCTACACAGCGCTTCCCTCATTTGCGTACTATAGTGCTCATGCGCCATATGGAAGCCATTCAGTTCAAAGTCTTTGAACAACCCACCTCGCCGTTTGACCCTGCTGATTTTGTTTGGCGTCTCAACTCTAGAAACAATCTGGAAGAGCATAGTATTCACGGTGGACTGCACACCTTCACCTGGTAACCTCACGGCTCCCAGTTCACCATTATTCGACCAGTGAGTGGTTCCGCACGTTCTTTTCAGATCAGGAAGCCTGACACCCAAGATAAAGAACAAGTTCTCGCAAATCTGGGTTACTCAGAGTCTTGGGTGACGTTCTTATAGTCTGGTAGCCTGTCGGAGTATGACAGACACCGTATCGCCTGAAACACGCAGCAGGGTAATGGCGCAAGTCAAGTCGAAGGGCATGAAGCCTGAAATGAAGGTGCGCCGGTTGCTGCACGGGCTTGGCTATAGGTTTCGTCTACAACGGGCCGATTTGCCCGGCAAGCCCGATTTAGTGTTCCCGTCGCGGCGCAAAATCGTATTCGTAAACGGGTGTTTCTGGCATAGCCACTCGGATTGCCCTCGTGTGCGGATTCCAGCTTCAAACAGGGATTACTGGCTCTCCAAGCTGGAAAGGAACAAGGCGCGAGATGATCGCAACATCCGTCTGTTGGAAGAAAGCGGCTGGTCTGTGACTACAGTGTGGGAATGTCAGCTAAAGGATTTCCAGGCAACTACTGAACGCTTAGTCGAGTTCCTCAAATAGCCACCTTCCGACAGTCTTAAATGGGCGGCACTCCTCAGCATTGACTTGATAGCCCCATCACCCGCCGGCCTCTAGCCGGCCCGGCCAGGCGGGAACGGGGTAGGCCGATGTTACCTTGCAGTCCGCGTGTATGGTATATTGAGGCCAGAATACGGGAGTGTAGGGAAGTATGTTCACTCTGGGTGTATTGACCAGCAGCGATATGGGCGCAGAGGGCCTGCGAGAGGACACCAGCGGGCAGGCTATCAAGGAGATATTTCTGGAAATGGGGTTCTCCCTGGCGCGATACGAGGTTGTCCCGGATGAGAAGGAGATCATCGCTGCCAGGTTAGCGGAGTGGGCCGACAGCGGAGAGGTGGACTTGGTGATAACCACGGGAGGGACCGGCCTGGGCCCTCGCGACGTCACGCCGGAGGCCACACAGTCGGTCATAGAGCGCCCGGCGCCCGGCATCTCCGAGGCAATGCGTCAGGCGGGGCTTCGCCAAACGCCCATGGCCATGCTCAGCCGGGGGGTTTCAGGACTGCGTGGAAGCTGCTTGATCATAAACCTGCCGGGAAGCCCCAGAGCCGTGAGGGAGTGCCTGGAATCGGTGGTGGACGTAATCCCGCACGCTCTGGAAACTCTAACCAAGGCCAGGGTGGAGACGCACCCCACTCACTAGGCATCGCGGAAGCTGGATGGAGCCCTGTCCTACATATGGGGCCGGGCCCAACGAGGCTTGAGTACAACCCTTCGACCAAGGCTGCCGGACGCGGCGTGAAGGCGCAGGATGGATATTCATATACTGACCCTCTTCCCTGAGATGTTTCAAGGTCCCTTTCGGGAGAGCATAATCGGGCGGGCTGTAGAGAGCGGGGTTGTGAGGATTCGGACTCACAACATACGGGACTACGCCCACGACAGGCACAGGACGACGGATGACTACCCATTTGGCGGGGGAGGCGGCATGGTGTTGAAACCTGAGCCTCTGTTCCTTGGGGTAGAAGGGGTGAGGCTGGGGATTGCAGACGAAGGAGGCGCCCGGCGAGCCGAAGACGCCCAGGTTATCCTACTCTCGCCACAGGGAGAGGTCCTCACCCAGGGAATAGTTGGAGAGCTGGCTTCTCACAGGGACATCATCCTCATTTGCGGCCGCTACGAAGGCGTGGACGAGCGGGTGAGAGAGTACCTGGTAGACCGGGAGATCAGCATTGGGGACTACGTGCTGAGTGGTGGCGAGGTCCCGGCGATGGTGGTGGTCGACGCGTTGGTGCGCCTGCTCCCGGGAGCCATAGGGGATGCTGAATCCATAGAGGACGACAGCCACACAAGCGGGCTGCTCCAGTTTCCACAGTACACGCGCCCCGCCGAGTATAGAGGCTGGCAGGTCCCACCGACGCTCCTCTCAGGGAACCACCAGGAGGTACGGAGGTGGCGACGCAGGCAGTCCATTCGGCGCACCCTGCAACGTCGCCCTGACCTACTGGATGGGGCGGACCTAAGCCCCCAGGAACGCCTCTTCCTGGAGGAGCCGGAGGGATAGGAGTGGAGGAAGAGAGGATAACTACACTGCATCCCGAGGGGAAAAAGGGCGTCAACATAAGCAAGCGGAAGTATGACGCAGCCAGGGGTGCAATCATCGAGTCATTTCGCGTTGGGGGGACATGACCTTTACGAGGCTGGCGGAGGACGTCCGGCAGAGAATAGGCCACAGTTTCCAAGGCTCCATAAGCTGGTACGTCGTCTCAGTCAAGCTGGACCTGGAGGCCAGGGGCGTACTCAAAAGAGTCCCTGGGACAACCCCGCAACAGATTAGACTTGTAGAGCAGGACCACCCTCAAGAGCCTTAGACCTCCGCAGCCCCGTTCCGCCTCACAGAGGCTGGGCCGGGCCTTTATCAAGTCCCTCGCGAAAGGCGCCAAGGCGGCCGAGGACGTGGTTTCGCTCGCCCCCGTATCTTCGTACGTGGCAGGCTCTGAGCGGGTAGGGGGGCGGCACACCATGAGCGGGTAGTGGGAAGACCCCGTTGTCCAACACTGAGAATTGGCTCAAATTTCCCGGCGCAAAGTATTGCTTTTTGGGGATTTAGGTGTTATTTTTGTCTGTACCAGGAAGAAATAGGATGATTTTGGTGGTATAAGGTGGAAAGTGGCGCCCTTTCATTCTTCGGGGAGCAGGAGCACCGGGTGGACCCCCAGGGTCGGATATCGCTGCCGACTCGCTTCCGGGAGGCCTTCAGGGGAGGCATTGTCCTCACACGGGGTTATGACCGTTGCATCGTCGCCCGGACTCCCGGTGAGTGGGAGGCCTTCGCCAGGAGGCTGGCGGACCAGCCGCTCAATACGACGAAGAACCGGAGAATGCGAAGGATGAGCTTCTCAGCAGCATATGACCTTGAGGCTGATAGGCAGGGGAGGGTGTTGTTGCCGGCATCCTTGCGGAGATACGCCCAGATAGGCGAATCGGTGGTCACCGCAGGAATGGGGAACTTCCTGGAGATCTGGGACAAAGAAGCGTGGCTCCGGGAAAGCGAACTCCTGGATGAAGAAGCGTCGTTCATTGCCGAGACCTCAGGGGAGGCCAGGTGAGATTTATGACAACGACCTACCATACCCCGGTACTCACCGGTGAATCGATTGAGAACCTTCAGGTGAAGGCGGGTGGCGTCTATATCGACTGCACGGTGGGTGAGGGGGGGCACTCCTGGGCTATCCTGGAGGCAAGCTCGCCCGGCGGGCGTCTCCTGGGAATAGACCTGGACCCGCAGGCCCTGGCGGCGGCGGAGGAGCGGTTGCTGCCTTACCGCGACTTCTGTGTGCTGGTCAACGACAACTTCAGCAACCTGAGAAGGATAGCAAGAGACCAGGGGTTTTACCCTGTGGACGGCATCCTTGTAGACTTGGGCCTCTCCTCTCTCCAACTGGAAGGGGAGGATAGGGGATTCAGCTTCCGCACGGATGGCGCGCTGGACATGCGGTTCGACCCTCGGCAGGGCGTCACGGCCTGGGAGGTGGTCAACAACTACTCCCAGGAAGAGCTCACCCGCATTATAGCCACATACGGAGAAGAACACAGGGCTGACCGGATTGCCAGAGAGGTGGTTGAGAGTCGTTCCATAGATACGGCTCTACAGCTCGCCAAGGTGGTGTCCCGAGCCGTCAGGCGACCATGGGGTCGCACTCATCCGGCGACCCGCGTCTTCCAGGCCATACGGATGGAGGTGAACCGCGAGTTGGAGAACCTGGCGCTGGTCTTGAGGCAGGGGATTTCTCTTCTCAAGGGTGGCGGCAGGCTTGTAATAATCAGCTATCACTCCATTGAAGACCGCTTGGTCAAGAACTTCTTCAGAGAGGAGAGCCGAGAAGCCCGGAGTATACGGGCTGTATACAAGAAGGTCATTTCCCCCTCCCGCGAGGAGGTCCGGACAAATCGCAGAAGCCGAAGCGCCCGAATGCGGGTGGCGGAGCGTATCTAGAGGGGAATCTCCCTCTAATAGATCCCACTGATCTGGGGGCAAGCTCGCAATGGAACGAAATACACGGCCCTATACGGCAGGATGCCAAGTAGCGAGATCTTTGCGATTGAACCCTCTCTCTCTTCAACGCAGGCTTGCCCCCAAGATCAGGGACACTTCTGGGCGGGATACCATAGTAGGCGGTGTGCGATGATAAATGAGACATATCAAGTAGCCATAGACGTGGGGACCACCAAGGTCTGTACTCTGGTTGGACGCACGGATGCTGCGGGAAACCTGCAAGTCATCGGGGTTGGCATGGCCCCTTCTCGGGGCATCCAGAAGGGCATGGTGAGCAACCTCTCTGAGGTACAGCAGGAGATACAGGCTTCCATTCGAGAGGCCGAGGCACAGGCGGGGATCAAGATATCCTCTGCCTGCGTTGGGATCACCGGAAGCCATATCAACTACATAAATTCACGGGCCTCCCTGGACAACCGTCCATACGACAGCCCGATTGACTCCACGGACGTGGCGCAAGTGGTTCAGGCCTGTTACACGGACAGGACCGTTCCGGGTGACAGGGTCCTTCATGTGATCCCACGAGACTATTCCGTAGATGGCAACTGGGGAGTTCACGACCCTGTGGGCATGTACGGCTCTTCAATAGAGGTGGAAAGCCACGTAGTCATGGCAGACCTGACGTCCATCGACAACCTGGTGGAGGCGCTTCGCAGGGCCGGAGTCAAGATGAGGGGCCTTGTGTTGGAGCCGTTGGCCAGCGCAGAAGCCATCCTTTCGGAGGATGAGAAGGAGATGGGGGTGGTATTGGTGGACATGGGTGGAGGAACCACCGACGTCTCCATATTCCTGGAGGGCAGCGTATGGCATACAAACGTCATACCGGCAGGGGGCTTTCAGATAACCAGGGATATTTCCATAGCCTTCACAACCTTCTCTCTGGCGGCCGAGGAGGCAAAGCTCAAGTACGGCCATGTCAACCCGAACGAGGTGGATGACACGGAGAATATACGACTGCCCGGCTTCGGCAATCAGACATTCTCACAGGTATCCCGTAGAGAGTTGTGCGAGGTAATCCACGACCGCGTTGATGAGCTGCTGCGACTCATTCTTGGAGAGGTCCGCAGCGCCGGCCTGAGAAACGCCCCGGCAGGGGGACTTGTGCTGACCGGCGGGTCTGCAAAGCTGCCAGGCCTGATCGAGTTGGCGGAGGAGATATGGCCTGGGCCGGTGAGAATCGGCGTTCCGGCGGCATCTACGTGGGTCCCACAGGACCTTGAGGACCCGGCCTTTGCCACGGCCCTGGGTCTTCTCCTCTGGGACGCAAAGAACTCCCAAGGCGGTGGTGGCGGCGTGATTGCGGGCGAGGAGGGATCCAAGAATGGCTTCCGGGTGAGGCATTGGCTGAACAATCTCACCCATAGGGTGCATGTATAGCAAAGGAGGTGGTGTCATGGTCAGTCAATCCTATGAGAACGATGGTATAGCCAAGATCAAGGTCGTTGGCGTGGGAGGAGGTGGATGCAACGCCGTTTCTCGCATGTTCCGGGAGCGGATTCAGGGCGTGGAGTACGTGGGTGTAAACACCGATGCCCAGGCTCTCATGCGTTGCGAGGTGCCACTGAGAATCCGCATGGGTGAAAAGCTCACCAAAGGACTTGGCGTTGGGGGAAACCCGGAAAAGGGTAAGGACTCTGCGGAGGAGACTAGGGAGGAGATGTACGAGGCGCTAAAGGGGTCGGACATGGTGTTCGTGGCTGCCGGCATGGGAGGCGGTACCGGGACCGGAGCAGCCCCTGTGGTAGCGGAGATAGCCAGGGAACTGGAGGCCCTGACCATCGGCGTAGTCACCAAGCCATTCAGCTTTGAGGGCAGCAGACGGCGCAAGCTCGCCGAAGAGGGAATTGCACGCTTGAAGGACAAGGTGGACACCCTCGTCATAATTCCGAATGACCGCCTGTTCGCCGTCTGCGATGAGAAGGTAACGATGGAAAACGCCTTCAAGATAGCCGATGACGTGCTCAGGCAGGGGGTACAGTCCATCGCCGAGCTTGTGACGGTGCCGGGAGAGGTGAATCTGGACTTTGCCGACATTAGCACGGTGATGACTAACGCAGGCCCAGCCTGGATGGCAATTGGCCACGGCACGGGTGAGAACAAGGCCGTGGACGCCGCCAAGCAAGCGGTGACCAGCGCGCTCTTGGACGTGTCTATAAACGGGGCCAAGGGCATTCTCTTCAACGTAACGGGGGGCACAGACCTCTCTCTCATGGAGGTGCAGGCCGCTGCGGATGTCATCCGAGACGCAGCAGACCCGGACGCCAACATCTTCTTCGGTATGGTCACCGACCTGAAGATGGAAGGCGAGGTGAAGATAACCATAATCGCCACAGGGTTCTCTGAGGAGGAGCCCATCATACCAAAGGACGATCAGCACATCTCCCAGCTCATCATGTCCGCCATTCAGGACGAGACGGAGCTGGACGTGCCGCCCTTCCTCAGGAAGCAGAACAGCTTCAAAAGAAGGGCTGGGACCTACTAAAGGGCTTCTCACTGGAATCCGCTTCATTGGCGTTCAGGGCTCAACCGGGGCCGCCTCAACTAGCAGGCGGCCCTGGCGCGTCCGCCCCAACGCAACAATAGAGGTTGCAAAATTCGTCACATTAGTATACCTTTGCCTTTTGCTAGGGATGACGTAGAATTGTGACCGGCCCTTGAGCAAGGAGAGTGAATGCGAAGGTTTCCGATACGGCGTTTTCTTCTCATATCGATCATAGTGGCCCTGGCCGGGGCCTCTCTGGCCGTCCAGGAGATCAACCTGTCCGTGGGTGGCATCAACCTGGAACGGGGCGGGGACACCATTCTGGGTCTTCAGCTAGGGCTGGACTTGGAAGGCGGCAGCCATCTCGTCTACGAGGCCCGGCCTGCAGAAGGGCTGGAGCCAACCGCTGAGCAGATGGAAGGAGTCCTCAAGACCATCGAGCGGCGAGTCAACGCCTTTGGAGTCGCCGAGCCTATCATACAGACGATGGGCGGAGACCGTATCCTGGTCCAGCTTCCCGGTGTCGGCACAACCCAGGCAATCGCGACATTCCGGCAGGACGTCCAGGCCAGTGAGGTTCGAGAGATACTGAGACCGCTGGGCCGCGGCGACGCGGCCATAGATCAGGATGATAGCCGCACCTTGTCCATCAAGCTGCCTTCGTTGAAGCCGGCCCAACTGGATGAAGAAGGGAATGTCACCCAGGCTGCGGAGAGAGACACCATTGAGCAGATGCTCCGGAAGGCGTTCCCCGCCGCGACCGTGAATCTTACGTTCCGGGGGTCCACGGCGGTCGAGGACATACAGGCCGTCCTGGCCAGCCTTGGCCGGGAGGACGCAGGGGTGCGCGGCATCACTGACTCGCTTTTCTCAATAGACGTGCCGCGTCTTGAGCCGGCTGAGTTGGACGGCGATGGAAACGTGATACAGCCATCGGAGGAGGCCCGGATTCGCCAAGCCTTCCAGGAGCAGATGCCCACTCTCCTCTCTCTTGATGTACTGGACGTGTCGATGACCGTGACGGGTGGTGTGGAGGAGGCCAAGCGCCTCATTGGACGGACGGCCCAGCTGGAGCTCATGGAGCGCACCTGCACCAACGAGCCACAGGACATTACCCAGGACTGCGAGGACCCCGAGTACCACGTGGACAACCCACTGAACCTCACCGGCGATGACTTGGTACGGGCTTACGCAGGCACCCATCCCAGCCTGGGAGTGCCGGTGGTGAACCTGGAGTTTGATAGCGAAGGCGGCAGGATATTCGCCCAGCACACCCAGCGCATTGCAGGGACAAACAACCGCACAGCCTTTTTCCTGGACGGAGATCTGCTGCTGGCCCCGGTGGCTTTGCAGGCTATCACAGGAGGCCGCGCCTTCATTCAGGGCCCGGACTTCACCATAGACCGCGTCCGCACCATTTCCATCCAGCTGGAATCCGGGCGACTTCAAGTCCCGCTTGTACTGATTCAAGAGCAGGACGTGGACGCCACCCTTGGGGAGGACTCTCTCAAGAAGAGCGTTGTGGCAGGAGGGGTTGGACTGGGTCTGGTGCTTCTCTTCATGGCCCTTTACTACAGAATACCCGGCGTAATGGCGTGCATAGCCCTCATAATCTACGCGGTGATAGTCCTGGCCTTCCTCAAGCTATGGCCCATTACCCTGACCCTTGGTGGCATAGCAGCCTTCATTCTTTCGATTGGAATGGCGGTTGACGCCAACATTCTGATCTTTGAGCGGATGAAAGAGGAACTGCGCAGCGGCCGTACCCTGATAGCCGCCATGGAGACGGGCTTCAACCGCGCCTGGCCCGCCATTCGAGACAGCAACGTCTCAACGTTCATTACGTGCGCAATTCTCTTCTGGTTCGGCACCCGCCTGGGCACCGGCCTGGTGACGGGGTTTGCCCTTACCCTGTTCATCGGCGTAGCCGTGAGCATGTTCTCCGCCCTTATGGTGACCCGGACGTTCCTCAGGGTCGTTGCCGTTTCGCCCCTTGGGCGGTTTGCGTCCCTCTACACGCCGGTGGAGAGGACGGAGAGGCGTTCTACGCCAGGCACAGCGCTGGAAGACAGGGGCTGAGAGGTACAGTATGGACTTTGTAAGCAAGCGTAACTGGTTCTTTCTCATCTCCTTTGTGGTGATGGTGGTCAGCGTTGTCTCACTCCTGCTGCCCGGCGGCCTCAAGGCTGGACTGGAGTTCACGGGCGGGTCTTCCATGACCATGGAGTTCGCAGAAGACGTGGAGCAGGAGGAGTTGCGCTCCCAGCTTACCGCCTTGGGCCATCCGGTTGCGGTGATCCAGCGTCTGGGTGAGGGCAGTTTCTTCATTCGCACGCGCACCCTGGAGGAGTCACAGTCTGACGAGCCGTCCGAGCGTGAGAGGATTGTCAGCACGCTGGCCTCCAACCTGGGGATGGTTGTGGAGATAACGGACTTCTTCTCCGTTTCTCCAAGCATAGCGTCAGAGACGGTCAACAATGCCGTCCTGATAGTGGTCATCGCATCGGTGGCTATCCTGATCTACATTACCTGGGCTTTCCGCCGGGTGCCGTCTCCGTTCAGGTACGGAATATCGGCGATAATTGCCCTGATTCACGACGTGGTTGTGGTAATGGGGGTCTTCTCCATTGCAGGACGCGTATTTGACCTTGAGGTCAACGCAATGTTCATAGCCGGCGTGCTGACCATCATTGGCTACAGCGTCCACGACACCATAGTGGTCTTCGACCGCATAAGGGAGAACCTTATCAGGGGCATTGGCCGTGACCTCGGCGCCACCATCAACGTCAGCATCCTGGACACCATAGGACGGTCCCTCAACACCAGCCTTACACTGCTGTTTGCCATCCTGGCTCTGCTCCTGTTCGGCGGGCCCACCATCCAGGACTTCCTCATAGTCCTGCTCATTGGCATTATCGTTGGGACTTACAGCTCCATCTGGATAGCCAGCCAGGTGCTCATGGTGTGGGAGTCCGGCGACGTTGGCAGGCTTCTCAGGCGTCTGCCCCTACCGTTCCCATTCAGGCGCAGGAGGAGCGCAACTCCCTGAGTTGCCCATGACATACTCTGAGGAGGCGCCATGAAAGTAGGAGCCCACGTCTCCACCGCAGGCGGGCTGGATAAGGCGATTGACAGGGCGCAGGATATGGGAGCCGAGGCCATCCAGATATTCATCTCTTCGCCTCGCGGCTGGGCCTTTAAGCCCGTTCCGCAGGCTATGGCGTCCACCTTTCGGGAGAAGGCCGCGAACGCCGGTATCGGCCCAACCTTTTTCCACGGCATCTACCTGGTCAGCCTTGGCGCCCCAACAGAGGAGAACCTGGCGAAGTCCGTGCAGGCTCTCACAGACTACATGCAAGCGGCCGGCGAGCTTGGGTCATCCGGGGTCATCTTCCACGCAGGGAGTCATCGGGGAGCCGGTTACCAGGGTGTGTTCGACCAGGCGGTCGGGGCTATGGACCGGGTCCTGACGGCTTCTCCGGAGGGCGTCCGGCTTACAATGGAGAACAGCGCAGGCATGGGAGACCACATCTGCTCCAAGTTTAAGGAGATTGGCCGGCTTATGAAAGCCCTGGCTAGCCCCAACGTTAAGGTGTGCCTGGATACGCAACACCTCTTTGCCGCCGGATATGACGTCACCAGTAAGGAAGGACTGGACAGGGTGATGGAGGAGTTCGACAGGGAGATAGGGCTGTCCAACCTTGTAGCCGTCCATGCCAACGATAGCAAGACGCCATTCGCCTCCGGAGTGGACCGCCACGAGAACATTGGGCAGGGACACATGGGCCTGGACACCTTCCGCGTCATCATGGCTCACCCAGCGTTCCGGGACGTGCCCTTCCTGCTGGAGGTTCCAGGTGAGGACGGCAAGGGGCCTGACAAGGCCAACCTGGACGTCCTCAAGGGATTGCGGGAGGAGTTGGGGCTGACGGCTTAGGCGGTCGCCCATCATCGTTGGAGCTATGCGCGGGTAGATTGCTACAGGAAGAGTTTGAATCCCTGGTCCTGGACGCGGTGGAGGAGATGCCGGAGGAGTTGCTGGCCCACCTGGACAACGTCGTAATAGTGGTCCAGGAGTGGCCCAGCCCGGCCCAGATGGCCGAGTCCGGGTTGAGGCGCAGGGAGGAGTTGCTGGGGCTGTACGAGGGCATCCCCCTGACGGACAGGGAGAACTACAACTTGGTACTGCCGGACAAGATCACCATCTTCCAGGGGCCTGTGGAGGCCATGTGCAGCACTCGAGAGGAGATGGCGGCGGAGGTCCAGGACACCGTTGCCCACGAAATAGCCCACCACTTTGGGATAGATGATGAGCGTCTGGAGGAGATGGGGCTGGGGTGAGACGGGTAGGGGATAAGGGCGCCTAGAGATATATGCCCTTCACCATGCGCATAGAGGCTATGCGGTCCTCGGCGAGCCGGTCGGCGGCCTGTGCGGTGGTGATGTCGTTGGCTCCGGCCAGGCGGATGACGCTCTCAATCGTATCGTATATACGAGCCACCTTCTCCAGGGAAGCCTCCTCGTCGTATGGCCGGCCCATCTCCATAGAGACGTTTATCACCCCGCCGGCGTTGATGATATGGTCAGGGGCGTAGAGGATGCCCCTCTGTCGTAGCATCTCGGCGTGACGGTCCTCCAGGAGTTGGTTGTTGGCGCTGCCTGCGACAACCCGGCATTTCAGCCGGGGGATGGTCTCGTCGTTGAGGATGCCGCCCAAGGCGCACGGGGAGAAGATCTCGCACTCCACGTCGAAAATGAGTGACGTGTCTTCCAGGACCTCCAGCCCCATCTCCCGGGCTCTGTCGAGAGCGGCTCTGTTGATGTCGGTGACTATCACCCGCGCGCCTTCGCTCCGAAGGTGGTCGACCAGGAAGGACGCCACCTTGCCGAAGCCCTGTACAGCGATAACGCGGCCTTCAAGGTAGTCCGCGCCCCAGACGTTGGCGGCGCAGGCTTTGATCCCCCGGTAGATCCCGTAGGCCGTCACCTTGGCCGGGGCGCCGCTGCCTCCCTGGTTGACGGGCAGCCCCACAAGGTGAGATGTCTCCTGGGCAATCCACTCCAGGTCCTGGTTGGAGGCGCCCACGTCCTCCGTGGTTATGTACCGGCCTCCCAGGGAGTCCACAAAGCGACCGAATGCCCTCATCATGGCCTCCGTCTTGTCCTCCTGGGACGCCATTATCAGCGCCTTTCCCCCGCCAAGGTTCAGCCCCGCCGCGGCGGACTTGTAGGTCATCCCCCTGGAGAGCCTCAACACGTCAGTTATGGCCTCGTCCTCCGTCTTGTAGGGCCATATCCGCACGCCGCCCAGAGCAGGCCCCAACGTGGTGTCGTGGATAGCTATGAATGCCCTGAGTCCAACCCCCTTATCCACGAACATGCAAAGCTGCTCGTGGCCGTGAGTCTCCATGTACTCTATGACGTTCATGCGCTGCGCTCCCATAGCCTTCTCCTCAACGGGGAGGGAGCCGTTCATCAGATCCGGGTTGCGCCCGCGTCCGCCACAGTTACACCGGATGAACTCATATCCGCATTTTCCCAACCAGTTAATAGCCTCTGTAGTGATAAACCTGGCGCTCTCAAGCTCCTCGCCAAACTGGGACAGGTGGGTATAGCCCACAACAAGCTTGGGGCTGAAGTGCTTCCCGCCATGTACCAGGCAATGCCCCCTGGAGGTACGTCTCGGTGGCGGGCCTTCTCTCTCTATCTTTTCAAGAGCTTCGGGAATCATAGAGCAGTCCAGGTCTTTGGGGATGGCCATGAACGTCCTCCTCTACTATGGGGCTTCGGGGTTGTGAGTTGCGCGCCTTACTCCCACTCTATGGTGCCGGGAGGCTTGGAGGTGATGTCATAGACAACGCGGTTGACTTCACGCACCTCGTTTACAATGCGGTTGGAGATCCTGGCCAGAAGGTCGTAGGGTAGACGCGCCCAGTCGGCTGTCATGGCGTCTTCGCTGGTTACGGCTCTCACTGCCACCATATAGCCGTAGGTGCGGAAGTCCCCCATAACGCCTACGGTGCGCGTGTCTGTGAGCACGGCAAAGCTCTGCCACAGCTCGTTGTACAGGTTGGCCTGTTGGATTTCGTCCATGACAATCCAGTCGCAAGCGCGGAGTATCTCCAGCTTATCCCACGTGACCTCGCCGATGATGCGGATGGCCAGGCCCGGCCCGGGGAAAGGCTGTCTATGCACCATTTCTCCCGGTAGGCCCAGGGCCAGGCCCACCTCTCGCACCTCGTCTTTGAACATGTAACGCAGGGGTTCGACCAGGGAGAGGGACATGTCCTCCGGAAGGCCGCCCACGTTGTGGTGGGTCTTTATCACGGCAGAGGCGTTGCCCTCGGCGGATTGGCTCTCAATGACGTCCGGATAGAGGGTGCCCTGGGCCAGGAAGTCAACTCTGCCCAGCCGGGCCGCCTGGTCTTCGAAGACGCGTATGAATTCCTCTCCAATCGAGCGGCGTTTCTGCTCCGGGTCCACGACGGATGCCAAACGAGCCAGGAAGCCCTCGGTGGCATCTACGTGGACGAGGTTGATCTTGAGGTTGCGCTCAAAGGTCTCGACAACCTGCCTGGCCTCGCCCTGGCGCAGGAGGCCGTTGTCTACAAAGATGCATGTGAGCTGCTCGCCCACGGCCCGGTGTAACAGGGCCGCCGTCACTGTGGAGTCCACCCCACCGGAAAGGGCGCAGATGACCTTGCCACTGCCAACCTGGCTCTGAATCCGGGACACACTCTCCTCAACAAGGTTGGAGGGCGTCCAGTCGCCCTGGAACCGGCATATGCGGTATAGGAAGTTCTCGATTATCCGCTTGCCCTGGGGTGTATGCACCACCTCCGGATGGAACTGGAGGCCCAGGACGCCTGCATCGTTGCCCATGACGGCAACGGGCGAATTATCGGTGTAGGCCAGGGAGCTGAAGCCGGGCGGCATCTCCGTGACCTGGTCTCCGTGGCTCATCCAAACCGTCGTAGGTAGGGGCAGGTCGGCAAAGAGGGGACTCTCCCGGTCGCTCTGATGCAGCAGGGCATGGCCGTACTCACGCACGCTCCCCGGGACCACCTTGCCGCCAAGCTGGTGGGCCAGAACCTGCAGCCCGTAGCAGATTCCCAGAATGGGGATACCGCGTTCATACAGCCACTGGGGAGCCAGGGGAGCGTTGGGATCGTAGACGCTGGCGGGGCCGCCCGACAGGATTACACCGCGTGGGTTGAGGGGAGCCACACGCTCCCAGGGGACGTCGTGTGGGAATATCTCGCAGTAGACGTTGCATTCCCGGACCCTTCGCGCTATGAGGCGGCTGTACTGGGAGCCGAAGTCGATGATAACTACAGCCTCACTCTTGCCCCGGCGAGGTTCCTCCGGGTCAGGACGCAGCTCCTTACCCAAGGCGGCCTCCGGATGGGTCGATACCTCCGTGGGGTCGCCGGTGGATACTCTGCGCGCGTCGGGGGCCTTGCTTTGGTGGGCCATTCTCTCCCAAGCCTTGTAGCGCCTCGCCTCAGGTTAGCATCTGTGCTATACTCAGTCAAGGAAAACCACATGGGTAGCCCTCAAAGAGTTCACACCGCCGGAGACCGGGTAGACAGGGCGGTATCCATTCTTCTGCAAGGGGGGCTTGTAGCCTTTCCCACCGATACGCTATATGCCCTTGGCGCTCATGCCTTCATGGAGTCGGCGGTACACCGGGTGTTTCAGGCGAAGGGGAGGCCGGCCGGCATGGCATTGCCCTTGCTTCTGGCCCGCGTGGAGGACATGGAGAAGGTAGCGGTCGATATTCCACAGACAGCCTGGGACCTGGCCGAAAGGTTCTGGCCCGGCGCCTTGACCATAATCCTGCGAAAGGGGCCTTCCGTCCCTGCTGCCGTTACGGCCGGTATGGACACGCTGGCAGTCCGTGTGCCCAACCACCCCCTGGCTCTGAAGCTAATCGAAACCACAAGGGCGCCCTTGACAGGCACCAGCGCCAACAGGTCCGGAGAAAGCGAGCCGGTTACTGCCGCCGAGGCGCGCAGCCAACTCGGCGACAGGGTAGACCTTGTCCTGGATGATGGGCCCTGCCCACTGGAGGGGGCTTCCACCATTGTAGACCTGACCTCGGACGCCCCTCGAATCGTGCGAGAGGGAGCGCTCTCGGCATCTCTGCTGGCGCGGTATTGGCCGGAGGGATCGAGGGCGGACCTGGCGGGAGGAAAACCCGGGAGCGGCAATCACTCACAGTGAGGTATCATGAGCCAGCCATCGGTATTCAATCGCTATAGCGACAGCATAGAGACGGAGCTCAAGTCCGTTGTCATGGGCAGCAGCCTCCCGTTGTACCGGATGATGGCCTATCACATGGGATGGCTGGACGATCAGGGAGAAGCGGTAGACATTGGAGCCGGCACGCGCGTCTATCCCACGCTCTGCGTCCTTGCCTGCGATGCCCTTGGCGGTGAGCTTGCAGAGGCGCTGCCGGCGGCGGCGGCGGTAGAGCTGGTGCACAACTTCTCGCTCATCCACAACGACATCCAGGATGGCAACCCTGAGCGGAATGGCAGGCCCACGGTATGGTGGACGTGGGGCCCGGCGCAGGGCATCAACGCCGGGGACGGTATGCACGCCCTGGCGCGCCTGAGCCTGCTGCGACAGACGGAGAGTGGCGCTTCCGTTGAGCGGGCGCTTGGAGCGGTGGCTACGTTGGACGCCGCCTCCCTGCGCCTCTGCGAGGGGCAGTACCTGGACCTGACCTACCAGGAGCGTGTGGACATATCGCAGGAGGCTTATTTTGAGATGGCGGAAGGGAGGACGGCTGCGCTCATGGGCTGCGCCGCGGAGCTGGGCGCAGTTATGGCCTCGGCGGACGAGAAGGCCGTGAAGGCCCTGGCGCTGTACGGCCGCAAGCTGGGCCTGGCGTCCCACGTCCGGGACGACATCCTGCGCCTCTGGGGGCCGGCAGGCAGGGAGGCGCCGCCGGCAGGGGACATACTCAACAAGAGGAAGTCGCTGCCCATCGTGTACGCGCTCCGGAATGCCACCGGCGCCGAGAGGCGCGCGCTGGGCGACGTATACTTCAAGCGGGTGATGGACCCAGAAGACATAGAGAGTATTGTTGGGGTTTTGGATAGGCTGGGCGCCAGGGAGTTTTCGCAAGAAATGGCCGATACCCTGTGCCTGGAGGCTATACAAGCCCTGGATGAAGCCGGCTCATCTTCCCCCGGCCTGGATGAGCTTGCCGACCTGGCCCGCTTCCTGGCAGTCAGGGATACGTGATGAACTGTGAGGGCGCATGGACAAGCAGACGATAAGAGACATAGAGGTGGATGGCAAACGGGTCCTGGTGAGAGTGGACTTCAACGTTGAGTTGGAGCATGGCAGGATAAGTGATGACGGCCGTCTTCGCGCTGCTCTGCCCACCATACGGAGCCTCCGCGAGCGCGGGGCGGTGGTGGTCCTTTGCTCCCATCTGGGCAGGCCGAGCGGCAAGGTGGTTGAGGACATGAGGCTGGCCCCCATCGGCCGGCGGCTGTCGGAGCTGCTGGGCGTGGAGGTGACCTGCGTGGATGAGTGTGTTGGCCCAAAGGTGGAAGACGCGGTGAGGGAAGCGAAGCCCGGGGACGTCCTTCTGCTGGAGAACCTGCGCTTCCACCCGGAGGAGGAGCGTAACGACCTCGATTTCGCCAGGTCTCTGGCATCCGTTGCAGATGTGTTTGTGGATGACGGGTTCGGCGTGGCCCATCGCGCTCACGCATCCACGGAAGGAGTCACCAACTTTCTGCCGTCGGTCGCAGGCTTCCTCATGGAGCGGGAGGTGGAGATCCTTGGCTCGGTCCTGGAGTCCCCGGAGCGTCCCCTGGTGGTGGCCCTGGGAGGAGCCAAGGTGAGCGACAAGATAGGTGTGCTGGAGAACTTTCTGGACAAGGTGGATACCCTGCTCATAGGTGGTGGAATGGCGGCCACTTTTCTCAAGGCCAGGGGCCTGCCGGTGGGCAACTCCCTGGTGGAGGATGAACGGCTGGACCTGGCGCGGGACATGATGAGACGCGCCGAGGAGAACGGCATCTCTCTGCTGATACCGGTGGACGTGGTCGTCGCCGACTCCTTTGCGGCGGAGGCCCGGAGCCGGACCGTGGACGTGGAGGACGTGCCGGACGGATGGTACATTATGGACATTGGGCACAAAACGCTGGACGTATTCCGGGCGGAGGCGGCCCGCGGCAAGACCATCCTCTGGAACGGGCCAATGGGGGTCTTTGAGTTCCAGGCCTTCAGCAGAGGCACGCGGGAGCTGGCAGCAGCCCTGGCAAGCCTGGACAGAGCTACCACGGTCCTGGGCGGCGGCTCCACTGCGGAGGCGGTGAACTCGCTGGGCCTGGCGGACCGGATAACCCACGTCTCCACGGGTGGAGGCGCATCGCTTGAGTTTCTGGAGGGGAGGACCCTGCCGGGAGTAGCCGCTTTGCTGGATAAGGAGACATAAGCAATGATAGACTTTCCACACATCGCAGACATATGCCAGTCAACACCCTCCAAAGTCGTAATGCTTGTGGTCGATGGGCTTGGCGGCGCGCCGCATCCGGAGACTGGCAAGTCCGAGCTGGAGGAAGCCCGGACGCCCAACCTGGACAAGCTGGCTTCTCGAAGCGCCTGCGGCCTCACAACGCCGGTCATGCCAGGTGTTACGCCGGGCAGCGGGCCTGGGCATCTATCCCTCTTCGGGTACGACCCGGTGAAGTACCTTATAGGCCGTGGATCGCTGGAGGCCCTGGGCATAGACGTGGAGATGCGGGAGGGAGACGTGGCGGCGCGGGGCAACTTCTGCACCGTGGACGGCGAGGGCAAGCTGGTTGACCGCCGGGCGGGACGCATAAGCTCACAGGAAAGCATCCCACTCTGCGAGCAGCTCGATCAGATAGACGTGCCCGGCCTTGAGGTGAGCATCCTTCCGGTGCAGGACTATCGCTTTGTGGCCCTGTTCCGCGGCGAGGGCTTGAGCGAAAACGTGACCGAGACCGACCCCCAGGTCCTGGACGTCCCACCCAGGCGGGTGGAGGCCATGAACCCGGGGGCCGAAAAGACGGCGGCGGCGGCCAACGCCCTCATCGAAGGCGCCAGAGAGGCGCTAGGGGACAGGGATAGGGCCAACATGGTGCTCCTGCGCGGCTTTTCGCAGCTGCCTGAGCTGCCGGACTTCGGGCAGATGTACAGGCTGAATCCGGCGGCCATAGCCGCTTACCCCATGTACCGCGGTCTCGCAAAAGTCGCAGGCATGACGGTCATACCCACTGGCCCCAACTTCCAGGCGGAGGTGGAGACCCTGGCCCAGCGCTTCCACGAACACGACTTCTTCTACCTGCACTACAAGCCCGCCGATGCGGCAGGCGAAGACGGCAACTTTAACGCCAAGGTGCAGGCTCTTGAGGCGCTGGATGAGTTCATACCAGGCCTCCTTGACCTGCAACCCGATGCCCTTGTAGTTGCGGGGGACCACTCGACGCCGTCGATACTCGCCGCCCACGGCTGGCAGCCAGTGCCTTTGCTCATACACTCGAAGCTGACGCTGGGAGAGGGCGTTGCGGCCTTCGACGAAAGGAACTGCGCCGCCGGGTCGCTGGGAAGGATTCCGGCCACCCAGCTGATGTTCCTGGCCCTGGCCCACGCCGGCAAGCTGGTCAAGTTCGGGCCGTAGGGCCTGCCGTGAGACGGCTTCAGGCATCAGATGCGCTTGGAGAAGGGGATGGGAGAGGTGGCCCGCGCGGGAAACGGCCTCAACCCGGAAATATCGCTTTGAAATAGATTTGAGGAGGTCTCTTTATGCCAACTCCACTTGTGGCCGGAAACTGGAAGATGAACACTACTTTGGCCGAGGCCGTAGACCTGGCGTCCGCGATGCGCGACCCCCTGGATGCTATCCAGGGCGTGGAGAAGGTGATCTGCCCGCCATTCATATCGCTGAAGGCCGTCAAGGACGTGCTGAACGGCTCCTCGTCCAGGGTGGGCGCCCAGAACATGCACTACGAAGAGAGAGGGGCCTTCACCGGCGAGGTGTCGCCCAGAATGGTGGCCGACCTGTGCCAGTACGTCATTGTGGGCCACTCCGAGCGGAGGCAGCGCTTCTGGGAGACGGACGAGGTTGTAAACCGCAAGGTGAGAGCCGCGCTGGCCGTAGGACTCAGGCCGATTCTGTGCGTGGGAGAGGGGCTGGAGGAGAGGGAGGAGGGTTTGGCTGAATCGGTGGTAACGGCGCAGCTGCACGGAGCGCTGAGCCGGGTATCGTCCGTGGATGCGCTGGCGGTTGCCTACGAGCCTATATGGGCCATCGGTACGGGTGTGGCCGCCACCGGCGAGGCCGTGGAGACGATCATGGGGGCCATACGCCGCGCCCTGGCGGAGGCCTACGGCGATGCCGCGGCTCAGCAGACGCCGCTGCTGTACGGAGGCAGCGTCACGCCGGACAACATAGCGGAGTTTGCAAGCCAGCCCAACGTCAACGGCGCGCTGGTCGGCGGCGCCAGCCTCAACGCGGAGAGCTTCGTGGGGATCGCGCGGGGGATGGCGGAGTGGTAGGGGGCAAGCGTATGCCCTTAAGCAGCGAAGAGTTCCAGGCAGGCCACATTGACCTGGCCATTCTCGTTCGCCAGGTTTTGGAGAGCCGCCCGGACCTTTCCTTTAACGTCGAAGAGGTCAGGGAGTTGCTGGCGCAGACACAGGCTAGAATTGCTTCCGTTGAGGATGTGGTTATGGCCCTCGATAGGCTGGTGACTGAAGGCCATGCAGAGGTTAAGGAACTCGGTGGAGCCAGGTGGTATACTATAGCAATGGAGACCCGAAGAATTGAGTTTCGGCCGGGAGGTTAGAGGAGTTGCCACTTACAAAACGCCAGTTTGAGCTTGGAGTTTATGACGAGACCGAGAGTCTCATGTATCTGGTCTACGAGCTTCTATCTCGGAACAAGCATCTTGCCTATAGCGAGGGTGAGTTGCTTGAAATGTACAGGGGAAACCGGGAAAGCAGAGTTGATCAGGTCCGCCGCGCTTTGGAAGAACTCACCGGCATGGGAGCAGTCGAGTCACGGAAGATAGATGGGACACTCTACTACGCGTTTCGTAGGGAAGTGGACCGGACCACCTGGGAACCCAGGTGAGCTTTGAAAGTGGCGCAGGTACAGCATGGTAGGTCCGGCCGATGAACTACTGGCAGGTTGCAGCAGGCGTGGGCGGCGCGCCTGATCTCCTCAAGAGCCTCCTGCCAGGCTAGACGCCTTGCAGGAACGCGCCTCCCACCCACTCATCGCCATTGTTGGGCCGACGGCTGCGGGCAAGAGCAGCCTGGCGCTCCAACTGGCGCAGCGCTTCGACGGCGAAATCGTCAACGGAGACAGTCGGTTGGTGTACCGTCACATGGACATCGGCGCCGCCAAGCCGTCGCCGCAAGACCTGAGCCTGGCGCCTCACCACCTGGTGAACATCGTAAATCCCGATGAGCCATACAGCCTGGCCCTGTACCTGGCACAGGCCAACGAAGCTATACAAGACATACAAAAACGGGGCAAAACGCCCCTGCTGGCCGGCGGCTCCGGGCAGTACGTCCGCGCATTGCTGGAGGGCTTCAACGCCCCGCAGGTATCGCCCAACCCAGCGCTAAGGGCTACGCTGGAGGCCCAGGCGCGGGAGGAAGGCCCTGAAGCCCTGTGGGAACGCCTGCGGCAGGTGGACCCTGAGTCGGCGGCGCGCATCGACCCTCGGAACGTGCGCCGGGTGATACGGGCGTTGGAGGTGTACACGGAGACCGGCGTCCCATTCTCCCAGGCGAGGAAACGGGAGAAGCCGCCGTATCACAGCCTTACCATAGGCCTGACGATGGAGAGGGAATCGCTGTACCGGCGCATAGACCGGCGGGTTGAGTCTATGATAGAGAGCGGTTGGCCGCAGGAGGTGGCGCGGCTGCTGGACATGGGCTACTCCACGGAGCTGCCGGCCATGTCCGCCCTGGGGTATCGGGAGATGGCCGCGTACGTACGCGGAGACCTGCCGCCGGAGGAGGCCAGGATGCGCATCAAGGCCGCCACACGCAGATACGCCAGGAGCCAGTATGCCTGGTTCCGGCTGGACGACCCAGGCATACACTGGCTGGACGCAAACTCGGCTGACGTGGCGGAGGCTGCAACGGAAAGGGTCGAGGCGCACCTGGTCGGGGGTGTCGTCTCGACTTGACGCGGCGCTCCCGGAACAACCGACAAGCCGCAACGCCCGGCTGTATCCACGGATTTCCTATGAACAAGGACAGGGCGCGTATGGTAGAATCTAGGTGACCCAGGAGGTGGCATGGCGCTAAGATTGCTTGCAGGTCTAACAGTGGGGATATACTTGGGATTAAACTCCCCGAAATACATCCGGCAGTGCCGGGCGATGTGCAAATGTTACTTTCAGGCCTTGCACAATGAGGCCCACAGGGACGGACAGGCATGAGATTCACCAAGATGCACGGCGCGGGAAACGACTACGTCCTCCTGGACGCTCGCAGCCTGGAGGCCGACTGGCCCACCCTTGCCAAGGCCATGTGCGACCGGCACACGGGTGTGGGAGCCGACGGCATTCTCCTGGTCTTGCCCTCCGCTTCGGCGGACGTGCGTATGCGTATGTTTAACCCGGACGGCTCGGAGGCCGAGATGTGTGGCAACGGGATTCGCTGTCTGGCCAAGTATGCCCTGGAACGAGGCATAGTCGAAGGGGGGAATGGAGCCATAGCCATAGAGACCGCGGCCGGAGTGCGCGCCCTGGAGCCCTCGTGGCGCGAGGGCAAGGTGGACCGCGCTCGCGTGGCTATGGGCGAGCCGGAGCTGCGGTCAGAGCTGATCCCGGTCTCTCTCTCGGAAGATATGGCAGGGGGGCCGGCGCTGGACTATCCTCTCGACGTAGGCAATGCAGTCCTGGATCTCACATTCGTCTCCATGGGCAATCCCCACGCCGTCGCCTTCATTGAATCGCCGGTGAGCGAGTTTCCGCTTCACCAGATTGGGCCGCAGGTGGAGCGGCACGGGATTTTCCCCAACAAGGTGAACTTCTCCATAGTCAACGCCAAGAAGGGACGAGGAGTTGTGGCTAGAGTATGGGAGCGCGGCGCCGGAGAGACCCTGGCCTGCGGCACTGGGGCCTGCGCCATCGCAGTGGCGAGCCGCCTGCATGGGTACATCGGCGATGAAGTTGACATAACGCTACCAGGCGGAGTTCTTACCATCTCCTGGGACGGCGTTGGCCAGGTGTATCTGGAGGGGCCGGTGGCTGAGGTCTTTGAGGGCGAGTGGAATGGCTGAAAACGAAGGCGCAGT
This sequence comes from Dehalococcoidia bacterium, assembly GCA_965247645.1. Taxonomy (GTDB): domain Bacteria; phylum Chloroflexota; class Dehalococcoidia; order Lucifugimonadales; family UBA2985; genus JAPPHY01. The sequence continues at coordinate 138,784 of OZ252024.1, forward strand.
GAGCCGGCTATGAAGATATCACACCCACACGGGACCACCAAGGCCGAGGCCCTCATCAGGTTGAAGGCCTATAACACCCAGTTGCTGGAGAGGTTTGCCTCGGAGGTGGCCGAGGTCAAGCAGGAGTGGCGCGAGGACGGGTTTACCGCTTCCTTCAAGGTATATGGCATTACTATCAATGGCCGATTGGCCGTAAAGGACGCCACTATTGAGATGGAGGTTGACCTGCCGTGGCTGGCAAGGTCTCGTGAGGGGCAGATCAGGGAAAGAACAGTGCAGGCGTTGCAGGAGATTTTCGTGCATGGTAAGGAGCAGATCACATGAAGTTTGCCAGGCGTATAGAGCAGCTCCCGCCGTACCTTTTCGTGGAGATCAGCCGCAAGATAGCCCAGAAACGCGCTGAGGGCATAGACGTGGTGACATTTGCCATCGGCGACCCGGATATACCAACCCCGTCTCATATTCTGGACCGCCTGCAGGAGGCAAGCCAGGACCCTCCCAACCATCGCTATCCGGAGTCGGAAGGCCTGCCGGAGCTTCGCAAGGCCGTTGCTCAGTGGTACGAGGAGCGCTTTGGAGTGACCCTGGACCCGGATAAGGAGATATTGCCCCTGATTGGCGCCAAGGAAGGCATTGGACATGCCGCTCTGTGCTTCATAGACCCCGGAGACGTGGCCTTGGTCCCGGACCCCGGCTATCCGGTCTACTCAGTGGGAACCATGTTCGCCGGAGGCGAGTGCCACTGGATGCCCCTGGTGGAGGAGAATCAATGGCTTCCGGACCTGAAGGCCATACGGTCGGATGTGGCTGACAGGGCAAAGGCCATGTGGCTCAACTACCCAAACAATCCCACAGGGGCCATAGCCGGGGAGGATTTCTTCGAAGAGGTGGTGGACTTCGCAAAGCGCCATGACGTCCCCGTGCTTCACGACGCCCCGTATACTGAGGTGGCCTACGACGACTACAGGCCCATGAGCTTCCTCCAGGCGCCGGGCGCCAAGGACGTGGGCATAGAGTTCCACTCCCTGTCCAAGAGCTACAACATGACGGGCTGGCGCATAGGCATGGCGGTGGGAAACGCCGAGATGATCAACGCGCTGATGCGTGTGAAGTCCAACCTGGACTCAGGCATACCCCAGGCCATCCAACACGCAGCCATAGAGGCCCTCCAGGGCCCGCAGGACTGCATCCAGGAGCACAACCGGATATATCAGAGACGCAGAGACAAGGTTGTGGCAACCCTCAGGCAGATAGGGTTGGAGGTAAGCGTCCCCAAGGCCAGCCTCTACGTCTGGGCCAAGCTCCCCCCGGGATGGAAGTCGGGAGCCTTCTCCGCTCTGCTCATCGAGGAGAAGGCTATAGTGGTGACCCCTGGCGCCGGTTACGGCAGGTACGGCGAGGGGTACATTCGCCTGTCTCTAACCATCGCCGATGAGCAGATGGAAAAGGGTCTGGAGCGGCTGAGGTCCTGGCGAATTCCAGACCCGCCCTCCGGTTAAGAGCGTCCCAGGAGGTATCGCCCAGTGCCAAAGCCCGCCGTATCCACAAAGGCCCGCCCGGAGAGAGCCATCCTGGTGGGAGTCGAGATCAAAGGCGACCCTCATCTGTGGTCTGTGGCGGACTCCCTGGAGGAGTTGGGGCTGCTGGCCCGGACCGCGGGCGCGGAGGTGGTGAGCTCTCTGAGCCAACGCCTGGACAGGCGTACCAATGCCTACCTTGGCAAGGGCAAGCTGGAAGAGCTCAGGGACCTCAGGGACGAGAAACAGGCGGACGTAGCGATATTCGACGATGAGCTCACGCCTACCCAGCAGAGGAACCTGGAAGAGGCCCTTGGCATAAAGGTTATCGACCGCACCGCTCTTATCCTGGACGTATTCGCGCGTAGAGCCCAGACCCACGAGGGGCGGCTCCAGGTGGAACTGGCTCAGCATGAGTACCTGCTGCCCCGACTGGTAGGCCAATGGTCGCACCTTGAACGGCTGGGTGGTGGCATAGGCACCAGGGGCCCCGGAGAGACCCAGCTGGAGACCGATCGGCGCATTATACGCAACAGGATCCAGAAGCTGAAGCGAGATTTGGAACGAGTGCGCAAACAGCGCTCTCTGTATCGCCAGCGCCGGCAGCGAGAGGGTATACCGGTGGTCTCGCTGGTGGGATACACCAATGCGGGAAAGAGCACCCTCCTCAACGCTCTCAGCAGCGCGGACGTGATAGCGGAGGACAAGCTGTTCTCCACGCTGGACCCCATTACCAGGAGAGTATCCCTCCCGGGCAAAGCGCCGTTCCTGCTTACGGATACCGTTGGCTTCATCCAGAAGCTGCCGCCTACACTGGTGGCGGCCTTCAGAGCTACGCTGGAGGAGCTTGAGGGAGCCGATGTGGCGCTCCACGTTATAGATATAACACACCGGAACGCTCCGGAGCAGGTCCAGGTTGTGGACGACCTGTTGGCAGAGCTCCACCTGGTGGACGAAGCCAGTCGTATCCTGGTCTTGAACAAGGTGGATCTTCTGTCCGATAATGACCTGAACGAAGGGTACGCCCAGCGTCTCAGGGCCGCAATTAACCAGGACCGGGTTGTGATTGTATCGGCAGCCAAGAAATGGGGCATGGACGGCCTCCTGAAGGCCATTGTAGAGCTGCTGGACCATCAGGGGGACCGGAGGGCCGTGGCCCGCGTCGGCGAGGCCCTGAGCGTATCGCCGCAATAACACACAGAAGGAGAGCTATGGCGCTTGAACACGATGGATTGCCTGCCAGACCGTTCTTTAACTGTAGCCAGGATGGACTTTCGATAGTCGACGGCGCGCAAGGAAGCAACATACTGCGCCCGGAGTCGGTACAGACCTGGATGGAGTTCAAGAATGGCGAGAACAATGTCATCGACACGACTCCACGGAAGCTGGCGTCCCGTGAGGGAGACCTGATAGCCGTGGAGTGCGAGGGCGGCACTGTGCACATCGACTTTGCGGATGGCATGGCGCGGAAGGTGACGCCGGATGGCGAGTACGTTTATATGGGAACGCTGGATGAGCGGAACGATGGCAAGGGGTACATACCCATATCTTAGGGGTATTCAGGGGTTGTAGGGGAGGAGGCGTTCCATGTTCGCCCTATATATGTTATGTCAACCCTTGGGCATTAGGGGTGTCATTAGTTGACATAACATAAGGGTATTGTCAATTGTCGTCCAGCGCTGGAGGACGCGGGCTTGCGTCACTTGCAGCGATGTTCTCGTTTGCCGTTCCACGCCGGGCGCCCGGCCACTGACAGCGATGTTTCCGTGTCCTCCAGCGCCGGAGGATGCGGACCTCGACGCTTTCCCCTTGGCCTTGCGGCACGGCGATGCCGGGCTTTGCGTTAAGGGGCCTCTTTGGCCTTGGGCTGACCCTCTGGCATGGATGGCGCCTATTCCGAGGCTGTCCTGCGAACAGCAACGCCGGTAGGCCGGGCGCCCGGCCACTGACAGCGATGTTTCCGTGTCCTCCAGCGCCGGAGGATGCGGACCTCGACGCTTTCCCCCTGGCTTTGCTGAGCGGCGATGCGAGGCTTTGCGTTAAGGGGCCTCTTTGGCCTTGGGCCGACCTCTGACATGGATGGCGCCCATTCCGAGGCTGTCCTGCGGACTGTAAGGCTGGGCGCCAGGACAACCGGCCACTGGCAGCGATGTTCTCATGTCCTGTCCTGCGCCGGAGGATGCGGATTGTGCAGCTGACCGCTTGACTTTGCCGCATGGGGATGTAAGACTCTGCGTTAAGGGGCCTCTTTGGCCTTGGGCCGACCTTCTGGACATGGATGGCGCCCATTCCGGGGCTGTCCTGCGGACGGCAACGCCGGTAGTCTGGACGCTGGGCCTGGGAGTTGAGTAAAGTGACGAGCATGACGCCGGACAATTCAAATATCGCCTCAAAAGCGGTTATCCTCAGTGTAGATGACCTCTATACCTCTTTCTTCACCAGTGACGGTGAGGTAAAGGCAGTAAACGGGGTAAATCTGACCCTGAAGGAGGACAGCATACTGGGGATTGTGGGAGAGAGCGGCTCCGGGAAGTCTGTGACCGCCCTCTCGCTTCTGCGTCTATTGCCTTACCCGGGAAGGACGCTGCGGGGCGCGGTGTACTTCGATGGCCGGAATCTCCTTGAGATAAGCAACGAGGAGCTTAGAACGATACGCGGCAAGGACATAGCCATTATATTCCAGGAGCCTGCCACGGCCCTCAATCCGTTGCTCAACATAGGCGCTCACCTTGAGGAGGTCTTTCTGGCTCATGGACGCATGTCCAAGCAGGAGATCAGGCAGAGGTCCCTGGAGCTTCTGACGGAGCTGGAGCTACCCTCGCCCGTAAATATCCTCAAGCAGTACCCATTCCAGCTTAGCGGAGGACAGGCCCAACGGGTGATGATTGCTATGGCTGTGGCCTGGAACCCACGGGTCCTCATTGCAGACGAGATCACCTCCAACCTGGACGTTACTCTCCAGGCAGACGTGCTTGACAGGCTCAAGCGCTTGCAGGCGGAAAGGCGCTCCGCCATTATGCTTATCACACACGATATGGGGGTCATTGCCAAGGCGGCTGCGGACGTAGCCGTCATGTACGCAGGCGCAGTGGTGGAGTATGCGGACACCCGCAGCCTGTTCCAGCGTCCCTATCATCCCTATACGTGGGCGCTTCTTCAGTCCATTCCCAGGCTCGATGAGCCTATGCGCGCCCTCCATCCCATACCCGGATCATCCCCAAACCTCATAGACCTTCCGGACCAGTGTCCGTACCTCCCACGGTGCCCCAAAGCCTCCAGTGAGTGCCGTCTCAGCCCCAGGCCTGCTCTCAGGGAGATAGAGCCGGGGCACTTTGTGGCCTGCTACAACGAAATCCAGCACGACGATTAAGGCAACCCAGGCTTTCCGCGGGACTGCCTTGCTGACTCAACCTTAACCGCGCCCGAACCCTGATGCGCCTTGACGCGCCAGTGCCTTAAGGCAACACCTAAAGGCACGGGATAAGGCACAGTCTAAGGCGCACCTGTGCGAGGCCATTGACAGCAGGTTTGCCTTATGGTAGCCTTATGGCAATGCCTTAAGTAATGAGCGTAGCAGCCTTATAGTGCAATGCCTTAAGGAGGCTTGCTCTCAAGGAGAGAGGGCTATACCTATGGTTCTGAGCGGGCTTGAGAAGGAGTTGGAGGAGGAGATACGGGAGTTGGAGTTGAATAAGGCCCGTTATGACGCCCAGCTTGAGGAGAAACGCAGTCTTCTCTCCAGGCTGAGGCAAAGCGTGGCTGAGGAGTCTGCCCCCCCTGCTCCTGCTCCCATTGCGCCTGTCCGGGCCGATACAGGCGCCGGCAGCGGCAGAAAGAGCATCTCGGCCATCTTGGGCAAGCACCACTATGAAATAGATGGACGCAGGTTCAAGAACCCGGGGCATGTGCTGGACCACTTTGACGCTCCACACTACTTCTCCAGGCAGTATCCTCAGAAGGGGGATATTGCGGTCCGGGAGATCCTGAGGTGGGCGAAGCGTAACCCGGCGGTGGCAGGCAGGGTTTCCGTGGTTCTGCCGGACGGCTCACGTATGAGACTGGACAGAGCGGTGAGCGCAGCCTCGTCTGACGGCTAGGGCCGGCCCAACGCGGCCTTAGACGTACCCTAAGCGGTTGTCCGGCCAGGAACCCTGGCAAAAACCTCTACCAGGAACTCCCCAACCGCGTTCTCGGTTATACGACCGGTCTTGACGGCCAGATCGGCCTCCAGCAGACCCCTGTGCAGAGACTCCAGCGCAGCCATGGAGTAACGTCTCCCCTGCTCTCTCACCTTGTTCAGAACCCATCCCGATGGCACACCCAGGCGCGCCCCCATCTGGCCCACAGGGACCCCTCTAACCTCCATGTCCTTGGCCAGGAGCAGGAGTCTCACCTGGCGGGCCACCATCGCCACTATGTACGGGCCGGTGGCCCCGCCCTCCATCAGGCGTCTCATAGTTCTCAGGGCTTCGGAGTACCTTCTCTCCAGTATGGCGTCAACGGCGTTGAAGACGCTCATCTCGTTGGCATAGGACACCAGGAGACGCACGTCTTCTCCCTCCACCTTGCGGCCCGCGCAGTAGAGGGACAGCTTTTCCAGCTCGCTATCGAGGGTCCACAGGTTGCCGCCCACCAGCTCAGCCAGCAGCCTCACGCCCTCTCCTGATATGGCGCACTCCTTTGCCGCGGCCCTGTCCTGAATCCAACGGCTCAGCCCTGCGCCTCTGAGGGCCGGAAACTCCTTGACCTGTCCCAGTGGAGATAGGCGGTCCAGCATCGCGTTGGCTCTCCCTATTGGGCCGTCAAGCAGTATAAGGTCCGTGGATGGGGGCATATCCGGAACGTACTCTGCCATGGACAGCCACTGCGAGGAGGCGTCACGGTTTCCACGGCCTCTCCTGGAGGGCCGACGGCCATCGAACATGGACAGGAGGCCGTCTACTATCACCAGGCGTTTGGACGCTAGGAATGGCACTGTGTGGCACAGGGCCTGTATCTGCTGAGGCGAAAAGGAGGAAACGTGGCCTCTGGTGACATTGGCGTCCAGGACGTCAAGCGGCCCCACCTGGGCTTTCAGGCGCTCCAGGGCCTCATGTATGGAGAAGTCGTCAACGCCGTATAGAATGTGAAGCATGGAATGTCCCAACAGATGTGTTTCCAAATGCGCCCGTACAAAGTATAATACAACATTAGGGATAGACCAGCGAAAGGCGAGTTGCGCCCGCGAGTGTTCAAATGATGGGCTTACCGCTTCGGTACAGACTTGCGATGCTCTTGTTGATGGCGCTCGCGTCCGGTGCCCTCTTCTTCCGTACGTTGATCCTGCTTGTGCTCGCCATAGTCTTCCTGGGTCTTTTCTTGATGGCGTCTCGCATACTCGCAGGGGTCACGTCCGGCAGGACGGCGCCGTCTGCCGAGAAGGGCAAGGGGTTCATAGAGGGCAGCAGCTACAGGGTACTGGACGACAAAGAGGAGCAGTCCGGGTAGTGGGTTGCCGGCACAGGAGTCCCGGGTAGAATCTCCCTAATCGGAGAACCCAACGCGTGAATCCATCGTATATATACAGTAGGCATAGACGTTAGCTTGGCGATGTCTGGAGATGTGATGCAGAGAACTATCAGTCGGTATTTGCTCTTGGAGCAGGTAGGGAGCACCGGTCTGGCTACGGTGTACAAGGCCCAGGCTCCAAACCAGGAGGGGTTTGTGGCGTTGAAGGTGCTGCGTCCCTATATGTGCACCGACGAGGCCCTCCTGGATAGGTCCTCCCGCGAGATGAAACGGGTGGCAGAGTTGAGCCACCCCAACATTCTACCCATCTACGGCCAGGAGAGCGAGGGAGACGTCCACTGGATAGCAATGCAGCACGTATCCTGGCCCACTCTGAGGCAGTGGATGCAGCATCCCATTCCGGCGTCTCAGGCAATGATCATTCTGAAGCAGGTGGCGGCAGCCGTAGAGGCGGCGCGGGACGTGGGGATTCATCACGGGGACATAAAGCCGGGCAATATATTCCTGGACCCTGAAACGGGACAGGTACTATTGGCCGATTTCGGCATTGCCCTGCTGGGCGAGGGCGCGCCGTCCGGCATGCGAATGGCCCTCAAGACCCCACTGCCCACCTACACGGCCCCGGAGTTGGGACAGGCCTCCGCCCCCAACATCCTCTCCGACGTCTACTCCATTGGAGTGCTGGCCTACGATATGCTGACCGGCACGGTCCCATTCAACGCTCTGGAGCGCTCCTCCGTCCAGGCGAGGCAGCTTACCTCGTTCCCGCCTCTGCCCAGCCGGGTGAACCCCAATATCCCGTCGCAGCTTGATGCCGTTATCCTCAAGGCCCTGGCTTCCCACCCGGAGCGGCGATACGAGACTCCCAGTGACTTCGTTGCGGCAATGGCGGCTGCGGCGCCCATACCGGACCCGACGGCGGCGCCATTCCGGATAACGGAATCGCTGGAGGCGCAAAGCGAGTTCCCCGGCATGGGCTCTGCGGAAGCGGCGCCCGCGGTGGAGGCAGGCCCTCCGGTCATCTGCACGGTTTGCGGACACAGAAACGCAGCCGGATCCTACTGGTGCCTCGAGTGTTGGGGCGTGTTGAACCGCGTGGCGGCTGCTGAAGGCCAGGAGGTACTCACGTCGGAGGAGAGGGAGGCCCAGAGGAAGAAATCCAACAGAGTACGGCTGGGCCTCATTGGCTCCGCCCTGGCGGCGGTGTGCGCCGTGATGATGGTCCAGTTTCTGAACATCACCCTTCCCCTGCCTGCCACTTCCTCCAACATCACCGCCCTGTCCGGCCCAGGTGAGTGGGCAATGATATACAGGACAACCGAGGGTCCAGGTCAGGTTCCCGGGGAGAGCGCGGCTATTGCAGGCCGGGTGAAGTGGACCTTTGAGACCTCTGATCCCATAGTATCCACACCCGCTGTAAAGGAAGGAAGGTTGTATCTCACAACCCAGGACAACCGGGTGGTGGCGCTTGACGCGGCTACCGGCAGCGCCATATGGGAGCGTCCCACTGTTGCGCCGGTGGACTCCTCGCCCGCGGTTGCGGACGGCATGGTCTTCTTCGGCGTCCGCAACAAGCGGGTCATGGCCCTGGACGCCGATTCGGGTGAAACCCGGTGGGAGTTCGTCACCAATCAGAATCCCACAAGCGGCTCGCCACTGGTGAAGGACGGCGTGGTGTACATTGGCTCCGGGGACGGGAGAATCTACGCCCTGGACGCCTTGACCGGGGCGGAACGATGGTCTCATGCCACCAGAGACTGGATTGCCAACACTCCCGCCCTCTCGGACGACCTCCTGGTGGTATCCTCATTTGACGGGCGTGTGACCATCTACGATACGGACACTGGCAAGAGGCGGTTCTCGTTCCGCGGCTTCAACCAGCTGGTCATGGGTTCCCCCGTAATCTCCGGGGAGTCCGTATTCATTCCTTATCGCAACGGCTTGGTGACGTCCGTGAACATCAAGGAAAAAGAGGTGCTTTTCTACAGCAGGTGGTACAGGGTCAGGTTGCAGCTGTGGCTCTGGGGCATGATTGATCACCCGGGGCTGCCGAAGGGCGTAGAGTGGGTTTACAGAACGGGAAGCCCCATTGATACAACCCCGGCCGCCGATGCGGAAAAGGTGTATGTTCCCTCCGCCGGCGGCAAGCTTCATGCCATAGATGCGACTAACGGCACAAGAGTCTGGATCTTCAGTACAGAAGCAGACCAACTCTCAACGCCCACTCTGGTAGAGAACCTGGTCATCGTCAGCGACAGCAAGGGGAAGCTCTACGGCATAGACAAGGACAGCGGCGAAGAGCAGTGGGCGCTGCAAATCGCCGATAGCCTTACCTCCGCGCCCGTGCTGGCCGGTGGTGTTATGTATCTTGCCTCCAAGGACGGCACTCTCTACGCAGTAGAGTAAGCCTGCAAAGTGGAAATAGGAATTGTCGGCCTGCCCAAGTGTGGCAAGACCACCGTCTTCAACGCCCTGAGCAGGGGGTTCGCGGACGTAAGCCCGTCTTCCGCCTCGGCCACCAAGCCCAACCTGGGTGTGGCCAAGGTGGAAGATCCCAGGCTTTGGCCCTTGGTAGATATGTTTCGACCACGGAAGACGGCGCCCGCAGAGGTTAGGTACACCGACTTCCCCGGAACTCCAGAGGGCCTGACCAAGTCTCAGGGAATCGCAGGAGAGTTTCTCAACCTGCTTCAGAGAACGGACGCCCTCCTGCACGTTGTCAGAGCCTTTCAGAACCCCACAGTGCCCCACGTTGACGGAGCGATAGACCCACACCGGGACCTGGCCGGCATGGACCTGGAGCTGGCCTTTGCCGACCTGGCCATCCTGGAGCGGAGGGTGGAGCGCCTGGAGGGCGAGCTGAAAGGCGCAAAAGCCCAGGAAAGGGAGCGCAGGCTGAGAGAGCACGTCACCCTGGACAGGATCAAGGGCGAGCTGGAGCGAGAGACGCCCATCCGGGAGCAGCAGCTGTCCGTCGATGAGGCCAAGCTACTGGACAACTTCCAGTTCCTGACGGCAAAGCCCATGCTCATCGTCTGGAACATCGGGGAGGAGGACGCGCCCCAGGCGTCGGCCCTAGAGGCGGACCTGAAGTCCAGGTATTCCAGGCCCGGGGTGGAGGTTGTAGTCCTCTGCGGGGCGCTGGAGATGGAACTGGCGGAGATGGACGAGCATGAGGCCGAGGAGTTTCGGAGCGCAATGGAGCTTCAGGAGCCGGGGCTCCACCGCGCCATCCGCGCTTCCTACCAGCTCTTGGGCCTGGCCTCCTTCTTCACCGTCGGCCCAGACGAAGTGAGGGCCTGGACCATCGACAGGGACACCCTGGCGGTGAAGGCCGCCGGGAAGATTCATACCGACATTGAGAGAGGCTTCATCCGAGCCGAGGTGATCTCCTACGACCATCTGATACAGTGCGGCAGCCTTGCCGAAGGAAGGAAGAAGGGACTGCTGCGCCTGGAAGGAAAGGCATACCCCGTCCAGGACGGCGACGTGATCAACTTCCTGTTCAACGTCTGACGGCGCAATACGGCGTCCGGCAAGGCCTTGCAGCGCGTGGAGCATCTGCCAATGACCCAGCAAAACGATACGCTACACCCGTCTCCTGGGCAGATTGGCCTCTACGTACACATCCCCTTCTGCCACACCAAGTGCCCCTACTGTGACTTCAACACCTACTCCGGCATAGAGTCCCTCATCCCAGGCTACGTGCGGGCGTTGGAGCGTGAGATACGCTGCTGGGGCGCGCTCCTGGGCGCGCAGCAGGTCAACACCATCTTCTTCGGGGGAGGGACGCCCTCCTACGTGCCACAGCAGGCCATAGCGGACGTGCTGGAGGCCGTCCACGGCGCGTTCCGCATCGCTGCCGATGCCGAGGTCACGATGGAGGCCAACCCCGGCGACCTCACCGACGGGCAGGCATCAACCCTTCGACAGGCCGGCGTCAACCGCCTGAGCATCGGTGTGCAGAGCCTGGACGACGCCCTGCTGAGCTTCCTGGGGCGCAGGCATTCGGCGCAGGAAGCGGTGGCGGCGTATCGGAAGACGCGGCGGGACGGCTTCGACAACGTCAGCCTGGACTTCATGTACGGCATAGCCGATCAGAGTCTGGAGCAGTGGCGCGACACCCTGGAGCAAGCCCTTGAGCTATCGCCGGAGCACCTGTCGCTCTACTGCCTGACCCTGGAAGGCGGCACGCCTATGGAGCGGCAGACCCGGCTGGGCGAGATTCCCGAAGCCGACCCAGATCTGGCAGCGGATATGTACCTGCTGGCGGAGGATATGCTGGCGCAGGCGGGCTACCGCCACTACGAGATCTCCAACTGGGCAAAGCCGGGCATGGAGAGCCGCCACAACCTGACATACTGGCTCAACAGGCCCTATCTTGGGGTTGGGCCGGGGGCGCACTCCTATCTGGGGCAGTGGCGGTTCTGGAACATCGCCTCGCCGCGGGAGTACATCGCCCGCCTGGGCAAGGCGGCTCAGCGACAGGCCACCGCCGTCGCCCTGTCCTCAGAGGCCATAGGCGAAATTCCCTCCGTCGGCTCCGTAGAGGCCATAGACAGGCGGCTGGAGATGGCGGAGACCATGATGCTTGGGATGAGGCTGGACGACGGAGTGCGCCTGCAGGACTTCTATGACAGGTTTGGCGAGAGCGTTACTTCGGTGTATGGTAAACAGGTGGACGATCTGACCGTGCTTGGCCTGATAGAGCTTCGTGACGGCGCGCTCCGTCTCACCAGTAAGGGGCGGCCGCTGGGCAACGAGGTATTTTTGCGTTTCGTTTAAGGTTGCAGCGTTCCGGTGGGCGCCGGCTCGCGCTGCCGGATGGTCCGGAGTGTGGCGCATACGGTGGAGGCAGCACGGGTCGAGACATAGCCACCCAAATTGCCCCTGCCCCTGCCCTTGTGCTATCCTTCTCTCATCACCCCCCGGAGAACCCTCCAAATGTACGTTGCTGGCACAGCAGGACACGTAGACCACGGCAAGTCAACCCTTGTCCAGGCTCTGACCGGGATAGATCCCGATCGCCTGCGCGAGGAGAAGGAGCGCGGCCTCACAATTGAGTTGGGGTTCGCATGGCTCACGCTGCCCAGCGGCCGGGAGATCAGCATTGTGGACGTGCCCGGACACGAGCGGTTCATCAAGAACATGCTGGCCGGCGTCGGCGCAATAGACCTGGCGATGCTGGTGGTAGCCGCCAACGAATCAGTCATGCCTCAGACCAGGGAGCACCTGGCTATCCTGGACCTGCTGCGGGTCAAGCGTGGGCTGGTGGTCGTCACCAAGAACGACCTGGTGGACCAGGAGATTGTGGAGCTGGTCATGGCGGAGGTTGAGGACATACTGAAGAACACCACCCTTGAGGGCGCGCCTATGGTAGGAGTGTCGGCAGTCACCGGAGACGGCCTGACGGGGCTGCTAGAGGCCCTGGACGGGCTTCTGGAGTCCACCGAGACCCGCAGGGACGCGGGAAGGCCGCGTCTCTCCATCGACCGTTCCTTCACCATGCCCGGCTTTGGGACAGTGGTCACCGGCGCTCTCATAGATGGATCGCTGTCCGTTGGGCAGGAGGTGGAGATACTGCCGTCCGGGCGAGTATCACGCATCCGGGGCCTCCAGAGCCATCGCCAGAAGATGGAGACTGCATTGCCCGGCAGACGGCTGGCGGTGAACCTTTCGGGCGTATCCCACGACGAGGTCCAGCGCGGTGAGGTGCTGACCACACCCCGCTGGCTCAGGCCGACCATCGCCACAGACGTCCGCCTCCGGCTGCTCGCGGACGCCCCCAGAAGCTTGAAGCACAACAGGCCGGTCACCTTTCACACCGGCTCCCAGGAGGCCAACGCAAGGGTGCGGCTCCTTGAGACTGACGAGGCTTTGCCCGGCGAAGAGACCTGGGCGCAGGCGCGCCTGGAAAGTCCCCTGGCGCTGGTGAAAGGGGACTACTTTGTCATACGCTCCTCAGACGCCACCATTGGGGGCGGCGTTGTGGTGGAACCCCACGCCAAGCGGCACCGCCGCCGCCACTCCCCCACCCTGGCGCGCCTGGAGGTGCTGGAGGGCGGCTCAGAGGAGGAGGCTCTCCTCCAAACATTGCAGACCGCCGAGCCGTGCGACCTGCAAGGGCTGGCAAACCGCGCCAACCTCTCGCTTTCGGACGCCCGCGGCCTTGTGGAGCGGCTGGCCTTGGACGGGCGCGCGGTGGCGCTTGGAGACCTTGCCGGTGCGCCCAGGGCCCTGGTGTACTCGGCGGCGGGGTGGGCCTCGCTGCGCCGCAGGGTAGTCGGCGCGCTGGAAGCCTACCACGGGGAACATCCCCTGCGCGGCGGCATCCACAAGGAGGAGCTGCGGAGCCGGTTGAACCTGTCAACCCAGCAGTTCACGCTTGTTCTGCCCCGTCTCATTGAGAACGGCGTTGTATCCGAGGAGAACAACCTGGCGCGACTGCCCCAACATCGCATAGTCCTGACCGGCGGGCAGCAGTCCCGCATTGAGGAGTACGTGGCCTCCCTGCGCTCCAACCCCTACTCCCCCCCCACGGACGCGGGCTTGGCGGACGATCTCCTGAACCTGCTGGTGGACGAAGGCCGCGTGGTTAGGATCAATGAGTCTGTGGTATACGATGCGGACGCCTACCGGGAGATGGTGGAGGGCATTGTGTCCACCATCCGAGAGCAGGGCAAGATAAACGTGGGGCAGGTACGGGACCGGTTCCGGACCAGCCGCAAGTACGCTCTGTCGCTGTTGGAGTACCTGGACCAGCAGCGCGTCACCCGTCGCGTCGGCGACGACCGGGTGCTGAGATAGCGGGCATTGCTATGACAATATATCCTTCGGGAATGGCGGCCCCATTGCCCCCTACCTCTGTGGATTCCTGCTTTCGCAGGAATGACTCAGGGGGGCGCGTCTTCGTCATGCTCGCGAAAGCGGGCATCCAGGAGGGGATGACGGGCCTAGCCCTCACTTTCATCGCCGGTATACGGCTCCGCAAGGCCATAGTGGTTCCAAGGGTGACCCATGTCCCTTGACCTGCATAAAGTCGCCGGCCAGATACAAGAGGCCGCGTCCCGCCTGGACGGCCAGGCAGCCGATCGCGCCCATCGGCTGGAGCGCGCCCTCAGCGTCCTCTCCACGGCTGAGCCCGATGCGCTGGAGGAGAAACGACAACTGAGCAGAGCCACTTTCCTCATTCCCGGTCTCACGGGGTCGCTGTCGGGGCGACACCCCTCCCCTGCCCCGCCCTCAGGCTACACCGCGCTGGCCGTGGACGGCTCCCACATAGACGTGGACAGGCACCTGCCCATCCAGTGCTTCCTCATAAACATCGGCAGGGTGCGCATCCGCTACGGCGACAACCCCGGCGCATGGCTGGACAGTGAACCCCGGCTCTACGCGGACGACGACAGCCTGCACGTCTTTGACCCGGAGGGCGGCAGCCGCTCCCGACCCCTGGAAGGGCCACTTCTGGGAGCAATGCGCGCCGTTGAGGAGCTGCGGGCCCTTGCAGCCCTCGCCAGGCAGTCAGACCCGGAGATCCCGACCATCGCCCTTGTGGACGGCTCCCTTGTGCTGTGGGGACTGGCGGGACAGGCGCACCCGGACTTCGTTCGTAAGGCGCTGCTTGAGGACATGTTCCTGCCGGCCCTGGACGAGCTGCGGGAGATGGCGCGCTCCAGGCCCCTGGCCCTGGCCGCGTACGTCAGCCTCCCGCGCAGCGCCGAGGTGGTCAATGCCCTGCGCCTGGACCCCAGCCTGTGCCACTACGATGCGGCCAACTGCGACATGCACTGCCGGACGCTGCGCCCTGGGCGGCGCCCCTGCGACGGAGTGTCAGGCGTCATGGACAGGGACCTGTTTGGGGCGTTGATGGCGGAGAAGGAGCGTTCAGATCTTTTCGCCAGCGCGTCCTCGATTGTGGAGCAGTACTACGAAGGACACCAGGTACGCTTCTTCTACCTGAACGTCGGCGCGGAGCTGGCGCGTGTGGAGGTGCCGGAGTGGGTCGCTGAGGACCGCGACTTGCTGGAGATGACCCACGCCCTGCTGGTCGACCAGTGCCGGAAGGGGCACGGCTACCCGGTCGCCATATCGGAGGCCCACGAGCAGGCAGTGGTGACGGTGGGAAACCGTGAGGAGTTTCGGCTGATAGTAGAGGACGCCCTCCGGCGGCGGCGCCTGCCGGTGTACACCTCCGGCAAGAATGCTTCCAAGAGGCTGAAATGGCTTTAGAGAGCGCGCCCCGCCTTGGTGAGGTTGTTGAGACCTCCACAACGGGCTTTACCACCCAGTGCTACCGGCTGTACGAAGCGCCTCCCTTGGGCGCGTTGATACGCACGGGGGGGCCCTACCCCGCCTACGGGGTGGTACACCACGTTGCAACCCAGGGCATAGACGCCTCCCGCAAGCCCGTAGCCCGCGGCGCGGAAGAAGCATCGGAGGAAGACGTCTACCTGAGCAATCCCCAGCTTTCCCAGCTGCTGCGCACGGACTTTCAGGCCGTCGTGGTAGGCCACAGCCCGGATGGGACACCCCGCTACTACCTGCCGCCTGCGCCCCCTCCCATCTACGCCTTCGTCTACGCCTGCGGCCCCGATGAAGTTCGGCGGTTCACCGCGAACCCCGCCTTCCTGCGTCCCCTGGCTACGTCGAGCATACCGGCGCTGGAGGAGGTGACGGCGGCGTGCCTGAGCCTGGCCGCGGCGGCCCAGGCGGACGCCAACGGCTTCCTGGTGGAGGCCGGCAAGCAGCTGATGGGTCTCCTCCCCGGTGAGTTCCGGCGAGTGGAGGCCATTCTACAGAGGGCCGTGCGATGACGGACTCGCGGCAGGGCAAGTACCTTGGCGTTCTGGTGGGAGGCTCCCTCAGCCGGGGCGTTGATGTGCGCCTGGATCCTCAGACCTCGGTGGAGGACATGGCCCTGGGGCAGCACGTTGTGCTCCACGGAAAGAGCCGCCGGTTCTTCGGCATAATCACAGATGTGGTCCTGGAGTCCTCCGACGAGTCCCTCAGAGGCAACCCGCCAGACTTGTCCAACCCGATAGTTGCCCAGGTGGTGTCCGGCGCCGTCTCCTACGCCACCCTGCGCGTGCTGCCGATGCTGGCCCTTGAGGGGGCGTTGGCTTCGGTGGAAGGCCCAAGGCCCGCCAAGACGGTGCCGGCCCACTTCTCGCCCGTGCATCTGGCCTCTGAGGAGGACATACAAATGGTCTTTGGAGCGGAGGACGGGCGCCACTTCTGGGTGGGCAACCCCCTGGACATGGAGACCAGGGTGTGCCTGGACCTGGAGGAGTTCGTCAAGCGCTCCAACGGCGTGTTCGGCAAGAGCGGCACCGGAAAGAGCTTCCTCACCCGGCTGCTGCTGGTGGGCATCCTCCAGAAGAGCGCTGCCGTGAACCTGGTGTTCGACATGGAGAGCGAGTACGGCTGGATGGGCACGTCCGAGGGCGCGGGCATGGTCAAGGGAATCAAGCAGCTTTTCCCGTCCCAAGTGGCCGTTTTCTCCCTGGACGATGAGCACAGCCGCAGGCGCGGCGTCTCCCCCGACTACCTGATGCGCGTGGGCTACAACCAGATAGAGCCGGAGGACGTCGACCTGCTGCGGGAGACCCTTGGCCTGTCGGATGTGGCCGCGGACGCAGCCCACAACCTGGCGGGATACTTTGGGCAGGAGCGATGGCTGCGGGAGTTCCTGGCCCTGAACGGCCAGGAACTGCGAGACCTGGCAGGCGTCATCAACGTCAACGAGCGGGCTCTCTCCACTCTTCACAACCGGCTGGGCAGGCTCCGGCGCTTCCATTTCGTCACGGAGCGTGAGTCTGAGGAGTCGGTTGAGGAGATACTGCGCTATCTGGACAGGGGCATACACGTTGTGCTGGAGTTCGGGCGATACAGGCACGAGCTTTCGGCCTACATGCTGGTTGCCAACCTGCTGACGCGCCGCATCCACGACCGGTACGTGAAGCGCAAGGAGGAGGCGATGGGCGATGCGTCGCGTGAGCCTCGACCGCTTGTGATTACGATAGAGGAGGCGCACAGGTTCCTCAGCCCCGGCGTTGCGTCCCAGACCATCTTCGGCAACATTGCGCGGGAGATGCGGAAGTACAACGTGACGCTGCTGATTGTCGACCAGCGGCCCAGCGGTATCGAGGACGAGGTGATGAGCCAGCTTGGGACGAAGCTGTCCTGTCTGCTGGACAACGAGCGGGACGTGGACGCGGTGACGGCGGGCGTGTCCGGGGCCAGGGAGCTGCGGTCGGTGCTGAGCAAGCTGGACAGCAAGCAGCAGTCGCTGATATTCGGCCACTCCGTGCCTATGCCAATTGTGGTGCGGGTGCGCGACTACGGCACCAACGAGTCCTACCGTGAGCTGGGCTTCCGCGAGGAGTCAGACCTGCGGCGGGAGATGGAACGTGACGCAGAGGACCTGTTCGGGGGGCGGTAGGTATACAAGGCGCGGCCTGCCCGATATAAGTCGCCTACTTTCCCGCTCACCCTGAGCACAGTCGAAGGGCGTGAGCGAGCGGTTTATCAGCGCCTATTGCGGTTAAAGTTCGCGACTACCCCTAGTCAAGACAATTGCCGATTGTTAAAATTAGTCTACGTGAGTCAACCTTATGCCAAAACAGAGTAAAACCCGCGGAAAAGAGCGCCTTCAGAGGGTGTTGGATACTATATCAGTGACCCTACCCCGTTATTAGTATCAGAGGTTAGTAGAGTGGAGGTAGCGGTGAGCACACTCCTTTGGCGACCTGCCTTTCAACGAGCTGTGTGGTCTGACCTCACTGTAGTCCTGCCGCCAGCTCTCGATGACCTCCTTGGCATGTTTGATGCTCATGAACCAGTTGATATTCAGACATTCGTCACGCAGCCGTCCGTTGAAGCTCTCGGCGAAGGCATTCTCCACCGGCTTGGCGGGACGTATGAAGTTTAGCTTGACGCCCCTATGGTACGCCCATTCATCCATGGCCTTGCCTGCGAACTCAGGACCGTTATCCACGGTAATGACTTCAGGCAGCCCTCTTGTCTCCGCCAGCCTCTCCAGGACGCCGACTACTCTGACGCCGCCCAGGGAGGTATCCACCTCAATGGCAGGACACTCCCGCGAGTAGTCATCCACGATCGTCAAAGCTCGGAAGCGTCGCCCCGTGACGGTGATGTCACTAACGAAGTCCATGGACCACTTCTGGTTAGGCCGTTCGGGAGCAGGAATGATCACCCTGGCTCCTGCCGCGCCCTTACGACGCCTCTTTTTCCGTAGGCCGAGCCCCTCCTCCCTGTAGATACGCTCGGTCCGCTTGTGGTTGACTACCAATCCTTCCCTCTTGAGCATGATGTGCAGCCTGGGACTGCCAAACCGCTTCCTCTCCCCAGCCAGCTCACGCATCCTAGTGCGCAGTTCATCATCATTACCCTGCATTACCCCGCTTCGCCTCATAGCAATACACCGAGGGTGATACACCGGTCAGTGAACGGCCCGAGCGATTATTACTATGTCCACAACTCCCGTACGATCCAAGACCTGCCTTTTGGGGATGTCGCGAAACTTGTTGGCAATACGCGTTATTATTATGAGAACCCTTACGCATGGTGGGAGGATGACACCATCGGTGATAACGGCTGGGCCGGGGCCTCAGCTCATGACAACGATGCAAACTGGGAGGCGACAGAAGTCAACATTGACTACACAGACTCCGACGCATTCTGCAACTCTGAGGGCGATTGCGACTACACTGTGTCACTAATGTCAGGGTCATGGGACTGGAGCTTCGGCGCTTGTACTGATAAGACGACCACTATGACTGTGACGAGCAAAGGGTGGTATCATGGTGGAGGGAGCGGTGAATCCGCGACATTCGGTGACTGGCCACATGATTCTCTGATGCCTAGCTGGAGGTGAGCGCATAATGCTTGCTACGAGGCGAAACATCTCAGATATGCTGCTGATTCTAGCGGCGTTCCTGACTCTTGGCGGCGCCATCGCGTTCATCGTGAATGCTCGCTACTGGCCTCGGAACAGAGGGGTGGCATTCATCGACGCCATCAACTCCACTGCACCTCTGATCCTGATCCCCCTCGTCCTACTGGCCATCGCGGTCGTCGGCTACAGGCTCGCACAGTGTCACGACAGTATGCTCCGGACCTTTGGAATTGGCAGCCTTTGGCTTGGAACCGTCGGGATGCTATTGGGAAGTGCGTCCCATGCCATGGGCCCGCTCTACCTGCCGTCTGCCCTCGCGCTGCTGGCCGTGTCGGTGCTTGCAGTCCGAGGCGCCATAAGACCCGTTGCTTAGCAATCGGTGAGAGCACATGGTCTTGCCTGTTGGCAACCAGCAAAAATGGCACACTTTGGGACCCGAGAGATCAGGGGTTGTTTTGAGGCGTGGCGAACTCCCTGAGGGCCCTGTTGTGCTGTCTTCGCTGTTCGATTGTTTGAGCCTTCACCTCCCTTCTCCGTCGCAGTATGTCTTCACGCCTGCCCCTCAGCACATCCGGAGGGTGCACGTTGCCCAAGGCTTTGTGACAGCGCCTGTAGTTGTAGTAGCTAACGAAGGCTGCGATGTCCGCCTCCAGGTCTGAGGGCAGCTCATACGGCAGCTGGTTCACGTCCCGCTTGAGGGTCTGGTGGTAACGCTCCAGCTTCCCGTTGGTCTGAGGATGGAAAGGGGCTGCCAGGATGTGCCTAATGCCCACCATGCCCAGGTAGTCCCTGAAGGCCCTGGACACATAGCCCGGGCCGTTGTCGCTCAGCAGCCTGGTCCTGTCCGTTATCGGGACTTGGTCCATGCCTGCTCTATCCACCGCATCCTGGACCACCTCTATGAAGGAGTCGGAGGTCATATCCCGCTGAAGCCTGTAAGCCAGTATGAAACGGGAGTAGTCGTCCATGACGGTGACCAGGTAGTAGTAGCCCCAGCCCACCACCCTGAAGTAGGAGGCGTCTGTGGCCCAAATCTGGTGGGGACCTGCAGTGTTTCGGTGGTACTCCTTGCCCGCAGCCAGTCGCATCTCAGGCCTCTTCATCAGGCCTTCCCTCCGAAGGATGCGGTAGGCCGTAGACTCTGAGACAGAGAAGCTCATGTTGTCGGTGACCCATGCCGCGAGTTGCGGGAAACTCAGCTCCGGCATCTCCCTGGCCGCCGACAGAACGTTGTCGACTTCCCGGGAAGTAAGTCTGTTCCATGGGGGCTTGCCTCCTCCTGTATCACCCTCTAGCCCTCGCTGGTCCTTTCGCCTTAGCCACCGGTAGTATGTGCTCTTGGGGACTCCAAGCTCACCGAGCGCCTTCCGCGTGGGGAGACCGGAGGAAGTCACCCTGGCAAGCGCCTCTGTCTTCTCCAAAGCGCTCATCCGTTGATACCTGTGGCGTCGTGGGGTATCGGTATGACCGTTTTTTTGAGACGGTAGCCCTTCAGGGACACCTCCGCCACCAACTGCTTGAGTTCCCCGTTCTCCCGTTTCAGCTGCTGTACCTCTTGCTGAGTGGCGTCCCGCACCGCGTCCCGGGTCAGTCGTTCCTTCCCCGCCTCCATGAACTCCTTCGTCCACGCATAGTAGGAGTGGGGCTTGATCCCCTCCCGCCTGCACAGGTCACTCACTGTGACCTCCCTCCGGAACCCCTCCAGCACGATGCGGATCTTCTACTCCGGCGTGTACTTGCGCCGACTGGCAGCCTTCACCGTGCGCACGAAGGACCTGGTCTCCTCCGTCCGCTCCTCTGCGGCCTCTGCCTTAGCTGTTACTGTCTGGGACATCTCTGCTCCTCTCTATGAAGTACTCTACCTCATCCAGGGAGCCGACCCCACCTCCAACCTTTCGGCTTTTCCTACCTCATTTTGTGTCCCATTATCGCTGACGGCCTACACTGTAGGGCCGCTCACCCCCGTATCAAGTACGTGGCAGGCTCAGAGCCTTTCGGTGGGCGTAAGCGGATTTGATTCGTCCCCATGCCCTGCTGGGGGATTTCTCAGAGCCGGCCTGTGATATAATCCCACTTGGAAAGTTGCCTGAAACCCGGGGGCCGGATAGGCCCAGTGAAGCTAAGCGCAACGCCAAAATTGGAGTATCGCGCATGACTCTTGAGGCTGCAACACAGGCCGACCTGGACGCCCTGCTACTGCCCTGGCAGGACGTATCGGCGCGCAGGATGTTCGGGGGCAACGGGTACTTTGTGGGCGACAGGCTTTTCGCCGTCTTCCACAAGGGCGTCGTGGCTGCCAAGCTGCCGGACCCGGAGCGGACGCAGGTATTGGACGGCCATATCGCTCGGCCCTTCTCCCCTACTCCCGGACGTCCCTTCGGCGAATGGGTGGAGTTCATTGCCGGAGACGACAATGGTGTGGATGCGCTGCTGCCCTGGCTCTCGACGGCCTTTGAGTACGTCCAGAGGACGCCGCCCAAGGGCAAACGGGCCGCCGGGAGGGCGAGATGAGGGTCTTGGTGGTGGGAGGCGGAGCCCGTGAGCACGCAATTGCCTGGAAGATACGCCAAAGCCAACTGGTGGATGCGCTGTACGTTGCGCCCGGAAACGCCGGTACTGCGGCCATCGCGACCAACCTCCCTATTGCTGACACGGACCTGGAGGGGCTGGCGCAGGCGGCGCGGCGGCATGGCGTGGATCTGACGGTCGTGGGGCCGGAGATTCCCCTGGCGGGGGGCATCGTCGACCACTTCCAGGTCGCCGGTATTTCCATCTTCGGCCCCACACAAGCCGCGGCCCGCATCGAGAGCAGCAAGGTATTCGCCAAGGAGCTGATGGCCAAGTACTTCATCCCAACTGGAAGCGCGAAAGTCTTCGATTCCTACGAGGAGGCCGAACGCTTTGTCAGGATGCATCCCTATCCCCTGGTGGTGAAGGCGGACGGCCTGGCCGCGGGAAAAGGCGTGACCGTGGCAGGGACCGAGGAGGAGGCTATCAAGGCCCTGCGTGAGTGCATGGTGGAGCGGGTCTATGGCCCATCTGGTGACCGCGTTCTTGTGGAGGAGTGTCTCACAGGTAGAGAGGTGAGCGTGTTCGCGTTCGTGGACGGCGAGACGGTCTCCCCAGTGGTCGCAGCCTGCGACTACAAGCGCGCCTACGACGGCGACCTCGGCCCCAACACCGGCGGCATGGGCGCCTACAGCCCACCAGAGTTCTGGAATTCCGATCTTGAGCGGGAGATACGCTATACCATAATGGCGCCAACGGCTCGCGCCCTGGCCCGGGAGGGCTGCCCTTACCGGGGCATCCTCTACGGCGGCCTGATGCTGACTGAGGACGGCCCCAAGGTCATAGAGTTCAATTGCCGCTTGGGTGACCCGGAGACGCAGGTCATCATGCCGCGCCTGTCGTCTGACCTGGTGGAGATACTCGTCGCCGTACTTGAGGGTCGGTTGAGCGAGACGGCCATAGAGTGGAGCAGCGATGCCTGCGTGGGGGTGGTGATGGCCTCCGGCGGGTATCCCGGCAGCTATGAAACGGGGTTCCCCATATCAGGGCTTTCCCAAGCCCAGGAGACGGCAGAGGTGTTTCACGCCGGCGCCCGGTCTTCCGATGACGGCAAGGCAGTCATAACGGCCGGCGGCCGGACGCTGACGGTAGTGGGTAGAGGCTCCAGCCTGGCTAATGCCAGCAAGCGGGCCTACGTAAGCATAGAGAAGATAGGCTTTACGGGCGGCTTCTATCGAAGAGACATTGCCGCGAGAACAGGAGTTGAGTAATGCCGTTGGTAGGCGTAGTCGTAGGCAGCCGGTCGGATGAGCCGGTGGTACAGGACACCGTGAGCGTGCTGGAAGAGATGGGGGTCTCTCACGAGGTATCAGTCATATCGGCGCACCGCTCCCCGGAGCGGGCCAGGGAGTACGCAAAGGGCGCAATAGAGCGAGGACTTGAGGTTATTATAGCGGCGGCCGGAGGCTCTGCCGCGCTGCCTGGGGTTATGGCCTCCTGGACCACCATTCCCGTCATTGGCATACCCCTGACCTCCAGCGCGCTGGGGGGCGCAGACGCCCTTCACGCCATTGTCCAGATGCCGCCCGGAGTGCCCGTGGCTTGCGTATCCATCGGGTCTTGGGGAGCGCGCAACGCCGCATACCTGGCCGCGTCCATCCTCGGTCTGAAGCATGAGGACATAAGAAAGTCCTATGAAGCGTACCGGGAACGTCTGGCCGCGGGCTAGCCGCGCCCCCATCGCTCTCCTTGCGGCGGTCGCGCTTGCCCTATTGCTGGGGGCATGCGGAAGCTCAGAGGCGCCGGAGGATGTTGTGGACGCCTACCTCTCAGAGACCAAGCGCGGGGATGTCCGGCAGGCCCTGGAGATGTGGGAGTTGTCCGAGCTTGGCCCCGCCCCGGTCGATCTGGACCCTGCGCAGCAGAGTACACGGCTGGACGGCCGTCTGGAGCTTGCCGAGGGCTTGACGGAGGCCCTGAGCATGGCCGGCGAGCGTCTCACCTGGGAGCGGAGCGGCTTGGTCTACTACGACATCCGGGACGGCATTGCCAACGTCACAGAGAACGTCGGCGAGGCCAACGTAGCCACGGTGGAAGTCGATCTGGCAATCGAGCGCGGGGACGCGCCGACGCTGGAGGAGCGGTTGGCCTTCACCCTGTGGCGGCGCGCAGACGGCAGTTGGAGGGTCACGGCGTTGGACAAGGGGCTGATGGCGCTGAGGCCGTTTCTGGATGAGGTGACGGCAGCCGAATGACAACCACAGGAAGCAGACCAAGACCGACTTCTTTGGTACAATACTCTTGTTCCTCAGAAAGAGACAGGGTATGATTCTCCGTGCGACTGTTAAGCTACTCTCCAGAGGTGAATGGTGATAGATAGGTACGCTCGGCCCGCCATGAAGCAGGTGTGGTCGGACGAGAACAAGAACGACAAGTGGCTTCAGGTTGAGTTGGCCGTCTGTGAGGCATGGGCGGAGGATGGGGTCATACCACCGGATGACATGGTGAAGCTGCGGACGGCGCGGTACGACCCCGTCCGACAGCAAGAGGTGTTCCAGCGCACGCGACACGATATGACCGCCTTCCTGCAATCGGTTACGGCAGGGCTGGGAGATGAGGGACGCTGGCTGCACATGGGCTTGACGTCCCACGACGTGCAGGACACGGCTCAAAGCCTGCAACTGGTGGAGGCCGCCGACATCCTGCTTGAGGACGTCGACCGCCTCATGCTTGTCCTCAAAAGGCGCGCCGTGGAGCACAAGAACACCCCAATCATGGGCCGCACCCACGGCGTCCACGCCGAGCCTACCACCTTCGGGCTGAAGCTGGCCCTGTGGTGGGACGAGATGCGCCGTCAGCGGCATCGTCTGGAGGAGGCACGGGAGACTGTGGCGGTGGGCAAGGTCTCGGGCGTGGTGGGCACTTATGCCACCGTCCCGCCTCAGATAGAGGAGCGGGTATGCGCCCAGTTCGGGATATCCCCTGCCCCGGTCTCCAACCAGGTGGTGCAGCGTGACCGCCATGCCCAGTTCGTCACCACTCTGGCGCTGATTGCGGCGTCCCTGGAGAAGTTCGCCACGGAAATAAGGGGGCTGCAACGCACGGAGGTGCGGGAGGTCGAGGAGCCTTTTGGCCAAGGCCAGACCGGCTCGTCCGCCATGCCCCACAAGAAGAACCCGGAGCTTTCGGAGAGGGTATGCGGTCTGGCCCGTCTCATCAGGGGCCACTCTGTGACGGCCTTGGAGAACGTTGCCCTGTGGCACGAGAGGGACATTAGCCACTCCTCCGCAGAGCGCATCATTCTCCCCGACTCCTGCATGGCCCTGGACTACATTCTTGACATCTTCACAGGCGTCATGGACGGGCTGAGGGTGTACACGGAGAGGATGTGGCGCAATATCGAGCTGACCAGGGGCCTGGTGTTCTCACAGCGCGTCCTGATAGCGCTGCTGGGGAGCGGGCTAAGCCGGGAGAGGTCTTACGAGATAGTGCAGGCGTGCGCTATGCGATCCTGGGATGAGTCGGCAGACTTCCGGCAGCTTCTCAGGGATGAGCCGGAGGTGACGAAGCGTCTGCCAGGAGACGCCTTGGAGTCCATTTTCGACTACAACTACTATATGAGATTCGTGGAAGACTCTTTTATGCGGCTGGGCCTGGACGGCTGACGGAGTAATGGAGCGAAATGTCACAGGAAATCATTGGAGACAACGGCTTACCCACTCCCCTGCACCGCGGCAAGGTGCGGGACACCTACGACCTTGGCAACGGCTACCTGTTTATGGTAGCCACGGACCGCATCTCGGCGTTCGACGTGGCGCTGCCCACGGCCATACCCCAAAAGGGCATGGTGCTGTCCCGCCTTTCAGCGTACTGGTTTGAGAAGACCGGCCACATTGTGCCCAACCACCTGGCGGCGATGGGAAACGAGACGGAGAAGCTCTCGGCCATGTCAATCAGCTCGCCGCTGTTGGACATGGTCTCGCCGGATACCGCTGCGAGGGCTATGGTGGCGCTAAGGGCGGAGCGTATCGACATAGAGTGCGTTGTGCGCGGGTATATCACAGGCTCCGCTTGGGCGGAGTACGGGGCCGGCGGCACAGTCGGAGGCGCGGCTATGCCGGCAGGGATGCTGGAGGGCGACCTCTTCCCTGAGCCGCTGTTCACTCCGACGACCAAGGCCGAGACCGGACACGACATGCCCATGAGCCTTCAGGACGTGCGCGACATGGTGGGCGGCGATATGGCTGCCAGGCTTGAGCAGGTCAGCCGCCAAGTGTACGAGTTCGCCCGGGATGACGCTGCGGCCAAGGGCATTATCATCGCCGACACCAAGATGGAGTTCGGGATGCTGAATGGCGAGCTTATCCTGATAGACGAGCTCCTCACGCCGGACTCCAGCCGCTTCTGGGACGCCGCCCTGTACCGGCCCGGCATGTCCCAACCCAACTTCGATAAACAGTACGTGCGGGACTGGCTGTCCGCCAGTGGGTGGGACCGTGAACCCCCCGCGCCTGCGCTGCCCCCTGATGTGGTGGAAAGAACTCGTACCCGTTACATAGAGGCGTACGAGCGCATCACCGGCCAGGGATGGGTGGACGCCGTGGAGGCGGGGGTCTGATGGCGGCCAGGCAGCGGGAGCGCAGGCAAAAGGCCCACGAGCGCGCCGAGAAGCGGGAGGCCCGGCGTTCAAAGATAAACGTCCGCCAACGGGTCAAGCGGTGGGTTATTGGCGGCTTTGTTGGGTTTGTATTCCTGCTCATAGTGCTGTCTCTGGTGATACCCGGTTCGCTGGGCAATGTGGGATTCAACCCCGCCACTTCCGCGGATCAGGGCGTTCAAGTCAACGTACAGGCGAACGAGGTTGTGGAGGCGGGCGCGCCTCATCCGGCCTACAACACCTCTCCGCCTAGCTCCGGTTGGCGCTACGATGTATCCCTGGAGGACGTCGAATGGGGAGCCCGGGACGCGCCCGTGGAGAATGAGGAGCAGGTATCCTACCTGGAGCGCGGCGGGGTCATGGTGCAGTACAACTGCGCCGATGAATGCCCGGGGCTGATGGAGCAACTGACAACGTGGTAAACCGCTATCCGGAGGGTGTGGCGCTGGCTCCGTATCCGGACATGGACTCCGCCATAGCCCTGACCGCCTGGGGCTGGATTGACACAATGGAGAACTTTGACGACGCAAGGATCGACGACTTCATCCTGAGACACCTTGGCAACGGGCCGTCTCCCTTCCGTTAGGAGCGCGAATGTTTCTAGCCAGAGTCTACGTTACTCTGAAGCCCACGGTGAACGATCCACAGGGCATGACCATCCTTGGCGGGTTGAAGAGCCTGGGGTTTGACCAGGCTGAGGAGGTCCGCGCAGGCAAGTACCTGGAGGTAAGGCTGGCCGGAGCGGAGCGTTCCGGAGCGGAGGCGATGGTGGAGCAGATGTGCCAGAAGCTGCTGGCCAACCCGGTTATAGAGAGCTACAGGTACGACGTGGAGGAGATAGCCGGGTAAGGCTTTGGGCGCTTGCTCCCGCGAGCGTGATCCCCTAGTCGCTTATGGTGCCCTTGGTGCTTGGCACTTCGCCGGCCGCCCTGGGGTCTACGGCAAGGGCTTGGCGCAGCGCTCTGGCAAGGGCTTTGAACAAGGCCTCCGCCTTGTGGTGGTCGTTGCCTCCGGCGAGTATCCGGCAGTGCAGGTTGAAGCGTCCCTCCAGGGCCAGGACCTCCAGGAAGTGGCGTACCAGGTCTGAGGGCAGGTCGCCTATCAGTGGGTCGTCAAAAGCCACGTTAACCACCGCGTAGGGTCTTCCTCCCAGGTCCAGGGCCACCAGGGCCAGGGTCTCGTCCAGGGGCGCCATAACGTGGCCCATGCGCAGGATACCTCTCCCCTCCCCTACGGCCTGATGCAGGGCCTGTCCCAGCACAATGCCCACGTCCTCCACAAGGTGGTGCCAGCCGGGAGAGGTGTCTCCGCGAGCGGATACGGTGATGTCCATGAGGCCGTGACGAGACAACTGCTCCAGCAGGTGGTTCAACATTCCGTTGGGTGTGTCCACGGAGGCCTTGCCGACGCCGTCCAGGTCCAGGGTCACCTCAACCTGGGTTTCTCTGGTGTCTCGTTTGAGGGTAGCCTTGCGATTGCTCACAGTCTATCTCCGGGGTATTTGTGGTTACGTTGGTGTATTGAAAGCGCTGCGTTTCTGTGGGCGCCGGGATACGCGCCTTGAAGTACGGCGGGGCTTCTACAACTCCTGGAAGATATCCTCCAGGGCTTCCACCAAGGCGTCGGTGTGTTCCGGCCTTCCCACGGATATTCGCAGCGAGTCTCTCAGCCTGGGCGCGTTGAAGTATCGCACAAAAATACCTCTGCGCGCCAGAGCCTGAAACACCTGAGTCGCCTTTCCGTCGGCTATGCTGCAGAGGAGGAAGTTCCCCTGGGACGGCCGTGGGTCTATGCCCTGGATGTGGGTCAGCATGGAGAAGAGGCGCTCTCGCTCCTGCACCACGGCGTTTACGTTGCGCATGAGGTAGGCCCGGTGGTTGAGAGAGGCTATGAGGGCCACCTCCGCCGCGGCGTTGATGTTGTAAGGCTGCTTGATGTCCATGAGGAGCTCCAGAAGGTTGGAGGCCATAATGCCATACCCTATGCGAAGGCCGGCCAACCCGGCCCACTTGCTCAGGGAACGCAGCACCACCAGGTTGGAGTGTGCCGGGACAAGGTGGGCAAACGTCTGTCCGCTGAACTCAAAGTAGGTCTCGTCTATCACCAGGAGGATGTCCTCTTCCAGCAGGCTCAAGACATCTTCCTCCGTGATGCAGTTCCCGGATGGGTTGTTGGGAGAGGTCAGGAAGATGACCTTGACCATGGTCCCCATCTCAGCCTTGATTCCGGGGATGTCAACCTGGAAGTCATTGTCCCTGGGTACGTTGATAAGCATTCCGCCGTTGACGTGGGTGCTGAAGGAGTACATGCCAAAGGTGGGCGGGCAACTGATAACCCTGTCTGCGGGTTCCAGGGTGGCTCTCAGAACCAGGTCTATCAGCTCGTCTGCGCCCGCTCCAACCAGTATGTGCTCTGCGGATATGCCGGTGTACTTCTCCAAAGCCTTCCTGGGAGCTGTCTGGTGAGCGTCCGGGTAGATGTGATAGCCGCGGTAGCGCCCCAGCGCCACCAGGGCGTGAGGCGATGGGCCGTAGGGGTTCTCGTTGGCGTTGAGCTTGATGATGTTCTCGGTGGGTATGCCGGAGACCTCGGACAGGGCCGCAGGTGAGTCCACGGCCTCGTAGGGCCGCAGGCTTCTCAGGTCCTTTCGGAAGAGCTTGGATATATCCAACATGTGTTCCTTTAGGAGAGTCAGGCGCCTCTCGGTGGGTGTGGGTCGTCCTGTAGTCGGCTCTGGGTCTCCACCCTAAGCTCTACGGAGCGGGCGTGGGCATCGAACCCCTCGGCGCGAGCCAGTATGGCGGCGGTCTTGGTGAAGCTCAGGGCTGTGCCGGGGTCAAGGGCCACCACGGGCGTCCTCTTGAGGAACTGGGTTACTCCCAGGCAGGAGCTGAAGCGAGCAGTGCCGCCGGTGGGCATAACGTGGCTGGGCCCTGCAACATAGTCGCCCATGACCTCCGGGGAGTGGTCTCCAAGGAATATGCCACCCGTATGGCGCACCTTGCCCACTGCGCCCCAGGGGTCCTTGATCATGAGGCAGAGGTGCTCAGGGGCGTAGTCGTTGGCAAGATCAAGGGCCTCATCCAGGGTATCCACCACTATGAGCAACCCGCGTCTCTCTATGGATGACGAAGCCGTGTCCCTGCGCGCAAGGCCGTTCAACTGCTTCCTGATCTCTTCCTGTACGGGAGGAATCAGGCTCCTGGAGGTTGTGACAAGGACAGGGGTAGCCAGCAGGTCATGCTCCGCCTGGCCCAGCAGGTCGGCGGCGCAGAGGACTGGGTTGGCGGTCTCGTCTGCGATGATCAGGGTCTCCGTGGGGCCTTCCAGGCCGTCTATGCCGACCTGGCCATAGACCATCTTCTTGGCCAGGGTCACGAATATGTTGCCGGGGCCGCATATCATGTCCACCTTTGGGATGGTCTGAGTGCCATACGCCATTGCCGCAATGGCCTGCGCCCCTCCAACCTGGAATACCCTGCTCACCCCGGCCACCCGCGCCGCGGCCATGACGGCGTGAGAGGGCCCCTGGTCGCCGCGAGGCGGTGTTGCAAGGACTATCTCCCTGGCTCCGGCCACTCTAGCTGGTATGGCGGTCATAAGAACGGTGGAAGGGTACGCGGCGCGCCCTCCGGGGATGTATATTCCCACCCGATCTACGGGTGTGATGACCTCGCCAAAGCCGTTTTCCATGTCCATCCAGGGGCGTGGCAGCGTGGCCGCGTGGAACTGTCTGACGCGGCCGGAGGCGCGGCGCAGGGCTTCGTAGATCTCGGCGGGCGTTTCGGACGCGGCCCGCGACACGTCTGCGCTGCTCAGCTCAAAGTCGGTGAGGTCTACTCCGTCTATGCGCTTGGTGTAATCTCTAACGGCCTCGTCGCCCAGCGCGGAGACCCGGTCGATTATCTGAGCGACCGCTTCTTCAGGGGTCAGGGGCCGGCCGAAGATGCGTTCTATGCCATCCATTATCTCCGGCGAAGCGGCCTGCTCCTTGAGGAAGGCGTCCCTGTCAAGCGCCTTCCGGCCCTCCTCCTTGCCAAAAAGAAGCCTCATGCTAAATACCCCTGGGCGAACTCCAGCAGGTCATTTATGCTTCTCTCCCTGAAGTCCTCAAACAGGTCCCTGGGAACCGTCCGGTATATGCTGTCAAGGCCGCTGGGAACGGACTCCAGAAAGCCTTCCACAATCTCTCTCGCCTGCTCGCCGGAACGGTCGTCGTAGCCTCTGGCAATAACCCGCCGGGCCATGAACCGCAGCCGGTCCCAGGTGAAGCTCCAGTCCAGAGCGCCCTCTATCCACTGGCGCCACTCGCACATGGTGGCCGAGGATATGAAGCCCACGTCCACGTTGTCCTCTGCGTT
This sequence comes from Dehalococcoidia bacterium, assembly GCA_965247645.1. Lineage (GTDB taxonomy): Bacteria > Chloroflexota > Dehalococcoidia > Lucifugimonadales > UBA2985 > JAPPHY01. The sequence goes on from OZ252024.1 coordinate 169,252, forward strand.
CACCATAAACGGGCGAAGAGTCTCCAAGCCGCCCAGGGCCAGTTGCTCTCTGCGGTCCAGCTCCAGCTGGAGCGCCCTGTCCATGAGATCTCCCTGGATGGGGTCATGGTAGACGTCCCGGTTGCCGAAGTACGGGCGGTACAGGTCAAGTATCCATATCTCGTCGGACAAGAGGTGAGATGCGTAGCCCACAATGAAGGCCTTGGTAGCCTCCGTGAGGTCGGCGCCCCGCGCAAGGTGGGGATGAAGCTGGAACATGCCCTCCAGGCCATCGCCCTCCCTCTGGAATTCCAGGTCTACGAAGTGGGTATCGTCTCGCTTACCCTTGGTTATGATACGGATGTCCGGGGACACGGAACCCAGGAGAAAGGCGCCAAGGTATCTGTCTATGGTGGGGTGTCCGAGCCGCGAGGCGGCGTCTTTTGCCATTCCTAGATGGGCGCTGAGATTAGGCATTTCTGGCCTGCATGTCAATCAACTTGTCCAAGCGCTTTGAGCAGGTCCTGGTATGAGGCGCACCGGTCTTGAAAGACGTAGTGGGACTGTGACACTGTGACGCTGCCCCCGCCTATCTGCCGCAGGTGGTCAACGGCCACCATGAGTCTGCTGCGCGGCACCACCAGAGTAACGGCGTACCATGTGCCTGGACCGTCGCTGTACACCCTGGATATGGTGGGGCCTTTCAAGCCGGACACCTCCGGCCGCCGGGTCACCTGCGCGGCCACCTCCTCCGGGGAGTTTCCAAGGATGTTGGCGGTGATGCTGAAGAAGTCCCTGGCTCGCAGGTAAGCCTCCGCGTGCTCCAGCAGGCTCTTGGTTTCCTGGCGTGTGGAGAGCTCTCCGGCCAGCTGCCGCCTGTTCCCGATGATGCAAGCCTGAGACCTCAGTATGGTCCCATTCTCAACCGGCTTGAGCCGGTTCTCTCTCATGGTTGTGCCGGTGGAGGTTATGTCGGCGATGACGTCTGCGAAGCCCATCGCGGGAGATGCCTCCAGGGTCCCGCTGGATTGCACCAGCGAGAAGTAGTTGACTCCGTGGCGAAGCAGGTGACGTTCCACCAGCCGGGGATACTTGGTGGCTATCCTCAGGTCTCTGCCGCGCTCCCTCAGGTCAAGGGAGAGGTCAGCCAGGTCACCCATTGAATCTACGTCCAGCCAGGAGTCCGGGACGCCCATGACCAGCTCGCAACGCCCATATCCCAGGTCCTCCATGACCAGGATGGAGTCCCCACCCTCTGCGCTCATCTCCAGAAAGCGGTCCAGCCCGGTGACGCCCAAGTCTGCGCTGCCCTCCTCCACCTTCATCGGTATGTCGCCCGTCCTCTGGAACAGGACCGTGGCGTCCGATACGGAGTTGATGGAGGCAATGTAGCGGCGCGGGCTGGAACGGTCTACGGCCAGACCGCTGTTGCGCAGGAAGGTCAGGGTTGATTCGTAGAGTTCACCGTCGCTGGGGATTGCCAGACGCAAGACGCGCTTCCTCCAAATTCTCGGGCTGATTCTCCGGCAGCAGTCCCAGAAGGGACTCCAGGGTGTAAGCAAAGCCCAATGCGGGCACGTCCTCTTCCCCTCCCAGGGCCTTGATCAGGCCGTCGTAGCGGCCGCCTCCACACACGGCTACGAGACCATTGGGGCCGTGGGCCAGTATCTCAAAGACCATGCCAGTGTAGTAGGCTATTCCACGCACAAGGCCAATGTCCACCACAGGGGTGGCGATGGGATGGCGTTGGTGGAAGCTGTTGAGCACGTCTTCCAGTGGCGTGAGAGGCTTCCGACTAACCCCGTGTTCCTGGAGAGCGGAGGCTATTTGAGGCAGGGCCTGCTCCTCCTCTCCCCTTATAGAGGCGAGACTGGAGAAGAGGGATATGCCCGCCTCCATCTTCACGGGGTCGTCGCCCTGCTTCAGCTTCTGCATGAACCGCGTGAGTATCTCATCCGTGGAGCGGTTGCCCTGGATGCCACTGAGCGAGTCGTGAAAGAGGTCCTGAAGAATGTCCAGGGCTTCCTGGCCCTCCGTGCCGTTCACCAGCATGTTGGGGGAGCGTCTGCCCTCGCGGGTCTTGATGAGTCCCAGGGAATGGGCTTCCTCCTGCATCTTGTGACCCTCCCCGGGGTCCTGCCTGAGACGCGGCAAGCAGGCTATGAGAAAGGCCTGGGACCTGGGGGACAGGCCGATCTCCTCCAGCATGAGGTGCAGGACTCCGACGTGCCCGATTACGCACGTGGTATCCGGCAGCCCCATTAGAGAGAGGCCATCCAGGGCCAGGGCCAGGACCTCGCCGTCGGACTCAGGGGAGGCTGCTCCTATTATCTCAGCGCCCGTCTGGTGAAACTGCCTGAATCGCCTGGCATCGTCGTAGCGGAAGACGGGGCCGCTGTACTGTAGCCGCAGCGGTAGGGGCTCCCCGTCTGTCCTTTCCAGGTAGTAGCGTATTATGGAGGGGGTGAACTCCGGGCGAAGGCTTACCCTGTTGCCGCCGGGGTCAGTGAAGGTGTACATGCGGGTAGCCAGCTCTCCCCCGGACTTGCGGAGGAAGAGCTCGGTCCGCTCAAGCATGGGCGTGTCTACGATCTGGTAGCCATAGGAAGACAGGCGCCCGCGGAGAAGGTCCTGGGCGGCGGTCCTGCGATGGATCTCCTGCGGAGTCTCATCTCTCATTCCCGGCAGTGGCCGGATTGGTGGCATAGTGTGTGAGTCCTCTGTTCTCGGCTGCTGGGTATTGTACAATAAGCCCCAGGGTACTTCAATGCGAAGGTGGCCCTCCCCGCCTTGCGTTGACCCCTAGAATTCCCCCCACCATCGGCGGGATGGAGCCGGGCCGTTGCGCCGTGGGAAAGGCGCGTTGCCGGAGGGCTTCTGCGAGGGCTGGGCTGTTCGCCGTCTCAGGGCGCGGCGGTCATCGCGCTACGAGCTGCTGAACTAGGGACAGGATGATGATTGCAGCCATTGGGCTGAGGTCGATGGTTCCTATACGAGCGAAGCGGCGTATGGGGGACAAGACAGGCTCGGTTATCAAGGTCAAGGCGTCCCTTAGCGGGCGGAGCGAGCTGTCGGCGCGCATCACCCCGCCGTATACGAGCCAGTCGAAGATGACCCGTCCGAATATGGCGAAGATGAGGAGCGTTATCAGGAAGCTGGCAAGGCTTGCTATCACTCCTCACCACCCAGGTCAAGCGCCTTCTCATGGGCATCTATGACGGCGTTTATCAGTATGCCTCTGAACCCTTTTTCCTCCAGGGTCAGCAGGGCCTCGGCTGTGGTGCCTCCGGGGGAGGTGACCATGTTGCGGAGCTCCGCGGGGTGCTTCCCCGACTCCCTGGCAAGAGCTGCGCTCCCCTGGATGGTCTGAAGGGCCAGCGTCTGGGCCATGTCCCTGGACAGGCCCAGGTATACACCCGCGTCTATCAGGGACTCCAGGAACAGGAATACGTAGGCCGGGCCACTGGCGCTCAGGGCTGTAGCCATGTCCAGGTACTTCTCTTCGGAGACGTACATCTCCTGGCCCAGAGACGCCAGGATCTCGCGGGTAGCTTCCACATGGGCCTCGGCGACGTACGGGGTGGCGATCCACACGCTCATGCCCTGCCCCACCTGGGCCGGAGTGTTGGGCATCACTCGTATAACGGCAGGGTGGTTCAGCCCCTCGGCAATGGTCTCTATGGAGGCCCCGGCGACTATGGACAGGACGCTCTGGGAGCGGGCAAGGCGGCCGCTCAGCTCCTGAAGCACATCTTCTAACTGCTGGGGCTTGACGGCTATGACCACCATCTCCGCTTCCTCTACGATGCGCAGGTTGTCAGAGGTGGCCTGGATGCCGTAGCGGTCTACCAGGTACTCCCGCCTCTGCGACACGGGCTCGCCGACGGCGATGGCGTTGGCGGCGGCCAATCCTTTGTCCAGGACGCCTGAGAGTATGGCTTCGGCCATTGTGCCGCCGCCTATGAAGGCTAAGGTCAGGTCTTTAGGCATAGTGTCCCTTCTTTGCTGATGTCATTATAGCGTTCCGGTACAGCGTGACCCAACGGACGTGACGCGCCAGGCTCGGATAGGCGGGGCTCCGTGCGCCATATGAGCCGGCAGGCCCGATGCCGCTACCCAGGCAGTCGCCCTGTTGTGGCGATGTAGGCCGCGGCCAGAATGGCCTCCTTCATTCCGGTCTCATGGGCTATGCCCTTGCCGGCAATGTCGAACGCGGTGCCGTGATCCACGGAGGTGCGCACGAATGGGAATCCCAGGTTTATGCTGATGCTGCCTTCGAAGTCCTTGACCTTGATGGGGATGTGGCCCTGGTCATGGTAGAGTACCAGGACGACGTCGTAATGGCCGTCCAGAGCCTGCGGAAACACGGAGTCTGCGGGTATAGGCCCCGTTACCTCCATGCCACGGCTGCGAGCCTCCTCCACGGCAGGGGCTATCTCGTCGATCTCTTCTCGTCCCAGGAGTCCGCCGTCGCCGCCGTGAGGGTTCAGGGCGGCCACCGCAATGCGCGGCATCGAGAAACCCCACTCCTGAAAACACCTGTGGGTCAACTCCAGCTTGGCCAGGACGTTGTCTTTCTTGACGTACTCCACGGCGCGAGCCAGGGACCTGTGGGTTGTCAGGTGCACTACCCTGAGGCTGCCGGCGGTGAGCATGGTGGCAACCTCCGGGGCCCCGGTCAGGCTTTGCAGGAGCTCCATGTGGCCTATGTCCTGATAGCCGGCGGCGCGGGCGGCCTCTTTGTGGATGGGGGCTGTGGCAATGGCCTGCACCTGTCCCGACAGGGCCATTTCTCCGGCTTGCAATATCCACTCAACGGAGGCCTTCCCTGCTGCTGCGGATATCTGCCCCGGCGATATGTCCTCTGCGTTCAGGTTGCCGGAGTCCAGGATGGATATGGCGTTGTCGGGAGCCTGGGCCGCAGAGGATACGGGCGTTATGTCAAGCGACAGGCCCAGGTCTGCGGCGGTTTTCTGCAACAACGGGGCGTTTCCTATTATCAGAGGGTGGCAGGACTGCGCCACCTCCGGGAGGGCAAGGGCCTTGGCCACAACCTCCGGGCCGATGCCCGCAGGGTCTCCCATGGTTAGGGCTATAACTGGTCTGTCGCTCATGCGTCCCCTTTCGGTTGGCGTTTAGGGCATTATATGGGGTGTTGGGCTGTGGTACAATATCAACGGCCCCGGTGGTGGCCGGGGCCGCTATGTTGCACGCTCCCTCATGGAGAGCGCCGATAGGGGGATCTGCAGACGCAGGGCGCCCAGCTTATCGCGCCGCTCCCGCCTGCTCATCAAGATAGGGCGGCGCGTATTACTGCACGCTCCCTCACTTGTAACTGGAGAGGACTTGAACGCCCTCTGGGGCCCAAATTCACTCATGCGCATATCTGTACGGTCTGCAATGGGCATATGTAGCGGATTGTGGGGTAGATCTGCAGACGCAGTTCTGCGCCTGTTGCTTATCGCGCCGCTCCCGCCTGTTGCTCATCAAGATAGGGCGGCGTCCGTAGCTTACTCGAGTTACCACGGGCGCCGGCTTGTTATCGTCGGTCTGCACCCTTTGGCCGCCATCCACTTTCAGTTGCTTCGGCTCAACCCCGCTCACGAACTTTTCCAAGTCAGTGGGAGGGCGTAAGCGGCTTTAGTACCCGTCAGCATTGCTAGCTATCTTGGGTTAGGGTCTTCCCTACTGTTTGCAAAAAGGAGGAGGAGGACCATAGTTGTACCAGACCTGACCTTGTTGATACTCTTCTAGCACATCCTCGAATAATGCCTGGGCTCTTTCGGGTTCATCTATGTCCTGCGTTCTTTGTCTACGCGATTCCCGTTAAATGGCGTCTGCTGTTGGCCGCCCTTCCCTCTGCATACGTCTCTCCTACCCGCACTTCTCATAGCCGCCGCAGCTTGTGTCTCCCCTACCCGCATCTCTCGCAGCTTGGGCAGGAACCCGCGGCAGTCCGGGCAGGTGGACTCTCGCATCCTTCCTGGTGTACCAGGAACCCGTGGCAGTCTGGGCAGGTGGACTTGCTGATGGCCCCGTTGCCGTTGGCCTCCGCCTTCAGGAACAGCCCTTGCTGCACGGCGAATGGCGCGGCTTCCGTGCGGTCCGGCCCCAAGTCGGCTGCCGCGGCGGCGTTGTTCTGTGGGGCCGTGTGCCGGCTGAGGGCCAGGGCCACCGCGTCCGGGGCCGAGCGCACCAGGATGCCGTCGTCCCAGGCGGGGCAGCATGTGATGCCCCTGAGCTGCTCCACTATCTGCTCCTTTTCAATGCCGGACCGCAGGGCCAGGGAGGCCAGGCGCGATATGGCCTCCAGCTGGGCGGAGTCGCAGCCTCCGGCCTTGCCAAGGTTGGAGAACACCTCAAAGGGGTGCCCGTCCTTGGAGTTGACTGTGACGTACATATTGCCGTGGCCGGTGCGGACCCTGTCGGTGATGCCCTGGACCTGGGCGGGCCTGGCCACAGGCGCCGGCAGGACGCCGCGGGTCTGCTCGCCGATCATGGAGGCAGCCACTGCCTTCTCAGGCGTCGCCGCGCCGGCTACACCTGAGGTGAGCACCTCCACCTCCCTGCTGCCGGCCCGGTACACGGTTATGCCCTTGCAGCCCAGCTTCCACGCCAGGCGGTACGCGGTCTCCACGTCCTCCCTGGTGGCTGAGTTGGGGAAGTTGATGGTCTTGGATATGCCTGCGTCCACGCTTTCCTGGAAGACTGCCTGCATCCGCACGTGGTCTTGGGGCGATATGTCCGCCGCAGTGACATAGACCTCTCTCACCCACTCGGGAACGTCGTCCCTCTCCTGTATGGAGCCTCCGTCCGCCAGGTACTCCATCAGCTCATCGCTGTAGAAGCCGTCCTCGCGGGCCACGCGCTCGAAGTTGGAGTCGACGTAGAGCAGGCTCTCTCCCTCCAGGATGTTGTGCTTGTGGTAGCAGAGGGAGAAGAGCGGCTCAATACCGCTGGAGCAGCCGGCTATCATGGAGATGGTGCCGGTGGGGGCTACGGTGAGGCGGCATGCGTTGCGCATAAGCCGTCCCTGCTTCTGGTAGGAGCTTCCCTGGTAGGCGGGGAAGACGCCGCGCTCCCGGGCCAGATCTTCCGATGTGGCGTCCGCCTCCTGGCGCACGAATCGCATGATTTCGCGGCCCAGGTCCATGCCTTCCTGGGAGTTGTAAGGTATATCCATCATCACCAGCATATCGGCGAAGCCCATGACGCCCAGCCCCGTCTTGCGAGTGAGCTTGGTCATGCGCTCTATTTCTGGGACGGAGTAGCGGTTGGCGTCTATGACGTTGTCCAGGAAGCGGGCGGCCAAGCGCGTCACCTCTCCCAGGCGGAGCCAGTCCACGTCAGGTTGGCGACCCGCCACCGTCGTCACGAACCTGGACAGGTTAATGGAGCCAAGGTTGCAGGACTCGTAGGGAAGCAGGGGCTGCTCGCCGCAGGGGTTGGTGGCGGTCATGCGGCCTATGTGGAGGGTGGGGTTGTCCTGGTTGACGCGGTCCAGGAAGATGGCGCCCGGCTCTCCGTTGAGCCACGCTCCGTCTATCATACGGGCAAACACATCCGCGGCGTTCAGCCTTCCCACCACCTCGCCGGTCTCGGGGTCTCGCAGGTCGTAGTCCTCGCCCTTGTCCACGGCCTGCATGAACTCTTCGCTGGCTCCAACGGATATGTTGAAGTTGTGTATCTGCCCTTCCTGGGTCTTGCAGGTTATGAAGTCCATTATGTCCGGATGGTGGACGTCCATGACGGCCATGTTGGCGCCGTCCCGCTTTCCTCCCTGTGTGACGAGGGTGGAAACGGAGGAGAGATGGCGAAGTACGGCCACGGGGCCGCAGGCCCTGCCGTGGGTTGTGGAGATATGCGCGCCCTTGGGGCGTATCTTGGAGAGGGCAAAGCCCGTGCCTCCACCGAACTTCTGCACCAGGGCAGCCTCTTTGGCAGTCTCCATGATGCCCTCCATGCTGTCCTCCAAGCCTATGACGAAGCAGGCGGAGAGAGTCCCGGCGCCTGTGCCGGCGTTCATTAGCGTGGGAGAGTTGGGGACGTACTCCAGGCCGGCCATGGTACGGTAGTACTCCTCCTCCCAGTAGGCCACGTTCGCCTGGGGATCGTAGAGGGTCTCGGTCTCGGCAATGGCCTTGGCGACGCGGCGGCACACGTCCGACCAAGAGCGCTCGATGGTGTTGCCATCGGCGTCCTTGAGGTAGTATCGCTTGGCCAGAACAACCTGCGCGTTATCGGAGATCTCCGGCTCCGGGGCCGGAGAGACGGCGTCCCCGTGCGCTCCAGGCGCCACTTTTGGCGTTTCGGTGTGGGTCCGGGTGTACATGCCGCCACTGCCTCCGGCCACTGGCCTGACCACCTGCCGGGCTACGGCGGGGTCACTGACGCCCGCGGCCTCCAAGGCGGCGAGAAGGTCGTTTACCAAGCCCTTCCTGCTCCCTGCGTTCCTGTTTTCGTTGGCGCCGTGTGTAGTGGTCATGGGTTCCTCCATATGATCCCCGGTTGGGAAATCGCTCCACCTCTCCACCCGCAAGATTGAGTGGCAGGAGCTATTCAACGCTCTAAAATGGCCTGCTATAACATAGGCTCACGGGGCCGGTGGGCCTGCCGTTTGCCGCTAAGCCCCTCCCCCACTCATATCCATAGGCAACCCCTGCGGGGCGTTGGGACGCCTGCCGCGACGCCGACGGGTGGTTGGCTCATCCAGCATCAGGGGCAGCTGAGGGCTGGGGCTCTCCCTCTGCAGGGCCTGCTGCAACGCCTCCACCTCCTCCTTGAAGCTCTCAATGTCGGCGAAGTCTCTGTACACGCTGGCAAAGCGTATGTAGGCCACCCGGTCCAGAGCGCGAAGACGCTCCATGACCATCCCGCCTACGTGAGAACTGAGTATCTCGGCCCGGCCAAGCTTCTGAAGCTCGGCCTCAATGTCGTCCACCAGCTTCTCTATGGTGCCCGTAGGAAGAGGGCGCTTGACACAGGCCTTGAGAATGCTGCTGATCAGCTTGTCCCGGTTGAACTCCTCCCTACGGCCGTCCCGCTTGGCAACCATGAGAGCGGTGGCCTGGATGCGCTCGTAGGTGGTGAACCGCAGGCCGCACTGGATGCACTCCCGGCGACGGCGAACACCCTCCGGGGCGTCCCTGGAGTCGATGACCTTGGACTCGGAGTGGTTGCAGTATGGGCAGCGCATGGCTCTCGTATTCTCTCGCTGGCACTTCGGGACACCAGATGTAGCGCTGAAATGACGTCCACCCACCAATCATTGTGGAATTGACGCGAAGCTATCCTATTACTGTACGTCGGCAGTGTCAAGAGTTACGCGCGCTATTTTGTGTAGATTTACAGTTCCTGCACAATATGTGGTTGTCAGGGTAGGCAGCGGACAGTGGCAGCGCCGGACGATTGCGCGCGGGTATGCCCGCGCGCGGTGGGATGTCCCGGCTCGCCGGATGGCGCGTCAGCGGCTATCGCCCTGCGGTTGCGGGGAGTCCATGAGACGGTGGGCCAGCGCCAGGGCTTCTTGCTGTGTGGCGACCTCGCCGGCGTCGTGGGCTTCCTGGATGGCCTCCAGGAGGCGCCCTACCAGGGCCCCGGGGGGCAGGCCCAGGGTTTCCATCAGCAGGTGGCCGTCAACCAGCCTTTCGGCCTTCCTGGGCGCGCCCTCCCCGTCAAGCCCGCCCTGCATGATGTGGCCTATGAGCCGGCAGTGGCCCTGCCAATCGTCGGTCTCAATGCTGGGGCCCTTGGCTGCCAGGTAGTCCGCCATGTTGAGGTACAGGGTGTCTATGGCGGCCTCTCCCAGGTCTCTGAAGTAGCGATAGATGGCGCGAGGCGTGGGCATGTCAACGCCCTGGCGCATCTGAGTGGGGCGCAGATGGTGGCGCACCATTGTGGATATGAGGTTGACTCCCCTGTTGCTGAGGCGCAGGCGTCGCAGTATATCCTGGCACATCTCCGCGCCCTGTGCATCGTGGCCGAAGAAGCGCATTCGTCCGGTGGGTTCTATGGTCCTGGTGGCGGGCTTGGCGATGTCGTGAAGAAGGCCCGCGAGCTTCACAAGGGTGCGCCTGGTGTGGCCGTCGCTGACCTCTTCATCGAAGTGGGCTTCCAGCGAGGGTCGCCAGGGGGCGTGGGAGATGGCGTTGTCCCCTTCCCTGCCCTCCCTGGTGGTGAGCCGCTCCACCTGGGTTGGGGTCTCCAGGCAGTGATAGAAGACGTCCCAGTAGTGCTCCTTGGGCTGCTCCACGCCCCTGGCTGCCTCCAGCTCAGGGATTAGCCTGCAGAGCAAGCCCAGGCTGTCCATGAGGCGCAGGTTGCGGGACGCCTCCGGCTCCGCAAGGGTCTTTAGCAGCTCATCGCGCAGGCGTTCGGGGGCCACGGTGGGCAGCAGGTGGGAGTCTCGTTCAATGAGGCTGTAGGCTCCCTGTTCCAGCGAGAAGCCAAGCCTGGCTGCCAGGCGCACGGCCCTCAGAAGGCGGACAGGGTCGTCCCTGAATACGTGGTCGGACACGACCTTGACGCGGCCTTTCGACAGGTCGTCAAGGCCACCGAAGGGGTCCAGCAGGCCAAGGCCCATTGCGGCCTTCACAGGCTGCCAATCACCATCCCTGCCCGGGGTCTCAGGGAGGGCGTCCGCCAGTGAGAGAGCCAGCGCGTCTATGGTGAAGTCACGGCCAGCCAAGTCCTGCTCTATATCCCCGGAAAACGAGGCCATGTCCACGTTCCAGCGCCCTCCCTGGTCTCCCCTCCCCTGGCTAGGTCTCCTCCGGGGCAATACCATGCGGGCGGTGGAGCGAGCCTCATCCAGGAGGACGAACGTCCCGCCTAGGTGGTCGGCCATCTCTTTGGCCAGTGGGACCGCATTGCCTCTGACAGCCAGATCGATGTCTGCGGTGGGTCTGCCCAGGAGGACGTCACGGAGGAAACCGCCCACCAGGTAGGCGGCTACTCCGCGGCGGTTGAAGAGGTCATGCAGGGACTGGAGTACGGGCCGGGCCTCCCGCGGAAGGGAGATTCCTGCGACATCCTGAGGAGTTGGCGAGGTCAACTTGCCTCGGACTGCGATCCGGCTTCCTGGGGTTGCAGCTTCCAGAGCTTATCGGGACTCTCCAGATGGTCTATGTAGAGGACGCCGTTGATGTGGTCGGTCTCGTGCTCCAGAGCCTGGGCCAGGAGACCCTCCGCCTTGAAACGCACCGGCTTGCCGTCCCGGTCCAGGGCTCGCACCCGCACCTTGGCGGAGCGTACCAGCTCGCCCCTAAAGCCTGGGATGCTGAGGCAGCCTTCCTCCACTACCCGCTCCCCCTCACGGCGGACTATCTCCGGGTTTAGCAGCACGCGCGCCTGGTCCTCCTCCGGGATCTCAATGACAACCACTCGTTGGAGTACACCCACCTGGTTGGCGGCCAGGCCAACGCCGTCGGCATCCCTCATGGTATCTATCATGTCGTCGATGAGCTTATGAAGGGCATCGTCTATCTTGCTGACCCGTCTCGCCTTCTGTCGCAAGACAGGGTCGGGTATCGTGCGAAGGTGCAAAAGGGACAAGATCCGCCTCCTGGCTTAGTGAATGCCGGCCTCCGGCGTCAGGCCACCCAAGTCAGAGAGTCGATAAAGCCGTTCTCTGCTCCGGCGTTTGGAACCCCCGCGGCCGTCTGTCAGCCCAATTATAGACGTGGTTAGTGGCCGTGTAAATCCGGTAGGGCCTCACGTAACGGACATTGGGTCTATGTCTACGGTCCAGCCCTGTGGGATGGGAGTCTTCTCCAGAAGAGCCCGCGGATCCTGGCCCCGGAGGACCAGGCGCCAGCGATAGCGCCCGCTCAGGCGCGGAGGATAGGCGGGAGCCGGGCCAAGAATGTCCACGCCGGTGAGGCCCCAGGCGTCCCTTTGCCTCTTCAGCGCTACTCCCAGCGTGAGCGCCTGCTGTCGACACCGGTCCTGGTTGGTATGCGCGTACACCAGGTTTATCAGGCGGCTGAACGGCGGCAGGCCCTGCTCGCCGCGATACTCCATCTCATCTGTGTAGAACATCTCGTAGTCCTGGGCGGCGGCGGCGGTCACGGCGTAGTGGCCGGGAGAGTAGGTCTGGACTATGACCTGTCCCCCAAGGCTCCCCCTTCCCGTCCGTCCGGCCACCTGGCACAGGAGTTGAAAGACCCTCTCACTGGCGTGGTAGTCCGGCGTGAAGAGCCCTATGTCGGCGCACAGCGCTCCCACAAGGGTGACGTTTGGGAAGTGAAGCCCCTTGGCGATCATCTGTGTCCCCACCAGCGCCTGGGCATCGCCCCGGACGAAGCTCTCCATGATTCTCTCGTGGCTGCCCCTGGCGGAGGCTGCGTCTCTGTCCCAACGTAGGGTTTTCACACCGGGGAAGGCGTGTTCCACCTCCTCCACGACTCGCTGAGTGCCCAGGCCCAGGTATCGTATTCTGGAGCCGCGGCACTGCGGGCAGGCCCTCGGAGAGGCCAGGCGGTAGTTGCATCGATGGCAGAGGAGCCGCTCTGCTTGCGAGTGGTAGGTCAGTGGAAGGTCGCAGCGACGGCATCGCATCGTGTGGCCGCAGTCTCGGCATTGCACCAGGCTGCCGCTCCCTCTCCGGTTAAGGTACAGTATCAGCTGTTCCCCGGCCCGGAGGGTGGAGTCCATGGCGCTTCTCAGCGCGCGGCTGAAGATACCCCTGTTCCCGTCCTTCAGCTCCTGGCGCAGGTCAACTACCCGTACCCTGGGCAGCGGCGCGTCCAGGGAGGTCTCCCGCGCTACGCGATGGGGCAGCTCCAGCAGCCGATACCGGCCATCCAGGGCGCGGCTGTGAGAAACCACGTCAGGGGTGGCGCTGCCCAGGATGACCACGGCGTTCGTGAGCTCGGCCAGCTTAATCGCCACATCCCGAGCGTGATAATGGGGAGCGGCGTCCTGCTGCTTGTACGTCCACTCGTGCTCCTCATCTATGACTATAAGCCCCAGGTCCGGCTGCGGCGCGAATACGGCTCCACGGGCGCCGATGACGACGCCGTAGTCTCCGTTCTGTATGCGCCACCACTGGTCAAAGCGCTCCCCCGCGGAGAGGCCGCTGTGAAGGACCGCCACCTGGCCGGGAAAGCGCTGCCCAAACCGCTCTATTGTCTGAGGCGTAAGGGAAAGCTCAGGGACCATAACAATGCCGCGCTTACCTTTGCCCAGGGCATGGGCAAGCGCGCGGAGGTACACCTCCGTCTTGCCGCTGCCGGTGACGCCTTGCAGGAGGAAGACCTGGGAAGAAGGGCCGTCTATGGCGCGCTCTATCAGCCTTACGGAATGTTCCTGCGCCTGGGTGAGGACCGGCGGGTGGTCCGGCGTGAAGACCCTGCCCCTGAGCGGGTCCCGCTCCTGGCGAAGCTTCAAGCGGCTTACCAGGCCCTTGGCCTGAAGCCCCTTTACGGCGGACGCCCCGAACTCCCTGCCCGCTGCGGCGAGTAGGATGGGCGCGCCCTGCTCCCCAATGTAACGAAGAAGGTCGGCCTGCCGGTAAGCGCGGCGCCCCTCAAGGTCGGTGGCGGCCTCCTCTACGTCTATGGAGGACGATGCAAGCTCCAGGTGAGCCGCGTGCCTGGGCCGCGCCGTGGGCTTCCGCCATTCGCTCCACACGTTGACGACGCCCCGGCGCGCCAGTTGACCTAGCGCAGCCTCCATGTCGGGGCCTAACGCCTTGAGCAGTACCTCCCGCCTGACCCTTTCCCTGCCCTTCAGGTAGGACACAACCCTGCGCTGGGAAGGGGTGAATCCGGCCTCGGCAATGGGATGGTCCAGCGAGAGGTAGCTGCTGGCCCGCAGAGAAATGCCGGGAGGCGCCATCAGCGCGGCGCAGTCGAAGAGAGAGGCCATGTAGTAGGAGCTGGTCCAGCTTGCCAGAGCCAGCCCGCGCGTGGAAAGGACAGGCTGCGGGTATGGCACATGGGCGATCTCCCTGGTCTCGGATACGGGAGATTCGTCTGAGGTGCGGAAGACGATGCCGGACGTGGTGCGGGGGCCGAATGGCGCGTGAACCAGGTGGCCCTGGGAGACGGTTATTCCCGATGGAACGGAGTATGTAAAGGTACGGTGGTACCCCGCGGGGGCGTCGACTGCCACCTCGGCATACTTGGTCATTTCAGGAGATGCGCCTTGCCTGTGCGAAGCCGGCGGATGCCGCGCCCCTTGCTACCTGCCCCTGCTTCTGTCCTCTTTGATGCGAGCGGCTCTGCCGTAGCGGCCTCGCAGGTAGTACAGACGGGCCCGTCTAACGCGCCCGCGTCGCACCACCTCTACCGAGTCCACCAGTGGCGAGTAGTAGGCAAAGGTGCGCTCGACTCCTATCCCATAAGAGACTCGCCGGACGGTGAAGGTGGCTCCGGGGCCGCTGCCTCTGCTGCGGATCGTCGTTCCCTGAAACGCCTGGAGCCTCTCCCTATCACCCTCCTTTATGCGGATGGTGACCTTAACGGTATCTCCGGACCTGAACTCTTGAATCTTGGGGTTGGGGGCAAGGGACACTACGCTATCTACGTCCATGAGACCATCCTTCTACAGCGGGCCGGTTCACCACTTCTGCTACGAATTACGCCGGATATTGTACATGGCGCGGCTCCTGAGAGCAAGACGCTCTTGTTCTCTCAGCACATATGGTACAGAGGCTCTAGAATGAGCCATGAGCAGATTAGCAGTACGGACCATCATCGAAACATGGAAGGTGTGCGATCAGAACGTCTCGGAAACGGCCCGGCGTTTGCACGTAGACCGCCGGACCGTCAAACGCTGGGTGGATCGAGGGCGGCAGCCCTGGGGTTACGTGCGCTGGCAGGGCGTGCGGCGCAAGTCTACTGCACCCAAACACCCCAAGCGTGCGCTGTGGGGGGAAGCTGCCGCCGAAGTGCGAAGGTGGAGGGAAGCGACTGGCTTCTGTCGGGAGAAGCTAGCGGTCTTGGCCCAGGCTCAAGGGCTGGAGGTCTCGGCATCGACCATTCATCGGTATTTGCAACGCGTGGGCTTGGTTCGCCCCAGTACGAAGCGACGGCGGCCTCGCTTTCAGAACGGCCAAGTCATGCGGCCTCGTAACTGCCCAGGCTTAGGCTACCTTCAGATGGACGTGAAGTACGTCACTCCTGAGTTGTCTGGGTTGCCGTACACTTGCTACCTGTACGCGGCGATGGACATCTCCTCTCGCTACAAGGTTGGGCTAATCCTCCCCAAGCTGGATGAGGGGGGAACACTCTTGTCCCTGTACTATGCCACACAGCAGTTCCCCTTCCCGTTGCACTACGTCCAGACGGACAATGGATTGGAGTTTCAGAGACGCTTTCACGCCAAGTGCGCCGAACTCGGCCTTGAACACTTCTACATCCACAAGAGTTCTCCCAATGAGAACGCTGTAATCGAGCGGAGTTTCCGCACGGACGAGGAGGAGTGCTTCTTCCGGTTAGAGGAAGCGCCCCAAGACCACCAGGAGCTGAACACTTGGTATCAGCGCTTCCTTGATGCCTACAACACTACCCGACCACACATGGGCATCAATATGCTTACTCCAAAGGAGGCTATCGCCCTGTACCAAAAGTCCTGAGAGATTAAGGACGCCCTTTGCGCGTATGCGCGGCGATGGCAGCGCCGCCGTCGCCTATGGGACGGCGTCCGTCTGAGCGCCCAGGTTGCGTACCAGCCGGCTGGACATCGACATGCCCACCGCGAAGAGGATAACAGCCGCGCCCCCAACCGCCACCGCAAAGGGCGCGCTGGTGTACTCCGCAATAACCCCCGCCTGCATGGCGCCTAGGGGCAGAAGGCTCCAGGTCATGCCGTAGATACCCATGACTCGGCCCCGCAGCTCATTGGGCACCAGGATTTGAAGGGCGCTCATCACTGTGATCATGTAGATGGACGTGCTGGCCCCTGCCAGGAAAATGAGGCCCAGGGCGAGCGGGAATGAGACAAGGAACGCGCTGGTGGCTGCGAATAGAATCAGGAAGACTCCGAACATTACCGCGCCTCCCAGCAGCAGCCATCCCTTGTGGCGGAAGTCGCCCAGTGAGGCCGTCGCCAGTGTGCCAAGGAGCGCGCCTGCGCCGGTGGCGGAGCTCATAATGCCAAGGCCGGCCGTGCCGGAATCAAAGATATCCCTGGCGAATACGGGGAAAAGGAATATGTAGGACATTCCAAACATGCTGTTGAAGAATGTCATCCCAATGAGATACGTGAATATCTTGTTGCTGCGAACGAAGTTGATTCCCTGCGCCATGTCCCTGAAAACCGAGGCGCCCTCAGCCCTTTTCAAGGGCGGCAGACGCAGGGTGGATATCATGACGGCCATGAAGAGGAAGCCAAGAGAGGGCGCGTAGAAGCCCGGAGCTACGCCCAGCTTTGTGGCTATGATGATTCCCCCCAGCGCCGGCCCAATGACCCTTGTCCCCTGCCACACCATGGAGTTGAGAGCCACGGCGTTCATCATGTCTTCCCTGTCTATCAGTTGGGGAAATATCGCCTGCCGCGTGGGGTTGTCGAAAGCCTGGAGGGAGCCGATGAGAAAGGCGGTGACAATGATGTGCCATACCTGCACAAGCTCCAGCAGCGCCAGGGTTGCCAGCAGGAGCATGACAAGGCTGGAGATGCTCTGGGTGGCCATCAGAAGGCGGCGCTTGTCCACCCTGTCGGCTATGACGCCGCCTATGAGATTCAGCACAATGGCCGGCAGTCCGGCCGCCAGCCCCACGTATCCCAGGAACAGCGTGGATCCCGTGAGTTCGTACACCAGCCACCCCTGGGCCACGGTCATTATCTGAAAACCCATGACCGATGCCACCATGCCCAGCCAGAAGCGGCGGAAGCCGGGGCGCTTGAGAGCCGTGAAGACCTGCAAGCGTGTACGGCGCTGAGTTGCTGTAGTCTCCATTGGTTCCTGCTCCCGTTGGGTGTTCGTCACAGGCTGCCCCGGTGTACGGCCATCGTTAGCCGCTCCGCCGGTTGGCGTCACAGGGGCGGCCCGGCCGGAGGGCTAGCGGGTTAGATTATCGCAGAAAAAGGGGCTTTTTACCAACGGGCAACGGGTTCGGTACTCTCAGCATGTGTTGGTAGCGCCAACGTTGGTTGGAGTACCACTCCCCTCCCGCTCAGGCGCGGCGAGGCGAATTTGGACAAAGGTTGGGAGCGCCCCGCTATTGACCCTGAAGGCTGCGAACGTAGTGGAGCAGTGCCCACTGCTCCTCCTCGGTCAGGAGCTTGGAGAACTGGGGCATTGTGGATGTTGATGGCGCCCCCGCCTGCATGGTTAAGAGGCCAATGCGCCCGCCCCCGCCGATGAAGGAGAGTACCTCCTGGTCGGTTGCTCCGACCGTAGCGGGGCCGGTGACGTCGGCCGGCGCAAGGCCCTTCCACTTGATCAGGTAGTCCACCATTGGCCCGTCTCCCTTGCCGGCGGCTCCGTGGCATGCAATACAGTTGACCTCGTAGAGGGACATTCCCTGGGCCACGGTGGATGCGGTTCTCTCAACCGTCAGGTCTTCCACCACCAGCGCGCCCGCGCCCACGGGCGTGAACGGCACTGAACCCTGTGCCGGATACAGGCGCGGCGGCTCTTGCGAGCGATACGCCTGGGTATAGTGCATCTCGCTGAACAGGTCCACCTGATAGGTTCCTCTGCCAAAGGGCAGACAGCCCATTGCTACCGCAACCAAAAGGAGCGCCGCAATGGTAAGGTATGGCCGGTGGAGTCTACTGGCGCGAGACAGTATCGACATCATGTCTGAAATGAGCGTCCTCTCTCGTGGATCACGTCCACTGCGCTTCCGCGTCGCAGGGCTTGGTCAACCGCGTCCAGCCTTTCCTCCGGACAGGTGACCAGCAGCCCGATGTACCCCTCGGTGATCCTGGGGTCGTACGGTTCCAGCCGGGGCCTGGGCAAACGAGACTCAAAGATGATGCCCAGTATGGTGAAGATGACCGCTCCAAGAAGGGTCCCTTCATAGGTGATGATGGTCATTGCGGGAATGGCCAGAATGGGCTTCCCGCCCGTAACCATCGGATAGGCTATCTGCGTTCCCGATGTCAGTAGGATGGCTACGCTCAGCCCCATAAGCGCGCCAATGAGAGGGAAAACATAGATGTGATGTTTGGGGCTCTTCTCGCCGAACGCCCCTTCCGGATACGGGCAGCCCGTGAGGACGTCGAAGTCTTCCTGGGCGCATCCCACCTCCAGAAGGCCGTCGGTAGCGTCTGCCGCCTTGTCCGCGTTGTCGAATAGTCCTAGTACGTTCTTGTTGGCCATAATGGACCTCCAGGTATTATTCCTCCCGCATTACCGCCGGGACGGTTACCTTTCCAATCTTGATCTCGTCTTGCAGTATCATTCCCTCTTTGGCGTCCCCAATGGGTAGAAGCGGGAAAATCTTGGCAAAGAGGAGGACCAGCATGGATACCATGCAGAAGGTGGCGAATACGATGGTGATCTCCACAATGCTGGGCGTATAGCCACCCCACGTGAACGTGAAGCCCTGCTTCCGGGCCAGTCCGGGGACGATGATGATGAACCGTTCAATCCACATACCCACGTTGACAAGGACGGTGGTGAATATCATCAACGGGATGCTCCTGCGCACCTTTCGGAACATCCACATGGGCACCGGAATGAAGTAGGAGCACACCAGGAAGGTTATGAAGAGGGCTGACCAGGGCAGCTGGAAGACCTGCATCTCCCTCAGGGCTATCTCCGGGCCCTCCAGGCTGTAGAGGCCGAAGATGAACTCAAGGGCGAAGAAGAAGAACCACGTGGTGGCTACCACTATGAGCAGCTTCGCCAAAGCGTCCAGGTGCTCCAGACGGATGTAGTCCTGCCACTTGAACATGGAGCGCAGGATTATCATCACGGTTACCACGGCGGAGACTCCGGAGTGTACCGCGCCTATGACGAAGTACGGGGCAAAGACGGTGCTGTGCCACCCTTCCACGGACACGGCTGCGGCGAAGTCCCAGGACACTATGCTGTGGACCGAGACGAAGATGGGCAGGATGATGGCGGACAGCAGTATGCCGGCTATGAGCTGGAGCTTCCATTGCCGGACGCTTCCCCTCCACCCAAGGGCCAGAATGGAGTAGAGGACGTGCCTCCACCCGGTGGTCCTGTCTCTGGCAACGGCTATATCCGGCACCAGGGCTATGAAGACAAAGAGGATGCTGCTGGTCAGGTACGTGAACACCGCGGCCGGGTCCCAGACAAGCGCCGACCGTATGTTGGGAAAAACTCCCCGCGCCCAGTCATACGGGAAGACCCAGTACATCACACGCCAGGGGCGTCCCGCGTGGATCAGGGGCATGGTCATTGCCGTCATCAGTGAGAAGACGGTCAGGACCTCGGCGGCCCTGGTGGCGGGACGGCGCCACTCCGCCTGTACCAGCCTGAGAATTGCCGAAAGCATGACCCCCGCGTGGCTGATTCCAATCCAGAATACGAAGTTGGTGATGAAGAATCCCCACATGACGGGCCGGTTGAGGCCGGTGACACCCAGCCCCCTGTTGAACATGTACGCAACCGCCGCAAAGGCCACCAGCACCGCTGTTGCCAGGAAGCCCACCAGAAGCCAATACCACAGAGGGTTCTCCGTCATCGAACGGAGAAGGTCCCGATTGATCTGGGCGTCTGTGAGCTTTACTCTTTCCTGCATTCGTTGTTGCTCCTGGTCCTGCTATTGTCCAGAACTGTTCTCTCTAAGTCCCGTCTACTCCGGTTTGGCCAGAACCTTGATGTCTATCTTCATCAGCTTGCGGACCCGTTGTAGTATCTGCCCCTCTTTGATCTCCCATATGGAAATTATGGGGAATATGCGCGTACCCAGCATATACGCTAGCACGGCTCCGGACAACGCCCCAATTATGACCAGGAAGTCGGCTCCTCCCGGCAGGTTGGCCGGGGGGATGTGCTCAAGGGCGTGAAGCGTGGGATCCTCTATCGAGAAAGCCGGGATGTAGTAGCGCGTAAGGTTGAAGAATGTCCCCACAAGCACTATGGCTCCGGCCAGGGCCGGCCCCCAGGTGGTCTTGCGCACTATGTTCCACATGAGGATGGCGAATGGCGTAACAAAGCACAGGCCAAAGGCCAGGAAGAAGGGCAGCTTGTACGTCTCAAACATGATGAACTTGAGGATGCTCTGCTCCGCAGGGGTGCGGCCATACCAGTAGACAAAGAAGCCGGACCACCAGAAGTAGAACCAGAGAAGCGATAAAGCCAGCAGGAGCTTGCTTAGACCCCAGAACTGGTCCACCTCCAGGTACTTTCTCAAGCCTGTCTTCCACCTTAGAATGAACATGGTCACCAGTATAAGCGCCACCCCGGACTGGAGGCCGTTCAATGCGTGAAAGGCGGGGAATATGGAGTCCTTCCAACCGGGCACCAGGCTCATGGCAAAGTCAACGCTGATCATCATGTGGACAAATATGAGAAGCAGGAAGTAGAAACCGCCCAGAAGGCCCATACCGGTCTGAAGCACCCTCCACTGGTGGGGGTTTCCCCTCCAGTTGAAGGACATGAGGCGGTACCGGGCTTGCCGTCCGCCTGTGGCGCGGTCTCTCGCGGCGGCCATGTCCGGTATGGAGGCGAAGTAGAGCAGGGCCAGCCCGCAGACTACCAGAAGTCCCAATGATATGGTGTCCCACAGGTGGGGACTGTGACCGGGCCACTCAAACCAGATGCTGCGGCGGTTGTCCGTGACCGGCAGTACCCACAGCAAGGGTATCAGCAGGAAGAAGTTGAACAGCCCTACAACCGCAAAGAGCTCCGATATGCGGGCCAACGGCCTGCGCCAGTGGGCTTTAGCCATGCGCAGGGCCACGGACACCAGGATCGCGGACTGGGCGGTGGTGAAGATGTACGCGAACACTGTGACGTAGTAGCCCCAAACGTTCCGGTCTTCGAAGCCCTGAGACAGGAGGATTGCAAATCCGGCGATGCCCAAGCCAAAGAGGGCCGCAAGGAGGCCCGCTATCTTCCAGAAGCCGCCTCCCGGAGACTCGTAGCTCCGGAGCACGTCCTGGGTCACTTCCTCAGCCGTCATCCCCCAGTAGGTTGGCGGCGGTGGGTGGTGAAGCTCATGCATGCGATGTAGCCTCTTCCTTGGCGTTGATATCTACCTTCTTCAGGTATATGACGTTGGGTTCGGTCCCCACATGCTCCAGGAGCCGATACCCCCTCCCCCCCTCTGCCATGTGCTCCTGCTTCAACTGGGATACGTGGCTGTTGGGGTCCAGGAAATCGCCGAACACCATGGTGCTTGTCGGGCAGGCTTGTACGCAGGCGGGCAGGTAGTTGCCCTCCTTGAGATTTTCGTCCGTAATCCTGCCGTCCCCCTGCCCTTCTATGACCAGCTGCGCCTTGCGCAGCCGCTGGACGTTGAAGCTGCACTTCTCCATGATTCCCCGGCTGCGTACGGTGACGTCCGGGTTGAGTTGGTTTCTCAGGGTTTCCGGCCAGACAGGCTCCCAGTAGTTGAAGAAGCGTACCTGATAGGTGCAGTTGTTGGCGCAGTAGCGGGTGCCCACGCAGCGATTGTACACCTGGACGTTCATGCCCTGGTTGTTGTGATAGGTGGCGTATACGGGGCAGACGGGTTCGCAAGGGGCGTTTTCGCAGTGCTGGCAGAGAATGGGGATGAAACGAGCCTTGACGTTGGGGAACTCCCCTTCCCAGTAACGCTCTATGTGAATCCACTGGATGGCCCGGCGCTGGCGGAATATGTCCTCTGTGTTCAGCGGGATGTTGTTCTCCGCCTGGCAAGCCACCACGCACGCCTGGCAACCCGTGCAGCGGTCTATGTCTATGACCATCCCCCACTTGTGGTTGATTTGCTGGTTAGTCATTCAAATCTCCTGCTTGTCCTGGTGTCAACCCCGCCTAATGAGGCCTTGTGATCTTGATTATGGCCTGCTCTTCCGTCTCCTCGGCAAACTGGTTTCCTGCGAACTTGGGAATGTCTATCCGCAGGTCTGATTTTACCACCACCACCATTGTTGCCGCCCACGCGAGCGCCCCCGTCTCGCTGTCCGGCATTGCGGACAGCAGCGACAGTGTGTTAGCTCCTACCCCCTCCGCGTACTGCCCGAAGGCCGTGTGACCCTGGCCTATGGGCATGGACACTGTGTCCGGCGGCACCCCTGGGTGCGGGTATGCAGGAACCTCCAAGGAGTTCCCAGCGGCCGTGACCAGCACCATGTCCCCTTCACTAATGCCCATCTCCTCCGCGGTCTTTGAGTTGATCTCCACCCAGGTGTGCCAGACCACCGTCGTGATGGGGTCCGGTGTCGCCTGAAGCCACGGTAGGTGCGCCAGCTGCCCATCACCGATGGAGTTCGACAAAAACGGGATCAGGTTGAAGGAGCGGCCTCCAGGGGCATCACTGAAGGATATGTCCGGCCATGCAGTGTCAAGTGGCTTGATCTCAGAGACCCCTGAAGCGCCACTGGCCTCGGTGTCCCACCAGCCTCCTCTTTGGAGGACTCCGTTCCAAAAGCCCTCTAAGGTGGCGGCCCTTACGGAGCCTCTGTCCTCCATCCACAGCTTCTCCGCTCCGCTTTTCAGCAGATCCTGGAAGGTGGGACGGTCGACTCCGTCCAGGCCCAGCCTGCCGTTGAGGTCAAGGCCCAACTCTCTTCCCCAAAGGAGAAGCTCGTCCCCAAAGCTACCCGTGCCGGGATGGAACGGTCTGACCACGGGCTGCTGAACTCCAAGAGTCTGATAGCGGGGTCCCGGGTCCGGGACGTCATCGCCCCAGTCCTCCAGGTAGGTAAGCTCCGGCAGGATGATGTCGGCCATCGCCGTGGTCTCGTCCATGAAGCTGGAGAAGGCGACCACGAATTCGGCCTGCTCCACGGCTGCAACGAAGTTGGCGCCCAGGGGCAGTCCGTGGACCGGATTGACGCCTCGCACGATTAGCGCCTGTGGCCGGTCCATCTCCTTCCAATCTCGGAAGGAGGCCGACGCTCCCATGTTCATGACCTCCTGCGAGGCCAACTCTGACAGGGGCGGCGGAGGATTGAAGAAGATGCCGCCCTGTTTGTTTACGTTGTTCACAAGCAGGTTCAGGGAGTAGATGGCCCTCAGGTTGAACAGGCCGCTTGTGTGCGCCCCGGCGGAGCCTCCGCCGATGGCGAGGCTGGGCCGGTTGCTTGGGTCGGCAAAGGCGTGAGCCAAGCCCTCTATCCTGCCGGCCTCTACGCCTACGACGCTCTGCACCTGTGGGTTGTCCGGCCTGAAGGCGTCCAGGGCTTCGTGCCCGTTCCCGCCCGTAAGGGCGTTGGCCGCGCCGCTGTCCGCCATGCCGTCCCGTATGATGACGTATATCATGCTCATGGCTAGCACGCCTTCTCCACCGGGCCTGACCGGAACCCACTCGTCGGCGTTTGCCGCGGTCATTGAGAAGCGTGGGTCAACCTGGACGTGAACGCCCCGCTTCTGGCTCCCCTGTCGCAACTCGCCGTAGCCGCGTGAGTACTTCACCGGCGAGAGCCAGGTTGAGAGGAAGTCCGCTCCAAAGGAGAGCAGGTACTTGGCGTTCTCTATGTCAAAATCGGGCAACCTGTCCTGGCCCAGGACGTCTTTAATGGCCAGGCGAAGGTTCACCTGCTCCAGGGTCTCAAAGGCCATGTGCCTCCCGCCGTAGGCCTTGACGAATTCGTTGGTCAGCAGCGCATGGTGTCCACGCAGGGGTTGGGTAACCATGAGGAGCCTGCTCTTGTCCGGAAGGCTTCCAAGCCTGTTTACCACTCTGGCCCGGGCATCATCCCAGGAGATGGGGGTAAAACTAGAGCCTTCACGCAAGAGCGGCTCCCGGATGCGGTCCGGGTGGTACAGGGCCTGAAGCCCGGCCTCGCTTCGCGCGTTGTGCTTGCCCTGGTTGATGGGATAGTCGGGGTTGCCCTCCACCTTCTTGGCGCGCCCTTCCACCACCCTGACGATTATCCCGCACCCTTCCGGGTCCTGGCGGCAGATGGTGGCATACCAGTTGTCGATCCCGCTGACCAGGTCCTCCGGCAGGTCCACTGGGCTCTCTATCTGGAGCTCCTGTTCCGGTATGCGGCAGCCGTTGAAGACCACGGCTCCCAACGCCGAAGCCCCCGACCACCGCAAGAACTGTCTTCTGGTTATTCCCATAACGTTACGCTCTGTCCATCCTCTAGTAGTGGCATGTGGTGCAGTCTGTAGGAGCGCCGTAGTCTCTATGGCAGTCCACACAGTCGCCCATCTTTAGACTCCGTTCCTGTTTGACTTCGGCCATTGCAGCCACGTCGCCGTGGCAGGTGGCGCACACGTTGGCGGCAATGGTGGCCTGCTCGCCGGACTGGAGCAGATTGCCCTGCTGGGTGAAGTACCGGATGTGGGCTTCATGGACAAAGCGCACGCTGTCCGGCAGCCTGTGCACACGCTCCCACGCCACCGCTTCCTTGTTGTCCCAGGCGTTTACCAGCTTGACCACCTCCGGCAGATCCGTACCCACTATCTTGTGGCAAAAGATGCACTGTTCCACGGGAGGGACGCTTGCCGTCGCTCCCTTGTCCACGTTTCTGTGGCAAAATGTGCAGTCCAAGCCCAAGCCGCTCATCGACTCGTTATCGGCATCTAGCTTGGGATTGCCGTCGGCGTCCAGGAGGATGTCCGTGCCCGCGTGGACCGTATGTGGAAACGCTATGGGCTGCTCCGGGGCGCCCCCAAATCCCATGACCTCGAATGGCGTAGTCCACCAGGCTCTAGCCACGAATAGCACCAGTATCAGCGTAACAATGCCGCCAAGTCCCAGGGCCCCCAGCAATGCAAGAAAAGCTGCTATACGTATCATAGGTGGTTAGTAGTTGTTTCCTTCAGGTATGTACCGGGGGTTCTTGAGCGTGTACCTGCCACGTGCAGGCATCATATCCACCACCGCTCCCAGATCGACTTCAGGATGTGGGCTTCGGCGATGATCCTGCTCACCGAAAACAGCGCTAACCCGAGAAAGCCGAGGGCTCCGAGGTAGAATATGCGGCGAGATCCGTCCAGCCTCTGGGGAAGATGCCTGGTCTCAATGAGAGAGGGGATCACGGCGTGCGCCATGAGGAAGTTAAAACCGAAGCCGATTGCGAAGAGGAGGACAAACCAAAAGAAATGCAGTAGATTGCCAATCCTCTGCCAGTCGGCGCTGGTGATAAACTCTGGATCCATCTTTACTCTCTATCCAAACTTGAGTCCACCTCTCCTGCCACCTGCCCGCCGCCCTGCGGCGCGTATCAGAGCATCAACCCGTCCGCCCTGTTTGCTCCTCAGCTGCCCGGCATTTGCCGTTTCTAGGGCTTTGCAACAAACATCGCGTAGTGTACAATCGGACTTGTGGTTAGTCAATAGGAAATCAGCGAGGTTGCGCTAGAATTCACAACCTCTCCAGGAGGAACGATGACGGACAGGTCAGAGAGGGCAGGAAAACTGCTCAACAGGCGGGAGTTCATGACTAGGGCAGCCATAGCCGTGGGGGCAACTGCGGCGGTTACTGCTTTTACTAGAAGGTTGCCGTTTTCACCATTCGGGAAGAGCGGCGCCTCCAAATCCCCTGCGGACTCCATCTTTCTCCCCAAGCCGGGCTCCCGGCTGCGGTACTGGCGCAACAGGCTGGACAGCTTCCGGCTCAGATAGCCGGTGTGGCAAGGCATGAATCTACCCGCAGGAATATCCGCGGTCAATAGCGCCCATTCCGAGATGGGGCGGCCTCTTCTATCTTCCGACAGTATGGGTGGCTCGTGCTGAAAGGTCTTCTCAGCCGATGGTCATACATGGGGCTGCTGGTTGCGGCCTTGGGCGTCTCCGCAGGCTGCGTTTCCAACGAAATCGCGGATAACGCCGACCTTATTCTGGAGGAGCTGGACGGATCTTCGGCCCCCACCGGGTCAATCGAGTTCGAAGGTGAGACCCTGGTCTACCAGCCAGACCTGCCGGACCTGGCCGGCAGAGTCCGGTCTGTTAGCCTGGTAGAGGACAAGAAGGACCTGGTGGTGGACTATCTGGTGCTCCAGGAGAGGATCGATTGCATCCTGAATGGCGTGGAGAAGGCGGTGGAGAACGGCACAACTATCCAGTGCCAGGGCAAAGTCCTTGTCTGGGAAACGGGAGAGGGCGGGCTGATGGGTGTCTCGGAGCTTCTTGAGGAGATCGGAGCCAGAGAGGGAGCGCCGGCCCAGAGAGACTATCTGACAGGGTACCTGGCCTTCTGGGATGGAGTGCAACGGATAGACCGCGTTGTAGAGAGCCTGGGGCAGATACAGCGCAGCAACTCAATACCCCTGTTTGGGGCGCTGGTAAAGGCCATACACCGCTTCCCGGTCCTCTACGAAGGCGATGAGCTGGTCCCCACAGAGGATATTCCCGCCCTGCTGGACCAGTACCGCGCGCGTGACACGGACGAGGCCAGAAGGGACCTGGTGATGGAGTACCTGGAACGGTAAGCCGGGCCATCCCGCGGCGCAAGGGCTTGGGTTCCTATGCCATACTAGCGTCTGCCGAACTCCCGCTCCAGATGGGCCGCGCTGAGGTGTACCATTGTGGGGCGGCCGTGCGGGCAGGTGTTGGGCTGTCTGGTGGCCTCCAGCTGGGCCAGCAGCGTCTCCATCTCCTCTCGTTGCAGCGTCTTCCCTGCCCTGACCGCGGAATGGCAGGCAATGGAGCGCGCCATCCTCTCCTCCCAGTCGCCGGACTCCTTCCCCATATCCATGTCCTCCAGCACGGCCAGCAACGCCTCGAGCGGGTCGGCGTCCGACAGGAAGGCCGGAAGGCCGCGCAGCAGGTAAGAGCGCTGCCCAAACGCCTCCAGGTCGAAGCCGTACCTTGACCACTGCGCGCGATACGCCTCCAGCGCCTCCTCCTGTTGAGGTGTGGCCTCCACCACCACAGGCTCCAGCAGTCCCTGCGCCTGCAGCCCGGTGTCTCCGAGGTCGTTCTTGACCTTCTCGTAGAGCACCCGCTCGTGGGCGGCGTGCTGGTCTACCAGGTACATACCCTCCGGCCCTTCGGCCACTACGTAGAGGTTCTGCATCTGCCCCAGCACCCTGAGCGTTGGCGCTATCTGCCTTGGAGTGGCTTGAGGGGCCTCCCAGGCCTCCGGGGCGAACAGTGACAGGGCCTGCCTGGCCTGAAGCCCCTGCGGCGGCGTGGCGTAGGACGCCGCCGCAGGCCCGGAGTGGGTGAAGCCGGAGCGCACGGTGGGCACGGGCGCGTGGGCCACCAGGGCGCTTCTGACTGCCCGTTGCAGCTTGGAAAAAACCTCTCGCTCCTGGCGGAAGCGCACCTCCAGCTTGGCGGGATGGACGTTGACGTCCACCTCCTGGTGAGGAATGGTGAGATGAATAACGGCCAGTGGGCGCCGCCGCTCCATCAGGAAGCCCTGGTACGCCTCCTCCAGTGCGTATGTCAGGGCGCGGCTCTGAATCAAGCGCCGGTTGACCAAAAGGCTGATGTAGCTGCGACTTGAGCGGCTGACGTCGGGAGGGCTTATCAGACCGTGGACGGACACGGAGTCGGGGCCCTCGTCGGGGGATGTCACGTCCAGCAGGGCCCTGGCCGTCTTCGCTCCGTAGACGGCGGCGCAGGCATCTCTCAGACTGCCTCCGCCGGGCGCCGTGAAGGAGTCTCTGCCGTCCACATTCAGGTGGAACCTGACCTCCGGAAAGGCCAGGGCAAACTGTTGGATGACGGCTTGCGCCCTTGACGACTCGGCGGAGGCGGACTTGAGGAACTTGAGGCGCGCAGGCACGTTCTGAAAGAGGTTGCGGACGGCGATTGAGGCGCCCGGAGGGCTCCCCTGTGGCCCGGCGCGGATCACCTTGCCTCCGACCACCTCAACGATGGTTCCCGCGGGTTGGTCGGCGGGACGTGTGACCAGGGAGACGTTGGACACTGCGGCGATGCTGGGCAGGGCCTCGCCCCGAAAGCCCAGGGTGGTAATTGCGTCAAGGCTGCCTTCCAGTGGCAGCTTGCTGGTGGCAAAACGGAGAAAGGCCAGCTTGGCTTCCTCGGCTGGGATTCCGCTGCCGTTGTCCACCACCCTTATCAGCTCCAGCCCTCCGCCTCTTATCTCCACGGAGACGGCGGTAGCTCCGGCGTCCAGTGAGTTGTCCACCAGCTCCTTGACCACCGAGGCCGGTCGCTCTACGACCTCTCCTGCGGCTATCCTGGCGGCCAGCTGAGGGGAAAGGACTCGAATCGGCATGGCGGTTATGGCTGGTAGGCGTCTTGGGGTGTGGGCGATTGTGGATCTCCGGGGGACGCGGCCTCAGCGGAGTGGGCGTTGGCGCCCAAGGCTGTGATTATTGGGTACAGCCTCTCCATCTCCCTGTCGGCGCTATTCTCGTACAGGTATGCCTTGACCCGGACGCCTCCCAGGGCGGTCACGATGTCAGGGTAGTCGTCTATGACCAGGTCCGGGGCAACGGTTACACCCATGCCTTTCATCCGGGCCCGATAGTCCGAGAGGGGTTTGTGGAAGCAGTCGGTGACGTATGATTCCAGGCCGTGCCTCCGTACCTCGAGCCAGCGAATACCCATGCCCGACCATACGTAGAGGGTATGGCCGTCCTCTTTGAGGCGCTGGAAGAGGTCGCGAACGCCGGGGCGCAGGCCCCCGTTCATGGCGATGATGGTGTAGTCGCAGTCGAAGAAGATGTTCATGGGTTGGCGCGAGACCAGGGCACGGGCATTATAAGGCGAGAGGAGAGAAGAGGGCAAGCGTTGGGAGGGCCTGGTAGTCTCAACACATGCTGGTAATGCCAACGGAGTACCACTCCCTTCCCGCTCATGACGAGCCTACGCCCCTATCCGCTCGTGGTGAGCCTGTCGAACCATATCAGCGGTGTCGTGCGCCATAACCAACACCTGTAGAGAATACGTAGGTCCTGTGGCAGCCACGCAGGCGCGCCTGAGCCAACGGCGCCATTTGACCCATGACTAGTGGTGCATTGGTGCCCCGCTGCCCTACTCTCCCCCCTCCTGCGCCTGCTGCTGAAGCCGGTAGAGCTTGTTGATGGCCTCCAGCGGCGTCATGGAGGAGATGTCCAGCCTCTTCAACTCATCCATGACAGGGTCGTTGATGGTGAAGAGGGGCCGCTGCCGGGGGGTTGCTCTTGGGCCGTCCTGCTCCAGCTCCGAGAGGAGGTCCCAGGCGCGGGCGGTCACGGAGGGCGGCATACCTGCCAGTTGGGCCACGTTGACGCCATAGCTCCTGTCGGCTCCGCCGGGCACGATGCGATGCAGGAACACCACCCTGCCCTCGCTCTCGACCGCGGCGATGCTGTGGTTGCGGACCCTGGGCAGTGTCTGAGCAAGCTGTGTAAGCTCGTGGTAGTGGGTGGCGAACAGGGTCTTGCACCCAAGCCTGGGGCTGTTGTGGATGTATTCGGCAGTGGCGCGGGCGATGGCTAGGCCGTCGTAGGTGCTGGTGCCGCGGCCTATCTCGTCCAGGATCACCAGCGAGCGCGGCGTGGCGTGGTGAAGTATGCCGGCCGTCTCCACCATCTCCACCATGAAGGTGGACTGGCCGGTGGAGAGGTCATCCTGCAGGCCGATACGGGTGAAGACCCTGTCCACCAGGCCGATGGTGGCGGAGGTTGCGGGGACGAAGCTGCCCATCTGGGCCATGAGGACTATGAGGGCCACCTGCCTTATGTAGGTGGATTTTCCGGACATGTTGGGGCCGGTGAGCAGGACAAGCTGGGCGTCTGCGCCGCTCAGGTAGGTGTCGTTGGGGACGAAGGAGCCTGGGGGCAGGGTCCTCTCCACAACGGGGTGCCGCCCCTCTTTGATCTCGATGGTGTCCTGGAGGGTGAGTTGGGGCCGTACATAGCCGTAGCGAGAGGCGCACTGAGCCATGCACGTAAAGACGTCTATTCGCGCGACGGAGGCCGCGGTGGAGGCTATGCGCTGGTCGAACTCGGCTATCTGGGAGCACACCTGCCGGAAGAGGGCGCCCTCCAGCTCCTCCATGCGCTCCTGGGCGTTGAGGAGCATGGACTCGTACTCCTTGAGCTCCGGGGTGATGAACCTCTCCCCGCCAACCAGCGTCTGACGCCGGGTGTAATCGTTTGGGACATGAGCGAGATTGGAGTTGCTGATCTCTATGTAGTAGCCGAAGACCCGGTTGTAGCCCACCTTCAGAGACCTGATGCCGGTGCGGTCACGCTCGGCGCGCTCCAGGCCAGCGATGTACTCGCGTCCGTCTCTGGAAGCGCCTCGCAGCTCGTCCAGCTCCGGGGAGAAGCCCTGCCGGATGATTCCACTCTCACCGGGCGTTCCGCCGGGCGAGTCCTCCAGGGCATTGGCTATCAGAGAGGCCACGGAGTCGCAGGGGTCCAGGCCGTTCCACAGCCAGGACGGAAGCCCGTCCATACCCTCCATCAGCCCCTTCAGATGGGCCACGGACTCCAGTCCGCTCTTCAGGGAGATCACATCCCTTGGGCCGGCTGCCCCGGTGGTCACACGGCCTGAAAGCCGCTCCAGGTCCGGTATGGGTTTGAGGGAGGCCATGACCTCTTCACGGCCAATCTGGTTTGTGTAAAGGGCCTGGACGGCGTCCTGCCTGCGCTCCAGCTCGGCCAGGTCCAGAAGGGGCTGGCTTAGCCACCTTCGCAGCAGCCGTCCACCCATAGGAGTGGCGGTGAGGTCGATGCTGGAAAGCAAAGAGTGGGCGGACTCGCCCCACCTGCCCGCCTGGAACAGCTCCAGGTTGCGGCGGGTCTGATGGTCTAGGAGCATAAAGGCCCTGGGCGAGTAGGTGTAAAGCCCCTGCAGACGCCCTAGGCCGGCCATCTGGGTCTTTTCAACGTACGCAACTATGGCTGCGGACGCTCCTATTGCCAGGGGCATACCCTGGCAGCCATACGCCTCCAACGTAGCGACGCCAAAGCGCGCTTTCAACGCCTCCTCGGCCTCCCTGGGACGGAACAGCCACTCCTCTAGGGTGGTGACGCGGCGCGTGGACAAGCAGTCCGGAATCTCCCGGTCCCGGGGAAATAGCGCCTCGGCGGGGCTGAGGCGCTCAAGCTCCAGTGGCAGGTCATCGACGGGAATCTGGGTGGTGGCGAACTCGCCGGTGGATATATCCACGTAGGCCAGGCCAGCCTCCTCTTCCTGGATTACGACCGCAGCCAGGTAGTTGTTGGCGCTCTGCTCCAAAAGCGATGGCTCGGTCACCGTGCCCGGCGTCACCACCCGCACCACCCGGCGCTCCACCGGCCCCTTGGAGGACGGTTCCCCCACCTGCTCGCATATGGCAACCTTGTAGCCCTTCTTGACCAGGCGAGCCAGGTAGCCGTCAAGGGCGTGATAGGGTATGCCTGCCAGTGGGACGCGCTGCCCCTTCCCCATCTCACGCGACGTGAGGGCTATCTCCAACTCCTGCGAGGCTATCCGCGCGTCATCGTCAAAGGTCTCGTAAAAGTCGCCCATGCGGAAGAGCA
The DNA here is from genome assembly GCA_965247645.1 of Dehalococcoidia bacterium. Lineage (GTDB taxonomy): Bacteria > Chloroflexota > Dehalococcoidia > Lucifugimonadales > UBA2985 > JAPPHY01. The sequence goes on from OZ252024.1 coordinate 200,692, forward strand.
GAACGGCATCCGGGTGCTGCTCCTTGATCTTCAGGTACTGCTGGCGTGCGGGGGTTATCGAGGCCATAGACCCGGCGTTTTCCTCCATGCGGGTTCAAGGGAATTCTACAGTACAAGGACGCTCAGCGGAATAGGCGCGGCGCTCCTTTTCCGGGTCAAGTCCAGGGCAGGCTCTACCCTTCCCCCGCGAGACCGGGACCTTTGCGTAGCTCTGGTTGTCATCCTGTGAAGAGACGCTCCACCTGTCATTACCATGAAAACAGACGCTTTACAGGGTTGTCGACCTCTTTCCCGCTCTTATGGTTCGACAGGCTCACCACGAGCGGGCAAGGGAACTCGGCTCTCCCTGGGCGGTGGAAGGGGATTTTTGCGGAGGCGCAGTCTAACCGAAACGTCAAAACGCGGGGTTTATCGCAAGGACTCAAGCTAAACAGGGGCTTTTGGCTTTGCTCAACCTAAGGTGGCGAAGCCTGAATTGCGTCCAGGCTATGCCCGGCGCATGGTGGCAAGGCCGGCACGCCATGAGGCAACCCGGCATCGTCCCGCCGGCTCCGGCGCGGCTGTCAGCTCTCCGCTTTAGCTACCCTTACGGGGGTTACGGGGAGCGTCGGAACCTTGGACATGGGGTCTGGGTCTTTGCTCTCCTCAAGGCGTGTGGCAAGTTCGCCAAAGAGGAAGGTTGTGGACACAGACCCTGGCGTAGTCCTCTCCGACAGCTGCGCCCTGGCCCTGACCCGCTCCCTGGCAGAGACCGCTTCAACCCATTCCCCTTCCCCAATACCCAGGGCCGCTGCATCGGAGGGGTGTATCTTTAGGACCTCGTCCCGCAGGACGCGGTTCTTCTCGCCGATAACCTGTATCTCCATGTCCCTCTGGGCCTGCTGGAGCACGCGTCCGGGAAGGAACAGGAAGGGATACTCGTCCGTGGTCATGGAATCGACGTCTTTCAGTTCAATTGGGACCAGCTTGTGCTTCCTGTCGGGGGGGCCCTGAGAATACAGGATGTTTGTGCCCGCGTCGTCCGGGGAGGCGCAGGGCCACTGGACTCCATCGTTCTGCCCTCCCTGGGTGGGATAGAGCTGGCTGGGCAGAGGATAGGCGGGCATTATGGCCGGTTCCAGCAGTCCTTCCCTGGCCAGTAGCCGCTGGTAGGAGATGCCGGCGTACGCGGGGACGACCCTGGAAATCTCGTCCAGCGCCTGGGCCGGGCAGTGGTAGTCGAAGCCCTGGGCGTTCATGGCCTGGGCTATCTGGCATATGATCCACCAGTCCGGCATGGCCTGGGAGTTGGTCACGTCCAGGACCTTGCGGAGGGGCTGGACGCGCCGCTCCAGGTTTGTGAAGGTGCCCTCCTTCTCGGCGAATGTGGACGATGGCAGCACAACGTCGGCTGCCTGGGCCATCTCCGAGAGGAACGTGTCCTGCACCACCAGGAATTCCAGCTTCCGGGCCGCCTCCAGGGCGTCCCCAAGCTCGCCATTGGTGAAGTTGGGGCTGTCTCCAACAACGAGCATGGCCTTCACGCGCCCGTCCGAGGCAGCCTGAAAGACCTCGTTGATTCCCAAGCCTGGGCTTGAAGGCGTCTCTGCGCCCCAGGCCTGTTGAAGGTCTGAAGAGTCCTCCAAGGGCCGGTATCCGGGCAGCAGGTGGGGCACGCATCCCACGTCCCAGGAGCCCTGGTCGTTCGTGCCGGGGCGCAGGGGGTACAGGCCGGCGTTGGGCTTGCCGATGTTCCCCGTCACCAAAGCGAGGTTGGACAGGGCTTGCACGAGGTCAACCCGGGACGAAGCGGAAACGGTGTCCAGTGCGTAGATTATCGCGGCAGGGCCGTTCTGGGCGAAGGTACGGGCAGCCTGGCGTATCTCATCTTGAGATATGCCAGTCGCATCCTCCACCTTGTTGAGGTCGAACCGCCACAGGGAGCGCTTGAGGGCGTCCACGTCTTCGCAACTATCCTTCAGAAAAGCCCCGTCCTCCATCACCTCGTCCATGATCACCCGGAGCATCCCGCCCAGCAGGATGGGATCCGTCCCTGGCAGGGGCCGTATCCACATGGTCGCGTACCTGGTCAGTTCCACCTCACGCGGGTCGATGACGATGAGCTTTGCCCCCTTATTGGCGGCGCGCTTCACGGGGACCGCAACCACGTTGTGCTCCTCCGTGACGTTGGCGCCAACTACAAGTATGCAACCGGCGTCGTCCAGGTCCCATATGGGGTTGGTGGCGGCTTGGTAGCCCAGTGTCTCCCCCAGGGGCTCAGCCGTCTCCGGCCTGACGTTGGAGGAGTGGTCGACGTTGTTGGCGCGCATGACCGTGCGGGCGAACTTTTGCAGCAGGTAGTTCTCCTCGTTCGTCCCGCGGTAGGAGGCGATGGCGGCGAAGCTGTCGCCCTTGTACCCGGACAGCTTCTCAGCTACCAGCGCGACGGCCTCTTCCCAGGTAGCTTCCTCCAGGGCGCCGTTGCGCCTTATCATCGGGACCTTGAGCCGGGCGCGGCTGTTGATGAAATCGAAGCCGAACTTCCCCTTGAAGCAGGCCTGGCCGTGGTTGGCCTCCGCCTCCAACTCTGGAATGGCGCGGATGACCTTGCCTCGCCTGTTCACCTCCAGCTTCAACTGGCACCCTACGGGGCAATGCGGGCAGGTTGTGGATACCCGCTCAACCGCCTTCTCCCACTTGTACTCCGTCTCCACCAGCGCGCCCACCGGGCAGACGTCTATGCACGAGCCGCAGAACTCACAGCCAGACTCCAGGAGTGATGAGCCATGAGCCGGCCCAACCAGGGATATGCCGGCGCGCTCCGTGAAGGTGATTGCGCTGTCGCCGCGCAGCTCCTCGCAGGCTCTCACGCAGCGCCCGCACACTATGCACAGGTTGTAGTCAAGGTCGTAGAAGGGGTCTTTGCTCTCGACCGGGAGGTTCCTGTACTTGTAGTTCAGGGGTGTGGTGAGGCCCGTGCCAACGTAGAAGGTGGTGTCCTTGAGCTCGCACCGCTCGTTCTTGGGGCAGGCCACGCACCGATCGGTTACGGAGACGTGGCGCTGGCATATGTCCTCTGGGCCGCACAGGTCAGAGCCGTGCAGGTTTGTGCGGTGGCAGGTCAGGCAGCCGTGGGGGTGCTCCGAGATGATCAGCTCGGTGATGCCCTTGCGCAGGTCCTGGATTTGGGGGGTGTTGGTCCACACCACCATGCCATTGGCTGCGGGGGTTGTGCAGGACGCGGGAGTCCCGCGGGTGTTCTCTATCTGGACCACGCACATACGGCAAGCGCCGTAGGGTTTCATCCCGGGGTAGTAGCAGAGGTATGGGATGTACAGCCCGGCGTCCATGGCCGCCTGGATTACAGTCTTCCCAGGCTGAGTCTGTATTTCTTTCCCGTCTACGACCAGGGTGAGCTCAGCGAGCATGGTTCTCCTTAAACTCTGATTTCCAGCGGCTGGCTGGAGGTCCACCGGGGCCTTGTGCGCTGGGGAGTGAATACGGGGCCGACGCACTGGCCCGTGGGGCACCTTCCCTCCTCTATGTGGGCGGCAAAGTCGTCCGGAAAGTACTGGAGGGCTGACTGGACGGGGTTCCATCCAAGCTGGCCGTGCCCACAGAGGGAGGCCGATGCCATGTTCTGTCCGACTGAGCGCATGACATCCATGTCCCCCGGCCGGGTCTGGAACCGCGCTATGCGCTCCAGTATCTCCAGTATGTTGGACATTCCAAGGCGGCATGGGAAGCACTTCCCGCACGATTCGTACTGGCAGAAGGCTATCAGCAGGCGGGTCATGTCCACAGCGCAGGCCCGGTCGTCGGCTACTATGATGCCGCCGGAGCCCAGGATGGCCCCCGCCTGCGCCATAGCGTTGAAGTCCAGAGGAATGTCCATCTGCTCGGCTGAAAGCACGCCGCCTAGTGGGCCGCCCGTCTGAAGGAACTTGGCCTTCCTTCCGCCAGGGACGCCTCCGGCCACGTCGTCTATAACCTCGCGAATTGTGATGCCCATAGGCACCTCCACCATGCCCGGCAGCGATATGTTGCCCGACAGGCAGAGAATGGCGGTACCCTTGCTGCTCTCCGTGCCGATGCCGGCGAACCACTCCCCTCCCCTGGCTACTATCTCCGGCACATAGGAGAGGGTCTTGATGTTGTTGATGTTGCTGGGAAGCTGCCAGACTCCCGCTTGCGCCGGGAACGGTGGGCGGTATCTGGGCATGGCGCGCTTGCCCTCAATGGATTCCATAAGCGCCGTCTCCTCCCCGGCGACGTAGGACTCGCCCGTCAGGGAGACCTCCACGTCAAAGCTGAAGGAGGAGCCAAGGATGTTCTGCCCCAGCAGCCCCAGCTCGTAGGCCTGCTCAATGGCGCGCTCCGTCCTCTCAATCGGCCCTTCGTGTCCGTGCCGTATGAAGACCACACCGTTGCTGGCGCCGGTTGCGTATCCCGCCAGTATCGTCCCCTCAATCAGGGAGTGGGGGTCGCTCTCCAGAATACCCTTGTCGTTGTAGGCTCCGGGGTCGCCCTCCTCGCAGTTGCAGAGGATGTACTTAACCGGGCCGGGCGACCGGGACAGGAAGGTCCACTTGGTGCCCGTTGGGAAGGCCGCGCCTCCCCTGCCCCGCAGGCCGGACGCCTGCACCTCGCCTATCACGGCCTGGGGTTCCATCTCGGAGACCGCCTTGGACAGGGCCGCGTAGCCGCCACGGGCTATGTACTGGTATATGTCCAGTGGGTCTACGTGGCCGCAGTTGCGAAGAGCCACGCGCACCTGCCTACCCCACATGGGCAGGTCTTCCAGGGGTGGAACGCCCTGCACGGGCCCGTCCCCGGTGTAGCCCAGCGCCAGGTCCGGGCGAGGGTCGTCTCCGACCAGGCAGGACTCCACCAACTCGGAGACCTGCGCGGGCGATATGTTCTTGTAGAATATCCTCGGCTTCCCCGGCTTCTGAATATCCACCAGCGGCTCGGCGAAGCACAGCCCAAGGCAGCCCACCAGGCTGACGTTGGCTTCAACGCCGCGGCGCTCAAGCTCGGCTCTGAGCGCGTCCGCCACGGCCAACGCTCCGGCGGCTTCGCCGCAGACGGCCGCGCCTATGCGTATCCAGGGCCGGTCTCCGGCCTCAAGCTCCTGCTGGCGACGCTGCGCCTCTTGCTGTAGCTCTTCGTAGCTGGACATGGCTTTTTAAGACCCGTTCCTGAGTTCCGATATCATCCGACTGACGTCCTGAGGCATGTTAGCCCTGCCGCTCAGGGACTGTGGCCCCATAATCTTGTGGTCTACGCTCACCACCGGACCCTGGGAACAGGCGCCCAGGCAGGTATTGTACTTGAGGGACACCTTCCCGTCCGGGGTGTCCCCCTCTTCGGACAGACCCAGGGTCTGGAGGACGGCTTGCAGCGCCTCCATGGCCCCAAGCAGGTGGCAGGTGGGGCCCCAGCACACCTCCACGATGTGCTCGCCGGGGGGAGTGAAGCGGAAGTTGGTGTAGAAGGAAGCCACGCCCCACACGTCGTTGGTGGTGGCGTTGGTGAAGGCAGCAACCTCCTCGATAGCCTCGGGGGGTATGTAGGCTATCTCGTCCTCAATAGCCAGCAGCGAGGAGAGAACGGTGACGGTTTTGGCCTTCTGGTTAGCCAACGCCCCGCTTATTCTCTCTCGTAGGTCGCTGCTGCCGGTCACATTATCTCCAAGACAGGCTGTGATTTTTCTAACTAGGCGATGTTATCACAAGGCGGAAGATGGTTCAATAGGTTGCATCGCTTTATACCATCAGCTTGTGGAGGAGGCGGCGCGAGAGTACAATACCTTCCGTCCAAACCATACAGGAGAGAGCGATATGTACAGCACAGCGACAACCGTGGGAGAGTACCTGGACGAGCTGCCGGAGGACAGGCGCGCCGCAGTCGAGGCCGTGCGCCGGGTGATCCTGGATAACCTGCCGGAAGGCTACGAGGAGATGATGCAGTTCGGCATGATAGGCTACGTCATACCACTGGAGAGGTATCCGGTGACGTACAACGGCCAGGCGTTGCAGATAGCTGCCCTCTGCTCCCAGAAGAACTACATGTCCGTGTACCTGATGAACGTCTACGGCGACAGGGAGACCCAGGAGTGGTTTGAGGAGGAGTACCGGGCCAGCGGCAAGAAGCTGAACATGGGAAAGGCCTGTGTACGCTTCAAGAAAGCGGAGGACCTGCCCATCGACCTCGTGGGCAAGGTCATAGCCATGACCCCGGTGGACAGCTTCATCGAGATCTACGAAACGGCGCGGGCCAAGACAAGCAAGCCGGTCAAGCGTTCCAAGTGAACCGGCCGCCGCAAGGCTCACGGCGCTGCGCTAAGTAGCGCCCGGCTCTCAGAGCGTCAGGCGCATCACGTAGCGACGGGAGCCTGCGGTCCCCGCCTCTCGAAAGCCCGCCTTTCGGAAGGAAGAGACAAACCCCATGAAGCGGTAGCTGGGAGAGTCGGAGTCCACCGGATAGGCCTCTATAGCCGTTGCTCCCTCTCCCCTGCCGTACTCCACGGCCGCCGCTATGAGACGCTCCATGATCCCCTGTCGCCGTAGACGCCTTGGCACGAAGAAGCAAGCTATCGACCAAACGCCATCGTGGGTATCGGCCGCGGCGTCGCGGCCCGCAATACCCCTGCGGTAGCTGGAGCGAGGTGCGATGGAGCTCCATGCAACGGGCTCTCCATCTAGATAGCCCAGGATTCCGATGGGAACGCCCTCCCGCACGCGGCTCTCCAGCGCGGCCCTTTTGGCCTGGTTGTCGCTTCTGCTCTCCCCCGCGGCTATAGAACGCCACACCATGCACCAGCAGTGCTTGGGCCCTCCGGGAGCCATGAACAGCCGATCCAGGTCGTCCCACTGCTCACGGCCTACTCCGCGAAAGACGAGCCTGTCAAGTTGTGTTGCGTCGGCCATCCGATAGCTCGTTTCTGCATTGCGTGGTGGAGGCGGCCCCTGCGCGATGGTGTAAGCAAGCGCAGAGTCAGGTAGCTGCGGGCGTTTCCGGCAGAGGTGGCAGCAGGTCGGGGTATTGGGCAGCCCAGCGCCGGTACAGCGTCTTGGCGGCCCCGATGTGGGCGCCCATGCCGTGGCCCGGCAGCACAAAGGTATCATCGGGAAGCGTCATGAGGAGCTTCCTGGTGATGCCTTCCAGAATCTGCTGCGTGGCCTCTACGCCCCGCGTCTCCCCCGGCCCTCCTGCGTAGAGTGTGTCCCCGGTGAAGAGATGGTTGCCGACCAGGTAGCACACGGAGCCCGCAGTGTGGCCTGGGACGTGTATTACCTTCACCTCCAGCGTCCCCGCGCTGATGGCGCTGCCGTCATTGACCAGTATGTCAGGTGGCGTCGGCATTTCGGGGGCGTCTTCGGGGTGGGCGGCCACGGGCGCGCCGGTGGCGTCGGTGATGTCCTTCAGCCCCTCCAGGTGGTCGCGATGCCTGTGCGTGATGAGGACGGCCTTCACCTGCGTTCCGGCGGCCTGCTCGATTATCTTCTCCGGGTTCAGGGGCGCGTCTATGATGACGCTTTGGCCGGTCTCAGGGCACACTACCATGTAGGCGTTGTTGCCATCGGAGCCGCAGAGGGTCCAGTACACCCGGAACTCCTTGTCGTACAGCAGATTCACGCTAGGCCAGGTCTTCCATCATCATGGCGGCCACGCGCTTGCCCATGCGCACGCTGTAGTTGGTGCCCCGGTCCTCCGGGTACACCTGGGTTGTGTTCGCCAGGTAGAGGTCTTTGATGGGCGTGCGATGGTCGGGTATCTGCTGTGAGTAGTTGACGCCTATTATCGGCTGGGCTGCCGCCACCTTGTGGTAGTGCCATTCCTCGATCCAGGAGGGATCGAAGCGGGGGTTGATCTTCTTCAGGTGGGGCGTGTACTCGTCCAGAAGCTCCTGCTCCGACATGTGGAACAGGGGGCTGTCCTCCCCCAGGTAGTTGGAGATGTACAGGATGTGCTTGCCTCCGTACATGGAGCGGTCCACGAAGTTGGTCTGCTCTATGAGGCCCACAAACGGGATGGAGCGGTCGGCGATGTTCAGCCAGTAGACGTGCGACAGAGGCTCCTTGAGCACGAGTATGACCAGCACCGCGGACAGGTACGTGACATTCTGGAGCCTGTCCAGGTAGTCCTGCGGCAGCGACGGCACCAGCCTGGGGAAGACGTAGGACGGGGTTGTAGCCAGTACCGCGTCAAAGGGCCTGACAGCGCCTTGGCCCTCGGCGTTCGGGACCTCCAGCCCCACTGCCCTGCCGTCCTCAACCGCAATCGACCTGACCGGCGTGGAGAGATGCACCTCGCCACCCATCTCCGTGATGCGCTCCGCCAGTACCTCGAAAACCTCCGCAAAGCTCCCCAACGGGTATCCCAGCCGCTCCCGCTGCATTCCCTTCAGCCCCTTGCCGCGTGAGGCGAAGCGGGTCTGTATCTTGCCCCAGAACCAGGGCATACCCACCTTGTCGAAGTGCGCCCCGAACTTTCCTCGCAGCAGCGGGCCCCACACCACGTCGTAGACGCCCTTGCCGGCGTACTTGCGGATCCAATCCGAAGCTACAAAAGGCTCCAGTTTGCGCCAGTCCTTGTACTTGCGCAGGTACAGGGTGACCAGTCCCAGCCTTAAGCGGTCCAGATAGGCTCAGGGGCGTGAAGCGCAGCAGGTCGGCCGGAGTCACGAAGTCGTAGATCTTGTCGCCGTAGAAGATACCCACCTTGGACTCTATCCAGGCCATCTTCTCGCCCAGTCCAAGCTCGTGAATCAGGTCCACTATGTCCGTGTCGCTGGTGAACAGGTGGTGGTATCCCCTCTCCAGCCTGCCCCCTCCCACGTCGAAGGTGGAGGCCTGTCCGCCCAGGAACGGCGCGCCTTCGTACACTGTGGCCTGGTGCCCGGCCTTGCCCAGCGCGTAGGCAGCCGCCAGTCCTGCTGCCCCGGCCCCTATTATGCCCACTTTCATGGGGAGTCCTCCGCTTCCGGGCGAGCTCCCTGCGCCGGATACGGCGCGGGCGAGGAGGACATGCGGCTCTCCCGGGTCAGCTGCCCTAAGGATACGTTCTCAGTCCACAGGAATACGAACCCCAGCAACGTCACCGGCACAAGGAGCGCCGCGTGCAACACTATTGTGTAAGCGCCGGCTGCGGACGCCTCCGCTCCCAGCAGGGTCAGGGTGGACGCCGCCGCCACCTCGAAGGCGCCGATGCCCCCACCGGCAGCCGGGATTGACGTAGCCAGGTTGGAGACGGCGGTGACCAGCAGTATGACGCCGGCCATCTCCATCAGGCCAAAGGACGTGTGCAGGTCAAAGGAGAAGGCGATGATGTAGTACATCAGCGCCTCCATCAGCCACACAGGAAGGGATAGCAGGAAGACCATCGCGAGGCGTCTGGGGTCTTTCAGAGACCCCAACCCGTCTATGAACACATAGGCCAGTCCCCTCACCCTGTCTCTGACCCGGGCTGGAAGTATACCCGTCGTCCGGTCAATCATGGTCGAGAACCATGGAGGCGAGGACGCTGCGGCTATCATGAATAGGAGCACGCCGACAAACGGCAATGACATAGCCAGGGCCAGTAGCGCCCAGGGTATCCCCGCCTTCTCCGCAAGCCCCTGCAAAAGCCCCACCAATGGGAGAAAGAGGCCGACCACCGCCGCGAAGAAAAGAAGGGTAAGGCCGTCAAATACCCGCTCCACGGCAATGGTGGCAAGGGCAGCCACCTTGCTGACCTTCTCCCGCTCGCCAACGTAGTAGGCTCTCACCACCTCGCCCAGGCGCACGGGAAGGATGTTGTTGGCCATGTATCCAACCACCACCACAGGGTACAGGCGACGGACTTCCAGGCTCTTCACCGGCGCCAGAAGGTACTGCCAGCGAAGCGTCCGGAAGAGGACGGAGCCGAAGTAGACCAGGATGGCCGGGATGAGCGCAAGGTAGTTTGCCTCTCCCAGTATCTCCCAGGTTTCGCCGACGTCCAGGCGTGAAACAAAGAGACCCAGAAAGGCAACGCTTATCCCTATGGCAAGCCAGAAGCGAAAGGACTTATGCAAGGGCAAGGCTCCAAGCTCAGAGGTATTGTCGTAGCAGTATACCTACACGAGCGGACAAGGACAATACGGGAGGCCGCGCCGGTGTTCCCCGGGTCTGTTGATAATGGCGAACAGCGTCGCTATGATACCCGCGTGAATCTGTTGGCTATGGGGCCAGTAAGAGCGGGAGGGGAAGAAAAAGACCCGCACACGCACGACAAGATACGTGACCCTGGTGAGCGTTATCCTTGCGCTGGCCTTTACGGCAGCGCTCGCGGCCTGCGGCTCTGAAGGGCCGTCCGGCGTGACAGGCCCCGACTCCCCCCAACGGAGACGCCGGTCTCCCCCACACGGACGCCTTCGACCCCAGGGTCAGGGGACGCGCCCACTGCCACCGATGCGCCTGTACCTGCGGCTGCGACAGCGCCGCCTGCGTCCTCCGGCTCCGCCGAATCGGACCGGGAAGCCCTGGTTGCCTTCTACAACGCAACGGACGGTGAGAACTGGAATGACAGCGACAACTGGCTGAGCGACGCTCCACTCGGCGAATGGGAGGGCGTCACCACCAACGACGGCGGGCGCGTTACATGGCTGGAACTCAACTACAACGGGTTAATCGGGGAGATACCGGCGGAGTTGGGCAACCTCTCCAGCCTGACATATCTGTACCTCGAAAACAACGACTTGAGCGGGGAGATACCGGCGGAGTTGGGCAGCCTCTCCAGCCTGACACATCTGACCCTCGAAAACAACGCCTTGAGCGGGGAGATACCGGCGGAGTTGGGCAGCCTCTCCAACCTGCTAGGGCTGGTCCTCGGCGACAACGACTTGAGCGGGTGCGTGCCAAGCAGCCTGGAAGACCAGTTCACCTCCTCTTCTGACCTTGGCGGCCTGCCCTTCTGCTAAAGCCACGCGCCCTCAGCCGGGGACGGACAGCATATCGTCCAGTATGTCTCGCAAGGTATCCTCGGCAGGGACGGGGCCGGTCAACTTCCGCGCCACCATGCCGGCCCTCCCTCGCTACGGAGACCTTTGCGGGACCCCTGGCGTGGGTACGCCCCCTCTATGACTCTCCCCCTTCAGGGGAAGAGAATGCCCCTTCCCCCGCAGGGAGACCTTTTCCCCCGCAGGGAGACCTTCGCGTAACCTGTACAGTAGCCCTATACTCCCGTCATTCCCGCCTCCGAGCGGGAATCTAGGTAGAGTGGTGTGTGGACTCCCGCCTGCGCGGGAGTGACGATAACGCGGTTATTCAAAGGTTTCCGGAAGCAGGATTGCAGCCAGGAGGCATCACGGCTCCGAAGGCTCCTTGGGGAAGTAGGCAATGCCCGTGTGGGAGAGATAGTCGATCTCCGTCTTGCGGTATATGAAGTAGTCCAGGCCCTCCCGCCACTTGTCCCGGCTGAACAGGCTGCTCACGGCCTCTCCCAGGCTCAGGCACGGCTCTCCGGGGGGATCGCCCTTGCAGGGCTTGTACCCCTCCGAAGGCCACCACAGGTACAGGAACTCCTCTCCCGGCGCGTAGTTGCCCAGGTATGGGAGCAACCGCGACTTGTTGCCGTCGCTGATGAGGAGCGCCGATCCCTTTGGAGCCTCGGTCACGTTGCGCAGGTCGGCGTAGTCGACGTTCTCGTAGTCCCGTATGTACCACACCAGGCCCCAGTATACGTCCTTGTCCACGGTAAGGCGCAGTTGGTCTCCCTCGCCGGTGGCCCTGGCCGCTTCCCTGATGCCTTCCGCGATCACAGGCACGTCGCCGGAGGTTTGGGCGTAGACCAGCATCTCGATAGGCGCGTCTCCGTTGATATAGCTGCCCTGCCAGCCGGTCCTGACGGCAAATAGCAGAAGAACGATGGCGAACGACAGCGCCGCTATCCTCAGGCCGTTGGCCGCGCCCGACCGCCGGGCAAGAATTGCGCCCACCCACAGCAGCGCCAGGGCGATTACGATCAGCGTCCCGAACTCCAGGAGGTTGAAGAGTTGGCTCGGCTGTATGTTGAACAAGAAGAGCCTCGCCAGTAGGTAGAGGAGCAGGGCCGTTATGGGGAACAGGTACAGCCCGCCTGCTTGCCGCACGCGCCGCCACGGCGTCGCTGCGATCATATCGCCGATGAGCTTTCCCGACAGGACTATCATGGGCAGGGTCATGTTGACCAGCAGCCAGGGCATCTTCTCCCCTGCCCATGTGTACAGGATGAAGGTCATTACCACCCAGTACGCCAGAAACCGGGTAAAGCCGTTGCCTCTAAAGGCGTAGTACACCACGCCCGCCAGGGAAAAGACCAGGGGGAGCGTCTCGTATATGGGCGCAATGATGAAGTAGTAGTACCACGGCTGGTCTCCCCTGCTAACATCCTGCTGCACTATCCAGTATCCCAGGGACTGCCACATTCCACTGCCCAGGCCCACAACGTTTGTGAAGAAGGTGGTAAACAGGAGCAGCCACACGCTGTAGAAGATGGCGGCGCAGCGCAGCCAGACCCCGCGGCTCCAGGAGATCCCCGCCAGCGTAGAGAACCAGACGGCCAGGAACACCACGATCGCGGCGATGACCATCCCCTTGGTTATGTCCACGTCCTGGAGCGTGAATAGCGTGTCTCCGGCGGGAGCGCCGACAGGCGGGCTGCTGCTGGCAAGCACCACTCCGTAACTCTTCATAGCGCCCTGAAACTGGCTGATCAAGGCCGATGTCTGGGGCAATACCAGGGTAGCCAGGAGTACCAGAAAGACGCCGGGACGCGAGAACGCCGATAGCCTGGCCGGAGCGCGGCTTCTCCAGTAGCCATAGCCACGGCCCGGGGTGTAGCCGTACTCGCCCCCCTGCTCTGCCGCGGCATCATGGGAAACAACAGACTGTCTCAGAAGCCAGGGTATCCAGTCGGCAGCAGCCACTATCATCAGGTAGCTCCCCCAGATGCCAACCACGAAAAAGGTCGTCTCCTTTGTGGCAAACGCCAGGGCGAGCGTCAGGGCGGCCATGTACAGGTAGCGCGGCTTGCCTTCGTCTATGTAGCGCCATAGCAGGATGGCCAGGCCCAGGGTCCACACAGCCATGAAGATGTCGTTGCGGGCGTAGCGGCTGTAGAAGAGCAGCATTGGCGAGAAGGCCAGCAGCGCGGCCGTTGCCAGGGCCCCTGCCCTGCCCAGACGGTCGCGGAGGAAGAACGGAAGGCCCACCAGCGCCGTGCCGAAGATGGCGGCCGGCAGTCGAGAGGTGTAGTCGTTGTCTCCGAACAGGAAGAACACGGCGGCTATCGCGTGGAATTGGAAAGGGCCGTGCGTGAGGGCGGAGTGCTGGAAGCCCAGGCCCTCCGCAAAGCGGAAGCTGTAGTATGCGTGGAGGCTTTCGTCGTAGCCTATGGCCCTGTCGCCAAGGTCCCAGAAGCGCATGGCTGCGGCCACCAGAATCAGCAGCGCGTACGCCCACACCTCCCAATGGGCGGCTGCCGCGCCGAGCAGGCTCCTGCTTTGCTCGTTGCTTTGCTCGTTGGTGGAGGGGATGCCGGTCTCCTTCATGTCAGGGCTTCACTCTCGCACACGGTAAATGGTCACTCCCACATCGGTGAACACCACGTCGCCCACCTGGGAGAGCTTGGGCAGGCCACTCACGCCGTAGGCTGCCCTCTCGCGTGGGCCCACCACCACGTATTGCACGTCGTACTTCTCCAGGAGGGCCAGCGCCTCCGAAGCGTCCGGAGTGGTGTAGATGGCCTTCACGTCTTCCTCTCTGCCTTCAAAGGGCTTGCGCGAGCCCCGCCACTGGCGCTCGTGCCAGGGCCAACCCAGGATGGTGGGCAGGCCGACGCTGGAGGATATTCGACCATGCGCGCTCCAGCTGTTCCCTACCGCCTCCACTATCCCTTCGCCCTCTTTCCCGTTCTCACGGAGCCAGTCGATCGCGGCGTACTCCCCCGGACTGGAGCGGGAGACATGGGCCAGTCCGTCCAGGGTCGTCTCACCGCCGAACTGCCCGCCCTTGGTAAAGACCGCCTCCACCGGGTAGTACAGGCTGCCTATTAAAAGAAGGCCCACAAGACCCCACCAGCCTCTCATCGCCAGTCGGCGGACGCCACCGGACGGAGGCCTCATTGAACTGAGGAAGTATAGGCCAAAGGCGCAAGCGATGGCAAGGAGAATCCAGGCCTGATAGTACAGCTTGAAGATAGTGTTCATTCTGTTGTGGAAAAGGTCATCCACGCGCAGGAACTCCGGCCCCAGTATCAGGAGCAGCGCCAGGGACGTCATGGCCAGGACGAAGACCATGACGGGGGATGAGCCGGACTCTACGCGCCGTATCAGGCTGTAGAGGGCCGCAAACAGCAGGAGCGCCAGGGGCAGGACGTTCAAGAACCGCTCGGCCACTACGAGCAGCGGGTTGGCGGAGCCGCTAAGCGCGTTCCAACCCAACTGCCACGCCGCCCAAATGATAAAGGGCGTGAATATGAGCGCCAGAACGACGGCTGCCCTGAGCCGGAACCCGTTGCCGAAAGAGCCTGACTCCAGACCGAAACCCGCGCGCGCGGCGTCGTCGGCCACGGCCTCCGCCCCACAGCCGGGGCGCCCCGCGGCCGAGACGGCCCAAGGCAAGGATAGCGCTCCTGGAAGCTGTCGAACCAGGAACGGGAGGATGATCGCCAGGAAAAGGCCCCATATGATGAGAAAGTGGATTGGGCGCGTGCCCACCTCTCCCACTGGCAGTATGCCGGTGGCCTGGCTGTCCAGGCTGATATAGTATGGCAGGTAAAGCAGTATCGCCGGCGCCATCGTCGCCGCGGCAGGCAGCCACACCAGGCGCAGGACCCGCCCCCACTCGCCTTCCTCCTGTCGCACGGCCTTGAACGCGAGGAGCGCCGCCCAGAGGGTCGCAAAGGTGACTATGTCCCACGCGTTGACAAAGGCCAGCGCCCCAAGAAGCAGCGCGGCCGCCAGCACAGTCCACGGATTCTCCCGCACCCATCGCGCGCCTATCCTGGCCGGTGATAGAAGCAGGTTGAAGCTGAAGCTGACGAACAGTAGGACGAAGGGTATCGACATCACATGCGGGTGAAGGTCTCCCAGCAGAAAGCTGAAGAACGGGAACTCGGTTATGGTGTAGTCCAGGCTGCCTCCCTGCGCGTTGAGCGTGTCGATGACCCGCGTGCCGCGCCACCACCAGAGATGCTCCGTTGGACGCCATGAAGCGGCCTCCGCCGGTCCCAGGTCTTTGATGCCCACCCATTGCCAGAAAGGCTCGCTCCCCCACCCGCGCAGGCTTGCGAGCTCCAGTATGCCCTCCAGGTTGCTCACGGCCAGCAGCAGCGCCGGGGCCAGTAGGGCGAATTGCGCCCCTTTCAGGGCCGACGCTCCGTGGGCGCGCGCCAGGTTGTACGTCAGCCCAAAGGCGGCCATGCCCCCCATCGCGGGTATTAGAGCCAGGGCCAGGTTGTAGGATATTCGAGAGGGGATGAACGTAAGCTCCGTCAGATTGCCCATCATCAGGTAGCCAAAGTAGTAGTACGGCACGTCCCCGCCCCTGAGCCAGGGGTCCTCCGGCGGGAAGAAGCCGGCCAACGTGGAGGCGTTGAGGAAGGCGAAGTCCATCGGCTGCTCCGTGCTGTCTATTGACGGGTCGTGGAGCCTGTAGACCACCCAGGCCGCGAACAGCAGCAGAAACACGCCTTCCCCCGCGAGTATGGCGAGCTTCTCCCTGCGGACGAACTCGACTATCTCCGCAAAGCGCCGCCGCGCATACCAGATGGCGGCCGCGGAGAACAGGCACAGCGCCATCCACAGGGTCAACGGCGTGGTGGGTATCAGGTGGACTGACCCCAGGAACCACAGAGGCCAGGACAGAAGCACAAGCCCCAGGGGTTTTGCCACGGAGTATCCCCTGTCCCTGAGGCAAGGCATAAGGGCAAAAGCAAAGGGAAAGGCCGCCAGACCTATCAGTTCGATGACCAGGAGCCAGTAGAGGACGTTCAGCAACGCATCTCCCCCCTATACTCCCCGGCCTTTTCCTCCCTGCATGGGAAAGAGTCTAACACAGGACACACGGATCAAGAGACGTCTGTCATTCGGGGGTCGTGGAGAACAACTCCTCCACGAACTCCCGCGGGTCGAAGGGAGCCATGTCCTCCATGCCCTCGCCGGTGCCAATGAACAGCACTGGCAGTCCCAGCTCCTGGACAATGGCGACGACCGCGCCTCCCTTGGCCGTGCCGTCCAGCTTTGCCAGGAAAACGCCGGTGCAGCCCATAGCCTCGGTGAAGGAGCGGGCCTGCGTCAGCCCGTTCTGCCCCGTAGTGGCGTCCATGACCAGGATGGTCTCATGGGGCGCTTCCGGGTCCAGGCGGGCCAGCACGCGGTTGATCTTCTTCATCTCCTCCATCAGGTTGAGCTTGGTATGGAGCCTTCCGGCGGTATCCACAATGACGAAGTCCACCCCCCTGGCGCGGGCAGCTTCAAGGGCGTCGTAGGCTATCGCCGCGGGGTCTCCGCCCGCCCTGTGGGCGATGACGTCCACCCCCACGCGCTGCCCCCAGGTCTGTAGCTGCTCGATGGCCCCCGCCCGGAAGGTGTCTGAGGCAGCCAGGAGCACCCTGCTACCCTGCTCCGTCAGGTAGTGGGCCAGCTTGGCGACGCTGGTGGTCTTCCCTACCCCGTTGACCCCTATCGCCAGCACAACCCTGGGTTGGCCTGCGCTCTGCAACCTGTCCGTGCCGCCGGCGCTGGCCGCTGCCGACAACAGCGTCACCAACTCCCGCTTCAACAGGTCCACGACCTCAGAGGCGTCCTTCAGTCCCTGGTCCTCAGCCACGGCCCTGACATTTTCGATGAGGCGGGTCGATGTTGCGACCCCGACGTCAGCGGATATGAGCAGCTCCTCCAGGTCCTCCCACAGGGCCTCGTCCAGCCGGGAACGCTGGACGATATGCGTCATTCGGGACAGCCACGACTCCCGGCTCCGCTTCAAGCCTTCCTGAACCTTATCACGCCTGCCCAACAGCCTACCGAACATGACGATTCATCATAGCACGCGCTATTGGCAGTCGCAACGCGGCCCTGTGTGCGCAACCGCCTCTGCGCGGCCCTCGTCCCACTCATAGCCTGCCCCGTACTTGATACGGGGGTGAGCCTGTCGAACCATATGAGCGGAGAGAGAGGGTGAGTAAGCGAGTGTGAGTGCGTATTCCTTAAGAAGCTCACCGAATAGCAGACCTGTTACAATGCACGCGTGAACTTGGCTGTCTTTGTTATAGAGAAAGCGCGTCCTCTGCTCGGCCGGCTGGCTATCGCGGCCTTCATCCTGGCTATACCCGTCTTCCTGGTGACAACCAACGTCCGCATGGCCTTCAACAGCCTCCAGCTTTACCGATTCGGCTTTGAGCAGTACAACGCCGAGGCCACCACCGGCCTGGACATGGCCCAACTCATGACAGTGGCCGCCGACATACGGGACTACTTCAACTCATCGGATGAGCTCCTGGACACCAGGGTCGTACTGGATGGCGAGGAGCGGGCCCTGTTCAATGAGCGGGAGGCGCTGCACATGCGGGACGTGAAGGGGCTTGTGCGCTGGGTGTACAGGCTGCAGGTGGCCGCGGGCGCGTACCTTATCGTCTACGCGGCGGTTGTGCTGGCTGTCTCCGGGGGGAGGAGCGCTCGCGCCCTGGCGTGGCGCGTTGTGCTGGGATGCCTGGCTACTGTGGGGCTGCTTGCCATTGGAGGGCTAGGGTCCCTGGTGGGTTTCGACCAGCTCTTCTACCAGTTTCACGTCCTCAGCTTCGCCGGCGGGACCTGGACCTTTGACCCGCGGTACAACTACCTGACCCGGCTGTTCACCGAGGGGTTCTTCATGCAGGCCGCGCTGTTCATTGCCGTATCGGCCATAGCGCAGGCGCTGATTCTGATGCTGGCGGCCTGGGGAGTTAACAGGTGGGTATTGGGCCGATTGAAAGCCACGGCGGGCCCGGGTTAAGCCAGGCTATCCATCGCAGTCTGGCGCTAGAACTCCATGCCACCGGAGCAGCCGCACCCTCCACCATCGGCGCACCCGCAGCCACCTCCGCCCCCGCCCACGGGGGCCAGGTCACCGCCGGGGCTTTTGATGAACGCCGAGAACACGGAGAGCGTTCTGGCTGTATGGCTTCCGCAGTCGGGGCATGGCGCATCGTCATCCATGCCGGACATGGGACGCAGCTTCTCAAAGCGGTTCCGGCAGGTTGCGCAAACGTACTCGTACACAGGCATCTTCTCACCTCGTGATTTTCTGCACAGATTCTACCCTGCCGTTTCTGTGGAGTCAATCGCCGCCGTACCACTAGCCGGGGCCCACAATGGGCTGGGCCACAATCCACAGGCTGGCCGCGGTGTACGCCACCATAAGTGCCAGCATGGGGTACTGGCTCCTCAATGCGGCCCGGTGGTCGTCCATAGTTCGCAGGGCGATGACGTGCGCCAGGTACACGGCCATGATGTGCCCCAGGACAATTGCCCCCACGCTCAGGAACCACGCAAACTTGGCGTTGACCAGAGCGATGTTGACCCTGTAGTCGGCCGTCCCAAAGATGTCCCACCCGTAGCCGAACGGGTCAGACGCCAGGGGTATGATGAGCTGCCCCTGTATCGCCAGGAGGGTGAAGAAGTGGGCGATGTTGTAGGCTAGGGCTTGGGGACCAGCGAGTACACGAAGGTCCGCGCCACGTCCGAAACGAGCGCCTCGCCTCCAGCGGCGCGGGCCATCATCCAGGAGAAGGCCAGGTACGCCCCGATGAACATGGCCGGGAACGTGACAAGGCCGATGGTGTCGATGACGATGCGGGCGTTGTTGCTGAACTCCCTGGCGTTGAAGACGACGGCCCACATGTCCCAAAGTCCAACGCTGATCTCCTGCCATAGCTGAGTCGCCTTGAAGCCGTCGAAGGTCACGGTTGCCAGCATCAGAATCACTAAGACCAGGATGTCCTTTGTGACGCCCTCCCGCCGGGCCAAGCCGACCGCCCAGGGCCGCAGGTTCAACTCGCGCTCGTACCGGTCGGCGCGCTCCCAGCAAGTAGTATTCCAGGGGGACGGGCAGGTCGTACCGCTCCCCGAAGCCATGGGCGTAGACCGGCTGCGCTGTCAGCGCCCCCGCCGCAACGAGCAGGAGTGCCGGCAGCCTGTATATTGGCCGTATCATGTCGAGTTACCTCTATAAGGTTCCACGTTGGTCTACCGGGGCTGAACCACCAGTCGTCCTAGCTCTATCTCCTCTTCCTGCTCCGTACCGGAATCTCCCATATCGCCCGTGTGGTTCATAGCCGTTGCGTCCCCTGCATTCCCTGTATGCTGCATGTCCATGGACTGCCCATCATCCAGCATGACAGTCGTCATGGTCTGTATGCCGTAGTCGCAATGCTGGGCGTTGTTCAGGCTCACCATGATCTCGTATTCCCCGGAGCTTTCGTAACGGCGGCTGTCAAAGGTCACCTAGGGGTTCGCATACATGCCTATCGGCTCACCGTTTACCTGCAGGCGCCAGTGGTTTCCGTCGGGCGACAACTCAATGTTCTGGGTCTCAACTGCTACTTCTATGAGACTGGGTTCATCTGCGGGGCTTGCGCTGACCGAAATCTGCGGCATGGGGTCGCCAGGCGCAAGTTCCGCTTTACACTCGTCTCCATCCACCCCGTGCGTGTGGCCGCCTCCGCTTCCGTCCGCGGAAGGGATGTGGATGGTGAACGGGAAGCTCCCGGTTGCATAGGCGTCGAACTCTATGGTTACGGGCATATTGGGTCCAACGTCCCCTTCCATGTCGTACCCGTGCAGGTGGTAGTTCACAAGCTCGTCAGACGTCAATTCGATGGTTATCTTGTCGTTTTGTTTTGCCTCCAACGTCGTGTTCCCCTGCGCCAGGGCGCGGTCCTTGATCTCCAGAGTGAAGGTCAGCTCCTCCGGTTCGCCTCTGCCGCACGCCAGTATTAGGGCCAGAGCCGCTGCCAGCGCGACAACCGGGATAATCTGTTTCATTGGCGCTCTTTTTCGCTATTTATGGCCTTCGTCTCGACAGTCCGCCCCTGGCGGACTCCCGCAGGTACCATGCTACGGCGACCAGCAGGGGGATGGCGGCGATAAGGACGATTACCACGCCCCAGTTCACCGTTGCGTAGCTCACGCTGAGCGGGAACTCAATCGTGGCCTGCCGGTCGCCCTCCGTGATGTCGACTATGAAGCCCCATTCTCCTTCTTGCAGAAGGGATACGTTAAGGTCATACCAGTTGTACGTTGGCGGAGTGGCGTTGGCGTCCAACGGCCCCAACAGAAGAGACTCCGGCAACGGCCCCACGGCCTTGACCCTGACCGAGGCGCCGGTCACCGGCTCCCCCCCGTCCACGGTCGTCAGCACAATGGACATGTGGAGGCTGCCCACCCTTGGGCTTGGCGGGGAGACTCTAACATTCACCCGGTAGGGGCCTTGTGTTGTATCCAGGATGGACACCGTTTGCCCGTTGGCCTGCGCTACGGAGAGGTTGACGCTGAGCCATAACGCCACCACTACCGGCAGGGCCAAGGCGGCTATGAAGAGAGACCTGATCAGATGCGTCACTACACTCCCCATTTAGCTTACTGGAGAAGGGCAAAACCCTCACACTAAGAGAGAAGAAAGGATGAATGGGGCTATCTAGCTAAGCGGTGGGGGGTCTTTCCGGGGGGCTTGGCTGTGTCTGAGGACGCGTGGAGTGAATGTAAAAGGGCATGACGTGATACGTGAGGAGCACGGTGGCCGCTGCGGCCATGAGAGCGGCCACAGCGCCTTCGAAGTGGCTGGCGCCTCCGGCTGCGGAGGCTGCCAGCATCACGGGCGCCGACGCTACGACAGCGGCGATGAGTATGGCCAAGCTCCCGTTTTGGCTGCCTACGTCAAGATCCGCGGCTTCCGCTTCCGGCAGTCGTTCCGTAGGGTGGTGATGGGAGTTGGGGGACAGCTTCTCCAACAGGTGGTGACTGTGAAGCTGGGTCTCGTCGGCGTGGCTTCCGGACACCCAGGCGTAGCCGGCGGCCAGGGGCGCAAGGAGTATGGCGATAGCCAGGAAGAAGGGCGCAAGGGCTGCTGCTATGCGTGGGGGCTTCATTGGAATGCGTTTTCTGCCAACGGACTCTATCAATAATGATACTTGGGACGGTGTGGAACCGCAATATCACCAGCCCCGGTTCTCATGGTCTCTTCCATATGTTGACGGAGCGATAGGCCGGTGGCGTTATGCTGGAAGGACTATGCGCAGACCTGCTTAGAGCGCAGGGATAGGCTCTGAGTGGGCGGTTGGAAAGCGGCGCCCATGCCCTACTCCCGGTCGGGTGGCTCTGCGGGCGGCTGCTCTACAACCTCACTGACGTACTGGCGACGTCGAATGGAAGGGTCAAGCCGGTTCAGGAAGCGGCGCAGCAGGAAGAGAGCGCCTACACCCAGCAGGATCACAGGCAGGAAGACAACCAGCCAGATGGAGAGTCGCACAA
The DNA here is from genome assembly GCA_965247645.1 of Dehalococcoidia bacterium. Taxonomy (GTDB): domain Bacteria; phylum Chloroflexota; class Dehalococcoidia; order Lucifugimonadales; family UBA2985; genus JAPPHY01. The sequence goes on from OZ252024.1 coordinate 222,182, forward strand.
GCTCCCTGACCAGAGTCGAGAGCGCCCGTATCGCCGACTTGAAAGTGTCGCCAACATCCCACCCGCCAACCAGGAAGCGCTCGGCCTCCGTCACTCGCACTTCAATGGAGTCGGAGCCGGAAACCTGGCCGGCGTCGCTCGTGGCGCTGACCGTCAGCACAGCCGTGTACGTGAAGGGGCGGTGGTCGGCAAACGCGTGGTCCTCATCTATGCGCGTGCTCCCCTCCTCCGGGGCGCCCGTGACCGTGGGAGAGCCGTCGTCGAAATCCCACTGGTACTGGTAGTCCCACAGCTCTCCCGGCCTTGTGAAGGAGGCGCTGTACTCCGTCAAAGCGCCCTCCTCTACGGTCCTGTCTTCGCCGGCGAACACCGATATGGTCGGCACACGCCTCACCGACACCTCAAGGGAATCGGAACCCTCGGCTATGCCGCCTTCGCCCGTTCCCTCCAGCATTATGGTCGCGATATACTCTGAGTCCAGGTCCTCATTGTAGCTGTGGGTCACAGTGGCGGTCAGTCGCTCGCCGCTCTGGGTCGGTATCGTGCCGCTGCCGGCGACCGACGACCCGTCGCCGAAATCCCAGACGTAGCTGTACTGGTCGATGCCCTGCGGGGCGTCGAACGAAGCCCGGAACTTCACGGCTTGACCCACTCGCGCGGAGGTGTCCGGCCCAGCATTCACGTCGATGGTCTGAGGGGCAAGTCTCAGGCTGACCTCTATCAGAGAGAAGGCCGCGGTCTGCGACAGGAAGTTCAGCCGTCCCTGGGTCTCCTCTATCCGCAGTTGGAGATCGGAAAGCTCCTTCTGTACTCGCAGGGCGTCCTCCACGCTCTCCGCCCGTTCGAGGAAGGACAGCAGCCGCTGCTCCGTTGCCCTCATGCTGACCAGACGGGACTGGCTGTCTACGTATTCGTCTGTAACGTCCTGGCTGGTGATGGAGCGGGCCTCAACTTCGGCCATCTCCCCGATTAGTCGAAGGGCCTCATCCAGGGACGCGGCGGGCACTCTTACGGCGATGGAGCCGCTGTGACGGGACGAACGCTCCGAGTTGACCACCCAGCCGCCAAGACGCCCAGCCATGTCTCCCACGCGGCCGATGGCAAGGGCTACGTCGTCGGTGACCAGGGACAGGTACGCCGTGTGTACGATGATGCGGTCCTGCGCCGGAAGCGACGCCTGCGCCTTTACGCTGCCGTCAGCGCTCGACTCTTCATCCAGAGCCTCCCGCGTTACCGGAACGGTAGTGGGGAGCGGCTCTTGCATGAACGCGGGCGCGGTGGCCGTAGGCTGGGCAGGCCTATCGGCTGCGCCTCTTGGAGTGGGATCAGCCCCGCCGGCGCAACCCGCCACCACCAGCAGCGCAACCAAGGCCGCAATTACCCAGGAGAATCGCTTCCAGTACATGGATGGATAATAGGCTACCACGCTTGCAATGTCTAGGCGGACACACAGGTTGTAAGCTATGAATCACACCGCTGGGCCTCTCGGTATGGCGCTCCGGCAACGCGTCGGGCTTCCGGGTCAGCCTCACTCCTTTGCAGTGCCGCCCGCGTCTGATACTATGGGCTACGATAATCGTACCGGAGGCGGCACGTAAGAACTGAGACCAGAGATAGCGCGAATCTCGCTGAGAGCTTCAGTACACTCCTGGAGCGGTATTCAGGCTGGATAGTCCTGGGTGTCTTGGTCGTGACTCTCCTGCTTATCGTCCCACTCGTAGCTTTGGCGCCGGACGAGCAGGCTTCCACGGAACCCGGCGGCGCGGTCTTTGACCTGCGGGACCTGGTGAACGAGCGCTTTCCTCCCGCCCTCTACGCGCCGTCCTACATTCTGGAATCCCCTGACGGGCCGCAGGGCGACGTCCTCACCCAAGCCGCTTTGTGGGAGCTGTACCGGAACGAGGAGGCGCTGCGCCGCGCGGACGAGCGGGGAGAGCTGAGCCCGCCCAAACTGGAAGTCCAACCCTACCTGTACAAGGGCAACAACCCCAACACTCGGCTTACCATCCACGGCATGTACACCGTCGCCGACGCTGTTCAGTCCGTCCTGGCCGGCATGGGTACAGACCTGGAACGGGCCAGTGAGGAGGAGGTGAAGATCGCCCTGCACTTCGTACTGGAAGAGGGCTCCCCCACATTCAATTTCTTGGATTCAATATCCGAGAAGGCCTCCTTTTCCCTGGAGGAGTCGGATGGCATCGGGCAGTACCGGCGCTGGAGCGCTCCAGCCATCATGGCCTTCGTGATAGCGGAGAACAACAAGCTTGGCGGAGGATCCCTGACCCTCAACGTGGGTGGGGACGAGACCGCAGTACAGAAGGAGTACTTTGGCCGGAATGTTCAGAGAATCCTGAGAGGCGAGGAGCGGAACTACCGGCTTTGGGGAGTCGTCATAGACCCGAACCTGGAGTCCCAGGACGAGGGACGCGCCATCATTCCCTTCATATTCGCCACCGTTCTGGGCGTGCTGGCGGTGATAGGAATAAGCCTTCGCTCCTGGCGGGCAGTCCTCCTTTCCGCCCTTGGCCTGGCCATGCTGATAGTGTGGCTCAAGGGTTTGTCCAACCTCATTGGCCTCAAGGCCGGCCTGGTGGTGGAGCTGATAGTGCCCATAGCCATGATTTCCCTTGGGGTGGACTTTGCCATCCACGCCCTTCACCGCTACCGCGAGGAGAGGGGCAAGGGGCGTGGGCCACGCCCTGCCCTGAGGGTGGGGTTTGCCGGCGTAATGGGCGCGCTGACGCTGGCTATGCTCACCGACGGCGTGGCCTTCTTCTCCAACACCGTTTCAGGCATAGAGTCGATCATCGGGTTCGGGGTTGCCGCCGGCATAGCGGTGGTCTCCTCCTTCACAATCATGGGAATCTGGGTGCCGCTGGTCTTCATGCGGCTGGACGCCAGAAATGAGGGCAGACAGGCCAGCGCTGCCCCGGCATTGGAGACGAGGCTCTCCCCCGATGACCGCAGGCCCCGCAGGACGCTCAGCGTCGAGTGGGTGGTGTCGAGGCTGGCTCGGAGACGCTTTCTTGTTCTCCCTGTGGTGGCTGTCGTGACAGGGGCAGCCCTGGTTTTCGCCTTCAGGCTGGAGGCCCAGTTGGACGTCAAAGACTTCCTCGATAGCAACTCAGACTTCGTGGTCGGCCTAGACAAGTTTGAATACCACCTTGGGGCCGCCCAGGGAGAGCCAGGGATCATCTACATAGAGGGCGAACTGGCGTCCGTCGATTCCATTGAGGCCCTCAGGGAGCTTCAGGCAAGGCTGAAAGCCAACCCCTACGTTGCCAAGGGAGTCGACGGAGAGCCCACGCTGTACACCTGGACGATATTCGACATGATGGAGCGCCTCATCCGCAGCGAGTACGCACGCTCCCAGGTGGAGCTTGTCACTGGGCAGGCTATCACGGACTCGGACGGGGACGGGTTGCCGGATACCCAGGCCCAGCTCAGGGCGGCCTTCGACTACATTGCGGAGTACGGCGTACCTCTGGACGCATCCACGCCGTCTTTCACGCCGGCCCAAATCCGTGGCAGCCTCTTCCACGATCCCACAGGGCGCGACCCCGACGCCCTACAGATTCTGGTAGCCCTGCCCGGCACCAGGGAGCAGTCGGTGGTACCCAGAGCGCGGCAGGCCATCGAGGCTGACCTGGAGTTTCTTGAAGACGTACCCTCCATCTCAAGGGCCGGCCTCACCGGCTCTGCCTTCACCAGGGCCGCCTCACTGGATGCGGCGGTGCGCTCCCTTCTCACATCGCTGCCCATTGCCGTGGCGGCCTGCTTCCTGGTGGCGGCGCTGTTCATGCGCTCGGTGCGCTACGCCTTTGTCACTATTGTGCCCATTGGGCTGGTGGTGGCCTGGCTCTACGGCATTATGTACCTGCTGGGGTTTGACCTCAACTTTGTAACGGCAACCATCGGCGCGGTCTCCATTGGCGTTGGTGTGGATTTCTCCATCCACCTCACGCAACGGTTCCGGGAGGAGATGGCCCGGGTAGGAGACGGGATGCAGGCGATAGAGGAGTCGGCCAGGAGCACTGGCATGGCCTTGATAGCGTCGGGGTCCTCCAGCATCGTGGGTTTTACGATAATGGGGTTCGCGCCCATGCCCATGTTCTCCGCTTACGGCATCCTCACCGCCGTCATGGTGCTCATGGCAATGTCCGCCGCGCTGCTGGTACTGCCGTCGCTGCTGTTCCTGGCTACGCCTGAGAGGAGGACGGACGCTGGGCAGACCCCTCCAACGCCCTGATGGCCTTTTCCGCGGCGGCCCGCTCCCCGTCCACCTTGCGGCGCCCGGAGCCTGTGCCCAGAACCCGGCCCGACACAGCCACTTCGACAGTGAAGACCCTGAGGTGGTCCGGGCCTGACTGGGAGATGGCGCGATAGACGGGCGACCCCTCTCCCCTGCCCTGCGTCAGCTCCTGGAGCCGTGACTTCGGGTCTTTGACTACTCCCTCCCGCGCCACGCGATCCAGCGCAGGCTGCATGAAACCCAGGATGATGCCGTAGGCGGCATCGGCCCCCCGGTCCAGCAGCAGGGCGCCGATCAGGGCCTCCAGCGCGGAGGCCAGGTTGGAATCCCTGTCCCGTCCCTCGCTTCCATCCTCCCCCTGTCCCAGGTGCAGGAACGACCCCAGGGAGAGGTTGCGGGCCACCCTTGCCAGCGTCTCACCCCGGACTATGGCAGCGCGGAGCTCCGTAAGCTCTCCTTCAGACGCCTGTGGAAGGCGGGTATACAGCTCCTGGGCTATCAGAAAGTCCAAAAAGGCATCGCCAAGGAACTCCAGCCTCTGGTTGGAGACGGAGAATGCCTGGGGGTCTTCGTTCACCGCGGAGGGGTGCGTGAGGGCTTCGACCAGCAGGGAGCCGTTGACGAAGGGTATGTTCAGGCGTTCCTCAATGGTCACCGCGCTCTCCGATCCGATCTGGAGTTGGTTGTGGGCTATGCCGGGGCGTATTGTACGCTCGCCCTCAGTTGGAGTCAAAGCAGCCTCATTGTCCCTAGTCGCCGCGTTGTCTATAATAACATGAGCCAAGCTACAGGACGCTCAAAGTGCCTACCGTACTCATCGAGACCCACGGCTGCAAGCTGAACCAGGCCGATTCCCAGGCTCTATCCAGGGGATTCGTCCGGTCGGGCTATCGGGTGGTGGACTCCGGCCAGCCCGCCGACGTCTACGTACTGGATACGTGCAGCGTGACTCACCTGGCGGACCGCAAGGCGCGCCAGGCCCTGAGAGCCGCCCGTCGCCGCAACCCGGCGGCCCTCATTGTGGCAACGGGCTGCTACGCTCAGAGAGAGCCTGAGGCGCTGGAGGCAATTCCGGAGGTAGACCTGGTACTGGGAAACACCCAAAAGGCCAGACTGGTAGAAGAGGTCGTGGCACTCAGGAACGACCCTCTTACCCCATGCGCGGTGGGCCAGGAGCGAGACGCAGGGCCGGTTCGACGCACCAGGGCGATGGTGAAGATCCAAGAGGGATGCAACCAGGTGTGCGCCTATTGCATAGTGCCGAGAGTCCGTGGCAGAGAGCGCAGCATTCCGCCCGACGCCCTGTTGGCCCAGGTCCTGGCGTTGGAGGAAGAGGGGTTCCGCGAAGTGGCGCTCACGGGCACTCAGCTTGGCAGCTACGGCTTCGATATTTCCGGCGCCGGCCTGGCCCGGCTCATAGAGACTTTGCTAAACAAAACTACAATTCCACGAATAAGGGTCTCGTCCGTGCAGCCCCAGGAGATGGGAGAGGACCTGCTGGCGCTGTGGCAGGACTCGCGGCTGTGCCCCCACTTCCACATACCCCTTCAGAGCGGCAGCGATACGACGCTGCGCCGCATGAGGCGGCGGTATACCACCGAGCTCTTTGCCCGGACGGTTGAGCGGGTCCGGTCGTCGGCGCCCGGCGCGTCTATCACCACCGACGTGCTGGCCGGCTTTCCGGGGGAGTCGGAGGAGGAGTTTCTGGAGACTTATCGTTTCTGCCGGGATATGCGCTTCTCGGACATGCACGTCTTTCCATACTCCGTGCGTCCGGGCACTTCCGCAGCCCACTTCACGGACAAGGTTGACCCCGCTGCCAAGGCTAGAAGGGCCGGGCTGCTATTGCAGCTGGCCCGGGAACACGCCCTGAGCTTCCGCCGGAGCCTGCTGGGCCGGTCCCGCCCGGCGCTATGGGAGGGCCCGGAGGACGCAGGCAACCGCGATGGGATGTGGTCCGGACTTACGGACAACTACGTGCGTGTATATACCGACGATGCCAGGCCGCTGGGCAACCGGATCACCGAGACCCTGCTTCTGCGGGAGATGGACGGAGCCCTGTACGGGGAAGTGGCTCCGCCAAGCGGGTAAGGCCGAGAGATCCCTTCTCCAATGCCGCCGCTACAGGTTGACGGGCTTGAGAGTCACCACCCCGTTCCGCTTCTCCAGGTAACCCGCCCTTTCCTCATTGCCGTGCCCAAAGACCACCAGCCAACCATCCTTGACAGAGCGCTCCATCAGGTCCCTTTTCATTTCGAGGGTGTCTTCCGGGTACTGGTCCAGGGCGGCGATGTACGGCAGGTCCAGGTGGTGCGGGGTAGGTATGACGTCGCCCATAAAGACAACCTTCTCGCCGCCGCAGTTTACGTGGACGACCTGGTGGCCTCGACAGTGCCCTCCTGTGTCCTTCACCCAAACGTCAGGCAGTATCTCGCAGTCGCCGTCCACCAAAGAGAGTTGGCCCGCTTCCTTGAGGCACGCGAAGTCCTCCGAGTGGTGCGAGGCTCTGCCCCGTTCGCTGGGAGCCATAGCGTCTTCCCAGCATGACGCCTGGACTATGTAGGTGGCCTTTGGAAATGCCGGGATGTGGTTGCCGGAGCGCTCTATCTTGGTGCACCCACCCGAATGATCGAAGTGGAGGTGGGTCAATATGACCTTGTCTATGTCCCTGGCGGTAAGGCCAACCTCCTTCAACCCCTTGCTTAGCTTGCTGGAGGACAGCCCATACACCCCTCTCAGCTTTCCCGTTTCCTTGTTGCCGGCTCCGGTGTCCACCAGCACGTTGCCGTGCTTTGTGCGGATCAGAAGGCAGTTGAGTCCAAGGCTCACCCTGTTCCATCTGTCCGGTTTCATCTTCTGCTCCCACGAGACCTTGGGAATCTGCCCGAATACTGAGCCGCCGTCGTACTTTATGATTCCGTCGCTGAGAATGTGGATTGATGGAGTCTTCGAGCCCACTATGACCGCCTCCTGTTGGTTTGTAAGGTTAGAAGTCCCGCCATAGAAATGACCGTAACGTCAGTGATCGAGAAAGCATGGCCTAGGTCAACAGCCCCCAACCCGGTCGCGCGGGCTATCCCGGTATGGTACGGATTTCATGGGCGCCGCGGCGACTAATGACCCACCCCATGAAATCATATCCCCTCCGTCCAATGGACTGTCAAGGGTAGTCTGAACATGAACTTTGAAAATCCTCGGCGCGTTTTTGCAAAGAAAGCGGCGGCGGGTATGCCGCCAAACGGCCACCCAGGCGCGATGGTCCGGGCCATAGAAACAGGCGCTACAAGCGCTCCCCTGCCCGCCGCCGGCCCAAGGCCGAGGCGAGCGCCACCGCCCTTCAAGCCCTGCAAGGAGTGTCTATCGCCTCAGTCCACTAGGTCTATGGCGAAGCTCATGGGCAGGACGGTCCACCCTATTCGGGAGTCGTTCATGAATACCTCGAAGGTGTAGAGGCCGTCCTCTGAGACCTCCATTTCCAGGCTTGCTATGCACCTGTGGACCGCCTCTCCCGGATGAATCTCAAAGCCCTCCAGGTCTACGGTGGTCATGATGCCTCCGGAGGGCTTGGTTATGCCCAGCTTGACCCGATGATGGCCCTCCGGGGCGTTGATGCCCAAGACCACCTTCAGGGGGAACACCTTTCTGGGCACGGGCTGGCCGCGCCTGACGGCGCCCCGGACATCGGCTCCGTCCAGGACTCCCAGTATGGACACCTGGCTTGAGTGTTCCACAAAGTCGCTGCAGAACAAGAGGTACTGCATGTTGGGCTGCGGGAAGCCTTCCGTCACGCTAGCGCCTCCGCCAGCAATTCCGCCAGGTGGCGCGGCCCCCGGCCTGTGCCGTGCTGGATCTGCTGCCGGCAGGAGATGCCGGTGACCACCACCTCGCTCTCCGGGCCGCTTGACGATATGGCTGGGAACAGGCGCTGCCCGCCGATGGCCATAGATACGTCGTAGTGCTCCTTTTCGTACCCAAAGGCCCCGGCCATCCCGCAGCACCCTGCGCCGCTCTCCTCCACCTCAAGGCCCGGCACCAGCCGCAGTACCGCCATGGCGGGGGCTGTGCCCACCAGGGACTTGGCGTGGCAGTGGCCGTGGAATATGGCCTTCCGCGGCGTCTCCTTGAACGTGATGTTGAGCCTCCCCTCCTGTTGCAGCATATTCAGGAACTCCTCCAGGAGAAGCGACCTCTCCGCTACCCTGTCGGCCTGCGGGCTGCGCAGGAGGTCGGGATACTCGTCACGGAGGGTCAGGAGGCAGCTTGGCTCGCACCCCACCACGTAGGCGCCGCGCTCCACGTGAGGATAGAGCAGGTCAACGTTGTACTGTGCGTTGGCCTTGGCGGTGTCCAGCATCCCCTTGGAGATCATGGGGCGTCCGCAGCACTTGCGGTCGACCAGGGTTACCTCGAAGCCTGCCCGTTCCAGGAGCTTTGTGGCGGACACGCCTACGGAGGGGCAGTTGTAGTTCATAAAGGTATCGTTGAACAGGACCACCCGGCCTTGAATCGGCCTGTCGAAGGCGGCGCTTCTGGAGTGGAACAGGCTGGGAAAGGCACGGCCGGCAAACGGTGGGAGCGGCCTTCGCTTGTCCACCTTCAGGAACCGGTCCATGGCCCATCGGGTCAGGGGGAGCCGCGCGCCCCAGTTGGACACCGGGGCCAGGGCGCTTCCCAGCTTGCTCAGTGTCCCTATGTTGGCAAAGAGCCTTGACCTCAGCGGATAGCCGTGCCTCTGGTGGTAAGCGTCCAGAAACTCGTACTTCAGCTTTGCCATGTCCACCTGGGAGGGGCACTCCGACTTGCACGCCTTGCACTCCAGGCACAGGTCCATGACCTGGTACATTCGGTGGCTGGTGAACTCCTCGGGTGGAAGGAGGCCTGAGAGGACGGCTCGCAGGGCGTTGGCTCTACCCCTGGTGGAGTGCTCCTCCTCTCTGGTAGCCATGTACGATGGGCACATGGTCCCCCCCAGGGTGTTCCGGCAGGCCCCCAGTCCGTTGCACATCTCCACGGCCTGGTGGAAGCCTCCGTCCTTGGAGAAGTCCAGCTTGGTCTTGGGGGCAAGGCTCTTGTACCCGGAGCCATACCGGAGGTTCTCCACCATGCTTGGAGAGTCCACAATCTTGCCGGGGTTCATAATTCCCTTGGGGTCAAATGTGCGTTTGACATCCCGAAAGGCGTTGTACAGAGTCGTGCCAAACACCTTCTCATTCCACATGCTTCTCACCAGGCCGTCGCCGTGCTCCCCGCTCATGGCGCCGCCCATTTCCATCACCAGGTCGCACGCTTCGCGGGAGATGTTGTACATCCGGTCCACGTCCGCCTGCTCCTTGAGGTTGATGAAGGGGCGCACGTGGATGCAGCCTACGCTGGCGTGGCCGTAGTAGGCGGCCACGGTGCCGTTCTCGCGTATCAACTGGTCTACGCGCCCGATGTACTCCGGAAGCCTGTCCGTGGACACGGCGCAGTCCTCAATGAAGGGTATGGGCTTGGCCTGGCTCTTGACGCCCATCATAAGGCCTATCCCCGCCTTGCGCACGTCCCAGACGTTGGCCTGCTCCGCCCTGTCTGTTATCTTGACGTAGGCGTACCCCATGCCGCCGCGACGGAGGCTCCTCTCTATCTCCTCCAGCCGGGCGCTCACCTCCGTATCCGAATCTCCCGCGGTCTCCACCAGCAGGATGGAGTCCGGGTCTCCCTGGATGAAGGCGCTCCTGCGCCTGTATCCAAGAGAGGCGCTTAGCTGCTCAAGGATAACGCGTCCTATGAGCTCAACCGCGGCTGGGCGGTACTCCAGGGTAGCCACCGTGGCTTCCATAGCCTCGATCAGCTCGCTAAAGTGGACCACCATCAGGGCGGTGGCCCTGGGCCTGGGTTCCAGGTTTACCTTGGCCTCCGTCACTGCGGCCAGCGTCCCCTCTGAGCCGACTATGAGCTTGGCGAGGTTGAAGTCCCGGTCGTCCATGAGCTGGTCCAGGTTGTATCCGCCAACCCGCCGCATGACCTTGGGGAACCGCCTCTCCACCTCCGCCGCGTTGCTGTCGGCAATCTCCCTGACGCGCCGGTATATCTCGCCCTCCAGTCCGTCCCCGTGGAGCTTGGTCTCCAGCTGGGACGGAGCAATGGGGCCGAACAGGGCCGCGTCGCCGTTGGACAGCACGGTCTCCAGCTCCATTATATGGTCTATGGTCTTCCCGTAGACAATGGAGTGGGAGCCGCAGGAGTTGTTGCCTATGGCCCCTCCAACGTTGGACCGGTTGGCGGTAGCCGGGTCCGGGGTGAAGAAGAGGCCCGTGTCTCTGACCTGGTGGTTAAGCTCCTCCAGGACTATACCCGGCTGCACCCTTGCCCACTGCTCTTCCGTGTTCACCTCAAGGACTTTGTTCATGTACTTGGACATGTCCAGGACAATAGCGCGGCCCACTGTCTGCCCCGCTAGGCTGGTCCCTCCACCCCTGGGGAGAATGGGAACGCCATACCGGTGCGCCAGCTCCACCGCGGCTATCACGTCATCCCTGCTGCGAGGGATCACCACGCCCAGAGGCTCTATCTGGTAGATGCTGGCGTCGGTGCTGTACATGGCGCGGGAGTATGGGTCGAAGCGTACCTCTCCCGACACCGACTGCTTTAGCTCATGCTCCAACTGCGCTGTTTCCATAAGAATCTCCTCTTGTGGATGTCCGTAAGAAGCGCCGAAAGCGGCCATTGGGTAAGATTATACATTATGGAACGCGTTTGGGGGCAACTTAACCAACGGAGAATGAATGTGGTAAAATGTATGGGAGTAAGCCTATGGCAATGCGTAGTACAGGTAGAAGAGAGCGCCGTTCCAGCCAGAGGCGCGCCCATCGGTTGACCGCCCGCGCCTGGGTTCTAATGGGTGGGGCTGTGCTGGGCCTTGTGGCGATTCTGGTTGCCCTGCTAGTCTTCTCAGGAAGTGGAGAAGGGGATGGAGGACGCCTCCCGAACGTCGGCGACCACTGGCACTCCAGCTACTCAATCACCCTCTGCGGAGAGACGGAGCCGCCATTCGTCGCGTCCCCGGGAAACATCCACACCCACGGCGACGGCCTGTTTCACATCCATCCCACGCGCCGCGGTGAGGCGGGCCTCAATGCCAACCTTGCCCGGCTGATGTCCAGCACCGGCTCCAGGCTCACCGACGACTCAATAGAGGTAGTCTCCGGCGCAAAATACACCAACGGAGACCTGTGTCCGGACCAGCAGCCCGGCCAGGTGTATCTCCGGGTCAACGGTATAACCTTGCCCGACATCGCCTCCTACGTGCCCAGGGACGGAGACGAGATAGAGCTTGGCTTTGGGCCGCCGTAGCGCCGCGCATCGCCCTGCCGGACTCCACCGGCCCGGCCCTCAAGTTGACAGTGCGGGACGGCTGCTCTAGGATAAAGCCGAGGCCGTGCTACACGGGGAGCTAGCGGTGCCCTGTACCCGCAACCCGCTACAGCGGGGTGGAACTCCCTCCCCCGGTCTGTGTCCAAGACCTCTGTACTCACGGGTGGATGCAGAGAGCTGGGTCCTGGGCGGCGGAGACCCGTGAACCCCGTCAGATCCGGAAGGAAGCAGCGGTAAGCGGAACTCTTCGGGTGCTCCAGGGATTCCTGGCTTGAGTCGCCTGGGAGGATATGCCCTGGATTGCAGATCAAAGGAGGGTGCACGGCTTCTCTGCAAGAAGGGTGAGAAAGGGAGGCCGGCAAAGCCGGCGTGATGACAGAAACCTCTACTCTGGAGACATCTCGTATCTCCGCGCGAAAATCCCTTGGCCAGCACTTCCTCGTAGACCGGGGGGCGTTGCGGAGAGTGGTGGAGGCCGCGGACATACAGCCTACGGATGTGGTGGTTGAGGTGGGGCCCGGCACCGGGCTGCTGACCAGGCTGCTAGCCGCGAGGGCGGCCAGGGTAATCGCGGTGGAGATGGACCAGGCCCTGATGGCTCGCTTGAGGGAGGACATGGGCGGCTTCTCAAACCTCACCGTCCTTCACGGCGATGCCCGCGAGTGGGACCCGGCAACCGTGGGCGAGCCGTACAAGATGGTTGCCAACCTGCCCTACTACGCTGCAAGCCCCATCGTGAGGCGCTTCCTGGAGTCCTCCCCTGCTCCCCGGCTGATGGTGGTCACGGTGCAACGAGAGGTGGCCCTGTCAATGGCGGCGGCGCCGGGAAGGATGCGGACGCTCTCCGTGGCAACACAGCTATACGGGAAGCCGTCCATTGCGGGGTACATACGGCCGGGGTCGTTTCGTCCGCCACCCAAGGTGACGTCCGCCATAGTCAGGCTGGAGGTCTTCGAGAAGCCGGCGTTGTCGCTGGACAACGTGGACGCCTTCTTCCGGGTGGTAAGGGCCGGGTTCAGCAGCGCTAGAAAGCAGCTACGCAACTCTCTGAGCCATTCCTTTGACGTATCCGGCCTACGCATGGAGGAGGCGCTCATGGAGGCGAGAATCGACCCCAGACTGCGAGCCGAAGCCCTGAGCCTGTATGAGTGGGGCAGGATCTACGATGTCTTCAGGAGTTGGGGCCTATGCTGACCGTCCGGGCCTATGCCAAGATCAACCTGACCCTGGAGGCGCTGAGCAAGCGCGCGGACGGCTACCATAGCATAGTCTCGGTGATGCAGACCATCGACCTGAGCGATCAGCTTAGACTTGCTCCATCGGACGAGATCACACTGCGATGCAGCGTGCCGTCCCTGGAGACCGACGACAACCTGGTGGCAAGGGCGGCGGCCCTGCTGAAGGAGCGCGCCGGCTACGGCGGCGGCGTGGACATAAGCCTGGAAAAGGCCATTCCCCTGGCTTCCGGCTTGGGCGGAGGCAGCAGTGACGCAGCGGCCACCCTCAAGGCTCTTTGCCGGCTATGGAAGCAGGATCTGGGCCATGCGGCCCTCCAACCACTCGCGGCATCTCTGGGCTCAGACGTCCCCTTCTTCCTTTTGGGCGGCACGGCTATGGCGGAGGGGCGCGGCGAGGAGATTCACTGGCTTCCCCAAATGCCCCGTACACACCTGGCGATACTGGCTCCTCGCGCGGATATGCCCAACAAGACGGCCTTCATGTACGGCCGCCTGACCCCGGAGAGCTACACCGGCGGGGAAAGGTCGGCCAGGCTCCGGGACATTCTCCGGCAGGGGAAAAAGGCCGAGCCGGATATGCTATTCAACGTGTTTGAAGACGTTGCCTTCCGTCTTCTCCCGTCTCTTGAGACGTGCCGCCGCGCCATGCTGGACGCGGGGGCCGATTGGGTGCGTCTGGCGGGCAGCGGCCCAGCCATGTACACCTTCGCCGCTTCTGGTGAGGCGGCGAAGGCCCTGGCGGGTAGATTACGAGACGCCGGGTATGCGGCCTACGCGGCGGTGACTACGGGGCCTTCCGATTGGCCTTGAATGGCTTCCCGGCCCCCTTCTTGCGGAGGGCAACTCCGCCTGGGTTTTCTCAACACATGTTGGTAATGCCAACATTGGTTGGAGTGCCACTCCCCTCCCGCTCATAGCCTGTCCGTAGAGGAGGTGGGCGGAGTTCCTTTGCCCGCTCGTGGTGAGCATGTCCATCCCAATTAACCCAATAGACACCAAAAACTCCGGTACTCTTGGGCCGTCGATTTGGGGGCAGCAAGCGGAGACGGTAGTACTCCCTAATTGCTGCGCCGCGCCAGACCAGATAGCCTTGTATAGACTGGTCGACTGGTTCGAGTCTCAACAAGTGGAGTTAGTGACCTGCCCCAATAGTTGTACCAACTGCTATGTTACACTGGCAAGCATGGGGACTAGGTCTGAGGGCAGGATGGCCTCTGGCACCGAAGGTCACACTTACTAGGTCCACTTCAGGATGAAATTGGCAGACTCTAAGAAGCCAGCATCACTACTTCTTGCTTAATGACATTCTGAGGTCGATTAGTCGCTCGTTGTTTGGTGAGATGGACCCGGTTAGTTGGACAGAATCAATGCGGAGTTAGGTGAGGGTCCCGCCGCTCCTGCCTATGATACCAAGACTGCTTCCGGCGCACACCTCCTCTCCTTTGATTCTTCCTTCCGGAGGGCAGTCCTTCCGTGGAGCACTTCGGCCGGGGTCTGGTATCCCAACCGAGGGCTTTGTGTCAATTGAGAAAGAGATATGTCGAACCATATGAGCGGTGGCATCTCCGCCCGCAGGCGATTGACGCGCTCACTCAATCACCGCTAGAATCTCGGCAGACCGCCGCGTCGCCGGAGGCCCGGCGGTTCGTACAATCCGGGCTTCCCCACGTCAGGAGATACAATGAACGGTGACTCGATGCCTATCGCGGGTGAGATCTGCGTCGCACTGGACCTGGAGACCACTGGGCTCGTCGCCGAGACCGACGAGATCATTGAGGTGGGCGCGGTCAAGTTCCTGGGTGACCGGGAGCTGGACACATTCCAGGCCCTGGTCAATCCCTACAGGACGCTGCCACCGTTCATTCGAGAGCTGACCGGCATTACCCAGGCGGACGTGGATGGGGGCTCCCCCTTTGCCGCGGTGGCGCCTCGGCTGGAGGCGTTCATTGGCAGAAACCCGATAGTTGGACAGAACGTGGACTTTGATCTGGGGTTTCTGGCGAAGAAGGGTATGAGCCTGTCCAACCCCGTTTACGACACGCGAGAGATGGCAGCCGTCCTCCTGCCGCAGCACCGTGAATACTCGCTGGCCTTCCTGGCGGCGTCCTTGGGAATAGCGCATCCCAACCCTCACCGGGCGCTCGAAGACGCCGACGTCACGGCCAAGGTCTTCCATGCCCTGACAAGGGTGGCCCTGGAGATGGACGAGGGGCTGCTGTCAGAGCTGAGCCGGTTGTACGCGCGCGCGCGGGGGCATCTGGCCCAGCTGTTCCTCCGGTTGCAGCAGGCCAGGGGCCAGGCCACGGGGTTCGCCACTGCGGCCTCCGGCCTGGCGGGGCTGGATACCGAGACCATTGGAAGGCGGATGGACGCCCCCTCCCCGCCTCGGGCGTCGGTGGAAGACCACCCCCTGGACGCGGAGGCCGTGGCCCACTTCTTCGACGAGGGCGGGCCGCTGGCCCGAGTCCTAGAGAGCTATCGCCGCAGGCCGCAGCAGACGGATATGGCGCTGGCCGTGACCAGGGCGCTGAAAGACAAAAGAGACCTGGTAGTAGAGGGAGGCACGGGGGTGGGAAAGTCTATGGCCTACCTGCTCCCTGCCCTGCTCTTTGCCCTTGAGAACAAGGAGCGGGTTGTGGTGTCCACCAACACCATCAACCTTCAGGAGCAGCTCATTGCCAAGGACCTCCCTACCCTGTCCCGCGCCCTGGAGGAGTGGTCTCCCGATTTCGCGGGCGTTCGATTCGCTCTCCTCAAGGGTCGGGACAACTACCTGTGCCTCCGACGGTGGCGCCAGCTGGTAAGGGAGGAGAGCCTGTCTCCGGAAGAGGCTCGCATTGCCTCCAAGGTCATGGTCTGGCTCCAGGACACCGTTAGCGGAGACCGTGCGGAGATGAACTTTGCCTCCAGGGAGTTGCCGGTATGGAGCCGCATGTCCTCGGCGGGCGCAATCGACTGCCCGCCAAGGGTACGCGAGACCTGTTTCCTGCGAGCGGCGCGGGATAAGGCCGAGGATGCCGACCTTGTGGTGGTCAACCACGCTCTCTTGATGCGCGATCTGGCTGAGGGAGGCGGCATAATCCCCAGCTACGACTACCTGGTAATAGATGAGGCTCACCATCTGGAGGAGGAGGCCACCAGCCAGTTCGGCTCCAGGCTGTCTCAGGCCACAATGGACGAGTGGATGGAGAGGCTGGAGGGAGGCCACGGCGTCTACAGGGAGCTGAGGGCGTTCATGGGCCAACTTCTGGCTACGCCCAGGGCCGGCGTTCTGGAGCCGCTGTCACAGGAAGGAGAGGCCCTGCTGCCCGCCGCCAGGGAGCATATGGCCGCCCTGTGGGTTACTCTGGCAGCCTTCCTTGCGGACCATCACGAGGATGGAGACACCTGGCGCCTGCTCCTAAGGCTGACCGAAAGCTCACGCGCCCAGCCGGGTTGGTCTGAGGTTGAGGTGGCCTGGGAGAACGCCGACCTCGCGCTGTCGCAGGTCTCCAGAAACCTGGAGAGGTTGGTGCATGCCCTGGGGACGCAGGAGGACGACGGGCTGGTCGGCTACGACTCTCTGGTCATGGAGACGTCTTCATGCCTGAACGCCGCCGAGGATATTCGAGAGAAGCTCAGGTCTTTCGTGGTCCACCCGGAGGACGACCGGATATACTGGATGACGCAGGATGGCCGCGACGGCGGGATTGCCCTCGATACCGCCCCGCTGCACGTTGGAGGAATACTCCAGGAAAAGCTGTTTTCGCAGAAGAAATCAGTGATCCTCACCAGCGCTACACTTAAGACCCACGGCAACTTCGAGCACATAACCCAGCGTCTTGGGCTGGAGGACGCGGATGAGCTACTGGTGGACTCCCCTTTTGACTATCCCAGAGCCGTGCTGCTGTGCACACCCGGCGATATCCCGGAGCCCGGCAGCCGTGGCTACCAGGAAGCGGTGCAGAGGGCTATCATAGACGCTTGCCGCGCCGCTGGAGGCCGTACTATGGCGCTTTTCACCTCTCACGCGGCCCTGCAGACCACCCGCTCAGGGATAAGGGAGGAGTTGCAGGGACTGGGCATCAGGGTGCTGGCCCAGGGAGTGGACGGCACTCCGCGCAGCCTGCTGGACACCTTCTTGCAGAACCCGGAATCGGCGCTGCTGGGAACGGCCAGCTTCTGGGAGGGAGTGGATATACCGGGGGGAGGGTTGAAGGCGCTTGTGGTGACTCGCCTGCCCTTCAACGTCCCCACCGACCCGGTGTTCGCCGCCCGATCCCAGCTGTTCGAAGACCCCTTCAACCAGTACGCCGTGCCCCAATCGGTGCTGCGGTTCCGGCAGGGGTTTGGCCGACTAATCCGCGGCGAAAAGGATAGAGGCGCGGTGATTGTGCTGGACCGGCGCATCATATCCCGGCGATACGGCACGGTGTTCCTGGACTCCATACCCAAGTGCACCGTGTCCAAAGGCCCCCTCCGGGGGCTTGCCGGGGAAATCGGGCAATGGCTTGCAGCCTCTCCCTGAGCCTGAACGTATCTGCCTTGACGAAACCTCCGTATGCAACGACAACTGAGCAATGGATAGCGCATACTCCCTGAGCTTCACCGTAGACCAGCCCCTGGACCTGGCCGGCACACTGGAGAGTGGACAGGCCTTCCGCTGGCGTCTACGGGGCGGGTGGCGCTACGGAGTCCTACAGGATACCCCGGTGGCGTTGAGGCAGGACGGCCCGCGTGTGGAGATGCGCACGTCCTCCCCCTCCCCGGAGCGTATGGAGGCCGCGCTGCGGGACTACCTTCGCCTGGACGATGACCTGGAAGACATCTACTCTCGCATAGATACCGACGCTCGCATGCACGAGGCCATTGCAGCGTACCGGGGCCTGCGTATTCTGCGCCAGGACCCCTGGGAGTGCCTGGTGTCCTTCATATGCTCTGCCAACTCCAACATACCCCGCATCTCGGACAACATGATGAGCATAGCCGAGAGCTTCGGCGAGCCGCTGGAGCTGGACGGCTACGTGGGCCACTCCTTCCCGACGCCGCAGAGGCTTGCCCAGGCCGGGGAAGCAACCCTGAGAGAGCTGAAGCTGGGCTTCCGAGCCAAGTACGTGGCACAGGCGGCGGAGAGAGTGGCCCTGGGAGAGCTCGAACTGGGACCCCTCCGAACCGCTCCGTACCAGGAGGCCAAGGATGCGCTCACCTCGCTGCCCGGTGTGGGAGAGAAGGTGGCCGACTGCGTCCTCCTGTTTTCCCTGGACAAGCTGGACGCCTGTCCCATAGACCGGTGGATACGGCGCGCGCTGGAGGACTGGTATCTGGGCGGAGCAAAGCTAAACTACAAAAGCCTCCGGGCATGGTCTCTGGAGAAGTGGGGCGCATACGGAGGCTACGCTCAGCAGTACCTGTTCCAGCTTATACGCCTGTCGGGTAAGGCGCCCAGCGAGGATCGGGCTTGAGCTCCGCCGCTACGGCTGCCCTTGGGATTCCATCCAACTTCGCGCCAGCTCCACTTCCTGCGAGCGGTTGGTAGCTGCGCCATCCAGCCTCGCCGACCGCAGCCTCGCCAGCATCTCCCCCACCGCCGGGCCCTGGGCCACCCCCAGTTGGATGAGGTCTCTTCCTCCCAGGGACGGTTTGACGTGACGCAGCTTCTCCAGGAACAGGTACAGGCGTTGGCGAGCCTTTTGGCCCGGAGCGGCCAGCGCGCACGCCAGCGTCGCCGCGGGGTTATAGGGCGCCAGCGCCTCGTAGAGCTGGGCTGGGGACATCTCGGCGTCTGAGAGCCGGGGCAGCCTGCCCTTGAGGGCAATGGTGTCCCGGACCACAGTTGCCCACCCGGTGGGCATGCGCAGTCGATCTATGACTTGCTCTCCCCCGGTTTGAGTCATGGAGAAGGCCAGGAGTCCCAGGCGCGCCTGCTCCTCCACAGCGGGCTTTCCTTCGCTCCCCAGGGCTTTCCGGACCACCTGGCCGGCGCCTGCCAGCGAGGGATGAATGGCGGCCATGACCCCCAGGGCATCAGCCCTCACAAGGGTTGAGACAAAGCGCTCCTCGTTCAGCCACAGGTGGAGTTCCCTGCGCAGCCGGTCGCCACTTATGGTGTCCAGCATGGGCAGGTCACGGCGGAGCAGGGTCTCCGTATGGGCCTCCAGGCCGAACCCCAAGCGTTGCTCATAGCGTACCGCCCTCATAATGCGGGTGGCGTCGTCTATGAAGCTGCCGTCGTGGAGCGTCCGTATGAGACCGCGTTGCAGGTCATCCAGGCCGCCAAAAGGGTCCAGAAGCCGGCCCTCGGATCCCGCGTGAAGGGGGAAGGCCATCGCGTTGACGGAGAAGTCCCGCCGCTCCAGGTCCTCCTCTATTGTGCCGTGGGCTATCTGGGGAAGCGCGCCGGGCCGGAGATACCGCTCGTTGCGAGCGGTTACCAGGTCCAGGGATACTCCCTCCACCCTGACCTTGGCCGTGGAGAACTGGGAGCGCGACACCACCTGCCCCGAAAGCCTCTTGGCGATTATGGAGGCCAGGGTCTCGGCGTCCCCCTCTACCACAAGATCCAGGTCTTCGGTGGGCCTGCTCAGGAGCAGGTCCCTCGCGCCTCCGCCGACCAGGTACAGGGATACCCCCTCTTCCCGGGCTATCAGCCCTGCCCGTCTCAAAAGGGCTAATCTCTCGGCCGGCAGGTCCGCCTCCAGTAGCTGCAAGAAGTCCAAAGCTGCCTTCCACGTCTCAGCTGGCGCTATTATAGCACGCTATATTCGACCATACTCCCGTCCAACGTCCTTTACAAACCTCTGGCTGGTTCTGCTAGAATAGGTCAGACATTTCGCATAGTCAGGGCGAACGCCTTGAGAGCTATCCCGATTATTCGAAAGGAGACAGAGCCTTGGGAACGAGAGTAGTTGTGACTGGCGTAGGAATGATCACTCCCCTTGGCCTTAGCGCGGAAACCACCTGGGGGTCCCTTATGGCGGGGACGTCCGGCGTGGACTATATCAGCAGCTTTGACCCGGAGCCTTTTGAGACCCAGATAGCCGCAGAGGTCAAGGGCTTTGACCCTACGGACTTTCTGGACCGCAAGGAGGCCAGGAGAATGGACCGATTTGTCCAGTTCGCCGCGGTGGCCTCGCAGGAAGCGGTCGCCTGCGCAGGGCTCAACCTGGAGAAGGAGGAGGCAGAGAGGGTGTCGGTGATGATAGGCAGCGGCATCGGAGGCATCATCACCCTGTCCCAGGAGCTCCAGGTGATGATAGAGCGAGGGCCATCAAAGGTGAACCCCTTTCTTATCCCCATGATGCTTGGGGACATGGCGTCCGGAAGGGTGTCCATCATGATGGGAGCCAAAGGGCCGAACTTCAGCGCCATCTCTTCCTGCGCCACCGGCGCGGACACCATTGCGGAGGCTTCGGAGCTCATACGGCGCGGCCAGATAGACGTAGCCATTACCGGAGGCAGCGAGGCCGCCATCTGCCCCATTGGCATTGCAGGGTTCAACGCCTGCAATGCCCTGTCTCGAAGCAACGACGAACCCAAGAAGGCTTCCCGACCCTTTGACGCCAAGCGGGACGGTTTTGTCCTGGGCGAAGGAGGCGGTATCCTGGTGCTGGAGAGCCTGGAGCATGCCCTCGCCAGAGGCGTTAAACCCCTGGCGGAGCTGGCCGGGCATGGCGCAACCGCCGACGCTCACCACATAACCCAGCCTGCGCCCGGAGGAGAGGGTGGGGCCAGGGCAATGCAGATAGCCCTCAAGCGCGCCAACCTTACGCCCAAAGACGTGGACTACGTCAACGCGCACGGCACGTCGACTCCCATGAACGACAAGTACGAGACCATGGCCATCAAAACGGCGCTTGGCCCGGAGGCATACACCACTCCCATCAGCTCTACCAAGTCCATGACCGGACACCTGCTGGGAGCGGCCGGAGCCCTTGAGGCGGCCATCTGCGTACTCGCAATCTCTCGGGGCGCCATACCCCCCACAATCAACCTGGACAACCCTGACCCGGATTGCGACCTGGACTACACCGCCGGCGCTTCCAGAAGGGGCAAGGTGGAGGCCGTTCTCTCCAACTCCCTTGGTTTCGGCGGTCACAATACGTGCCTTGCGTTTACCAGCTTCTCCGGGGGCTAGCAGCCGGGTACAGGCGAACGCGTGACTTGAGCGCTGCCGGCCACCGCCCGGAGCGCGTTGTGGACAAGGGGCCTTTGGCATGGTGGAAGGTACACTCCCCTCCCCTGCCCCGAACGTCATCTGCGGCGAGAGCGTGAGATATGACGGATACGTGCGCACACTGCGGGTCCGCTCTTGAGGAGCGGAGACCCATTGCAGGCGAGCCGGACCTCGAGGAGGCGCGGAGTATGCGGGTGGGTTGCAGAAAGTGTGGGAGGCCGGTGTGTCTCGGCTGCGGCTTTGCGGCAGCATCCCGGCTTGGGATACGGAGGAACTGCGTCTGCCCCGCCTGTGGCGCAGAGCTGGGTCTGTACGGCGAGGTGGACGAATTGGGTCAGGACTACTACGGATGGGGCTATTGAGCCGTCTAACCGCTACGGACTCAGGCATCCGTCCGGTCTGTAGAGTAAGCTGCGCTTTGGGGGGGTGTCTTGTTGAGTGGTAAGGCGTGGCGCGTCACCCCGCGGATCTCCCCGGAGGCCATCGGGAGACTCGCTCCCTTCTCTCCGTTGGCGGCCCAGCTTCTACACAACCGCGGCATTGCGGACCTTCCGGCCGCAGAGACTTTCCTTGCCCGTGACAGTGGTCTGTTGGAAGACCCCTTTCTCCTTCCCGACATGGAGAAAGCCGTATCTCGCCTCAGCGCGGCGCTGCTGAACGGCGAGTCCATAGCCATATTCGGGGACTTCGATGCCGACGGCATCACGGGCGCTGCCCTTCTGGCGGAGGGACTTGAGGACCTGGGAGGCAGGGTCATCCCATATCTGCCGCACCGGGTGAAGGAGGGCCACGGCCTGAGCTATCAGGCTGTCAATGCCCTGCATGAGCGGGGCGCATCCCTGATAGTCACCGTGGATTGCGGGACCTCCTCCCCGAGAGAGGTGGCGGAAGCCTCTTCCCTGGGTATGGACACCATCATAACCGACCACCATACCCCGCCGCCGGAGATACCCGCCGCATTGGCCGTCGTAAATCCAAGGCTGAAGAGGTCGACGTATCCATTCACTGGCCTTGCGGGTGTCGGCCTGGCCTTCAAGCTGGTGCAGGGTTTGTGCCAGCGCCTGGGCCGCCAATGGGACGAGCGGTTGCTCCAGCTGGCAGCCCTGGGCACGGTGACGGACGTGACCCCCCTGGTTGGCGAGAACCGGTACATCGTGGCCGCCGGCCTGCGCTCCTTGAGCGCCAACCCCAAGCCGGGCTTGAAGGAGCTCCTCCGGGTGGGCGGACATGCGGACTCCGTGGTGGATACGGAGACCGTCTCCTTTGTCCTGGGGCCGCGCCTCAACGCGCCGGGCAGGCTGGAGCACGCCATCAGCAGCTATAACCTCCTCCGCGCATCGTCCCAGGAGGAGGCCGCTCCCCTAGCGCAGGAGCTGGAGCGATTGAACCGGGAGCGACAGGACCTCACGGCCAAGGCAGTCGCCCATGCCGCTACGCTGCTAGACCCTGGCCCTTCCTCCGAGCATCTGTTGCTTCTATCGAGCGAGGAGTTCACGCCCGGCATATCGGGGCTGCTGGCCAGCAGGCTGGCGGAGGAGCGCTACAGACCGGCGGTGGTTGTGGCTTTGGATGGAGACTTGGGAATGGGCAGCGCGCGAAGCATTCCGGAGTTCAACCTGGCGTCCGCCCTGGAGGAGTGCCGCGACCTGTTCATCAGGTTTGGCGGACATCCCAGGGCCGCAGGGTTCCTCGCGCCAAGGGAGAACCTCCATGCTTTGAGGCAGCGTCTGACGGCCATAGCTCGGCGAGAGTTGGGCCACCTGCTCCTGCAACCGGCCATTCACATCGATGCGCACGTTCGCCTGACCTCCCTCGCCGGAGCTAACCTTCAATTCTTCCAGGACCTGGCGCCATACGGAGAGGGAAACCCTGCGCCCGTCTTCATCACCAAAGGAGTGAAAGTCATGGACGCTGCGCAGCTGGGGAGCCAGGGGCGGCACCTGAGGCTCAGGCTGAAGCATGGCGGAGCATGGTGGAACGGCATGGCCTTCGGCAAGGGCGCGGAGTGGCAGGACGGAATGGACCTTCTGGACGTGGTATACAGCGTTGGGCTGGACCGGTGGAACGGACGGGAGGCCATCCGTATGCTCATCCACGACTTTCGGCCGGCCGAAGGGCCGGAGTGGGCATGACCACAGGCCGTATGCGCTACGCGTCTGTCTTCCGACTGGTACGCACGCCAACGGGGGGGCCGATTTCCTGGCCTTTAGCCACCAGACGCCCCTTGTAGACCAGCAGCGGGACTGCCACCAGGACCACCAGAATGGCGATGATGTGCGCCTCCTGCAGGCCGGCAAACCAGACCTTGTCCTCTCTGAGGAAGGTGATGAAGAACCTCCCAAAGGAGTACAGGCTCAGGTACAGGGCAAACAATATGCCATCGGGCTTGAGCCGTCCCCACATCCACCAGATCACGCCCAGAACCAGCATGTTCCAAATCATCTCGTACACCACCGTTGGATGAGATGCGAGAAGGCCGTGAACCTGGCTAGAAAGGCTGTTCGGGTGGGTATAGACGAATCCCCAGGCGGCGGCGGTGGTCTGGCTGACGTGTTCCCCGTTGATGATGTCCCCAATTCTGCCAATAGACTGGGCTATCAGCAGCGCTGGCGCGGTGAGGTCGGCCAGCCGGCCTATGGGATAGCCCTGGAGTCTGGCGTATACGGAGCCTGCTACAAGGCCGCCCAGAATCGCCCCAAACAGGGCGATCCCCCCCTTCCATATAGCAAAGATGTCCGCGGGGCTGCTGCCGTATATGTCCCATCGGTCTATGACGTGCACTATACGCGCGCCCAGGACTCCCCCAAGTATTGCCCATATGGCCGTGGCATAGATCACGTCGCTCTCTATGCCCTCTCCAGGGCCCCAGCGCGTCACAAGGACCACGGCCACAACTACGCCCAGAAAGGCGAAGAAGCCGTGCCATGTGAGCACGAACCCGCCCAGCGCGAACATGGTGGGATCCATTCCGATTTGAACCATTCTTCCCGTACGCTCCCCGTTGCAGACTAGGCACGATTCTACATTCGGCTATACCACATGTCAAGGAGAAACCGGGACGGCGTCTGACGCCTTGTTTATCGCCTGCGCGTATGTGTTAGAATGGGGCTACTCTGGCATTGCAGGAGGAGAGTCGGGTGAAAGAGACTGTGACGGCGTTCCTGGACTACCTCACTTCGGAGAGGGGTCTATCCGGCAACACGGTAGCCGCCTACGGCAACGACCTAGGCCAGCTGTTGGAGTTCCTGGAGGAGTCCGGCGGGCTGCCCGGAGGAAACCGTGGGTGGGAGTCGGTTAGCCTGCCCGTTCTAACCGGATACGCCCTCAACCTCCAGGAGAGGGGGTACTCCCCCACCACGCGCGCGCGGAAGCTGGCGGCGATCAAGTCCCTCTTCAACTTCCTGCTGGAGGAGGGCCTGATTACTCAGGACCCCACCGAGTCGCTCGTGTCTCCCAGAATAGGTCGAGCGCTGCCAAAGTCCCTCAGCGAGGAGGAGATGGGCAGCCTGCTGCGGGAAGCCTACGGAGGAGGCGCGCCGGAGTCCCAAAGGGACGCGGCTATGATAGAGCTGATGTACGCCACTGGGATGCGTGTAAGCGAGATGGTTGGCCTGGTTGTAGAAGACTTGAACCTCAGAGAGAAGTACGTGCGCTGCATGGGCAAGGGCTCCAAGGAGCGGCTCATAAACCTGCACGATGAGGCCGCAGTCGTCCTTGAAGCCTACCTGAAGGATGTAAGGCCCCGGCTGCTTTCCCATGGCAAGAAGGACGACGTCAGAGAGGACGCTCTATTCCTGAACCGGCGCGGAGAGCGGCTGACCCGCCAGGGCTTCTGGCTGATACTGAAGGAGTGCGGTAGACGGGCAAATATAAAGGCGCCCATTACCCCGCATACCCTGAGACATAGCTTTGCCACGCATATGCTGAGAGGCGGCGCGCCCATCCGATACCTTCAGGAGCTCCTGGGCCACGCGAGCATTTCCACCACCCAGGTGTACACCCATCTGGCCCAGGAACAGGTGAAGGTGGAGTACGATAAGGCCCATCCCAGGGCGTGAGCGCCGCCGGGCGCGGAGAGCGCGGAATGAGAATAGCCGCGGGAAGTGATGAGAATAATGCAAAGGACACCGCGTAATTGAGCTAAACTTCGTTGCAATCCCCTTCCATCATGGCGTATGTGGCTTTATGCTATTAGGGATAGGGAGCCGCCGTTTAGGGCAATGAAAGTGAATAGGAGGCCATCTGATGCCCAGTAAGTCGCGGCGAGTGGCCGCGAAACAGGCTGAGCTTGGACAGAGGAAACGGAGAGCCGTAAAACACTCCTCAGGGGTTGAGGCCAGTATGCCTGCCGCCGTGGCAGCCCCTCCCACCCAGACAGCCGCGCCCAGAGCGGAGCCGACAACGCCCAGCCCAGGGACTGCAACCTTGGACCGGCCGGTGAGAGTCCCTCAAGAGAGGAGACCTCAAGCTCCTGTCACTCGACCTCACAGCTCTTACATCTGGCCTGAGATCAAGCGAATAGGGATTGTCACGGGGCTTATCCTGGCGATCTTGGCCGTCCTCACTGTCCTGCTGAGGTAGGCCGCCGGGCAGACCGTTTACCCTGCCGTCGATGTGGGCAAAGAGGCAGCCACGCCGGCTTGGCTTGTGGCCGCGTCTACGGATGACTGGAACTCACCACCGTCGTTCCTGCGAAAACAGGAACCCAGGGGTGGACGGGTGGGGTTCCGCTCACTCAGAGCCTGTTGAAGGGCGTGAGCGGCTCGGAGTGGCAATGGAGCATAGAGTCAATAGAAGCAGAGCCGCGTCCCTGGTTGTCCAGGGCAACAGGCTCCTTCTCGTCAAGTTCGTGCTCCCTCATACGGGCGACATCTGTTGGGCGCCCCCGGGCGGAGGCTTGGAGGGTGACGAGTCCATTTTCGACTGCGCCAGGCGGGAGGGATTCGAGGAAGCCGGGATCTCCGTTGAGTTGGACAGGGTAGTCTATCTGCGGCAGTTCATCGACAAGGGTTTCGGCATTCACAACTTCGAAGTGTTCATCCTGTGCAGGTCCTTCTCCGGCGAGCTCACCATAGAGAACAACGTTGGACAACCGGACGCAATGGACGTTTTGGAGGCCAGGTTCCTGTCACGGCAGGATATGGAGGGCCTCACGGTGTACCCGGAGCTTCTGAGAGACGACTTCTGGGACGACTTGGCAAGCGGCTTTCCAGCCGTCAGATATCTGGGTGTCCAAAGCGGCTGACCGCTGACGGCTACTCTCCACCGTCGTTCCTGCGAAAATAGGCAGGCGCATCCAGCGCCTCCCGCCCGAACCTGTGGCGTTACATCCGGAAGGCGGGGTGGCACAAGGCGCCGCCCCGTTCCTGTCATGCCCATGAACCCATGACCGGCTGGGGCTTCGCTTACCCCCGTATCAAGTACGGGGTAGGCTATGAGCGGGAGGGGAGGGGCGGCTGGTTCAACGCCAACACGTCCTGGGAATACCCGGATATCAAGACGGACTGGTAAAAACGGCGCGTTTTAGGTAGGATTGCCGTTGGGAGGGGTGGCCGAGTGGACGATGGCGACGGTCTTGAAAACCGTTAACTCGCAAGGGTTCGTGGGTTCGAATCCCACCCCCTCCGCCATGGGTTTGTGCCTGAGACGCCTGCCGAAAGCGCTGCGGCCACCGGCGCCGATGACTCGCCGGTTCGCGATTTTCCAGGCACGACCAAGCACTGTGAACACCTGTGCAACAGGCCGTAGGGGACTCGTCCGGCGTGGGGCTTCGCCGCTATATGATATTGTGGCTTCGGCAGAAGTCCAGCGCCAGCTCCCTGAACTCGTCCTGCTTGTGACGGAAGACCCCGTGCCCGGCGTCCTGGAATATCTCCAGCCTGGCGTTGGGCAGGTTTCGAGCCAGTATCACCGATCCGCCTGCCTCTGCCGTAGTGTCCTGGCCGCCCGCAACCACCAACGCCGGGCACGTGATGTGCCTGAGCCTGGGGGTGAAGGGGTGCTCCCGCAGGCCGGCGATGGCCCGCGCGTTGGCTACGTAGGAGTCTACGTGCTCCGGGCGCACCTGTACGCCCTGCTCCTGGGTGGCCTGGGCGCTGGATGCGTGGCCCTGGAAGGCCGGACGGAACTCGCCTATCTGCGCCTCGACCCCCCGGCGCGCCACCTCTCCACGGTTGTACCAGTTCTCGGAGGCGGCTATGTTAACTTCGCTGGATGTGGAGTCGAGTATGATGGCTGCGCACCTCTCCAGGTGGTCCAGGGCAAACTGCTGTGCCACCACCCCGCCCCAGGACACGCCGTGAATCACCGCCTTCTCTATCCCCAGCCCGTCCAGCAGGCCGGCCAGGTCTCCGGCGCAGAGTGGAAGGTTGTACCGGTTGGCCTGAGAGGACCGGCCCGCGCCGCGATTGTCCCAGGACAGCACCCTTGGGAAGTGGCGCTGCCAAAAGGGAAAGTGCTCTACAAAGCTCTGGCCGTCGCCCCCCAGGCCTGGGCAGAAGACGTAGGCCAGGGAGCCGTTGCCAACCTCCTCGTAGTGGATAGTTACGTCGTCCAACTGCATATCCGGCACGGCTTGCCTCCTAATCTCGGCCTTTCTGATACGGGTGAGGTTGCAACAGCTTCGGAGCGTCGCCGGGTTGAGGCCCTACGCACGCACTCCGACCACAGGCTGCTACTCACCGTCCTCCTCCATCATCCTTCTGATGCCGTAGCGGCGGAAGCCCTCCGCGTGCTCAAACGGAAGGTTGTGCCTCCGCATCATCCTCTTGGACATAGCCTTCATGCGTTCCCCAAAGGCCTCCTCGCTGCCGAGATCTCTTATCCAGTCCTGCATCTGGCTGGTGTGGGCCAGGAGTGACCTGATCTTCAGGTCTACCACGTCTCCAATATCTATGAAGGTGTCCGGGGACTCAGAACCCCACAGGAACACCTCTCCCACGTTATGGCCCGCCAGGCCCTGCGCTATGTGCTCCGGGTAGTGAAGGCGGTCCCTGGCGTATGGGAACACGGCGTCCAGGGTTACCAGTCCGGTCATCCTGTGGTCTCTGTGGATGTAGAAGGACGTGCGAAACGGGTCTGTGGTGAAGACGATGTCCGGCTTGAGACGGCGTATGTGGTACACGAGCTCACGCCGAAACGCATGGTCGTCCTCCAGCTCTCCGTCGCCAAAGTCCAGGAACACCACCTCCGATACGCCCAGGACGTCGGCGGCCTTCCTCTGCTCCTCCTCGCGGGCGGACTGAAGGTAATCGGCGGACATATCCGTGTCCCTGCCACCCTTGTTCCCGTTGGTGGCCACCAGGTAGAAGACCTCCTTACCCGCTTGTACCAGCTGGGCCACTGTGCCCGCGCAGCCGAACTCAGCGTCATCCGGGTGGGGGGTCACCACCAGCGCGCGTTGGACCGGTTCCAGTTCCTGCAATGGCATCCTCCTGATAAGTTTCTGTCCATATGGCCGTCTGAGCAGTCGCAGAGGCTCCTGCCCTTCGTCTCCCGCGGGCCACTGCCCTCCCCTTTAGAATACAGCAATTGGGTTGACCGGAGAACCGGTCCCGTACTGGATGCGCAGGGGAGCTACGGTGAGCAGGAACTCCCAGCGACCTCTTTCCAAGCACGCCGCGGCTAGCTCCTCAAGGTTGCAGTCGTCGAGAAGCCACAGGCCCATGTGGGGCATGGCTATCTGGTGAATGGGCTGGTGCAGGCTGGGATAGCCGGATGGCACTGCGTCGCTGACCGGATCGCCTCCAAGCAAGGCCACCTGCCGCTCCTGGAGCCAGGGAATACAGGACGCGTGAAGCCCCGGCAGGCCGTCGGATATGGGACGTGGCCCCACTTCCAGCCGCCGCCTGTAGTAGCCCGTGCGGACCATGAGGATGTCGCCCTGCTCCACCCTGACCCCCTGCCCCGCTTCCATCTCATCGAGCTCTCCGGGCATGATCGCCTGGCCCGGCTCCATCCAGTCCACGCCCCGATGGCGGGCCGCGTCCAGCAGTACGCCACGGCCAACCACCCCGTTGGGGATGGCGTCAACGGAGTTGGCCGTGGCGCCCTCCCGCGTGGTTACCAGGGCCGAGGAGCGGCCGTTGTACATCTGCCCATTCCAAAATATGTGGCATAGGGAGTCCAGGTGCGTGATGCTGTACCCGTGAAATGCCATGCCAATGAAGTCGCCGCTCCCCTGCTGCTGGGAGGGCGGGTCCTCCGGGTGGTTCACGTATGCCTCTCCGGAGCCGGTCATGAAGTGCAGGAAGGGCGACCTGACGTCTGCGGCAGGCTCGGTGGTGATGGGCCGCGCGCAGGACACCGCTACGCCGTCCCGGACAAGCGCCGCCGCCCGTTTACGCTGCTCCGGCCCTATGTGGTTCATTGTGCCCAACTGGTCATCTTGCCCCCATCGTCCCCAGTTGCTCTGGGACTGTATGTACTCCAGAATCTCCGCTTCCTCAGGAGTCCGACTGCTAGTCATGTCGTTTCCTTTCTGTGCTGTGACTTCCGCTCCCCGGTGGCCGGGAGAGCGGGTGAGGCGTCGCCGCGCCGCGCCGTCGTAGAGCGACGGCAGACTATAGGCTGATCAATGCCTGATCGGCGGGTCAAGCTCTGCCTTGATCTCTTCGCAAATCATGGTGTCCTTCTGAATGCACGCGGTCCCGTCGTCGCCGTTTCCGGTTATCGCAATAGCCCTCGTGTACAGAGTCCAAACGCCTTCGGCGTCCTTCCACGCCTCTCCGATGCTGCCCGACCACTCCACCGACCTCCCCAACACCAGCTCCTGGGTGCTGATGGAGTCGACTATCGAGCCGAACGCTTCGTCCTCGGTTATCTGTTCGGGGGCTTCGGCCCTGAGGCTGGTATAGCTATACATATGGGAGTGACTCATGTCGGAATGGCCCCTTCACCGTAGCAGCCTCCACAGAGGGATGGGCGCATGGCAAGATTGTAACCCAGGAAGACGCGGTAGTCGAGACTGCTTGACCGGTCTGCGCCGAGATGCTAAGGTTGGCCTACAGTCGGGTTTTTGTGAGGAGTCGCATGGTTCTCCAGGGTAAGAAGGCGCTGGTAACGGGAGGAAGCCGGGGCATTGGCTTCCAGATTGGCAAGATATTTCTGGAGAACGGGGCGGACGTCCTGGCCGTGTCCAGGGATCCAGCCAAGCTGGAGCAGGCCAGGCGCGACCTGCCGGGTCTCCAAACCCTGCCGGCGGACGTTTCCATCCCTGCCGACAACGATCGGGTTGCGGAATGGGTCCGGGACAACTGGGGAGCGCTGGACATTCTGATCAACAACGCCGGCGTCTCTCCGGCAGAGATTGGAGCGTTGTCCAACATCACGGACGAGACATTTGAGCAGACGCTGCGGATCAACGTCTATGGCCCCTACCTCTGCGCCAAGCGTCTGCTGCCGCTGCTCCTAAGGTCTGACGACCCTCGGATAGTGAACGTAGGCTCCACGTCCGGGGTTATGTCTCCAAGCCTGAGCGGAGTCTACGGCGTCTCCAAGGCGGCCCTGCACGCCCTGACCATCGCCACGGCCAATGAGCTCATGGGAAGGGTGGCCGTGAACGCGCTGTCTCCCGGCTGGGTTCGCACCGACATGGCCCCAGACGGCCCCGGAGACCCCAGGACGTCGGCTGAAGGCGCCCTCTGGCTGGTGACCCAGCCGCCGGAGGTCACTGGCAAGCTCTTCGACAGCATGGCCGAGATGGGCTGGGCGTCCCAAAGCTGACCCGGCGAACCACGCTCCCCTGCCCTGAAACGGCGCCTACGAGACGGCCCCCCCCATCAAGCCCTGGGTTACAAGACCCCGAACCAGTTCTATCACGACTGGCTCAATACTAATGCAACGGGTGTCCGATATCTCCTGACCCTATAAAGCTGATTGAGACACACCTATTACAATGGTAGGGTTGGGGCATATTCGCAAAAAAGAGGGGGGGGGGAAGGGAAGATGTTTAGACCACATTCATCGGTTCGATACACACCTAGGATAGTGATGATTGTAGCGGCCTTGCTTGTGTTCGCCATGATTACTTCCAACGATGTCTTGGCGACGCCTCCCCCGCCATGCACTGGTGGTTGGCACTACCACGATGGTGTCGGCATTGATTGTGGTGCGAGCTTGGGTGTGGGCTCTAGCACGTGGTCAGGAGCGGCAATCACTTTGTCCGCTCAAAACATTGAGGAGATTTCATTGTCCGCGGCAGGGCCCTAGCGAGGAAAGGCCTCTCGCACTCCTGTGGCCGTCCACCGGCAGCATCGCCCCAGTAGGTTTCGTGGTCTTGAGCGAGCGGTCTCCAGCCAGGAACAGCGCAGCCTCCGCAACGTCCTCTGCGGTCACGGTTGCCTTGAGCAGTGTGCGACGGCGGTAGAAGTCCTCCACCTGATCCACGGGTCTTGATGCATGGGCAAGGGGCATGTGGGATTTGCCGGCTCGCCAACTCGCCAAGGGTATCCCGTGAGCCTTGGCGCGTTCCTCCCTGACTTCGGACGACCACAGCTTGGAGTCCCGGAATATGGCATCCGGGTTTATCATGTTCGAGTAGGCTCATCACGGAAGGAGGTGAGCGTATCCACTCGAACATCGCGACAGTCCTGCCTAAGTATGCTGCCCTAGCGCCTCTCGCACTCCCCCGTCCACCGGCAGCATCGCCCCTGTGGTCTTGAGCGAGCGGTCTCCAGCCAGGAACAGCGCAGCCTCCGCAACGTCCTCTGCGGTCACGGTTGCCTTGAGCAGTGTGCGACGGCGGTAGAAGTCCTCCACCTGATCCACGGGTATCCCGTGAGCCTTGGCGCGTTCCTCCCTGACTTCGGACGACCACAGCTTGGAGTCCCGGAATATGGCATCCGGGTTTATCATGTTGGAGCGGATCCCCTGCGCGCCGTTCTCTATGGCCAGCACGCGGGCCAGCTGGGACTCAGCCGCCTTGGCCGCGCTGTAGGCGCCCAGGTCCTGCCCCGGCGCGGGGACGTTCTTGGTGGCAATGAAGACCAGGCTGCCTCCCAACCCCTGCTCCTTCAGGATGCCCACAGCCTCCCTTGCCACCAGGAAGTGGCCCGTGGCGTTCACCGCCAGGCTCATCTGCCAGTCGGAGAGGGACAGCCGGTCAAGCGGGCCTGTACGGGCGATGCCCGCGTTGGAGACCAGCACGTCCAGCCCGCCAAATGCCAGGCGGGCCGCCTGGAAAGCCGCCTTGACCGACTTCTCATCGGACACGTCCAGCCTGCAATGCAGAACGCGCTCCTCGCCGTGCTTGCCGGCTATCTCCCGCGCCACCATCCTCGCCCCTGCAAGGTCCAGGTCAGTGACCACAACGTGCGCCCCCTCCTGGGCAAAGCGCCGGGCTATTGCCCTTCCTATGCCACTGGCGGCGCCGGTAACCAGGGCCACGCGCCCGGACAGCTCCTTATCAGGCGGCCGCAGAGACTGCTTGTACAGCTCCAGAGGCCAGTACTCCGCATCGAAGGCCTCTCTTGGAGAGAGGGAGGTGTACCGGTCCACCGCCTGGGAGCCGCTCAGTATACCAATGGTATGCCTGTAGATGTCCGCGGCTATCCTGGCCGACCGGGCGTCCCTGCCGGTGGTCCACATTCCGACGCCCCGCAGCAGGACTACCCTGGGGAATGGGTCGTTCATGGGGTGTTCGCCATCGGAATGGCGGGCAAACCACCTTTGATAAGAGCCTGTGTATTTGGCCATGCCGGCCTGCAGCTTCTCTTTGACCTCGTCCGCGTCCTGCGGGTCTTTGACGTCTATGAGCAGAGGGATTCGCTTGGTGTTCAGCAGGTGATCGGGGGTTGCCGCCCCAAGGCCGGTCAACCTCTCCGCCTCGGACGAGTTCACCAGCTTCATTATGTCGTCCCCGTCCTCAAATCTCAGGACGGCCCTCTGTCCTTCGCTCACCAGCCCCCTGATGGAAGGGGCCGCGGAGGCCGCCACCCGGCGGCGCTCAGAGGGTTTCAGCCCTACTCCTCTGATCCGCGGGAATACCCGCCTGCCGATGCCGGCACGCTCAATGAATTCCTCTGCCCTGGACACCAGCTCGATGTGGCTATCGTAGGCCTCTCTGGGCGTGTCTCCCCAGGTGACCAGGCCGTGATTCAGGAGGACCACTCCCCTGGCCCGCGGCCTGCCTAGCGCTCTCAGAGCCACCTCTTTGGATAGCCGAAACCCCGGACGGCGGTATGCCGCCACTACCACGGCGTTCCCGAAGGCATCGGAGAGAAGGGTCTTGGGCTTGTGGGTGTTGGTAATGGACAGGATAGCGTCGGCGTGGCTATGTACCACGCTGGCATGGGGTATGAAGGCGTGCAGAAGGGTCTCTATGGACGGGCGCGGCGAGTTTGGGTCTATCAAGCAGTGGCCCAGGTAGTCCACCATCTCCTCGTCCGACATCTCCTCCCTGTCGAACAGAGGGAGGACAAGGTCCAGCAGTACCCCCGGAAAGCCCTGCGCCTGGATGGACTTCATGTCCGTGCCGCTCCCCTTGACCCTCAGGACGGGACGCTCCAGACCCATGAAGTCCCTCTCGGTCGTCTTCAGCGAGGTGTTCCCGCCTCCCCACAGCACAAGCGATGGATCAGCCCCAATGAGGCGGCTCTGGTATACAAGCCGATCCAACTCGGACAGCCCAGCCGCGTCCTTCTCCGACCAGAGGTTCTTCATGCTAGCTTCCCTTTACTCTACCGACCGGCAGCGCGGCCTGAGACCAAGCCACCCTTTCAATGACGTATGGTGTATCGTTGCCGGTGGAGTTGACCAGGCTTGAGACCTCGTATGCTTCCATGTCCGCCGCGGGATATGGGGCCAGCAGCCTCCTCAGCTCATCGGGGCGTGCTCTACCCGTATCCAGCCACAGGCTCTCAGACTCTCTCGGAAGGATGACCGGCATCCGGTTGTGAATGGGTTGCAGCACGGCATTTGGGGCCGTGGTGACAATGGCGCAGGAGGCCACAACGACGTCCTCCGGCGACCTCCACGTCTCCCACAGGCCGGCGAATGCGAACGGCTCGCCCGATTTGAGGATGACCCGCACGGGCGTCCTGCGCCTGCCCACCTTCATCCACTCGTAGAAGCCGTCGGCTGGCACGAGGCAGCGTCGCCTCTCGAACGCGTTGCGGAACGCGGGCCTTGCGTCTATGGTCTCGGCCCTGGCGTTGATCATACGGCTGCCTGCGGAGGGGTCCTTGGCCCAGGAGGGTATCAGCCCCCACATCATGTATCGAGCGTTGTTCCGAGAGCCGTCGCCGACAACGGTCAGCATCTCCTGGCCGGGCGCTATGTTGAATCTGGCCTGGCGCGGCAAGCCGCCTCCCTCAAAGCCGAACCTCTGGGCCAACTCCTCCGTGTTTGTTGCCAGCGAGAATCTTCCGCACATGACGGCAATAGTTTACTACGATTTGGCCCTTCCCGATAACCACAGCGGGCGCAATGCGCCGGACCTGTGGGCCGTCCTCACTCAAACCGTGGCCCCGGCGGCATTGAACGGGTATGGACAGCGCTAGTAGAATTCTCCTTGAGACCGTCAGAGCAGTTGCATAGAGAGTACAGAGAGATGTAGTGCAGGAAAACGATACCTCTTCGGCCGGACGCTATGACAGCCATTCCAGGCTGCCGCGTCCGCTCATGGCATTCGAAGTAGTCCAATTCCGGTGGCTGTGGTCAAGCATCCTGTTCGGCTCCATGTCCATGAGCATCCGTATGCTTGCTCAGGGGTGGCTGGTGCTCGGCATCACGGACTCGCCCTTCTGGGTGGGAGCCGTGGCCGGGCTTCAGGGGCTTGGCCTAGTGGGGTTCGGGGCCTTTGGCGGCACCATAGTCGATAGATTTGACAAGCGCAAAGTGCTTGCCATCGTGCACATTGTGGGCGGCGTCGTGTCGCTTGTTACGGGTATCCTGGCGCTCACGGGCCAAATAGAGCTATGGCACCTGCTGGTCATAGCCCTGATACAGGGCGTACTGATGGCCACTCAGCTTCCGGCCTCCAACTCCCTGGCGTACCAGATAGTAGGCCCGGGGCGTTTGCTGAACGCAATGGCGTCCCGGCTGGCTGCCATGAACATCAGCCGTATCATAGGCTCATTGATAGCCGGAGTCCTGATAGAGAGGTACGGCGTTGGCAGCAGCTATCTACTCGCCGCAGCGGGGTCCTTCCTGGGCATGGCGCTTCTGCTGTTCATCCGGGGTGAATTTCAGACCTCCAGCCAACGGGAGCCCTTCTGGCAGGCGACCGGCCAGGGACTCAAGTACATATGGTGGACAGCCGACATCCGCCGTCTTCTGCTGCTCAGCCTGCTCATGGAGGCGTTTGGCTTCTCACACCTGGTGATGATGCCGATCATGGCGCGGGACGTGCTGGAGGTGGGCGCTGCGGGGCTGGGATACCTCTCCGCGGCCAGTGGGATAGGCTCCACCATAAGCACACTCGGCGTAGCCGTCCTTGGGGACTTCAAGCACAAGAGCGCGCTGCTTATCGGCGCCGCTCTCTGCGCCGGCGCGTCGCTGGTACTCTTCGCATTCTCCCCGTTGTTCGCGGTCTCGCTGCTGATGGTGGCCCTGGCCGGCGGCTCTCTTATGGCCTACGACGTAACTATGGGCGCCATGCTCCAGCTCATATGCCAGGATGATATGCGGGGACGGGTAATGGGTGTCTATGGCCTGACCTTCGGCTTTACGCCTCTGGGGGGGTTCCTGGCCGGCTCTGTGGCGACGGCCTTGTCCGCGCCGATCGCTGTGGCTATGGGAGGCGTCATCATTGCGGTCTACATCGGCTCTATGTTCCGGTCAATCGCCCGTATCAACCCCGGGGCGAGACGGTAGAGGCGATGATGGAAACAGAACGGAGGAGACTATGCCACCTCATATTGTGCCTGGGCTGACCGCAGAAGCCGCCAGCCGCATTTGCATAGACCGGTGCAAGGCGATGTGCTGCCGCGGCCCACTGATCCTTCGTCTGGCCGGCGGCGAGGTACAGGCATTCAGGGAGCGCGCCGCTACGCTGGGCGTGGACGCGTCCGTAACCATGACTCCCGACGGCGGCGGATGGGTACGCTTCTCGGAGCACCAGGGCGAGCGCTGCCCAATGCTGGACTCCGCCGCTTCCACGTGTAGGATCTACGAGGACCGCCCCCAGCGGTGCCGCGACTTCCCGGTGGACCTCACCCCGGGGTGCGCCATCTCAGGCGGCTGACCGGAGACCAGTACCTGAATGAAGGCAGCCCTCCCCGCCCGGTTGACCGGAAGGCCCGGCTCATGCGCTGAGGTACTTCTCAAACCAGGCGAACACTCTCTGCCAGCCGTCGGCTGCCGATGGCTGGTGATAGCTGGGACGGTCCACTGAGAAGAAGGCGTGTCCGGCGCCCGGGTACGTGTGAAACTCGTAGGTCTTGTTGCAGCGCTCCAGCTCCTCCTGGATTCGCGCCACCTGCGCGGGGTCCGGGTTGCCATCCTCGGCGCCAAAGAGGCCCAGGAGCGGGCAGCTCAGCCTCTCCACCATGTCTATGACTGGAACGGGCGCGGCGGGGGTCAACTGCTCCGGCTGAACCACCACCCTTCCGCCATAGCAGTCGACTGCGGCGTCGAACAACGAGCTGTTGCAGCCCACCAGAAGCGTCTGACGCCCCCCTGAGCAGTAGCCGATAACCCCAACCTTGCCGTTGTGGTACGGCAGGGTACGTAGGAAGGCCGCGGCCGCCTCTACGTCTCCGATGCAACGGTCGTCCGGCGCCCCTCCCGCGGCGCGAACAGCGGCAGCGGCATCGTCGCTGCTGCTTCCCGGAGCCTCCCTGTAGTGGAGGTTTGGGCAGATGGCGGCATAGCCGTGGTAGGCCAGCTTGCGCGTTGTCTCCTTGCTCTCTTCGTCCCACCCTGGCATATGATGTATCACCACCACCCCCGGATAGGGGCCCGCGCCAAGGGGGCGGGCGAAGTAGGTCTCAATGATGTCTCCGTTGTGGCCGTACAGGTTAACCGTTTCCGCTAGCATACCCTGATACATGCTTGTCTCCCTCTGCTGAAGATTTGTAATTAATCTTAGGCTGTCCGGAGTATACCACACGCCTACCGGCAGTTCTCGTACAACCGGTTGCAGGTTCCAGCAGGGATACCCCGATGTTATAATGGAGACAAGAGCGAATTGTGAGACCTTAGTAGCTCAGGTCTTCAGAGGCATAATATGCGCCATTCACGCTGCGACAGGTCGCTAATCACGAGCCGTTCGATGAGGCAGGTGGCTCCGCTCCTGCTTATTGCAGCCTGCTTCGCGCTCATTGCAGCCTGCGGCGGCGAGCCTTCGGACACTCCTGCGACATCCACTGTTGCTGCTACGGCTGAGGCGGAAGCTACGGCTGTGGCCCCGGCCGATGCGACATCCACTGCTGCTACGGCTGAGGCTGAGCCTACGGCCCCGGCCCCGGCTGATGAGACGGCCACGGTCGGGCCCACGGCTACGCCGGAGAATGGCGCAGGCAGCGCCGTAGACGGCCCCCTGGCTCCACAGCTTGAGGGTATCACGGGATGGATCAACACCGAGCCCTTCACCCTGGAGAGCCTGCGGGGGAAGGTGGTGCTCATAGACTTCTGGACCTACACCTGCGTGAACTGCGTCCGTACCCTTCCGTTTCTGAAGGAGTGGCACGATAAGTACGCCGAGAGCGGGCTGGTCATAGTTGGAGTACACTCGCCTGAGTTCGAGTTCGAGAAGATCCCGGAAAACGTGGAGGTGGCGGTAGCCCGGTACGACCTCAGGTATCCCGTGGTCCAGGACAACCAGTTTGACACCTGGCGGGCATACAGAAATCGCGCATGGCCCGCCAAGTACCTCATAGACAAAGACGGCGTCATACGTTACTCCCACATCGGGGAGGGAGCCTATCAGAGTACGGAGCAGAAGATCAGGGAGCTTCTGGGTGAGGCAGGATCGCCCGTCTACAACATCCCTGTCGGCGGGGTCACACGGCCGGACTACGACCCAAAGGCGCACAGCGGCGGAGAGACGGGGCAGACCAGGGAGCTATACGCCGGCGACTTCCGAAACCGCGCTAACCCGTCCTACATTGGAAACTCTGAGTACTACGACACGCCACTGGGCGCCCCTACCCTGTACCTGGACCCGGGAGACCACAAGAACCACCTTCTCTACCTTGAGGGTCTCTGGACCAAGGACTCCGAGAGCTTGACCCACGCCCGCACAACGCAGGACCTTGAGGACTACATCGCCCTGAAGTTCTACGGCACCACCGTGAACGTGGTGGTATACCACGATGGCAATGACCCGGTGAAGGTGGTTGCGACCCTGAACGGAGACAACGTCCCGGAGGAGCTCAGCGGCGACGATATCCAGAGAGACGATGACGGGACGAGTTTCTTCCTCATAGATGAACCCAGAATGTACCGTGTAGTGGAGTTGCCTGAGTACCACGGCTTTGAGCTAAAGCTCCACTCCAACTCCGACCGGTTCAGTGTTTTTGCGTTTACCTTTGGCTCCTACCTTGAAGGGCCATAGGCGTCCGAGGCGCGCGACACATGAGAAACTCCCCGAATGACGCCACGCTCCGCCGGCTGCTGGGTTCTGCCCTCATCCTGGCCGTCTTCGCCTCGGTGGGACTGTACCTGTGGCAACCCTGGGGTGACGGAGGCGCCGGCCAACGCCCCGACCCCACCGGCCAGCCGGGCGCGGGGAGTCCAACGGCAACGCCTACATCCGGTGGACTCACAGGCATACTAGCCACCAGCGACCTGGGCGTCGGCCTCAACCGGGTGGCCTTTCTGGCGCTGAGCCCCACAGCCCTGGTCGACGCGCCGGAAGTGGCCGTGACCTCGCTCTACCATCCCGGCGACGGCTCAGAGCCGGTACTCGGGGAGGAGAGCTCGGCTTCCTTCTATCTCTGGCCCTATGGGACCAGGGGCAACTACGTGACGCAGCTCAACTTCCACCGGCCCGGGAAGTGGGAGTTGGTTGTGGACGTAGAGAGTTCCGACGGGTCGACCGGCACAGCCAGGATACCTCTTACGGTCAGGACCGCCAGCTTTACCCCGGCCATTGGATCCCTGCCACCCACCGACGCCAACAAGACCGTCTCCGACGTGGCAAGCCTGGACCAGATCACAAGCTGGTACACACCGGACCCGGAGCTATACCGCGCCACCATTCCCCAGGTGGTCAACAGCGGCAACCCCTCCATGGTAGTCTTTGCCAGCCCCGCTCTCTGCACCAGCCCAACCTGCGGCCCACAGGTAGAGACGGTTCAGGAGATAAAAGACCTCTATCAGGGCCGGGCCGGCTTCATCCACGTTGAGGTCTATGACAATCCCCACGAGATACAGGGCGACCTGAGCGCCGCACGCTACTCACCCCTGGTGGAAGCATGGGGGCTGACAGGCATAGAGGACTATACCAACGAGTCGTGGGTATTCATACTGGACAGAGAGGGACGCGTAGCACTAAAGTACCAGGGTTTCGCCTCGGCAGAGGAACTGGAGCAGGGCCTTCTTCAGGTCCTGTAGGCAGGACTACGACAGCCCAACCCCCCGGATATGGGACGGCGCGCAAAGGCGCGTAGGACAGCCTTGGATGCGACACAAGCAGGAAGAAGCCCCGAAACATGCTATTCTTAATATGTGTTGGTATCTTCTGCCCCACATCCTAACCATCCCTCGGCAACGTGGGATGGGATTCTGTGGATCGGCAAAGATCTCATTCCGCAGGAATGGCGCGACACCCCAGCCAGCGTTGACAATTGCCAGCGCCTGTAGAGAATGCCCGAAGCATACGGTCTATTGGTTCAGTCGCCCGGCGCTCCCCGGTGACAGAAGGCGTTAACTACGCGGTTTCAGCTCGTCTACCTTTGCCCGGGTCCCCGCTTCATTCGTGAAGAAGTCGTAGTTGACAGGGATCCAGTCCTTGTACTGCTCCGGCGTATCCTCCTCTGTGAAGATCGCGTTCACCGGGCAGACAGGCTCGCAAGCCGCGCAGTCAATGCATTCATCCGGGGAGATGTAGAGCATCCTGTCTTCTTCAATATCCAAGCCGTAGATGCAGTCGACCGGGCAGACGTCAACGCATGCGCCATCTTTAACGTCCACACAGGGCTCGGCAATGATATAGGTCATAGGACTATCTCCCTTCTTTCCTTTCTGCGTGGGTGGTGAGGCCGCTCCACGGAAAGGCCCCCATCCCGTAGCGGATTATAGCATCCAAAACCTATTGGTTCAATCCTCTGTATGCGCTTGACGGCTCCGCTCTATAAACATACCATCCCTCTGGAGGAAACCCGCAAGCCTCCCTTGGGTGGCCCCAACGCGAAGGGCATCCCAAACGAACGGAGGAGACTGCGAGGGCGCGTCCCCGGGAACGGCAGCCACTACGATACTGAGGGCGCCTGCGCCCCGAAGGAGGAGACATGGACCTGGAGCTATTGGGCAAGACGGCGATTGTGACAGGAGGCAGTCGCGGCATCGGCAAATCCATCGCCCGCGAGTTGGCGTTGGAGGGGGTGGACGTGGTAGTCGCAGCAAGAACCCTGGAGCCTCTGGAGGAGTCGGCGCGCGCGTTGTCGCAGGAGACGGGCCGGCGCGTGATCCCCATACAGGTGGACACCGGCGACGACCAGTCCGTACGGGACATGGCGCAGGCAGCGGCGAGTGCCCTGGGGCATCTGGACATACTGGTGAACTGCGCCGCCCAGCCGGGCGGATTTTTGCCTCCTCCCCCACTGAGCGAAATTACCGACGCCCACTTCTGGTCAGACATGAACGTGAAGGTGTTGGGCTATCTGAGATGCGCCAGAGAAGCGGCGCCGTACATGGTACAACAAGGATGGGGCCGTATCATAAACATCAGTGGCCTGGCGGCCAGGCAGTCCGGCAGCACAATTGGGAGTATGCGCAACGTATCCCTGGTAGCCATGACAAAGAACCTCGGCGACGAGCTGGGCCCACTGGGCGTCAACGTGACTGTGGTGCATCCCGGCATGACCCGCACCGAAAGGACCCCTGCCGCTCTGGAAGACCGGGCCCGGAGGCTGGGCATAACCGTAGAGGAGGCTGAGCAGCGCATGGCCGGCGGCAACAGCGTGCGGCGGGTCATCGATGCTCGTGACATAGCCTACGTGGTTGCCTTTCTGGCGTCCCCAAGGTCCATAGCCATCAATGGGGACGTCATCGCCGCGGGCGGTGGCGCCGTCGGGGCCATCTACTACTAGGATAGCCCTGCCCGCCCCGGTCACCGTCAAGATCTCCCGCTCACGCCTTCGACAGGCTCTGGGTGAGCGGAGTCCCCTTGTCCGCTCGTGGTGAGCTTGTCGAACCATATGAGCGTGCATCCTCTTACCGTCGTCATGCCCGCGAAAGCGGGCATCCAGAGGGGAGGGAGGCATGGAGGTGTGGGGCCCAGCTCACTTACTTCGACAGGCTCAGTATGAGCGGCGCCGTACCCATTTACCAACACATACCGTCAAGACGGAGCGCCGCCCTACGCTGGACAGGACGCTCCAACATCGCTATTATGGCAATGGCAGCGCCCGCAGGGGACGCTTGGAAAACTGCCACCGTACTTCCTGTCAGGCGCTCCGGAGCGCCGCCCGCTGAGTAGAAACGCTATGACAAATCCACCAGGAGAAACAGAATGAAGGTCCACGAATACCAAGCGAAATCGCTCCTCTCCGAGTTCGGAATACCGACGCCAAAAGCCGGAGTCGCAGCCGACCCTGAGGAGGCGCGCCGGATAGCCGAAGACCTGGGAGGCAGCGTAGTCGTCAAGGCTCAGATCCACGCGGGAGGAAGGGGCCTGGCCGGTGGGGTTAAGGTTGTAGGCTCCCCGGAGGAAGCGGAGACGGTTGCCCGTGGCCTGTTGGGGCATCGTCTGGTCACGCGCCAGACAGGCCCGGAAGGCGCTCCCGTAAGCCGCGTGCTTCTGGAGGAGCCCGCCCAGATCGACAAGGAGTTCTACCTTGCGGTAATCATCGACAGCGGCGCCAGGAGCCCTGTGATCATGGCCAGCCAGGCCGGAGGCATGGAGATAGAGGAGGTGGCCGCCGCCACGCCTGAGAAGATACTCAGGTCCAACGTGGACATTGCAATTGGCCTTCAACCCTTCCAATGCCGGAATCTGGCCTACGGGCTGGACCTCCCGGCCAACCTGATACGGCCCGCCGCAGCCCTCATTGCTAATCTGTACAGGCTGTTCGTGGACAAGGGCTGCTCCCTTGCCGAGATAAACCCACTTGCCATCACCTCGGACGGGCAGCTGTTAGCGCTGGACGCCAAGCTCGACTTCGATGACGACGCCCTGCCCCGTCACCCGGACATACAGGAGCTAAGAGACTCCAATCAGGAAGACCCCCTGGAGGTGGAAGCCGCCGGATTCGGCATCTCCTACGTCAAGCTGGACGGCGACGTGGGGTGCATGGTCAACGGCGCTGGGCTGGCTATGGCTACCATGGACTCCATATCCCTGGCCGACGCCATGCCGGCCAACTTCCTGGACGTGGGCGGCGGCGCCACCGAGGAGCAGGTCGCTCAGGCATTCAGGCTCATCCTGTCGGACTCGCAGGTGAAGCGGATACTGGTGAACGTCTTCGGCGGAATCCTGCGCTGCGATATAGCCGCCAACGGCATTGTGGCCGCCTGCCGGGAGACCGAGGCCAGGGTGCCCATAGTAGTCAGGATGCTGGGAACAAACGCCGATGAGGGCAAGGACATTCTGTCCAACTCCGGCCTGGGAGTTATCCTGGTAAACGATCTCAACGAGGCGGCCGACAAGATAAAGCAGGCCGCCAGCTAATTGTGTAGGAGGTACCAGTGAGCATCCTGGTCAACGAGAATACGCGTCTGATGGTCCAGGGTCTGACGGGGCGAGAGGGGACGTTTCACGCCCTTCGGTGCATGGAGTACGGAACCAA
The DNA here is from genome assembly GCA_965247645.1 of Dehalococcoidia bacterium. Classification (GTDB taxonomy): domain Bacteria; phylum Chloroflexota; class Dehalococcoidia; order Lucifugimonadales; family UBA2985; genus JAPPHY01. The sequence continues at coordinate 265,070 of OZ252024.1, forward strand.
CCTGGTGGCCGGAGTGACGCCGGGCCGTGGCGGGACCACCTGGGAGGAGAAGGCCCCCGTCTTTAACACCGTAAACAGGGCGGTGGATGAGACCGGCGCCAACGTAGCTCTCATCTTCGTGCCGGCCGCCTTCGCCGCGGACGCCATACTGGAGGCCGCGGACGCAGGCATACCACTCGTCGCCTGCATCACAGAGGGCATTCCCGTCATGGAGATGGTGGGAGTGGCAAAGTACCTGGAGGACAAGCCCACCCGCCTGATTGGCCCCAACTGCCCGGGACTCATATCTCCGGCAAGCCGTTGCAAAATAGGGATCATGCCCGGCAATATCCACACCCCAGGCAGAGTGGGGGTCATATCCCGCAGCGGCACCCTGACCTATGAGGCCGTGAACCAGCTCACGGCTTTGGGCATAGGCCAGTCCACCTGCGTGGGCATAGGCGGCGACCCAATCGTGGGATCCTCCTACATAGACCTGCTCCGGCTGTTTCAGGAAGACCCGGACACGGACGCTGTGGTACTGATAGGAGAGATTGGTGGGACCAAGGAGCAGGAGGCGGCGGAGTACATACGAGACAACTTCACCAAGCCCGTCGTTGGCTTGGTTGTCGGGACAACGGCTCCACCCGGCAGGCGAATGGGCCACGCCGGGGCCATCATCACGGGCAGCGCGGCCAGGGCGGACGAAAAGGTGAAGGCGCTGAGGGAGGCCGGGGCTCACATAGCCCCCTCCCCCGCGGACATGGGCGTCACCATGAAGCAGGCCTTGGGCGTGTAGCAGCCACCCTGCCCGCCTTCGAAGATGTCAACGCCGAAGCGACCCAGCCGGGGAAGAACGGGGACTCGAACCAGCGCCTTTGGCGCGCCGGGGCGCGTTGGTCACGACTCCGCCCAGTTTTACGCAGGTCGCCTCTACTCCGAACTGCAACCCGAGAAGAACGTCCCGTACCGGGAAAATCCCCTGCCTTCCGACGTTGTCAACCGGATCTTCTGCAAGAGCAGCGAGAGCATGGACGAGCTGCCCGATTGCAGTGTCCACCTCATGGTTACCTCGCCGCCGTACAACGTGGGCAAGGAGTACGACGAAGACCTGACTCTGGAAGAGTACCTGTCGCTTCTCAAGAGGGTCATGGCGGATGTGCACAGAGTTCTTGTGCCCGGCGGCAGGGCCTGTATAAACGTGGCAAACCTGGGCCGTAGGCCGTACATTCCGGTTCACGCGTACATAATCCAGGACATGCTTGACCTGGGCTTCCTGATGCGCGGCGAGGTCATCTGGAACAAGTCCACAAGCGCCAGCCCCTCCACGGCGTGGGGAAGCTGGATGTCCGCGGCCAATCCTACCCTCAGAGACATACATGAATACATCCTGGTCTTTTCCAAGGACGCCTTCGGCCGCAAGAACCCCCAAAAGCGCCCCAGCACAATATCCAGGGATGAGTTCCTGGAGTACACCAAGAGCGTCTGGACGTTTCCGGCTGAGTCCGCCCGGAGGGTTGGACACCCCGCCCCGTTCCCGGAGGAGCTACCGCGCAGGTGCATTGCGTTGTACACCTACGCCGATGACGTAGTTCTGGACCCGTTCATGGGCAGCGGCACAACGGCCCTTGCAGCAGCGCAAACAGGGCGCCGCTACGTGGGGTACGACACATTGGAGGAGTACACCGCCCTTGCGGACCAGCGGATTAACCAATGGAAAGGTGGCATCACGCGATGAATCCCGAAATAGAGAAACTGCTCAACCATGCAGAATCTGTCAGCATCCTGCAAGCTGGCCTGCCCTACGTTTTTGAATTAGCGGAAGCCGAAGCTCAGCGTATCCAAAAGGGTAAGAATGGAACCACGGCCAAAGCTGGACAGGAAGTTGGGATATACAGGGAGCGGGTAATCCTCGGCTATCTTATAAGCCGGTTAGGGGAGATGACCGTCAGGATGCCACAGGCGGGTGAAAGCATGGTTGACGCCCGTGTGGGCAACACCCCTCTAGAAATCAAGACAGCAAAGGGGAACGGTGACGTGACCGCCAAATGGACAGTAGACAACGCGTCGGTCGAGCGGACAATGGACAAGTTCCAATTCAACGCCGACCTTTGGCTGGTACGTATATGGTGGGAACAGGAGAAGCAGAGCGTCTTCTACATCCCGATGGAAGTCTTGCAAGACAAGGCATTGGAGATACCCGCGTTCTTGAAGAGCCGTACGAACACGAACAATCGCGGCATCAAGCTGGAGAAGAGCTTCATGTCTGCGGCGGAGTCAGACAGTAGGACGCTATCGGTTGCCATCAACTGGCGCCGGAGCCAAGAGCAGATGCCGAAACCAATAGCGCGGTATATAAAATACTGGACAGACGGGGATTTCCCCCGTCTGAAAGAGGGCTGAACGCCTCTACCCCCCCTAACTCCACCCTGGCCTTGGCCCCCTGTGAGAGCACAGCCATGCGCAGCCGGCCTGACAGCTATGAACCCTGGTGGGCGCCCGGTACGGGCGCCGGCTTCCGTCAACGCTGCGCCTCTGCCCTCACCCACCCCGCCACCGTCGTCGCTCTGGCGACTTTGCTGCTCAACGACCTTTTGTTTAAGGCTATGTGGCCGGATGCGTGGGTCACCGGCAAGCTCAGCGACCTCGCGTGGGTGGCGCTTGCGCTGCCTCTGTTGGCCTTCCTCCTCTCCCTCTTCACCCGCGGCAATGTCATCGCAGCGCGGACGGCGTTCCTCACGGCCTACGCGGGGCTGCCCCTGTTGTACGCAGCCTTCAACACCTTCGAGCCTGTCCACTACTGGATACTGCGTGGCATATCCATAGCGTCCGGCGGTATGGGGCAGACTCCCCTGGACGCCACCGACTCTATAGTCATTCCTCTCGGCTGTGCCGTAGCGATGTGGGTGTGGCGGCGGCCTATCCTCAGCGCGGAAGCTCTGCGGCTGCGCTGGGGCTTGCTCGTGGCCAGCGTTGCTGTCCTTGCCAGCATAGCCACAAGCCCCAATGAGCCGGACCTTGGCATAATAAGAGTAGGTGTGATTACTACGGAAGAAAGGAGTGTCGTTGTAGCAAGAAATACATTTGGGTGGTTGTACTGGAGTGACAATGGCGGTGTGACTTGGACACGAGCCGAGGAATTGACCGAGCGTAGTGTAGTATGGGGCGGCGATAGTGTTCAGACACCCCGGGGTAGGTACACGGTAGAGGGTGCGGATATCGTGCTGCTCGCCAGAGATTTGCAAGCAGAGATTGTTTACTCAACCGCTTACCTGTCAAAATCAGGCAACGTATGGGTGCAGGGGCAGTCTACAGGGCGCTTGGATATCAGAAGGTTAGCAACCCAACCGGGGCAGCTCGTCTACGACGAGCGAAGCGGCCACCTGGTCGTTGCCTTGGGAATCCAGGGCGTTCTGGTGGGGACACCGGAGGGGCAATGGGTACCCATCGCTGTGGGGAGGTACACCCCGACGGATTTCACCTTCTTAGGCAAGACTCACCACTTGCTGACGAACTACTTCTTCTGGGCCGTGGCCGCGGCGCTCTCTCTATCGATGACGGGAGCCGGTCTCATCTTCTCAAAACTCCGAGACGAGGACCCTCTGTTTTTCTGCGCAGCACCATTTGTAGGCATTGGTATACTCATGGCCTTCGGAGGACTCGCGTTTGTTCTAGGGGCGAGTTTCTTGGCTATCTATGGCTCAGGCATTGGCGCACTCCTTCCCCAATCGCCAATACTGATAGTGAGCATCTTAAGTGTTATCATTGTCGCTACTCCAATAGCTGGTGGAGTTGCTCTTGGCTTCCATCCTAGGCCAAGTGGCTTCCTGACAAAGTTGAAGTTAGGAACCGGCTCTCTTTCCCTACTATTGTCTGGCGGTGCATTGGTCGTGTTTGGCGGTCCGGACCCAGCAGGTATCGGTTTTGAGGGGATATGGGCTCTGGCGCTATCCGCACTTTCGGTTGAGATTGGGTTAACTTGCTTGGCAGTCTCCTGGCGACTGATTGGGTATTGGCTGGTGGCGCTCGCATCCCTGCTGGGGATGATCTTATCTGTTGTTCTGTGCTTCATGCTGTGGCTCCACGTTGGGATACCGTTGGCGTTGGTCAAAACCTTCGCGCTTGCGCTGACGGGAGTCGAGGCCTATCTACTGGTGGGCTATATGAGAAAGAAGACACACTGATCAGTACACTTTCCCTACCCCACCCTGCCCACCCCACTGACCACCATACCCGCTACCGGCGCCCTGCCCTACCGCTCCTTCTCGCGCCGCTTGCTCAGGGCGTTCCTGACCACCTCCGCCAGGCGCCTGCCGTGTATCCTGATGCCGTAGCGTCGCTTGCGGCGCCTCTCCTCTCGACTCTCCCCCTTCGTCCTGTCCTGCTCCTCGCTCATGTGGCCTCTAACGACAGCGCCGCCCCCCTTCCCTTGCGGTCCGGGCGAGCGGCGCTGACCGATTCTTGTATACTCGCGGGCGACGGGTCCGTCCTACGCTATGGGCTGTGGATAATCCTCTCGCAGCACCCGCTTGAGCACCTTGCCCATCGGGTTCCTGGGAAGCTCGTCTATGAATACAACGTCCTCCGGACGCTTGAACCCTGCCATGCGCGGGCGGCAGTGCTCAATCACCTCTTCCGCAGTCAGCTCCGCGTCGGGCTTCCTGACCACAATGGCCCGGACGCGCTCGCCCCACTCGATGTCCGGGATGCCGATTATGGCGGCCTCGTCCACGGACGGATGGGACATGATGATCTGCTCCACCTCCTCCGGGGCAATCATCTCCCCGCCTCGCTTGAGGAAGTCCTTGGCGCGACCGGACAGGAATATGAAACCCTCGTCGTCCCAGTATCCAAGGTCGCCTGTGTACAGCCACCCGCCCCTGAGCGTCTCCTTGGTGGCCTCTTCCCGGTTCCAGTACCCCTTCATCAGGCGGTCGCCGCGGGCCACTATCTCGCCGTTCTCCCCCAGTGAAACGTCGTTCCCCTCCTCGTCCACTATGCGGACCTCAACGTCAGGCAGTGGCTTGCCGATGGACCCCAGGCGCTTCATCTTCTGCTCGTAGTCCGGGTCTCCCTCGCGTATGTCGTGGGCGTCCGGGGGGAGCATGGTGATGGTGGAGGCCGTCTCGGTCTGGCCGAAGGCGTTGATAAAGCGTGTATCGGGAAACTCCACAATGGCCTTCTTGATGACCTCCAGAGGCATGGGAGCTGCTCCGTAGGTGATCACCCGGAGGCTGGAGAGGTCGTAGTCCTTGAAGGTGGGCCGGTCCATCAGGCGCTTGAGCATGGTGGGCACCATCATGGCCCGGTTGACCTTCTCCTCTTGTACTAGCTTCATCCACCCCTCTTCGTCAAACTGGCGTTGCAGCACCAGGGTGCGGCCTCCGTAGATGGCCGCCATCACCGCCTGCACTCCGGCTATGTGATGGAGGGGCACGGTGAGGATGTTCTTCTCCGCCGTTTCCATGTCCACCGGCTCCACGTTGGCTAGTATGTAAGAAGTGAAGCTGTTGTGGCTGAGCATCACCCCTTTGGGTGTGCCGGTGGTGCCTGCGGTGAACATGATGATGGTCACGTCATCCCCGTCCGCCGTGGGAAACCGCTCCTCGTCAGAGGCGTTGGCCAAGAGGTCGTCGTAGAAGACGAACCCTTCGCCGGGAGCCTCCAAGGTTATCTGATGCTCCAGCGTGGTCAGCTCCGGCTTGACCGAGCGGAGCATGTCCTGGTACCTCTGGCCCAGGATGATGGCCTTAACGCCTGAGTCGTTGAGCATGAAGGTGAGCTCCTCGGCCCTGGCGCGGAAGTTTATGGGCACCAGGATGGCATCCAGCTTGGCCGATGCAAAGTAGCTCTCCACATGCTCGTTGCAGTTGACCTGCATGACCGCCACTCGGTCTCCGGCTCCAACTCCAAGCTCGGCCAGGCCGTTGGCAAGGCGGTTCACTCGCCCCGCGATCTCCCCAAACGTGAGCCGCATGTCATCAAAGACAATGGCGTGCCGGTCCGGCACTATGAGCGAGGTTATATTCAGCAACTCCGTGGTATTCATACTCTACCTCCAAACGTAGTTAGTCCCGTTGGTCACCGCGTGCATCACGTCAACGACATGGCGGACACCGCCAGTCGAAGCTCCGTATCCAGCGCTCGCTCCAGGGGCATGTCCAAGCCCCTGCGCAGCGCCTCCTTAATCGCCCTCAGTAGATGCGCCGGACAGGCTGCAAGCTGCCCTGCCCAGTCGAATGCGGTTTCAAGCAGCGCGTCCTTCGCCACCACCCGGTGCGCCAGGCCCGCCTCCAACGCCCCTGCGGCGTCAATGCGCTCGTTGCTCAAGAACGCCTCCAACGCCCTGGACCTGCCCACCATGCGCGGGATGGTCTGCGTGCCGCCGGCCGCAGGCAGCATACCAAGGGCGGCCTCCGGCAGTCCGAACACCGCATCCTCCGAGGCGATCCGTATGTCGCAGAGCATCGCCATTTCCAGCCCTGAGCCTATCACAAAACCGTGCATGGCCGCAACGATTGGCTTGTCCAGAGACAGGAAAAGTCCCCAGACGTCCCGCTCCCATCGCACCTGGCGGGCGATGACCCTGGAGGGAGCGGAGCCGAACTCCGTAAGGTCGGCGCCGGCGCAGAACGCCCTCTCGCCCTCCCCCCGGAGGACGAGGCAGCGGACGTCGCTGTCGTCCCGCACGGCTTCCAGAGCTTGGTGAATGTCGTCCCGCATCTGCATATTGTAGGCGTTCAGCCGCCTGGGGCGGTTCAAGGCTATCTCGGCTATATTGCCATCCTTGCGGTAGAGGATGGTCTCGAAAGCAGAGGTCACGCTTATCCCTTCTACGACGCAGACATGATGCCGCTAAGGGTACTAATCCAACCCACCACCCCGAATATGATCACAATGATCTCCCCCTTCCCTATACTCATGCCGCGCAGCCTGCTGCCGTATGCATGGTCCCAGTAGTAGTTAATCCTGGGTTGAGCGTGAAGAACCATCCAAATTCCTGCGACAATGGAGACTATACGCAAGAACAGCGACGTCATTAACTCTGACCTTGTGGGGTTTATTATCTCTGTAAGCCCTTGCTCGGTATCTGGATCTATCGCTTGTTCTCCGGTGACGGGATCTATCACTGGCACAACCTCAATGCCGCTCACACCACCGATCACGAAAAAGGTTATCCAGCTCGCAAGAATTATGGAAAACGCCAATCCGGGATTAAAGCGGAGATCCAGCCCGGCCCGGCTTGCCAGCTCTCCAAAAGCGCGAAAGTGGGCGTGGGCCCTGAAAGAGCTGTAAATCGGGAGAAACAGTGTCAGGCCGTGCCAGACGGGGTAGGCTGCCGCGCCAGTGTGGTCGCGGTAGTGTTGCCAAGTTTTGTAGAGCCAGTATAAGAGGTAGAGGCCAAAAGACACGAGGCTCATAAGAATAATGCGATTGGGAGAGATCAGGTATGGCACAGGCGCGGACGGCTCCGAGCCTCCCACTATTGGACGGCCGCAGTTGGGGCAGAAGAGCGAATCTTCCTGAGCCTCCGCTCCGCAGTGGGGGCAGTATTTCATGCTGGATGTTTCCATATTGATTCCTCCGGTGCAGCTGGTTGGGGTCCGGGTTCACTCCCCGGTGAAGGTTGGGTCCCTGCGTTCCAGGAAGGAGGCTATTCCCTCCGCCCTGTCCCGCGTGGTCTGGAGTATGAGGTTCAGGTCCATCTCCAGGCGCATCCCCTGCTCCAACGTCATGTCCATCCCCTTCAGGACAGTCTCTTTGGCGTACCTGGTCGCTATTGGAGCCAGCGCCGCCATGGTCGAGGCCATCTGCCGGAGCCGAACTGCCAGGTCGCCGGAGGGCAGCGCCTGGTGCGCCAGGCCAATTCTCAGCGCTTCCTCGGAGTCCATCACCCTTCCGCTCAGGAGCATGTCCGTTGCCCAGGCCCGCCCCACTATGCGAGGCAGCCGCTGGGTGCCTCCGTCCCAGGGGATAGTCCCATCGCATATCTGGGTCATGCCGAAGTTGGCGCCCGCGGCGGCGACTCGAATATCGCAGGCCAAGGCTATCTCCAGGCCGTGTCCCAAGGCGTCCCCGTTGATGCCGGCTATGACGGGCTTCTCTATGGCCCCAATGAAAGCGGCCACGCGTCGGGGTTCAAGGCGCTCCCTGATCCGCTCCGCAGAATCCCCGTCCGACAACGCGGAAGGTCCCTCTTCATCCCCGCCGCAGAAGGTATCCCCCGCTCCTGTAATGACTGCGAGCCGCACGTCGTCGTCCTGGGCTATGGCCAGGCAGACGTCACGTATCTCGTTGCACATACGCAGGTTTAGGCGGTTTTGCGCCTGTGGCCTGTTCAGGGTCACCCACGCAACGGCGCCTTCTTTAACGTACAGGATGGATTTCCCAAGCATTGAGTTGACAACCCCCTGAAAAGGCGTCCCAATGTTCCCATCATTGCCTGTGGGTTGTCAAGGCGAGTGTGCGCGTCCGGGACACCGTAGGGGCGGTCCGCGAACCGCCCCTACGGTCAGGACATGGGCGGTCTTTAGCCGCGGCGCATGACCCCCAGCGTGCGTGAGGAGGAAATCTGCCAAAATGTGCTATCATGTCAGCATGAAAGTGACTCCCCGTGTGCGTGAGGAGGAGATAGCCCAACTGGTGGAGGAGGGGGTTATCAACTAAGGGGTGTAAGCCCCAACAAGGAGTTGCCGATTTGCTTGATGAACTGGTCGGCGTAATTGATACGCTGAAATCTAGAATCAATGAGCATCGCTCCGTTTTGCAGGAGAGCGAAGCGCAGACTCGTTTGTCTCTGATAGACCCGTTGCTGCGGATGCTTGGTTGGGATACGGCAGACCCGGCGATGGTTAGACCGGAGTACAATTTGAGCGGTGGCAGGGCTGACTACGCGCTATTGGACCCGGATAAGAAACCTGTTGTGATCATAGAGGCAAAGAAACTAAATGAACAACTGGGGACGATGGACCACCGTATGCAAATGCTCACCTATGCAAATTTCTCGAATGTTCCTTACGCTGGCCTGACCGATGGCAATCAATTGGTATTCTATAAGGTATTCGACCAGAAGCCTCTGGAGGAACGTCTCGTGCTGGACGTGTCGATTGCAGATTCGCAGGCCTATCAGTGCGCTCTGCAATTGCTGTTACTCTGGCGTCCCAATATAGCATCGAGGCAACCAATAGAGGCCAAGGAGCCGATTATGGGTACAGAGCCAGTGACACCCCCCATTGTAGAGCCGGATACTCGGTGGGTCAGCCTTAAAGACTTTGTTGCTACGCCAGGCACAACCCCGCCAAATGTGCGGTTACCGAACGGGGAACAAAGACTGCCTGCTAGCTGGAAGGATCTCCTGATTGAGGTGGCAGAGTGGTTAATTCGAGATGGTGCTTTAACAGCAGACAAGTGTCCTATTACATTAGGGCGTAAAGATTCCAATTGTCTGATTAACTTGGCCCCGCAGCATAAGGATGGGAGAGATTTCTTTAGTCATCAGAAGCTGTCCAATGGCCTATTACTGAATCACAACTACAGTGCCATAGCTACTGTGAGGGTATCTAGGACCATGTTGGAATACCTCGGCAAAGACCCCGCCACAGTCCACGTTCAGGTGAGTTGAGCGTCCGCGGTTGACGTGAGCGCCACTCACTGCCGTCATTACCGCGAAAGCGGTAATCTATCCTCGGACGATACCCCTCGGCCCCACCTGGATTCCCGCGTTCGCGAGAATAACGATTGAGTCCGCCCACCACTACTACCCGCGGCGCATGACTCCCAGCGTAACGTCCGCGCCGTAAATGCTCTGGCTTTCGGTGTACGCCCCTTCGGGGGGCTCGCCCTCGATGACCTCCTCCGACAGCGTCTCATGCCTGAGGTAGTCCGAAAAGCGCTCCACTACGTGCGCCAAGCCCGCGCCGCCGGAGTAGAAGGTGACGATGCGGTCCGCAATGTCGAACCCGGCGGAGCGGCGCATATTCTGGAGCCGGTGCACCAGCTCCCGGGCCACTCCCTCCTCGGCAAGCTCCAGCGTCAGCCTTGTTGATACGGCCACCATGAAGCCGGACTCCACTGCCGATGCGTAGCCCGGCTTGTCCGACGCGGCGACGGTTATCTCCTCCGGCTGAAGGACGTAGCCGCCGACCTCCACCGTGGAACCTCCACGCGCCATGAGGGCCACGGCAACGGGGTCAAGGCCGCCCAGGGCGTCGCCAATCGTCCGGGCCTCCGCGCCGTACTTGGAGCCTGCTATCGCCATGTTCAGCCTAACCTGGAAGTCCAGCACGTCCTCCTCCCTGTCTATGATCCCCACCTCTTTTACGTTCAACTCGTCCACTATCTGAGCGGTCACCTGCTCAAGCAGGGCTCCGTCCTCATTGGAGCCGGGCTTGACCAGTACCCTTGAGAGAGGCTGGCGCACTTTGACCCCCGCCTTGCTCCGGGCGGAGCGGCCCAGGCTGGACACCTTCATTGCAAGGCGTGTGGCCTGCGATAGGCGGTCGTCTATGAGGGACGGGTCTGCGACTGGGTAGTCCGCAAGGTGGACGCTCTCCGGCGCGTCCGGGTATGCGGAACGCACCAGGTTCTGGTACATCTGCTCGGAGATGAACGGGGCCAGGGGCGCCAGCAGCTTTGCCAGGGTCACAAGGCAGGAATAAAGGGTGTGATGGGCGGAGAGCTTGTCCTGGTCGTTCTCGCTCTTCCAGAAGCGGCGGCGGCTGCGCCTCACGTACCAGTTGGACAGGACCTCCACGAACTCCTCAATGCGGCGTCCGGCGTCTGCGGCGTCAAAGTCGTCCATAGCCTGGGTAACGCCGGCTGTGAGGGAGTGAAGCTCAGAGATTATCCACCTGTCCATCTCCGGGGCCTGCGCGGCGGGAGTTTCGTTACCGGGGTTGAACTCATCTATGTTGGCGTAGGTGACAAAGAAGGAGTACGTGTTCCACAGAGTGAGGAAAAAGCGCCGGCGCACGTCGTCCGCCGCGCCAAAGCCAAAGTTCAGGTTCTGGGCCGGGTTGTGGCGAAGAAAGACCCAGCGCATGGCGTCAACTCCCATGCGGTCCGCAGCCTCGCCAAAGTCGATGGCGTTTCCCCGGCTCTTGTGCATCTCCTCGCCCTTTTCATCACGCATGAGCGCGTAGCTGAACACGGAGCGGAACGGCTCGTGGTTCTCCAGCGCCGCGCTCATGGTCAGCAACGAGTAGAACCAGTTGCGGAACTGCCCTGGGAAGCTCTCCGATATCCAGTCCGCGGGAAACCACTCCTCCCACTGCTTGCGGTCGTGGCGGTAGCCGATGGTGGAGTAGGGCACGATGCCCGCGTCCAGCCACGGGTTGCCTACGTCCCTTATGCGGGAGACCGTCTCATTGCACTGCGGGCAACGAATCTTCACGCCGTCTATCCAGGGTCTGTGCGGCGAGTGGCCCTCAAAGCCGCTCCAGCCCTCAACCGCGCGCTCTTTTAGCTCCGTCTCGCTGCCTATGACCTCAAAGTGGCCACATCCGCACTTGTAGATGGGCAGAGCCAGCCCCCAGTAGCGCTTCTTGGAGATCATCCAGTCGTCCATGTTGCGCAGCCAGTCAAGCTCCCGCTCCAGGCCAAAGGAGGGTATCCAGCGTATCTTGCGGGTGACGTCCGCTATGAGGTGGCGGAGCTCGTCCATTGATATGAACCACTCGTCCACCAGGCGAAAGACCAGCTCCGTGTTGCACCGCCAGCAGACGGGATAGCGATGGGGATAGTCCTCCACCTTGAAGAGAAGCCCCTTCTCGCGCAGGTCGGCGAATATGTCCAGGTTCACCTCTGAGACGTTACGACCGGTCAGGCTGCCGAACCCCTGCAGGTAGTTGCCGAACTCGTCCAGGGGGGCGATGACAGCCAGGCCGAACTCCTTGCCCAGGGCGAAGTCCTCCTTGCCGGCGCCGGGCGCAATGTGAACTATGCCCGTGCCCTCTCCCTCGCTGACCTCCTTCCAGGGTATGACGCGATGCTCCACTCCCTGTTGAGGCGACAGCTCATCGAAGGGGCCCCGGTAGCGGCGACCCGCCAGCCTCTCGCCGGGCAGCTCCTCCAGTACCTGGTAGCCGTCCTGTAGCACGTCCAAACGAGCCTTGGCAAGGTAAAGGGTATCGTCTCCCTGCCGCGCCTTCACGTAGGCCATCTCCGGGTGTACCGCGGCGGCCACGTTGGAGGTGAGCGTCCAGGGCGTGGTGGTCCACACCAGCAGATACTCCCCATCTGCGTCCTCCAGTGGGAAGCGTACAAAGACGCCGGGGTGCACCACCTCCTTGTACCCCTCCGTGACTATCTCATGCTCAGAGAGGCCGGTGGCGCACCGAGGGCACCAGGGCATGACGTCCGTGCCTTCGTAGATCCAGCCCCGTTCGTGGCAGGTCTTGAGGAAGCGCCAGATGGTGTAGTTGTTCTCGTCCGACATGGTGTGATAGGAGTCGTCCCAGCGCATCCAGTAGGCCAGGCGGATGGACTGCTCCGTTATCACGTCTGCGAAGTAGCGAACGCGGGCCTTGCACGCCTCCACAAATCGGTCGATGCCGTACGCCTCTATGTCCTGCTTGGAGTTGAAGCCCATCTCCTTCTCCACCTCCACCTCCACCCAGAGGCCCTGGCCGTCGAAGCCGTTCTGGTAGCGCTGCTTGAAGCCCTGCATGGTCTTGTAACGCTGGAACAGGTCCTTGTAGGCGCGGCCCCAAGCGTGATGCACGCCCATTGGGTTGTTGGCCGTTATGGGCCCGTCTATGAAGGACCAACGCCTGTCCGAGTCCCGGTTGCGGTCCAGGTACTTCTCCATCATCCCGGTCTGCTCCCACCAGGCCAGCAGGTCCCGCTCCATAGCCGGAAAGTCGACTCTCGATGTGACGGGTTTGAACATTGAATGCTCCCTGAACGTAAGGATATTCTTCTCGGTTTTGGAAATTTATCAAAAAGCCCGCCCCAAAGGGACGGGAATGCCGGCCCGATGCGCCCCAGGGCGCCAACGCGCCCTCACGCTACCGGCCGACACAGGCGTTGTGGAAACGGCTTGGCAGGGGCCTTTCGAGTAGAGGCTGCGCCCGCTCGCACAGCACCGGACTCGCTGCCTTTGTACCCGTCTCAGTCATCGTCCGTACAGCACTAGCCTAGCGGAAGAGAAGCGGGCATGTCAAGGCAGGGCGCGCAGACGCACTCTCCCTGGCTGTGGGAGGTAGGAGGGGCTCCCCCCACTCCCCACCTCGGGGCGCCCGCTCCCCGTTTTCACGAGGACAAGCTTCGCTGGCACGACGACGTTGGGCCGCTCTCTCCCGTTCATGTGGTTCGACAGGCTCACTACGAGCGGGGAGGAGCGTTGGCTCGCCAGGCGCGGGGACTCCGGCACGATTTTCGCCTACCCATTATTCATATGTGGTAGTATAATTGGAAAAGGGAGCTTCCACTGAGAAGGCATTCTGTGACAGGGGAGACTCGTTTCTATGCGCTGGGTACTGAGATCGAAGATTCACAAGGCCACGGTCACTCAAGCGAACGTGGACTACGTAGGTAGCATCACTATAGACGAAGACCTCATTGAGAAGGCCGGGTTGTGGCCCGGTGAGAGAGTTCTGGTGGTGGACAACACCAACGGCGCCCGGTTAGAGACCTACGTTATGGTTGGTGAGGGGGACTCAGGCATAATCTGCATGAACGGCGCAGCCGCCCACCTGATAATGGTCGGGGACGAGATAATCGTCATGGGTTTTGAGTTGACGGACACCCCGATAGAGCCTCATAACATTATGGTGGACGGGCAAAACAGGTTCGCTCACTACCTGTAGGTCAGGGCAAACGCCGTGCCCCCACGCCCAGCTAGAGGTCTTTTATTGCGTTCACCAGATCCGTCAGCGCGCGCCGGGCGTCCGCAAAGTACATCCTGGTGTTTGGGTTGTAGAACAGCGGGTTGTCTATGCCCGCAAACCCGGGGCTAAGACTCCGCTTTATGAATATGATGTTCTTGGCCCTATCCACGTTCAGGATCGGCATACCGTAGATGGGGCTGTCCGGGACGTCCCTGGATACCGGGTTGGTAACGTCGTTGGCGCCCACCACTACCGCCACGTCCGTCCTTTCGAACTCGTCGTTGATATCTTCCATAGCGTAGAGCTGGTCGTATGGCACGTCCGCCTCGGCCAGAAGCACGTTCATGTGCCCCGGCATCCTCCCTGCTACGGGGTGAATGGCGTGCTTCACCTCCACTCCCCTGGCCTGCAGCAGGTCCGCAAGTTCCTTCACCTGGTGCTGCGCCTGGGCCGCGGCCAGCCCGTACCCCGGTACAAAGATGACGGACTTGGCATACGCCAGGACAATGGCCGAGTCCTCCGCCGAGGTCGCCTGAGCCTGCCTGCCGTCCGGCGATCCCTGTCCAACACTCACGGCCTGCGCCCCAAAGGCCCCAAACATTACGTTCCAGATGGAGCGGTTCATGGCTTTGCACATGATCTGGGTCAGTATGAAACCGGACGCTCCAACCAGCGACCCACTGATGATCAGCACCATGTTGTCAAGCGCGAACCCGGCCGCGGCCGCGGCCAAGCCGGAGTAAGAATTCAAGAGAGCTATGACCACCGGCATGTCCGCCCCGCCAATAGGCATCACCAAGAGAATGCCAAGCAGCAGCGACAGGGCAATAAGCCCCAGAAAGGCGGGTGAACCCTCCGCTATTACAACCAGGTAGACCATTACGCCCACGATAGCCAGGAACAGGACCGGGTTAAAGACCTTTATGATCGGAGAGTTCATTGCGTTGGAGGTCACTATCCCCTGGAGCTTTCCAAAGGCTATGAGGCTTCCCGAAAGAGTGACGGCGCCGATGAAGGTGCCCAGCATGATGGTGACTCCAACGTCCGTTTCTATGGAGGTCGTCGCCCCGGACGTCAGCTTGTGGAACTCTCCTGAGGCCACCAGCGCCGAGGCCCCGCCGCCCAGGCCGTTGAATATCGCTACCATCTGGGGCATGGCGGTCATCTTGATGGTACGCGCCAGGACGGCCCCCGCGGCAGCGCCAACTATCATGCCCGCCCCTATCTGCGCATAATCCAGTACTTCCCTGTCTATAAGTGTCACCACCACGGCAATCAGCATACCCGTGGCGCCCATCAGGTTCCCGGACCTGGCGGTGGCCGGAGAACTCAGCTTCTTGAGGCCGACTATGAAGAGGACCGCCGCAAGCAGGTACGATAGGTTTGTGAAGTCGTTGATGAATTCCATTAGCTGGGTCCGTCCTGCCTTCTCCTGAACAGCTGGAGCATACGGTCTGTGACCATGAATCCACCCACCACGTTGACCGTCGCCAGGGCGACGGCCCCTATCCCCAGCGCCGCGCCCAGCGCCGTGTCGCTCCGGACGACAACCACCAGGGCGCCTATCAGCACTATGCCGGATATGGCGTTGGACCCTGACATGAGGGGCGTGTGCAGGATTGGTGGCACCTTGCTTATCACCTCAAATCCCAAAAGCACTGCAAGCACGAAGACGAACAGCGATACAAGAAGTCCCTCTATCATGTGAAAAGCCTCGCTTCAGTGATTATCGTTCTCGTCAGTTTCGCCCCGCGCCTATTCCATAAGGGCTTTGGTGGGGCCGTACACGACACTCCCCTGATGGGTGATGCAACATCCCTGGGTGATCGCATCGTCAAAGTCCAGATTCAGTTGGCCGTCACGCGTCAGGTGCATGAGCAGACTGGAGATGTTCCGAGAGTACATCTGGCTTGCATGAATCGGCATGGAGCTGGGCAGATTTAACGGTCCGTGGATGATGACGCCGTATTTCACAACCTCGGCTCCGGGCTCAGTCAGCTCACAGTTGCCGCCGTTTTCTGCCGCCAGGTCCACAATGACCGAGCCTGCGCGCATATCCTTGACCATGTCCTCCGTTATGAGCAGCGGCGCCGGCCTCCCCGGTATCAGGGCCGTGCTGATGATGAAGTCGGCATCCTTGGCATAGCTGTGGATGAGGTCTCTCTCCCTCCGTTGTGTCTCCTCGGCAAGCTCCCTGGCATAGCCTCCCGCGTCCTCAGTGTGCGCATCCTCCGGCAGGCCGAAGAAGGTGGCACCCAGGCTTTCCACCTGCTCCTTGACCACCGGGCGAACGTCAAAGGCCTGCAGCACCGCGCCCAGACGCCGCGCAGTTGCAATGGCTTGCAGCCCGGCCACCCCCGCGCCCAGCACAAGCCCCTTGGCCGGCGCATACGTTCCAGCCGCCGTGATCATCATGGGGAAGTACTTGGCAAGCGAGTTGGAGGCCATGATGGCCGCCTTATAGCCGGCAAGGGAACTCATTGACGAGAGGGCATCCATGCTCTGGGCCCTTGCTATGCGCGGGACGGTGTCCATGCTGAAGCTGGTGATCTCCCGTTCCTTCAGCATTCCCACCAGTTCCAGGTTTGTCAGGGGTTGGAGAAGGGCGATGACGGCCGCTCCCCTTGTGATCATCTCCACTTCGTGCCTGCCCAGGGCCGTGTTCATCGCCGGCCCTTGCACCTTGAGAACGACCTCTACGCTGCCGAGGAGAGAGGCTGCGTCGTCCGCCAACTCGGCCCCAGCCTCTTTGTACATCTCATCGCTGAAGTTGGCCTCCTCCCCTGCCCCGGACTCCACCAGGATCTCCGTGCCGGAGGCCACAAGCCTGGCCACGGCATCCGGAGCCAGCGCCACCCGCCTCTCGCCTGCCACTATCTCTTTGGTAACGCCTACCCTCATCTATCTCTCCGCCGAAAGTTCATACACACAGACAAGGGACTCGCGGACAGCGCAACCGCTGCTCGAGCCCCCAGGCAGGAGGAGTTTCGACCTCAGTCGAGGCGCCTCCCGGCCCACACTCACGAACGTCACGGGCAAGTATATCCAGACTAGCCACCATCGTCAACACCACCGCCCATATGCCACAGGCCCCTCATCCGATACCGGCCATGACGCGTCTAAAGTCCCTCCACAATCGCAAGCTCATACATGAGAAACACCCCAAAGGAGATGCTCGCCACTCCTGCTACGCCTGCAACCACCCTGTTTACGCGCTCAAATCGCCCGGATACGGAGAATGGTATCCCCATGAGAAGGGTTATGACTCCCATGGAGAGAACTGTGCCAATGCCAAACAGGAAGATATATAAGATCCCCACCATGAAGGAGGAGACCGCTTCCGTGGTTAGGACCACCAGCATTACCGCGGCGCTTCCGGCCAGTCCGTGGACCACGCCTACCACAAAGGACTTCAGCCTGAAGAACGGCTTGCCCATGCGGAGGAAACCATGGTGGCTCTCCGGCGCAGGAGTCAACTCATGGGTGTGGAGGTGCATGTGGGGGTCATCCCGGTGGTCATGTTCGTGGATGTGGATACGGCGACGGCGGAAGTTCCAGAATACCTGCAAGCCCAGCAGCACCAGCATTATCCCCACGCCGAACTCCAGGAAGGGAGCGTAGTCCTCGTACAACTGGGCGGCGGGGTCCTTGAGTAGAAGTATCGCAATGCCGGCAATGAGAAGGGGCGTAGTATGGCCCAGCCCCCAGGAAACCCCAACCCACAGGCCCCGCCATGCGTTCCGATACTCACTGACAATGGTGGATACCGCCACCACGTGGTCGGCGTCCGTGGCGTGCTTGAGGCCCAGCAGAAGGCCCAGAACCAGCGCCGCAAAAGCCCCCGATCCAAGCTCCATCAGAATCTACTCCTCAACGGCTCTTCCATGAGCTGCGCCGCCGGCAAGCGCCGGTCGGCCCTCTGCCTGCGCGGCCTTGGCGCAAACGGCGCACAGGCCGCCAATGGCGAAGTGCTCCAGGTCCGGCTCAAAGCCAAACTCCCTTATGAGCCGCCCGCGAAGCTCCTCCAGGTAGGAAGGGCTCAGGTCCAAGGTGCGTCCGCACTCCCGGCAGACCATGTGATGGTGCTTGTTCGGCTCTGCCACCTCATACCTGGCGGAGTCCCCTCCCAGGTCTATCTCCGTTACCAGGTGCAACCGCTTGAGGAATTGAAGTATTCGGTAGACCGTGGCGATGTCCAGGTAGGGGTATGTCTTCACCACCTCCTGGTGAATCGCCTCCGCCGTCTCGTGGCCGCCGCTCTCTGCAATGGCCTGCAGCACCATCATGCGCTGCGGCGTCAGGCGGTATCCTGCTTCCTTGAGGGTCTCAATTGCTGCGTTGTGTCCGGACATTGGCGCCTCTTGCAAGTTGTTGCAAGAGTATCGTAATACTAAAGCATCTCAATGTCAATAACGCCTGGCCCACGCTGCCCGGGGCTGCCCGCGTTTGCCGGCGCTACGACGGGGGCCCTCACCGTCGTCGTCGCCTGTAGGGGCGGTTCGCGAACCGCCCCTACAGGCGACGACGTTGCCACTACGAGCGCCGGGTGCAACAGGCCCCCGGCTACCAACCGCTACGGCCCACCGCGGCTAGGGCTGCGTGGTGACCTGGGTGATTGTAAGGGTGTACGCGCCGGTGTTGCCGTCGGCGTTTTCCACGGCCAGGAAGTAATCGCCGGAGGTGGGAGCGGTCCAGATTATCCGGGATGCCAGGGTGTCGCCGTAGTCGTCGTTCAGAGCTAGCTCTTCCCTGTCTGAGTTGTACAGGGTAACAACGGAATCAGGTAGTGTGACAAGAGCCACGTCTATCTGGTAGCCCTGGCCCTCTTCGGCTTGGAACACAAAAAAGTCCACGTCAAAGATATTGTCTATACTCCCTTCGACGGTCTCACCAACAGAGATGCGGGTCGGCGAATCCGGGTCATTGCTGTGATCGTCCTCTCCTGGCGGCACACCAATTTCCAGCTCTGGGTCTGGGGTGTCCTCCTCGAGGTCTTCGGGCGCCTGTATATCCACAGCCTTGCCAAAGTCCGAGAGGGTCATTACAACTTCCGTCTTGAACATATTCACAACGCCGGTGAGAGGGTCTTGCGCAGTCAAACGGAGCACGGCTATGCCTTTTAGCAAAATGAAATCCTCAACGCCAATCAAGTATTCAACATCCATTGTGCCGCTCTGCAGTTGTCCCTTCAGCTCCGGATCGTCAATCAGGTCCAGAACAGCTTGTCCGGACAGGCTGCCCTTTAGAGAGTAGACACTCTCGCCAGCAAGCTCCTCAACCATCATGGTTAAACCTTCTACAGCCTCAGGTCGAATGTCTGTGTAGAACACACCACCAAAAGAGTTAGGATCTCCAAATGGAGACTGGGATTGGGCATTAGTTGTCCATTGACTGCTCAGGGGGCCCATCTCGTACACCTCTGAGCCGATGACGATATGCCCGACTTGGAAAGAAAAGCCCCCGAAGTCTGTTGTCATTGTGTATTGGAAGCGGTCCGGCCTCTGGTAATCCCCCACTATTCGCAACTCAAGTAACAGGGGTTGACTCTCCACGGTTGTAGCGCTCACATAGTCTATTTTGGCGGAGTCGAGGGTCCGTAAAGCGGAAGTGGCCGCGTCCAGTATATCCTTGACCGACAGAGGTTCAGGCGTTGGGGTAGGTGTAGGCGTGGGCGTAGGCGTAGGCGTAGGTGTTGAGGTTGACGTAGGCTCAGGCGTGGGCGTATGTGTGGGTTCGGGAGTCGACGTTGGCGCTTGGGTGGCAGTTGGACCGGTCACAACGTCGGTTGCTGTGGGAGGCGCCTCTGTTGCCTCCTCCGGGTCGCAGGCAGCGACCAGTAACAACAGCATCACTAACGAGAGCGCTACAACGACGGTCCAGATACGACTATTACAGCCGCGAGCTCTGAATTTCATGTAAGGGATCATAGTGATTAGGTAGCCTCTCTTTAGACAATGGCGCCCCCGGCGGGACTCGAACCCACGCACCTGGCTTCGGAGGCCAGCGCTCTATCCTCTGAGCTACGGGGGCTTACCGGCGTCACCGCGGGCTACTGGAACCCTGTTGCAATGCGCGGTATGGCAACGGCATTAGTGGGGAATATAGCAGTGGCAAAGCCAAATAGCAATATACACGGAGCGCTGGGGCGTCACTCGGAGCTGCCGCGGCGTCCCGGCCCTCCTTTTCTAAAGGCAGGCGTCAGCAGGACGGCTGCCATGAATGTGGTTACAACGGTCATCAGGATGGAAACGCCGAACATTTCCGAGCCAATCACTCCCCGGGACAGTCCTACGCCGGCGATTATCAGGGCCACCTCACCACGTGGAAGCATCCCGATGCCGACGCGCATTGAGCCCGCCTTTGTGAAGCCGGCCGCAAGGGCCGGTAGCCCGCTCCCAACCACCTTGGATATTATCGCCAGCAGGGTGATTATCAGGCTGAAGACAATCGTCCCACCCATAGCGCTTACGTCCACCAACATCCCCATTACTACGAAGAATACGGGCACCAGGGCGGGGTACAGCCCCTCCATAATCGGCCTCTCTATCTTCTCTTTGAGGTGGGTGTCGGAGAGGGCAAGCCCAATGGAGTAGGCTCCAATGATCATCGCCAGGCCGAAGCTCTCCGCCAAGCCCGATGCCAGCAGGGCGAGCGCCATTGCCAGAGCGACGCTGGCGCCCGAAACTCTGAGTGATTCAAAGGCTCTGGATATGTACTTGGAGGCGAGGATGCCGCCTATCATCAGCGTCAGCCAGAATCCTACGGCCTTTGCGCCGATCAGTGCTATCCCGGAGACCGAGAGCTCCTCGCCGGGGGTGGCAATCCCAACCACCACCGTAAGCACCAGGATACCTAGCACGTCGTCCACAACGGCCGCGGCCATGATGGTCACTCCCTCGGGGGAGTCCAGCTTGTGCATGTCGCCCAGCACCCGGGCGGTGATGCCAACGGACGTGGCCGTCATGACCGCTCCCATGAAGAGGGCCGCGTAGAGGAGGACGTCCCCCTCCAGTCCGGCCGGCTTGAGGAGCATTGTTGCTCCCGCTCCCAGTGCGAATGGCATCACAACGCCGCCTATTGCCACGAGGGAGGCGGGGGCGGCGAATCGCCGGAACTGCTTCAGGTCCGTCTCCAGCCCGGCGGTGAACAGGAGCACCACTGCTGCTATCTGAGATACGGAGAAGAGCTCCAGAGAGACCGGCAAGGCATCATTGCCGTCACGAATAGAGAACAGTGGCCCCAGGCCAAAGATGGCAATGCCTCCCAAGGCGAAGGGGCCGATCAACGCCCCCATTGCCAGCTCGCCAAGAACGGTGGGTATCTTGAGGTACCGCTCGCAGATCTCCCCGCCGATCTTGGCAGCGGCAAGGATGACTGCCAGCTGGATCACCAGATGCTCTACGTGCTTTACAAAATCCTCTTCCATACTCTACCTGCGCTAAGGTGTGGCGTGGCGCCAAGCGAGAATTATAACAGGAGTTGCAATGGCCTGATACCTCAAGGCCGTTTCATTTTTGCCCTGCCGTGGCCGGACGGTCTTGCCGTGAGCTAGGGGCAAGCCCTGCGCCCGCCCCCGCGGTGGAGCGGGTTGGGGTTGGCAAGGAGCAACGCCGGTGTGATTGGATGGCCGTAACCCACTAACCTCGCTGCGCGCCGAGCCATATCCGACAAAAAGAGGGCAAGAAGATATCTAAAATTGCTGGCTAGAGGGTTGACATACACCGACTTGGTGAATATGATTATGCAGATTTCCCAAGTCGGGTTTTGCTATGGCTGTATCTCTGAGGGGGAAGAGCCATAGTGATTTCGGATAGCTAACTCTAGGAACGGAGGGCTGTATACAGTGAAAAGATTCTTGTCGGTTAAGGGTGTTCTTCTGCTCACGCTTCTGCTGGTCGCTGCCTTGGGAGCAGGCACGGCCGTGGGTAGTCCCCAGGCGGCTGTGGCTCCGCAGGAGTCCCTGGAGAGGCTTGACGGGGCTACCATAGTAACAAGCGGCCTGTGCGCGGCCAACGATAGCGAGTTCAAGATCTACGTTTCCGGGTTCGGCGCCGGAGAGATCGTCATCGTCTCCGTGGTGAAGGACGCGGATAATTCCCTCATATGGTACTCCGGCAACGTCAACCCCGCTGGCGCGCTTGAGTTGGAAGTGAACATTGTAACCAGGCCGCCAAATGCCACCAGCGATAGGGTAAGGTACCCGGGCGCAGGGCTCTTCACCCTGGAAGCCTTTGGCGTATCCGGCCGTTTGGCCACAACCCCAATCATGACCATGGATGAGAGTTGCGATGCGACAGCATGATGATGGATGATATGGACATGCCGAGTGACACGTAAAGTGTCCTGCACTCTGGATAGGTTTTTAGAAGCCTGAAACAGGAATGGGGATGGAGCTTGGCTCCCCATCCCCATTCCTGTTGTCTTTATCCTCTCCTAGCGCGGCTCTGACGACGTACCCGGCGCTACATGCACCTTCTTGATCCGCCTTCCCAGGGTGGAGATGACCTTGATCATCAGGCCGCCCACTTCTATCTCGTCGCCGGGGCTGGGCATCTTGCCCAGTTGCTGATACAGCAGCCCTCCCAGCGTGTCAAAGCCGTCGCCCTGCAGGTTCACGGCAAAGACGCTGTTTACCTCCTCAAGGGATATGCGGGCGTCCATTACAGTCCGGCCTTCGCCGAGCATCTCCAACATGGGTTCACCCATATCGAACTCGTCTTCTATCTCCCCTACTATCTCTTCTAGCAGGTCCTCAACCGTCACCAGGCCCGCGGTGCCTCCATACTCGTCTACCACAATGGCAATCTGGATGTGGTTCTCCTGAAAGTCCCGTAGCAGTTCGTCCAGGCGCTTGGAGTCCGGGACGAAGAGGGGTGGACGGACTATATCGCGCAAGTCCACTTCGGCCTCGTCCGTGGCAAGGTTGCCCAGCATGTCCCGCGAGTGCACTACTCCAACGATGTTGTCCAGCGACTCCTCGTACAGGGGTATTCGACTATGCCCACTCTCCCGCATCATCTCCGCCACCTGGCCTGGCGATGAAGCGGCGTCGGCTGCCAGAATATCCATCCTGGGGACCATGATCTCTCGTGTGGTGGTCTCGTCCAGCTCCAGTATAGATGTGATCATCCTGCGCTCATGTGGCGCCAGCTCCTCTTCCTCGCCACTCTGGGATAGTCCGCCGTGAAGTCCGTTGATGAGAGCTGCGGACGGCTCCAGGAAGTTGGCGCCACGGTCTCTCCTGCCGGAGAGCGCCGCCCTGGCCAAACTCTGAAGCGCGGATAGAGGCAGCGCAGACAGGGCCACCGGCCAGAGGATGGGCAGGACATAACGCGCCTTGCCACTCAGCCGCGCTCCTATGCCGGCCGATACGCCCTGGACCAGCGCCAGCAAGACCAGGAGGCCCACAACTCCCAGGGCTACGGCCCACCAGTGCGGTGTGTGGGATACAACCAGGGCCACGCCCGCCGCGCCTGCCACGGCGACGAGCCCAACCTGCGCCACGGCGCGCGCGCCGTTGTTGCGAAGCAGCGCCCCGGCCCTAAGGCGAGGCGCTGCTTCCTGCTCCACACCACTTCCATGACGTCCTGAGGACAAATACCCGTCTACGGAGGAGAACAGTCCGTAGAATATCAGGGATGTTATTAGGGCAATGGCTTCTAACGAGCTATCAGCATCCAAGACAGACCACCTCCCTGAGGACAGCGGTTTGGCTGTGACCCCTGCGCGTCTTTGATACTATGGCCTGGGGCAGTTTCGGGCCGGTTTCCGGCGTTCTCATGGCTTCTGCCCGTCCGTGGGGTTACGGGCTATTATCCTGGCCGGCGCGCCTGCTACTCTGGCCCCGGCCGGAACGTCCCTGGTCACCACGGACCCGGCCCCTGTGCTGGCTCCAGCGCCAACCCTCACCGGAGCTATGAGCATGGAGTCGCTTCCTATGAAGGCGCCCTCCTCAATGACAGTCCGGTGCTTCTCCGCTCCATCAAAGTTGCACGTCACGGCGCCTGCGCCGATGTTGACTCCTGGGCCTACCCAGGAGTCCCCCACGTAGCTAAAGTGGCCCATCTTGACGCCCTTCCCTATCCGGCTGTTCTTGATCTCCGCAAAGTTGCCAACGTGCGCTCCCGTCTCTATGTGGGACTCTGGGCGGACGTGGCTGTATGGGCCCACGTCCACACCCTCTTCCAGGACGGCATCCTCTACTACGGACTGTACCACGCGGCAGCCGGCGGATATGGCGGAGTTCACTATCATGGAGCCTGGCCCAATTCGAGACCCCTCCCCTATCGCAGTCCTGCCATGCAGAAACGTGTTGGGATAGATGACGGTATCCGGCTCCAACTCCACCGTGACGTCTATAAAGGCGGGTTCCATGACGGTTACCCCGTTGAGGAGCCATCCATTGTTTACCCGGCGCTGGAGAGCTTCCCTGGCTTTCGCCAACTGGACCCCGTCGTTTACGCCAAGGCCCTCTACGGCATCTTCCAGAAGCGCTGCCTCCACCCTGCACCCCTGACCACGGGCTTCTGCCACCAGGCCGGTGACGTACACCTCGCCCCCGGGAGAGGGGGCCAGCTTATCGAGAGCGCTCCAGAGCCACGGGGACTTGAGGCAGTAGGCTCCCACGTTGCCCTCCAACGACTCTGCCGTACTGGGGTCCAGGTCAGCCTCTTCCACTATAGCGGAGACGCATCCATCCTCATCCCTTATAACCCGTCCCATGCCGCCAGAAGGAAGCCCGTTGCACGTTAGAATGGTGAGGTAAGCCCCTGTCGACTCGTGGCGGCGCATCAGGGCGGACAGGGTGGCCGGGGTCACCAGGGGCAAGTCGCCATTGATTACCAGGACACTGCCTTGA
The DNA here is from genome assembly GCA_965247645.1 of Dehalococcoidia bacterium. GTDB lineage: Bacteria > Chloroflexota > Dehalococcoidia > Lucifugimonadales > UBA2985 > JAPPHY01. The sequence goes on from OZ252024.1 coordinate 289,736, forward strand.
TGATCGCCCAGAAGCGTCCGGGCCAGAGAAAGGGCGTGAGCAGTACCCAACGGCTCCTCCTGCTCCACCGGAGCGGCGAGGCGTCCCACGGCGCGGGACACATCCGGGGAGTTGGGGGGCACGACAACCACAGGCGCATCGAAGCCGGCGGCGCTGAGGGCGTCCCCAACCAGACCCACCATCTCTCGACCACAGATTGGCTGGAGGACCTTGGGTACCCTGGACCTCATACGACTTCCACGACCTGCGGCCAGTATGATCGCTTGCCAGCTATCCAATCTCAACACCAATGGCAAAGGGTAACCCCACTCCTGCTGTACACAAAGTGAAGGCTACCCTCTCAAGAAAGCTCCGGACAAGAACTCATCCTGGCTGAATGATAGCACGGCGCATTTTGCAGTGTCAATCCGATACCTTGGAGTGGCATAACGTAGCAGAGGTTGAGTTTAATGGCGTTATTCGTAGCGCACAGCGCCGCTGGCAGGTGTGGAGGGATGGTTTGGAACGATTATGGCAATGTGTGCTATGCTATAGCGTTGTGGAGAGGTGGCCGAGAGGCTTATGGCGCCGCTCTCGAAAAGCGGTTCCCGATTGCATCGGGACGTGGGTTCAAATCCCACCCTCTCCGCCACGGGGCCGCCATGTGGCGATGAACATCGGCTTCATGGAGAGGTGCTGGAGTGGCCGAACAGGCGCGACTGGAAATCGCGTAGGGGAGCAATCCTCTCGTGGGTTCGAATCCCACCCTCTCCGCTTCATGCCACCGTCCCATATCATCTACTCCGGTCCAATACGGCCCGGAATCGCCCTTTTGCAGCTCCCCACCTTCGAGGCCCTGGCGCGGCAGCGAGCCATCGCAGCTTTGCTTGACAGGGTGGAGGGAAACGTAGAGCGCGGCAGAGCGCAAACGGATATGCTAAAATCATTGAAAGTATCCGCCCTGTGAGCAGAGCATTCGCGGCGGATGCGGGTCTTGGGTCCAATAAGGTAGACTAGGAAGGAGTGAACGTATGACTGAACAGTTCAATGATGAAAGCTTGGTTGATGCTCAACAAAGGCGCGGTCGTGGCCCAACTAAGTCGTATCCGCTTGTGCCTTTCGCGGAAACACTTCAGTTGGCCCGTGGAATATTCGAACACGGCGTTGGAGATGAAATCGAACGCCTTACACTATTGGGCAAACTTGGCATTTCGCCCTCTAGTAGCAAAACACGGAACCTGATTACACACTCAGCGAAGTATGGGCTCACAGTAGGAAGTTTCAGTGCTACCACCCTACAGCTAACGGAAGATTCTCTACTTGTGCTAAGACCGGACATTCCTGCCCAAGTAGCAAAACAGAAGGAGTTCGACCTTTCTATAGGTCGTTTTGAAGGATTTCTTACTGTTTACGAAAGAATCAAGGAAAGCCGTCTCAGAGACGAAGCAGTGCTCAAGGGTGAATTGGGGCGTGCGGGGATACCTGAAGTTGATCGCCAAAATGCCGTAGAGACTTTCACTTCAAATCTACGAGCTCTTGGCCTCATAGAAAATATTACCGGTAGTGACCAAGTAAGGGCTGTCGACGTGATAATCAACAAGATGCCAGCGCACGAACAGAGAGAGACCAGCAATAGAGGCACTGCCGACCCCTACCACGCCTTCCATGCCATCTCCGCCATCCCCTGAATCGACGGGGCGAGTCGCGAACAGCATGAGTGAACCAACAGTTCATATCGACGTTCAGATCCATATTGACTCGAATGCCACCCCAGAACAGATAGACCAGATATTTGCTAGCATGGCCCGCCATCTCTATGGTCGTGAAGGATAGTGAGGTTTGGCTAGTCCTGATCGCTATCATCATTGGCTTGAAGTAGCCAGAAGCATTCAGCAGGAGGCTGACGCAGCCGGAGTAGGCCAGCTGCATCGTGAAGTTACGTCAAACGCTCGAAGCCCTCGGACTGTTCTCGAGAAGTTTGACGAAGCGGTGACAGATGGCTCGCTCCGTTCCGCGAGCCGTAAGTTGTTCCCAGATGGCCACTATGCCCGTGCAGTTGAAGAAGCCTTTAAGTGTCTCAACAACACAGTCAAATCCAAGTCTGGGCTAAGCAAACTTGATGGTGACACCTTGATGCGCGAAGCGTTTAGTGTCAACAATCCAAAACTGCGGCTCAATAGGATGCGGACAACTACTGATCAAAACGAGCAACGCGGGTACATGGAGCTTTTTGCTGGCGCCATGACGGCCATCAGGAACCCTCGCGCGCATGAACATGCCCTTCAGGACGACCCCCCAGTTGCGCTTGAACTGCTCACTGTAGCGAATCACCTTATGGGCAAAGTCGAAACTAGCCGGAAGGCTAGGGCCAAGAAGAAGAAACCATGACCGCCACCGCCAAGCCCAACGAGTACAACCACGCGGAGGAGCCGGCGCGCCGGCTGCTGGAGCGTCTGGGGTGGACCTACGTTGCGCGGGAGGCGCTGGCGGCTGAGCGGATGGACCGCTCGCGCCCTGAACCGCTCATCTGACTCCTCCTCGGTTGCCTGCGTTAGTCCACCCGCTTGTACGCTCCTCAGCCGCCAGCGCCTTACCTGTTTTGGTCTTGCCCCATTCTTTGTACCAGTTGTAGTGTTAGTTTCGTGGGTCATTGAACCCCAGCTGCACCACCGGGCAAACGGCCTCAATCTCGTGGGGCCGAGGCTCCAGCTTGACAACGTCCACCAAACTGGACCAAACCAAGAATTTTCACGATTCGGTTACGCTTGGAGACGTAGGATTCCGTTAGCTTCTGGCCGGATACTGACAATTCTAGCGGCCACTGGCCGACGGGGAGGACCTTAGGAGGGCCGCGGTGTTGGCATACCCGGAGACCCTACCACCGACGGGATGGCCTCCAGCCATGGCCGCCGCCCACATTGCGTCGGTCGAAATGACTCTCGAAGCCGTTGGCGTTCCCCGGTGGCGCAGGATAGGGCAGCCGTTGCCCAGTACCCTGAGGCCGCCGCGCTGCCCCGATTGCATCCCACTGCGTTGGGCAGAGATTAGAGCCCTTACTTGAACCGGAACAGAAAAGCGTTCGCTGTACGGGCCATCTTGTACCGAGCCTTGCTTGGTGAGCGCTGCGCATTCTCAGCCAGCATTTCGCGTGTAAGCGGCTTCCCCTGTTTGCTGACGAAGTACCCGCTCAACGCTTCCTCGCCTGTTTCGTAGGCGCCGTCGGCGCTGAGCGCTGCTACGAGGGTGTAGTCGGCGTCCACGTGGGCGCGGGCCGCGTCGTAGTGGCCGTCGTTTGCGAGGAGGTGAGCTCTAGGAGACAGGAGCGGCTTGCACTCTTGAGAGATTGCGCCTGCGTTGAGCGATATCATCAGGCCGAATCCCGCGAGCAGCGTGGACGGAATCCGGTTGTAGGCGGTCTCTATGGCTGTGAGCTCGACTGGCTCCGCGTACTCTTTGTGTGCGTCGAGCCAAGGGACCAAGTCGTCGGACTGCATGGCGGCGCTGAATCCCTTGACCGAGTCTACGTAGCACACGCGCGGGAACACCAGAGACGGAGTGAAGTGTACGTAGCTGCCGGGATAGACGACGCGCTGGACGCCGATGAGGTCGCGGACTGCTCTGAACACGCCTAGGAGGTCGTGGCAATGGCGCATCTCGCGGTAATCGCGGAGGTACGTCGGCAGGGCGTCAGTGGATCGCAGCATAGTGCCGCCTACAAACAGAATGAGACAGAGGATAGCATGCGCCGGATGAAAAGGTCTACTCGAACACTGCGGGGAAACCTACGACGAGCTGTTTCTGATACATGTCCTCAACGTATATGTGACAAACGCCCGTGCCATCCTGTCACAATCAGTCGGCGACAGACCTTGGCAAATCTCCCAGGCCCAGTCACATCTCAAAGATGGTATTGCCGACCGTCCACCAGACTGGACAAAATCAAGAACCTTCGTAATAAAGTTCACTCTCGCGCTGTAGCGCCTCCTCATCGGTAAGTATGCTAAACTGTGGCTGCCTTACCCCCACAGAAGAGCGCCGAGGAGTTTGACTCCCATTTCCCACGCGTATGCGAGGAGAGCAGGGCATGTTACCTGGAGCGGTCAAATGGAATTTCGAGTGGTTTATGTCCAACGCCCGCCGGACCACTGAAGTCGTAAGCCAAGAGGAGGACAACAATGGTCTCTCGCGCAATGCCAGTCTTGGCTCTGCTGGCGCTAGTTCTGCTGGTCGCTTCCATGTCGGCGTGTGACGAAGCGCTGCCAATGCCAACGCCTACCGCGGCGCCCGTTTAGTTTAGCAATTTCACTATGGCCGGGAGGCTGGTATGCGTCTCTACCTCACGCCGAGTCCTTGGGCTTCAGGCCCCGCAGGGCGAACACGAGCGCCAGGACAAGCACCACCTGAAGGCCAATATAGGTCCGCAGAATGGGGCCGTAGCTGCCGGTTGTGTCGTAGACCAGCGTAGCCGCCAGGGGGCCGAGGGCGTTTGCCACCATCTGCCACGGTACTATGAACCCGCGCAGCGCTCCCAGAGACTTCGAGCCGAAGGTGTTGGCCAGCAGAAGCTGTAACATCAGGAAGGATCCGGCGAAAGCCGCGCCATGCACCACTGCGAAGACCATACCCACGGCAAAAGAGTCGATTATCAGGAAGAGGTATATACCCACTCCCAGTCCCGTCGAGAACCCCACCATCAGGATGCGGACGGACGTGCGGTCTGCAAGATACCCTGCGCTCAGGGAAGCCGGGACGCTCACCATAGCCCAGGTTAGAAGCACCACGGCCGCCTGGTCATCTGTAAGGCCCCTATCCAAAAGGTGCGGGGCCAGGTTGAAGTTAACGCCCGTGTTGACGAAGTTGGTGAGACAGTAGGCGCCAAGGATTATCCAGAATGGGCGCGTCCGAAGCGCTTCCCTCAGCGTGTAGTTCACCTCCTGCGCCTGTACCCTCCCGCCTGCTTTGCCCTGCCATTCCTGATCTTCCGGATTCTCTGGCCTTGCGCCGTCAGGAAGAAGTCCCATGTCCTGGGGCTGGCGTCGCATGAAAATGGAGATGGGGATGAGAGTCAAAGCCAGCACCAGCAGACCCACGCCCATAGCTACCGTGCGCCAACCCAGCATAGGTATCGCCCCCTGGGCAGCCGACGGTATCGCGCCGCCGCCGATGCGTTGTCCCAGGATAGACATAGCAACTGCCCTGCCTCGCTTCCTGATGAACCACTTGGAAACCACCGTCTGGTTGGTGGGATTGATCACTCCCTGGAGAGCCACACGGCTGACTATCAGGGCAATGGCGAACTGCCATAGCTGGTCGACGTGCCCCCATGCGAAGATGGCGATGCCGGACATTAAGAAGCTGACGAAGAGTATCCACCGTGCGCCAAACTTGTCTATGGCAGGCCCTACCACCAGCGCCAGCGCGCCGCCTATCAGGGTGCCAATGGCCCCAGCCAGGGATACGGTGGAGCGCGTCCACTCGAACTCGTCGGTGATGGGCTTGAGGAAGACCCCTATGGTGGGATTGATCTGCGCCCCGGATGCGAGCGATGAGAGGAAGACAACCCCAACAATCACCCACCCGTAATATATGCGGCGGCTCCCGGTGGCTGGTTTCATCTGGAGGCCTTACTTCCATGCCGGACCGGTAGAGACATACGAATGTGTCGATTTCGGGGCATCTAGCTTACCTCTCCCACAAGCTCAGGCCACTGGCTTTCAAGGAACTCCCTGATGAGTCGATGCTCCGGGCGCTCCAGGTGAGGGTCCTGTGACAGCGAGCGGAGGCTTCTTTGCGGGCCGGGGCCAGCAGTTCCTGGTCGGACAGGCGAGCTTGGCGAAGATCCGGCAGCCCGCGCTTGGCGGCCACAAAGTAGCCATCGCTGTGCTGCCCGCCCTGGGGCTTGGTGGCTGCGAGACCCAGGGCCTGTGCCAGAGTCCTTCTCACGGGCGTCTTCAGCCTCTGCGCCGCCGCGTCCAGGCCGTCCGAGAGCCATTGCGCCGCTCCGTCCGCGCCGCTCAGGGAGTGAGGCGCCTGGAGCACAGCTTGGGCCAGCTGGGTCAGGCCGCCCGTGGACCACTCAACGGCGGGTTCGCCCGGCTTCAGGCGGACGGTCCATGTCAGAGTAGCATCTGCCATGTTGTCCTCAGTGACGCCGGTCGGATAGCAGACGGGGAACACCATCGTAGCCAGTTTCTGGCGGAGGCGGGCGTCGGCGTCCTTGATGGCCTGCGCCTTGCGATGAAACCCGGTCTCCGCTTCCAGGATTATGCGCAGGCCGTCCACCTCCGCGACAACGTCCATCTTCTTGCGGGCGCCGCGCTGCTCGTAGTCCGCCGCTACTCCGCGCTCGGAGAGGAGCTTTGCCAAGGCCCAGTTCTGAAACTCCTCTTGCTTGTTCATTTGATGTGAGTTGGCAAAGGATTGCCGAGTCCATACCGTTTACTTGCCAAGACAAGAATGTGGTCTTGCAGCTTACAGAACCCTTCTCGATAGATCCGCAGTGCGGAAGATGATGTATTATAGCTTTGAATGCCCTGTATGCTCAAGGCGAGAAGCTTGATAGTAGAGCTTACCATACTTTGGAGCGGTTTATGGGGGAGTGGGGCAGCGTCTGCTTCGGCAACACAGCTATCAACTTTGATGTGCGTCGCAGCCAACGGCGCAAGAAGACGGTACAGATCAGTGTGATACGGCGACGGCGTGCAGATCGCGGCGCCGATGACGATGCCGGACGGTGAACTGCGGGCCATAGTCCGTAAACGAGCTGTCGGGATACTCAGCCACACACCACAGGCCGTACTGGAATCCGCTGCGAAGCATTTCTTGAGCGGCGAGACGCTGTCTTACCTGGGACGTAAGATGAGCGTATATGGGGCCATACTGCCAGGAGCGGCGAGATTGGCGCGGCTCCGGGCAGAGCCCTCCATGGAAGCCAAACGCCGATGGAAAGTAGCGCGATGGTATGAGGAACACGAAGGGAAGATGCGGTTGACAGCCCGTCACTTTGGGTACAGCCCTGACACCATAAGCCGGTAGGTACTGCTGTTTGAGGAGGGCATTACCCTATCGGCTAAGAGCATAGACCGGGTGATAAGGTAGGCTCAAGGCGCGTGGGGCACTCCGTGAAGCAGTACAGCCCCGCAAGGCTGTCAGGTGGCGCCATACGAGGCTGCGACGCCCCCGGGAGTTATGGTGGACAGTCCCGGAGCATTGGCGCAAATGGATAGCAAGCGCGTGGCCCTGGGGAATGGAAAGGTGGTGTGCCAGTTTGGGGCTGTGGACTGCTTCACACGCAAGAGAGTGGTGGCCTTGGAGCCGCGGCTTACCAGTCACCATGGTGCAGAGTTCTTGAAGCAGGTAGTGACCCAGTTCCCCTTCCAGGTCCAGGCCATACAGTCGGATGGGGGAAGTGAGTTCCTGAAGGAGTTCGGAGTTGCGATTGCAGAACTCCAGCTGACCCACTACTTAAACCGGCCCAACTACCCACAGGGGCAACGGGCTCACAGGCGGCACTTGCCGATTCTTAGCATGAGAGACCGCGCAGGTATGAAAGGAGACCTATCATGAATGGAAGAGTCAGAGTCATACTTGCTCTCGTGGCGGTGTTTACCGTGATCGCGTTCACAGGTATCGCCTATGCAGACGGCCCTGATCCAGACGATCCTCCGACGGAACGAGATACAGAGCCTGCACCCCCAACGGCCGAGTCTAGCGCAACATTGACGATAGGCGGTGTAACGATCCCCATTGAAGAGGGCTATCGCATGTCATCTGAACAGGCTATCGCACATGGGGCGAAACGATCTGAGGAAGGATGCAACCTCCCTCAGAGTTCTATCTAGGGGCCTCCGTTGCACCGCAGATCTTTCTGGTATCTGCGCATTGGTATGGACCCATCGCGCTGGCCGTCGTCTCGCTTGCGGTATGGAATGTTCTAAAACATAGACCTAAATGGGCCTAACAGGTCTCCGTGCCAAAGAGCCTTGCGAGCTGCCAAACGAAGGGCACAAGGTCAAGGAGAGTCGGCGGAAGGTAGCGCTCTGGCCAAGCGCGGTTAGGAGTGGGGTGTTAACCGGCCCGCCAGTTGCATGTGTGAAGAGAACAGAGGAGACGGGCGGCGGAACCAGCCCCGAGGAGCTGTTGGCCGCCGGTATGCGGCCTGCTACTGAGGTGAGCGCCACGGTGACCTTTGAGATGGGGAAGGGCGGCCCAGGGTCGGCTCCAGCGCCACGAATGTGCGGAGAGAGGCGCACGGACTAGACGCCGACGCCTTCCTAGAGGCGGCCGATGCGAAGAAGAGCAGACGCGCTGCGCGCTTGTTGGCAACCAGCAAAGTTGGGGCGCTTCGAGAGATGAGAGATCAAGGGTCGGATGGAGGTCTGGTAAGCTCTCTGAATGCCCTGTTTTGCCGTCTTCCCCGTTGGATAGTTCGAGCCTGCGCCTCCCTTCTGCGTTGTAGCATATCTTCTCACCTGCCCCTTAGCGCGTCCGAGGGCGTCGCATTTCCCAGGGCCTTGTGATAGCGGCGGTAGTTGTAGTAGCTGACGAAGGCGACGATAGCCGCCTCCAGGTCCGAGGGCATCTCATACGGCGATTTGTTCACGTTCCGCTTGAGAGTCTGGTGGTAGCGCTCAAGCTTGCCGTTGGTCTGAGGATGGAAAGGGGCTGCCAGGATGGGCGAACTACGAATTTCTAGGTGATTCATCCCACTATAGCCAACTGCTTCAAGAACCAAGGGGACAGACCGTTGCTATTACCCTCTTGGCTTGAGCGCCACCTAGCCCGTCAGTTCAGCTGCTTACACCGGGGGCGCGGGTTCCGTTAGGACAGGACACCTAGTTTAGCCTCATTGAGCCCTACCCGCCTGTCTGTTACAATCCACCAAACGCCACACAGGTCTCTGGTTTCCTCTCTTCGGGAGTAACCTTACCGCGATGGAACAGTGGGAGTGAATGTGGAATGAATAGGCTGAGGACTTCGCAGTCATAGCTAAACACGCCCTAGTGCGATGGACACCCTCTCTCCGCCAACCCGCGTCCTCCGAAGGCCATAGGTATAGCCGAATGAACGCTTCTCACGTCTATCTGAGCCGATATGCGCCCCTCGCGTTGAGCGTTACACAGGGCTGTCGCGACTGCGGGGGATGGACCGCGGCGCGCCCCAGGCCCGGCCGCCGCCGGACGGCCGCGTACGACAACTGAGATGCCCAGAGAGGAAGCAAGGCCCTTCCGGCCCATCGCATTGCCGCTGCGCCGCGCTATGGCGTGGACTGCCATTGCGGCCTTCGTGGCGGCCCTGATCGGCCTGGGCGCATGTTCGACCGGAGGCGCAGGTGAGGTCGGCCCCGGAGCCAACCTCGGAAGGCTCAAGCTGGCAACCACCACCAGCATGTATAACATTGGGTTGTGGGACGTGCTTGAGCCGGCCTTTGAGGATAGATACGGCGTAGACTTGGACGTTATCACAGGGGGCACCGGCCAGGCCATAGAGGCCGGCAAGCGGGGGGATGTGGATGTCCTGACCCTCCACGACAGGGCACGGGAGGAGGAGTTCGTAGCCCAGGGGTATGGCCTGCAACGTCATCCCATAGCGTACAACTCCTTCATCATAGTCGGCCCCCCAAACGATCCGGCAGGCATCAGGGGCATGGAGCCGGAAGCGGCGTTTCTGGAGATAATGGAACAGGGCATCGCCAATCCGGGCAATGTAAAGTTCGTATCCAGGGGAGACAGGTCGGGCACACACTCCAGGGAGATGCTCATCTGGCATCTTGCCGGCCGGGACTACGAGTCCGTCAGAAGCTCCGGCAGGTGGTACATCGAGGCAGGCGGCGGGATGGGAGCCATTTTGAGACTGGCCCACGAGAAGTCCGCCTATACCCTGGCCGTCAGCAGCGCCTACATCGCATTCCGGGATAAGCTGGACCTGGCCTCCCTGGTGGACGGGGAAGGGTCTCTGATTGGCGCGCCTGGACTGGGGAGCGAAACGCTGGTTTCCCTGATGGACACAGGACCGCTCCTGAACGTGTACTCGGCCATTGCCGTAAGTCCGGAGAGGCATCCGGACGCCAACGTGGAGATGGCGCAAAAGCTCATCGGCTTCCTCACGTCGGATGATGTCCAGGACCTCATAGGGAGCTATGGACTGGACGATTACGGGACCCCCCTCCTGATACCCGCCGGGAGACAGGGGCCTCCATGATGGGGTGGCTTGGGATGGTGAGAGCGCGCTCAGGCCGGCAAAACGCACGGGGTCGACGGCTTGCCGCCCCCAACCGAACAGGGGTTGGTGACACTTGGACCTGGTGATAGACAGCTTCCTCACAGCCCTCAAACTCATCGTCACGGGAGACCGTGAGGTGTTCAGCATAACGGGAAGGACGCTGCTCATATCCTCCGTCTCTACGTCCATTGCCGCGTTGATGTTCATACCGGCAGGAAGCCTCATACACTTCCACAGCTTCCGCGGCAAGACGATGTTGATCAGCGCCATCCAGACCCTCTTCAGTATGCCGACCGTATTTGTGGGGCTGCTGGTGTTCATCACCTTCTCAAGAGACGGGCCGTTGGGCGTGTTGGGCATACTGTTCTCGCCTGCGGCCATCATCGTCGGCCACGTGGCGCTGATAGCGCCCATCATGGCGGGGCTGACCATCTCCGCCCTGAGGGGCGTGGCCCCGGAGGTGCGGGATACCGCCGAGTCGCTCGGCGCCGGCAGGATGCAGACCATCTACGCCATACTCAGAGAGGCAAGATACGGGGTGTCCACGGCAGCGCTCATGGGGTTTGGCCGCGCCATCTCGGAAATAGGCCTCGCTATAATGGTGGGTGGCAACATACGCGGATACACCAGAACACTGACCACCGCCATGTCCCTGGAGACGTCCATCGGCAACCTGGAGCGGGCGATGGCGTTGGGGATTATACTGGTATCCCTGGCGCTGGCGATTAACATACTGGCAAGCCGGTTTCAGCATAGGCAGCAGCGTTGATCACCATCAGAGGACTCTCCAAAATATACGACGGAAATGCCGTCCTGGAGGGCGTCAACCTGGATGTCCCCACCCATAACGTCACGGCCATAATAGGCCCCAGCGGGTCGGGAAAGACCACCCTTCTGCGCCTGATAGACCTCCTGGAGGAGCCCACCTCCGGGGAGATACGCTTCGATGGGGTGGACGCGTCGGCATCCCCGGAGGCCAGGCTGGAGATGCGAAGGAGAATGGGCATCGTCTTCCAGAAGCCCATTGTGTTCAACGGCAGCGTCTTCGACAACGTGTCCTACGGCCTGAGAATCAGGGGCCTTGAGCGCGGGAAGATACGCGAGAAGGCGCTCCACGCGCTGGAGACCGTCGACCTCTCCGGCTACGAGAGTCGCGGAGCAAGGGCGCTGTCCGGCGGGGAGATACAGAGGGTGGCCCTGGCAAGGACTATGGTCACGGAGCCGGAGCTGCTTCTGCTGGACGAACCCACTGCCAACCTTGACCCTGTCTCCACGGCAAGGGTTGAGCAGCTGATAGCCCGCGTCATCGGAGAGCTGCAGACCACCGTGGTAATGGCTACCCACGACATGGCCCAGGGCCAACGCCTTGCAGACCGGATAGGAGTGCTGATAGGCGGCTCCATGCTCCAGGTTGGCAACCCCAACGAGGTATTCAACTTGCCCAACGCCATGCAGGTTGCCCGCTTTGTGGGAGTCGAGAACTTGCTAGAGGGAACGGTGGCCTCCAGGGAAGAGGGTATGGTCAACGTGCGCATTGGCGGCCACCTCATAGAGGGGGTTTCAGACGTGGAGCCCGGAACTGAGGTTTTCGCCTGCATCAGGCCGGAGGAGGTGGTCCTGGCTCTAACAGAGCCCTCCACAAGCGCCAGAAACACCTACCGGGGCACAATAGTCAACATGGCGTTCACCGGCCCCCTGGCGCGTGTGAGCGTTGACTGCGGCTTCCCGCTTGTGGCCCTCATCACCACCAGGTCGGCGCAGGATATGGGGCTGAAGGAAGGGGCCGGGGTCTGCGCATCCTTCAAGGCCACCGGCGTGCATATCGTTCCAGGCTGACCACCGCATGGGAGATGAGTTCCCACGGGGCTTGGTCAAACCTGCGGGACGATTGGCATTCTCTACAGGCGCTGGTAATGCCAACGTTTGTTGGAGCGCCACTCCCCTCCCGCTAGCGCCCTTCGACAAGCTCAGGGCGAACGGGACATACTTGCCCGCTCATGGCCAGCCGAGTCCCCCTGTCCGTTCGTGGTGAGCTTGTCGAGCCACATGAGCGGGCAGACTGCGCCCCTAGCAAGCCCTACCGGAGCGCGCTCCCACCGGCCTCATTCTCTGCCTTCTTCGTCTCCTCCGGAGGTTTCACGTTGCGGAACATGAAGTAGAGGGATATGTCGTAGGCTATCTTCAGCGCCGCGCACGCAACCAGCGGAGCGCCGGCCGAGACCGCCTGCCAAAGTACCGTCGCGGCCGAGGGCCCGCCTATGCCCGATATGCTTCTCCCGACCATGTGTATGCCGGCCATTGCAACCCGCTCCTCAGGGCCAACTACGGCCATGGTGTACGAGGTGCGCGTGGGCACGTCCATCTGGCCCAGAAAGGAGCGCAGCTGCCAGAACAGCACCGCAAGGGTTGCTGTGGGCGCAAAGGCGGCGGCTATCAGGAACAGGCTTGCCGGGATGTGGGTGAACACCATTGTGTTGATCAGCCCAATCCTCGCGGCTACCCTGGCAGCCAGCCACAGAGAGACGGCCGAGAGTATCTGGGAGAAGAAGAAAACCAGGGCCAGAGCGCCAAGCTCCAGGCCAAACCTTGTGCTGAACCAGTAGGCTACCAGGCTCTGAAGGAGCAAAGACCCTGCAAAATTGTCCACGCTGAACAGCCCTGTAAGGGTGAATATGATGCGCCGGGAAGGGAGCTTCATGGGGTTCATCCACTGCCTGGCCTCCGCCTTCACCTCCACGCTGGACGACAGGAGGCTGTAGAGGAGAGCCGAGATAAGGAGCAAGACCACAAAGGTCACGAACATCGCCTTGAATGCGTATATCTCGCCGACACCAAAGTAGCTCTGGTAAATCTGGGGAAGGCCGGCGGCCAGCGCGCCCACGGCCGCGGCGCCGGTAGAGGCTATGCCGTAGACGGCGAAAAGTTCCGTGCGCTTCTCAGGCGGGGCGGCGTCCGCCAGGCTGGCCTGCTCCAGAGGCTGGGTGGGCTGCGCGCCGCCTCCGCCGCCCACGCCGCTGAGCGTCCCGAGGAAGGCAAACGCCGACAGCACTACTACGTTGTTGGACACCACCATCACTACTCCGGCGGCGGCCGTCATAAGTGTAAGGACAACCATCAGCCGGCGCCGGCCTATCTTCTCTGCAATCAGCGACACCAGAAACGCAAAGAGGGCGGCCCCGGCCACGCCAACGCTGAAGAATACCCCTATCTGGGTAAGGGTAAGTCCAAGCAGGTCCAGGTACACTGCAAACAGGACGGCTATTGAACCCTGGGCAAAGGCGCGCACGGACCTTGCAAGTATGATTATCTTGCCGTCCCGGTTCACCCAGGCCAGCGGAGGCGTTCGCGAGAGGTTCACTTCAGGCTCATCGTCCGGCCGCAGCCGGCGGAACGAGCGCCCTCACTCCGCGTCCAGGTACTCGACGCGAGGCCGGACGTTGTACCCGCCGGGGCCGTGCAGCAGGCTCTCCACCGCCGCCCTTGCGGTATCCAGCGAGGTGAAGCATGGAATTCGCCTCTCCACCGCCGCCCTCCGTATCTCAAAGCCGTCCTGGAGATGGGCCCGCTCCCCTGTCACGGTATTCACCACGGCGTCCACCGTGCCGTCCAGTATTATGTCGACCACGTTGGGGTATCCTTCGCTCAGCTTCTTGGTTATCATGGTAACCGGAACGCCGAGCCCCTCCACCATGCCGGCGGTGCCCTCCGTGGCGTACAGCTTGCAGCCGGACTCCATGAGGGCGCGGACGAGTGGCAGCGCCTCCACCTTGTCCCTATCGGCAATGCTCAAAAGCACAGAGTCCCCGGACCGGAACGACAGCCCCCCTGCCAGCAGGGCCTTGGCTACCGCCCTCTGGAAGTCCACGTCTATTCCCATAACCTCGCCCGTGGACTTCATCTCAGGTCCCAGGTAGGTGTCCACCCCCGCCAGCTTGGACATGGAGAACACGGGCGCCTTCACGGCAACCAGGTTCTGACGCTTCCCAAGCCCTCCCTTATAACCCATGTCGGCCAGGGTCCTGCCCAGCATTATCTTGGTTGCCAGCTTCACCATTGGCGCTCCCGTGACCTTGGACAGGAACGGCACGGTCCGGCTGGCCCTGGGATTCACCTCTAGCACGTACACCGTAGAGCCGACGCTGTCGTCCCTGAGCACCTGCGGGCTGCGATAGGGGCTGCCTCCCACAAGCACGTACTGGATGTTCATCAACCCCTTGACGTTCAGGGCAAGCCCTATCTGCGTGGTATACTCCACAAGGGTGTTCACCTCCTCCTCTGTGAGGGTGACGCCGGGATAGATGGCCATTGAATCCCCGCTGTGGACTCCCGCTCTCTCCACGTGCTCCATGATTCCGGGAATGAATACCGTCTCGCCGTCGCAGATGGCGTCCACCTCCACCTCGCGGCCTCCCAGGTACTTGTCTATGAGGATAGGGTGATTGGTGCCCAGCTCCACCGCAGCCGTGACGTAGCGGATCAGCTCGGTGGGGTTCTGCACTATCTCCATCGCCCGGCCGCCCAGGACGTAGCTCGGGCGCACCAGGACGGGGTAGCCCGTCCCGTCGGCCACCTTGAGGGCCTCCTCCAGTGTGGTCACCCCCGCGCCGGGTGGCTGTGGTATGCCCACGCGGGTCAGAAAGTCCTCAAAGCGTCCTCTGTCGGAGGCTATGTCTATGGAGTCTGCGGTGGACCCCAGGATGGGCATCCCCTCCCAGTCCAAGGCCTGGGACAGGTTTATCGCCGTCTGGCCGCCAAACTGCACCACGGAGGGAGGGCACTGAGAGGGGTCATCCCCGTCCTCGGCCTCGTTCTCCAGCAGGTCCAGCATACCCTCCTCGTCCAGCGGCTCAAAGTACAGGCGGTCGCTGGTATCGAAGTCTGTAGACACAGTCTCCGGGTTGGAGTTCGCCATGATGCTCTTGACCCCCTCCTCCTGGAGCGCCCACGCAGCATGGACCGAGCAGTAGTCGAACTCTATGCCCTGGCCTATGCGTATAGGGCCGCTGCCCACCACCACCGCCTTTGGCCCTTTCAGTGGTTGGGCTTCGTTCTCCTGCTCATAGGTGCTGTAGAAGTAGGGAGTCGCGGCCTCAAACTCTGCGGCGCAGGTATCCACCATCTTGTAGACGGGCTTGATGCCCCACTCCCTGCGAAGCCGCCTCACTTGCTGGGGCAGCCTGTCGGCCAGAGTAGCCACCTGGGCGTCGGAGAACCCCAGGCGTTTTGCGTCCCACAGCAGCCGGGGTGTGAGGTCTTCTTCAAGGAAGCGGCGTTCCATCGCCACGATTCTCTGAAAGCGGTGCAGGAACCAGGGGTCTATACCGCTGCGCTGCGCTATCTCCTCCGGCGATATGCCCCTGCGCAGCGCAGCCATCACCGCCCACAGCCTGAGGTCTGTGGGAAGCATTGGCAGAGCGTCCAGGCCGGACTCCCCGTTGTCCTGCCACTCCCTGTCCTCCCAGAGAAGCGTGTGGTCCCCCATCTCCAACGAGCGCACCGCCTTCTGGAAGGCCGCCTCAAAGGTGCGGTCTATAGCCATCACCTCGCCGGTGGCCTTCATCTGGGTGCCAATGGTGCGGTCTCCCGCGGCGAACTTGTCGAAGGGCCAGCGAGGTATCTTGACCACGCAGTAGTCCAAGGCCGGCTCAAAGGCCGCCAAGGTGCGATGGGTGACCGCGTTGGGTATCTCGTCCAGCCGCTTGCCCACCGCTATCTTCGCCGCCACCCGTGCGATGGGGTAGCCGGTAGCCTTGCTCGCTAGGGCGGAGCTGCGGCTGACGCGAGGGTTGACCTCTATGACGTAGTAGGGGCTGTCCGCTTCCCAGTCTCCTGGCAGCGTAGCTCCCACAATATTGTTGGGGCGCAGGGCGTACTGCACGTTGCACCCGCCCTCTATTCCCAGGGCGCGTATTATACGCAGGCTGGCGGAGCGCAGCATCTGGTACTCTTTGTCGGTCAGGGTCTGGCTGGGGGCCACCACGATGCTGTCCCCGGTGTGCACTCCCATAGGGTCTAAGTTCTCCATGTTGCACACGGTGATGCAGTTGTCCGCTCCGTCTCGCATCACCTCGTACTCAATCTCCTTCCACCCCACCAGGGAGCGCTCCAGCAGTATCTGGTGTATGGGACTGGTTTCCAGTCCGCTCTTGGCTACGACCTCCAGCTCCTTCGGGGAATTGGCGATGCCGCCGCCCGAGCCCCCCAGTGTGAAGGCGGGGCGCACCACCAGCGGCAGGCCCATCCGGCCGGCGATGTCGCGCACGTCCTCCATCGACTGTGCGATAGCGCTGGGCAGCGTTGGCTCCCCCATCTCAACCAGCAGGTCCCGGAAAAGCTCCCTGTCCTCCGCCTTCCTGATGGTGTCCAACGGAGTGCCCAGGAGGCGGACACCATACCTGTCGAGCGTTCCGGCGTCTGCCAGGGCCACAGCCAGGTTGAGGCCGGTCTGGCCTCCCAGTGTGGGCAGGATGCCCTCCGGCCTCTCCCGCTCTATGATGCGCGATATGACGTCCACCGTCAGTGGCTCAATGTACACAATATCCGCTATGCCCTCGTCGGTCATAATGGTGGCAGGGTTGGAGTTCACCAGTATTGTGGTGACGCCCTCCTCCCTCAATGCCTTGCACGCCTGGGTGCCGGCGTAGTCGAACTCCGCCGCCTGCCCAATGACAATGGGGCCGGAGCCAATGACCAAGACCTTGGATATTTTAGTGGTCAAGCCGCGCCATCCCCTAGAGACTCAAGGTATGCCTTCCTCGTTTCAAGGAGCTTGCCGTCTATGTTGAGGGTTGTTCTCATACAGCTATTGCGCCTTTCCTACGCGCCAATTGATGCGCTCTCATAATGGCGCCATTGTAGCGCCCCATTTTGCAACACATCATCTCTTGTAGCCACTCACCATTTCCAGGAACCTGTCGAACAGGTACACGTTGTCCAAGGGGCCGGGGGACGCCTCGGAGTGGTACTGGATGCTCATGATAGGCAATTCCCTGTGCCGCATACCCTCCACGGTGCCATCGTTGAGATTGATGTGGCTCACCTCCAACTCCGGCGGCAGGCTTTCGGCATCCACGGCGTAGCCGTGGTTCTGGGCGGTGATGTGTACCCGCCCCGTCTGAAGCTCACGGACCGGGTGGTTCCCTCCCCTGTGGCCGAACTTTAGCTTGAAGGTGCTTCCTCCCAGGGCGCGGGCCAGTACCTGGTGACCCAGGCATATCCCAAGCATGGGCACGTGGCCGATGACGCCCCTGGCCGAGTCCACCACGTAGTCCAGCAGAGCCGGATCGCCTGGGCCGGGGGACAGTACGATACCGTCCGGGTTCATGGACAGAATGTCCCCGGCGGTGGTGTGGGCAGGCATGGCCATTACCCTGCATCCCCTGGAGCGCAGTATCCGCAGTATGTTGTACTTCAGTCCGTAGTCGCTGACCAGTATGAGGGGGCCGTCCTGCCCAGCAGCCGGGGTGTCCCAGCTATAGGGCTTTTCTGCGCTCACGCCCGATACGAAGTCCACGTCCTCGTACCGGGGGGCCTCCCTGAGCCGCTCCAGAGCTTCCCCGGGCGACATCCCCACGGCGATCATCCCCATCATCACACCCGTAACGCGCAGCTTACGGGTGATGGCTCTGGTATCGATGCCTGATATTCCGGCGATGCCCTGCGAGGCCAGGTACTCCTGTAGGGTCATGATGGACAGGTTGTGGCTGGGGTCCAGGCAGTGCTCTCTCACGGCAAAGCCCGCTACCTGTATGCCCCCGGACTCCATGTGCTCGCCGTTTATGCCGTAGTTCCCAATAATGGGGTAGGTGGGTATCACTATCTGGCCGGCGTAGGAGGGGTCGGTGAGCATCTCCTGGTAGCCGGTCATGCCGGTGTTGAATACCACCTCTCCATAGGCAAACGCTTCGGAGCCGAAGGCCTCCCCTTCGTACCAGGAGCCGTCCTGCAAGGCCAGGAATGCTTGCCTACCCATTCTGCGCCGCCTCGCTCTCGTACACCACTCGGCCGGCGACTATGGTGACCACCACCATGCCCCTCAGGGTGGCCCCATCAAGAGGCGTGTTCCTGCCCCTGGATACGAACTTTGATGTATCGACAACCCACTCCGCGTTGGGATCGAAAACGACCACGTCCGCCGGAGCCCCCGGCTTGAGGGTGGCGTGGAAGGGGCCACGCAGGCCAAGGACGCGAGCAGGCCCGGTGGTCAGCCTTTCGACCAGGGCGCTCACGTCCAGCTTTCCGGCGTGAACCAGAGACATGAGAGACCCCAGAGCCACTTCCAGCCCGCTTATGCCAAAGGCAGCTTCCTGGAAGCTGCATGACTTGTCGCTGTGGGTATGGGGAGCGTGGTCCGTGGCAATGCAGTCGATGACGCCCTCCTTCAGCCCCCGCACAACGGCCGCCACGTCTCGGTCCGTCCGCAGCGGAGGGTTCACCTTGGCGGCGGTGTTGGCCGGGGCCTCTTGCCACGCGCTTGGCCTCACCCACTCCTCGGTAATGGTCAGATGGTGAGGGGTCGCCTCCGCCGTCACGTTCAGGCCGCGCTCCTTTGCCCTGCGCACAATATCCACGCTGCCCGCGGCGCTGAGGTGCGCCAGATGAAGGCGGCCTCCCGTGGCCTCCGCCAGGGCCACGTCGCGAGCCGCCATCGCCTCTTCCGCCAAAGCCGGCCACCCCTTGAGGCCAAGGCCGGCAGCCAATAATCCCTCATTCATCACTCCGCCGGAGGAGATCCCCGGATCCTCGCAGTGGTTGATTACGGGCAACCCAAGGGCGGCGGACTTGATCAGAGCTTGCCTCATCAGGCCGTCGTCCGCCACGGGACTCCCGTCGTCGCTAAAGGCCACTGCCCCAGCCTGCGCAAGCTCCTCCATGCGAGCGAGCGACCGACCCTCTCGGCCTTCCGTCACGCAGGCAATGGGGAGCGCCCTCACCATACCCTTCTCCCCTGCCCTGTCTAGGACAAAGCCAACCATCTGTGGACTATCGATTGGCGGCCTGGTGTTTGGCATGGCGCACACCGTGGTGAAGCCTCCCCTGGCCGCGGCGGCTGTGCCGGATTCGATGGTCTCCTTGTCGTCGTCTCCGGGCTCCCGGAGATGGCAGTGAACGTCTATGAAGCCGTGGCACACCACAAGTCCGGTGGCGTCTATCACACGGGCCTGCGGTGGCGCTTCTACGCGCTCCTCCAATGCCTTCACAACGCCTCCCTCGACCCACAGGTCGCCAACGAGGTCTACCCCCCTGTCAGGGTCTATGATACGCCCCCCTTTGATGATGAGACTCACTGCGTCCTGCCTGTTACCATATCCAGCCAGTGTCTTCCGCTATCGTCCGTTTTGGGCTGATAGCTGCCCCACTTCTCGGACGCGGGTCTGAATCCGGCGGACTCTGCGGCATCGGAAGACTGGAAGAAACGGACGTGCTCAGGCCGGACCAGGGGGGAGAACCTGTCCAGCAGCTGAGACGTATAAAAGAAACGCGACACGGTATTGCCCACGTAGGCGGCGTCGGTCTCGTGGTCGCAATACAGGCACCTCAGCTTGTAGCCGGAATCCCTCACAATCTCAAACCTGGGATGCGCAAATTGCCTCTCCTGGTTTGTCACGCACGTTGAGTTGAGGCAGTCGAAGCCCGCCCTGGAGTAGGTCAGCCCCGGAAGACCGGCCTCCGATCTCGCGTCGGGCGGCCCACCCTCACCTCCGAGTATATGCCGCAGCAGGGCCATCCTGACGGGGATTCCAAGGGCGGCCTGCTTGAAATAGAGGCTTCTGGGGTCTTCGTCCACCTCCGGGCTGAGCTCGTCCACGCGAGGCAGCGGGTGCAGTATGGATATGTTCTTGAACTGGCCGGCCTTCAGAGCCTTGGCGGTAATGGTTGGATACCTGTCCGACTTGGTGAGGCCGCTCCCCCGCTCCTTCTGACGCCTGGTAACGTATATGGAAAGGGCTTGCTCACTGCCTACCTCAAACTCAACTGTCGTCCCATCCATGGACGACAGCGCCAGCTGGTGAGGCTCCGTGGGTGTGATGTAGATGGCGTCGACGGTCGCAGCCTCCCCATCAGACGGCGCTTCGTCGAAGAGGGCGCTCAGGACGCCCAGCCGCTCCCTCCGAATGTGGGCGCGGTAGTCGCGTTGCAGCCTGCGGAGAACGTAGTCGGGAATCTCGTTGCCATCTCCCGGCACGAATATGACGTTCGCGCCAAAACGGGCCAGCGCAAAGGCCAGGGAGTGGATTGTCCGGCCGTGCAGCAGGTCACCGCAGAGGGCTACGTTCAGACCCTTGAGGTCGCCGTGATGCTCCCTAAGTGTATACAGGTCGCACAGGGTTTGGGTGGGGTGTTCGTGGCTGCCGTCGCCGGCGTTGATGACCGGAACGGGGGCGTACTCGGCAACCAGCCTGGCCGCGCCCTCCCAGGGATGCCGCACCACCAATACGTCCGCATAGGCGCCGACGACCCTGGCCGTGTCTGCAAGGGACTCACCCTTGGCCATAGACGACGACCTCACGTCCCATGTGGATATGACGCCGCCGCCCAGGCGCTGCATGGCGGCCTCGAAAGACAGCCGCGTTCTGGTGCTAGGCTCGTAGAAGAGGGTGGCTGCGATCTTGCCGGTCGCCTTGCCAAAGTACGCCTGTCGGTTGGCGCGAATGTCGTCGGCGGTCTCGAATATCGCCTGGATGTCGGCCAGGGTTAGGTCATCCACGGATACTATGCTGCGCCCGGCCAGGTGGTCCACGCTTTGGGTCTCCTTCATGAGGTTACCCTGGAGAGGGAGCTGGCTTCCTGGGGGGGCCTGCCCTGGGATTCTTTGGAGTGTCCCTTGATGACAACCGCGTCATTGCCGTCCACCTCTGTCAGACGCACCTCAACGCGCTCGTCAAAGGAGGTGGGGATGTTCTTTCCTGCGTAATCGGCCCTGATCGGCAGCTCGCGATGGCCTCTGTCAACCAGCACAGCCAGCTGAATGAGGCGTGGCCGCCCAAGGTCCATCAGGGCGTCCATAGCCGCCCGAATGCTGCGCCCGGTGAACAGCACGTCATCCACCAGGACAACCCTTGTGCCCGCGATGTCTACGGGGATGACAGTGGGAGGGCTCGAGGCCACGCCTCGCGCCGGAAGGTCGTCACGATAGCGGTGTATGTCCAAGGCTCCTACGGGGATCTCCCTCCCCTCGAAACGGAATATTCGCTCCGCCAGCCGTTGAGCCAACGGCACACCCCTTGTGTGCATTCCCACCAGCGCCAGGTTGTCAACGCCCTGATTGCGCTCCAGTATCTCGTGAGCGATGCGACTGAGGGCCCTTCGAATCTCGTCCTGGGACATCAGGAGCTTCTCGGCCATAAAAAAACCTCTTACCTGACTGGCAAGAGGTTCCGTCTTCACCCTATAGCCAAAGGCTTCCGCTACTCTTGGTCCGTACGCCTTGCCAGCCTCTCGGGACTGATTTAAAGGTCTGCCCGCAGCAGTCCTTGCGCCTTTGGCAACTATTCTGTTGTGAGGCCAGTGTAACACCGGCGCGGAGCTTGCGCAAGGGGTGAGTTCTTGAACATGCGTGCTTGCGGAAATTGTTTTGGTTAGTATATGATGTGATGGAGGGATTCTCCTAAAAAGGCTCCTAGTGATGACTACGGAAGTTAAGCGCATAGTGTGCCTGGCAAACTCGTACAAGCCGGGCGGTCGTTGCTTAGCAGGGCAAGAGGTATTGCCAGACGGGCGACTCGGTGGATGGATTCGGCCCGTGAGCGCACGGGAAACGCGTGAAGTTACACTGAATGAATGCAGGTATGAAGATGGCGCTAGTCCCAGAGTCTTAGATATAGTTGATGTGCCAGTTGTTGAGGCCCGACCTGAAGGTTCACAGCAGGAGAATTGGCTTCTTGCCTCTGGCCACTACTGGAAAAAGGTGGGGAATCTTTCGGTCAGCGACCTAGGGCAATTCATTGATTCTCCTGCGCGACTCTGGGTTGACGGCTTTAGTAGCTTTGAAAGACTAAACAACCGCGTGCCGTATTCTGTTGACAATTCTATCCTTGATTCACTTCGGCTCATCGTAGTTAGAAGATTTGCATTATCGGAGTTCCGTGACAACAGGAACAGAAGGAGATTAACGGGTCATTTCCGTCACGCTAGGCAAGACTACACACTTGATATTACTGATCCTCTATTCTTGGATAAATATGCAGAGATCCCTGCTGATAGCAACATTACTGGTGAGAGATTCCTTACCGTAAGCCTAGGAGAACCGTTTGAGAGCTATGGCCACACTTATAGCTATAAACTCATTGCGGCTATCATTGAACCCTGAAAGAGGTCTCTTGAAATGAAGGAAACTCTATACCCTGTCCTAACCGTCGGACACTCCAACCACTCCTTAGAGGAGTTCATTGCTCTCTTGAAGCAGCACAGCGTGGATGAAGTAGTAGACGTTCGCTCGTCACCATACAGCCGGTATACGATGCAATTCAATCAAGCCCTCATGGAAAAGGCTCTGGAAGCAGCAGGTATAAACTACATGTTCCTTGGCGCGGAGCTTGGAGGCAGACCGACAGATCCGTCGTGCTACGATGCCGATGGGCGTGTGATTTATGAGCGTATAGCCAATACGGATGTGTTTGAAGATGGTTTGGCGCGTTTGATTCGCAATGCCGACGAGCGCCGCATTGCCCTGATGTGCGCAGAGAAGGAACCTCTGGACTGTCACCGTACGCTGTTGGTTGCCCGGACGCTGGTGGAGCGCGGTGTTGACGTCCAGCATATTCTCGCAGACGGCAGCTTGGAAGGCCATGAATTCGCCATGGACCGGCTGGTGCACGTCTTGAAGCTGCCCCCTAACGGTGACCTGTTTCGCTCTAAAGCCGAAATCCTAGCAGATGCGCTCATGATTCAGGAGAAGCGAGTGGCCTACATTAGCAAGAGACCGTTGGAAAGCGAAACAGAATGGTGGGACGGGTTTTGAGGGTTTACACAATCGGGTTCACCAAGAAATCCGCCTCTGAATTTTTCGAGTTGTTGCGCGGGTCGGGCGCAAAGCGGTTGGTAGACGTTAGGTTGAGCAACGCGTCTCAGTTGGCGGGCTTCGCCAAGAAAGACGACCTAGGATACTTTCTGGACAAGATCTGCCGTATGAAATACGTACACCTGCCGGAGTTGGCCCCAACAAGGGAGATGCTGGACTCCTATCGAAAAGAACATCGCAACTGGGAGACCTACGAAAGCGAGTTTCTCGCTCTAATGGAGCGGCGCCGCATCGGCGACAAGGGGCTGAAGCGGACCATCGCCAACGGCTGCCTGCTGTGCAGCGAGGACAAACCCGAACACTGCCACCGCCGTCTCGTGGCCGAATACCTCCGGCAAAGCTGGGGAGACGTAGACATTGTTCACCTGGGGTAGCAGCTACGGCGGCGGCCTGTCGCGGGTCATCTGAGGGCTGCACCCATGACCCCGGCTATCCGGGCTGCCACCTGGCCTTCATATCCCGCAGGCGTGTGGTCTGCTCCCGGAACAGCTACGTAACCAGTGGGCGGCGAGCATAACAATGGACGCCTCAATTGAGGCGTCCATTGTGTGTGGCGGCGGTTATCCCGCCTGCCGTATTGCCGCCCGCGGCATTGTCATGCCTTGCAAAGGGGCGATTCGCGAACCGCCCCTATGAGGGCTCCACCTTCAGATGCCTTGCCTTCTTGGACTCCGCCTTGGGTATGGTGATGGTCAGGACCCCGTTCCTGTAGCCGGGTTCAATCCCATCTGTGTCCACCGTGTCCGGAAGGCGCAGCGCGCGATGGAAGGAACCGGCCCGGCGTTCCCGCATCAGGTACTCCCCTTCCTTCCGCTCTACGTCCGGCTGAGCGCTGGCCGTGATGGTCAGCACGTTGTCCTCAATGGACACGTCTATGTCGCCGGGTTCCATCCCTGGCAGCGAGGCGTAGACAAATATCTTGTCGCCCTCCCGCACCACGTCCAAGGGTGCGCTCCATCTCTCCGCCGTGGAACCGGCCTCGCCTCCAAACCCCTGCCACATCCGGTTGATTGTGTCCTCGATCGTCCTGATCTCCCTGAAAGGCTCCCATCTTCGCAGCACCATTTCGCACCTCCTTCTATAAAGTTTCTGTATGGCGATTCGCCTCCTCAACCTCACAAAGCTAGTATAGTATCCTTGATAATGTTTTGTCAAGTATGCTTATAGCAACACCATAATATATATTGACAACCCCCAATAATCAAACTATACTTCATCACGGGAGATATTGAAGTCATGGCAGCCAACTATTACGACGTATTGGGCATCAGCCGGAGCGCGACTGAGAAGGATGTGCGCCAGGCCTTTCGTCGTCTGGCCCGGCAATACCATCCCGATGTGAACCCCGGTGACAAGGCCTCGGAGCAGAAGTTCAAGGAGATAAACGAGGCCTACGAGGCGCTTTCCGATCCGGAGAAGCGCAAGAAGTACGACCGCTTTGGCGAGAACTGGAAGTATGCCGACCGTATGCCCCAGGACGACGGCAGGCCGGGCGCAGGCCAGTTCAGGTGGGACTTCCGCGGAGACCCCCACGCCGGAGTGGGCGGCCCTTTCTTCGAAGACCTGCTGGGAGGGCGCGGCTTCGATCACACCGCCACCGCGTCCCGCAGAAGGACGCGCCTTGAGCAGCCGGTGACTGTCAGCCTTGAGGAAGCCTTCAACGGCTCCGTCCGCGTAATACAGCTGATGGACGGCCTCCAGGGATCGAGCCGTCGGCTGGAGGTCAAGATACCCCCTGGCGTGGACAACGGGTCACGCATCCGTGTCCGCACGGATGATGCCGGCTCGGAGGAGGTGTACTTGGTGGTGTCCGTGAGGCCGGATTCCAGGTTCGAGAGACGGGGCAGCGACCTCTACGCCAGGGTGGACGTGCCGCTGGTGGATGCCGTGCTTGGCGGCGAGGTGAGCGTGCCAACCCTCGCAGAGTCGGTCATCCTCAAGATACCGCCGGAAACCCAGAACGGCCGCTCCTTTCGCCTGTCAGGCAAGGGGATGCCGAGCTTGGGGTCGCCCCAGACACGCGGCAGCCTCTACGCAGCCGTGCAGGTGAATATACCCACCCGCCTTTCGGAGAGGGAGCTGGCGCTGTTCCGGGAGCTCAAGGCCATTCAGGATAGTAAGGAGTGAGATCATGGTCACTTTTAGAAGCCAGTCATGGAATGATGACGAACCCTGCTACGTCATAAGCGTGGCCGCCCGGATGATACAGGTCCACTCCCAAACGCTGAGGTACTACGAGCGGGAGGGCCTTCTGGAGCCTGCGCGCTCCCGGGGCAACATACGCCTGTACTCCCAGCGCGACATAGAGAAGCTGCGCCGCATCAAGACCCTGACCGAGGACCTGGGTATCAACCTGGCCGGCGTACAGGTGGTGATGCGAATGATGGATCGCATGGCGGAGATGGAGAAGGAGATACAAAAGCTCACGGCGCAGGTGACGGAGCTGCGGGCCAGGAAGCGGCCGCAGTAAACACGCGGGTTGGGCCAGGATAGATCCCCTACACCCCAGGCAGGAGGTGAAGCAATGACGCTAGGACCACAAGACTTTACGGAACAGGGCAACGAAGCCCTGGCCAAGTCCCAGGAAATTGTGCGGCGATACCGCCACAGCCAGTGGGACGTGGAGCACGTCCTGCTGGCGCTGCTGGAGTTGGAGGACGGCGTGCCGGTGAAGGCGCTGCGCCAAATGGGGGTGGACGTGGATGGGATGAAGCGACGGGTGGAACAGACGCTGGAGCGCAGCCCGAAGGCGTCCGATATATCGCAGATATACGCCACGCCCAGGGCGCTTTCGCTGCTGGCAAACGCCAAGGCCGAGGCGGATCGGCTGAATGACGAGTTCGTCGGCGCGGAGCACCTGCTCATCGCCGTCGCGCTGGAGGGCCGGGGAGACGCGCCCGCAATCCTCCGGGAGTACGGCGTTGACAAGGAGCAGGTCTACAACGCCCTGAAGGACATCCGGGGCGGCCACCGGGTCACCGACCAGCGGGCCGAGAGCCGCTACCGATCCCTGGAGCGGTACAGCATCGACCTGACCGCCTTGGCCCGTGAGGGCAAGCTGGATCCCATTATAGGCCGAGACGAGGAGGTAAAGCGTGTCATGCAGACCCTCACTCGCCGCGCCAAGAACAACCCCGCCATAATAGGCGAGGCCGGCGTCGGGAAGACGGCCATCGCCGAGGGGCTTGCCCAGCGTATTGTGTCCGGGGACGTCCCGGAGGCGCTCAAGGGCCGCAGGCTGCTGGCCCTGGACATGGGCAGCATGGTGGCAGGCAGCAAGTTCAGGGGCGAGTTCGAGGAGCGCCTCAAGAGCGTCGTGGACGAGGTGAAGCAGGCGCGCGGCGAGGTCATCCTGTTCATCGACGAGATTCACACCGTAGTCGGGGCAGGCGCGGCTGAGGGCGCGCTGGACGCCAGCAACCTGCTGAAGCCGGCGCTGGCCCGCGGGGAACTCCAGTGCATAGGCGCGACCACCATTGACGAGTACCGCAAGCACATCGAGAAGGACGGCGCGCTGGAGCGCCGGTTCCAGCCCATCCTCATCGAGGAGCCGGACGTGGACACCGCCATAGAGATGCTGCGAGGGATCTGCCCGCGCTACGAGGCCCACCACAAGGTAAAGATAGAGGAGTCAGCGCTTACGGCGGCGGTTAAGCTGAGCCATCGCTACATAACCGAGCGCAACCTGCCGGACAAGGCTGTTGACCTCATAGACGAGGCCGCAAGCAAGCTGAGAATCGACGCCGAGAGCTTGCCCAGGGAGATCAAGGAGCAGGAGGACCGCATCCGGCAACTTCAGAACCAGGAGGAGGCCGCATCCCAGAGAGCGGACTACGAGCGCGCTGCGGAGCTGCGGTCGGAACGCCTGCGCTTGGACGGCGAGTACAGCGCAAGCCGAGACCGGTGGCTCCAGGACCACAAGATTGACATGGTGGTGGACGAGGAGGACATCGCCAGTCTGATTGCCCAGTGGACAGGCATCCCGGTTAACCGTATGCTGGAGGAGGAGACGGAGAGGTTGCTGCACATGGAGGAGAGGCTGCACGAGCGAGTGATAGGCCAGGATACGGCCGTGCAGGTGGTCTCCGAGGCCATCCGCCGCTCACGCGCCGGCCTGAAGGACCCCAAACGGCCCATCGGCAGCTTCATCTTCCTGGGGCCAACGGGCGTTGGCAAAACGGAGCTTGCCCGCGCGCTGTCCCAGTTCCTGTTTGACCACGAAGAGGACATGGTGCGTATCGACATGTCGGAGTACATGGAGAAGCACACTGTGTCCCGGCTGGTGGGAGCGCCGCCGGGCTATGTGGGCTACGATGAGTCTGGGCAGCTCACGGAGGCCGTGCGAAGGCATCCCTTCCGGGTAGTCCTCTTCGACGAAATAGAGAAGGCTCACCCGGACGTGTTCAACATTCTCCTTCAGATACTGGAGGACGGCCGCCTGACAGACGGCCACGGCCGCGTTGTTGACTTCCGCAACACCCTGGTGATCATGACCAGCAACCTGGGCACAGGAGAGGTGGGCAGGCAGGGCATGGGGTTCCACAGGGACGGCGAGCCCGAAACCGATAGGGAACGGCGCAGATCGTCCATAGATGAAGCGTTGAAGAAGACCTTCCGGCCGGAGTTGCTCAACCGCATAGATGAGATGGTCATCTTTGAGCCGCTGAGCAGGGAGCAGATCAAGCGGATAGTGGACCTGCTGCTGGCTGAGGTGCAGAGGCGTCTGGAGGAGCGCGGCATAAGAATAGAGGCATCCGACAGCGCCAGGGAGTGGCTGTCCAGGGAGGGGTTCGACCCCGTGTACGGCGCCAGGCCCCTGCGCCGGGCGGTGCAGCGATACGTGGAGAACCCTCTCTCCAGAAGGATACTCGCGGGGGAGTTCACAGGTGGCAATGTCATCCGGGTAGACGCGACCTCAGATGGACTCGTATTTGAACGGGTAGAATTGGCTGTCCTGACCTCTGTATAATGGACGCGCTTGGCGTGGGCTGTGAGCCGGCAGCTTACGGAGAAGAGCGCAGCGTTCAACCGGGTCGCGGATTTTCAGAATGACATATACAAGGAGCTATATGACTGCCCTGGATCCAGTACGCGATGCATAGAGAGAAGACGGCAAGCTATCGGCTGTTGCACGATGAGAGGCTCCACAAGGCGCTTTCCATAGCTCTTGTACTCGCGCTGATCGTCACCGCAGTTCTTCTCAGGGACCGTCTGCCCCACTATCAGTCCATTGGGTATGTTGGGATCTTTGTGGTCAGCTTCCTGGGCAGCGCTTCCATCCTGGTTCCCGTGCCTGGCATAGCTGCGGTGTGTGCGGGTCCGGGCCTGTTGGGTCTATTCCCGCTATGGGTAGCCATACTGGCGTCGGTGGCCGAATCCATAGGGGAGCTATCCGGGTACTTGCTTGGCTTCAGCGGCCGCGGCCTTGCGGAGAACACCCGCATCTATCCCCGCGTGGAGAGGTGGATGCAGCGCCAGGGGTGGGTTGCCCTCCTACTGGCGTCTTCCGTCCCCAACCCCTTCTTCGACTTTATAGGGGTAGCTGCCGGCACCCTGAGGTATCCGGTGTTGCAGTTCCTTGTGGCGGTATGGGCAGGAAAGCTGATAAAGTCCATGATGATCGCCTACGCCTGCTTCTATGGCATGGAGTGGGCGCTGAGAGCCTTCGGACTGGATTAGACGGAACGCCACACGCCAAGCTTAAACCGGCCCAGTGGCCTGGGTTGTGTTCGGGACGCGGGCTATGGCCTGCTTGGCCCTCTCCCCGACAATTCGTATATGGCGCCCACGGCCATATCTTCATCGTCTCAACGTATGTTGATTCGGCGAAGGGTTGCCATGTCGGCGCCGGATATGCCGGGGTACGCCAGAGTCCTGCGGGATATGCCGTTCCCATTCAGGAAGGACAGGACGGACAGGACTCTATCAACCAGGACAGTTTGAGTCTTCATGGTAGTGGGATTATACCGCTCACAGCCCGGCGCCGCAACCGGAGGCCGCCCGGCCTGAAATCCCCTCCTAGAAGATGGATTTGAGGGTAATCGCCTCCTCGCGGCCTGGGCCGGTGGAGACCACGCCTATGGAGCAGCCTATGAGCTCCTCCAATCGTCTCAGGTAGTTCAGGGCTTCCTTGGGAAGGTCGGCGATGTCGCGGGCGCTCGCAGTGGGGGTTTCCCATCCCGGGAGGTCTTCGTACACCGGCTCGCACGCCTCCAGGGTTGAGGCATCGGTGGGAAAGCCGCTGACAGTCTCGCCGTTCAGGCGATATGCCACGCACACCCTGACCGGTGAAATGCCGTCTAGGACGTCCAGCCGCGTGAGAATGGCCGACGTCACGCCGTTGATGGTAGCGGAGTACCTGGCAGCCACCGCGTCAAACCAGCCGCAACGGCGAGGGCGCCCGGTGGTGGTGCCATACTCCCATGCCCGCTCTCGAATGAACTCCCCTACCGCGTCGTTCAACTCTGTAGGGAGAGGCCCAGACCCAACCCTGGTGGTGTAGGCCTTGTAGACTCCCGCCACCTCCTTCACGTGCATGGGACTGATCCCCAGGCCAACGCAGGCCCCTCCCACGGTTGGCGAGGAGGAGGTAACGTATGGGTACGTGCCGTGGTCCAGGTCCAGCATGGTCCCCTGCGCTCCCTCCAGGATAATCCGCTGCCCCGCGGCCAAGGCGTCCTGTATCATCGGCTCCACCGCTCTTATGTAGCTCTTGAGGTCTCTCCTCCACTCAAGGCATTTCGCAAGGGTATCTTCCAGGGAAAATGGTTCTCTGCCGTACAGCTTTGTGATCAGAGCGTTCTTCTGCTCCAGCACAAAGCTGAGCCTGGCCAGGAGCGCCTTCTCATCCAGCAGCAGGTCCACCATGCGTATGCCCGTCCGGGCAGCCTTGTCCATGTATGCCGGCCCTATCCCCATGCCTGTGGTGCCTATGACCCCGCCACCCTCCGCCCGGACCGCTTCCTCCAGGCCGTCCAGCATGGAGTGATACGGCATGATTACGTGGGCCTTGTCGCTGATGAACAGCTTGCTCACGTTTATGGACAGCGCTTGAAGGCCGCGCGCCTCCTCAAGAAAGGCGTCCGGGTTCACCACCACGCCGTTGCCGATAATGCACGTGGTCTCAGGCCTGAGTATGCCCACAGGAATCAGGTGGAACTTGAACTCCCCCGCATCCGTAACAACGGTATGGCCTGCGTTGTTGCCCCCGTTGAAACGGGCGACAATGTGCGCCTTCTCTGAGAGAAAGTCAACTACCTTTCCCTTCCCTTCGTCGCCCCACTGCCCCCCGATTATGGCATAAGCAGGCATATCTTACCTTCCACGGAATACGGCCACGGAATATGGGCCCATGCAAACCTTGAAGAGTATAGCAAAGCAATGGTCAATTGGAAAGGGATAAGCGCTTCGGCGCACGTCTCTTCTGCAAATGCCCAAATCTCCCGCATTCCAAGGGCAAAAGCCACTTGCAAACGCGGCGTTATCCGGCTATCATAGTGTTGTCTCTGGTGGTTCTGGCGGGGTGGAACCACCCGTACCCATCTCGAACACGGAAGTGAAACACCCCAGCGCCGACGATACTGCCTTGGCAACGGGGTGGGAAAATAGGTCACTGCCAGAGGCATAAGTCAATGGTTTGCTCCACGGGCCAAGCCTCAACTCTGCAGAAGGCCCGCGTGGCCACCAAAACGGAGTCTCCCAGCTCTATGTCCACACGTTGTAATGATTTACAACCGCACACCGCCCTGCGACCGGACTGGGCCAACTTACGGATACACCCCGCCACCTTCCTGCAGACGCCGTGCGCCTGAGAGGACGGATTGGGGGATGTATCCAACGGGTACAGCCACTTTACATTCCAGTGTCGCGAGACATATAATCCTATTAGAGTTAGCAACAAATCTTTGATTGAAGAAGCTATGATTCAAGTATCCACCAACGCCAGCCCTGCCGTGGAGAACATGGAAGCCCTGCTCAGGGAGTCCGAGCAGATCAAGGCTATTCGTCCGGGGGACATTGTCCAGGGCGTGATAATGAGGGTAGACCGGGAGGGTATCCTGGTTGGCATAGGCAACAAGTCGGAAGGCATCGTCTCCTCCAGAGAGATGCAATCTCTGAGCGAGGAGGAGATTTTGTCCCTACAGGTTGGGGATGAGATCCTCACCAGGGTATTGGAGGCCGAGAGAGAAGACGGCGCAGCCATTCTCTCGGTGGACAAGGCAAGAGAAGAGATGGGGTGGCTGTCCGTAGCGGGGAAGCTCGATAGCGGAGAGCCTGTGGAGGGCGTCATAACGGGATTCAACCGCGGCGGAGCCCTGGTGGACGTGGACGGCCTCAAGGGGTTCGTGCCCATATCCCACTTGGGTTGGACGCAGCGAGGCTCCAATGGCGCGGAAGACGACATGGAGCGCCGCATAGGAGAGAGGGTGCCGCTGAAGGTTATAGAGGTGGACCGTTCCAAGAAGAGGGCTATCTTCTCTGAGAAGGCGGCCATCCAGGAGGAACGCGAGTCCCGCAGGGAGCTAATCATTCAGGAGTTGCAGGAGGGGGAGGTCCGAAGGGGCAGGGTTACCGGCATTTGCGACTTTGGCGCCTTTGTAGACTTGGGTGGAGCCGATGGACTGATACACATATCCGAGCTGTCCTGGGACCCCGTGCGCTCCACCGACCAGGTACTGAAGGTGGACCAGGAGGTGGATGTCTATGTGCTGAAGGTTGACCAGAACAGCAAGAGGATAGCGCTGAGTCTTCGGAGACTGGTCCCTGAGCCTTGGGACACTGTGCCGGACAGATACCGGGTAGACCAGTTGATTGAAGGCATCGTAACCAAGATAACCAACTTCGGCGCCTTTGCCCGTGTAGAGGGGTCGGTTGAAGGGCTGATACACGTCTCGGAATTGAGCTACAATATAGTTAATCATCCCAAGGAAGTGGTAAAAGAGGGAGACCTGCTTACGCTTAAGGTACTGAAGATAGAGCCCGAGCGAAAGCGCTTGGCGCTCAGCCTTAAACAGGCTGAGGACATCTTGGGTCAGTAGAATGTTCATCGCCTGAAAGATAGCCGGATTAGGAGAGTACCATGACCAACAGATTTGAGAAGTTCTCGGAGAGAGCCAGAAGGGTACTATCACTCGCCCAGGAAGAGGCGCAGCGCTTCAACCACAACTACATAGGGACGGAGCACATCCTGTTGGGTCTTGTACGGGAAACGGAAGGTGTGGCGGCGCGTGTGCTGTCCAACCTTGGCGTAGAGTTGGGCAAGGTTAGGTCCGCCGTCGAGTTCATCATAGGCAAGGGGGAAAGGCACACTCCCGGAGAGATAGGCCTCACCCCCAGAGCAAAGAAGGTCATTGAGTTGGCCGTTGACGAAGCGCGCCGGCTGAACCATCACTACATCGGCACAGAGCACATCCTCATCGGCCTCATGCGTGAGGGAGAAGGTGTGGCCGCGGGTGTCCTTGAGAGCCTGGGAGTATCTCTTGACAAGGTCCGCGCAGAGACCAGCCGTATCCTGAGCCAGAGCGTTAGCACCGGCCATGCGGGCGCCAAGTCCACCACGCGCACCCCTACCCTGGACCAGTTTGGCATTGACCTTACCAGCGCTGCCCGCTCCAAGAAGCTGGACCCTGTCATCGGCAGGGACAGGGAGCTCCAACGCGTGATACAGATACTGAGCCGCCGCACCAAGAACAACCCCGTCCTGATAGGCGAGCCCGGGGTGGGCAAGACGGCCATCGTCGAAGCCCTGGCGCAGCGCATAATCAGCGGTGAAGTGCCGGAGACCCTCCAGGGCAAACGGCTGGTTACGCTGGACATGGGGTCGCTTGTGGCCGGCACCAAGTATCGCGGTGAGTTCGAGGAACGCCTTAAGAAGATTGTTGATGAGATACGCTCCTCGGCCACCTGCGTCCTCTTCATAGATGAGATGCACACCATGGTGGGAGCGGGGGCGGCCGAGGGCGCGGTGGATGCGGCCAACATCCTGAAGCCATCCCTCTCGCGGGGAGAGATCCAGTGCATCGGCGCCACAACCCTGAACGACTACCGGAAGTACGTGGAAAGGGACTCCGCGCTGGAGCGCCGGTTCCAGCCCGTCACCGTAGACGAGCCTTCCACGGAGGACACCATCTCCATCCTGAAGGGCATAAAAGGCCAGTATGAAGAGCATCACCACCTGACCATCACGGATGAGGCGCTGCACAGCGCGGCCACCCTGGCGTCCCGGTTCATAGCGGACCGCTTCATGCCGGACAAGGCCATAGACCTAGTGGACGAGGCAGCCTCCAAGGTACGG
Source organism: Dehalococcoidia bacterium (assembly GCA_965247645.1). Taxonomy (GTDB): domain Bacteria; phylum Chloroflexota; class Dehalococcoidia; order Lucifugimonadales; family UBA2985; genus JAPPHY01. The sequence continues at coordinate 323,251 of OZ252024.1, forward strand.
ATTCGCACCAGTTCCACTCCTCTATCGATGAAGGAGTCCATGAAGGTACTGGAGAACGTAAGGCGCGAGAAAGACGAGGCCATAGCCGGGCAGCAGTACGAGTACGCCGCAGAGCTTCGGGACCGTGAGTTGAAGCTGGCGGACAAGTTGGAGCACATGGAGGAGGACTGGCAGTCCGAAAGCGGTTACAACGAGCCTGTGGTAACCGAGGAGGACATAGCGGAGGTGGTCAGCATGTGGACTGGCATCCCGGTCACCCGCCTGGCCGTGGAGGACATGGAACGCCTCTTGCACATGGAGGGAGCGCTCCATAGCAGGATCATCGGCCAGGATGAAGCCATCAACGTGATCTCCAAGGCGGTGCGCCGCGCCAGAGCGGGGATCAAGGACCCGCGCAGACCCATCGGCAGCTTCATCTTCCTGGGGCCAACGGGCGTGGGGAAGACCGAGCTGGTAAGGGCCCTGGCGGAGTTCATGTTCGGCAGCGAAGACGCGATGATACGCCTGGATATGTCGGAGTTCATGGAGAGGCATACCGTGGCCCGCCTGGTGGGCGCTCCTCCCGGCTACGTGGGCTACGACGAGGGAGGGCAGCTAACGGAGGCCGTGCGCCGCAAGTCCTACTGCGCCATCCTCCTGGACGAGATAGAAAAAGCCCACCCGGACGTCTTCAACATCCTGCTCCAGATCTTCGATGACGGGCACCTTACGGATGCCAAGGGCCGCAGGGTGGACTTCCGCAACTCCATCATCGTTATGACTAGCAACATCGGCTCCGACCTCATAAAGCGGGACACCTCCCTGGGCTTCGCCATGAAGACGGACGAGGCCTCAACTTCGGAGCAGCAGTACGAGCGAATGAAGGGCAAGGTCATGGACGAGGTCAAGCGCTTCTTCCGGCCTGAGTTCCTGAACCGGATAGACGCCAGCGTGGTGTTCCACCCTCTGAACAAAGAGTACATCATTCAGATAGTGGACCTGATGCTGAACAAGGTGCAGGAGCAGCTCAAGGAGATGAACATTGAGATGGAAGTGACCCAGGAGGCCAAGGAACTCTTGGCGGACAAGGGGTATGACCCCAACTTCGGCGCAAGGCCTCTCCGCCGCGTCATTCAAGACGAGATAGAAGACATGCTGTCCGAGGAGTTTCTGGCCGGCCGGATGCGCGCCGGGTCCGTCATTGTGGTGGACGTGGCAGACGGCAAGTTCACCGCTAATGTCAAGGAAATGGCGGCCCTCCCCTAGAGCTTGTCACGGGCCGACCACACGAAATGACCCATAAAGGCAGTTCGAAGGGAGAGGCCCACGGCCTCTCCCTTCGGTCTTCTTGCCCCAACTGCGCCTGCAAGCGACCTATACAACATAGCGCCCGCCCAAGGCCGCAGGCTCAGTGTCCCAGTTGAGTTGCCCCGTCCCCTGGAATCCCGCCGCGTGAAGCTGAGATGAGCAGAGAGCAGACACGTACCTTCTATTCGTGCCGGGAGTGTGGGGCGGAAGCCCTGCGCTGGGAGGGTCGCTGCCCGTCCTGCGGTGAGTGGAACACCCTTGTGGAAGCCACCAGGAGCCCGGCAACAGCAAGGGGCTCCTGGCTCTCGCCGGAGCCTGGGAGCTTCCAGGAGCTGTCCCAGGTGACCTTGGAGGATTTCCCAAGGCTGGCGCTGGACATGGGAGAGGCAAACCGCGTGCTCGGCGGCGGCCTGGTCCGCGGGTCTCTTGTGGTGGTGGGAGGAGACCCCGGCGTCGGCAAGTCCACCCTGCTGTTGCAGTTGGGCGCCTCCCTTGCCGCGAGGTCCGGGCCGGTACTCTACGTCTCAGGAGAGGAGTCGGCGCAGCAGATCAAGCTAAGGGCGGACCGATTGGGGATAGACGGCCGTGGGGTGCACGTACTGGCGGAAACCGACATGGCCTCCATCCTCAACCATCTGGACCGCCTCTCCCCTACCCTGGCGGTGGTAGACTCCATCCAGTCTGTATCATTCTCAGATCAGCCTGCGGGACCGGGCACCATTGGGCAGGTGAGGGAGTGCGGACTCGCTCTCATGCGCATCGCCAAGGCCAGTGGGACGCCCATCCTGGTCACAGGCCATGTGACCAAGGAGGGAAACCTGGCCGGGCCGCGGACGCTGGAGCACATGGTGGACGTAGTTCTGTACCTGGAGGGTGACAACCTGGGCGCGTATCGACTCCTTAGGGGAGAGAAGAACCGCTTTGGCGCAACCCATGAGGTAGGGGTCTTTGAGATGGGAGACAAGGGGCTTACTGAGGTGCTGAACCCTTCGGAGGTGGCCCTGGCCTCCAGAGACATGAACGCCGTAGGATCCGTGGTCGTGTCGGTTATGGAAGGGACCCGCCCCCTGCTGGTGGAGATACAGGCCCTTACTACGCCCTCGTTCCTGCCCACGCCCCGGAGAGTGTCCAACGGCGTGGATACGGGACGCCTCCTCATGGTGATTGCCGTGCTGGTCAAGCGAGCGGGCATACACCTGTCGGGCCAGGACATCATCGTCAACGTGGCCGGAGGGTTCAAGGCCACGGAGCCGGCAGTCGACTTTGGCATGGCGCTGGCCCTAGTCTCCAGCTTCCGAAATACCCCGTTGATTGAAAGCGCCTCCGCCCTGGGGGAGATTGGACTTGGAGGAGAGCTGCGGGGAGTATCCCAGACGCCCAGGCGGCTGGCTGAGCTGGAGCGCATGGGATTTGACATCTGCCTTGGCCCGGAGTCTGCCTTCAGGTCCGTGGATACGCCTTCAGGTATGAGGACGCTCGGGGCTAAGACAATTGCGGAGGGGCTGAGCTTGGCATTTCCATCGCACCCCGGACTGGATGGAGGCCGCGCCGGCCCGGCGGAGTAGTTGATTGTCAGGGCAATTGGGTCTATGCTGAGCATGTCCGACACAGTTGCCACCGGACAGTTTTGGCAGCGACTACAGGCAGGGATAAGCGCGAATGGCCGCAGTGGAGCAAGAGCTACAGGAGAAGCTGGACCACCTGAAGAACATCCTCCGGGAGATGGGTTCGACTGTAGTGGCATACTCCGGGGGGGTGGATAGTACCTTCCTGGCAGCCACCGCTCACGATGTCCTGGGCGAGCGAATCCTGGCGGTGACCGCTTCATCCCCCAGCATGGCGCCATCCGACTTGGAGGAGGCGGTGGCGACGGCCCGCGAGCTGAATCTGCGCCACCGGGTCATCCAGACCCAGGAACTGCTTGACCCGCGATACACCGCTAACGACCCTCGAAGGTGCTACTTCTGCAAGCTGGAGCTTTACACCTGGCTGCAACCCTTGGCCGCCGAGGAGGGACTCGCCTGGGTAGCCAGCGGGACCAATATGGACGACCTCAAGGACTTTCGCCCCGGCCTCAAGGCCGGCCAAGAGTACGGCGTTCGCAACCCAATGGTAGAGGCAGGGCTTTCCAAGGATGACATCCGCGTCCTATCCAGGCTGCGCGGCCTATCCACCTGGGATAAGCCCGCTCAGCCGTGCCTATCCTCTCGTATACCCTACGGCGCTCCGGTGTCGATAGAGGCCCTGGATCGCATTGCGCAGGCGGAGGAGCGCCTCAAGGAGTTGGGACTTCGCCAGTTCAGGGTGCGCCACCATGATACCATTGCCCGCATTGAGGTGGAGCCTTCGGACATGATGCCGCTGCTCAGGCCCGGGGTGCGGGAGAAGCTGGTCTCGGATATGAGAGCCATAGGCTACCTGTACGTTACCCTGGACCTGGCCGGGTTCCGCACAGGCAGCCTCAACGCCGCTCTCAAGCTCAAGGCATAGCACATCCGGGCGCCGCGCTCAGGCGGCCTGCTTTTCAGCCTTGCGGGTGTCCAGGCGGCGGGATCTGGGGTCTGTTTCTATGTCCTTCATGTACCCGCACTGGATGCACTCCGTGTAAAACCCGTAGGTATCACTGTTCAAGCACAGGTCCCCACGACACCGAGGGCACTCTTTCAGCATCAACATTTCACTTCCCTCCCTTCGATGTTTTTTCTTGGCCCGCTAACCCAATATACTATACGAACAAATCGTCAAGAGAGTTTGAAGATAGTCTATTGAGCCTGTGGACATTATAATACTTGACACGCTTAATATCAAGCCCTATACTACACTCAAACGGATTTCATCAAGCGGCCCGCTATACGGCAGGCCGTAAAGGCAAATACTTCCGGCTCCGGGTACAATGGTATAGCGGGCCGGAGCCGGTTCGTGGAGGAGCAGAGTGCAGCGGTTCGACCAGAAACGCGCGACAAATAGAGGCCCCGCCATACCCCCGCCACTGGGACAGGGCGAGGCGGAGGCTCCGGCGCCCGTCCCGCGTGAGAGGTCCAACGGGAAACCTCAGGACCGTCCCGGGGCGCCCTACCCGCCGTCGCCGGACGGCGTGGATATGGGAGGCGGAGTCTACGTAATCAGCGTGGCTGCCCGTATCCTGAACATGCACCCACAGACTCTCAGGAAGTACGAGCGCCTGGGCCTGGTGACGCCGACCAGAAGCATCGGGATGCTCCGCCTCTACTCCGCGGAGGACGTCTTTCGCATACGATTGATAAAGTACATGGTGGACAACCTTGGCATGAACCTCGCAGGAGTGGATTTTGCCTTGTCCCTGGTCAATCGCATCATGGCTCTCAGGGAAAGGGTGCAGGCGATGTCCCAGACGGAGCCGTTGAGTCACACCATGGAGCGGGAGCTTGACGAGATGCTGAAGGGGCTGGATGGCGTATTTCCCGATAACCTTCCAAGGGTGTAGCATAAATCAGGAGTGGAGGTCTATGAGTATGGAGGAGCAAAGGGAGCGTGGTGAGGCGGAGGCGGGTATGGACGCCGAAGCAGACGCGAGACAAGCGCTGCTGGAGGAGGCCCAACGAGAGGTGGAGCAATTCCGCAATCTGCTCCAACGGGTACAGGCCGACTCACTGAACTACAAGAGGCGTGTGGAAGAGGAGAGAGAAGAGCTGCAGAAGAGGGCCAACGCCAACCTGGTTATAAGGCTGCTGCCCGTCCTGGACGACTTTGAGCGGGCCCTTCAGCACATCCCCAGTGACAACGCGCTTAGCTCCTGGCTGGCAGGGGTGGAGTTGGTGGGCCGCAATCTCCGGAGCGTCCTGGAGTCCTTCGGTATGACTCGGATAGAGGCACTGGACAAGACCTTTGACCCCCTGGAGCATGAGTCCGTCTCATACGAGGTGAGCGAGGACCATGAAGAGGGCAGAGTTATGACCGTGGTAAGAGAGGGATACAAGCTGCACGGATGGGTGCTGCGCCCTGCTCAGGTAACGGTCTCAAAGAGAAAAGAGGATGAATCTTCAAGGAAGGAGACGGATTAAATGCCAAAGGTACTAGGTATAGACTTGGGAACAACCAACTCGTGTATGGCCGTTATGGAGGTGGGCGAGGCGCAGGTGCTGGAGAACAGCGAAGGCGCCCGCGTCACTCCATCGGTTGTGGCCGTACACTCCGGCACCGGCGAGCGATACACCGGCCTCATCGCCAAGCGGCAGTCCATCACAAACCCGGAGAACACCGTATTCTCCATCAAGCGGCTCATGGGTCGTAGATACGATGACCCGGAGATCCAGGCGGCCATGACGCGCCTGCCCTACAAGGTGGTCAGGGCCTCCAACGGTGACTGCCAGGTGGCAATGTCCGGCAAGAGCTACTCTCCGCCGGAGGTCTCGGCCATGATCCTGCAAAAGCTCAAGCAGGACGCAGAGGCCAAGCTGGGAGAGAGGATAACCCAGGCGGTCATCACCGTGCCCGCCTACTTCAACGACAGCCAGAGGCAGGCTACCAAGGACGCCGGCAGGATAGCAGGCCTGGACGTCCTGCGTATCATCAACGAACCCACCGCGGCCTCTATGGCCTATGGCCTGGACAAGAAGGGCGACGAGATCATTGCCGTATACGACCTGGGAGGAGGCACCTTTGACGTCTCCGTTCTCCAGATAGGGGAAGGAGTCTTTGAGGTCAAGGCCACCAACGGCGATACCCTACTGGGCGGAGACGATTTCGATCAGCGTATCATGGACTGGATATGCGATGAGTTCAGACGTGAGCAGGGCATAGACCTGAAACAGGACCGCATGGCCTTGCAACGTCTCAAGGAGGCCGCTGAGAAGGCCAAGATGGAGCTTTCCAACGTGATGCAGACGGAAGTCAACCTCCCGTTTATCACCGCGGACGCCTCCGGCCCCAAGCACCTGTCCATGAGCCTCACCCGGTCAAAGCTGGAGCAGCTGGTGGGAGACCTGATAGACCGCACGGCCGCCCCGTGCAAGCAGGCCCTGGCCGACGCCGGCCTGACGCGGGATCAGATAGACGAGGTGGTTATGGTGGGAGGTATGACTCGAATGCCTGCGGTGGTGGAAAAGGTGAAGGAACTCTTTGACAGGGAGCCTCACAAGGGAGTCAACCCGGATGAGGTGGTTGCTGCCGGGGCAGCCATTCAGGCGGGAGTGCTCCAGGGCGACGTGACGGACATCCTCCTGCTGGACGTGACCCCACTGACCCTGGGCATTGAGACGCTGGGCGGGGTTACCACGGCTTTGATCAATCGCAACACCACCATTCCCACGGCCAAGACGGAGACCTTCACCACCGCCTCGGACGGGCAGACCAGCGTGGAGGTCCACGTCCTGCAGGGCGAAAGGCCAATGGCCGCGGACAACAAGTCCATTGGCCGCTTCATGCTGGATGGCGTCCTTCCGGCTCCCAGGGGGCTCCCACAGATAGACGTTACCTTTGACATAGACGCCAACGGGATTCTCAACGTATCCGCTAAGGACAAGGCCACAAGCAAGGAGCAGCGTATCACCATTACGGCAAGCTCAGGCCTGAGCAAAGAGGAGATAGACCGCCTGATGGAGGACGCGGCCAGGTACTCCGACGAAGACAGACGACGCAAAGATGAGGTCGAGACCCGCAACACGGCGGAAAGCGCGGCCTATAATGCCGAGAAGCTGCTCAGGGACCAGGGAGAGAATGTGCCCGCGGACCTGAAGGAGGAGCTTGAGGGCAAGATCGCCCAGCTAAGAGAGGCCCTTCAGGGTGAGGACACGGCTTTGATAAACCAGAAGGTGCAGGAGCTTCAAGCCTCGCTGCAGAAGGTAGGACAGGCGGTGTACAGCCAGGCAGGCGGCCCGACCGGCGCCGCGCCCGGCGAGGCAGCAGGCGGCTATGAATCGGAGCCTCCGCCTGAGGGCACCATAGAGGGTGAGTACCGGGAGGTCTAGCTAACAAGGAGCCGCCGGGCCCGTCAGACCCGGCGGCTCCTCTGGATTCCCGCTCGGAGGCGGGAATGACGGTGGGGGCGCGAGAACGACTGTAGGGGCGGTTCGCGAACCGCCCCTACAGTCGCATCACCCGGATGTTGGAACTGTGGCAGGTCCCTAGTTACTAATCCCAGGCCACTCCCCCAGCGCCACGTTCACTTGAATGGTCTCCCCCTCTCGCAGCAGCGTCAGAGACACCGAATCGCCCGGAGCAAGGCTGTTCAGATGTATCACGATATCCTCCACGGACGCCACGTCTTTGCCGTCCACAGCCGTGATAACGTCGCCACTGGCCTCACCGTTCCCAGCCCCGTCTGCGACCAGGCCTGCCTTTTCGGCCGGGCTCCCCTCCTCCACAGTGGTTACGTATACTCCCTTTGAGACTTCAAGTCCCAGGACTTCGGCGATGCCGGGGGTCAGAGCCGCGCCGCTTATGCCCACCCAGGGCCGCCTTACCGTCTCACCCTGTACAAACTGGGCCATGAGGTCCTTTGCCGTGTTTATGGGCACGGCAAAGCCTACCCCTATAGAGCCGGTGATAGGTGAGACCTCCACGGAGGTGTTGATCCCAACCACCTCTCCCAGGGAGTTCAGCATCGGGCCTCCGGAGTTTCCGGGGTTCAGGGAGGCGTCCGTCTGGATCATCCCGGTTATGAGCCGGTGAAGGGACCCGGCCCCGGCGCGGCTGCGGTTCACTCCGCTCACCACGCCTACGGATATGGAGTTATCCAGGCCAAAGGGGCTGCCCAGGGCTATGGCCATCTGCCCCGGCTTGACTGCGGCGGAATCCCCCAGCTTCAGTGGCGTGATTCCCGCCACGGCCTCGGCATCCACCTTAAGGAGGGCTATGTCATCCGCATGGCTGCTGCCCGCGAGCTCTGCCTCCAGCACATCACCGTTTGCAATGGTCACGCTGATGCTTGTGGCGTCCTGCACTACGTGGTAGTTGGTGAGGATATGGCCTTCCGCGTCCACCAGGAACCCGGATCCCTGCCCGTCTTGCGGGATGATGAACCCGAACCGGCTTGCGCTCTCGCGGGTCGTTTTAACTGTTACCACGGCGGGATCCGACCTATCGAATATCGACACCACCACCTGTTCGTCGTACAGGACGGGCGACGCCGACACCACCCCGGAGCCGAAGCCCGGCGCTGCGCCGCTTGCCACGCCTGCTATGCTAAGCAGCGCCAGCAGCGCTCCAAGGGCGATTAGCCATACTGGTAGTGAAACCTGTGAATTGAGTTTGCTCATCCTGTGCCTCCTTGGTATCGGTTAATTGACAGCTCCTGTCATGCAGTAGTCAACTGGTTTACTCTCGGCCTGTGGAGGACGCCGCCGTGGGCAACTCGAATACGAAGCGGCTGCCCTTTCCGGGTTCGCTCTCGGCGTGGATTGCGCCTCCGTGGGCCTCCACCAGCTGCTTGGCGATGGTCAGCCCCAACCCAGCGCCGCCGGTAGACCGCGTCCTGGAAGGGTCTGCCCTGTAGAAACGCTCGAACACCTGGGGCAGGTCGTCCGCGGGGATGCCGGCCCCGGTGTCAGCTACCGTCACCCTGGCCCATCCGGCGGCGGTCACCTCCGCGCTGACGGCTACCCGGCCGTCCCTGGGGGTGTGAGTGATGGCGTTCTCCAGCAGGTTGCCCACCACCTGGGCCATGCGCGTCCTGTCCATCTCCACCAGCGGGAAGTCCTGCTGGACCTCCAGGGACATGGCGATGCTGTCGGCTTCGGCGCGGGGCCGGACGGCCTGCATCGATTTTTCCAGTACCTGCTCAAGAGAGCCCGGCTCCATGTTCAGGCGCAGGGCGCCCGTCTCTGCCAGGGCCAGCAGACGCAGGTCTTCCACCAGGAGGGCAAGGTGCATTGCCTGCTGGTGTATGGTGTCAATGGTGTGGTTGTCCGGCTGAAGCAGGCCGTCCCGCACCGCCTCAAGGTAGCCCTGAATGTTGGAGAGGGGCGTCCTGAGCTCATGGGCCACGTCTGCCATCATGCTTCTTCGCTGCTGCTCCACCTTCTCCAGGTCCTCAGCCATTGAGTTAAACGTGCGGCCAAGGTGGGAGATCTCGTTCCTGCCCTGGGTGGATACCCTCTGGGAAAGGTCTCCTCTGCCCAGAAGCCGCGCCGCCGAGCTAAGAGACCTCACTGGCGCAAGAACCTGGCGGGACAGCAGGGAGACCAGCAGTACGCCGCCGATCCCCGCCGCCAGTCCGGTCCACAGCAGCGACCTGTTCAGCGCCGCGGCGAGTATGGAAACCGAGGGTTCCGGGACCTCCAGGGGCACAGCGATGCCGGCCAATGCTACGGAGCCCACCTCGCGCCCACTGCTCAGAACGGGCAGGCTGGGGCTTCCCGTCACGGGCTTGTTATTGTAGAAGCTAAACGCCTTGTGCGAGTCGGCAATCACGTCGCCCTCCGTGTCCTTGACCACAATGCGCCTGCCATAGAGGGCGCTGGCCTGCTCGATGGCGGGCTGCAACCCTCCCCATCCTTTGGTGGCTCTGTAGTAGTTGGTGACAAACTGCCCCATACGCTCGGCTCTCGCCTTCTCGGTGTCCCTCTCGAACTGCTCAGTTGCCAGCTTGGCCGTGTAACCCACGTACATGCTGACGCTCGTCAGCGCGAGGGTCAGCGCCAGGGCAAAGGCCGCTATCAATCTGAACTGGAGGCTGAAGAACCAGCTAGCCATTGCCGAACCTGTATCCTACGCCGTAGACGGTATGGATGTTGCCGGAACCCTTGCCGTTTGCCCCCAGCTTGCGCCGTAGGTTGGAGACGTGTGCGTCGACGGTCCTGTCGAAGCCGTCGAAGTCGTAGCCGAATACCCGGTCTATTATCTGCTCCCGGGTGAATATCCTGCCCGGCTCCCGTATGAGCATCGCCAGCAGGCGGAACTCCGTGGGAGTGAGGGTTATCTGCGCGCCGTTGGCGTACACGGCGTGATGCTTTAGGTCCATCCGGACGCCGCCACAGGCCAGTTCTGCCGGCCCCTGCTCAAGGGCGTCCCCGGCTGTGCGGCGGAGCACCGCGCGCACCCTGGCGGCCAGCTCCCTGGGGCTGAAGGGCTTGGTGAGGTAGTCGTCGGCGCCAATGTCCAGCCCGGCCAGGCGGTCCTCCTCCTCGACGCGGGCGGTGAGCATCACTACGGGCACCTCCGACTCTGCTCTCAGAGCGCGGCAGACCTCCAGGCCGTCCAGGCCGGGCAGCATCAGGTCTAGGACCACAAGATTAGGATGCGCCTCCTTGGCCAGTCGCAACCCCTCAATGCCGTCTAGTGCCCTTACCACCTTATGGCCGTCGCGCCGCAGGTACATCTCAACAATTTCCTGCGTTCCGGGGTCGTCTTCGACTACCAGTATAGTGCTGCCCATGACCTCTTTCCTTTGCAACTCGTCGGGGGACGGGGCAATCAAGCCCCGCCCCCCCCACGTATGGCCTGACGGCGCCGTGCTATGCCGACGCAAGCGTTGCTGCTGAGTCGGTGTCCTTGTCCTCCTCGTGGGCGCCCTTGTCCTTGCAGAACTCTCTGTCGTAGCCGCGTCCCCAACCCCTCGCGAAGCCCTTGCCTCTGTGGCCGGGGTAGAATTGGTCGAAGCTCTCCGGCCTGGACTCTATCCAGTCCACGTAGGCTATGTACTCGTCGGCCTTCTCCTGGGTTATCTCGCCGCCGGCTACCATAGCGTCCAGCTTTTCCTGAAGCTCGTCTGCGTCGATTCCCCGTGGCTTGAAGCCCCAGAAACTGCCCTCCGGCTTGGCCTCTACCCAAGCATTGTACTCGTCCGCCTCCGCCTGGGTAATCTTGCCGCTTGCCACCATTGCGTCCAGGTTTTCCTGAAGCCCCTCCGCCGCCAATTCCTGCTTCGCCTGCTGCATAACGTCCTGCACCGTGTCGGTCTCCAGGCCCAGGATAGAGGCTACCCTGGCGGCGAAATCCCCGAAGCGAGAATCGCCCCTTTCCTCATCCACCTGGGGCAGAAATGCCAGGCCGGTGAGGCTAATGGCAAGCGCCCCCACCAGCGCTGGAGCAAACAACCAACGTTTTCTCATGAGCAATCGCTCCTTTCCCTTTCTGATATACCAGTTATACCAGCAATTTTTGAAGAGAGTTTGAAGAAGTTTTGGGAAAAGTGTGAAGATTGCGACCGGCTATCGGGGACGCTCCAATGTTTGCCACCGTTCCCTGGTCAAGTCCGGAGCAGCATCCAACCTTCCCCCGTCTCCGGCGGAAGGCGCCTCTTTGATCCCGCAGGCGTCACGCAAAGGTCTATCAAAGGCGCCTGTTAATAATCCTCCTCTTCTTGCATGAAGACGAGCTGGTAGAGAATTCCCGCGATTGAGCCGCCCAGCAAGGGACCTGCCCAGTAGACCCAGTGGTCCGCCCACTGTCCGGCGGCCAGAGCCGGCCCAATGGTGCGTGCAGGGTTCACGGAGGCTCCCGTAAGGGGGACTGCCACTAGGTGTATCACCAGCACGGCTCCCCCTATCGCAAAGGGCGCCAAGTGCTTGGGTCCCTTGGGGTCGACTGCGGTGGCGAATATCACGAAGACCAGGACGAAGGTCAGCACCACCTCTACAATCAGTCCTCCCATAGCGCCCATGTCCGACATGATGGCGTGAGACCCCAGGCCTCCCTCCAGAGAGTCGGGAATTATGGCCTTCAGCAGCAAAGCTCCCAGAATTGCGCCGACTACCTGGGCTATGACGTACAATCCGCCCCTGGTGGGGCTTATCTTGCGCGTCAGGACGGCAGCTACGGAGACCGCGGGGTTAATGTGGCCTCCAGAGAGGTTGGCGGTGGCTGAAACCAGGATGGCGATTGCCAGTCCGTGAGCCATGGCGATGGCCACAAGGCTGCCGCCAAGGTCCCCGCCTTGCTCGAAGCTGAATATTCCCAGACTTACCACGGCGCCTGCGCCTATAAAAATAAACAGGAAAGTGGCTATGAACTCTGCGGCCGCTGACCGCCATGTATCGCCGCGTCCCAGTTCTTCTAACCCAAGAAAGCTATCTCTCATTGTGCGTCTCCTATGATGATGGGTATTCCGGCGTTAGACCCTGGCCAGGGCGTACTCTGCCGCCTCCAGGGTCGCGTCTATGTCTTCCGGCGTGTGAGCGGTGGAGATAAAGGCGGCCTCGAAGGGCGAAGGGGCCAGGTATACCCCACCCTCCAGCATGAGGTGGAAGAATGCGGCGTACCTCTCCCTATCGCTGGCAGCCACGGAGTCCCAGCTCTCCACAGGCCCGTTGTTAAAAAACGCGGTCATTATAGATCCAACCCGGTTGATGGTCAGGGGGACTTCCGCTTTCAGGGCCGCCGCAGCGAGGCCGTCGGCCAGCCTGGACGCCGCGGACTCCAACCCCTCGTAGGCGCCCGGCCTTGCAAGCGCCTTGAGAGTTGCTATCCCCGCCGTTACCGCAAGCGGGTTTCCGGACAGTGTGCCCGCCTGGTACATACCCCCCAGCGGCGCTACCACCTCCATGACATCCCTCCTTCCGCCGTAGGCCCCCACCGGCAGCCCGCCCCCGATGATCTTGCCCAGGCATGTGAGGTCCGGGGTTACGCCGTACAGCATCTGCGCGCCGCCGTAGGCCACGCGGAAGCCGGTTATCACCTCGTCAAAGATGAGCAACGCGTTGTGGCCGGTGGTCAGCCGGCGCAGTCCCTCAAGGAAGCTGGGCGCGGGGGGCACAATGCCCATGTTCGCCGCCACCGGCTCAAGGATGACCGCCGCAATCTCGCCGGGGTGGGAGTCGAAAAGGCGCTGCACTGAGTAAACGTCGTTGTAGTCGGCGACCAGTGTCTCACGGGCGTAACCCTCCGGCACGCCCGCGCTGTTGGGGATGCTGTACGTTGCCCCTCCTGAACCCGCCTCCACCAGCAGGCCGTCGTTGTGGCCGTGGTAGCAGCCGGCGAACTTGACGACCTTGTTGCGACCGGTGAACGCCCTGGCCGCCCGTATGGCGCTCATGGTGGCCTCCGTACCGGAGTTCACCAGGCGTACCATGTCTATGGATGGCAAAGCCTCCGCAATTATGCCGGCCAGTTCGACCTCCCCCTCCGTCGGCGCGCCGAAGCTGAGGCCGCTCTCCAAGGCGGATCGGACGGCCTCCACCACCTCATCGTGGGCGTGGCCCAAGATGAGCGGGCCCCACGACCCCACGTAGTCCAGGAACTCGTTGCCGTCTGCGTCCCATATGCGAGGGCCCTTGCCCCGCCGGATGAACAGGGGCGTCCCGCCAACGGACTTGAAGGAGCGGACAGGGCTGTTCACCCCGCCCGGTATCCGGGCCTGGGCCTGGGCGAACAGTTCAGCCGAGCGAGCGGTATCCACAGGCTATGCTCCTCCTGGCCGGAGAGGGCGGTTCGCCCCGGCCGTCATGTCTAGAATTCCCATCTATTCAATGCCCAGGCCGGCCCTGGCGTCCCTCTCCACCCGCCGGTACACCTCTTGCAGGGGCAGACCCTCCCGTTGGGCAATCTCCTTGCAGTCCTCGAATTCGGGCGAGAGGCTTGTTATACTGCCCGCCAACCTCTTTACCTTGACGCGGGCCTGGCCCAGGGAGGTGTCCACGGCTACTACTTCCCGCTCCGCCTCGTAACGGTTCAGCGTGCGTACCCGCACGCCAAGCGTGGAGGTCTCCTCCATTATGGCCTTGACAAGCGCCGACTCCATATGCGGCCGCGAGAGTACGCTGAGCGTAACCGCGGGCCGGTTCTTCTTCATCTGGATTGGGGTGAACCACGCGTCCAGCGCCCCGCGGCGCATTAGCTCCTCCTGGACGTGTCCAAGGACCTCCGGAGTCATGTCGTCGATGTTCGTCTCCATGAGGGAGACCTGGGCGAGGGCATCGCTCTCATGGGTCTCCCCTATCCACAGGGCCAGGACATTTGGGATGTCAGGGTTGTCCCTGGAGCCAAGGCCGTAGCCCACGCGCTCCAGTGTGAGAACCGGGGCATTGAAGGAGGCGAGGGTGGTGATGAGGGCTGCGCCGGTGGGCGTGACAAGCTCTCCCGCCTTCAGGTATGGGCCTTCCGGGGGCGCCACCCTGGCTTTCGCATCGGTCATAAGCTCCACGGTGGCAGGCGCGGGCACGGGTAACGCGCCCTTTCTTGTGGAAATGACGCCCCATCCGGTGGGCAGCGGCGAGGAGTAGAGCTTGTCGATGCCAAGCAGCTCCAGGCCGGCCGCCACACCCACGACATCGATGATAGTGTCTATGTCGCCCAACTCCTGGAGCTCGTGATCCTTCCCATGCACCCTGGACTCCGCTGCCTCCAGCCGCTCAAGAACCCTTTGCGACTTCTCCTTTACTGAGCGTGAGAGGCCGCTCGCCTCAACCATGTCCAGGAAGTCCTGTATGGAGCAGCCCGTCTTGGCCTGCGGATCAAGGTCTACGGAGACGTGCGTCCCGCGTATGACACCCCGCTGGGCGATGGAGGCGTTGACCGAGTACCCCGTGATCGGAAGCCTGGCAAGCTCGCCTCTCAGCTCGTCGAGAGGCAGCCCCGCGTCTACCAGCGCGCCCAGCAGCATGTCTCCACTGGCGCCGCCGATGCAGTGCAAATATCCCGTTCTCAAGGGTGTCCTGCCCGTCCGGCTTCCACCGGCCTTACTCCGGCAGTTTCACGCCATACCATAGCCGCTCCTCCTTCCAGGGGTCTGCGTTGCTGTTGTAACCCCGCCGCTCCCAGAAGCCCAGCCTGTCTTGTACCATAAACTCCAGCCCGTTCACCCACTTGGCGCTCTTCCAGCCGTATCGCTTTGGCGCCACCAGGCGCACAGGTCCGCCGTGGTCCGTGGACAGAGGCTTGCCGTCGTGGCAGCGCGCAAGAATCGCGTAGACGTCCATCAGAGCGTCCACGGACAGGCTGGTGGTATAGCCTCCGTAGCAATGAATGGTTACGTACCTCGCCTCGGGCTTTGCCCTGGACGGCCTCACCGCCTCCTTGAAGGCCACTCCCTCCCAGAGATTGCCCAGGCGGCTCCACCGGGTGACGCAGTGAAAATCCGCGGTCACGGCTATTTGAGGGAGGTCCGTAAACCGCTTCCAGTCCAGCGTCACCTCCCTTTCCACGCATCCGAATATGCGAAGACTCCACGTCTTCAGGTCAATCGCTGGAGTTTCGCCGTATGTAAAGACTGGGAACTTCTCGGTGACGAACTGGCCCGGAGGGACGTTGTCCCCCTGGCCTTCCACGCGCTCATGCTTGCTGACGGGCCGGACTCTCACAGCCAACCTCCGATGGAGCTACGTTCCCCTCGGCGCAGCCTTCTGCGATACTCTGTATACCAAGCATATGATAAACGATATGGGCACACCGCAAAAGGGGCGCTTCTGGACGAGAGGCCGGACCGCGCGTGTTGACGCTCGGTGATCTACCCACTAAGATACAATTGACTTGGGTCCGGCGTGTGGGCCACCTCAAGCGCGGGTCCGGACAGGCCGGGAACCTTCGGGAATACGTCAGTCCTGATTAGCGACAATGACAGAAAACATCATAGGAATGCGTGACATGGGCCTCATTTTTGAGGTCACAGACGACTTGGGAATAGACAGGGAGTCCATCTCCGTTCCCCTGGGTAAAGAGGACCCTGGAGCCGTGAGAGAACTGCCCACCGGAGAGGTCGAGATAGTTGTGCCTGAGTCCGTCCCACTGGAGGACTGGCTTGCCACCCTGCGGGCGGAGCTGGAAAAGCTGGGCTACGGGCCAGGGCAGGGGTAGGTATGGACAGCTATGGGTTCATCTCACTGGAGGTTGAGGAGAACGACAACTGTCCGGGCCTGCCGCTGATGACGTATCAGAAGCTGGGCCTGCCCACAGGTGTGTCACAGGTGAGAATCGCAGGCCCCCACTGGCCTGAGGAGCTGCACCGGGTCACAGGTTGGCAGAGTGAGGACGGCGGCGCCCCCTGTCCTGCCTACTACGTCAGAGTCTCCGACTCCGGCGCTGGGAGCGCGTATCTGCTATATGGCGGAGATTGGGGTATCCGCTTGAAGCGCGAGAGCCGCGACGAGGATTGGAGCGCCGAAAGCCCGGACCAGTGGGGCGAGCCCTGGCTACTGCTTGGCGAGGAGTCGGACATCGTGGCAGACGGCAACCACTAGCCGCGAGCGCCCGCGTATCGCAGCAATAACGTCCGTTTGGAAGCCGGCCTCCATCCCGTAACGCAACCTTCAACGCGAGCGCTGGGCTCCTCAGATACACCTTCGCCTTCCCTCTTCTTGTGCAATCTCAACCCTTTATCATGGGGGCGGTCAGGCTCCCGTCCCTGCTGAGGCGCAAAAAAGCCCAACTTCTCTGGCTAAATGGGGTGACTAACCCCTTTTCATGGTGTAGAATAGGCACAACTCAGACACGGAGGTGACCCATGCAGGGTTATTGCGTGAAGTGCCGTTCTCAGCAGGAGATGAGCCAGACCGAAGCCATCACCATGAAGAACGGCCGCCCGGCGACGCAGGGTGTTTGCCCAGTATGCAGCACCAAGATGTTCAGAATAGGCAAAGCATAGTCTGCAAGCTGTAGCAAAGGACGCCCCCTGCGGGCACGGGATACAGGCGTCCTTTGTTACTACTCAACGGCTTCTCTTAAGAGACAGCTGACAACATCTCCGGTCGTTGTTTCTGCCCAAGGTGGGTGTCTCCGTGTTCACAGGTCGGGGCCGCAATGCATCTGTCGTAGGGTAGTCCGGCCTTTCGAGGCTGCCAATCGGTGGCCTGTACCAGCCATCCAGCGCAGATCTGCGGATTTCGTTGCCGTCAGCCGCTTTTTCCGTGATGGATATCCCCTATCTACTCTGGAGCAGGTACGTCAACATGGCAATTGGACGCTACGAACTGGTGAGGACGGAGGTCAACGGTCCCGTAGCCTCCGTTACTCTGGATAGGCCGGGAAAGCTGAACGCTGTGAACGCTCAGATGGCCGCGGAGCTTCACTCGGTCCTGGGCGATATATCCAACGAGCAAGACGTCCGCGTTGTGATACTGACCGGCGCAGGCCGCGGCTTCTGCTCCGGAGCCGACGTCAACGAGCTATTGGATGGCAGCCCGCCTTCCTCCCACATCCCTCCGGAGAGCAGCCTGACCGCGTTGAGCTCTCGAATACGCCACAGCGCCCAGCCGGTTATCGCGGCGGTAAACGGCGTGGCGGCGGGAGCGGGCCTGTCTATCGCCCTGGCCTGCGACATACGGCTCGCATCTGAGGAAGCCACGTTCTCGTGCCTTTTCGTCAAGCGCTCGCTGGCGCCGGACGCGGGAGCGTCCTACACGCTTCCTCGGCTGGTGGGGCTGGGAGTCGCCCTGGAGATGGCTCTGACGGGCAACATCTATGATGCCCATTGGGCCTTGCAAAGCGGGTTGGTCAACAGAGTGGTCCCCGCAGACAGGCTGATGGATGAGGCCATGACCTTGGCGCTGGAAATCGCCTCCAACCCCCCTCTATGCGTCCGCTCCACCAGGGAGCTTCTCTACGAGAGCGAGGAGGAGTTGGGGAGAGCGCTGGAGAGGGAGGGCGAGGTTAATGCCGCGTTGGGAGACAGCGAGGACGCGGTGGAGGCCGTCCGCTCGTTCATAGAGAAGCGCAGGCCGGTGTACAAGGGGCGATAGGGCTGGGGGCTGCTAACTGCGAGGTTGTCACCCACACCCGGATCAACTCCAATCTCCTGCTTGAGACCGCTCCGGCTTTCCTCAACCATCCCATGGAAACGGCCCTGGGTCCCGGCCGCGTTGGTGCATGGGCGCTAAATCCGAAGAAGAATAGCCCCACAACATCTTGTGCCGTCAGGTTCCGCGGGTGCTATAATCTGTGAACACTATACTTTTGCTGTGGTGGCTTTAGCCGGCCCCCGCCAGGGACATCTTGTTTACTCATCTCCACAATCACACCGAATACAGCCTTCTGGACGGCCTCAGCCAGATTCCGCCAATGGTGCAACGCGCCAAGGAGCTTGGTATGGAAGCCCTTGCCATCACCGACCACGGCGGACTCTACGGGGCAATCGAGTTCTACACGGAGTGCAAGCAAGCGGGCATCAAGCCCATCATTGGGCTGGAGGCGTACCTTGCCCAGGGGAGCCGCCATAGCAAGACGCCGGCGGACAAAAGCCCACACCATCTCCTTCTGCTGGCGCGCAATGAGCAGGGATACCGCAACCTCCTGCAACTCTCCTCCAAGGCGCACCTTGAGGGGTTCTACTACAAGCCTCGCGTGGACAGAGAGCTTCTGCGGGAGTACGGCAAGGGGCTGATAGCCCTCTCCGGGTGTCCCACCGCCGAGGTGCCGCGGCTGCTCCTGGAGGGACGCGTCCGGGAGGCCGAGGAGGCCGCCCTGTGGTACCGGGACACCTTTGACCACTTCTTCCTGGAACTGCAACACCACGAGAACCTTCCCGACCTGATCGGCCTCAACAAGGCGCTCCTAGAGCTTGCCCGCGAGACCGGCCTGCCCCTGGTGGCAACCAACGACTGCCATTACATCTATCGCGAGGACGCGCCCTACCAGGACATCCTCATATGTATCCATACCAACACCAACATCCACGACGACAAGCGTCTCAAGATGTCCGACGACTCCTACTACCTCAGGAGCGCCCAGGAGATGCAAGACCTGTTCGCCGACCAGCCGGAGGCCGTGACGAACACCCAGCGAATAGCAGAGATGTGCAACCTGGAGATGGACTTCAACCAGATCCACCTGCCCGAATACAGGACGCCCAACGGCATGAGCCCCGGGGAGTACCTGGCCAAGCTCTGCCAGGAAGGGCTGATAAGACGGTACGGGGACCCGTCCCCGGAGGCGCAAAGGCGACTGGATTATGAGTTGGACGTCATCGAGAAGACGCAGTTCGACAACTACATGCTGGTTGTGTGGGACATCGCCGCGTTTACTCGCGAGAACGGTATCCTCTTTGGCGTCCGGGGCAGCGCAGCCGCCAGCCTGGTGCTCTACTGCCTGGGCGTCACGGACATAGACCCCCTTCAGCATCGCCTGGTCTTCGAGCGTTTTCTGAACCTGGAGCGGCGGGAGATGCCGGACATAGACATGGACTTCCAGGACGATCGCCGGGAAGAGGTCATAACCTACGTAAGGCGCAAGTACGGCGGCGACCACGTCGCCCAGATCATCACCTTTGGGACGTTGGGAGCCAAGGCGGCCATCCGCGACACCGGCCGCGCCCTTGGAATGACCTACTCCGACGTTGACAGGGTCGCACGGCTCATTCCGCCCAGAGCTCACTCGCTGGCGGAAGCCCTTGAGACCGGCCCGGAGCTCAAGGAGGTGTATGAAGCGGACGCCACCCTGAAGAACCTGGTGGATACGGCAACCCACCTGGAGGGAGTGGTGCGCCATGCCAGCACTCATGCGGCCGGGGTTGTCATCACCAGGGAACCCCTGGCTGAGTATCTCCCCCTGCAACGCCCAATCCGCGGGGACTCCTCCGAGGACATGGCTATGACCCAGTTCCCAATGGACCCCATTGCCAAGCTGGGGCTTCTCAAAATGGACTTTCTGGGCCTGACCAATCTGACCATCCTGGCGCAGGCCAGGGCCACCGTCGCCAATCGCAGAGGCGTACGTTTGGACTTTGGCCGCATCCCCCTGGACGACGAGAAGACCTTTGCCCTCCTCTCCTCCGGCGAGACCACCGGCGTATTCCAGCTGGAGGGCGGCGGGATGCGCAGGTACATCCAGAAGCTGAAGCCCACCTCCCTGGGCGACGTATCGGCCATGATCGCCCTGTACCGCCCGGGTCCCATGGAGCACATCGACACTTTCATAGACGCCAAGCACGGCAGAGCGCCCATACGCTATCCGCACCCCACAATGAAGGACATCCTGGAGGAGACGTATGGCGTCATCGTGTACCAGGACCAGGTCTTGCTCATAGCCCAGGCATTTGCCGGCTACTCGCTTGGGGAAGCGGACGTAGTGCGCAAGGCAATGGGGAAGAAGAACCCGGAGGTGATGCAGCGCGAGAACGAGAAGTTTGTGGAGGGGGCCATCGCCAAGGGGTTTTCAAGGGACCTGGCGGAAGAGGTGTTCCAGCTTGTGGAGCCCTTTGCCGGGTACGCCTTCAACAAGGCGCACAGCGTGAGCTACGCCACGATCGCCTACTGGACAGCCTACTTCAAGGCAAACTACCCGGAAGAGTACATGTCGGCGGTGATGAACGCCCACGCCGGCCAGGGTGACAAGATAGCCAGCGATGTTACCGAGTGTCTTCGACTCGGCATCCCCGTGCTGCCCCCGGATGTGAACCGCAGCGAGGCTGACTTCTCCATAGATGTGAGCTCGGACGGAAGCTCCGCCATCAGGTTCGGCTTGGCGTCCGTGAAGAACGTGGGGCGCATGGCCATAGCTCCCTTAGTGGAGGAGAGAAAGCGGAACGGCCCATATCGCTCGATCGATGACCTCTGCCGTCGGGCAGACCTGGGAAGCGTCAACCGGCGCTCCCTGGAGAGCCTCACCAAGGTGGGCGCCCTGGATGCCATTGGCAGCAGAGGGCCCCTGCTGGCCAGCGCGGAGCGGATCCTATCCCTGGCTCAGAGCGAGGCCAAGTTGAAAAACTCCGGCCAAACCACCATGTTCGACCTGTTTGGCGAAGAGGTGGCCGCCCCCATCGGCCCAATCGAGCTGGAGGAGGGCGAGGTTCTGCACCGGGAGAAGCTGGCTTGGGAGAAGGAGCTCCTGGGCGCCTTCATTTCGGAGAACCCGCTCAGCGCCCTTGCCTATAGAATCCCGCACAACGTCATAATCTCCCGGGACGGCCTTGACAACGACATGGACGGCAAGAGGGTGAACGTGGTGGGCCAGGTATCCTCCTCCCGGCACGGGACTACCAGGGACGGAAAGCCCTTCGCCGCCGTGGCGCTGGACCTCCTGGGAGGCGGCATAGAGGTCATGGTGTGGTCCAATGCCTACTCCCAGACCCTGAGCCTGTGGTACGAGGGAAGCCTGGTGGAGGTGGTAGGCAAGGTGCGACTACGAGACGATGAGATATCCATTGCCTGCGACGAGGCCAGGCCCTATGAGATAGCCGACGGCGAGGAGCAAGGCCGCGCGGAAGAAGCAAGCGCGCCTGGCCCGGAGGTTCACGCCCACGCCGAGAACGGGGCGTTGGCTCCGGCCCCCGCCACAACCGCGGAGAACGGCGCATCCGCTCCAGCTCCCGCCTCGACAGCCGAGAACGGGGCATCAGCTCCGGCCCCCGCCACAACCGCGGAAAACGGCGCATCCGCTCCGGCCCCTGCCTCTACCGCGGAGAACGGGGCGTTGGCTCCGGCCCATGCCTCGCCCGCGGAGAGCGTGGCATCCACCCAGGGTCCGGCCTCAAACGCGGAGAACGGCGTATCTCTACCACCTGCCAAGCTGTGGATCAGACTGGAAGAGTCCAGCAATCCGGGACAGGACGAACACAAGCTTCGAGAAGTGGTCAAGCTGCTGATGAACTACCCCGGTGAAGGCTCGGTTGGCCTCCGGATCAGGACCGATGGCAAGACGGTGATAGGAGAACTGCCCTTCATCTCCGTCAAGTATTGCCCGGAGCTCCACAGCGACCTCGCGCAAATGGTGGGCGAAGGCGGCATCCATGTGGAGGGAATCGCCGCGATATAGGTGGCGTGTCCTGTCGGCGGTGGAGTGGAGGAAGCGGCCCGGCTCGGCCAGACAAGGCCCGGTCCGGCTTGGTCTTCAGGCGCCCCGCTTATGCGGGGGCCCTATTGGGTGGATGTTGAATGTTATCTGCGGAGTCACCTTGCGCGCCCTACCACACCGTATCTACGTGAGGCGAAGCCAAAAGGATTGTGTCCCGCGTCACCACCGGCGCGCCAAGGGACACCGCCTCAGCAGCTATAAGCCTGTCGTGCATCTCTGGAATCTCCGGGAACTTGTCAAGCCCCTCAAGCTGCGCCCTGCCCAGGTCAGACAGCTCTATCCCGCTTACGGCAGCCAACCCGTCCAGCAATATAGAGGGTGGGATGGGCTGCCCCAGCTTGACCGAAAGGAAGTAGAACTCGGCAACGGCTATTGCTGGGACAACGATGGTCGCATTGCCGGTTTCGGCCAGCCGGAAGACGGCTGAGGCGGCGGGCGTGAGCCGCTCCGGCGACCGCAGATACCACCACAGGGCGTGCGTGTCTACCACGAACCTGGCCGGACTATTCACCACGGCTCTGCTCAACCTCATCAAGCGGCGGGACCTTAGGCTCCCATAGCGCCTTTATGTCCAGGAAGTCTTCGTAGGACGCCTCCGGCAGATGGGCAAAGGCCCCCTTCAGAGTACTGAGCGAGGGCTTCCCCTCAGTTGGGGGATCTACGGGGCTGAGCTTGCCGCATGGCTTTCCCCTGCGGGTGATAATCACCTCTTGGTCATAGCTGAGGGCGCTGAGTATCTCGCTGACCTTGGCTTTGAACTCTCTTATGTTGTACGTGGTCATAGAAGCCTCCCGTGTGGTCACATGTGTGCAAGTGGTGTGACCACATTGTACCATGCCGCCGCGGCCCGCGCAAGACCCCTACCCGTCTAATTACGGGCCGGTTGCCATCCATTCTCATGGCGCACGGCGGAGCCTCAGGGAGACTAGGGGGCTTAGGCCTCAACCGCCGCTTGGGGCGGGGCTTGGTGGCCTGATCCCTTGCTACCGGCTGTCGCGTTCCATTGTCAGGAGCTTGAGCTTCATGTCCACGCCTTTGGGGCCCCCGTAGCCGCGCAGGTCACCCTTCTCGCCGATTACCCTGTGGCACGGCACTATGATGGGCACGGGGTTGGATCTCATGGCCTGCCCGACGGCGCGGGCGGCGCCGGGGTTTCCAATACTGCGAGCTATCCAGCCGTAGCTGCGGGTCTCGCCGCGAGGAATGGCGCGGGTCGCTTCCCACGCCCTCTTCTGGAATGCAGTGCCAACCAGGTCCAGCGGGTAGTCCAGGGTAGTCTCCTCTCCCAGGAAGTACCTCTCTATCTGCCCCTCGATGTCCGGGAACGACCCCTCCTCCGGCTCAGGGTCCCCGTCCTGCCAAAAAGGCTCAAGGTACTCCAGCGCCTCCGCGAAGGACGCCTGTGGAAGGCTCAACCGCCGTATGCCCTTCGACGAGGCCAGGATGCCCACCCAACCCATTGCCGTCGAGACTACGGCGTATTGGCAGGCGGCGTCTTGCTCATCGCTCGCGCCCTGCCTCGGCATAAGCGTGTCTCGTCCAGCCTTGCCGTCCGCCATCCTATGCCTGCGACCGGGCGTTGTCAGCCAGGGCGGATAGCTGGTCCATGTGGCCTTCCAGGTAGCACTGGCCGAAGAAGTAGACCGTGTACTCCTTCCCGTCCCTTACCTCGGAGTACTTGCGCTTTGGCTCCAGGTCATTGGCGCGGAGGTATTCGTCCACCTGCTCGCTCCCGGACGTCGGCCCGTCTCCGTCGAAGAGGAGGAGCACCCTCTGCTCCGTAGGCTTCACTTCTATGACTTCCATCTTCATGTCGCTCACCTCCTGACGTTCTGTGTCGCATTATAGCCCGCTTGGGGACTCCAACCAAGCCCTTCAACCCTGGGAAGCCGTCAACCGCGCCACCTCCTTGGCGTGGTACGAGATGATGATGTCCGCGCCGGCCCGCTTTATGGCGGTGACCACCTCCAGGGCCGCGCTTGGACCGTCCAGCCAGCCATTGGCCGCGGCCGCCTTCACCATCGCGTACTCACCGCTGACGTTGAATGCGGCGATGGGGTGGGCAAAGGCCTGCCTCGCCTTTGCTATGACGTCTAGGTATGCCAGGGCAGGCTTCACCATGATTATATCCGCCCCTTCCCGTATGTCCATCTCCATCTCCTGAAGGGCCTGCCTAGCGTTGGCCGGGTCCATCTGGTAGCCGCGACGGTCTCCAAACTGCGGCGTGGAGTCCGCGGCTACCCTGAACGGCCCGTAGAAAGACGATGCGTACTTGGCGGAGTAGGCCATGATGGGAGTGGACTGGAATCCTCCGCCGTCCAGGGCTTGCCGTATGACCCCCACCTGCCCGTCCATCATGGCGGATGGCGCTACCACGTCCGCCCCGGCCTCCGCGTGGGAGATGGCCGTCCTGGCCAGAAGCTCCAGGGTCGCATCGTTGTCCACCCGGCCGTCCACCACTGCGCCGCAATGGCCGTGGTCGGTGTACTCGCAGAGGCAGACGTCCGTGATGACAAGCAGTTGGGGCGTAGCCTGCTTTATGGCGCGGACGGCTTCCTGGATTATCCCGTCAGGGTTGTAGGCTTCCGTTCCAATGCCGTCCTTGTGCGCAGGCAGGCCGAAGAGGAGTACAGCCGGAATGCCAAGTTGAGCGACCTCTTCTGCCTCCGCCGTGAGCCTGTCCGTGGATAGATGGTACACACCTGGCATCGGCTCAACCGGCTCGCAAATGTCCCGACCATGCGTAACGAACAGAGGATAGACGAAATCCTTGGCAGAAAGGGATGTCTCCCGGGTCAGCAGGCGTACCGCGGCGGACTCTCGCAGACGCCTGAGCCTGGACTGCGGGAAGTGGGAGGTCATTCCGCCGACCTCCGGTTCCCCTGGTTGGAAGCCGGTGGGGAGAGGTGATGCGCCAGGGCTTGGACAAGGCCGGGAATCGTCGACTCCCCTGCCACCACGTCCACCGCGAGGCCCGCGCTCCGGGCCGTTGCCGCGGTTATGGGGCCTATGCAGGCCACGACCATCCCCTGGAGCGGAGACGTATCGCCGTTCAGAAGGGACACCAGGTTGGTGAGCGTGGAGGAGCTGGTGAAGGTTATCGCGTCCAGCCCACCCTCTGCCATCAGAGCCTTCAACCTCTCCCTGGAGTCCTCCGGCATAGCCGTCCTGTATACCGCCACGTCGTCCACGAGCGCGCCAGCCTGGGAAAGTCCCCGGGAGAGCACGTCGCGCCCTGCCTCGGCGCGGAGGAGCAGAACGGACTTGCCCGTAATCCCCTCTTCCGCGAGTCCGGTGACTATGGACTCCGACACGGACTCCCTGGGCTGGAGGTCGGGGGCGATGCCGCGTTCCCTGAGCGCCCTGGCGGTCCCGGATCCAACGGCGCATACCCGCACGCCGCCGAAAGCCCTGGCGTCCAGTCCAAGCTGCTCCAGTCGGCGGAAGGTCAGCCCCACCCCGTTTACGCTTACGAAGACTACCCAGTCGTACTTGGGCATGGAGGTGAGAGCCGAGTCGAGTCGAGGGCTATCCTCCACCGGCCTTATCTCTATGGTCGGTATCTCCAGAGGCTCTGCCCCGTTCTCAATGAGGAGCTGAGAGAGCGCTCCTGCCTGGGCGCTTGCCCTGGGAACCAGCACCCGCTTACCGAAGAGGGGCTTGTCCTCGAACCAGCGTATCCTCTCCCGCAGCTTCACCACCTGGCCGAAGACTGCTACCACGGGAGAAGCCAGAGAGGCCAGCCGCCCCTTCTCCAGAATATCGCCCAGAGTGCCGACCACGGTGCGCTGGTACGGCTCAGTCCCCCACTGCACCAGGGCTGCGGGGGTTGCCGGGTCGAGTCCATGCTCCTTCAGGGTGTCCACTATGCCAGCCATGGTTTCCCAGCCCATGAGGACGGCCAGTGTGCCCGTCCCGGAGGCCAGCGCCCTCCAGTCGATGCCGGACTCAACCTTGGACGGGTCTTCACTGCCGCTGACTATTGTGACGTAGGATGACACCTTGCGATGTGTCAGGGGTATGCCCGCGTATGCGGGAGCGGCTATGGCGGACGTGACCCCAGGGACTACCTCAAAGGGTATCCCCGCCTCCGCCAGCGTCTCCGCCTCTTCACCGCCTCGGCCAAGGATGAAGGGATCACCCCCTTTTAGGCGTACCACATTTTTCCCTTCGCGGGCCCTGTCCACTAGCAGCAGGTTTATATCCTCCTGCCTCATGCGGTGGTCTCCCCTGGCTTTGCCCACATCCACCATCTCGGCGACCGGCGAAGCCTCTTGCAGCAGCCGACGGTCCACCAGCCGGTCGTACACCACCACCTGGGCATCGCGGAGGCATTGCAGCCCCTTCACAGTGATGAGGCCGGGGTCACCCGGCCCCGCTCCAACCAGATAGACCCTGCCAGGCCCACTCAAGCGCCGGCCTCCTCGTCCATAATCTCTCCGGCTCCCATAGAAAGCAGCTTCTGCGCCAGGGCGCGTCCGGCCTCTTGAGGCCCATCGACCGCAGACTCCAGGCGGGTCTTGACCATTCGACTGCCATCCTCGGAGGCTGCCATTCCCGCCATGTGTATGGCCTCTCCGTCCACCTGCGCGTGAGCGGCTATGGGGATACTGCACCCGCCTCCCATCTCCTCCACAAAGGCGCGCTCAGCAGCGACGGCTATGCTTGTCCGGGTGTCTTGTATCTGAGACAGGAGGCGCAGCAACTCCGCGTTCTCCGAGCGTACCTCCACGGCCAAGGCGCCCTGCCCCGGCTCTGGGACCATCTCCATTGGGTCGAAGCGCTGGGCGATGTGACCCTCAAGCCCCAGGCGAGCCATACCGGCGGCCGCTACTACAACGCCGTCGTAGATCTCGCCGGTTGCCTTGCTCAAGCGCGTCTCCACGTTGCCGCGGATCGGCTCCACCCGCAGGTCGCTCCTGAGCGCGCGCAGTTGAGCCAGACGCCGCGGGCTGCTGGTTCCTATCACCGCGCCGTGTCCCATCTCCGCCAGGGCGCAGTTCGCCTTGTTGACCAGCGCGTCCCTGGGGTCCTGTCTGGCGCACACCACCACAACAGACAAGCCGTCCGGCGTCTCCACTGGCAGGTCCTTCAGGCTGTGCACGGCCATGTCTATCCTGCCCTCCAGGAGCGCCGTCTCCAACTCCCTGATGAAGATGCCCTTGCCCAGCCGGGCCAGTGGAGCTTCCGGCATGGCATCGCCGGAGCTCTGTATCTTCACCACGCTCGTAGAGACGGGAACGGTCAGGGAACCGAGCCGCGCAACCACCTCATCAGTCTGCGTCAGGGCCAGCCGGCTTCCACGAGTGCCCACCACGACTTGCATGGACATACCCTCACTCACGGCCCTTTCTCAAGCAATCAAGGCGCGTCGCCCTCAAGCTTGAATAGCTCCTGGGCAGCTTTCAGGAGTTCAGGGTCTTCCTTGATAGCGGCGATGGGGTTGTGCAAGAGCTTCTTCACAATGGACTGGCTGAGGGCTTCGATTCGCGCAACGTCCTCTTCCGTAAGGCGCGGCATATGTCTGAGGGTCTTCGACACCTCCCGGTGACGGAGCGCTTCTGAGCGCTCCCTCAGTTGGGCGATCCCCGGAGCCACCTTGCGGGAGTCCCACCACTCATGGAACCTGGATATCTCCTCGTCGATTATTCCCTCTACCAGCGATACCTCTTTCTCACGCTCCCGTCTGTTTGTCATGGATACCTTTTCCAAGTCTTCAATGTCCAGGAGTGTTACCCCGTCCAGGTCTCCCGTGGCCGGGTCGGCGTCTCTGGGTATTGCGATGTCCACTATGAGAAGAGGATTGCCGTTTCTCATGGGCAAGGCCCTTTCTACCATCTCCCGGGACAGCACCACGCTCTGGGAGTCCGTGGAGCTTACCACAATGTCAACCTTCCCCAGGATGTCCTCAAGGTCCTCCAGGGCGGAGGCGTCGGCGCCCAGCGATTCAGCGAGGTCCTGAGCGCGCTTCAAGGTACGGTTGACCACTACCATCCGGTCCACGCCGCGGTCCCTCAGGGCTTTGGCAACCAGCTTGCCCGCCTGCCCTGCACCAATTACCGCGACGCTGCTCCCGCTTATGGGGCCCAGTGTATGCCGGGCCATCTCCACAGCGGCCGAGCTTACGGATAAGGCGTTCTCGCCGATTCTCGTCTCCCGGCGAACCCTTCTCCCCACCCGCATGGCATGATGGAAGACCTTGGAGACGACGCCGCGGGCGCAGCCCTGAGCCACAGACATGCTGTAAGCCTCTCTGACCTGTCCCAGCACCTGCGATTCACCCAGAATGAGGGAGTCCAAGCCGGACGCCACCCGAAAGAGGTGCCTCACGGCGTCCTCCTGCGCGTAGAAGTAGAGAGACCGCGAGAGGTCATCCCGCCCCTGCGGGAACCGCTGAGCCAGGTAGCCGGTCAAAGCTTCACGGATCATGCCGCCGTCCTGCCCGGTGGAGTAGATCTCCGTACGGTTGCAGGTAGATACTATGACTACGTCATCCAGCGTGGCCCTGAGAGATCGAAGCGCCGGGGGGAGCTCGTCCCTGGTGAAAGCGATGCTCTCTCTCATTTCCAGAGGGGAGCTCCAGTGGTTCAGTCCCAGGGCAAACAGCTTCATGAAGAGGCCCCTTCCACGGACGCGGGGCCTTGAAGCAGAGCTTCCTTCAGGGCCTTCTTGGCCGCGTACCTGTCTTTGTAGTAAAGCGCCAATATATCCCGGTTGAGGCAGGTCTGCCAATGGTCGGCATCCACCGCCGTTCCCTCCTGGCGCAGCTCCAAGCGTACCTCTGAAAGCATAGGCGCCATGTCCGCGTAGTCCAGGGCAGGGCTGGCCTGGAGCTCCTCCCGGAGCTTTCGAGCCAGCGCGGGACTGAGACCGCCGGTGGATATGGCTGCTGTGACCTCTCCCCTCCTCACCACCGCAGGCGCAATGAACGTGCACAGGTGTGTGACGTCCACCACGTTGAGAGGGACGTTCCTCTCTTCCGCCTCCTGGGCTATTCGCCTGTTCAGAGAGCTGTCGTCAGTGGCGGCAATGGCTATGAACGCCCCCTCCAGGTCTCCGTCCAGATACTCGCGTTTCTCCAAGCGCAGGACTCCGGTATCCGCCATGTCCTGTATCTCGTCCGTGACCTCCGGGCTTATCATCCTGATTTGGGCGCCGCACTCCAGCAGCGCCGCTATCTTCCCCTCGGCTATCGGGCCCCCGCCAACGATTACGCAGCAACGCTCCTTCACGTCCAGGTACACCGGGTAGTATGGAGCCATCGATAATCCTCTCCTCTGGCGCCGGTAAGGCGCACTCGCCTTCCCGCACTCAGCACACCCTACACGGCGGGCACTCTCCGACCGGCTCGTTCCTGCTATGGCGTGGACTCGCGCCGAAAGCGCTGTACGGCCTGCTCCGCAACGCGAGGTTTGGCAGCGCGGGCGTCCGGTGAGGCTGGTCGCGCCTTGGCCCGTAATCCGCCAGTCTCCTCAGGGCTGGGCCAACGACTTCCGGAGGAAGGAGCGTTTCTCCCTGGGTTATACGGCGCTTTGCAGGGCTTTGAGCGCTCAGGGCCATTCAGGCATCCAGGACCTGCGGAAGTATATCCGGGCAGCCACCGTTCCGCCAAATCACGCATATAGATTAAGCCATTACCTGTCTAAGGTCAACACTGCCCACTCCGCCGCGTACCGCCGGACCCCTTCAAACATGCCCTCGCCTGCTCTATACTTCGCGTGGTTAGTAGCACGACTCCCCGAGCGCCGGAGCGAAGGTCGCATCCCCTCATGCCATTGCAGTTCCATGTAGACCATACCGATGGCCCCGCAAGAGCGGGTACACTGAACACAGCCCACGGCCGGATTGCGACTCCGGCTTTCATACCGGTCGCTACCCAGGGGTCCGTGAAGGCCGTTGCTCCGGATGACTTGACCTCGCTGGGAGCCGGCGTCCTGCTCTCCAACACCTATCACCTCATGCTCCGGCCAGGCATCCGGCTTGTCAGCGACATGGGTGGCCTCCACAACTTTATGAGTTGGCGCGGCCCCATTCTGACCGATAGCGGTGGCTTCCAGACCTTCAGCCTTGGCCGCCTGAACCGGATCTCAGAGGAGGGCGCTACCTTCCGCTCCCACG
This sequence comes from Dehalococcoidia bacterium, assembly GCA_965247645.1. Classification (GTDB taxonomy): domain Bacteria; phylum Chloroflexota; class Dehalococcoidia; order Lucifugimonadales; family UBA2985; genus JAPPHY01. Next base: position 353,290 of record OZ252024.1, read on the forward strand.
TCGATGGGAGCGAGCGCTTCCTCTCGCCTGAAATGTCCATCGAGTACCAGGCTCTACTGGGAGCCGATATAGCGATGGTCCTGGACCAGTGTATCCCGTATGGCCTTGAGGAAGCCCAGGCGCGAGAGGCCATGAGCAGGACTCACCGTTGGGCGCTGCGGTGCAAGGAGGAGCATCGCCAGGAGGGCCAGGCCCTTTTCGCTGTGGTGCAAGGGGGCGTCAGCAGAGACCTGCGGCTGGAGTCCGCCTCCACGCTGGTAGCTATGGACTTTCACGGATACGCGGTTGGCGGGCTGAGCGTGGGAGAGCCGAAGGCCCAGATGTACGAGATAGCTTCCCTCATGGGGGTGGCTCTGCCCCGCGACAGGCCACGATACCTCATGGGGGTGGGTTCTCCGGAAGACCTGGTTGAGTGCGTGGGACGCGGAATGGACATCTTCGACTGCGCTCTTCCAACGCGCGTGGCTCGCAACGGCGGCCTGTTCACTCGCCGCGGGCGGGTGAACGTGGACAGCGCCCCTTTTCGAAGTCAGGACAGGCCCGTAGACGAGAGCTGCGACTGCTACACCTGCCGGGGCTTCTCTGCGGCCTACCTGCATCACCTGTTCAAGGCCAAGGAACTGCTCGCCTATCGCCTGGCAAGCATCCACAACCTGAGATTCCTGGTACGGCTGATGGAGGAGGCCCGGCGCGCCATCACACAGGGAGACTTCGCTGCCTTTGGCGACGGCTTCCTACGTGAGTACCGGGCCGTGGATGAAGAGGTGAGGCGCTCGCAGAAAGAGAAGTGGCTTGAGGCCCACCGCCGTGTCCAGCCCACGGACGCGCCGGAACCCTAGCAGAAAGGCAGACCACCCAGATCGCTATTGATCATATCCAGCTGGTCTTGCAAACCGGTTGGTACGCACCCGCTAAAATCGTTATCGTTTAGGTACAGGTATTGCAAGTTAGCAAGGTTGCCCAACTCCGCCGGTATCTCCCCGCTTAACTCATTATCATTGAGGACCCAAAACGCCAAGTTGGCGAGGTTGCCAAGCTCCGCCGGTATCTCCCCGCTCAATTGGTTGAAGCCGAGGCTCAGAAATGCCAGGTTGGTAAGGTTGCCCAACTCTACCGGTATCTTCCCGCTGAACCAGTTATCGAAGAGGGCCAGCCATTCTAGGTTGGCGAGGCTGCCCAACTCCGCCGGTATCTCACCGCTCAACCGGTTAGCGTGGAGGCCCAGAGATCCCAGGTTGGCGAGGCTACTCAACTCCGCCGGTATCTCACCGCTCAACTCGTTATAGCCGAGGTCCAGATATTCCAGGTTGGCAAGGTTGCCCAACTCCATTGGTATCTCCCCGCTCAGCCGGTTACCGTAGAGACCCAGACCTCTCAGGTTGGTAAGGTTGCCCAACTCCACCGGTATCTCCCCGCTCAACTGGTTACCGATGAGGCTCAGGCTCACCAGGTTGGCAAGGCCGGCCAACTCCGCCGGTATCTCCCCGCTTAAACGGTTACCGGTGAGGTTCAGGCTCACCAGGTTGGCGAGGCTGCTCAACTCCGTCGGTATCTCACCGCTCAACTCATTATAGTAGAGGGACAAATCTTCCAGGTTGGCAAGGTTGCCCAACTCCGCCGGTATCTCGCCGCTCAACCTGTTACTGGAGAGGCTCAGTTCGGTGACGCGCCCGTTGTCGTCGGTGGTGACGCCGTACCATTCCGCAAGCGGCGCGTCGGTCAGCCAGTTCTCGTTGACAGACCAAACGTTCTCGCCGCCCGTGGCATTGTAAAAGGTGACCAGGGTTTTTCTGTCGTCCATCTCGGACGACTCCGGCCCGGGCGATGGTTTGGGTGTGGCAGTGGGCGGGACTGTGGCGGCCGCGGTGGGTGAGTCTGTTGCAGTCGTAGTAGTCGTAGGGGGCGAGTCCGGCGGCGAGTCAGACCAGCAGGCCGCCAGCAGGGCCGAAAGAACCAGGCTAAGGACACAAAGACCCAGGGACATCAGCCGGCTTGCCGCTTGAGACACCTCGACCACCTCCAACTTGCCTGTCCACAAACCGCCCATTCCGTCACACAGGCAGGGACACACATCTTAAAGTTCCCGCCCGTGCATTGCAGCCAGAAAGTCAGAGACGCCGCCAATCACCCCATCCATAGGCTTTCCGGGTACGCTAGAAGGCCCCGCCGGCCACCGCCGGCACTATGCTAACCTCGTCTCCGGCATTGAGGCCGGTCTCCAGCCCCTGGAGGAAGCGTACGTCTTCACCGTTGACGTATATGTTCACGAAATGGCGCAAGTCCCCCGACTCATCGCACAAACGCTCCCTCATGCCGGGATACTGGGACTCCAGCGAGTCGATGATCTCGACCAGGTTATCTCCGTCCACAGAAGCCTTATCCTGGCCGTTGGTTACCCGGCGCAACGGGGTGGGAATTCTAACCTCTACACTCATTTCGTAAACCTCCTGGGGTCTATGGTGTCTCCGTTCAATAGTATCACACTGCCGTCCAGTGAGAGCCGGACGGCCTAATCAGCTCTCCACCACGTCTCCGCTTACCGGATCTATCCTGACGCCCATGGAGGAAACCCAGTTCAGCCCGCTCTCTATCTCCTCCTCTTCGCCCTCAAGCTCCAGGATGACCCATCCCACGTCCTCTCGCACGTCCGCCCTGCGAATGTTTGTGACCACCTGGAAGTTGTGCCCAAGCTCAAAGATCACCGGCTGTGTGACAAGGCCTGTGGGGAATGTGAATTTGGCGCGTCGTTTTGCCATTGCCTGCCCCTCTCGTAGATGATTTGGAGAATTCGGACCCGGTTACGGCCTCACGCTCAGGGTTGCTTCAAAGGAGGCGAAGGTGGGCTTGATCAGGACTGGCCTGGCAAGGTCCTCCACAACCTCCTGGGTCTTGTAGCCGTTGCCGGTTATGAACGCCACGGTGGTCTCCCAGGGTTTTATCTGCCCCGTCTGCGCCAACCGCTTCAGCGTTGCAATCACCACTCCGCCTGCGGGTTCGGTGAATATCCCTTCCATCTCAGCCAGATCCTTAATGCCCTGGACAATCTCCTCTTCCGGAACGGCGTAGGCGGAGCCGTTGGTTTCCTCCAGTACCTTCAGGGCGTAGTGTCCGTCGGCGGGGTTGCCGATGGCCAGGGACTTGGCTATCGTGTTGGGTTTCACAGGGCGAATTGCGAAGTCGTGGGCTTCGAAGGCCGTGACGATGGGGGCGCAGCCCTGCGCCTGGCTGATGAACATGCGCGTGTTCACGGGGCCGATCAGCCCCAGCGATGAGAACTCGTTGAGGCCCTTCCATATCTTTGTGAAGAGTGACCCAGACGCCCCCGGCACGATGCAGTTATCAGGGGCCCTCCATCCCAGCTGCTCCGCCACCTCAAAGCCAAGGCTCTTGCTTCCCTCTGCGTAGTACGGCCTCATGTTGATGTTGACAAAGGCCCAGTTGTAGTTATCCGAAAGCTCGCTGCATAGCCGGTTCACGTCGTCATAGCTGCCATCCACAGCTATCAGTGTGGGGCCGTAGACGGCCGCTCCAACTATCTTCCCCCGTTCCAGGTCCGCCGGAATGAAGACGAAGGCTCGCATCCCCGCCCTAGCCGCGTGCGCCGCAACGCTGCCGGCCAGGTTTCCGGTGGAGGCGCAGGCCAGTGTGTCAAACCCGAACTCCAGGGCCTTGGTGCTGGCTACCGCCACCACGCGATCCTTGAAGGAGAAGGACGGGTTTACGGAGTCGTTCTTAAGATACAGTTCATCCAGGCCCAGGGATTTCGCCAGATTCTTGGCCTTGATGAGCGGGGTGAAGCCGGCGTTGATGTCGATGGCGTTGACGGCATCCACCGGCAGCAGGTCGTGATACCTCCATATGGAGCGAGGCCCCTGGGCGATTCTCTCGCGGCTGATAATCCTGGAGATACTGTCGTAGTCGTAGGTTACCTCCAGGGGGCCGAAGCAGAAGTCGCAGACGTTGAGTGGCTCCGCGGGATATTCCCTGCCGCACTCTTTACAAAACAGGCCCTTTGCGTGACTCACTGGCTCTAAGCCCTCCGCCGGTCCCTATCTGACCGGCAATCAAGAGAGGCCGGCCCAACAGGGACAGGCCTCTCTCAGCTTCTACTCTCCAATGCGCTCCAACTGTGAGTGATGTTACTTCACGCGCTATGCGTTGTCAAGCTGAGGCGCTTGGGGGGCGCAACCGGGCCCAGGCTGCGCTGGAATGGAGGCGCTATAAGCCGAACGGGAAACGGCTGCAGCCGCGCCGTTCAAGCCGCAGAAGGAGACTCTATGCAAAATCGGTACGTCGGGGATGTTGGGGACTTTGCCTACCCGCCCTGCTTAGCTTCCAATTGCAGCAGAATGGACGGCAGCTCGCCAAAGTCAGTGAAGGTCGCATCTGGTTCCGGACCGGAGCCCGCTGGAACACGGCCCAGGTGATCAACCCAAATCGCCGTCATACCTGCCTGCTGCGCACCGAGCACGTCAACATCGAGGCGATCACCGACGAACGCAGCTTCCGACGGCAAGACGCCAGCTCGGCCGAGCGCGAGTTGAAAGATCTCAGGGGAAGGCTTTTCGGCGCCAGCCGCTTCGCTCGTAAGGAAGACGTCAAAGAGCTCGTGAATCGGAAGGCTCTCGAACTTGGCTCGTTGGCGATACTCTAGGCCATTCGTGATTACTCCTAGCCTGTAGACCTGGCTAATCGCTCGCAGAGCTTCCTCCGCGCCGGGAAGGGTCCGGGCGAGGTCGAGGCAGCCCTGAAAAAACCAGAGCTCAATCGCCTTATGGCCCAAGGACGTCTCCAAGAGTCCGAGCTCCTCAATGAGAGGAGCGACGCCGAGGGCCCAGCCCGTCTTCGGATTTGTCTCTAAGAGACGCTCGAGGAAAGAGGCGCCGTCTAGGTTTGGCAGCTCGCGCTTCAGCATCGTGGTGATTCGCTCCCCGCGCGCGCGACTAGTCCCGCTAGTGTCGAGCAGCGTTTCGTCGAGGTCGAAGAAGACAGCGCGGAGAGCCATTAACCTAGTATATATTGACCTTCCCCACAAAAACTAGTCTAGCGATAAACTCGCACACTGGGTTTAGTAGAAAGGGGGAACATCGCCGAGGAAGGGATACACACCGGAACAGATCATGGGGAAGCTGCGTGAGGTGAATGTGGTGGTGCAGCAAGGGCAAGCTGTACGGGAAGCAGTGAGGAGGATTTGGGCGCCCCACTATCGCTGACAATCTACAGGAACGGAGCGATTACGTTGCCGCTCACCACTAAAGGACGGCGTTCCGGTAGGTCGATCACCCCCCGCCCCCTCCTCATATAGGGGCGAGGGGATGATAGATACGAGGTTACACCTTCACCGTACTCTCCGTCACAGTCTCAATGATGGCGCCTGGAGTCATGGGCGCCCTGGTCATGCGAACGCCGGTGGCGTTGGACACCGCGTTGGCCACTGCTCCGATGACGGGGACTATGGGGATCTCCCCGGCTCTTCCCCTCAGTCCGAATGGGTGGCCTGGGTTGGGCACCTCCACAATGACCGTATCTATCATAGGCAGGTCCAGGGTGGTTGGCATACGGTAGTCCAGGAAGGTAGAGTTGGCAATGGCGCCATCTTCGGTGTAGAAATACTCCTCGTTCAGCGCCCACCCAACTCCCTGCGCGGTCGAACCCTGCGCCTGGCCTTCAACGAAGCTGGGGTGGACCGCCTTGCCGACGTCTATAAAGGTGGTGTAGCGCAGTATTCTCACCTTTCCCGTCTCGGGGTCAACCTCCACGTCCACCAGGTTTCCGCCAAATAGCACCCCACCGGGCCCGGTTGGGAATGAGTACCCCGCGCAGGTGATTGGGCCTCCCGTGCGCATGAGCCTGCCAGCCAACTCCTTGAAACTCATCCTGTCGGCCTGGTTCTTAGCGCACACGAAGGAACCGTTCTTGAACTCCACGTCCTCCGGTTGCACTTCCCATACCATGGCGGCGCGAGCGCTCATCTGAAGCTTGACCTCTTCCGCGGCAGCGATGGCAGCCAGACCTGTCGAATAGGTGATCTTGCTGCCGTTGGCTACACCGCTCCAACCTGCGGAGTCGGTATCGCCGACTGTGGATACCACGTCCGTAGTCTCCAGTCCCAACACTTCGGCAGCCTGCATTGCCACGGTGGTCCGCGTGCCGCTGAGGTCGTTTGAGCCCGTCATGAGGGTTATGGCGCCGTTGGCGTTGACACTGATGGTGGCGACGTGAGGCGTAGCCCCCTCACCACCTATGGCCCTGGCAGCCACGGCTACCCCACGACCCCGGTTGGGCCCGTCGAGAGGGGCGTTGTAATGGGGATGGGACTTCATGGCTTCCAAGATCTCCGTGCAGGCAATTCGCGGATACAACACTCCGTTGGGCATCCGTTCCCCTTCTTGCACTCCGTTCCTCAACCGGAACTCCATAGGGTCAATACCCAGCTTCTCCGCCAACTCGTCTACAACACTCTCTACGGCAAAGGTGGCTGGGGGCTGTCCGGGGGCCCGGTAGCTCTGCATCTTTTGAGTGTTTGTAACGACGTCGTAACCGTCCACCTGGAAGTTCTCAACCTTATATGACGCCAGGCCATTCTGGACACCCGCGCCCACCGGTGACCCTGGGAACGCTCCCGCCTGGTATGCGAGGTAGAACTGGGCAGCGGTAATTCGCCCCGACTTATCGGCCCCCATCTTGAGCCGAATGAAGGTTGCGGAAGCGGGACATGTACTCTCGAAGGTCTCCTTGCGGCTCATGACCATCTTAACGGGCAGGCCGCTCTTCCTGGACAGAATAGCCGCCATGGGATTGAGGGGGTTGGTGTTTGGGCCCTTGCCCCCGAACCCTCCACCACACTCCATGGCAATCACTTTCAGCATTGACTCGGGAATGCCGATGATGGAGGCAGTGCCCTCGCGAACGTCAAAGGTGCCCTGGGTGGTGGTCCAAACAGTCACGTGTCCGTCCGGGTTCCACTGCGCAGCAGATGCGAATGGCTCTATATAGCCTGGGTGGACCGGCTGAGTCGAGAACTCCCGCTCCACAATAACCTCTGCCTCCTTGAACCCGGTTTCTAAATCACCTCGCCTAAGCTGGGTGTGGCCTGCCACGTTGGATTGCGTATCTGAGACCTCTCTCCCAGCCGGGCCGCGTGTTACGGTAGTCAGGCTATCGTGGACCAAAGGGGCGTCGTCCTTGAGAGCGTCCTTTATAGTGAGGACAGCCGGTAGTATCTCGTAGTCCACATGGATAAGCTTTGCGGCTTCTTCGGCTATATGAGGGCCGGTTGCCGCAATAGCTGCCACCGGGTGGCCTCGGTAGAGCGCCTTGTCGCGAGCCATGAAGTGCTCGGCCATTATCCTGGCGCCGCGGAACTGCTCTGCCATGAAATCTATAGCCTGCTGCTGTTCGAAGATGGGGAAGTCCTTGGCGGTGATCACGGCCTTTACGCCTGGAATAGCCTCGGCGTCTCTAGTGTCTATGGAGAGGATACGAGCGTGGGCATGGGGACTCGTCAGCATTTTGCCATGAAGCATTCCGGCTATATATATATCGGCTCCAAACCTGGCAGCGCCGGTCACCTTTTCCAGGCCGTCCAGTCGGGGCGCCCTGGTGCCTACTATTCTATACTGGGCTGGCTCTGCAAGACCTTTGTCGGTCTCAGTAGTCATGAGTATGCCTCCTTACGAGTCGTTCCGGATGCCTCATAAGTTTAGCTGAAATGCTCTCCCGAGTACAGAAGCTGTACGGGGGTGCAGGAGATGTCGGACAAGACCTCCTTTTCTGTAGCGCTAGTATTGAGAGCCAGCGTTGATAGAACTGTTCTGGTGTCTTGTAGCCCAGGGCTTGATGAGGGGGCGCCGTCTCGTAGGTGAGGTTCTAAGCCAACAGGGCCTGTTCCAGACCGCCCAGATCGGCGGGTAGATCCTCGACCTGGTAAAACTCCTCCTCGTCGGTGCGGAAGCTCCGCTCTATGCGCCCGTTCCACTGAGGGTAGTTGGGTCGATTGAAGTAGTGGGTCAGCTGGAGTTCTGCCGCCTTGGCTCCAAACTCCTTCAGGACCTCGCTTCCCCCGTCCGACTGTATGGCCTGGACTTGGAAGGGGAATTGGGCCACCACCTGCTTCAAGAACTCTCCGCCATGGTGACTGGTAAGCCGTGGCGCCAAAGCCACCACTCTCTTGCGGGTGAAGCAGTCCACAGCTCCGAACTGGTACACCACCTTTCCACTCCCCAGTGTAGGTCGTCAGCGAAAATGGGACTGCGATAATCCCACCCGGGCCACCTCGGCTCGGGCCTGACCCTAAATGGGACCGGCGAGATGCCCTGAATGTGATCTGTCGACTCGTTCTCGAGGCGGCCCACCAAGCCCACTGACCAGATGAGTAGTGACCTCATAGGAGCGTGGCCATAGGCCCCCTCGCAGTCCTGTCCGCTCCCCTGGCCGGCTGGAGCTAATTCCGCTGAGCGTAAGGAGACAGCTGTGACAGATACCAACCGCTTGGGCGCCACCAGGGCCATTATCGGAGTCGACACACACAGAGACGAACACGTAGCCGTGGCAATTGGTTGCCTTGGCGCCTGGCTGAGTCAACGCCGGCTGGGCCACAATCTGCTTGAGACGCCGTTCTCATCCTCCGGGGACCTTGGCCTCTTGAGCTCGCTCACCATCTGCTGCTGCGCTTCCACGCACACGCGGGGATAGACCCGCCTCGCCCACTGGCTTCCCATACAAGCCAGGTGATGCCTCCTGATGGGCTGTGTTATGGGACTATGGAAGAAAGTTTTGGGTTATTCCCGGCGGAACGCGCCCCGAATTGCGTCATCCGGGAATAGGCTTGGCACCACGCCGTCACCGGCGTAGTTGTACAGGGCCGCCTTGTAGATGCCGTCCAGTGTTGCGAACACCAGAAAAATACCGGCGACGAGCACGACGCCGATGGCAATCGCCATGAAGACGCCGAAGCCGCCGAGAGGCGACAGGACAAAGAACAGCACAGCAATGATCGCAGCAGCGGCGAGGTAGGCGAGGAGCGCCGCGATGCCCAGGCCAAAGTTGGCCACGATCTGCTCACCCCACGTGCGGCGCAGCATCGAGAGCGACGTCTTGAACGCGTCGCCGAGGGAGCGGCGCTCAATGACTATCAGCGGCACAATAAAGTAGGTGACAAGCGTCCACGCGGCGCCCAGCATGGAAATGATGATATGGCTGATTATGCCCATGATGCCGCCACGCTGCCGCGCCTGGCTGGACAGTATGTTCAGTATCAACCCGACGGTTGCGGCGAGGACCGCCCACATGAATATCGTCACTATAGATTGCGTTGCCCCGCTCAGGCCGGAGCGTATATTCGGGTCGCCCCCGGCCAGCCGCTCGTGGGCGGCGTACACCAGCGCGCTGTTGAAGAATATGATAACGAAATAGGCGAGTACATAGAACGCAAAGGCGATGACAAGGTCTCCGGAGCCGGCCCCGCTGGCTGCGACCCGGTCCAGCGCGCCTATCCCCACCCCGACTCCCATGAACGTCATCATCACAAGGACCACGCCGATTGAGGAGAAAAGCGGAAACAGGATGAGCTCCTTGTCCACTGCAAGAACGTGGAGACAGAGCTTGACGAGCCTGAAGCTCCTGCCAATGGTCGCAAACATAATTGCTTCTCCTAACGCGCCGGCGCGTTACCACCGGCGAGTTTGTATCTATATGGATAGTTTATCACATCCCGCGCGCTCGTGAGTGAAGGTGATGAATGAGGTGGGTTGTCTCACACACGCCTGTGACGACTGGCATCCAGGGGTGGGTGTGTTTTGAAGCCATAGCTCCTTCCTCAGTGCATAAGCGTCAATTCCACTTATGGAATTACTACGGATACTTACTGCGCAAGGAGGTGCTGGAATAGCTACGCCCCAGTGTGTAACTGGGTGTTCCACAGGTGTACCTTGATGTGGGTCTGTAGATTTTCAGGATTCTCTGTGATGGAATGGAGAGGGATTCAAGCCTGAAGGGGTCATTCGATCGAACTGTCAGGCTGCCACGGTTACGATAGAAATCTCTCACAGCCGATCTGAGTGGCTACTTCTATCAAGCGAAATATTGACCAGGTGTAACTCCCAGCGACCTTCGGAACATGGCGATGAAGGCGCTGGGAGTCTCATAGCCCAATTCCAAAGCTACTTCTGTCACCGGTTGTCTCTCAGCCAGGCGTATCAGACCGTCCAACAGACGGGCCTGTCTTTGCCAGTGACGAAAGGTCATGCCAGTATCCGTCAGAAAGAGCCGAGCTAGGGTCCTGCTGCTGGCCCCAACCTCCTTTCCCCAATCTGGCAGTGTTCTACGGTCCGCGGGATCTTGCTTTATGACCGCAGCGATCTCCTTGAGCCTAGAATCATTGGGTTCGGGCAGATACAACGGTATTGATGGTAGCTCCCTTATTTCGTCCAAGACCAGGGTCATGATCCGTTCTTGGTGCCCGCCCGGTTCATACGACTGGGGGAAATCGGCCGCCCGCAGGATCAGTTCCTTCAAGAGCTGGGTGACGGTGACGACACAACAATCGGTTGGTAGCCAGGGAAACTCCTCCTGGCGGATGTAGGCGCTTCGCATCGACACCGACCCAGTCGTCTGGATATCGTGTTCTATCCCGGCGGGAATCCATACCGCGCGCTGTTGAGGCACCACCCAGATTCCCTTAGCAGTAGTTACTGTAATTACTCCGGAGCTGGCATACACCAACTGGCTCCGTCTGTGCCAGTGGCCGAAAGTAGTGTAACCCGGCGGGTATTCCTCCGCCCGGATTACTATCGGGCGATCAATGTCTGCGCCGTAGTCATCATGGTAGACAAGATTGTGAGCTGTCCGGTTCGGCGTATTTATTGGCAACATGTCGATAGATTGTAAAGCACATAACCTATATATTCAACTCAACATCAGATTGCGAGTCAAACCAGAGTCGCAAGGGCAATAACACGGGAGGGGTACCATACGAGTTGGAACGGGTGAACAGCAGAGAATCTGGTTTATCGTTTGTGGACTGTTTGTAGGCCACATCCTCTTTCACTGGATAATTCAGAGCTTTATTGTCATTCTACCTGAAATACAGAGCACCTTCCGGCTAAACGCGGTTGGCGTGGGCGGAATCATTAGTATCCGCGAACTCGCTTCGGGCCTAGTCTTACTGCCCGGAGGGTTCATTGTAGATGTCATCCGCAAACATTGGGGCACGCTGTTGACTGCTTGCCTTGGGGTATCTGGGTTTGGGTGTCTGATAATGGGAGTCTCCCCGTTTTATCCCCTGTTGCTCATCGGATTGGCAGCTGTGGCCATTTCCCACTCAATCTGGCACCTTCCCGCATCAGTCTCGCTCTCGTACCACGTTTCCCATCGGCGCGGTATGGCCCTAGCTTTCCATGGAGTTGGAGGCGGCGTTGGCGACGTGGCTGGCCCCCTGACCACTGGGGCGCTTCTGGCATTGTTGACATGGCAAGGTATTCTCAGCGCCTACTCAATCGCACCGCTGTTCCTGGTCTTCTGGGCGGCCTGGTCCTTCAAGAATATCGGGCATATGCGGGAAGCCGAGGCCATCACGACTGACCTAGCCGCTCGGATTGAAATGACTTGTCGCTTGCTCAAAAATCGGGCGCTCTGGGGGATTGCGTTCGTCCTGGGGCTAAGGGCTATGGCGCTAGTGGCCTTGATCACCTTATTGCCCATTTACTTTGACCACGAGTTGGGCCTCAATCCCCTTTTGCGAGGGTTCCACATCGGGCTCTTGTTAGCTGTTGGCCTGGTGTCCAAGCTATTCGTGGCATATTTGTCAGACCGCTGGGGCCGGAAACAAATGCTAGTGCCAGGGTTAATATGGTCGGCTGCTCTATCGCTATTGCTGATACCCAACGGCCAGGGAGTTGAACTGACCATAACTGTGGCGCTATTGGGGCTGTTCCTTTTCCCCGACCAACCAATACTCACGGCAACGGCTTTGGATGTAATGGGGCCAGAGGTGTCCACGACAGGCCTGGGCATCCTTAGCTTCAGCGAATTCATAATGGCCGCAGCATCACCACTCATCGTCGGTGGATTATATGAGGCGGTAAATGTGGACGCCGCGTTGTACTACATCGCCGCGCTCTTTGGCCTCGCCGCAGCAGTTCTGGTGAGGTTACCGATAAGGTCAAATATCACTTGACGCAACCTCTTGCATTCCTAGATCGCACCTTTCGTCATGCCAGTCTGCACGGGCATCCAGGGGTGGTGTGGACTCCCGACTCCGTATCAGATACGGGGCGGGGTTTCTCGGGAGAGACGGTTGTCATGCCTGCGCAGCCTGCCCCGCAGGAAGGGCCGCGACGCGTTGTCATTCTGAACGAAGTGAAGAATCCAGAGCGTCCGCCCGACTCCACACCCCTCTCCTAGCAGGCTGTCTGAGTGTAGGTCGTCAGCGAAAATGGGACACAAAATGGGGTAGGAAAAACCCAAGAGGTTTGAGGTGTGGAGAGCTCCCTGGATGAGGTAGAGTACTCGTAGAGAGGAGCAGAGAGTCCTCACGGCGTGGCGTCGCTGGCCCATAGGGCTGTAGCTTGTCCTTGCAACGTCCATCGGCCTAACCTATAATCGCCTGGATTCTCGTATGAGTATGAGAGGTAGACCTTGCTGAAGTCTGTTAGCTGTGGAGCCTTGGGGAAAGAGCAGGTTGATCGAGAGGTGACCCTGGCGGGCTGGGTACACCGCCGGCGCGACCACGGCGGCCTCATCTTCATAGACCTGCGGGACTGGCGTGGCATTGTACAGGTGGTATTCAACCCGGAGGTTGCCCCCCAGGCGCACAGCATGGCCCAGAGCCTGCGCAGCGAGTGGGTCCTCCGCGTCAAGGGGACGGTGGGACTGCGCCCTCCCGGCACGGCGAACACGAACATCCCCACCGGAGAGGTGGAGGTGATGGCCCAGGACCTGGAGATCCTCAACCCATCCAAGACACCCCCTTTCAGCATGGAAGAAGAGGCATCGGAGGCGGACGAGCTCCTGCGCCTCAAGTATCGCTACCTGGACCTGCGAAGGGCGCCCCTCAGGGACAACCTGATTCTCAGGCACAGGGTGGTGAAGTTCATACGGGACTTCCTGTCTGAGCGAGAGTTCATAGAGGTGGAGACCCCTATTCTCACCAAGAGCACACCGGAAGGGGCCAGGGACTACCTTGTGCCAAGCAGAATCTACCCCGGACACTTCTACGCCCTCCCACAATCGCCGCAGCAGATGAAACAGTTGCTGGTCATGGGTGGCGTGGAGCGGTACTTCCAGATAGCACGCTGCTTTCGAGACGAAGACCTGAGGGCCGACCGGCAGCCGGAGTTCACGCAGTTGGACCTGGAGATGGGCTTTGTGGATGAAGGGGATGTCCTCAACCTCATGGAGGAGCTGTACGTCGGCCTGGTGGAGAGCATAGTCCCCCACAAAAGGCTACTGAGACCCTTTCCGAGGCTTCCCTATGGCGACGTCATGGCTCGCTTTGGTACGGACAAGCCAGACCTGCGATTCGGTTTGGAGTTGGGGGACATCTCAGACATCGCCGCGGAGTCTCAGTTCCAGGTCATCAGAAACGTCCTGGACTCCGGTGGCGTCGTAAAGGGGCTGGCTGTGCCTGGGTGCGCCGGATACTCCCGCCGCCAACTTGACGAGCTAACCGCCTTTGCCCAGGAGCGGGGCGCGTCCGGCCTCATCACCATTGCCCTGGGAGGCTCCCCGGACGGCTCTCTGGACGACCTGAAACAGGAAGACGTACGGTCGGCGGTAGCCCGTCATCTGACCCTGGAAGAGGTGCGCCGGATGGCCGTCAGGCTGGGAGCCGCGCCTGGCGACCTGCTGCTGGTGGTCGCAGGCAACAGCAGGGTGGTCGATCTTGCGCTGAGCCAGCTGCGTCACGAGATGGGGCGGCGACTTGGACTCGCAGACCGGGACCTGCTGAGCTTTGCCTTTGTCGTGGACTTCCCCCTGCTGGAGTGGAGGCTGGAGGAGGCCAGATGGGACTCCCCACACAACCCGTTCTCCTCTCCAAAGGATGATCATGTTGGCCTCATGGACTCCAACCCTGGCGAAGCCCTGGCTAAGCAGTACGACCTGGTGTGCAACGGAATGGAGCTTGCCGGAGGCAGCGTGCGAAATCACAAGCGGAACGTCCAGGAGAGGGTCTTCGAACTCCTGGGCCACAGTAAGGATGAGATGCAGGCCCAGTTCGGGCAGATACTGGACGCGCTGGAGTACGGCGCGCCTCCCCACGGTGGATTTGCCGGTGGCATAGACCGGGTGGTGATGCTGGTGGGAGACGAGGAGAACATTCGCGAGGTGATAGCTTTCCCCAAGACCCAGAGCGCCGTGGACCCCCTCTTTGGCGCGCCCTCCCCGGTGACCGACCATCAGCTCCGCGATCTGCACATCCGCACCCGGGACTAGTAGCCGCGCTGCGGCACGGCTTCACAATGGGACAGAGTGGGTTTATAATCGATTGTAGAGCCTATACAGGAGCCGTTAGTGAAAGTATCGCAGGTTGAACAGGTCCAGAGCCAGGTAGTCCTGAGCATAGAGGTGGAACCCTCTGAGCTGGAGGAGCACCTGGACAGAGTCTACCGTAGAGCGGTGCAGAGGGTAAACATCCCCGGATTTCGCAGAGGCAAGGCCCCCAAGTCGGTTGTGGAGCGGCAGTTGGGGCGTGACGCTATGGTGGAGGACGCCCTGGAGACCCTGCTGCCCCAGATGACGGCCGGGGCAATACAGGAGCAGAGCCTGGACGTTGTGGCTACCCCCAGGGTCAGGGTAACCCAGTACGAGCCTTTGACCATAGAAGCCACCGTGCCCGTAAGGCCGGACGTGGACCTCGGCGACTACTACCAGTACCGCCTGGAGCCTGAGAGCGTGGAGATCACACCGGAGGCGATAGACGAGGTCATAGAAGCCATGAGACGCGACGCCGGCGCCTGGGAGCCCGTCGAGCGCGTCGCCGAGTTGGAGGACCTGGTGACTATGGAGGTGAAGGGGCAAGTGGAGGATAGAGTGGTAATGCAGGACGAGGGCGTGGAATACGTCCTTACGGCAGGCTCCACCAACCCTATGCCAGGTTTCGCAGAGCAGTTGGTCGGCTTCAACAGGGACGAGGAGCGGGAGTTCTCGCTTCCCTTTCCGGAGGACCACCCCCAGGGCGATCTGGCAGGCAAAGAGTGCAGCTTCACAGTGACCATAAAGGAGATCAAGGAGCGCAAGCTGCCTGACCTGGACGACGAGTTCGCAAAGAGCTTGAACATCGAAGCGGAGGCCGTGGACGAACTGCGGGAGAGGCTCCAGGAGGACATGCTCAACCGCAACCGGAGAGTGGCCGATCAGTCCTACCAGGAGCGGGCGATACAAACCCTGGTGGACGGGACGCAGGTGGAGTTGCCGCCGCTGCTGGTGGACCACGAAATAGAGCACATCCTGTCCGAACAGGCCGAAGCCATGCAACGTCAGCAGTTGAAGATGGAGGACTACCTGAGTGCCGTCGGTAAGAGCCTGGAGCAGGTGCAGGAAGAACTCCGACCCTCCGCCGCCGAGCGCATCACCAGGAGCCTGGTAATGAGCGCCCTCAGAGAGAAGGAAGGCATTGAGGTAACCCCGGAAGAGGTGGAGGAGGAGCTGAATTCCATGGTGGGAGAGTCTGCAACCGACTCCGAGTCCCTGAAACAGCTCCTGGACACCGAGAGCGGGAGAGCGTCCATCAGCGGCATACTGCTCAACCGCAAGACTATGGAACGGCTCACAAGCATCACTAGAGGAGAGGCCGACACTACGCCGCCGTCAACGGCAGACGCGCCTGCCGAAGAGGTCCAAAGCCAACCGGAGGAAGGAGCGCAAAATGCTTGAACCCCCAAAGAACATAGTACCCATGGTCATTGAGACCGGGGCTCGAGGCGACAGAGCTTTTGACATATTCTCACTGCTGCTCAGGGAGAGGATCGTCTTCCTGGGTACGCCCATTGGCGACCAGGTAGCCAACCTGGTAGTGGCCCAACTGCTGTTCCTTGAGCGGGAGGACCCGGATAAGGACATCAGCCTGTACATAAACTCTCCGGGAGGGGTGGTCAGCTCCGGGCTGGCGATATATGACACCATGCAGTTGGTGAAGCCGGACGTGTCCACCATATGCGTTGGCCTGGCGGCCAGCATGGGCACGGTCCTGCTATGCGCCGGGGCCAAGGGCAAGAGGTACGCCCTGCCAAACTCAACCATACACATGCACCAGCCTATGGGGGGGGCCCAGGGGCAGGCCTCGGACATAGAGATAGCCGCCAGGGAGATACTGCGGTTGCAGGACTCGCTGCGCCAGATCATCTCGCGGCACACACAGCAGCCTTACGACAAGGTCGCCGCGGACACCGACAGGGACTACTACCTCACCGCGGATCATGCTATGGAGTACGGCATTGTCGATGAGGTGCTGGCCAAGTCGGCGGTCGAGGAGGCTGCGGCGTCGGTTTAGGCTCCTCAGAAGAGGCGTGGAATATGCCGTATCAATCGGAAGATATGATACCGTTCGTCGTGGAGACGGAGGCCCGGGGTGACCGGTCGTTCGACATCTACTCCTTTATGCTCAAGGAGAGGATAGTCTATCTGTGCAATCCCATCTCATCCCGCGTAGCCAACCTGGTCGTAGCCCAGTTGCTCTACCTGGAGCGCGAGGACCCGGACAGGGACATCAGCATGTACATCAGCAGTCCGGGAGGGGACGTCACCTCCGGATTGGCTATCTATGACACCATGCAGCTGGTGAAGCCGGACGTCTCCACCATATGTGTGGGCATGGCGGCCAGCATGGCATCTGTCCTTCTCTGTGCAGGGGCCAAGGGCAAGAGGTACGCCCTGCCCAACGCCACGGTGCATACGCATCAGGCTATGGGCGGCGTCCGAGGACAGGCTTCGGACATAGCGATCGCCGCCAGGGAGCTGCTGCGCGTGGAGGACCTGATGCGCCGGATCATCTCCCTGCACACCGGCCAGTCATATGAGAAGGTGGCCCTGGACAACGACAGGGACTACTATCTCAACGCCGAGCAGGCTCTGGAGTACGGATACGTTGACGAGGTGGTGGGCGCAGTCCATCAGTCTTAGAGAGAGGCATGGAACCGGACTGGGCTCGTCTTAAGGAGGATACATGACAAATCACACTGAGAACCCCCCGAAAGTTGTCTGCTCCTTCTGTGGCAAGGACCAGGGCCAGGTCAAGCGGCTCATCGGTGGGCCGGGCAGAATATTCATCTGCACGGAGTGCGTGGCGCTGTGCCAGCAGATCATAGACGAAGAGGCCGCGCCTCGCGCCGCCGCCGCTCCTGAGCGTCCCAGGCTGGACCCCAGGGCCATCTACGAAAGGCTGGACGAGTACGTAATCGGCCAGGAGAGGGCGAAGAAGGTTCTTAGCGTGGCCGTATACAACCACTGCAAACGCATCTGGGCAGGCGACTCCGGTGACGACGACGTGGAGCTCCAGAAGACCAACATTCTGCTGGCCGGCCCATCGGGCTGCGGCAAGACCCTCCTTGCCCAAACCCTGGCGCGCATCCTGGATGTCCCATTCTGCATCGCAGACGCCACCTCCGTGACGGAGGCCGGATACGTGGGGGAGGACGTGGAGAACATCCTCCTCAGGCTGATTCAGGCTGCAGACTACGACATCGCAAAAGCCGAGCAGGGAATCATCTACATCGACGAGGTGGACAAGCTCGGACGCAAGAGCGCCAACCCCTCCATCACAAGGGACGTTTCCGGGGAGGGAGTCCAGCAGGCGCTGCTGAAGATAATAGAGGGCTGCACTGCCAACGTGCCCCCCCAGGGAGGGAGGAAGCACCCTCACCAGGAGCTTATCCAGATAAAGACCGACAACATCCTCTTCATCTGCGGCGGAGCCTTCGAAGGACTGGACAAGATAGTCGCCGGGCGCAGGTCCAAGGAACACCAGAACATGGGGTTCAGGTCCAGCCTGGCCTCCGGAAGGGACGCCACCCAGGAGAACGCAATGCAAGACCTCATCCCTGAGGACCTCCTGGCGTTTGGCTTCATTCCGGAGTTCGTGGGGAGGCTTCCCCTGGTGATGAGCCTGACCCCCCTGGATAAGGCAGACCTGCTCAAAATCCTGGTGGAACCCAAGAACGCCGTGGTAAAGCAGTACCAGCGCCTCTTCAGCCTGGACGAAGTAGACCTCATTTTCACCGAAGACGCCCTGGAGGCGGCCGCTGAGGACGCCATCCAGATGAAGACCGGCGCGCGAGGTCTCCGCTCCATCATAGAGAGGACTCTTCTGGACGTGATGTACGAGCTGCCTTCCATGTCCGGGGTACGCAGCTGCGCCATAGACGCCGAGGTCATCCACGGGAAGAAGCCCCCCCTCCTCCTGAACGGGGCGGGCGCGCTCGTGGAGACGCCTATGCTCACCGAGAAGACGGCGTAAGGGCCTACAGGTCGTTCTGGCCCAACCCTTCCGTGAGGGGCAGGCCTTGTGACTTCCCTCTCTCTTGCGCCCTTCGACATTGCTCAGGGTGAGCGGTAAGGAACGTGACAACGCTAAGATCTACTTTCCCTACACGCGCTTTGCCATGAAGATGTCTGGCTTGCCTGGGCCGTTGGCGTCCGGCAGCGTTCCCACAATGCTGAATCCTACCTTCAGGTAGAACTCGTATGGGTGGCGGTTCAGGTTCCGTATGTTGGCTAGATGCTCCAGGATGTTGTGGTAGAGGTCTAAGCCGCCGAGCGTCGTCTGATTGTTCTCATCGTCAGTGCCAAGCCATATGACGCAGCCGCCTCGCTGCCTAACCTTGTCCTCCAGGTCTGCTACCAGGACGCTCCCCAACCCCCTCCCCTGCCACTCCGGGCGCACAACCAGAGGATGCAGCTCCCATGCGTTCCCTTGGTAATGCTCGGCTCCGTTTCCTCCAATCCAGCCCAGTATCAGGCCGTCGGAGTCCACCGCTACCCTGCTGATGCGGTTTTCGCCGAAGGTCTCCTTCACCTCCTCCATCGCAGCCTCCATTGTCGGCCAGGCGTTAGGATGATGTTCCTTGAATACCTCGAACAGCAGCATGGCCGCCTGGCGGACGGCGTCCTCGTTCTCAGGAAGAAGGTCGATGATTTGCATGTCGACGTCCGTGCGCCGTTCCCCTTTGCTCTCAACCATCATCGGCCTCCGGCAGTGGGCTAGCCTGTGTCCTGAATCGCCTTCTCGATGGCCTCGTTCAGGCAGAGGCCGTCAACGGGGTTGCCGCGGCGGTCCAGAACCCGCCGTCCCTCCACGCGGAGGTCGCCTGCGGTAATGGCCTTCAGGGTCTCCAGCAGCAAGGGACGCTCCCGGCTGACTCCCTCCTGTCGTATGAGATGGAACAGGGGGAGGCTCTCGCCCTCGTCTGCCTTGAGGTCATCTACCCGACGTCCCTCTATCTGCCGCCAGAGTGGTTCGAAGGCGTTGCCGCGTATGGGGAATGAGCAGTAAGTCAACACGGGGCCCCTGTCCAAGTCCTCGGTTGCGAGGTGGATATACCCCCCGGCCTCCTGGGCGCCGTCCCCGATGAGGTTCCAGATGACATTCTGCCACGTTCCCACGGGCCCCTTGGGTGGGGCGGGGTGGAAGTTCAGCATGGTGTAGCGGTTGCACAACTCCGCGTCCGTGACGAGCATGTACCCGGCCAGCACGCAGACGTCCGGCTCGTAGCCCTCCAGCCGCCGCATCACCTCGCGGTCGAAGTCCGTGCGATGCTTGGAGAAGGGGCCTCCGCCCCGGCTTCGCCGGAAGCATTGGGATGAGAAGGTGACGAGTGGTATGCCGTAGTCGCGCGCCTGCTGGAAGAAGCGGTCGCTGCCCTCGGCCTCTCCGGGCTCCCGGTTGCTGAAGATGAAGCGTATCCGGGCGTCGAGCTCCCCGCGCATAATGGCTTCCTGCGCCGTTTGGAGAAGGCCAAGGGAGCCTTCCCCGCGCCCCGTGGAGAACCACCCTATGTTCAGCATAGCTTGACGTCCTTCGCTACCTGCGCAAGAGGCGCGCCAACTTCTTCTGGTTTTTGGTGAACGTGGTGAGAAAGTGGACCAGGGGGGTTATCTGGCGTCGCACAAGGACTCCCTGGCTCAGGGCATCTAGGAAGCCCTCCGGAGCGCCGTCGAAGTCCGGCGTCTCAACGTAGGTGCGCCCAAGCTCAATGAGGGTGTGCGAGTCGCTGACGGCGGACGTGAGGATGCCATGCCGCTGCGCCAGCTCCAGCGCTCTTTCGTTGGCGCGCTTTAGGGTGTTGCGAGCGTTGAAGGCTTCCACAATGTCCACGTATGGCAGGACCTCCTCCAGGGATTGCCGGTCTATGACGGATCGGCGGAATTGGTCGAAGGGGTGTGGTATGGATACCAGGCCACCCTGGTCTTTGATGAGCTTGACGGTCTCAAGCGGCGGAAGGCCGCGGGGAATGGCCTCCTGGAGAAAGAGGCCGACTATCTCCCCGCCGGCGCTCTTGATCTCCTCCCCTATGATGACGCGGAACGGGGCGAGTGACTGCACCGCCAAGGCTCCCTGTATCGTGTTGTGGTCCGTGACGGCAATGCAGTTGAGGCCGGTCTTGAGGCAGCGGGACACCAGTCCTTCAAGCTCCGTCGCGGAGTCCGGGGAGAACCCGGTATGCACGTGGAGGTCAACCCTCAGCGCTATCCTCCTTCTCCTCTGTGAGGAGGCGCATCTGCTCGCCGTAGGCCGTCTGGAGGCGGGTTATCCTGAGCTCGGCGGAGCTGAGCAGTTCGTTGCATATGCGGGCGAGGCTCATGCCCTCTTCGAAGAGGCGCGTGGCCCTGTCCAGGGAAAGCCCACCTTCCTCCAGGACGTGGACCGTCTCTTCCAGTCGATTGTAGGCCTCCTCAAAGGAAGGCACTTCGCCGTTCTTAGCGCTGCTCATCCGCAACTCCGTAATCTATGGCTCTGGCTTATGGCCCGTCGGAAGGGCCCGCGCGGGAAAGTTCCCATCCTTGACGCTGATAAGAAGGTCGTCCCCTTCGGCCACCTGGCTTACGGACGTCACCAGTTCCCCGTTGTCCTGTCGCTGCGCCATCGCGTATCCCCGCGCAAGCACGTTGGCCGGACCCAGAGATGCAAGGCGAGACTCCAGGGCTTTCACTCGCTCTCCCCTCATCTCCAGATATGACTCCAGGGCGCGTTCGGAGGCGTTGGAGAGGTCGTCCAACCTCTGTCTCCAGGAGGGAATGTCCGGCATGTTGCGTTGCAGCCGCCACACCGACTGGCTCAAGCCCTGGCTGCGGGCCGCGAGGTCGCTAGACAGCTCCCGGGCCATGCCGGAGACATGGGACAGGACGCGCTCCTCCAGGTCTTCCCTGTCGGGGACGACAAGCTCCGCAGCCGCGGAGGGAGTGGGCGCGCGGGTGTCCGCCACCATGTCGGCGATGGTGTAGTCCGTTTCGTGTCCCACAGCGCTGACAACGGGCGCCCTGCTTGCGTAGACGGCCCTGGCGACAACCTCCTCGTTGAAGGGCCAAAGCTCCTCCAGCGAGCCGCCGCCGCGGGCCAGGATGACAACATCCACGTTTGGCTCACGGTTTACGGATTCAATGGCTTCCACTATTGCGGCTGCCGCTCCATCGCCCTGCACGGGCGTTGGAGCTAGGGCCAGTTCAACCAACGGGTAACGCCGCCCTACCACGTTCTGGATGTCGTGCCAGACCGAGCCGAAGGGAGACGTGACCACTCCGATCCTCTTTGGGAAGGGGGGCAACGGCCTCTTGCGTGAGATTTGGAACAGCCCTTCCGCCTCCAGCCTGACCCTGAGCCGTTCCAACTCCAGATGACGCTCTCCTACGCCCTCGGGCAGCGCCATGTCCACGTAGAGTTGCAGGTCTCCCCGAATCTCGTAGAGAGAGACTCGACCGTGGGCTGCGACCGCTCCGCCATCGGACAGGTTCTCGCCGCCGTGGGCGGTACGGAACATGACGCAGCGCATCTGGCCAGTGGCATCCTTGAGGGTGAAGTAGAAATGGCCCGCCGCTGAGTTGAAGAGGTTTGAGACCTCTCCCCGGACCCACAGGTCGCCGAGCAAGGCGTCAGCCTCAAGGCTGTCTTTGAGATACCGGGTAACCTGTCCGACGGAGTAGACGGGCAAACCTAGCCCACCCTTTCCAGGTATTCTCCGTTGCGGGTGTCCACTCGCACCACCTCGCCCACGTTCACAAAGAAGGGCACGTTCACCGTGAGGCCGGTCTCTAGGGTTGCCGGCTTGGTGCTCCCCTGGGCCGTATTCCCCTTGAGAGACGGCGGGGTATCCGCCACCTGAAGCTCAACGTAGGTGGGAAGCTCCAGGGATATGGGCTGCCCGCGATAGAGCACCATCTGCACCACGTCTTGCTCCTTGAGGTACTGGAGGGCGTTGCCCATCTGGTCGGTTGCCATGGGATACTGATCGAAGGTCTCCATGTCCATGAAGTGATAGAGACCGGCATCGCTGTAGAGGTACTGGGAGTCTCTGGTGTCCACCTCCGCCAGGGTGAGCTTCTGGTTGCCCGGAACGTTTCGCTCCATTGCTCGGCCGCTGCGCAGGTTACGCAGCTTGAGAGTGAGGACCGGGGCGCGCTGCTGCATTTTGGTATGCTTCCAGTCCGTAACCTGCCACGGCTCCTCGTCCAGCACTATGACGGTGCCCCGTCTCAACTCGCTATAGCTTATAGTCATTCAACGCTCCCGTCCTAGTCTATCTTGGGCGCATTGCTTATCACCCGCGCCTTGCCGTTCTCCAGCAGCACCACGTCCTCAATGCGAACGCCACCCCAGCCGGAGATATATATGCCAGGTTCTATGGTGAAGGGCATTCCGTCCGCCAGGACGCCATTGGAGCTTGGCCCCACGCCGGGTTGCTCGTGGACCTCCAGGCCAAGGCCGTGGCCCAGGCTGTGTCCAAAGTTCTCGCCGTAGCCGGCCTCCTCTATCACTACGCGCGCCAAGCCGTCGGCGTCTCCCCCCGTCATACCGCTCTCCACCGCGGCAATAGCGGTCAGTTGCGCTTTGAGGACGGTATCGTAGACCTTGCGGAAGGTCTCGTCGGGCTGGCCCAGGCAGAGGGTACGGCTCAGGTCGCTACAGTATCCCTGATAGCGCGCGCCCATGTCAATAATGAGCGGCTGACCCTCTAGGATGGGTGTGTCGTCAGCCCGGTGGTGCGGCAGCGCCGCGTTGGGGCCGGCGGCCACGATAGTGTCAAAGGAGATGGAGTCTGCGCCCAACTCCCGCATGGCTTTCTCCAGCTTCCAGGCTATCTCCCTCTCAGTTTGCCCTTCCATGATGGTCCGGGAGACCTCCTCGAAAGCCCTGTCCGATATTTCTATGGCGCGGGTGAGCAGCGCCATCTCAGACTCATCCTTTACGGCGCGGAGGTCCTCCACCAACCCGGCGGTGGCGACCAGGGAGACAGCAGCGCCGCCGTTGCTCTCCCCCACGGCCTTTGACAGCCTTTCGTGAGTGGCTACTGTCACGTGCTGGCTCTCGAACCCCAGGCGTTGCACGCCCATCTCTTTCAGGGTCTCGGTGAGCCAGTCCGCGCCGCCCATTACGCGCACAACCCGGAAGTCCGGGGCCTGCCTGCCGGCTTGCTCCACGTAGCGGAAGTCAGTTGCCAGTACCTGGTCGCTGGGAGATATGATGAGCGATCCCGCCGTCCCTGTGAACCCGGAGAGGTACCGCCGGTTCTCATCCGAGGCCACCATGAGCCCATCGATCTCCCATTGGCCGAACCGTGCCCTTGCCATATCAAGTCGCGCTTTCATCCGGTTGCCCTTTCGTTGAACGTAGCAGTTAAGAATTCCAAGGCGGCCAGGTATCCCCGCCAGCCAAGGCCGCTGATCTGGCCCACAGCCACCGGCGCCACCACGGAGCGATGCCGCCACCTCTCCCTGGCGTAGATGTTGGAAATATGCACCTCCACCACGGGGAGCCCCGTATCCGCCAGGGCCTCCCTCAGCGACAGTCCGTAATGGGTGAGAGCGCCGGGGTTGATTATGATCCCGTTTACGGAGGGGGAGCGGGACTGTATCAGGTCAATTATGGAACCCTCGCTGTTGGACTGGAAGAACTCTACGTCCGCGCCAAGCTCCCTGGCGCTATGACGCATCATCTCTTCGATGTCCGCCAGAGTCATGGAACCGTACATGTCCCGGTCTCGCTGGCCCAGCAGGTTCAGGTTAGGCCCGTTGACTACCAGTACCCTCATGTTACGTCACTCTTCCTCATAGAAGCCCGGAATGCCGACTTGGCCCGGCCTGCGCTAGCTTTCGTAGACATATTACCAGAATTCCAGGGCGAATCTCTACAGTAGACGGGTGTTCTCAGCACATGTTGGTAGCGCCAACGTTGGTTGGAGCGCCACTCCCCTCCCCTTCATAGCCTGCCCCGCGCTTGATTCGGGGGTAAGCCGAGTTTCCTTGCTCGCTCGTGGTGAGCTTGTCGAACCATATGAGCGGGCAAAAAGGAAGAACCACTCGTTCCGTTCGCGCCCCTGGAGATGCTCAGGACGAACGGGGAAATTTGCGCCCGCTCATTTACTTCGGCAAGCTTAGTATGAAGGGCGGCGACTGCAATGGCTTTGGGCAAGCCGACTGCCCATGAACCAGCCGCCAGCCACAACGCTGGGGGATGACGGCCGCGCTCCGAGCCGTCGCCGGCCTGCGGCCCTACTCCCGCAGGCTCTCACGGAATCGATAGTAGTCCACCGTCTTCTTCAGCGCCCGCGCTGCGCGCACGGGTGAAGGGAAGGTGGGTATGCCCAGGTCTCTAAGGGTAGCGTCCATCTCCTCCATTGGAGCGTTATCCGGATACGGCACGGGAGTCCAGAACATTGCCAGCATGGGCTTGCCGGACTTGTCCCTAGCTTCGCCGTACAGCTTCAGCTCCGCCGCAACGTCCTCCTGGCTCCGCCGTCCCCTCTGCACTCCCCTCATCATAGCCACAATGTCCACGTTGGGGTCGCCGGTCAGGAGGCCCAGGATGGTTTCCAGGTTGCTCCGGTTGATCCCCCCGATGTCCACCGGATTGAAGTAGCTGGCGCCCACAAGCTGGAAGAAGCTGGCCATCTGCTCCAGGGTTGGCTCCGTCAGGGTGGGCACATTGAGGCCGGCCCAGGAGAAGTCGTCGCTCATGGAGACCGATTGCCCGCCGCTTCCGCCGATGATGCCAACGCGGTCCCCCGTGGTGGGTTTCAGGTAGGTCAGCATCTTGGCCGCGTCGATTACCTCATCCAGGGAATTGGCCGGAATGGCTCCGGCCTGGCGCGCTCCGGCGTTCCAGACGTCGATGGAACCGGCGAGTGACCCCGTGTGCGATGCGGCGCTCCTTCGCCCGGCGTCGGTCTGCCCGCCCTTCCACAGGACCACAGGCTTGACCGGCGCCACCTCTCGCAACGCGCGGAAGAACCGCTGTCCGTCCTTCGGCCCTTCTATATAGGCGCAGATAACGTTGGTGGCCGGGTCCTCCGCAAAGTACTGGAGCAGGTCCGGGCTGTCCAGAATTATGGCATTGCCAAAGCTGATGCTCACATTGACGCCAACGCCACTTGCCTGAAGCCCCTGGGTCATGGAGGAGGCGTGGGCCCCGCTCTGAGAGATTATGGTCGCGCCGCCAATATTCTCTACGTCCTGCCCCGGCCCGAAGCGCATACCAACGTGGGGGTTGAAGACACCCATGCAGTTGGGGCCTATCACCAGAATCCCGGCCTCGCCGGCCATCTGTGTGATCTGCCGCTGCAACTCTAGGCCTTCCTCACCGGACTCGGCGAAGCCTGAGGTGAACATGTGTACAGTCTTGACTCCTTTGGCAATTGCGCCCCTGAGGACTATGGGAACTACTCGACGAGGTACGGCGAAGATCGCGTAGTCCACCGGCTCCGGAATTTCCTCAAGGCTCTTGTAGTTGGTGAAGCCCAACTCCTCAATGCCCGGGATTTCGTTGGGGTCAAGCTGCACCGAGTAGACCTTGCCCTTGAAATCGGTCATGTTGCGGAGCCATGAGTAGTCGGCGTCCTTCTTGGCTCCTACGACAGCGACAACTTCGGGGGTCAAGGCTGCATCCAACTGCTCTTTGAGTACCGGCATAGACACCTCCTCTATAAACAGACCGTTGAACGGAAACCCCAAGGAGCTTGAGCCAGGACTGCGCCCGCTCAGACGGGCCTGGCTTCATTCCCTGTGGGATGAGACTAAGATACCCGCGGGTTTGTCTGCTGTCAACGTCAGCCCTCTCACAGACTGACAGAATCCTTGCACGTTGACAGTCTACAACGCAAACCTTTACGCAGCCCTTGAGGTGTGTTAAAATGGCTGGGCTTATGATGCTCTGAGTGTCATATGTCCATAAGGGGAGCATTTGCGGGTAATTGCCGGAGAAGCGAAGGGGCGTCGCATAGCAAGCCAGAAGCGGCTGGGCGCTCGCCCTACCACACAAAGGGTCCGGTCCTCCTTGTTCTCAATACTGGAGTCTGACGGCCTGGAAGGTAAGCGCGTGGTGGATTTGTACGCCGGGACCGGAACGC
Organism: Dehalococcoidia bacterium; assembly: GCA_965247645.1. Classification (GTDB taxonomy): domain Bacteria; phylum Chloroflexota; class Dehalococcoidia; order Lucifugimonadales; family UBA2985; genus JAPPHY01. Next base: position 379,839 of record OZ252024.1, read on the forward strand.
TGGGAATAGAGGCCCTGAGCCGCGGAGCCATTTGGGCTGACTTTGTGGAGGGCAGCCCCAAGCGGTGCGCCCTTCTGCGCCGGAGCCTGGCGGCCCTGGATTTTACCGACAGGTCAAGGGTGCATTGTATGAAGGTAGAGCGGGCGCTGACCTCCCTGGACGGCAAGTCCTACGACATTGTTTTCATGGATCCGCCGTATACGCTTGGGCCTGTGCACCACATTCTGGAGAAGGTGGGCGGCCTGGCTAAAGAGGGGGGAGTGGTTGCGGCGGGCCACTCCAAGCGCCACGCCCTGGAATCCAGCTATGGCGAGTTGGAGCTAATCAGAGAGCGACAGTATGGAGACACCGTGTGCTCCATATACCAGGAAGGGGGAGAGACTTGGTAACCGCCCTGTATCCCGGTAGCTTTGACCCCATCACCTTTGGGCACATTGACATAGCCACCCGGGCATCTGCCATTTTCGACAAGGTGTACCTTGGCGTAGTAGACACAAGATCATCCAAGTCAATTATGTTCAACACGGAAGAGCGAATGGAGCTCTGCACGGAGGCCCTGTGCGACTACCCCAACATAGAGGTTGTGTCCTACTCCGGCCTCACAGTCGACGTTGCCCACAAGCTGGAGGCCAGCGTTATGGTGAGAGGGTTGCGCATGGGTTCCGACTTTGAATACGAGTGCGAGATGGCGCTCAACAACCAGAAGCTGGCCCCAGACGTTGACACCCTTTACCTGATGGCCACCCTGGACCACATATTCATCAAGTCCAGTCTTATCAAGGAGATCGCGGCCGGGGATGGCGCTATAAGCCACCTGGTCCCAATTAATGTGGCGGCAGCCTTACGGGACAGATTCCGATCCCGTGTCTAGCCGCTGCCTGAAAGGTGGTACGGTATGAAGATGTCCAATCTTATGGATAGGCTGGAGGCGCTGGTCAGCTCCGGGAAAGGAGTCCCGGCAACCGGAAAGGTTCTCATAGACAGGGAGAAGCTGGCAGAGTTGATAAGCCAGATAAACGCCTCCCTTCCTGCGGACCTCCAGGAGGCCCAGGACTTCCTCCAGATGCGGGAGAACCTGATAAACCAGGCGCTTCTGGAGGCCAGGCGCATCAGAAGCTCCTCGGAAGAAGAAGCCCGGGCCCGGGTCACAGAGAGCGAAATCATCGAGGAAGCCAACAAGCTGTCAGAGGAAATCATAGGGGAGGCCCAGCGCAGGGCTCAGCGTATCCTGGACGAAACGGTGGCCCAGGTCAGTCACCGCCGCGCAGAGGCCGATGAATACGCTCAGGTTACGCTGCGACAGCTGGAGGAAGACCTCAACCGGCTCCTCAACACCGTACGGCGCGGCATCGACTCCATAGAGGGAGCCAAGGAGCCGTCCGTCTGAGCCGGTTGCAGAGCGCAACCCACTTACCAGCGCAAGAACAGGCGGCGCCAAGGCATGGATTTTCCGGAAGTGTTGCTATCCCCGGAAAGCGCGACTCGGCCTGAAGCCGTTGCTCCATGCATGCAACCCGTACCGCGCTGCATTCATATTCGTTTGGGATCGCGCTGTGGAGGCGAGACGAGTCCCCAAATGGCGGGGGTGTGAGTCGCATATGCCGAGGATCACAGCTTGGGGATTCCGGTTGCCGGCTCTGGTTTCAGGGGCGCTCCTGGTAGTTCTTGTGGCGGGATGCGCTTCCGCCGTATCAGGGCCTGTCTCGCCCGATCAGTTGGAGGCCGAGGCCCAAGGGATAGATAAGAGCCTCATGTGCCCGGTCTGCCCCAGTGAGACCATAGACCAGTCTCAAACGGAGATAGCCAATCAGATGCGGGTCATGGTCAGGGAGAGTCTGGCCCGGGGGGAAAGCCGGGATGAGGTCCTTCAATTCTTCGTCGACCGTTACGGGCAGGAGATACTGGCCGAACCCCCCAAGAGCGGATTCAACCTCCTGGTGTGGGTAGTCCCTCCCCTGGCAATGCTGCTTGGAATCGGAATCCTGGCGATGGCCGTCCGTGGAATGCGACAGGACCATAGTAACAACGCGACAGAGGAGACGCCCTTGAACGTGGCGGACCTGGAGCCTTACCTCTCCGCGGTCGACCGGGAGATTCAACGTCTGAACGTTGACGTTGGCGGAAGAGGCAAAGACAGCGATGAGGGAAATCCTCCAAACGCTCAAGCTCGCGACGGAAGGTCTGGATAGCTATGGCGGACTTTGGGTACATATGCCTCTTGCTTGTCCTGGCCCTTGCAACCTACTCCGCAGTCGGCTCGCTTGCCGGGGTATGGCAGAGGAGTCCCAATCTTGTGCAGAGCGCTCGTTATGCCACGTACCTTGCCCCGGTAGCCCTGGGCGGCTCTATGGCCGGCCTGGTGGGAGCGTTTGTGAGCAACGACTTCCGGGTGGCGTACGTGGCCGAGCACAGCAACAGGGCTATGGACACCCAGTACATATGGGTGGCCTTCTATGCCGGCAACGAGGGTTCTCTCCTGTTCATTGCGTTTGCCCTGTCCGCGCTGGCGGCCTTGGCCGTCTTCTTCTCTCCACGCTCCCTGCAACCCAGTATGCCTCACGTCAACGCGGTACTCATGGCGGTACTGATATTCTTCGTAGCCATCATGGTCTTCTTGGCGGACCCCTTTGCCCGCCTGGACTTTGTGCCCCCGGACGGCCAGGGGATAAACCCCCTGCTCACCCATCCCGGCATGTTCATACATCCCCCCATGCTTATGACAGGGCTCATATCCTTCGCCGTCCCTTTCTCAATCGTCATGGGGACGCTGCTCTCCGGGAGGACGGGGGACGAGTGGGTTGACGCAGGGCGCACCTGGGGAATCATATCGTGGGCGCTGCTTGGCATAGGACTGCTGTTGGGGGCCTGGTGGGCCTACACCATTCTGGGATGGGGAGGGTATTGGGCTTGGGACCCTGTGGAAAACGCCGGGTTCATGCCGTGGCTGGTTATTACCGGCTTCATTCACTCCATCATGGTGCAGAAGCGGCGTGGCATGTTCCGAATGTGGAATCTGGCGCTGGTGATCATTGCCTTTGGCTTTGCCCAGTTCGGGATGTTCATCAACCGAGGCGGGCCTGTGCCGTCTGTCCACTCCTTTGGGCAGTCCACGCTGGGGTGGGTCTTCCTCGCGTTCATGGGAGCTACCATGCTCCTCTCTTTCGGGGTCTTCTACTGGCGATACAACAGCCTCAAGAGCGCGCAGACCCTGGAGTCGGCCCTCTCTCGAGAATCCGCCTTCCTGGTCAATAACCTGCTGTTCCTGGGCATAGCCTTTGTAACTTTGTGGGGAGTGGTATACCCCCTCATTTCGGAGATATTCCAGGGAGAGACCATCACCGTAGGCCAGCCATACTATAACCAGGTCAACGGCCCGCTCTTCCTGATACTCATCCTGCTCATGGGAGTGGCCCCCTTCCTGCCCTGGCGGCACGCCTCCTGGACGACTCTGAGACGGGCGCTTCTGTTGCCCGCGGCTGCGGCCCTGGCGACGGCGGCGCTCCTGTTGCTGCTTGGGGTGCACAAGCCCTGGGCTGTGGCCTCCTTTGCCGTGTGCGCCCTGGTGGTCGCCGGAATACTCAGAGAGTGGGTTCGCGGCGCTCTCGCCCGCCACCGACTTGGCGAGAGCTACCCCGTTGCCTTTGCCAGGCTCATCGCAGGCAACCGTCCCAGGTATGGCGGATACGTGGCGCACCTGGCGGTGGTGCTGCTGGCGCTGGGCGTGACCGGTTCTTCCTTCTATGGTATACAGAAAGACGTTGCCCTTTCCCCCGGAGAGTCGGCGGATGTGGGAGCATACACCCTGACGTATGTAGGGGCTTCCGCTGTGGACAAGGCCGACCGGATTGAAGCCACGGTGGAGGTACAAGTGTTTCGAGGAAACGACTTCCTGGGGAGCTATCACCCGCGAAGGGACTTCTATCCGTCCTTCAACTTGGCCTCCACTCAGGCAGCCATCCGGTCTACCCCAATAGAGGACCTCTACATCATCCCCGGGGAGCTGCTGGAAGACGGAAGGGCCATCTTCAGGGTCTTCGTGAATCCCTTGGTGATGTGGATGTGGGTTGCCGGCCCTCTCCTGCTCTTGGGGGTAACGGTAGCGCTGTGGCCGCAGAGAGCGGCGGCCGTGGTGTACGCCCCCAGACCCGCCGGAGGGATTGCGGCTCCCTCCGAGCTCACCTCCAGCTAACCCCATGAGCGTGAATGGCTTCTCACAGCTTAGCGCTCGCGGCAGGGCGTAGCTTTGGCCTACCTGCTTGGCCTTCTTCTGGCGCTGGCCTCAATTGCCCTTCTGGCATGGCCCGTACTGAAGAGACGATCGCAGGCCGATTACGCGCCATCATCCTCACCCTTTGACTCCCTCAGCGAGGCGCAACGGCAACGGCAACAGGTGTACGATGAGATAAAAACCCTCACCCTAGACCATGATCTGGGGCATGTGCCATCCCAGGAGTACAGCGACAGGCTGGGAGCCTACCGTCTTCGGGCGGCTTCCCTTCTCAGGCAGCAAGAGCGTCTCTCGCAGGACTTGAGCCGCTTGACCCATGAGATCGAAGACGAGGTATTGGCGCTGCGTATGTCCTGGGGAACAGTGCAGAGTGTGACCGTTTGCGGCGAGTGCGGTGGAGAGAGGGATGACGAGGCCTTGCTCTGTCCCAGGTGTGAGTCACCTGGCGCGGAGCAGTCCGATCTCGCGGTAGAGGAGGCGCCTTGGGCAGAGCAATGAGAGCTGCCCTTCTTGGAGGGATATTCCTGGTGACGCTGGTCGTTGCGCCATATTTGGCTCACGCCCAGGAGTCGGTAGCCGTTGAGGGCCGGCTGAGGAACGGCACGGCCGGGGAAGAAGTCCCCCCCAACCTGACGGTCGCCCTCAACGTATTCAGCCGGGGCGATAGACTGGAGACAAGAGAATCCATAGCCGATGCCGAAGGGCGATTCAGCTTCGAGGGAGTTCCAGGCGGCGAAGGCATCGGCTACATCATCAGCGCGGAATACTTCGGGGCCACCTACTCCTACGAGAGCGACTACCCACTGCCGCCGGGACCAGTAGAGCTGATTGTCTACGAAAGCATCGACAGCAGCGAGGCGATACAGGTAAGGGCACACTCACTGGTGGTCAGCGCCGCCGATCCGGATGCCCAGGTAATTGAGGTTCTGGAGTTGGTGGGGTTGGAGAACACAGGCGACCGCACCTTTGTGCCGGACCTTGCCCAGGCCGGACAGATGAATATGCTCCGGTTCTCTCTGCCCTCTCCGGTAAGTGACCTGGACGTCCAGACCACCATGCGAGGGGGGCGCATACTCCAGGTTGACCTCGGCTTTGCCCTCACTACGCCCGTGCAGCCCGGCGCGTACGAAGTTGCTTACAGGTTCCGTTCCTACTACGAGGATGGCAGGCTGATCTTCGATCACGGCTTCCCGTTTGGCGCGGATACGTTCCACATTCTCCTGCCGGAGGGTCTGGGACAGGTCAGCGGCAATGGACTACAGGAGACGGAGCCCCTGGTACTGGCAGAGGGGGTATATCGACGCCTGGAGTCCCAAGACCTGAGCGCGGGCAGCAGAATAGAGATTGAGTTTGTGGGGCTGCCTCAACCACCACTATGGCGTCGCTGGCAAAACACGTTGACCGGAGAGGACTTCCTGGCTGGGGCCATTCCGGGAGCATTTGGGATAGCTCTGCTTGCCTTGCTGGCCTACGTGTTCCTGAGGGCCCGGAGGTCATCAAGGCCGGTCATGGAGGGGAGCTCAGAGCGGCCCTATTTCATAGAGGCCATTGCCCTGCTGGACGACCGGTTTCAACGCAGAGAGATTGGAATGACGGAGTACCTACAGGAGCGGAGCGACCTGAAAGGCCGCCTTCTCGGCTCCGGCGACTCTCCACCTTGGCCGGAAGCTCAACCCACCCCTGAGGGAGGAGGCAGGTCCACCTGCACGGATGACGGGGAGATTGAGAGGCCTGAGCCTTGAGCAGGCGGGGTATCACTCTGGGTTTCGCTTTGGTGGCATTTGTGGCGTTTTTCTCGCTATTGGGCTGGGGGCTGTCTCGCTCCGGAGGCGCGCCGGGTGGGCCAGGTGTCAACGAGGTTTTTGGAGAGATAGACATTGAAGAGAAGGCGACGCCGGACTTCACCCTGGAGCTCCTGGACGGGGGATCCCTAACCCTGTCCGACCTGAGGGGCAAGGTGGTGGTGGTGGATTTCTGGGCCTCATGGTGCACTCCCTGCCGCCTGGAGGCGCCAGTATTGGAGCAGGTCTACGATGAGTACCGAGACAAAGGGGTGGAGTTCATTGGAGTTGGCATCTGGGACCAACCCTATGCCGCCAGGGACTTTGTTGAGCAGTTCAGCGTGGCATATCCCACCGGCCTGGATACCCAGGGAGCGATTCTGGTGGAGTACGGCGTAAGAGGCATCCCGGAGAAGTTCGTTATAGATCCGCAGGGGCAGGTGGTCACCAAGTTCGTAGGGCCTTCAAGCGTGGAGGGCCTTCGAGAGACCTTGGACAAAATGCTTGCAGGCCAAGACTAACCTCTCACCGCTTAGACGAATCGGACGTGGCGGAGGCTCTCTGCCCGCTTCTCACGCGCCGGTTGGCGCAAGGTCACGGCCTCCCTCTGCCTGCGTCCTTTCTCAGCCTCTCCCACGCCTTCAGTATCTCCATGTCCCTGGGAAAGGCCAGCTGTGGCAGGGAGTCCAGCGCGAAGTAGGCCAGCTCGGACACCTCCGGCCCGGCTACGGCCTCCCCGTCCACCTTGCGACTGTCGAAGGCAGCCACAACCACGGGATGTCCCTCTTCGGAGAAAAGCCCTATCAGGCCGGTTATGTCAACGCGCAGGCCGGTCTCCTCCAGCACCTCGCGGGCCGCCGCCCGCTCCACCACTTCACCCCTATCCACGTAGCCACCGGGGAGGCTCCACAGGCCATATCCGGGCTGCGTCAGGCGGCGCACCATAAGCGCCTTTCCGCCTTCCTCCACCACCGCCGTCGCCGCCAGCTTTGGGTCGTAGTAGACTACCCTGCCGCACGCCGGACATACCGGCCTGCGCGCCCCCTGGGCGTATCGCATCTCCAATGGCGCGCCACAGTTGGCGCAGTATCGCTCCCGCTCCATCATAGGGATGAATATACCACATGTCAGGCATTCTCAACATGTGTTGGAAATGCCAACGTTGGTTGGAGCGCCACTCCCCTCCCGCTCATGGTGAGCATGTCGAACCACATGAGCGGGAAGACTGCGGGCGTAGCTGCCACCGCTCACTTACTTCGACAAGCTCAGTATGAACGGCGCCGTGCGTCGTTGCCAGCGCCTGTAGAGAATGCGCGATTGCGTTCCCGCAGCCCTTGAATCGCTCCCCGGAGCCGACTAAAATGGCCCCAAATGAAGATACTGGCTATAGACATAGGAACCGGCACCCAAGACATCGTTCTGTTCGACTCCGGCCGAGCGGTGGAGAACTCCATACAGCTCGTAATGCCGGCGCCCACGGTGATCGCCGCTCGGAGGGTGCGAGCAGCCACGGCGGCAGGCAGTCATCTGGTCCTTACGGGCGTCAACATGGGAGGCGGGCCAGTCACCGGCGCGGTGCGGGAGCATATCGCCTCCGGCCTCTCGGCCTACGCTACGCCCACCGCCGCGGTGACCTTTGACGATGACCCGGAGATGGTGCGGGAGATGGGGATAGTCATCGTCGCTGAGGAGGAGGCAGAGCGGTTGCCAGGGACGCGGGTAAAGCTGGGCGACCTTGACCTGGGCATGGTGGGACGCGCCCTGCAAGCCTTTGAGGTAGACCCACAGTGGGACGCCATAGCCGTTGCGGTCTTCGACCACGGCAATGCCCCGCCGGGGTACAGCGACAGGAAGTTTCGTTTCGACCATCTCAGGGAGCAGGCGCTGGGCGGTAAGCAGGAGATAACCTCCTTCCTCTACCTGGCCAATGAGGCGCCGGACTATCTCACGCGTATGAAAGCGGTGGTGGACACCGCGGGCGATGAGATCCCTCTGCTTCTCATGGATACCGCAGCGGCTGCGGTGCTGGGCTCACTCGAAGACCCCCACGTCGCGGAACAGAGCTGCAAGGTTGTGGCCAACCTTGGCAATGAGCACACCCTTGCATTTCATCTCCACGACACCACGATCATGGGCATCTTCGAGCATCACACGCACGTCCTGTCGCGGGAGCGGCTGGAGCAACACCTCCTAGACCTGGCGAGCGGCGGGCTGGATGGCGATGCCGTATGGCGTGAGCAGGGCCACGGCGCCGTGGTGGTCCAGGGCGGAGAAGAGCTGGGTTTCCTCAGCGTAATCGGCCCCATGAGGGGTATGCTGGAGGGGTCGCGCCTGGGCCCGTACTTCGCCACGCCCCACGGGGCCATGATGCTGGCGGGGTCTTTCGGCCTCATCAGGGGCTGGGCGGAGCGTATGCCATCGCGACGGGAGGAGATATTGAAAGCTCTTCGCACCGTGGGCGAAGAGCAAGCCCACTCGCATTGAGGCCCACTGCTAGATCTGCTGTTCAGCCTTGGCCATGAATGACGTGTTACCCATAAACAGACGCTACGCTGCCGAGACGGTGGAGGCAGCGCTCGCTGCCTAGGCCTGTTGTCACCCCACGCTTTTTCGGGCTCATGGCTTGCATCTCTCGGAGGTGGCCCCGGGTCATAATCCGAACTCCCTGCAAAGGCGATTCCCAATCCGCAAAGACAGCCTCGCGATCACCACCATGGGGGCGGGCGTAGTCGCGTCTGCGACGCCAAGGTGGAGGCCATGGATAGCGGACCTGTTCCGGGGTGTGGAACCCGGCGTGGCATTCAGCCTGAGCGTGCTTGCCGAGGCATCGAGGCGGGTGTCCCGCGACTCGTTCCGGCTCAATGGTCCGCAACTCTACAGCGTGACCTCTAGCCAGGACTGGACGGATCAGAAGACATCGCCCGGATACACCATCGAGGTCGGAGGCGCGGAACTGCTGAAGTCGCTAGACCGGACAGAGTGGCCCAACGCGATAACCAGGGGAGGGGCTGACCTCCGTCGTGACGACGTTGTCGCCGCGATCGGGTTTTACGGCAAAGCGGCGGTAGGTGTCGCTGCTGCCAGCACAGACTCGGAGCAGATAGGGATAGACGTGCAACTGGCGCACAGAGGCCGGGGCGTGGGTAAGGCCCCTGACGTCGCAGGCCGCCTACGCAGTTCTCGGCCAGGGGAGGGCGCCTTACTACGGGACCGACGCCAACAACATCGCATCGCGGCGTACCGCCCAATCTGCGGGCTTCTATCCCTGCTGGGTCTCGGCCTATACGACTGCGGATTAGGACTTCCTAGAGAGCCGCCAACGGCCCGAGGGGATGGAGGGGAGCGGAACCTAACCGCCCCTGGTTTCCTGCGAAAGCAGGAATGGTCTGTTGGTGAACGGGCTTCAAGCCAGAACCACCCCTGCTTTCGCAGGGGTGTAGGGGGAGGGACACGGGGCTATCCCGTTACCGCTGAGCCTGTCGAAGGGCGCGAGCGGGAGCCGCACATCCGCAGCCTACCCGCTCATATGGTTCGACAAGCTCACCGTGAGCGGTTTCCCTCCCAAGGGGGCCTTTTCCCCTCGCTCACGGTCAGGCTCTCGGATCATACGAGCGGGGCCGAGGGTCAGTTAGAGGACTCGGACTGCTCCGCTGGCGCGCCCGCCCCCTCTTCCGTTATTCTGGGACTGTTTATCCGGACTATCAGGTCTTCGGGGTCCGCAAGGATGGTGACCCCTGCGTCTGTGACGAGGTCCGAGACCCGGATGCCCTGCTCCAGCTCCTCCAGGTGGGATATGTCAACGTCTATCCTTTCGGGCATAGCCATCGGAAGGCACTCCACGGAGAGATAATGCAGGGTTTGCATCAGAACCCCTCTGTGGATTCGCACTGCCGGGGCCTCCCCGGTCAGGACGAAAGGCACCGACCCACTGACCCGCTCAGCGGCGTCCACCTGGTAGAAGTCCACGTGGAGCACACGGTTGGTGATGGGGTGGTACTGGACCTCCCGGATGAACACTAGGGCCTGTTCCTTGGCGCCATCCATTTTGAGATGCAGGGGTACGCTATGCCCCACCTGCTCCACGACCCTGCCAACCGTGAAGCTGTCGGCCTGCAGCGCCCTGGAGGGCTTGCCTTTTCCGTAGAGGTGCAAGGGAGTCATCCCTTCCCGCCTCAGAGCCTTTACCTTCTTCCTCAGGACATCCCTTGAGCTAACATCCAGAGAAATAGTGTCCATGATGCCTCCCTGTAAAGTAGACTTGGATGCCTATGATCCAGGATTTCCCATATTGGCAATCTTCAGGCTCAAAGGGCAATCCAAACGAGATGCTAGCATCATAGTCAGGTCCTGCGAAGCATGTCAATCGCCGGTCTACACAATAAGGGATGCCTTTGCAGTCGTAGACCCCCTTGACCTGCCCCCGATAGTTGTACTAGGCCGTGTTCACACTAATAGGAATATGTGATCCAGCTATGGCGTGGAGATTACAGAAGCACAGCACGAACGCATAGAGCCATACCTACCGGTGCAACGGGGCAACGTGAGGCTGTCCAACCTGCCGGCGTCGCGGTCTCTACTCACGGGACTTGAAGAGCGCTATGCGATTGCCAGCGATGTCATAGAATATGGCAATCGAGCCGAATCCTCCGGGAATCTCGGTGGGAGGCATGAGGGCGCTGCCGCCCAGGCTTACGGCCTTGTCAAGATACGCTTGGAGGTCGTTGACAATAACGGCGACGGAAGGATGGTTTGGCGGCATACCCTCTGTGTGGTGAAAGATGCCGCCGCCAATCCCTCCAGATTCCTGCTGGATGAAGCGGTAGTGGGCCTCCTCGTGATGGTCGATTTGCCAGTCGAACATCCCGGTGTAGAACTCGGTGAGCGCCGCGGCGTCGCTGCCTCCAAGCTCGAAGTGCGCTACCGGTGGAGCGTCCCCCTTGGGGAGCATCTGTCCGTCCCATTCCGGCGGCGGTGAATACAACCCTATGGTGTTGTCGGCAGGGTCCCTGAACATAGCGACGGAGCCCACGCCGGGCGCTATCTCCATCGGTGGCATGATGGCGTTCCCGCCCATACCGGCCACCTTATCCAGCGCCGCTTGAAGGTCGTCAACCTGCACATAGAAGGTGACATAGCTGCGCGCCGGCATATCCTCAGTTGTAGGTAACAAGCCTCCACCGATGCCGCCCTCGTTTGCCGGCACTAAACCGTAGTTGCCCATCTCTTCGCCCTGCACGTCAATCTTCCATCCGAACAAGTCGCTATAGAACTGATGCAAAGCAGGTCCATCCGGGCCTGCGATTTCAAAATGCACTACTGGGTTCCCCATTGTTTACCCCCTTCAGGGTTAAGAATTTCCCTCGATTACAGCATATTGCTGGATTCTACGATGTGTCAATTTAGTGTATAGGGTCAGGACATATCGGACAAGACCTCCTTTCGTGTGGCATTAGTATTGAGCCATTGGTGATAGAACTGGTCTGGGGTCTTGTAGCCCAGGGCTTTATGATAGCGCCGGTAGTTGTAGTAGCTGACGAAGGCGACGATGGCCGCCACTGGCCGTGGCAAGACTACCGTCCCCCTACGCCATAGCCGCTCAACGCGTAGATGAAGAGAGGGCCTCTCGTGTCGGGAGAGGCCCGCTTCGATTCACGATATGTGAAAGTGGCTAGTTACTAGGAACGGCCAGCATACGAGCGCGTCCGGCCAGTGTCGGTGCGGGGCTTCGCCTCGTTGACCGTCACATTGCGACCGTCGAGGTCAGCGCCGTTGAGCGCCTTGATTGCTGCCCGGGCAGCGTCGTCGCCCGCGATCTCGACGAAACCGAAGCCGCGTGACCGGCCAGTGTCTCGGTCAGTGATGACCGTAGCATCGCGGACTGTACCGTACGGAGAAAAGGCATTCCGTAGCTCCTCTTCTCCTGTGTTAAAACTGAGATTGCCAATGTAGATCTTGATAGCGGTTCTCCTCTTAAATTGATGTGTCCGTTGACGGCCGGAGGAACCGCTGGCGCTCAGCGTGTCGGCCCAAGGGGGCAGGGGTAACTCACGAAAACTCTGGACCCTTTCAAGGTACACCATGCAGCAAGTGTTGGTAACCTGGTCCTCACCCCGAAAACTGGTCCATCAGAAGTGTTGTTTTGTGGGATGATCACACATGTGGGAGGAGGATCATTCCACGAAGAGTTCCCGGTACACAGCAGAGCAGATTGCCTTTGCCCTCAGGCAGTCGGAGAGTGGCACGTCGGTCGTGGAGGTGTGCCGGAAGACGGAGGTCGCCGAGCAGACCTCCTACCGGTGGAAGAAGAAGTTTCCGGGGATGGGTGTGACAGAGGTAAGACGGCTCAAGGTTCTGGAAGCGGAGAACCGAAAGCTGAAGCAGTTGGTGGCGGACCTGAGTCTGGACAAGCAGATGCTCCAGGATGTGTTGCGAAATTAGCCGTAGGGCCTGCGCAGCTTCGGGACCATGCTTGGTATCTTCGGGTAGCGTATGGGGCGGGCGAGCGTCCAACGCGCCAGTTGTTCACCTTTGGATGTTCCACTAAGAAGGCTCGAACCCCTCATATAGGATTGAGGTGGCAGACCTTTTTCGTAACGCCCTTGAGCTACCTGGTTGAATCAAAGTCTACAACCCACGAGTACCGCAGTTTTTGTGTCGATTGAGTAATATGTATGGACAAGCTCACCATGAGCGGGCCAAGGGAACCCCGCTCACCCCGTATAAAGTACGTGGCAGGCTCTGGGCAGGCCACTCCGGCGCCCCCCGGCCGTCCCTTCTGGATTCCCGCTCGGAATGACACGGGCCGCGGTTGTGCAAGGGTCTCCCTGAGCGGGGGAAGGTTAGGGCCTGCCACGTATTTGCTCCGGGGATGGTGGTGTCGGGAAGGTATGCAAATGTCTCCGATGTGGGGGCACAGCGGCGCAACCTCTGTCTGGCGCAACCCGGATCAGCGCGCGTCCATGACCACCTTGCCAAAGACTCCGCGGCTCCCAAGGACCTGTTGCGCTCGCTGCGCTTCAGTCCAGGGAATCACCTCCTGAACGATGGTGCGCAGCGTCCCATCCTCAAACCAGGACTTCATCTGCTGCCATCCCAGTTGGTCAGCGTCCTCCTGGGCCTCATTGAACACTCCCATAGCTCTTACCCACTGCCCTTTCAGGGCCAGCTCCGGCTCTTCGTACTCGGCGCGCTGGCCGCTGTGGCCGCCCACCGTGACGACGCGGCCACCCTCGGCCAACGCCTTCAAGGTCGCATCGAAGATAGCGCCTCCAACCGTGTCCAGCGCCATATCCACTCCTCGGCCATCGCTCAGTCGCAGCAACTCCTCTGCCACGTCCTGGTCGGAGTAGTTCACCCCGGCCTCCGCTCCCAGCTCACAGCCGCGCGCCACACGTTCATCTGAACCTGCGCTGGTCAGCGTCCTGGCCCCAAGAGCCTTTGCAATCTGGATCCCAGCCATGCCCACGCCACTGCCGGCCGCGTGGATGAGCGCCGTCTCTCCCGCTTTGAGGCCCGCCATCTGAAAGGCGTACCAGGCGGTGAAGAACACGCACGGCAGCGAGGCGGCGTCTGTCATCGACATCCCAGCCGGAGGGCGATACGCCAGAGCGGAATTTGCGACAGAGTACTCGGCGTAAGCCCCTCTCACCAGGGCCATGACCTGGTCCCCGGGGCTCCAGCCCGTCACGTCCGCCCCAACCGATTCCACCACGCCGGCTACGTCCAGGCCCGGGATTCTGGGCGGTTCCGGCTCGCCCTCCGGCGCCGTCCTCCTCCGGTACAGGTCTGCGCGGTTCAAGCCTATTGCCTGCGCCCTGACCAGGAGTTGGCCCGCCTCCGGGGCAGGAGTGGGCACGTCATCCATCCGAAGCTCATCGCCGGTGTCTGTAAAGTGTATCCTGATTGCCTTCACGCGAAACCTCCCGTTAGAATGTATATGGACAGTTTACCACTTACATGGGCAGGGTGGAGACCTGCGCTCCCAACCGGCTTGCAGGTTCTTTTAACATCGGCGGGACAATGGCGCGTCTCATGTAGGGATCCGGGTCAGACAGGCTATTGGCCCTCTGAAGGATCGCTTTCCTGACGGCCCTGGGAGCCGGCGGCCTGCTGCTTGGCAATCCAACCATCCAGCCATCGGCGAAACTCGTCCAGCGCGGGCGGAGCGACAAAGAACACCTCCACATCCGCCGGAAACTGGACCTGGTGGCGTTCGCTGATGAAAAGCAGGCCAACCTGGTCCTCCCCAAGTGTGTCATCTATCCGCCTGGACACGTATTCGTAACGCCGGTGCAAGCCTTCCGTGAGCCATTCGCGGAGCCTCAAAACCACCGTGTTGCCGGAGAAAGGCAGCATCAGGCAGCGTTGCAGGTCAAGGGTTTCCACCAGGACCTCGCCGTCCTCGGTAGCCTCAAGGGAGGCTCCGGCACGAATCTTGGATTGAATCAAGGCGTGGCACGGCTCATCTACGGTTGCCATGTACTTCAACGCTTCCTCGTCGCCTTCCGTCATGCCTTCGTGGTATACGCGCCTTATTGTCCCAAGCCGGGACTCCAGGGATGCGATCTGTGACTCTATCTGACCCCAGTATCGCTGTAGGACGGCGATTCCCTCCTCTTCGTCGACTGGCGGCGCGTAGACGCGTGGCACGAGCAACAGTTTTCTCTTTCCCCGGAACGACTCCGTAGACGGTCGCTCCATACGGCCAAGCTCCTGCGCCATAGCTGCACCTCAGCAATATCAATTATCAAAGGTCTCACTGCTAATACTACCAGAGATGGCCCGTGAGAGCACGGACGCCCCCGTTCACGGTGAGCGGGTCCCGCTCGCACCCTTCGACAGCCTCAGGACGAGCGAAACGCTTTCGCCAAGGGTGCGCCGCGCCCTCAGCGCCTTCCACTGGCTTGACAATGTGACGTTACACCAATAGGATAACCTTACTCTGGGCCACAGCGCCAATATGCAGAAAGGAGGTCATATCATGCGCATGAACGACTTACCCACCTTTCGGTTCGAGCACGCGCGTATAAACCGCCTGAAGGCCGGACGCTGCGATGCCGCCTACCGGTTCGTCCGTGGAAACAGCAAGGCACACTCCCGCAGCCGGAGTCAAGCCGTCCTTCCCGGGCGTCAGCCCTTCCCTCCCTCGCACCTCTGACCGTCGCCTTTCGGTAGACCCCAGCACGCCTAAGCATGCCCCGGCGCATGACCTTAGCCTTTCTGTCGGCATATATCCTATTGCCGCAACTATCGAATCGGGTACCGGCGTACAGGTTGATGTCGGCCAATTGGCCCTTTGTGGCATAGCCTGTACCTGAATCATACCCAAGAAGGAGTAGAGAGCTATGGAGCAACCGGATGTCCGCTACATTTCTTCCCTGTACGGCGGGTTCTGGAGCTTTGACGTCAATGACTTCTGCTACATGACCAACCCTTACTTCCCGCCCGACGAGTTCATCGACTCACTGGGCGCTCGGCTGAGAAGGCTGGTGAAGTCATACCCATCCACCAACTGGCATTTGTCGTCCCTGGCAGCCGTACCCCTGGGAATCACCCACGAGGAGTTGGTCATAGCCAACGGGGCCAGCGAGCTCATAAGCGTCATCACGGACCGGTTTGTGAAGCGCCTGGCTGTCCCAATACCCACTTTCGACGAGTTCGTCAACCGCGCTGTCCTCCAGGGGAAGCAGGTGAGCGGGTATCAGCTGGAGGGTGACTTTGAGGTGGACGTGGAAGGCTTTGCCCGGCACGTTAAGGATAGCGGGGCCAACGCTGCCCTCCTCATCAACCCCAACAATCCCACGGGGGTAGCCATACCGCAGGAGCGCGTCTGGGAGTTCCTGGAGTCGTTGCGCCACCTGGATCTTGTGATACTGGATGAGTCCTTTATCGACTTTGTGGGTTGCGATCCGCTTCCCTCAGCCATGACGCGGCTTTGGGACTACCCCAACCTCATTATCCTCAAAAGCCTGTCCAAGACCTATGGCATCCCCGGCCTGCGGCTGGGATACGCAGCCTCCGCCGACCGGGGCAGGATAGCGGAGATGCGAAGCCACCTGCCCATATGGGGGATCAACTCCCTGGCGCAGTATTTCCTTGAGCACATAGGCGAGTACGGACAGCAGTTCGCCGACTCATGCGCTCAGGTTAGACGAGCAGCGCAGTCTCTGTACTCCGGCTTGCAGGGAGTCCCCTATCTTCATCCATATCCCACCCAGGGGAACTTTGTTCTCTGCCGGGTACTCAATGGGCTTACGGCTACGGAGCTCACCGACCGCCTGTTCGGGGAGTTCCGAATCCTCATAAACAATTGCGGCCGGAAGAATGGGCTGGACGACCGCTTCGTCAGAATGGCGTCCCGCACATTGGAGGAAAACGCCCAACTCGTTCAGGCGCTTCAGGCCCTGGATGCCACTCCCACAACGGAAGAGCAATCAATACGTGTAGGAGGAGTATAGCAATGAAGGCGGTAATTCTCGCAGCTGGACAGGGCGTCAGACTACGCCCCTTGACCAACGACATCCCCAAGTGCCTGGCGCAGGTGCACGGAAAGCCACTGTTGCACTACCAGTTGGAGTCCTTGAATCGCGCCGGATTCCGGCATTGCGTCATAGTGGTTGGATACCTGGGTCACATGGTGCAGAGCCGCTTTGGGTCCAGGTTCGCCAACATGCGGATTACCTACGTCACCAACGATGCCTTCAAAGATACCAATAACATCTACTCTCTGTGGCTTGCGCGCCGTCACCTGGATGATGACATCCTGCTGCTGGAGGCAGACCTGCTGTTCGAGTACGGCCTTCTCGACGACCTCATTCAGAGCCGGTACGCAAACGCCGCGGTGGTGGACCGGTTCCGTCCCCCCATGAACGGCACGGTGATACTGGCCCGGGAGGGACTCAGCGCCTCTATGGTACTCAAGTCGCAACAGCCTGCGGACTTCGACTACAGCAACGCCCTCAAAACTGTTAATGTCTACGCGCTCTCCAAAGAGACCATGAAGCAGCATCTTCTGCCAACTCTAGACTCATACGTGGCGCAGGGATTGACCAATGAGTTCTACGAGGCAGTAATAGCCCGGCTCATTGCACAGGGCGATATGGAGATGGCCGTCCACCTGACAGGGGACCGGACGTGGGCGGAGGTGGACACCCTGGAGGACCTCCACGGCGCGGAGCGGATTTTCCCCTATCCCCTGCCGGGTGGCAACACCCTTCCCCAGCCGGACAGAATCAGCTCCCCCGCGGTTGGAGAGGCGAACGCCGCCGTCCCCGTGCGGGCCAGGAGGATGTAGGCGTACAACATCTTGTCCCGGCGTGTGCCTATTGGTCACGGCCGAGCCGCCGGCCTCCTTCGCTACGGTGGTTTCAGGCATACGCCGGGATGCTGTATAATGCCTGCGTTTGACCTGAGGAGACGCGCGTGTTCACCGTTCAATGTGACTTCGACGCTACCATAACCGTCCACGACCTTGGGGTGAGGCTTCAGAAGAGCTTTACCACCGACCGCAGTGAGTGGGAAAGGACCAACAACGATTACGAGGCCGGCCTTATCAGCGTGGAGGAGTGTCAACGCAGGCAGTTCGCGACCGTTAGGGTAGGCGCTGGTGAGGCGCGGGACTTTGCGGTTAGAGAGGTGGAGGTAAGGCCTGGCTTCTCACAGGCGGTGGACTACTGCCTTGGAGAAGGTATTCGTTTCGTCATAGTCAGCAACGGTATGGACATATACATAGACGCCGTTCTCCAGAAGCTGGGGTTGTCAGACCTGGAGAGATACTCCGGGCATGGGCGCGTCACAGAGGACGGCATGTCCATCGAATATGCTGACCCGGAGGGAAATCCCATAGAAGAGAACTTCAAGGTGGCCTGCTTGAGGCATCTGCAAGCCGCCGAACAGCCCGTAGTCTGCATAGGCGACAGCATCTCGGACATAGCCCCGGCCCTGGACGCGGACCACGTGATAGCCAGAGGAGGCCTGCTGGAGCACTTTCGACGCCATGAGCTTCCTCACTTCGCATTTGAGACTTTCTACGAAGTCAGGCATCACCTCCGGGGCCTGCTTGCTTCCCGCTCCGGCGCTGACTGAGACCGGAGCCGGGCATATTGTTGAGACAGGGGCTTAGCTCTTCATAGCAGGAGCGGCGCCTTGAAGAGGGAGGTTGTCCATGAAGTCAGTGCCGTGGAACCAGGCGCCGGAAGACCGGCTCATTCAGGGACTCAGGCGGCGTATAGTCACCGGGGAGAAAGTGACGCTGGGCCGCATCTACTTTCCCAAGGGGGCCAAGGTTCCGGCCCACACCCACGAGAGCGAGCAGATCACTCACGTCTTGAGTGGCGCCCTGCTATTCGTGGTTGCGGGTGAGGAGATAGTGGTGCGCTCCGGGGAGACCCTCACCATACCCTCCAACGTGGAGCACAGCGCAGAGGCGCTGGAGGAGACCGACGATATAGACGCCTTTGCCCCCATTCGCACGGACTGGCTGGACGGGTCGGACGCCTACCTACGCGAAGACCCAACCCACGAGTAGCCCCGGAAACCCCGACGCTTTCCCGGCTGTCGGGGCAGTGGCAGATGCCAGGACAGAGGCGAAGCTCTCGCAGCCCCTCCTCCGCTATATCACCCGGCTCTCTCTGAGGGTCACCATCTGTTCCCGACTCAGGCCCATCTCCTGGGAGAAAACCTTATCGTTGTCCTCGCCCAGCAGGGGAGCCCGACGGCGCATCTGCCACGGTGTGCGGCTGAAGATGGCCGGCGCGCCGGGGTAGACAAAGGACTTCCCCAGCTCCGGATGCTCCACCTCTGGGAAGAACCCCCTGTCGTCTCGGAAGTGCTCGTCATCCAGGTTTTCTTCCGGGGAGCGGATCACAGCCCACGCCAGGCGGATCTGCTGTCCGCCGTGGTAGGACTCGTCCGCCGACTGGCTCGCAATGAATTCCGTGATACGGTCTCGGAGGAAGTCCATTTCAGGGCCGCTGCGCACGCCCTGGCTGATGAGCTCCCGGTACTTATCGTCCTTGAGTCCTTCGGCCATCCCCTTCTCATCCATCCACGCGACCAGTCTGTTCCATCGATCCAACGACCTGGGCGGAATGTCGAAGCCATTTACCAGCTTGCCGTCGCTGCTGACGAATTGCGTGGAAGGGGTGGGAGTGAGGCCATGATGACGCCCCGTCTGTCGGATTGGCACCTTCCGGTCGTAGAACCAGTTGGGCATGGCGGCTTCTGTCGTGCATGAGAGGGCCTCGTGAATGGACACGTCTACCTGCTGGCCCTGTCCGGTCATGTCCCTGTATATTACGGCGGTCATGGCGCCCATTACACCGAAGTTGCAGCCGGTGGCGTACCCTATCCAGCCGTCGCAGCACATTGGGGGAGCATCCGGGATGTGGTCGTAGCCGCAGCTAGCCATGATGCCCCCCATTGCCATAGACACAAGGTTGGACGCATTCATGTCCCGGTACGGCCCTGTCTGCCCAAAGGGTGTGAGGGAGGTCATTATCAGCCGTGGGTTGATCTCGGAAAGGGCTTCGTACCCAACTCCCAGGGAGTCCAGGTACCCCGGCTGAAAGGACTCCAGAATAATGTCTGCGTTCTTCACCATATCCCTCAGAAGCTGCGCGCCCGTCGGAGTCTCGATGTCCAGGGTGACGCTCTCCTTGTTCGTGCTGTGGTACCAGAAGAGCAGGCTTTTGTTCGGGTCCGGCTCATCCTGGTAGAATGGGCCGATGTGGCGGGCGGGGTGGCCTTGCGGGGGTTCCACAATGGTGACCCGGGCGCCCATGTCCGCAAGCATTTTGCCCATGTACATACCCTTCTCATCGGTCAGGTCCAGGACCACAAGGTCCTCAAGGGCCCTTGGCTGAGAGTGCGAGTTGCTTGTTATAGTCATCGTGTTCCTCCCGCGCGTTGGTTTTCGAGCATCTCCGCTTAAAACACCGCCAGTTCAGCCATATCGGAGATCTCCGCCTCGCTCATACCGAGTATCTCAGTGAGAATGTAGTTGTTGTCCGCGCCCAATGGCGGAGACCCCTGGCGTATCCTGGGCTCCGTGCAGGTGAACTTTATCGGCAAGCTGTCCGTCTCAAAGGGCTCGTTGATCTCCCTGTGGACAACCTTCTGGATGAACTCTCTCGATCGGAGCTGCGGGTCTCTAACCACCTTGTCCTCATTGGTCTGGACGGCGCCGGCGGCTATGCCCGCGTTCTGTAGGCGGTGCATCACCTCGTGCGGCATCTTGTCTATGGTCCAGTCCTCAATGAGCCGGTCCAGCTCATCCTCGTTGGCAACGCGGTCCGCGTTCGAGGCGAACTTTGGGTCGCTTGTCCAGGCCGGAGAACCGATGGCTTTGCAGAACCTTCCCCAGTCCTCATCCGTGAAGATGGAGATGACGCACCAGCGCTGCCTTGGCTGACCGGCCACGATTTCGTCGTCCCCCGCGCAGCGGTAGGCATTGTGAGGAGCCACGCGCGGGTGGCTGGAGCGATTGCCGGGTGGGTTGCCGGGACGCCTGTAAGGACGGCCGTTGGCGGTGTAGTCCAGGATGGCGGGGCCGGTGAGTATCATCCCCGACTCCACCTGTGAGAGGTCCAGCCACTGGCCTTCGCCGGTGCGGTTGCGGTGATGGATGGCCATAAGGGTGGCTATGGCGGCGTTGTACCCGGCGGTGTGATCCAGGAAGCTGTATCCCCAACCTGCGGGACGCTCGTCCGGCAGCCCGGACATGAAGGTGAGGCCGGAGAGGGCCTGCGCGGTGGGGCCCCAGGTGCTATAGTCGCGGAGGCGGCCAATGTGGCCGAATCCTGTGACGCTGACGTATATGATGTCGGATTTGATCTCGCGCTGCTCCTCGTAGGAGAGGCCCCAGCGCTCCAGGACGCGGGAGCTGAAGTTCTCTACAACCACGTCTGAGACGGCTACCAGGCGCTTTATCAGATCCAGTCCCGCGGGCATCAGGGCGTTCACGGTGATACCCAGCTTGTTGCGGTTGAAATACTCGAACATCCCGCTCCGATTGGGGCCGGGAATCCCTCCGATACCCCCCAACATGGCAGACCTGGTGGTGTCCATAGCCTGCTCCTGCTCCACCTTGATTACCTGGGCGCCCAAGTCTCCCAGGATGCGGGTGCACTGGGGACCCGCAACGATGTGGGTGAAGTCTAGTACGCGTATGCCCTCCAAAGGTAGTGGCTTGGTCATACTCCCCTCCTATGTATGTACAGATTGCCCAGGCTGCGATAGAGTCTGCCCAGGAGTCGGTGTTGCGGCAGCGAGCCATTGGGTCCGGGTGGCTTGTCGGGTTGGTGAGGTTGGTCTGGACTATAGCATTGGGACTCCTCCCGTGTCAATCTACGACTGAGGTCGGCCGGCAGCCTCCATCTTTGCAGACGACTTCCGGAGCAGGACGCCGGCCTCCGCTGGGACCGCCCCGTCTCCGTTGGCTCTGACCACAAGGTCGTTTCCCTCCAGAGAGCACAAGGGAACGCCGTCCCTGATGATCAGCCGGTTTCCGGGGAGAGCGGCCACCCTCTCACCGGGCGTCAGAATGCCAACCAGGTTCAGGGGATCGTTCGCAGATACGACCACCATCTCACCGTTGGCCTCGGCGTTCTTGACGCTCCGTAGCATCTCCACCGCCTCCGGGAGGGCGAACTGCTCTCCCACAAAGCCCGTCACGAAACGACCTCCCCGTATCTCTCCGCGAGCCTCAAGGCGTCGCAATATGCGGACCAGCTCCCGCCACGGAGGCGCGATAGACTCCCGCGCAAGCAGCTCAGGGAACAGCACGCCGTACCTTCTGAGAAGCTGGCGCGCCCTCTCCTCTGTCGGGTCTTCCGGCGGGTCAACCGGCTCAAACAGGGACCATCTGCTGTATCCCTGCCTACGGCGCAGGCCGTTCCGTCTTGCCGCGGATGCTCGCCGCGGGCGCCCGGAGCTCGCGGCGCTGCCGCGGAGGCGCTGTCGCAGGGCTTCCACGCTGTCCGCCGTGACTCGCCCGGCAGCCGCAAGCTGCCAGAGTATCTCCTCAACGTCGGATGGCAGGCGGCCTGTGGCCGCAATGATATCCGATGTGAAGGACGCGCCGCGCTTGGCGAGAAGCTCCAGCGCCTCTCCTCCGGCCCCGGTGAGGCCGGGCCACTCTCCGGCGGGCCGGTCCAGCAGCCAGTCCAGCGACTCTCTCAGAGCCAGGGTAATGGGGGTGGCCCTGGAAAGGGTGGCCCGGCCCAGGGCGCCGTTGGCCACCGGCGTGGCGCCCACCGAGCCGACCCCAGGACACCTCCCCCTCCCAGCACAACTTGTCCAGGAGATGCGCATCGTAGTCTCGGATACGCGAGGGCAGGATTTCGGACTCCCAGGCCCCGGCCGCGGCCTCAAAGCCTTGAAGCTGCTCGATCGCCTCCAGCAGGCCGTCTTCGCCCCGGAGCCGGTGGTCCGGATCAACACGCTGCCAGCGCAGCAGATACCGTATGAAGGTGGCCTGCGATACCGGCTCCACCTCCCGGCGGAGGCGGCCTATGGTGCCTCTGTGGATACGGGCCAGTACGCGGCGGTCGCAGAACTCCTCCTCCGCAGCCCCTGGCCGGAAGCTCCCTCTGAGCGCCAGCCCCTCCGCCTCCAGCTGAGCCAGGGCTATCCTCATATCGGACACGGTGAGGACGAGCGTAGTGGACATCTCGCTGATTGTGAAGGGCCCGCTGCATTCTACCCACCCGCGCAGCGCCGACAGGACGGCGTCCTCGCGGGTCAACTCCGTTGCGGCGGCTATGGAACCTGTAGGGGTTGGATTCAGCTCCGCCTCCGGATACATGGCTTGGGCCAGGGGGAGGCGTTCCGCAGCCACCCAGGCGCGCAGGCCGCCCGGATGCTCAAGCCGGAAGGCGAGTCCGTCCTCTACGAGGAAACGGAACCACCCCTCCCGCTCCTCGGAAGGGGCGCTCCAGTTTGGCCACAGGGAGGGCGTTTCCGGCAGAACGCCCAGGACCAGAAGGGCATCGTGGAGCTCGGCCGCGTCCCTAACCAGGGGCCACGCATGTTCCGACTCCTGTGCGATTACCTCCGGATCCAGCGCTGCCAGGTCTCTGGCGTCGTCCGGGAGGGCGCGCCGCAGTGGGACGGCGCGGGCGCGTCGCTCCTCCAGCGGGGCATCGTCCAGGAAGGCGTACGGCATGGTGTTCAGTAGCTGATGGGCGAAGGCTGAGGGTTGAATGGTGTCCCTGGCGTACACCTCTATATCGCCTCTTTCTATGTCGGCGAGCGCCTCCTTGAGGCCGTCCACGTCCATAGCCTCGGTGAGGCAGTCTCGCACCGTCTCGAAGACCAGGGGATGGTCAGGCGCCTCAATGTCGCCCGGCATGGCGTTGTCCTGGCATGCCACCTGGGCCGGAAAGACGGCGGCCAGCAGGTCGTCGGAGCGCATCCGTAGAAGCGGAGCCGGCACCTTTCGCCCGCCGGAAAAGCGCATCACCGCAAGGGCGCGGGTGGCGTCCCAACGCCACCGCGTTCCAAAGAGAGGGGCCTGGAGGACGGCCTGCAGGAGCGCCTCCTCCGCGTTGCTTGACCGGATGTAGCTGAACACGTCCGCAAGGGGGAACGACTGCGATGGGCCCAGCGACAGGTTGATGCCGTCGTCCGTGGCGGAGGCCTGAAGCTCGAAGTCGAAGGCGCGGCAGATGCGTTTCCGCAGGGCCATACCCCATGCGCGGTTGATGCGCGAGCCAAACGGGGCGTGAATGACCAGTTGCATACCGCCGCTCTCGTCGAAGAACCGCTCTGCGACTACCCGCCGCCCCGTGGGAACCATGCCCAGTATGCGCACCCCTTCCACCAGGTACGCCACAAGCTGCGCGGCGACCTCACCAGAGGCCCCTGTTTCGGCCTTGACCCACTCCTCGGCCTCTTGGGGCCGGTCGAGTCGCTGCCAAACGGCCTCACGGAGGGACGTTATCTCCTGGGACAGCTCCCAGGTCCTGCCCGGCGCCTCGCCAAGCCAGAATGGAATGTTGGGCGCAAGGCCATGCGCGTCTTCCACCCGGACGCGCCCGCTTTCCACGCGCCTGATCTTCCAGGGGTTGTTTCCCAGCAGGAACACGTCCCCGGCCACGCTCTCGATGGCAAAGTCCTCGTTCACAGTGCCCACAAAGGTATCCTCAGGCTCCGCGATGACGTCGTAGTCGGCGTTGTCCGGGATAGCGCCGCCGCCGGTAAGAGCGGCTATCCGGGCACCGCGGCGACCACTAAGCCGTCCGTGAACCCCGTCCCGGTGCAGCAAGGCCCCGCTCCGGCCGTGCCGGGGGGCAAACCCCTCCGACAAGACCTGTGTAACCTGGTCAAACTTCTCTCGCGTCAAATCCCGGTATGGATAGGCGCGCCTGCACAGATCGAAGAGGCCGTCCTCGCTCCACTCCTCCACCGCGCAGGCCGCAACCATCTGCTGGGCCATGACGTCCAAGGGCCAAGGTGGTATCTCCATGACATCCAGGTTGCCCCTTCGCACGGCCCGCAGCAAGGAGGCGCACTCCACAAGCTCGTCCCTGGTCAGTGGGAACAGGCGGCCCTTGGGAACGCCGCCCAAGCTGTGGCCGGATCGGCCAATGCGCTGAAGCAGCAGGCCGATGGAGCGGGGCGAGCCTATCTGGCACACCAGGTCCACCACCCCTATGTCTATCCCAAGCTCCAGCGAGGCCGTTGCCACGCAGATCTTCACATCTCCCCTCTTCAGCTTGTCCTCGGCCGCCAGCCGCGTAGCCCGCGACAGGCTTCCGTGATGGGCCACCACGGCGTTCTCGCCCAAACGCTCCGATAGCCGGTGGGCCAACCGCTCCACCAACCTGCGAGTGTTTACGAAGACCAGCGTGGAGCCATGAGCCTGCGCCAGCTCTACCACGTCGTCAATGGTCTCGTCCCACTGCTCATGGCTTGCGATGGGGCCCAGGTCTCTCTGTGGAAGCCGTATGTCCAGGTCTATGGTCCGGGCGTGGCCCGTATCGACGATCAGGCAATTCGGAGCGCCGTCCGCGTCGATGTCCCTGCATCCGACCAGAAAGCGGGCCATCTCCTCGATGGGTCGCTGGGTGGCGGACAGGCCGACGCGGGTTATGTTGGCCTCGGCCAGGGCGCAGAGGCGCTCCACGGAGAGGGCCAGGTGAGAGCCTCGCTTGTCTTCCACAACGGCGTGTATCTCATCGAGTATCAGGGTCTTGACCCCCTTGAGTCCCCGGCGGCCGCTCTCCGAGGTCAACAGAATGTACAGGGACTCCGGAGTGGTGATGAGGATGTGGGGAGGCCGCTTTGCCATCTTCTGGCGCTCGGAGGACGGGGTGTCTCCGGTGCGGACCGCGACCCGTATCTCCGGAAGGGGCGCGCCACGCTCCTCGGCCAACGCCCGTATCTCCTCCAACGGAGCGGCCAGGTTCTTGTGTATGTCGTTGGACAGGGCCTTCAACGGCGATACGTAGACAACCTGGGTGGTATTGGGGAGGTCTCCATCCAGGCCGCTGCGCACCAGCCTGTCTATGCACATCAGGAAAGCTGCCAGGGTCTTGCCTGAGCCGGTGGGGGCGGCTACGAGGACGTGGCGACCGCGGGCAATGGCCGGCCAGCCCTGGGTCTGCGCTTCCGTGGGCGCCTCAAACCTGCTCCTGAACCAGTCCTGGACTATGGGGTGGAACTGGGAGAGTGGGTCGGTTGAAGTTGGCGGTTGCCCTTCATACTTCCACGTCATACGTTAACCCTTGTGCGAGAGTGACGGCCCGGCGGGGGAGTTCTGCTCGCGCCCTTCGACAACCTCAGAGCCTGCCCCGTACTTGATACGGGGGCGAACGGAACAACCTGCCCGCTCGTGGTGAGCATGTCGAACCATATGAGCGGTGTCGTACGCCATAACCAACACCTGTTGAGAATGCCGACATGGGCATAGTGTAGCACAAATGGCCCGAAAATGCCTAGTCTATCCGAACAGGACCTGTGTCCCCGGCGCAATGCCCAGGGACTCGGTCAGGCCGGCGTTCATCTCCAGGGCATACCGGGCGGGCTGGGCAGAGCGATATACCTTCAGGGCGCCATCCGTGGCCTCTATCTGCGGGTACATGGTCTGGACGTCCACTACAACGCCGCGGGCGTCCAGAAAGAGAATATCCAAGGGTATCAGGGTGTTCTTCATCCAGAAGGCCCGGTACTCCTCGGCTTCGAAGACGAACAGCATGGCATCCTCTTGCGGAAGGTTGGCCCGTTCCATGAGGCCGCGAGCTCGCTCGGATGGGGTGCGGGCCACCTCCAGCCGGAATATATGCCCCGCTATGAGGGCCTCCTGGACCTCGCCGACGCCCTCGATGGGATTGGGCGGCGCAAAGCGGGCCAGTGGGTCAGGCCTCGCGGTGGGGGCAGGCGCGGCTGTCGGCGTGGGGGCCCGCGTCGGCGTTGGCGCGAGGGTGGGCGTCGCGGTGGGGGCGGCGATTGCCGTAGGTGTAGGCTCGCCCTCGTTGCAGGCCGCTAGCGCCATCAATAGGAGCAGGCACAGGCTTCGCCCAATAATCGTTCTCATGGAGTTGGCCCCTCGCGGCGTTTATCCCGGAACCGGGCGGAGGATCTCGGAGCATCGCCGTTGCCCTCGCCAAACCGGCCTCCGACGCGCCCGGCGCGACCGAGTGTAACGGCAATCGCCATAGCCCGCAATCCCGGATGGCCCGTATTCTCAACATGTGTTGGCAATTGTCAACGCTGGCTGGAGCGCCGCGCCATTCCTGCGGAAGCAGGAATCCAGGGGCCCCGTGATAGCGCATGATAGACCCCTGCTTTCGCAGGGGTGGTCTGGTGTCTGGCGCGCCCGGCGCGACCGAGTGTAACGGCAATCGCCAAAGCCCGCAATGCCGGACGGCCCTGCAAGTGGCTTCGCGCTGTACTCCGTGATAGAATGGCTCAAACCCTGTCAACCACAGCCTATAGTCTACAGAATGGATAGGTGAAATGAACACAGACCAGCTTAGGGAGCTCCTGCCGGTTACCCAGGACTATATCTACATGAACACGGGATGGGCCGGGCCCACGCCTACCACCGTACTGCGTCGCATTGCAGAGACCCTGGAGCAGGAGTCCGCGGTAGGCCCCGCCAGCGCCAGGGGCGTGGCCCTGGGACGAGAGGTAAACCGCCAGGCAGTTGAGGCCGCGGCCTCCCTGCTGAACGTTGAGGAGGAGGACGTGGCCCTTACCCACAGCACGCGTGAGGGGGTGAACGTTGTCCTCTATGGCATGGACTGGCAGCCGGGGGACGAGCTTCTGATATGCGACCTGGAGCATCCGGCGCTTACCTCGCCTGCCAACGTGCTGGCCCAGCGCATGGGCGTCCACGTCAACTCCGTGGCGATTCCGCCTCTATCTGAGCCTGCGGAAATCTTGCGGCTTGTGAAGTCGGCCATGAGCGATCGGACCAAGCTGGTAGCCCTGAGCCACATACAGTTCACCTGCGGCCTGCGAATGCCCATCGGGGAGATAACCGAAGCAGCCCACAGCATGGGAATCCCCGTGCTGGTGGACGGGGCCCAGAGCTTTGGGCACGTGGAGGTCAACCTCAACGACCTGGGGTGCGACTTCTACGCCGTGTCCGGCCAGAAGTGGCTTATGGGGCCGGTGGGGACCGGCGCGCTGTACGTCGGCCGGGAGCATCGGGACATGCTGGAACCCCTGTTCTCCACCAACGCCATTGAGGCAAGCCGCGAGAACAGTCGCCGCGGCCACCTGGGCCGCTTCTCCATGGTCTCCAACAACCCCGGACTGACGGCCGGTTTTGCCGAGAGTCTCCGGCTGGTTGCGGACATCGGCCTCAGCCGCATAGAGCAGCGCGCCATGAGCCTCGCCGACAGCCTCAGAGGGCGGGTTGCTCGCATGGACGGCGCCAACCTGCTAAGCCCAACCGATAAGGGTTCCGCCTGCGGTCTGGTGACCGTTGGCCTCGATGGTTGGCCGCCGGAGGAGTTGGTCGCCGCCCTCCAGGAGCGTTTCGGCATCGTCGGCAGGACGGTGCATGGCCCGGACGGAGTCCGCTTCAGCGCCCACTTCTTCAACACGACCAGCGAAGTGGAGAAGGTGGCGGACACCCTGGAGCGGTTGGCCTCGGAGGGTTACCGGCCGCAGTCCTGAGCAACGGTCAAGCCCCTCTCATCAAGCTATAGCCTGCCGGCCTTGAACCAGCGATGCGAATAGGGCTGATTTCCGATACCCACCTACCCTCCTCCATCCGCGATCCCTGGCCGGAGGTGGCCCTGGCATTTCGCCAGGTGGACCTGATCCTGCACGCCGGCGACATCGTTACCCCGCGCATCCTGGACTGGCTGGAGGACATTGCCCCGGCGTTGGCCGCCCTCGGCAACAACGACTTCGGGATGGACGACCGCCGGGTAAAGGCCACCCAAACGCTGGACGTGGACGGCTGGCGACTCGGCATGCTGCATGACGTCACCTCCGGAATACACTTCGACACTCCCGTGGACGTTGTGATCAGCGGCCATACCCACTACGAACGGCTGGCCCTCCGGGACGGGGTGGTGTACGTCAACCCCGGCAGCGCTACGCTGCCACATCATCAGTCCACGCGATTGGGCACTGTGGGTGTCCTGGACGTGGAAGGAGAACGCCTCTCGGCGCGCATCATCCGGCTGGGAGACGGCCCACTGGTAAACGGCGCTCTTCTGCGCAATCCCGGGGTGGAGCTGCGGCTGGATGTTAGCCGCGACGACCTTGCTTCCGTGGCTGCTCCGCGGCCATCGTGAGGCCCATGCGCTGATACCTCTGTGGCAGAAGCGCAAAAGTCCCCCACCGCTAGTTTTGCACGACGCTCTGGCATGACAAGAATCTTGTCATCCCCTGCAATGTGGTATATGCTGCAAGTACCTGTTACACCGAGGCAGGAGGTGGAGCGATATGCCTAGAGGATCGAATATGGAGAACCGCAACATTATTTCCGCGCTAGTATCTTGGGGGCAAGTCGACGATCGGCCTGCCTTTGCGGTAGGAGCATAGCAATGCAACAGCAACCCCAAGACAATAGTCCAGCCGGAGAGGACGCTGCGGACATCATGGAGATCTACGCTGACTCCGTACGGATCGATTCTACTCTTTACACAGCGATTCTAGCTTTCGGAGAGTTGCGGCCTAATCAGCCGCCTTTGCATCGTGCTCGGATACGCGTTAGCCCGCACATGCTAAAGGCCATAAGCCTTCTCACGAGCAAGCACGTACGCGAATTCGAGGAGAAAACCGGTGGACCAATACGACTCCCAAATGAAGTAGTCCACATTGGGGCTTGGAGGAGGAAATAACATGACTGTGATGACAACGATAACAGACGAACAATTTGTTGGTATCTCCACTCCCTTTCTTGGTATCTCCACTCCCTTTCTTGGTATCCCCTCTTGTTCGGTCTACACAGACATATTGAAAGCCTACAAGGTGGAGACTTCGACCTTAGAAGTGGATCCGCAAGCGTGGTTCTGGACTGCCGAGTGGCAAGAAGGCGAGCAAGAAGCAACCTCGGAGATTCAGAGAGGACAACTCTCCAAGCCGCTTCACAGCGTGGAGGAGATAGGGCAATATCTCTCCGAACTATAGAACCGGTCCATGGGTGAGGAGCGGGGCAGCATTCAGGCAGTTCGATTCACGCCGCGCTTCGATCGCTCGTATAAGCGCAAGACTAGGGAACAGCGTGTCGCCGTAGATGAGGCGGTTGTGAAATTGTATGCCGATTCTGCTTATCCTTCGTTACGCGTCAAGAGAGTTCGTGGCGTGAAGGCAGGTGAGGAGATTTGGGAAGCATCCGTGGATATGTCTCGCCGAATAACTTTTGAGTATGGTGACGGCGGCTCCACCATAATATTCCGCAATTGCAATGGGCATGAGATGTTGAGACAACCCTAAGCCGTCACCATCTCAGACTGAACAACTTGCGTGACGAATGGCTCGATTTCCCCCGCACTTCGTAAGGGCAAAACCCTGCTGATATTATCAGCATGATTTTGTACGCTCCTCGCTAGTCTGGGGAGTTTTTCACTTCTCTCCTCTGTGAGGCATCTGTGGCAGAAGCGCCGCGCGATGAGGTATAATGCAGCCAGTCCAGATAGCGAGGTTAGGCCAATGACCAAAGCAACCTTGTATTGGTGGAGCCGCTGATCGACCTGCCGCAAGGTGAGAGCGTGGCTCCACGAAAAAGGCGTAGACCCGGAGGAACGGGACTTCTTTCAGCAGCCCTTCAGCAGGGAC
Organism: Dehalococcoidia bacterium; assembly: GCA_965247645.1. Classification (GTDB taxonomy): domain Bacteria; phylum Chloroflexota; class Dehalococcoidia; order Lucifugimonadales; family UBA2985; genus JAPPHY01. The sequence continues at coordinate 410,091 of OZ252024.1, forward strand.
GAACTGCTCCAACTCCTCAATGGACACGAGCTATCCGAGGCATTCGCATGGAACAGCCCTTCCTTCAAGTCCCTGGGGGTGTCCCGCGACAGCCTGGATGACGACGGCCTGCTGCTGCTGATGCTTCAAGAGCCGCGCCTCATCAGACGGCCGCTGGTAAGGTTGGGCGACAGGCTGGTGATAGGGGGTTCACAACGAGCCCTTGAGGAAGCGCTGCCGTAACCTCCGTACCCGGTTTGAGCTTCTCAGGCTTGGCCTCTCAACCCTCCTGCGCCGGGAGCAGTCTGGGGTAGCTCTCCACCTCTCTTGCGATAGATGTCCCGCGTCCGGCGATATCGCGGGCCGCCGGCATAACCGCCTTGCAAGCCTCACACCAGACGTGGTCTACGGTCGCGAGCATGAGGTTCTCCTTCTTCTCGGAAAAGGTCCCCACCTCTGAGGCGCACACTTTACAGACCTGTATCACAGCAATAGCGTCTCCGGGCATCTTGTCCTCCTAATATCTCTGAGCGGCCACCGTCTTATGATAATACCACGTTCTCCATGCAGGCCGAAGTCGGCGCGTAGGCCGGTGATCCCTGCCGCCGTACCTGTCACTCATTCAGCTTGTCCAGCAGCCTTGCCGCCCACATACGCATCTCGTCGTCCACGTCCCTCCCGCAGTGAGGACACTCGAAGTCTCCGAATCTGATGCGCGTACCGCACTGGAGGCAGGACACCACCTCGTACAGGCTGCTTAGCACCTTGACTATATGATCGTCTCTGTTCAACCCCTGCCCTCGTTTCAGGCGATGATTCCGGCGTTTCGGGCTGCCTGGCTCACCGCGCGTGGCGCGTGGAACGGCGCATACCGCTTCTCTATTCTAACAGCCTTTGGCAAAACATGCGCAGACCTGCCGCCAGGGTCTGGCGGAGCGACAGCCTCGGAAGCCCATTACAAAAAACCCACCGATAATCAAATGTGTGCTAGACTAGTCAACGGCTTTTCCAGCCTTTAGACTATATGGATATTAACCAAACATGAGGAAGTAGCGCATATGTTTAACTGGTATATGCAGTACAGGAGAGATTTGGCCAAGGTGGTCCTCATTTGGTTCGGCATAGCCGCGTTAGTTGGCGCGTTGAGCCTGGCGGCGGGTATATGGCTTGGCAGAGAGGCGCTCAACCCTACCACTGACCTGGAGGCCGAGATCCAGGACCTTCGCGCGCAGCTGGCGGAGGCCGGGGAGAAGTCTCAGACCCTGGTAGAGAGCCTGTCTGCAACCAGCCTGGTGGAGAGCGATCTTGCCGATAGACTAACAGGGACTGAGGAAAGAGTAGCATCCCTTCAGATGGCGCTGAGCCAGGAGGAGTCGAAGTCGTCCGCAGCCCTGGAAAGGGTTGCGTCCCTGGAAGAGCAAACGGCTTCACTGCAAACCGGGCTGGCAGGACGGGACAGCAAAATAGGATATCTTAACGCATTGGCCGAAACCGTAGAAAGCCACCGCCTCTTGCTGGTGGAGCTGAGGAGAGATTTTCCAACCACCAGAGAAGAGTCGTTCGACTACTGGAACACCATGAAGGCCGTAGCGGCAAAGGCCGACCCCGCGCTGGCTACTCAGGCAGATAGGGTGATACTGAGGATTGACAACTACTACGATTGGAATGACCGGAGACCCCAGACCGGCGTCTGTACCCAGGAATACGAGGACTGGCTCATAGACCACAACTCCTCAGGCGCAGCCGGCTATGGGGAGACCTCCGATGCCTTCAACCGTGAGGCCCTGCTATCGGTGATAGCCAATATGGAAGGCCTCATAAGCCAGTTGAACTGACCTCCCGCGCCTCACGCATAGGAGCTTTCGACCGTTGCCGGACAAGGATTACAACCGCAAAGAATGGAGACACAATGACGAGGAGACCTCTCAGGATAGGCGCCCTTCTGGTACTGCTTCTGATCACGGCATCACTATCCAACGCAGCGCTGGCCAAACACGATGAAGGGCCTACGTTTACAACGCCGCGTCCTCTGGACTCCTCGCTGATGGAAGCCTTCCAAAAGAACCTCTCCGGGTCCATGTGGCTCATAGCGCAGGGGCTTGACCCGCGCCTCACCACCGCCAAGGGAAATCCCCTGGGCAGGGAGTTTCCTCCTCAAGCGCCGCAGGTCAGGGGAATCGCTCCTCAGGCGGGCGGAGGGGGGCAGGGCCCACTGGTGCCGTACAGGAATCCGTCGCTCAAGTTCAGTCGCAATATACTGGTCACTCGTGACTTCAGCCGAGTTCCCTTTCAGACGGAGCCTCACCTGGCGGTCAATCCCAAAGACCCGGAGCAGATTATTCTGGGTGTAATAGATTACAACTTTCCCGGCATTACCACCTATAACTCCATAGACGGCGGGGCCAGCTGGGAAGGGCCGTACCAGGTCAAGTATCCCGCAGGAGACATTGGTGGAGCCGGCGACCCCGTTATCGCCTTCGACCGTGACGGAAACGCCTATGCAGCCTCCATTTCAGTGGACGTAGAAGAATTCACAATCCGCAACTCCGTTGGCAACGCCGCCGTATCCTCCATTCCTATAGCCGTTTCCAGCGACGGCGGCTTCACTTGGTCGGAACCCATAGCCTCCGCCACCAGCCACATCGATACAGGCCCGCCTCAGGAGGACCCGGGAGGAAGGACAACCTATGACCTTTCCCTTCCCTTCCTGGACAAGCCCTGGCTCGCAATAGGGCCCAGCAGCAAGGACCCGGACAAGGACGTAATCTACGTCACCTACACCAAGTTCGTTACCATATTCCCCATTTTCTTCCTCAACGACGTAGAGGCTTTCGCGCTGGTTCCCAGGACGGAGACCAGCATAGAGCTGGTGCGCTCCGAGGACGGTGGCCTCACGTGGAGCGAGCCTGTCTCAGTCAGCCCGGTTGTGATAACCTCCGTGGGAGAGGACGCTCCAAAGAGGGTTGTACAGGGTTCGCAGCCTGCCGTAGCCCCCGACGGCACGGTGTACGTCAACTGGGTGGACAGCACCGATGACGACTCCTTCAAAGGGCGCGCGGAGATATACGTTGCCACCTCAGAGGACGACGGTCGCACCTTCGTCACCAACAGGGCATCGGACTTCAATGAGATTCCGTTCAGCCCCCGCAACACCTTCTTCCGCTACTGGGGAGCAAACTTCCCGCAGATTAGCGCAGGGCCGCAGGGCGAGGTATACGTTGCATTCACCGGCCTGCCCAAAGGAGAGGGCACCGACGACGGGGACATCTACTTTGTGGCCTCCACAGACAAGGGAGAGACCTGGACTACCAAGAAGAGAATCAATGACGACAACACCACTCGTCTTCAGTTCTTCCCCTCCATATCCACCGGCCCGGACGGCACAATTCACGCCATCTGGGGCGATATGCGGGACGACTCCGTGGAGACTCGATACCACGTCTACTACTCCAGCTCCGAAGACGGCGGCGAGACGTGGATTGAGAACGCGCGGGTAACGGACTTCCCATCCAACCCCAACTACGCCTTCCCCGGAGGCGCGTTCATAGGCGACTACTTCACAATCGCGGCGACAGAAGACGAGGTGTACATGGCCTGGCCCGATGCCCGGCTGGGTGAGTTCGGCTCTCAGAACCAGAAAATAGCGTTTGCCCGCAAGGGGCTCATGCCCTTGCCGTCCATATTCCTTTCGCCCCCATCTGGCCCAGGCGGCAAGGACGTCACAATCCAGGGATCCAACTTTCAGCCGGACCAGGACGTGTACCTGGAGATAAGCGGCGCCGTGGTGAGTACGGTCAGGAGCGACCCCGACGGTAGGTTCACCGCGCGGCTATTCATACCCATTTCCGGCGAAGGCGCCCACGACTTCAGGGCTATAGACGCATCGGGGAACATAGCTACGGGTTCCTTCTACATGGACTTCGGCTTCGACAACATACAGGGGTCCATCCAGGGCATAAATGACAGGTTGGACTCCGTGGGAGTCGGCCCGGTCGGAGACGACAACGCCCAGCTGACCTCCATACAGGACAGCCTGAGCAGCCTGGACCAGCTCCCTGAGATACAGGCCTCCCTGGAGGACATCAAAGCCGCCAGTGTTGGCGGCGATGGCGACGACGACGGTGATTCCGGAGGTGTGACGCCGTTGCTGGTCGCGGTCGTAGCAGCGTTGGCTGCATTTGGAGCCCTGATTCTGGGACTGTTCATAGGCTCCGTGAGGGCGCGCCCCAGGTTGTAGTAGCTTCCGCGCAGCAATCTCTGAACATTGAAGGTTAAGACATTGAACATGAATGCGAGCAATGCCAAACGGCTTCTATGGCTGGCCCTGACGCCGGCGCTATTCCTGGTTTTCGCCGCCACGTCCCACGAAGACTACACCCCACCCCACAACCGGCCAGGCCCGGCCACCGACACCATCAACTTCAGCGCCTTTGACGTCGGCATTGCCTCCAAGGAGTTGGAGGCCCGCGCAATAGACATGTACATCTTCAGCCTGAAAACTCCCGCAGCAGAAGCGCTGGAGGGCAACCCCGACATCACCGTATACCAGGCGCCGGCGTCCACAATCTCCATTGTGCTGAATCCGGCTCCGGCCGTGGAAGGCGAGCTCAATCCGTTGTCCATAAAAGAGGTGAGGCAGGCTCTGCAATACGTCGTCAACAGGCCGTTCATAGCGCAGGAGGTGTACAAGGGGTTCGCTTTGCCCATGCTCACCCACGTGAGCCCCGCCGACTTCGACTTCCTCACCGTGTTCAACCTTACAAAGGAGTCCAGGATCGCCTACGACCCGGAGCTGGCTACAGACATGATCAGTGAGGCCATGACTCAGGCGGGAGCGGAGCTTAGAGACGGGTTCTGGCACTTCAACGACAGGCGCATCGACTTGAAGTTCATCGTCAGGACCGAGGATGAGCGCTGGGACATTGGAAACGACCTCCGCGCAAACCTGGGAACGCTGGGATTCTCGGTTACACTGGCGCCTCAGCAGTTCGGCCCCGCTATATTCACTGTGTACGGCACAGACCCCCAGCTGTTCCAGTGGCACCTCTACACGGAGGGCTGGGGGCGAGGCGCGCCTGAGAGATACGACTTTGGAAACATAAACCAGATGTGCGCGCCCTGGCTGGGCAACATGCCCGGCTGGCAGGAGGTGGGCTTCTGGCAGTACGAGTCCCCTGAGTTGGACGCCCTGGGACAGAGCATCTTCACCGGCGACTTCCAGAACGTGGAAGAGAGAAACCAACTGTACGTGCAGGCAACAGAGGCGTGTCTGGAAGAATCGGTCCGCATATGGGTTGTCACCGCGGTGAACAACCTCCCCGCCGTATCCGACATCCGGGGCATCACGGAGGACCTAATCTCCGGGCCCAGGAGCATGTGGACACTCAGGGAAGCCCACATCCCCGGCAACACCGACGTACTCAACGTGGGAAATCTCTGGGTATGGACAAACAGGACCACCTGGAACCCGGTTGGAGGCTTCGGAGACGTCTACAGCAACGACATTTGGAACAACGTCCGGGATACCCCCCTGGCTACCCATCCCTTCACGGGCGTTCCCATACCCTTCCGCGCCGATTACCGGGTGGAGACGGCCGGCCCCGGAAGCAAGCTGGACCTCCCTGCTGACGCCTTCCGGTGGGACGCCGACGCCGGAGGGTGGAGCGCCGTGCCTGCCGGCACGCGGGCCACCAGCAAGGTCACCTTCGACTACTCCAAGTACTTCCAATCCAAGTGGCACCACGGCCAGCCTATTACAATGGCCGACGTCCTCTACCCCATATCGCAGACCTTTGACATGGTGTACAACGAGGACAAGGCCGACATAGAGGTCTCCATATCCACCACAAGCAAGCCGTTTACGGACACATTCCGCGGGTTCCGCGTCACGGAAGACGACAAGCTGGAGGTCTATGTGGACTTCTGGCACTTTGAGAACGACTACATAGCCCAGTACGCCAGTATCTCCGGGGTAACCATGCCCTGGGAGGTCCTGGCCGCCATGGACGACATGGTGTTCCGGCAGAGGACCGTGGCCTACAGCGACACCGCGGCAGCCCGCTTCAACGTGGATCCAATCAGCCTGGTGCTGGACAAGTTTGCCCGCCTGGTGAGAAACACCCTCAGGGACTTCGCAGAGACCACCGCGATGCCTGAAGAGGCGCTCACTGTTGGCGGTGTGTCCCTAGTGGACCGGACAGAGGCGGCGGCGAGATACGCCGCTGCCATAGACTGGTTTGGCGAGAAGGGGCACATGATAATAAGCAACGGCCCCTACTACCTGGAGACCTTTGATAGCAGCGCCCAGTTCGCCCAGATCAAGGCGTTCAGAGACCCAGACTACCCGTTTAGCCCCGGAGATCTGTACTACGGCAAACCTCCGGCCCTCCGGATAGTCGGCGTGGAGGGCGCCTCCTTAGCGGAGGGAATCGGCATGGACGCCGTTGTGGAGTTGGAAGGGCCCGGCAACAAAGCGGTGCAGTACGTCTTCCAGGACCCGTCCACGGGCGAGATAATCGGCTCCGGGCAGGCGGAGGCCATATCCGCGGACCGCTTCCGAGTGCAGGTCTCAGCCGACGTGGCGGCGTCCTTGGAAGGTGACCTGTATCACCTCTTCCTGGCGGCCTATACAGACGAGCTCTCTACCCTGCTGGAGCAGAGGGTGGACGTAGAGTTCGGCGGTAGCGCGGGGCCACAGGTCGAGCCGACGGGACAGGCGGAACCCACGGTTACGTCCGCTCCAACGGACACGGCCGCTCCCACGGACACCCCGTCAGAGGAAGACGGAGGCTCTTCTTTGGGAATAATCATAGGGCTTGTCCTAGTGGTGGTATTGGGAGTGGGGATTATCATTGTGTTCTTGACAATGAGATCGCGGCGGGGGACCGGGTAATCCCTGAGAGGCCCTGCCCTTCCCGTAGCTCTTGGCCGGCGGTACCCATATGTCCATTGCCAAGACCCTAGCAATAAGAGGACTGACCCTTGTTGGCGTACTCTTTGCCGTGCTGGTAATGGTGGTGGTGACGCTGGGAGCCACCGGCTTCTCCGATAGAATGCTGACTGCCATAGTCAACGAGGAGGTGCGCGGGCTAAGGCAGGGCCTGGCTCAAACCATCCGCGATGCCGATGAGATAGAGGCGGCCATTCGCGAGCACCGCGAGGAGTTGGAGGCGTCCTACGGGCTTGACCGGCCCTGGTACTATCGCCTTCCCCAGATGATAGGACGGGTCATCAGGTTTGACCTGGGAGAAGCCAGGACACTCAAGACCGCCGAAGGCAGCAGCAGCATCACGTCCTTGATTGGGGAGCGGCTCCCCAGGACCATGCTCCTGGTGACCACCGCGTCGGTCGTAACGGCGGTATTCGGGCTATTCTTTGGGGTCAAGCTGGCGACCAGGGTGGGTAGCAAGCTTGACCGAGTCGCCTCCCTCTTCGCAGCCACCTCCAACGCCCTGCCTGCCTGGTGGGCGGGGATTCTGATGATACTGCTCACATACATAATCCTCTCCACCTTCAACGTAAGGCTGTTCCCTCCGGGAGGCATGTACAGCGCCCCCCCTCCTGAGGGTGGCTTGGCCCGTCTGTTTGACCTCCTTTGGCACGCAGCCCTCCCGGTAATCACAATGGTGCTCATCTCCGCGGGTTCGTGGACATACGTGGTGCGGACAATGGTGATGAATACCGCCCAGGAGGACTTCGTCACCGTCGCCCGCGCCAAGGGTCTGCCGGAGAACGCGGTCATGCGCAGTCACATCCTGCGAGTCGCCGCTCCTCCCATTCTCACCGGGCTCATCCTTGGCCTGGCGTCGTCCGTTGGCGGGGCAATCCTCACGGAGACGGTGTTCAACTGGCCCGGCATGGGCCGCCTGTACTACGATGCCATCCTCTCGGTGGATGAGACCGTAGTGATAGCTCTCACCTTCATGTTCACCCTCATATACGTCACAGCCAGGTTTATCCTGGAGGTGTTGTACATAGTCGTAGACCCCAGGGTGAGGTACGCATGAACGAGGGGCTTAGGGGCGCGCTCAGGGAGCTGCTCACCTCCACAACCGGCAAGGTTGGGGTAGCATTTTTCCTGGTGATGACGCTCATATCACTCTACGCCCTCATATCCAACCCACTGGATTTTGGCGACCGCTTGTGGAACAATCCGGCGGTGTGGGCGGACAACCCGAAGAACGTACCACCTGCCTGGACAGGCGTATTCCGGGAGTCGGAGAGCGTTCCCCACACGGTTTTTACCGCGTTGCAGGCTTCGGAGACTCAGGACACGGACAGGGGAGTAGAGAGGACTTACGCCTTCAACCTGGACTATGCCTCTGACCAGGCCCCCACCTTCACCTCCTTTTCCGTGGGCGACCTGACGTACTACGGCAGGCCCTCCAGCATATCCGTATCCGTAATACGCCCGGACGGCAAGACGCTTATCCTGTACAGGACAGTTGCGCCCGCCCCGCGGGCAGGGGAAACGCCCCCGATACACCGCTACCGTAGCGCCCCTCTCAGAGTGCACCTGACCGGAGAGCCATCCGTAGCCGGCGCGGTGGCCGGCTTTTTACAGGACGAGTTTCAGGTAAGCGCTTCGCCAGGCAGCCTGGTGGGCAGGGTCGACGAGGCGGTCTTCGGTGTGCCGGATCCACAGAGCGAAGGCGGTTTTCGACCGCTCAAGGGTGAGTACCGGATTGTAATAGTGGTCCGCTCCCAGGACAACCGTGACTCCATTGGGAGCATGAAGTTCGTAGTGGGAGGCTCCCAATTTGGCCTCATGGGCACCGACTCCCTTGGGAGGGACCTGGCCAGGGGGCTGGTCTTCGGCTTCCCCGTAGCGTTGGCCATTGGGCTGATCACGGCCATAATGGCCACGGTGATAGGCACTACAATGGGGATAATCAGCGGCTACACCGGGGGCAAGACGGACATCGCCATACAGCGCTTCTCCGACGTTTTATCCAACATACCCCTGCTTCCCATCCTGCTGTTCCTAGCCTTCATCCTGGGCCAGAAGCTGTGGATAGTGATTGCAATCCTCATCCTCTTTGGCTGGCCCGGCATGACAATTGTGATACGCTCAATGGTGTTGCAGGTCAGATCAGGGCAGCTTGTGGAGGCTAGCACGGCCCTTGGCGCCTCCAAATGGCGCATAATGCTCAGGCACATCTTCCCGCAGATGGCGCCATTCGTCTTTGCCCAGATGATATTCTTCACGCCGGCGGCCATCCTTGCGGAGGCGGGCTTGAGTTTCCTGGGCCTTGGCGACCCGTCCATACCCACGTGGGGCCAGATTCTGGACCAGGGCTTCAGGACGGGCGCGGTGTACGTCGGCTACTGGTGGTGGGTGCTTCCCCCCGGCATCCTCATCGTAATAACCGCCCTCACCTTCGTGCTCATCGCCCTGGGCATGGAGCGGGTGGTTGACCCCCGGCTGCGGATGACACGGCAATGAGCCTGCTTGACGTCCGGGACCTGCGCCTGCACTACGCCACACGCGACGACCCTGTGCGAGCCGTGGATGGCATATCCTTTACCCTTGAGAAGGGGCAGGCGCTTGGCATAGTCGGCGAGTCCGGTTCAGGCAAGACCAGCCTCTCGCTGGCTCTCATGCGCCTGCTCCCCAGAAACGCCATCGACTATCACGGCCGGGTGGAGCTGGAGGGCGAGGACATCATGGCGCTGAGGGACGAGGAGTTCCGGCAGCGCATACGCTGGCGGAAGCTGTCGATGGTGTTCCAGGGAGCAATGAACTCCCTCAACCCGGTGCTGAAGGTGGGCCACCAGGTGGCAGAGCCTCTGCTGGTGGAGAGCAGGGGCCGGAAGAGGCAGGCGCGAGAGCGCGCCTTGCAGCTATTCGACCTGGTGCGCCTGCCTGTGGAGACAGTCGACCGGTACCCTCACGAGCTGAGCGGCGGCATGAAGCAGCGAGTGATGATCGCCATGTCGCTGGTGCTTGACCCCAGCCTAGTCATCCTGGATGAGCCCACCTCTGCCCTGGACGTCAGCATCCAGGCCCAGATGATGAACCTGCTGAAGGACTTTAAGCGCGACCTGGGTATATCGTTCATTTTCATCACCCACGACATAGCGCTTGCCAGCGACCTGTGCGACAGGATTGCAGTCATGTACGCCGGGGAGATTGTGGAGATAGGCGGCGCGGATGACATGCTCACAGCGCCCCGGCATCCCTACACCCAGAAGCTCCTTGGCAGCATCCCAAGGCTGGACTCAAAGGAGCCGCCCCAGTTCATCCCGGGAGCGCCGCCGGACCTGACCAACCCTCCCACCGGCTGCCGCTTCCAGCCGCGCTGCCCCTTCGCTTTTGCCCCGTGCGACAGGGAGCGCCTCCCCACCTTCACCATCGTGGAAGGCCATGAGGCTCGCTGCTGGCTTCTGGACAAGGAGAGTCCATGACGGAGCTGCTCAGGATAGAAGGACTGCGGGTCTACTTTCAGGCTAGGAAGGGGCTGATAGGCTCCGTGCCCGTCAAGGCGCTGGACGGCGTCTCCCTGGCGCTGGAGCAAGGCGAGACACTGGCCGTGGTGGGCGAGTCCGGCAGCGGCAAGACAACCTTGGGCCGGGCCGCTCTCAGGCTCCTCAAACCCACCGGAGGCCGCATCCTCTTCGACGGTGAGGACGTGACCTACCTTTCAGACTCCGGGCTTAGGGACTTCAGGCGAAGGGCCCAGGGCGTCTTCCAAGATCCCTACTCCAGCCTGGACGCCTTTATGAGCGTATACCAGATACTGGAGGAGCCTCTGGTCATACATGGAGTGGGAAACGCCCAGGAGCGCATCGACATGGTACACCAGGCGCTGCGGGACGTGCGGATGTCGCCGCCGGAGGAGATGGCCGCCAAGTATCCGCACATGCTCTCCGGCGGTCTCAGGCAGCGTGTGGGGATAGCCCGCGCCCTCATCCTCAAGCCGGACTTCATTCTTGCCGACGAGCCGGTGTCAATGATCGATGCGTCCAGCCGGGCAGAGATCCTCTACCTCATGCGGGACCTGCAGAGGATGTACGGCATCACCTTCTTGTACATCACCCACGACATTGCGACAGCCCGCCACTTCTCCGACAGGATCGCCGTCATGTACGCCGGCCGCATTGTGGAGATTGGCTCAGCCGAGCGGATTGTGGAGGAACCTCTGCACCCCTACACCGCGGCGCTCATACAGGCCATACCCGAACCGGACGCCGCGAACAGGCTGCGACAGCGCCCGGTCATCCCGGGCGAATCCCCCAGCCCCACCGAGCCGCCGCCGGGCTGCCGGTTCCATCCCCGCTGCCCGCACTTTATCGAAGGAACGTGCGAGGCCATAGACCCGCCCCTGCTGGAAGTACGCCTCGACCACCAGGCAGCCTGCCACCTCTGGCCCACGGCGTTTGGGGGGTAGGTGGGGTCTAGCGACTAACGCCGCCCGATCTGCCTAGAACCAAGCTCGTTGTCTTTGGACGTAAATCCTGTCAAACTCCTCGTCCGTCTTGTTCAGGTAGATCACGCCCTCGATTATGGACACTACCAGGACCACCAGCGGCAGGAGCAATACCACTGGAAACACAACCCATCCCATAGCTATCACGAGCATGGGAGTTAGAATAAACCAACCAACCGCTCCCGCAAGAAGCAGCACAACTCCCTCGGAGTTGTATCCCAGGTAGAACTTGTGGAGTCCTAACCAGCTCGTAAAAATCGCCAGAAGGCCCGCCATTAACCGCTTTAACGCTGCGCCGGGAAATGAGAGTCTGCTCCACCAGTAGACCTCCCCGGCATCGGAGCCGTCCGGCAGGAAATCTACGTCCATCCCAGGCCGTGGTTGATCGCTGGAACGCCACTCCTGACCCGTAAATCGATACCTGTTGCCGTCGTCTCCCGATATGATTCCTGTGACTGATCTCCAGTCAAAGGCCACAACGCGGCCTTTCATTGTTCGCGTGGATTTCGAGCTTTCCTCGTCGCAGGCGGGGGGATTGCCAAGGCGTCGGCCACACCGGGCGCAGTATATGGATGCTTGACCGGCCTGTTGCCGCAGCTTGGGCAGAACATACCAATCACCCCCTCAGAAACTAGGAGAGTGAGATCAAAATGGTCGGGGTGGTCGGATTCGAACCGACGGCCCCTTGCACCCCATGCAAGTGCGCTTCCGGGCTGCGCCACACCCCGTCCAGCCCGTAGAATAGCACACGCCAACCTGCCCTTCAAGGAATTTCGCCCAGTATGGTAGCCATACGGAGAGAAATGGACTAGAATTGCGCTTACAGAGATTATCTGATACGATATGACGCGGAAAGTGCTCATTATCACAATCCTGCCTGCAATACTCTAGGAAAGGATACAGGAAACAGGCGATGGCAATCATAAAAGCGACTTCCGAAGGGTTGGAGGAGCTTAGGAGGCTGCGGGAGCAGGCCGCCCTGGGAGGCGGACAGAACCGCATTGATCAACAGCACGCAAGAGGCAAGCTGACGGCGCGGGAGCGTATTGCCGCGCTTGTGGACGAAGGCACCTTCCATGAACTGGACCCATTTGTGACTCACCGATCCACGGACCTGGGCTTGGCTGAGAGGCACTACCTCGGCGATGCCGTGGTCATCGGCTATGGGCGTGTGAACGGAAGACTGACCTTTGTCTTCTCCCAGGACTTCACGGTGCTGGGTGGCTCCGTGTCCGAGGTGGTCGGTGAGAAGATATGCAAGGTCATGGACCTGGCCGCCAAGAACGGCGCTCCAATTGTGGGACTGAACGACTCCGGAGGAGCGCGCATTCAGGAAGGCGTGACCAGCCTTGCCGGATACGGGGAGATTATACTCCGCAACACCCTGTTCTCCGGCGTGATCCCCCAGATCTCGGTGATCATGGGGCCGGCCGCCGGAGGAGCCGTGTACTCCCCTGCCCTCACGGACTTCATCTTCATGGTCAACGGCATTGGGCAGATGTACATCACCGGGCCGGACGTGATAAAGGCCGCCACAGGCGAGGACGTAACCCACGAGGAGCTGGGCGGATGGATGACCCACTTCACCAAGACCGGCGTTGCCCACTTCGCCATCGAAGGCGAGGCGGAGTGCCTGCAACAGGTCCGCCGGCTGCTGACCTTCCTGCCCCAGAACAACGCAGACGACTCCCCATTCCTGCCGTCCCAGGACCAGGCCGGAAGGACCAGCCCGGAGTTGAGAGACATTGTGCCGGAGGACTCCAACAAGTCCTACGACATGAAGAATGTCATCCGCAGCATCGCAGACGCGGGGGACTTCATGGAGGTGCAGGACGGCTACGCCCAGAACATGATTGTGGGGTACGCCAGAATGGATGGCCGGACGGTTGGAATCGTGGCGCAGCAGCCTGCGTTCCTCGCGGGGGTGTTGGACATCGAAGCCTCCACAAAGGCGGCGCGCTTCGTCCGCTTCTGCGACGCCTTCAACATACCCCTGGTTACGCTTGTGGATGTCCCCGGCTTCCTGCCGGGATCAGACCAGGAATTCCGTGGCATCATCCGGCACGGAGCCAAGCTGCTCTACGCCTATGCCGAAGCGACCGTTCCAAAGGTGAGCGTCCTGCTCCGCAAGGCTTACGGCGGGGCGTACATAGTGATGAGCAGCAAGCATCTCAGGGGCGACATCAACTTTGCGTGGCCCTCGGCGGAGATAGCGGTCATGGGGCCGGACGCGGCTGTGAACGTCATCTTCCGGGACGAGATCAAAAAGTCGGAAAACCAGGCGCAGACCCGGGAGAAGCTGAGCCAGGAGTACCAGGACCGCTTTGCCAACCCCTACATAGCCGCCTCAAGGGGCTACATAGACGATGTCATAGACCCCGCCGAGACGCGTCCAAGGATCATAGACGCGTTGGCCATGCTCCAGAACAAACGGGAGATGCTGCCACCCAAGAAGCATGGAAGCATCCCTTTGTAGGCGGGCGGCAGGCTGTCATGTATACAAGCGTCATCCGAAAACGCGCGGGCTTCTTTATGGCTGGGCTATATACCTATGGAGAGGAGAGCCATAGCTCAGGCCGGACCAGGACGGCCTCAACCGGTATGAGCAAGACATCTCTATATGGCATGATGGTTGGCAATGACATCTAGCAAGGCTGCGAATCCCCTGAAGATCACGGACACCACTTTGCGTGACGCCCATCAGAGCCTGGCGGCCACTCGAATGCGCACCTCGGAGATGGAGCCTATCGCTGCAGACATAGACAAGGCGGGGTTCTGGTCGGCTGAGGTATGGGGAGGCGCCACGTTTGACGTAGCCACCCGCTTCCTGGCCGAAGACCCGTGGGAAAGGGTGCGCGTCCTGAAGCGGCTGATGCCCAATACGCCACTCCAAATGCTCCTGCGCGGTCAGAACCTGGTGGGATACCGGAATTACGCGGACGACGTGGTAACGGCCTTTGTCCACCACGCCGCCGATGAAGGGATAGACGTTTTCAGGGTCTTTGATGCCGTCAACGACGAGCGCAACTTTGAGACGGCCGTGAAGGCCATCAAGGACAAAGGGAAGCACTTCCAGGCCTGTATCTGCTACTCGGTTACGGAATCCCACATGGGTGGGCCGGTCTTCAACCTGGACTACTTCGTCAAGAAGGCCAAGATCCTGGAGGAGATGGGAGCCGATACCCTCTGCATCAAGGACATGGCCGGACTGCTTGCCCCCTACGACGCCTTTGACCTGGTGAAAGCCATCAAGGAGACCATCAGCATCCCCGTCCAGCTGCATACTCACTACACCAGCGGCATGGCCTCCATGACCCTTCTCAAGGCGGCAGAGGCCGGCCTGGACATAGCCGACACATGTCTTTCCCCCTATGCCATGAGGACGTCGCAGCCGGCCATTGAACCCCTGGTCGTGACCCTCCAGGGCACCGAAAGAGACACCGGCCTGGACCTGGCCCACCTTCTCAAGCTCTCCGAGTACTTCGAGTCCATATCGCCCCTGCTGCGGAGCTACGTGGATACCAGCCGCGCCTCTATGGTGGACACGGCGGTGCTGAGCCACCAGGTTCCGGGGGGCATGGCCAGCAACCTGCTCTCACAGCTCAAGGAGGCCGACGCCCTGGACCGCTTGGGAGAGGTCTACCAGGAGCTTCCCCGTATGCGCAAGGAGTTGGGGTCTCCACCGCTGGTCACCCCTACCAGTCAGATAATTGGCACTCAAGCGGTGTACAACGTCCTCTTTGGCCGCTACACTATGGTCTCCGCGCAGGTGAAGGACTACGTCTATGGGCTGTACGGGCGCACTCCAACCCCCATTGACCCGGACGTGACCAGAGACATTCTCAAGGACTACGAACGGGGCCAGGAGCCGGTGTCCGGCAGGGCCGCCGACTTCCTGGAGCCTGAGATGGAAAAGGCCAAAGAGGCGACAGAGGGCCTGGCCCAGGACATTGGGGACGTACTCACGTACGCCCTCTACCCTGTAACCGGACTGCGATTCCTCAAATGGAAGTATGGCCGAGAACCCATCCCGGATGAGGTCAAGCCAAAGACCCTGGAACAGGTGAAGCAGCAGATGGCCGAGGAAGAGGAGTTGATGTCCAAGGCCAGGGTGGGCCTCCTGGTGGAGAAGGGGTCTCAGGAAGCGGCTCCCGTCGCCGCGCCCCCGGTCTCCGAAAGGACCAGAGCATTCAACGTCTACGTTGGCAACGAGAGATACCAGGTGCAGGTAGAGGCGCTTAACGGCGACGGCGCGGCACGCGACGCTGCGCCACGGGGATACACCGTCGCCTCGGTCTCACCGCCGCAGGCTGTGGCTGTGCCGGCGCAGCCCACGGCGCCTCTCCCGCCCGCGCCGGCTCCCGCCGCGGCCCCTGCCCAGGCTCCGGCTCCGGTTGCTCAGGAACGGGTGGAGGGCGCTGCCATCACAGCGCCCATGCCTGGGATACTGCTCCGTTACGTAGTAGAGGTGGGGCAGTATGTCAAGAAGGGGTCTCCCGTCCTCTTCATAGAAGCAATGAAAATGGAGAACTCCCTTCCATCCCCGGTGGACGGGACGGTAAAGGAGTTCAGGGTATCGCCGGGGAGTTGGGTTAAGAAGAATGACATACTTGCCCTGATAGGCTAGGGCTGGGCTTGACCATCGTCCTAGAGCGTCCGCGGGCGCGAAACAACCTGTGTCGGCTTATAGATCGATCCCGGTAAAGGAGGCGCCAATTGGTGGATAAGCAGGTGATAGAAGCGGCAAAAGAGCATTTCGGCACTGTGCTGGAGGGCCAACTGGAGCGGGTGGAGAACCTCAAAGCTGAAGGTGATTGGGCGGACTACGGAAGCATCAATCCCATCATCATCGGCGTTCTGGGAGGAGACGGCATAGGCCCTGCCATAACGGCCGAAGCCCAGTACCTCCTGGAGTACCTGCTCAAGGAGCATGTGGAAAGCGGCAAGGTGGAGTTCCGCACCATCGATGGGCTGACGATAGAAAACCGCGCCGCCCAGCTTCAGGCCATCCCAGCCGACGTCCTGGAGGAGATAAAGAAGTGCCACGTCACCCTCAAAGGGCCGACCCACACCCCGGAGCGAGGCGACGGCTGGCCCAACATTGAGAGCGCAAACGTAGCCATGCGCAAGGCCCTGGACCTCTTCGCCAACGTTCGCCCTGTCCGCATCCCAAAGGAGAAGATCGACTGGATCATCTTCCGAGAGAACACGGAGGACATGTACGCGGTTGGCAACCAGGGAATCAACGTTACCGAAGACCTTGCCATGGACTTCCGGGTCATCACCTCCCAGGGTTCAAGGCGGATCCTGCAACTGGCCTTTGACCATGCCAGGCGCACGGGCAAGACCAAGGTAACCGTGGTCACCAAGGCCAACGTGGTTAAGACCACAGATGGCAAGTTCCTGGACATAGCAAGGGAGGTCGCCGCCAACTTCCCGGACATACCCTGGGACGGCTGGTATATAGACATCATGACGGCCAAGCTTCTGGACCTGGAGCGCCGCCACGAGTTCCAGGTGATAGCCCTGCCCAACCTGTACGGCGACATCCTCTCAGACGAGGCGGGCCAGATCCAGGGTGGAGTTGGCACCGCGGGCAGCGCCAACATCGGCAAGGCATTCGCCATGTTCGAGGCCATCCACGGGACGGCCCCAAGGATGGTGCGGGAGAACAGGGCCCAGTACGCAGACCCCAGTTCGGTGATGCGCGCCGCCGCCATGCTCCTGGAGCACATAGGCTTCCAGGAGTTGGGAGTCAAGCTGCACAAAGCCCTGGATGTCTGCGGTCAATATGAGCGCAAAGTGGTGATGACCGGACGAAGCACCGGCGCCACAGGGAGAGAGTTTGGCGAGTACGTAATGGCAACCGTTCAGGAGCCTAACCTGGAGGCGCGTTGGGAGCAATACTCGGCCATGTAGGCCGGGCGCGCAAACCATCCGCCGGAACGAGCTGCCGGGACAGCCAGGGAACTCCAACATATACGGAGGGGTGAGTATTCATGCGAAAAAAGATAACGGTTGTGGGCGCCGGCAACGTGGGGGCCACGGCAGCCCAACGTATATTCGAGCGCGGGTACGCCGACGTGGTTCTGGTGGACATCGTGGAGGGCCTGCCCCAGGGAAAGGCCCTGGACATGCTGGAGTCCGGCCCCGTTCTGGGCACGGACAGCCAGATCATGGGCTCCAACTCCTACGAGGAGACGGCCGGCTCTGACGTGGCCGTAATCACCGCGGGAATCGCCCGCAGGCCCGGCATGAGCCGCGACGACCTGCTCTTCACCAACATGGACATCGTAGGCGGAGTCGCCGAGCAGATCGCCCGCTACTCCCCGGACGCAATAGTCATAGTGGTCTCCAACCCACTGGACGCAATGGCGCAGCAGACCCTGAATATGACCAACCTCCCCAGGGAGAGGGTAATCGGCATGGCGGGCATTCTGGACACCGCCCGCTTCCGCACCTTCCTGGCCCAGGAGCTGGGCGTGTCGGTGGAGGACGTGCAGGCGTACGTCTTGGGAGGCCACGGAGACACTATGGTCCCGCTGGTGGAGTCCACCAACGTGGGAGGCATCCCAATCAGCCGGCTGTTGCAGCCGGACGTGGCGGAGCGTATTGTGCAGCGCACGCGGGACGGCGGAGCGGAGATAGTCGGCCTTCTCAAGACCGGCAGCGCCTTCTACGCCCCTTCCGCGGCGGTGGCCCAGATGGTTGACTCCATAGTCCTGGACAAGAAGCGAATCCTGCCATGCGCCGCCTATCTCCAGGGTGAGTACGACATTAACGACCTGTTCATCGGCGTGCCGGTGAGACTGGGCAAAGGCGGCATAGAGGAGATAATCCAGGTTGAGCTCTCACCGGAGGAGAGGGCCGCTCTCAACAAGTCCGCAGACGCGGTCAAGGAGTTGGTCGACGTAATGACCAACAGGGCCGCCGCGCCCGGAGGGGCCTGAGCCATGAGGGAAATCCACGTATCGGACATCACGGAGACGGTCGCGCGTCTGTCCAAGGAAGCCAACTACTACCTCCCGGAGGACGTGCTGGACGCCCTGAAGAAGGCGCGCCGCGAAGAGGAAGCGCCCAGAGCCCAGAAGGTGCTGGACATGATCCTCCGCAACTCCGAGATAGCGGAGGAGAAGCAGATTGCCCTGTGCCAGGACACCGGCACCACGGTGCTGTTCCTGGAGATAGGACAGGACGTGCACCTGGTTGGGGGCGACCTGTATGAGGCGCTGGCGGACGGCGTACGACAGGGGTACAAAGAGGGCTTTCTGCGCAATTCCATGGTCAAGCAGCCCTTCTCCGCTCGCATCAACACAGGAGACAACTCCCCTCCCATAGTGCACACGGACATCGTGCCGGGAGAGGGCATGAAGGTGACCATCCTGCCCAAGGGCGGCGGCTGCGAGAACATGAGCCGCTTGGCGATACTCCGCCCCGGCGATGGCAAGAAGGGCGTCATAGACTTTACCCTGCGCGCCATTGAGGAGTCCGGCGGAAACCCCTGCCCTCCCCTCATCGTTGGCGTAGGGATCGGCGGCACAGCCGAGCACGTCATGCACCTAGCGAAGAAGTCCCTGCTGCGCAAGGTCGGGGAGCATCATCCCGACCAGGAGGTCGCCGACCTGGAGGAGGAGCTGCTGGAGCGGGTCAACGCCAGCGGCATAGGCCCCCAGGCCTGGGGAGGACGCTCGACAGCGCTAGCCGTCAACATAGAGACGCACCCCACGCATATCACATCGCTGCCCGTGGGGGTCAACCTCCAGTGCCACAGCGCAAGACTCAAGACGGCAGAGCTGTAGAGCGGGGTAAATCGAGATGAGCAAAAGCATAAACACACCCCTGACTGACGCAGCCCTGGCGGAGCTGAACACGGGTGACGAGGTCCTGCTCACCGGGGTCATATACACCGCCAGAGACGCCGCGCACCGGCGCATAATAGAGGCCGTGGAGCGCGGCGAGGACCCGCCCATAGACCTGACCGGCCAGATAATATACTACGTAGGCCCAACGCCTCCCCGCCCGGGCCACATAATAGGCTCCGCCGGGCCCACCACCGCGTACCGCATGGACCCGTTCACGCCCAAGATGCTTGACCTGGGTATGAAGGCCGCCGTGGGCAAGGGCGGAAGGAGCAAGGAGGTGCGGGAGGCCTTCATCCAGCACAGGGCCGTCTACTTTGGGGCCATTGGCGGCTCAGGCGCCCTCCTCTCCGGCACAATCAAGAAGGTGGACGTGGTGGCCTACGAAGACTTGGGCACCGAGGCCATACGCCGGCTGGAGGTCGAGGATTTCCCGGTCATCGTCGTCAACGACATCTACGGCAACGACCTGCTTGAGCAGGGCAAAGCCGAGTGGCGAAAGCCACTCCCCTCCACATAGGGCCAGCCGCAACGCCTTCCACTTCCTCCACCCTTTTCCGGAGACCTCTGTGGTGTCCAGAAGTTCCTTTCCCCGTCTGAGCGGGGGAAGGTTGGAATGGGGTGTCGAGAAGCCGCTATACCCCCTGCCCTTGAGGTAGATGAGAAGATACACGGTGAACTTCAAACGCCTGCTTATGACCGCCGCGGCGCTGCCGCTCCTGGCAACGCTGGCCTGCAGCCCGGAGCCAACGCCCGTCCCTACTCCCACGGCAGATATCCAGGCTACAGTCGCAGCCGCCATGAACGCGACTGTTGAGGCGCTACCAACCGCCCCGCCAACGTCTACACCTGAACCCACGGCCACCCCCTTGCCTACAGCCACGCAAACCCTGCCAGCCTACGCTCCGGCGATTCCCGGCCCGCCCCTGTCCTATCCGCGGTTTGCGCATCAGGGGATCCTGCTGGAAGACGGGCGCGTTGTTGTGCTCGGTGGATATACTGACGTCGCCGATGACAGAATTATAGTTAATTACCCAATTTATTCCTGGGAGTTTTATGACCCTGAAAAGGATAGCTGGTTAACGGCCGAGCCTGAGGCGCATTTGGGTTTTCTGTTCTCGGCAATCCGGCTGTCCAACAGTAGACTGCTTTTCGTTGGCTTCGACGCGAAGGAAGTTGGGGAACAGACACTGCTATCTGGTGTGGTAAATCTGTTTGACCTCACTGAAGAGACGTGGACGCAGATGTCCAGCCCCGGATTCTTGACACAAATTCCAGCTATGCTCTTGCTGGAAGACGGGCGCGTGATGGTCTCAATCGTTTCAGACTCCGGCGACTCCACGTCGCCATCGCAGCCTGGTACGAACGAGTTCACAATTTTAGACCCCGATTCAGGAAAATGGGAAAGGACATCTCCAGACGAATTCTTCAACTCCCAACGGCTCTTCTTGTTGAATGATGGGCGTATGATGTCGCTGGGAGCGGTCGATCCCCATGCTCATGCTGAGGTGTATGACCCCGCAACTGACAAGTGGACCGTCTTAAGTAGTTTGGACCCAAATGATCATCAGGAGTATGCCATCCAACTGTCTGACGGGAGACTACTCGCAGTTGGATACCGGTCTTTGGTATACGACCCTGCCGCGGATGTGTGGACTCCTGTTGCCAATATGGCGCAGGAGCGAATCGGCGCTACACTAACGCTGCTTTCCGACGGTCGAGTCCTGGTAGCGGGAGGTGAAGACCCTGACGGGATCCAACATGGTAATTTCTCGACCACGGAGATATTTGATCCGGCCACAAACTTGTGGATACAGGGCCCCGGTCTATCTGAGCCGCGATCCCACCATTCGGCGACTCTCCTTCCAGACGGAAGGGTCATGTTTGCAGGGGGAGTAAAGGTGGAGGAAGATAGATACCTTCTCTACTCCTCGGTTGAGCTTATCGACCTCTCCTAGGTGGTAGCGAGCGCTACCCGCCCAAAACTCCCCTCGCTCCCGCCCACCGCGTTGACACGCCACAGGCGTGATGCTAGACTGCCAACGCCAATGAACAGCGCAATTTGCCCTGCAATAGCGTCTTCGTTAAGGGAGCGGGTTCGATGAGCGGCGACGGCAGCGTCGGCATCGTGTACAATCCCCTGACCCCCAACGCCCAACTGCTGGCCCGGCAGCTGGCCGACGAGTTGGACCTCGGCGAGTCCTCGTGGGTAGAGCCAACCTCCACCGAGAAGGTGCTGGAGCCTCCGCCTTCCATATCCCTGATAATCACGGTGGGAGGGGACGGCACCATACTCCGAGCCACCCAGTTTGCGGCTCCCAGGGAGATCCCTCTGCTGGGCGTGAACCTGGGCCGTGTGGGGTTTATGACCGAGCTTAGGGCAAACGAGGCCGTTAGCAAGGTGAGGGAGTACCTGGACGACCGCGTGTGGGTGGAGGAGCGGGCTATGCTGCAAGCCACGGTGGTCTCAAAAGAGGGCATAGAGGGCGAGCCACTTCAAGCCCTGAACGACGTGGTTGTGGGACGCAGCGCCATCTCCCGCCTGGTGCATCTTGAGGTCAGGATAGACGACGCCCTCCTCACCACCTACAGAGCCGACGCGGTGGTGGTGGCTACAGCGACAGGAAGCACGGGGTACTCAATAGCCGCCGGTGGGCCGATACTCCATCCGCAGTCCAGGGATATGCTCCTCAACCCGGTGGCAACCCACCTTGGCCTGGCATCGGCCATTGTGCTTGCCCCGGACTCCGTGGCGCAGATCACCCTCCGCTCGGACTACAAGGCCGTGCTCAGCGTGGACGGACGCCCGGACCTGGACCTGGCTCCGGGAGAGACCGTGGAGGTGAAGCTGGGGCCATACACCGCCCGCTTCCTCCGCGCGCATCCTCCAAACCACTTCTACAGCGTCTTGACGGAACGCCTCAATCCCGACACCCGCGCCACCACGCCCGGGGCGGCGCCCGCCGTCTGAGGAGCCTCGTATGCAGGAAGAACCCACCCTGGACAGTCGCCGGATATACGACGGGAAAATCTTCAGCGTGAGGGTCGATACGGTCGGGCTGCCCAACGGCGGAACTGCCCAGCGGGAGGTCGTAGAGCATGGCGACTCCGTGGTGATGGTTCCCATCGACGAGCAGGGGCAAGTCCTGCTGGTGAGGCAGTATCGCAAATCCCCGGAGATGTCGCTTCTGGAGGCCCCGGCGGGTGGCCTGGAAGAGGGAGAGACCCCTGAGGACGGGGTACTGCGAGAGCTCCAGGAGGAGGTTGGTTTCACCGCAGGCAACCTCCTGCGCATGGGCGGCTTTTGGATAGCGCCGGGGTTCTGCACGGAGTACATGCACGCGTACATGGCAACGGACCTGCGCCGGAGCGCGCTGGCCCCCGATGAGGATGAGAACATCGAGGTGGCGCCTGTGCCCCTAGGCGATGTGCCGGGCCTGATCAGCTCCGGCGAGATACAGGACGGCAAGTCGATTGCCGCCCTTCTCATGGCGCTCCATCTCTACGGCGGCTCATTGTAAAATTCATCACTATCTGGTATATTTGACGCGGTTTCAGCAACTGCTGAGGAGATTTGCCACATGCCTTTCGCGGTGGAAGAGCAGGTTATCAAACACGACGCGGTGGTTCTGGGTGGAGGGCTGGCAGGTATGCGCGCGGCCCTGGAGGCGGCCCGCGGCGGCGTGGACGTGGCAATGATATCCAAGGTATACCCTACCCGCAGCCACTCGGTGGCGGCCCAGGGAGGCATCAACGCAGCCCTGGGCGAGGAAGACTCCTGGACCAGCCACGCCTTTGATACAGTGAAGGGCAGCGACTACTTGGCCGACCAGGACGCCGCCGTGGCGCTCTGCCGGGACGCCCCCGGCGACATCCTTGAGCTGGAGCGCATGGGTGTGGCCTTCAACCGCCGCGACGACGGTCGCCTGGCCCAACGCCCCTTTGGAGGAGCGGGCTTTCCCCGCACCTGCTTTGTGGCCGACATCACGGGCCAGGTCATCCTCCACGTCATCTGGGAGCAGACGGTGAAGAGCAACATTGCCTCTTACGATGAGTGGTTCGCCATGTCCCTCATAGTCGAGGATGGCAGGTGCAGAGGGCTGGTGGCCCTGGACATGAAGTCCGGCAGGCTCCATACATTTGAGGCCAAGGCTGTGATCCTGGCCACCGGTGGGCTGGGCCGCGTGTACGAGCCTTCCACCAACGGCCTTATCTGTACGGGGGACGGCATGGCGCTGGCTTATCGAGCCGGAGCCGCGCTCATGGACATGGAGTTCACGCAGTTCCACCCCACTACCCTGTTCCCAAGCGGCGTCCTCATCACGGAGGGGGCCCGCGGGGAGGGCGGCCATCTGCTCAACTCCCTGGGCGAGCGCTTCATGCCCGCCTACGCTCCTGAGAGGCTGGAGCTGGCGTCCCGGGACGTGGTATCCCGCGCGGAGCAGGTGGAGATAGACGCCGGTAGAGGCGAGAACGGCTGCGTTATGCTGGACCTGCGCCACCTGGGGAAAGAGCTCATATTCACCAAGCTGCATCAGATATACGAGTTGGCCCAGGACCTGGCAGGCGTGGACATGCTGACGGAGACCGTTCCAATCCGACCGGGTATGCACTACCAGATGGGCGGCGTGAAAACCGACGTGGATGGCAGAAGCGCCCTGCCCGGACTGTACGCGGCCGGCGAGTGCGCCTGCGTATCCGTCCACGGCGCCAACCGGCTGGGCGGAAACTCCCTGCTGGAGACGGTCGTGTTCGGACGCCGCGCCGGCAGGACTGCCGCGCGGGAGGTGCAGGGCGAGGACTTCGTGAATCTGTCCTCTGCTTCGTCACACGACCAGGCAAGTCGTATAGACGCATTGCTACAGCGCCCCGAACGAGGCATCAGGGCAGCGGCGCTTCGCAGGGAGATGGGGAGCAGTATGCAGGAGCAGGTCGGCATCTTCCGCAACGAAGCGGGGCTGACCAAGGGCCTGGAGGCGTTGCAGGACATGAAGGAGCGTTACCGGGACGTATCGGTGCAGGATAAGGGCAGCGTGTTCAATACGGACCTTGTCTCAGCGCTGGAGTTGGACAACATGCTGGATCTAGCCGAGGTCATGACGGCAGGCAGCCTGGCCCGGCGCGAGAGCAGAGGGGCCCACGCGCGACTGGATTTCCCAAACCGGGATGACGAGAACTGGCTCAAGCACACGCTGGCCTTCTATACCCCGGACGGGCCGCGCTTGGACTATGCCCCAGTGACCATAACGGAATGGCAGCCTCAGGTAAGGTCTTACTAGAGATGAGCTGCCAGAATACTCGGCCACCATTCCGGGGTAGCGCACTTGATTTGGCGTCGGGAGTTGGTGAGGCAGTCGCCCTTCCAGGAGGATATGTATGGAAGTAACCTTGAACGTTAAGCGGTTTAACCCTGAGTCCGGCAGCCAGGAGGCGCACTTCCAGGAGTACAACCTGGAGGTGGAGGACTACTTCACCGTTCTGGATGCGCTCATCAAGGTGAGAGAGGAGGTCGATGGCACCCTGGCGCTTCGCTGCTCCTGCCGAGCCTCTATCTGCGGCTCATGCTCCATGCGCGTCAACGGCCACGCCAAGCTGGTCTGCAAGACCAAGATCAGTGACGTCGCAAAGCAGGGCAACCATGTCACCGTGGAGCCAATGGGCAACCTTCCGGTGGTCAAGGACCTTGTCTCGGACATGAAGCCGTTTTGGGACAGGGTTCGAGCCGTGCAGCCTTGGCTTCAACCCCAGGGCGAGGCGCCGGAGAGAGAGTACACCGCTCCCAACGAGACCATGCTTCATCTCGCCGGCGTGATGAGCTGCATAATGTGCGGGGCCTGCGTCTCCGACTGCACCGCCATAGAGGTAGACAAGAGATTCCTTGGGCCGGCGGCCCTGGCAAAGGCCTATCGATTCGTGGGAGACCCCAGAGACGACGCGGACAACAGCCGTCTGCAGATGTACAGCCAACCAGGTGGCATATGGGACTGCACGCGCTGCCTGGAGTGCGTCCAGGTGTGCCCAAAGGGCGTGGCTCCCATGGAACGGATAATGGGCCTGCGTGATAAGGCCATTGAAGCGGGATACAGCAACAACAACGGGGCGCGTCACACGGAGGCTTTCAGCGACCTTGTGAAGCACGGCGGCACCCTGGACGAACTGAGGCTGCCCCTGAGGACCTTTGGGATGTTCAACATTCCTGCCCTGCTGGGCCTTAGTCTTGTGGGTCTCAGAGCCGGGCTCCGCGGCAAGACGCCGCCCATCTTTCACAAAGCCATTCCCGGCGTGGACAAGGTCCGCCGCATATTCGAGAAAGTGGAAGGTAAGAAATGAAGTACGCCTTCTTTCCAGGCTGCGTTTCCCGCGGAGGCTGCCCGGAGCTCTATCCTTCAGCGGTGAAGGTGTGTGAGCGGCTGGGCCTGGAGATTGAGGTTATGGAGGGCGCCTCTTGCACCGGCGCAGGGGTCCTCCAGGAGAAGAACCAGCGCTTGGGGGATACCCTGAACGCCCGCACCTTTGCTATGGCCGAGGCTATGGGGCTGCCCATTATGACCATATGCAGCACCTGCCAGGGAACCATGAGCCAGGCCCATAAGCGATTGGCCGACGATCCGGCCTACATGGCAGAGGTAAACGAGATACTGGCGGAGGAGGGCTTGGAGTACAAGGGCGAGGTGGTGGTGAAGCACCTGCTGTGGATACTGGTGGAAGACCTTGGACTGGACACCCTGAAGGGCTACGTAACCTCCCCGCTCCAGGGACTGAAGCTGGCCCCCTTCTACGGGTGCTACATAATCCGTCCCACCGGAGCCCTGGGCTTTGATGAGCACCCGGAGCGCGAGGACTGCCTGGAGAGGGTTATCGAAACCCTTGGCGCGGAGGTGGTGGAATATGCCGGCAAGACCAAGTGTTGCGGCTTTCCAATCCTCACCATCAACGAGCGCAACTCCGTGGCGATGGTGGCAAATCATACCCTTGAGGCCAAGGACCTGGGGGCGGACGCAATGGTCACTCCATGCCCGTTGTGCCACCTCAACCTGGATGGCTTTCAGCCCAAAGCGGCCTCTCAGCGTCACACCAAAATAGACCTGCCCATTTTGCACCTGCCGCAGGTTGTGGGGCTGGCGATGGGGATGGATCCCAAGGGAATGGGGTTGAGCAAGCACATCGTGCCCACCAAGAGGCTTCTGTCCAAGGTCGCCCTGTCGGCTTAGCCGCCGGCGTCGGCGCGTCTTCCCTACGCCTTCTCCAGTGACTCGCGCCTGGTGGGAGCCAGCGCCAGGTGATAGACGTAGAAGGATACCACCACCACCGGCACGGCAACAACCACGTCCATGAAGTAGTGGTTTCCCGTTATTACTACGGCCAGCGCTATGAGGGTCTGGTAGACCACAGCTGCCACCCTGGCCCATAGATACGGGGTACTCGCCCAGGCCATTGATATCAGAAGCGCCCACGCAAAGTGCATGCTGGGCATTGCGGCGTACCTGTTGTACGCGAGAAACTCGATGCCGGTGTTGTACTGCGACGGCCCCAGTACCTGAAGGGTGTCCACAAAGCCAAGAGGGTCTCCCATTATCCTGGGTGGAGCCAGGGGGTAGATGGAGGAGATAGCCACCGCCATGCCAAAGCTCACCAGCATTACGGTGCGGTACTTGTAGTAGGTATCCCTGTCCATCACAAAGAACAGCAGGCCGGTGGCTCCCATGATGGACCAGAAGCCAATGGCATAGACCCAGTTGAAGAATAAGACAACGCCCTCGGCGTCCGCCAAGAGCCAGGATTGAAGGGACTGTTCGTGGAAGATGCGCAGGGTCTGCTCCAGCCCCACGATGCTCCAGGCATTGTGAATCCCCACCTCAAGGGGATTCGGGTGAATCAAGGTACTCGCAATGGTGTATACCATAAAGGCGGATACCAGAAGGGCGACCTCCCTGAGGACCGGCAATGCGATGGTACGCGCCTTTGTCATATACTCCTTGGCTCTCTCCGCACGGACGCCGGCTTTTTTCAGGCCACTCGGCAGCGGACTCTAGTGACACCTCCCTCTCCATCCTGTGACTTGCTTACTCCGAGCTCAGGAACGAGGGCTTGAAAGCATTCCCCGGCTGTTTTAGTGAGAAGGCTGGATCCGTACCCCATACGACCAGCAGGAACAGCCCAATCTTACACCAAAAGGGCCGCGTTATCAAATTTACGCAGGCTAGGCTACAGGAAGAGGACGGCTGCCGCCTTCTCCGCTACGTCCATCAGAGGGCCTGGAAAGAGCCCCAGCGCCAGGATACCCAGGCCAGCGATGTACAAGGCGAGCCTGGGGACGTGAGCTACAGCAACCTCCTCCTCTGCTTCCGGCTCCTCCATGTACATTACCCTGACCACCTTCATATAGTAGTAAGCGGAGATTGCGCTGTTCACCACGCCCACAACAACCAGCCACGCCAAATCGCTCTTTATGGCGGCGCTGAATATATACAGCTTGCCCATGAATCCCGCCGTGGGGGGGAGGCCAAGGAGAGAGACCAGGGCAAAGGACAGGACTATGGCAAGGAAGGGCGCTCGCCGTCCCATCCCGGCAAAGCTGCTTATCATGTCGCTCCCGGTGCGGTTGGATATGGCGATGATGGCAAAGAAGGCGGCCAGGTTGGTGACCGCGTAGGCCACCAGGTAGAAGAGAACGCTGCTGGGGCCTATGGTGGTCTCTCCCGCGGGGACGCGAGCGGCAACGGCAGCCACACCAGCCAGCAGGAAGCCTGCGTGGGCAACGGTGCTATAGGCCAGCATCCGCTTGATGTTGCTCTGGGCAATGGCCACCAGGTTGCCTATGGTCATAGAGAAGGCGCTGAGCACGGCGAAAAGGGCTGCCCAGTCCAGGCTAATCTCGCCGAAGGCAAGGTAGAACACCCTGAGTATGACCGCGAAGCCTGCTGCCTTGCTGGCCACCGATAGGTACGCCGTGATGGGGGTCGGCGCGCCCTCGTACACGTCCGGGACCCACATCTGGAAGGGCACGGAGGCGATCTTGAACCCAAAGCCGGCCACTATCATAATTACACCCAGGAACAGGGCGTGGCTGCCGAATGGCACGGAGGGGTCCAATGATGCTCCGAGCCGCTCAAAGATGTACGGAAGTTGAGTTGCGCCGGTGAAGCCGTAGGTCAGCGCCATGCCATACAGCAGCACCGCCGAGCTCATGGCGCTGAGCAGCAGGAACTTGATGCCGGCCTCGGTGGATCGCGAGTCCCTCAGGAAGGCGGCCAGAGCCGCCAGAGGCAGGGCCGTCAACTCCAGGGCTATGTAGATGGAGATCAGGTCGGTGGTAGCCGCCAGCAGCATCATCCCGCTGGCCGAGAAGAGCATCAGGCCGTAATACTCTCCCTGGAAACGCCCAATGCGCGAGACGTACCCCACCGAGGACATTACCACCAGGGCAACCACTCCCATGACCAGGAACTTGAAGAAGAGGCTGAACTTGTCCACCACCAGGGTGTCGAAGATGCCCACCATCCGGGCATCCGGCTCCCCGCTCAGGGCCGACCATAGAGACACGCTAAAGGCCAGTGGAACCGCCAGGCCCAGGACGGAGACGACTGCCAGCGCCCCTTTGCGCCCCAGCATCATGTCCAGGAGGATCACTACGACCCCAAGAGCGGCCAGAGACAGCTCAGGGGAAAGCAGGTATACGTCATGGAGTGTCATATCGTTATCGCCACTAACGCCCTACCGCCTGCTGCAGGGACAGGACTATGGGTTCCAGGCCGGCCTTGAAGACGTCTGAGAGTATGGCGGGGTAGATGCCGATTACCATGATCGCCGCCACCAGCACCACCATTGGCACGGCCTCCACCACCGTAGCATCGCCAAGGTTCGAGAATCTTGGCAGTTGGGGGCCAAAGAAGACCCGTTGAAGCATCCACAGGATATACCCCGCGGTTATGACTATGGCGAACACCGCAAGGGCCGTGAACCAGCTCCACACGTCAAATGTCCCAAGGAAGACCAGGAGCTCGGAGACGAACCCGCTGGTGCCTGGGAGGCCCAGAGAAGCCAGTCCTGCCACTAGGAAGACCACGGCAGTAATGGGCATACGGGCAGCCAGGCCGCCCATGTCCGGTATGTGCCGCGTGTGGGCTTTGTCGTAGACCATGCCCACCAGCAGGAATAGGAGTCCCGTTATTGTGCCGTGGGTGAACATCTGCATCGCGGCGCCCGTCAGCCCCACCGAGGACACCACCCCGCCCGCTCCTACCGCCGACGATATGCCCAGCAGCACGTACCCCATGTGGCTAATGCTGCTGAAGGCGATCAGACGCTTGAGGTCGGTCTGTCTTATGGTCACGACAGCGCCGTACAGCACACTGACCACTGCCAGGAAAGCCAGAACCCAGGCGTACTCCTGTGTCCTGCCGGGGAACATTCCCACCGCCAGGCGGATCATTCCGTAGCCGCCCATCTTCAGCAGAACGCCGGCCAGCATCACGCTCACGGCTGTGGGGGCGTCGGTGTGGGCGTCCGGGAGCCACGTATGCACCGGCCACACGGGCAGCTTCACCGCAAAGGCGGCGAAGAGGAAGGCGAATATCGCCCCGGCCGGGAGGATGAGCTTTGCGCCATGCATTCCTTCCGCGTTCTGCAAGTCAACTATGCTGAAAGTGCCCACGGAGAAGTAGAGCGCCAGGATGCCCACCAGCATGAATGCGCTGCCAAAGAGGGTGAAGATGAGGAACTTCATGGCGGAGTACTCTTTCCGACCGCTGCCCCATATGGAGATAAGGAAGTACATGGGCAGCAATTCCAACTCCCAGAAGATGAAGAACAGTATGGAGTCAAGAGACACGAATACGCCGGTCACGGCCGTCTGGAGGACCAGCAGCCACATGAAGTACTCCTTGACCCGCAGCTGCACGTTCCACGAGGCAAAGATGGCGCACATCCCAAGCAGCGCTGTAAGGAGCACCAGTGGCGCGCTGAGGCCGTCCACTCCCAGGTGGTAGCGGATGTCCAGGGCTGGTATCCAGTTGCTGTATAACTCCACCAACTCCATGTTTCCGACACGGCGGTAGTCTTCTACTCTGAATACCACGAATATGGCTAGGGCCAGCGCCAACTCCACCACGGCCAGGGCTGCGACAAAAAGTCGTATCTGCTTGGCGTCTCTCAGCAACACCAGGATGATTGCTGCTCCCAGCAATGGGAGGAACACTACTGCGGAAAGCACTAAGCTACCTCCGGTCCGTTTCTCAGCTCCATATCAAGAACACCACCAGAATTACCACGACCCCTGCGGACATACCCGCTCCGTACGCCTGCACCTGGCCGGTCTCCAGGGTCGCAATTGCCCGTCCCACGTTCCGCCCCAGAAAGCCTATGCCCGCCCCAATGCGGTCTACAATGTTCCTGTCGGCCCAGTCCGTGATCTGGGCCATTCCTCTATAGAAGACATGCCTGGTAATCAAATCTTCGTACACATCGTCGAAGTAGTACTTGCGATACGCCGCTTTGTACGCAGGCCCCATGACGGCGGCGACCCTCTCCGGGCTTACACTGTGGCTGTGGTACATCAGATAGGCCAGCCCAATGCCCGCCAATGCCACCACGGTGGATATGGCGGCCATCGTTATGTCAAACGCTGCTGCGTGCAGTGAGACTAGCGCCACGTGACCAAGGAACTCCACAAACCAGTGAGCCGGGATCAGCCCCAGACCCCATGCCGAGTTCAGAGGGTTGGACAGGAACCCGGAGACCACCGCGAGGACGGCGAGGGCAGCCATAGGCGCCACCATGACCATTGGAGATTCCGCTAGATGCACCCCGTGCGCGCCGCCTGCTTGGGACGGCGTCTCGGCATCCGCCCCGCCGCGAAACTCGCCGTGGAAGGTGATGAACAGAGCGCGGAATATGTAGAAGGCGGTCATAAATGCGGTCACCAGGGCCATCCAGAAGACCACCTGGCCTATCGTTCCGCCGTGATTCCAGGCGCTGACCAGTATCTCGTCCTTGCTCCAGAACCCAGCCAGGGGAAAGATGCCGCAGATACTCAGGGCTGCTATCAGGAAGGTGACGTAGGTCAAGGGCATGTGCCGTCTAAGCCCGCCCATGTATCTCATGTCAAATGTTCCGGAGGCGTGGTTTACACTTCCGGCGCCCAGGAACAGGAGGGCTTTGAAGAAGGCGTGGTTGAACAGGTGGAATATGGCTGCCTCGTAGGCTCCCACTCCCAGGGCCAGCATCATGTATCCCAACTGGCTCACGGTGGAGTAGGCCAGCACCCGCTTTATATCGTTCATCACCAGTCCCATACTGGCGGCGAAGAGGGCCGTGAACGCCCCAATAATCGCCACAATGGTCATGGCTGTGGTGGAGGCCTCGAAGAGCGGGAAGAACCGCGCCACCAGAAACACACCCGCAACAACCATAGTAGCCGCATGGATGAGGGCGCTTACAGGGGTAGGGCCCTCCATAGCATCGGGGAGCCAGACGTGAAGGGGGAACTGCGCAGACTTGCCCACTGCCCCGGCGAAGATCCCCAACGCTATCCAGGTCACAACTCCGCTGCCCAGGGCGATGATCTGAACGCCTGCCACCTCGCCTCCGTGGGCGATGAGGTTGATGTCGCCCACCTCGAAGGGGTTAAGCCCCTGGCTGAAAAAGGCCTGCTTGTTCAAGAAGAGGTACAGTATAGCCAGCAGGAAGCCCACATCCCCCAGCCGCGTGACCAAGAAAGCCTTCTTGGCGGCGGCGGCCGCCGCCGGCCTGTTATACCAAAACCCAATCAGGAGGTAGGAGGAAAGGCCCACAAGCTCCCAGAAGACGTACATCTGGATGATGTTTCGCGCCAGCACCAACCCCAGCATGGAAGCCGTGAACAGGGACATGAAGGCGAAGTACCGGGAGTAGCCCGGGTCTCCACGCATGTATCCCTGGGAGTATATCTGCACGGCAAGGCTCACCCCGCTGACCACAATCAGCATGATGGCCGTGAGAGGGTCCATGAGTATACCCAGGGCAATATCCAGGTCGCCAATGGCAATCCAGGTATGAGAACCCCAGCCAATCTCCCCTCCCCCGTCCTGTACCGCCAGCAGCGCCAACACAGAGAGGACAAAGGAGGCGCCAATGGCAAGGATGGTCAGGTAGCCGCTGACTCTGTCGTACTGGTTTAAGAATGGCCTGACGAGTAAAGAAATGATAAGGAAAGAGGCCAAAGGCAGGAAGAATATGGCCCAGGCTGCTCCCTCGCTCATAGTTCTGTTATGCCTCTCCCTTGATCATGTTACCAGTCCGTTGCTGAGACGCGCCCTAAAGCTTCCTCAGAATCTCCTCTGCCACGTGCTCCCTGCCGCGGGGAACCATGATACGATATGGTGTCCGCTCGCTCCAAGACAGTATGTCGTCTCCCTCCGGCAGGATCTGGGTGGGAAGGCCCTCCCCTTCTAGGAGCTCCTTCCACATCTCCGCAATCATCAGGTTGGGCGCCTTTTTGAAATCTACCCACACAGCTGTGTTAACCTCTCATCAGGTTGGCCTGAGTTACGTCTACCGAGGCGCGATTGCGGTACATGGCTATCACAATACCAAGGCCCAGGGCCACCTCGGCTGCGGCGATGGTGATGACGAATATGGCGAATATCTGTCCGGTGAGCAGGGCGCTCAGCGCCGTCTCACCCAGTGTGGCGCCCCCCGCCAGGGCGGCCGACACCTCGGCCTCCGTGGCAACAGGGTCCGCCGCAATGCGCTGGGGGACCACGTACCGGCTGAAGCTTATCAGCGCTATGTTCACCGCGTTGAACATCAGCTCAATGGACATGAGAACCGTGATGACGTTCTTCTTGGACAGCGCGCCGTACAGGCCTATGCTGAAGATGACGCCCGAAAGTATGAGGAAGTTCTCCAGGCTCAGGATTCACCCTCCCTCTCCCTCACCAGGGCCAAAGCTCCTATCACCGCCGCCAGCAGGACCACCGAGGCCGCCTCCATAGGCAGGACAAAGTCCCTCATCAGAAGCCGGGCTATCACCTGAGTTGTGTCCCCGAACACGTCCTTTATTCCCTGCTCGGTGGCGCTGGACGCCTCGCTGGACTCCCCGGGGAGCACCTCAAGCCCCAGGCTGTCCCAGTCGTGCCACTCGGTGTTCACCACCACAAAGGTGATGGCCGCGAGCATCGTGACCGCCAGAAGCAGAGCCGGGATCCGGAAGCTGTTGAAAGGGTTGCCGTCGTGCACGTTTCTGGTGAGCATTATGGCGAATATGATGATGACGGAGATGGCCCCAACGTAGACCAGGACCTGGACAGCCGCCAGGAACTCGGCGTTGAGGAGGACGAATAACCCCGCCACAACAAGAAAGGAGATTACCAGGAAAAGGGCGGCCCTGAATATATCCCTCTCCGATACCACAGCCAGCGCGGAGAAGACCCCCACTACGGCCATGACCCAGAAAGCTATATCCAGTGGGAGCATCTAGCGTCCCACCTCTTCCCATGATAGAGGCTGACCCGTCTGAGGGCGGTAGTTCTTTTCCTCAAGCTGCGGGCGGAGCCAAGTGCTGGGACGCTTCTCCGCCGCCCTCAGCTCCTCCACCGGAATGATCAGGTCATCCCGCCTGTAACGGCCACGCTCGAAGCCGCTGCCCATGAACAGGGCGTCGTAGGGGCATGCCTCCACGCACAGGCCGCAGAACATGCAACGGCCTATGTCTATGTCAAACACGTCTATGGCGTATGACTCTCCCTCCTGAACGTCGGTCCCGCCAGGGTGAGTTACTATCTTTATGATTCCAAGGGGGCAGAACTTTGCGCAGCTGGCACAGCCTGTGCATCGCTGCTCGTACCAGACAAACTCCTCGCCGCGGAAGCGCGGGGCCTGTGGCACGGCTTCCTCCGGATACTGGATTGTAAATGGCTTCCTGAACAGGTTTTTCATGGTCACCATGAGGCCTTTTGCAATGCCTACGCCGTACATCTCATCTCACCTCCTGAGTTCTTCTGCTATGCCTCGCCGGGACAGGGGCCAGGGGGTCTCTGGTGGTCAGTTTATCCGACATCAGGTGGGAGGACACCACAAGGCACACAATGGCGACCACCCAGTTTATGCCGACCATAGTCCATAGCTGGGCCGTTGTGGGATCTTCCCACACCAGCACCTCTGCCGCTGTGACGAATAGGTTGATGAGGCCCATGGGAAACAGGACCTTCCAGGCCAGGGCCATGATCTGGTCAACCCGCAGCCTTGGCAGAGTTGCCCTGATCCACAGGAGCACAAACCAGACAAGGCATACCTTGAGGAAGAACCACAGATGAGACGGCAATACCGGGCCGTCCCACCCCTTGAGAAAAAGCGTGGTTATGATGGCCGCAGCGCCGAAGGGGGCGATGAACTCGGCAAGCTGGAAGGTGCCCCATTTCATACCGCTGTACTCGGTGTGGAACCCAGCCACCAACTCCGAGTCCGCCTCCACTATGTCGAATGGGGAGCGGTTCATTTCCGCTGAGATGGCCAGTAGGAAGATGAAGAAGCCCAAGGGCTGAATGAGTAGGAACGGAATCTCCTGGGCCTCGACTATGTCCACCAGGGACAGTGAGCCGGCCAGAAGGAGGACGCCCACAATGGAGAGGACCATTGGGACCTCATAGCTGACAAGCTGAGCTACTCCGCGCATGGCCCCAAAGAGTGAGTACCGGTTCCCGGAACCCCACCCGGCCATGAACATGGCGATGGTGGGCACGGTGGTCACGGCGATGATGAAGAGTATCCCGACATTCAGGTTGGCTACGTAGGTGTTCTTCCCAAGTGGGATCACCGCAAAGACAAGAAGAGGGGCCACTATGAAGACCAGGGGCGCCAGGTTGAACACCCACGGGTCCACCCCCTCTGGACGCGTGTCCTCCTTGCTCAGCAGCTTGATGGCATCGGCCACGGGGGTGAGGAGGCCAAAGGGCCCCCACCGGTTGGGGCCGAGCCTGGACTGGAAACGCCCTATCAGTCGGCGCTCAACCCAGGTGCCGATAGTGGTCACGATCACCACCGCGTTGACCACGGAGAAGATGATCAGGAAGCCCGCCAGGAAGTAGGCCAGCCAGTCCGGGATGGGAGAAACGCCCCAGAAACTCCACTCCGCAAAGAGGTCGTAGAGGTTCCTGTAGAAGGAGTTGGCCTCCCTGAATGGCACGTAGGCGGCGTCCACTACCTGTCCACCTCGCCCATATTTATGTCAACGCTGCCGAAGGTCACTATCATATCGGCCAGCTTCCCGCCTACGAGCATCTCACGCAGCGCCGTCAGGTTGATGAGCGACGGGGAGCGGATCTTGCATCTGTAGGGCGCTATGCTGCCGTCGCTGACCATGTAGAAGCCCAACTCGCCCTTGGGCGCCTCAACGTGTCCGTAGGCATCGCCCACAGGCGGCCTTATGAGGGCGGGCGTATTCGTCCTGACGGGCCCCTCCGGTATCTGCTCCACGCACTGCTCCACAATCCGCAGAGACTGGCGCATCTCGGCTATGCGCAGCAGATAGCGGTCGTAGTTGTCTCCCACAGTACCCACAGGAATGTCAAACTCCATGCGGTCGTACACGTCGTAGGGGTCGGCCTTGCGGATGTCCCAGTTCACCCCTGTGGAACGCAGCACCGGGCCGCTGACGGAGCAGTTGATGGCCGACTCTCCGGAGAGGATGCCAACCCCCTTGGTGCGTGACAGGAGTATCTCGTTCCCGGTGAGGAGCGTTTCGTACTCGTCTATGTACTCCGGCATGTAGCCCAGGAAGTCTCTCAGCGCGGGCCAGAACTCCGCAGGAGCGTCCTGGAAGATGCCCCCAACCCTCATGTAGCTGAGGGTGATGCGTGCGCCGCACAGCAGCTCAAAGAGGTCCAGTATCTTCTCCCTCTCTCTGAAGCAGTACATGAGCGGTGTAGCCAAGGCACCCAGGTCGTTCAGGAAGAACCCCGTGGCAACCAGGTGGCTGACAATGCGCTGAAGCTCTGCGACCATGACCCGCATGTACAGGGCTCGCTCCGGCGGCTCAACGCCGGCCAGCTTCTCTACCGCTAGCACGTAAGCAAGGTTGTTGGACATGGAGGAGACGTAGTCCAGGCGGTCCGTCAGTGTCACCACCTGGATGTATGTGCGTTCCTCGGCCAGCTTCTCCGACCCGCGGTGGAGATAGCCGAATACCGGCTCCACATCCAAGATAATCTCACCGTCAAAGGTGACGCGCATACGGAATACGCCGTGGGTGCTTGGGTGTTGAGGCCCCAGGTTAAGCGTTACCGGCTCCGTGCGAATAGACATCCTTCCCCTTCTACCTGGGAGGCTCCAGGTAGTCCTTGCGTTGAGGATGGCCGGGGAATCCCTCCCACAGCAACAGTCGTTTCATGTTGGCGTGGCCGGTGAACTTGACGCCCATCAGGTCGTAGACCTCGCGTTCCTGCAAGTCGGCGCCCTGCCACAGGCCTGTTACGGAGGGAACGGTTGGGTCTTCCCTGCCCCAGCACTTTGCCTTAAGCGCTATGCCGTGGTTGTGGTTCATGGATAGCAGATGATAGACCACCTCAAAGTACTCTATATAGTCCACCGCGGAGACGGCGACCAGGTAGTTCATGTCAAGGTCGGCGTCCTCCTTCAGGAAGCGGCACACATCGAGGACGGCCTCCGGCTTCACCCACACGTTGCCGGCGTCCCACCCCTCCACAGAGCCCGGAACGGAGTCCTCCAGACGGACGGCTATGGCGTCTCCACCCAAAAGAGTGGTCATCTATGCTCCCGCGGCTCTGCCGAGCAGGCTGTACTTCTTGATCTTCTCGTGAAGCTGCATAATGCCGTAGAGGAGGGCATCCGGGCGCGGAGGGCAGCCCGGGACGTAGACGTCCACAGGCACAATGCGGTTGACCCCCGGGACCACGCTGTAGCCCTGGTAATAAGGGCCTCCACTTGTGGCGCATACGCCCATAGATATGACCCACTTTGGCTCCGGCATCTGGTCGTAGAGGCGGCGGATGGCCGGGGCCATCTTCCACGTTACGGTGCCCGCCACAATCATCAAGTCCGCCTGCCTGGGGGAGGCCCGCATGGCCTCCATCCCAAACCTTGCAATATCGAAACGAGACATGGCGCTGGCGATCATCTCAAAGGCGCAGCAGGCCAGTCCAAAGGTCATAGGAAACACAGAGGACTTCCGGCTCCAGTTCAGCAGCGCGTCTACGGACGTGATCACTACGTTGCGCTCAAACTCAGGAGCAACCTGTATGGCATCCCTGGCGTAAGGGTCGATGTGGGTGGCCTTCATGTCATTGATGACAGCGCCCTCTTCCCTGTCCAGCTCCCAGGTAGTGGCGTGAAGGGGGACTGTCATAGCGCCGGCCATTGCCTGTCCCGGGTCGTCTGCAGATCTAGTCTCAATGGACATTATCTCATCTCCATTCCAGGGCCTTGTTTCTCCAGGCGTACGCCCAGCCCACCACCAGGATCAGGATGAATACCAGCATCTCCACAAAGGCAAATAGCCCCAACTGCTTGAAGTGCACCGCCCAGGGGTATATGAAGATGGTCTCCACGTCAAATACGACGAACAGGATGGCAAACATATAGTACCGGAAGTTGAACTGGGGCCACCGGTCGCCTATGAGTTCCATGCCACACTCATAGGGGCTCTGCTTCACCGCATTGGGCTTGTCGGGACGGACCCGTATAAAGGACAGAAGCCAGGAAACCACGAGCAGCGTCCCAGGCAGGACCACCGCCACGACGGTAAATATGGCAATGAGACCATACTGGCGAAAGTAGTCCTCTAGCACAGGCCAACTCCTCTAGGTTCCAGCATCTCAAGGAATATAGCACAGCGTATCGGGAGTTATCAAGTGAAAAACACCACAATCAAGGGTCATATTCTGCAAAATCTCACTCACTCCTTGCCAACGCCCATACGTGTGCGCAGAGTTGAGGCCCTTTCTATGTTAGAATTAACACATAACCATAGGAGAATCCCGCTATGCACAGCGCCATTATCAGAGCCATGCTGCTTCTCGCAGTGACGCTGCCGGCCTCAACGGCAGCGTCATGCGTGGCCTTCGGCACGGCCAGTACGCCCACTCCCCCACCCCCGGCGGACATATATGCCGTGGCGGAGGTATGGGAAGAGCTGTCCAACTCCACCGCATCCCTGGAGGACAACCCTATCCTGGAAACCTGGAGCATCCTGTCCCGGGACTTCATAAGGAAGGATAGCCTGGATGCGCAGGCCATCGGCCAGGCCGCCATAGACGCAATGAGGTCGGAGGCAGGTGACGATGCACAGGCCCAACCGTCCCCCGACCGGCTCAGATGGGCCGCCATAGAGGCCATGCTGGACTCACTGGAAGACCCGTACACCTCCTTCCTGGATCCGAACGAGTACGCTCTGTACATAGAGGACAGCCAGGGCACATTCGTAGGCATTGGCGCCCACGTGGAGATGATAGGGTCAGACATCACCATAACGGAGCCAATCCCGGACACACCGGCGGAGAGGGCGGGTATACAGCCCGGAGACGTGATACTGGAGGTGGACGGCGAAAGCGCCGCGGGCTGGAGCCTCTTCGAGTCCGTCGTCAGAATCCGCGGGCCGGAGGACACCTCCGTCAGCCTGCTCATACGGCGCAAGGACGTTCCAGAGCCCGTTTTAATCGAGGTGGTTCGCGCCGTCATTCGGATAGACAGCATCACCTGGGAGATGCTGCCAGGGCGGATTGCCTACGTGGAGATAAGTACCTTCGCCGATAACACAGACGAGATGCTGGCGGACGTCCTCCTGGAAGCTGAGGATCTGGATGCCAGGGGGATGGTCCTGGACCTGAGAGGCAACCTTGGCGGGCTGCTCTCCACCACCGTGAACATTGCCAGCCAGTTCCTCACGGACGGACTGGTCCTCTACTCCGTGGACGGAGACGGCCGGAGGATCGATTACAATGTCAAACCCGGCGGCCTGGCCACGGATATTCCATTGGTGGCGCTAGTGGACGAGTTCAGCGCCAGCGGCAGCGAGGTGTTGTCGGGCGCGCTAAGAGACCACGGCCGGGCCATCCTCATCGGCGATACGACATTCGGAAAGGGCAGTGTAAACCAGCCGCATCGCCTCTCAGACGGCTCAGGGCTGTACTTTACGGTGGGCCACTGGCACTCCCCCAACGGACACCTGATAGAGGGCCACGGACTGGAGCCGGACATCCGGGTGGAACCTGGACTTGAAGAGGGCGATGACCCACAGCTGGAAAGGGCCCTGGAACATCTGGCGGCGCAGACGGCCGCCGTATCCCGCTAGACGCTTGAGGAATACAACAGCAATGCCAAAACCAAAACGCCCCAAAGCCGACGGCCACTCCGGGGTCATGGCCATGAACCGGAGGGCCTATCACGACTACGACATCCTGGAGACCGTGGAGGCCGGTATGGCGCTAACCGGCACGGAAATCAAGTCCATACGCTCCGGGAAGATGAACATCCAGCACGCCTTCGCCAAGGCGGAGGGGGGCGAGATGTGGCTGCTCAACGCCCACATAGCCCCCTATGACCAGGGCAACATCCACAACCACGAACCCACCCGCCCAAGAAAACTGCTCCTGCACAGCAAGGAGATTGGGGAGCTTGCGGGAACCACAGCCCAACAGGGCCTCACCATGATACCTCTCAGGGTCTACATAAAGGGCCATGTCGCCAAGGCGCTGATTGGCTTGGTACGGGGACGGAGACTCCATGACAAGCGCAGGAGCATCATAGACAGAGAGCAGGAAAGAGAGGCTGGACGAGCCATTCGCAACGCCTCTCGTGGCTGAGGCGATGGCGCGCAGGGCTATGCCCCATGCGCTGGCCGGGCAGGTGGAAGCGGATGAGCAGCCGCCTGGAAGCCTGTAGACCCTATGAGTTGTGGCAAGAATCGTGGTATAATCCAGATATAAGCGCATATGGGGACGCGTGGTCTCGACAGGGGGTGGTCTCGCGGAATTGCAGGCCGAGGAGCCGTCAACCTCGTAAACAAGGCGGCAAAAAGTAACTGGCGAAAATAAAGTCGCACTGGCCGCCTAACTAGGCTGCCACGTTCATCTCCGCCTCTCCTCGAAGGCTGGGAATGGGCGCCATTAAGTCGAGGCGCTGCTCTCTCAAACGCCGGTACAAGAGAGCCTAAGAACCACTGGCTGGCTTCTAATGGGTCCCTGCCAGTAAGGCCCCTGAGAAGCGAGAAACAAATACTGGACAAGCCTGTAGCACATTCCAGCTGGAAGCTCTCTGGACGGGGAGTTCGACTCTCCC
The DNA here is from genome assembly GCA_965247645.1 of Dehalococcoidia bacterium. Classification (GTDB taxonomy): domain Bacteria; phylum Chloroflexota; class Dehalococcoidia; order Lucifugimonadales; family UBA2985; genus JAPPHY01. Next base: position 450,628 of record OZ252024.1, read on the forward strand.
CCGTCTCCACCAAGAACACAGAAGGGCGTCCCGGCCATGTGACCGGGACGCCCTTGATAAAAAACCGGCTGAGAGGATAGTCACAGTTGAGTAACGCCTTGGTAAGAACGGGCAACGACCGCCTGGCGGCGTTACGCAGCCTAGCCTGGGGTATACCGATTCTGTTAGCTTTGGGCCTTGGATGCAGCGCGGGCGCCGGTGAGCCTGCGACCACAACCGCTGCCTCCACTCCACCGTTGTCCGAGTCCACGGCGCCAAGCCCGGATATATCGGTTGGGACTCAGGTCGGCAACGCCCTGCCCCACTTCGAGTTCACCCTGCTGGATGGCGACAATAGGTCAACTGAGCAGCTTGCCGCAGAGGGCAAGCCTGTCTTCCTGTACTTCTTTGCAACTTGGTGACCGGTCTGTGGCGCCGAGTTGCGGCGCATGAAGGAGATCTACCCTGAGTTTGCAGACTCGGTGGATTTCTACGCCATAGGCCAGGACCTGACGGAAGGCATCCAGGAGTTGGAGGACTTCCGGGTAAAGGAGGGCCACCCGTGGCCCGTAGCCACAGTAAACGGCGACGTGCTACGCAACCTGAGGATAGTCAGCCAGTCCACCAAGGTCGCCGTGGACCACCGTGGCGCCATCACTTACAGGGCAGGTTTCGGAGACGGGGATGGCGATAAGTGGCAGGAGGCGCTTGCCGACCTCGCAAGCGCTTCATCGTAGCGCACAGTCGCGGCCCCGGCCGCGCGCCGTCCCGTAATCAGACCATCGCCTCCGTCTCAACGAAAAGCCGGCGCTGTATTGACAACTTAGAACACTAGTGCTATGGTGTTGTCTGCACTGGACAAGGAGGTGATTGTCATGGTCAGCAGCACAGCGCACACAAACACAAACGCCCAAGCCCTGTCTCAAAGCGCCGGGGAAGCCCCGGGCCCGGTGGTGGTCAGGCTTCGCGGCCGATGGGATGACGTGAAGGCGGTCGCGAGACGCTGGCGCATAGACGTTGAGTGGGATGGAGCCGTTGGGCCGCCCGGCGACGTATGCGCGGTGGATGGAATGCTTGCCGTGAGAGGGTGAGCGGCAGCCGGACCGGGTCGTGGCATAGCCGGAAGTCCATTTACGCCGGCGGCGTCTCATGCGCAGGTCATGTGTCTGGGCAAGACCGCAGGAGCATCTTGTGGTAACCTTGCATTGGCAATCTCTGCAAGCGACCCGTGTCCGGCCCCGCAATGACAACCAAGACAATCAAGAAGAAAAAGGTCTTCTACGGATGGTACATAGTAGCTGCCAGCGTTGGCATGAACTTTTACCTGACTATGGTGTTTGGCCTTGGCTTCAACGTCTTCTTCCTTCCCATCCTTCGTGAGTTCGGCTGGACACGCGCCCTCACCTCAGGCGCTTTCTCACTGCGCGCGGTTGAGTCCGGGCTGCTGGCCCCTGTGGTAGGCTTCCTGGTGGACCGTTGGGGGCCTCGCGTGGTCATACTGACTGGGGTGATACTCGGTGGAGCGGGCATGATCATGCTGGGGTTCATCAACTCGTTGACCAGCTTCTACGTTGCCTTCCTGGTCGCGTCGCTGGGCATGACAGGAGCCGGCCACGGCGTTACCTGGGTAGCCGCCGTTGCAAACTGGTTCAATCGGCTGCGAGGACGGGCCCTTGGCATGGCTATGCTGGGGCCGGTATTGGGAGGGCCCTCAGTTGTAGTGGTGGCGGTCCTGGAGGGGATGATAGGCTGGCGCGACGCCACAATCCTGCTTGGAATAGGACTCTGGATAGTGGGTATCCCACTGGCGATGGTAGCGCGGCCAAGGCCGGAGCCTTACGGCTATCTGCCGGACGGCGATACGAGCGAAGAGCTTTCGCCGGAGGCATGGGCCGGAGGCTTGGCTTGGGATGGGGCCACCGGTGGGTATACGGTGGTACAGGCCGTGCAGACAAAGGTGTTCTGGGTAATTGTGGCCCTGTTTGCCCTTATGTTCGTTGGCATCAGCGGCCTCATGGTGCATCTAATCCCTCTGCTGGAGGACCTCAGCTACGGCTCTGCCCAAGCGGCGGGCGTACTGGGAATGATGTTCCTGCTGAGCGGCATTGGCCGGATAGGCTCCGGGGTCCTGTCGGACATGCTGGACTACAGATTGGTCCTGGGTGGCCTAATAGGGTTTCAGATGGTTGGCTTGCTGCTGCTGTACACCGTCGGCCCGGGGCAGTTCTGGCTTGCGGTCCTCTTTGCGCTGGTCTTTGGCATTGGATTCGGAGGCACCATACCACTGAGGCCGATCCTGATGATGGAGCTTTTTGGGCCCAGGGCATTCGGGACGCTCCAAGGGCTGGTGCAGGTGGGCGCCATAGGCGCAGGAGTGGTTGGGCCTGTTTTCTACGGCTGGATATTCGACTCTACAGGGTCTTACGACATCGCCATATTCGCCACCCTCTCCACCATACTGGTTACGGCCCCGCTCATCTACATGGTAAGGGATCCCAGACGGGTTGCTCAGAGGGCTGCCTGATCCCGCCGTAGTAAGCAGGGGCTTCAGAGCCGTAAGCTCTCCACATAGGCAACCCGGTGGCAGCCGAGGGAGGCTGTGGTCTGCGCGTGGTTGACCTGAACACTCGCACGGCCTATTATACCGTCAACTCATTCGTATCCTAGCCCGGATACTCCAGTAACCACAGGCGTATCCCAGTCGCCAGTCGCGGAGTAGTGAAATGGCCGCGTTCGTCGAGAGCATTCCTGGCATACGGCGAGTCTTCTACGGATGGTGGATCGTGGCCGTTGGCATCACGATAGCCATTCTGAACGGCGCCTTCTACACCTATGGATTCGGTGTCTACTACGTTCCTCTGTTGAATGAACTGGGCGGCAGCCGTGCGGCTCTTGGCGGTGTAATTGGGCTGGCCCGGCTGGAGGGCGGCCTCCTGGCGCCCTTGGCCGGATGGGTTATAGACAAATACGGGCCTCGCCGGCTGCTCTACTTTGGCGTCATTACGATGGGGCTGGCCTTCTTCCTGCTGAGCCGCATCACCGCAATGTGGATGCTCTACGCGGTGTTCCTGCTCATCTCCACCGCGTCCAGCTTCGGAGGGGGACGCCCAATCAACGTTGCCGTTGCCAACTGGTTTGTCCGTAAGCGGGCCAGAGCCCTGGGGATACTGCTGGCGGGCATAGGCCTGGGAGGCAGCACAGTCGTATTTGTGGGCTGGCTCACCGAGATGTATGGCTGGAGGACTGCCGCAATCATGGCCGGCCTGGCCTACTGGATCATAGGGATCCCACTGGTCTCGCTGGTGTACCATCGCCCGGAGCAGCGGGGTCTTCATCCCGACGGCATTCCGTTGCCGGTCGTAGACCGCAGTCGGGAGACTTCGGAGGGCAGCGAACCTCTGGAAATAGAGCTGACGCCGCGCCAGGCCATGAAGTCTCTCTCCTTCTGGATGCTTGCCATAGCCTTTGCCAGTTGGTCTGTGACCGTCACGGTCGCCGCCGTGTACCACATCCCCTTCCTAATTGAGGAGATGGGAGCCAGCGCCGTCACGGCGGCCAGCCTGGCGTCCATCACTCTACTGGTATCGGTCCCCGGGCGCATCTTCTTCGGGTGGATAGGGGATATGCTGAACATCCGCGTCCTGCTCGCCACGCTGCTGATTGTCCAGGGGATAGGCGTCCTTGCCATGTCCTTGATTCCCAGCCTTGGATGGGCCCCGGTCTACATAGCGCTGCTTGGCCCGGCGTACGGCGGATCGGCCGCCTTGCGACAGGCCATTGTGGCGCACTTCTACGGGCGCCGGAACTTCGGCACCATCAGCGGCCTGCTCCAGTTCGTAGACCTGCCGGGCACCGTCATGGGCCCCATCTTCGTAGGTTGGATGGTGGACACCTTCGACAGCTACCGCCTGGGGTTCCGGGTGGTAGCCATGTTCCTGGTAATAGGCTCTGTGGCCCTCTTCATTGCCCGCCGTCCCCAGGCGCCTTTGGAACCTGCTCCGGACCTCCCGGCAGTCCCCCTTGACCGGCCCGCGTGAGCACGCCCACCGGATGCGGCGCGGCCCCGAAGACACCCAACCGCCTCCAGTTGATGACCGCTCAGCAGGGGCAAGTGTTGACAACTAATGGGTATGACACTAGGATGATTCTGGCAGCGCGTTCCTCTCTTTAGCTCCTTGCGCTGCGCAGATCTCGTATCGGTGGTCCGCCTAGACGAAAGGAGGGAAGCAATGACTAGCCAGGAATCCGGACCCCCTGTGGGTCCACTAGGTACCCACGCCACGGTGTTGGGAGGAGCAGCCGCTCCCCTGGTCGGCGACGTAGAGCGCCTTATGCACACCACAATGGCGCCGTACGGGGTGGTTCCAGTGCCCACCGCACAGGACCAGCCCTATTGGGACGGAGCCAAAGAGGGTAAGCTGGTGCTCCAGCGATGCCAGGGCTGCAAGTCCTACAACCATCCGCCTGTGGCCGTCTGCAACTACTGCGGCAATCGGGAGGCGGAGTTGAAGTGGGAGGAGACCAGCGGCCACGCAACCATCTACACCCACTACATATGCTACGACACATCCGTATCAGGGTTCGAGGAGAAGGTCCCGTACGCCGTGCTTCTGGTGGAGTTGGAAGAGCAGGCCGACCTGCTTATGATGAGCAACATCCTGAATTGCGAGTACGACGCCCTTGGCGGCGGACTCGCAATGGGAACGCCCCTGGAGGCCGTCTTCGACAAGGTGAACGACGACGTCAGCATTCTCCAGTTCCAGCCGCGGTCAACCTAGCTGCGGAGGCTCAGACCCATCTTGTGGCTTGAGACGGACCCAAGTCTCACTCCACCGGCAGAATAGAGAAGGGAGGGCATTATGCCAATAGAGTGGCCAAAAGGAAAGAGACCCGTTTTCGTAGGGTCTGGAAGCACGGTGTGTCGCCGCTATTTCGACGGGAGCAAGTCCCATCGGGCCAATGAGGCGGCTCTGATGGCTATTGAAGACGCTGGCTTGACGGTGGACGACATCGACGGCATATACATCTGGGCGGACCCCAACTGGGGCCCCAATCAGCGAGGCGACATCAAGGTCTGGCTGGACGTGCCTCACATGATGTCCGTAGTCAACTGGAACAACATACGCCACTGGATCCAGACGGACAGCCCAGCGGCAGGATCCTGCGCCGGGCCTCAACTGGCCGCAATGGCCCTGGGCGCGGGCGTGTGCAACAACGCCCTTGTCATCCGGACCGGGCATCACCCGGCAGGAGTGCGATACCGCCAGGTCAGCGGAAGGATGGCGAGCGGCTCGGCTGCCCTCACCACCGTCTACGGCCACGGCGTGGGAGGCTCCGGCCAGGCCGTCACCTACCAAAGGTACCTTGAGAAGTACGGCGCCAAGCGCGAGGAGATGGCCGGCTACGTGCTCAACGCCCATCGCAACGCTCAGCTCAATCCGTACGCCGTATGGAAGGGCCGGCAGATCACGTACGAAGACTACATAAACTCCCGCCTCATTGCCTATCCCATGTGCGTGTTCGACAACGACATGCCGGTGGACGGAGTCCAGGCGGTGGTGATGACCACAGAGGACAGGGCCAAGGACACGCCTCATCCGGGCGGCTACATCTCCGGCATCGCAGCCATCCCAATGCACCGGAGCCGGGGTGGAGTGGTGGAATCCCTTGAGACCCTGGAAGAGATGAACGACTGGCAGGCCAAGAACCTGTACGAGAGCGCAGGCGTGAGGCCGGAGGACGTTGACCTGAAGCACGTATACGACGGCTTCAGCCCCATGGTATGGATGTGGCTTGAGGCCTTCGGCTTTGCCGAGCGCGGCCAGGCCCACGCGTGGTGCCAGCCGGAGAACATTGCCCTTGAGGGACCCCATCCCTTGAACACCGCCGGGGGTAACCTGGGCAACGGCCGGATTCATGGCATGACCAACGTCTGGGAAACGGCGCAGCAGATGATGGGGACCGCGGGGGACCGCCAGCTGCCACGGCCGGACGGCCAACTCAAAAAACTGGACGTGGCCCTCTGCGAGACAGGCCCCTTCGGCAGCGCTTCCAGCTTCATTTGCACCCGCGAGTAGCTACACGGTGTGTGAGCAGGCCCCGCTCCAAACGGAGGCGGGGCCTGCTCGCATGCACACAGATTAGAACGGAGATGGTGAGTTGAAAATCGGGATTATTTCGGACATCCACTGCGATCTGCAGGCCCTGGAGACAGCGCTGAGCGAAATGAAGGGCGTAGACCAGGTGATATGCGCCGGGGACATGAACCTCCAGTACCGCTTCTCCAATGAGATATCCGAGATCATGCAGAGGTATCAGATTCCAGTGGTGCGAGGCAATCACGACACGGCTATACTCTCATCATCGGGGCTTATGCTGCGGAAGTCCGGGCAAATCAAGCCGGAGAACCTGGCCCACCTTCAGCGCGTGCCCCTTGTCCTGGAGTGGCCCATAGAGGGCAAAAGGGTCATGATGATGCATACCAGCCCGCTTGACCCAACCGGCGGCGAGAATGGCGGGCGCGCTGGCGTCCTTCTGCCGGGGGAGGGCGATAGGCTGGCCCCTCACCCAACGGTCGTAGGGAGCCCGGACGGCATGGTCGCAGGTGGCGGCACGGATGACAACAGCGCGGCGGGCCGCCTGGCAAAGATTCCGAACCATCTCCTACCGGAAGCCAAGGCGGACGTGCTCATTGTGGGACACACCCACAGACCCATGATAACCTGGGTGGACAACACCCTCCTGGTCAATCCGGGATCACTTGGGCAGCCTAGAGACCCCAAGAAGACCACGCTGCGAACCTACGCTATCCTGGACACGTCCACCTGGGAGGCCAGCATCCACGGGTTCGAGCAGGCGCGCGACGACTGGAGCTAGCCCTGCCGGGGCGCCTCCAACGCGGCAGGCGTAGTTGTCAGGCCAGGCGGGCTAGCAGTTCATCCTCACCTGAGAAGTCGTATTCGCGTTGCTTGTCCAAGCTTTGGGACATGAACCAGTCATAGGTTTGCTGTACTGCCGACTCAAAGGTGTAGAAGGGCTCATACCCCAGGTGGTCCCGCAGCTTCCCAATGCCGAAGATGGTACTCTCGTCCCAGCGATGGATGTAGGGCGCCAACCGCTGGATGAGCGGGCGCCTTTGCTCCGGAGAGGCCCCATCCATGACCTCCGCGGGCACGAAGACCTTGTTTGGTTCCACGCCCACAGCTCTGGCGCAGGCGTCCACGTACCCTTCGTCGCTGAAGTAGTCCTTGCCGGTGACGTTGTAGATCTCGCCATACGTCCGGGGATTCAAGGCCATCATGCGCAGCGCCCTGGCCTCGTCGTCCACATGGCCTATCTGGCCCAGGGTTGTGCCGCGGCCCGGGACAAGTATCTTGCGACCCCGCAGCAGGCGCACGAACATCCTCTGCTCACGGTCCAGAATCCCGTTGTCCGGCCCAAAGACCATTGAGAAACGGGCCACGGTGGTGGGGAAGTGGCGCTGCCTGTACACCCCAATCAGATAGTCCTCGCAGATGAGCTTGTTGCGGCCATAATCGGACTGGCGGGGCGTGTTGTCCACCGGGGAGTCCTCGTTCATAGGCAGGATGTTGGTGGCGGCGTAGACCACGGTGGAGCTGGCGAAGACGTAGTGGCCTGCCCGCCCATCGAATATGTCCACCATGCTCTGAACGTCCTCCAGCACGTAGGCGCTGATGTCGAAAATCACGTCGAACTCCTCTGCGCCCAGCGCCTCCTTCAACTGCTGCGTGTCCTTCCTGTCCGCATAGAGGCGGCGCGCCTCCCTTGGCACCTGGGCCTCTGTGACGCCTCGGTTGAGCATGGTGACCTTGTGCCCACAACGCACCAGCTCTTGCACCAAGTGCAGCCCGTTAAACCTGGTGCCCCCCATGACCAGCGTATTCATATACTGCCTCCTGTCTAAAAGATGCCTCCGGGCGGTCTCGCTCTTCTTGCCGATAGCCGCATCCCCCACGTACTTTCCGGCCCTGCGATGTGGCGGGACGAGCAGTCCCATTCTAGCCAGTTGACAGGCTACAGTCGAGGGGATTCCCGTGGGCGCGTATGCGGGCATGACGACGTTGCTCTCGCTCATATGGTTCGATAAGCTCACCACGAGCGTTGCCCATGTGGCAAGGCAGGATGGTCTATCACAACCTGTGGAGAAACCGCTAAAATGGGTGTCGGCCAACCAGGCAATAAGGGGGTGAAATGATCATCGTAGTCCCGGACGACGCCGCTGGTCTTGTGGCAAACTCCCCTCTGACGCGCCGGCTGAGGGAGCTGGGAGAGCTACGCGTGTACGACTCCCCTGCCAGCGCCGAGGCCACGCTGATCGAGAGGCTGGCCGGGGCGGACGCGGCACTGACGGTCTACGCGAGCAGCTTTACGGAGGGGGTATTGAGGGCGTGTCCCGGGCTTCGCCATATCGCGGTCTTTGGCATCGGCGTGGACAACGTAGACCTGGATGCTTGCCGCGAGCGCGGGGTTGCCGTGAGCAACACCCCTGCTTACTCAGCGCCGTTAGTCGCGGAGAAAGCTATAGCCCTTGCGCTTGCGGTCGTCCACAGGATTCCTCAAATGGATAGCGCTGTCCGGCGCGGTGAGTGGCCCGGGGAGGCTGTCGGGTATCTGCACGGGAAAACGCTGGGGGTAATCGGCGCAGGCCCCATTGGGCAGCGCGTTATAGCGCTGGGAAAAGGCCTTGGAATGAAGACCATTGCCTGGACGTTCAGCCCCTCCCCCAAGCGAGCCAGTGAGTACGGGACGGCCTTTGTGCCGATGGAGGAGCTGCTGGCCAGGGCGGACGTGGTATCCGTTCAGCTGCCTCTGACCCCTTCGAGTGTGGACCTCATCGGGTCGCAGCAGTTGGGGCTTATGAAGCCCTCGGCAATACTGGTGAACGTTGGCCGTGGAGCGGTTGTGAATGAAGAGGCGCTGGTCGATGCCCTGCGAGAGCGCCGCATAGGAGGAGCGGGCCTTGACGTATTCTCGACGGAACCCCTGCCGCCCGGCCATCCCCTCGCGGAGCTGGACAACGTGGCGTTATCGCCTCACAACGCCGCCAACGCGTCGGACGTCAATGAGGCCTGCCTTGCAATAGCCATTGGGAACATCCACGACTGGCAACAGGGCTTGCTCACAAACGTGGTGGTATGAGGCGGCGCCTACCTGCGGCAGCCGGCGCCATTTACCCCTTATCCGCCGGCACAAACTTGAGGGAGAGGGAGTTCACGCAGTGGCGCGTGTTCTTCTCCGTAAGGTACTCCCCAATGAAGACGTGGCCCAGATGACCCCCACAGTTGACGCACTCTATCTCCGTTCGCATCCCGTCCGGGTCCGGCAACCGCTTTACGGCTCCCGTCACCTCGTCGTCAAAGGCCGGCCAGCCGCAGAAGGCGTCAAACTTGTTCTCGGACCTGTAGAGCTCGGCGTTGCAGCGCCGGCAGATATACGTGCCCGCATCGTAGACGTTGTCGTACTCCCCGGAGAACGGCCTTTCAGTCCCCTTCTCCTCTATTATGGACCGCTCCTGCGGGGTAAGCGCATTGTAGCCGCTGTTGGTCATGTTCAAACCTCCCTTTGGGCCTTGCCCAAGACTCAAGATTTGCCACGCCGGCCGGGAGCCTCTGCGAACGCGCTCCTCAGAGCCTCGCTGTGGCAGTGGCTTCCCGCCTCTTGGGGCCGGTCTACTCCGTGTACCGCTCTACCTGAGATGGGCCGGCCCGCAGCGAAGCCAGGTCCACCCCGCGATCTCGAAGGAGCTGTCCATGCACGGTCAGGGCATCCTGGTCCGACCACCGCTCCATCAACACAAAATGGTCCGGCCGCTCGGCGCTCTGATAGAGCTCGTACTGCTCGCAGCCCGGCTCCTCCCGGACGCTGGGGGACAGAGAGGCGAATGTAGCGGCCAGCTCCTCCCGCTTGCCTGTTGCAGCCTCCATGTTTACTATTAGTCGAACCGTCATGAGAGCCTCCTTTGTAAGTGGGTCTGTCCTGGAGCACGGCAATGCGTCTCCCGGACAATCAGTATCTCTCATTTCACATGGCTGTGGCAATACATACCGCCCAAGTACGCCTGGCTGCCGTAGACGCGAGGCAATTATGAATACCGGCCCGGTATATTTTGAGTATGAGTAGACCTGCCGACACTCCGGTCTTTGTTCCAGGCGCCAGTCCCCTGCGTTGGCTTATGCTGGGCCTGGTGTGGCTGCTCTACGCCTCCTTCGGGATCACCTCCGGGACAATCGCGCCCCTGGTCGATCCGATTATAGACGACCTGGGCATTACCTACAGCCAGATGGGGCTGGTGCTGGGGGCCTGGCAGTTGGTGTACATAGTAACGGCGTACCCGCTGGGCGCGCTGATAGACAAGCTGGGCGTCCGCCGGTCGTTGGGCATTGGCATATTTATTGTGTGGCTGTCGCTGGTTTTGAGAGGGGTTGCCACGGACTTCCCAACGCTCTTTCTGGCGGTGGCCTTGTTCGGGGTGGGTGGGCCGATCATCTCCATAGGAGCGCCCAAGGTGGTGTCGCTCTGGTTCCAGGGGAACCAGAGGGGGCTCGCCGCAGGCATATACACGACAGGCCCGGTGAGCGGGGCTGCGATAGCGCTGGCTACCGCCGCGAGCGTGGTGATGCCCTTGACCGGAACGTGGAGAGGCATATCCCTTGTGTACGGAGCGGTGGTCCTAGTGGTGATGCTGCTATGGTGGGTCTTCGCCAGAGACATAGAGTCCCCACCGGAGAGCGCCGGCCGGAGGGCTGAGGCATCCGTCTCCCTGCTGGAGACGCTCCGAGCCTTGCTGCGCATCAGGAACGTCCAGGTCATAGTCGTGCTGGCGGTGGCTACCTTCCTGCTGAACCACGGTCTCAACAACTGGCTCCCGACGCTGTTGCAGGAGAAAGACATGACCTTGTCGCAGGCCGGCTTCTGGACCGCGGTTTCCACACTGGGCGGAACCCTGGGGCTGATAGCGATTCCCGCAATGGCCCGACACGGCTACCGGGCCATGACGATGGCTTTCCTGCTTCTGCTGGCTTCCGGCACAACCCTGGGGCTGGCCACCCTGGGCGACGCGTCGCTGATAGGCAGCCTCATGCTGTCCAGCATCGTACGGGTGCCCATGATGCCTATATTGACCCTGATATTGATGGAGACCCGAGGTGTCGGCGCGCTGCGGATGGGCGCGGCCGGTGGGCTCTTCTTCGCTGCGGCGGAGATAGGCGGGTTTGGAGGGCCGTTCCTCCTGGGCATACTCCGGGACGCCACCGACTCCCTGACGCTGGGGGTGTTGTTCCTGGCGGCTCTTTCGGCTGCGCTGGCGTTGACATTGCCCTTGATCCGGGAGCAACGCGCCCAGGAGAGTTGAGGGCTTCCCTGCTCCGCAACCCCCTGATGCGACCTCGCAAGAGTCCCCTCCGGGGCAGCGGGCTAAGCGCCTGGCTGTTCCGCCCGGGTCTGTAAGGCGGGCGGCTTTGCAAGGAACATCAGCGCGCCGGCTATCATTACGAAACTCGCGAATATCCAGAGAATCAGGGTGTAGCTCCCCAAGGCGTCGAAGGCAACGGAAGCCAGGAACGGCCCGGAGGCGTTGAAGATCAGCTGGACCGGCCACACAACTCCCCTGATGGCTCCCACGTTCTCCCTTCCGTAGAAGTCGGCGAATATCACCTGCTGTAGTATGAACATGCCTCCAAAGGCAAGCCCGTAGTAGATGCCCCATATAATGGCCTGCCATGCCACTTGCACCAGCAGCAACCCAAGGAAGCCCATGCTCATCAGCGCCATTATGCCTATAAGCGTACGCCGGGCCGTAATGCGCTCGGACAGGAATCCTGCCACTATGGAGCCTGCGCCGGCGCATAGGGAAAGGAGCGCCGCCGCCATGACGGCGTAGCCCTCGGATATCCCCTTGTCGGTCATGTAGGGGATCATGTGCAGGTTCAGGGCCGGGGCAGCCACGAACACCAGCGAGAAGGCGACCACCAGCAGGTAGAAGGATGGGTGTCTCATCGCCTGCGCCCTGGTGAAAGAGGTCTCCTGCCTGGGCCTTTGCGCCGGAGTTGCCCCGGCGCGGCCCTCGGTGTTACGGGCTTCCTCCGGGTCAACCCCGTCCGGAAGCAGGCCCATGTCCTCCGGCCTGCGTCGCAAGAAGATGGCAATCGGGATCATGGAGACGGTCCACATCAGAATACCCGCCACCGCCGTCGCATGCCTCCAGCTGCCCTGTGTCACCAGAAATTGCACGTACAGGGGCGTAACGGCGTTGCCTATCCTCTGGCCCAGGCCGCCCAGGGCCACTGCTCTCCCCCGCTTGGCGACGAACCACTTGGGGACCACAATGCCCAGGGCCAGCGCCAGGATGCCCATAGTCAAGGCGCGCCCGATTATCTGCAACAGATAGAACTGCCACAGCGCATCTATGAAGGCCATGAGGACCAGTGTGCCGCCGAGCACCGCGAACGAGGCTGTGAGAGTCCACCTGGCGCCAACGCGGTCGATCATAGGGCCGACTACCATTGCCACAACGCCACCGCAAAGAGTCCCTATAAGGGTCGAGCCGGTGAAGATAGTGCGCGACCACTGGAACTCTTCGGTCATGGGCTTCATGAACACGCCCAAGATGGGGTAGGACTCTGCGCTCTGAGTAAACCCTCCCAGACCTATGACGATGACGATGACCCATCCATAATAGAACCCGGGCTTCCTGGTCTTTTGCGATACGGCCGAATCTTTTTCAGGCATGTTATCCAACAGGTCTCCAAACGCGGGAACACACGGATCCAGAGGGCAGCAAGAGCCATGCTAGTATCGTTGGGGAAAGCTGTCAACCTGCCCGCTGCTCTGGCATTCTTTATACGGGTTGGTAATGGCGCGCGACACCGCTCATACTGAGCTTGTCGAAGTACATGAGCGGTGGCAGCTATGCCCGCAGTCTTCCCGCTCATATGGTTCGACACGCTCACCACGAGCGGTATGGGAATTGCCCAACCATCCGGGCAATGCTGGCTGTCCGACATTCCTATAGCCCTGGACGCAGACTTGTGTCATACTCCCGCTACAGCATTACCCGCCAATCCCGTGCGAACCTCAAAGCCTGAGCCTCGGCCCCGGTTGGCGCATACCCCGTGTTGATGGAGACGACAAGGACTTATGAACGGCGCATCTGAGCAAGCCACACCCATCAAGACCGGCTCCATAAAATACGGATGGGTTGTGATGGGGTTCCTCTGGAGCCAGAACATGGTGGTCCCTCTTGCGGCCGTCTCCCTGGGGGTGATGCTGCCCTCCATGACAGAAGAGTTGAACATCTCCCCTATCGAGGCGGGCACGCTGGGGGCCGCCTGGTTCCTGGGTTCTGCGATGGTTGCCCTTCCGGCCAGCATCTGGCTGTCACGCTTCAGCCCAAAGCGCATAACCTTCCTGTCCATCCTCCTGGCCGGCAGCACCCTTCTGCTACAGGGATGGGCGCCTACCTACGCCGTGCTGCTGGCTGCCCGGTTCCTTTTTGTCATAACCGTGGTGAGCCGCGTGCAGGCAGAGGTCCTGCTGATTCATCAGTGGTTCACTTCCAGGCAGATTGCCGTTGTCATTAGCTTATCCATAGGAATCATGGCGGTAGGCCAGATGGCAGCCGTTGGCCTGACGCCTTATCTTTTGGAACTGCTGGACGGCTGGCGCAACGTGTACTTTGCCCTGGGAGGCAGCATGTTGGTAGGAGCCTTCATGTGGATGGTCATTGGCCGGGAGAGGTCGCAGCCACCCATGCAGGATGCGGACAGCCCCCCAAGGCAGTCGCCCATTGCCGTATTGAGGCGGCACAAGTTCCTCTGGGTGCTGGCGGCTGCCCCGTCGGGCGCCGCGCTGGCGTGGGGTTCCGTTATGACCTTCTGGCCCACCCACGCGCTGGAATCACTGGGCCTGTCTCTGACGAGTGTGGGAATGTTGATGACCCTGTTCCCCACCGGCGGCATCGCCGCTTCCTTCCTCGCCGGGCCGCTCTCCGACCTCCTTGGCCGCCGAAAGCCGTTCCTGTGGGTGCCCGGCATCCTGCTGCCGCCGCTCTACATTGCCCTGTTCACCACCAAGCTGCCGATACTAGCGGGCATCCTACTCCTGGTTGCCGGATGGAACGCAATGGTCTGGGTTCCCATCATAAGAACCATACCGTTCGATCTCCGGCTGGCTCCCAGGGAGACCGCCGTGGCTACGGGTTTGTCCATGACCTTGCTTCCCATCGTCGGGGCGTTGGGCCCGCCACTGGTGGGGGCCATCCAGCAGTTGACCGGCTCGCTTCAGTTGGGGTTGTTGGGAATAGTAGCCTTCCCCCTGACGCTGCTCGTAGGAGGGCTGCTGATCCCGGAGACCATGCCGGCGCGGCCCGGCTCAGGCCTCCGGGTAGACGTAGACAGGGAGAAATTGGCTGCGTGAAGGAGCGTGACAGACGCTAGATGCCCAGCGTCTGTCCCAGGAGCGCCCGAAGATCGCCGACCGTCGTCTTCTGCCAGTCGGGAAAGCATGCGTTGACCCTATCTCTGCGCGCATCGCGGACGACCTGCTCATCCTGGCCGGCCATCTCTTCCTCCACCGCCTTGGTTATGTCGGCCATCTCAGCGGTAACCTGCTCCGGCCGCTCTATCCAGTGGCACAGGTACTCCTGGTCGGCGTTGTAGAAGACCAGGGTGGGAATGGACCGGAACTCGCCCTTGTTCAGGAACGCATCCGCAATGTCCAGGTTCTCGTCCCTTGGGAACACGCGCATATCCATTCCTGAGACCTCTGCGATACGACCTATGACGGGCATACCGCGATATACGTCCGGGCACCAGTCCTCACCTATGACTACAACCCGAGCGCACCCCTTTTCGACTGCCCCCTTGAAGAAGGCGGCATCCTCATCTGATACGGCCTCCGCGGCCGTGCCGTCGTACTGGGCAAATCGATCCTGGTTGACCTTGATCTGCGCCAGGTAGTCCCCGTAGGAAAGCCCCTGGCTGAACCTGTCGGCGCTTACCGCCGTAGCTGTGCTTTCAGTCATCATTCCTCCTTATGCTATGGTCCGGAATTTGCTGTACCGAGCGGGGGCGGCTAGCCGATGTAGCAGCCGATACCCCCTTCAAAGCCCTCCTCTACCCTTCCGTCCGGATACCGTATGATGGGAACAACGTCGCCAAAGCTCCTGGCCTCCTCCATAATGTCCTGGCTGAGGTCGGCCCGGCGCTCCTCGAACTCTACCCCGTCCGCGTTCCACTTGTCGAGCAGCTTGACACATGCGTCACAGCCCTGAATAGTGTAGACGATAGGCATAGCAACCATGATCTTCACCTCTCCGGCAGGATTGGCGCTTGAGACACCCATATTATACAGGTTTTTGGCGGTCTCCTGCAAGGAGAATTCCACCTCAGCGCTCCCTATACGGGTTGGTTATGTCAACGTCGGTTGGAGCGCCATTCCCCTCCCGCTATCGAGGGACGCGCTGCTCAGGGGTGTCCTGGGCGGTGGGGGGCTTTACCTCTTCAGGTGGTTTGGGTGGCTTCAGGAAGAAGAACATGAGGCCGGCAAACAGCATCATCCCCAGGCCCACCTGCCAGACGAAGGTGGCGTCAACGCCGTAGTCCACCAGATAAGCCGTAACCGGGGCTCCCAAGGCCCCCGCGGCTATCATCAGTGGGAGCGATATTCCTCGGATGGCCCCCTGGGCCATTCGACCGTAGTAGGAGGGGATCAGGAGGTTTTGCGCTGCGGCAAAGGCCCCCGACCCTACGCCCCAGGTGATGTTGTGTATGAAGACGTTGGCCGCGTGGCTGCCGCCCAGAAGGAGCGGCAGCATGGATATCGCGCGCCAGACGCCTCCGATTACAGCCATGAACCTGACCGGGTATCGCTCCGCCAGGAACCCGAACAGCAGCATGGCGAAGATAACGGTGAACGGGTCTGTGGCAACCCCAAACGCGATGGCCCGGGAAGATATTCCAAGCTCGTTCCAGTATGGGACTCGCAGGAAAAGCACCCCGGAAGTGGAGAACATGTATATGGTCAGGGCCAGCAGGATGAACCATAGCACCGGCGTGCGCAGGGCCTGGCTCAACGTCCAGTTCACTTCCACCACCGCGGGCGCGGCAGCCTGGCCCTCCGAAGCCCCGACGGTCTGCGCAGCCACGCCATCCGGGAGGAGGCCCAGGTCCTCCGGCCGACGACGCATGAGAAAGCCGTACCCTGGCAGGATGACGGCCCATATCGCCAGCCCAAAGGCCACCCATGCCCATCGCCACCCCACGGTGTTGATGAGAAGCAGCGCTATTGGCACCCCAACGGCCGTCCCGACGCCCAGGCCGGTGGCGGCGATGGAGGTGGCCCTCCCCCGCTTCGCCACAAACCAGTTGGCAGCGGGAACAATGGTGAGGAGCTGCCCCCCAAACGTGCCGAACCCGGATATACCGCTGATGGCGAACAACGCGTATATCAGCCAGATGTTGTGGGCAAAGTATAGGCTTATCAGGACTCCACCGGACAAGAGTCCGCCCAGAAAGCCCAGCCAACGCGCTCCGTAGAGGTCTATAAGGCGGCCCACAAGCGGGGCCATAATCCCGCCTGTCAACATCCGGATGCTGATGGCCCACGCCACCCCACTGAGGTTCAAGCCCAGTTCTTCCCTCATGGGGTCTATGAAGACGGAGAAGACAACGGGGTTCATGGTCGCAGCCACCATGTTGGCCGACCATCCGACGGCTACGATTACCCAGCCATAGAACATCCCGGACGGCAGGGGGATGGGAAGCCCCTGCTGCGTCAAAGTCCGGCCCCTCTATTCGCCATACTTAACTCCATCCGGCAACCCAGGCGTCCGCTCCCGGCCTCGTACCGGCCTCGCGTATCTGCGCCGATTGGGACATTTGGATTCTAACATCGTGACAAAATGAGTCAAGTTAGTCTTGCCGGCCAGGGCAAACGGAACTCCTGCGCCGCTCATGGTCATCCGACCTCCCTTCCCGCTCGTGGTGAACCTGTCGAACCATTTGAGCAGGCAGACCGATGCTAAGTCGCGCGCTCCTGCCTCGCCTCCTCCATACACCATTGCCAACACATACAGGGAATACCCGTATTTCCACCCTAGCGACATCGCAATATGCGTGATATATTATGAGCCGTATCCAACGGGACCAGCCCATGCGCAAGACCACAGGACACTACAGCCGGAGCCGGGGAGCAGATGCCCGACAGCCACTTGCAGCCTTACACAGACCGGAAGCAGGACGGGCATCGCGCCAACGCCTCACGCGCCCACTTGTGAGCTTTACACCAAACGTCGCAACCGGGAGGAGTTACCATGCTTGAACACGATGTCTTAGTGATAGGCGGGGGCCTCGCAGGCTTGCGCGCCGCCCTGGCGGCCAGCAGCAACGGGGTAGACGTGGCAGTGATAACCAAGGTGCATCCGGTGCGCAGCCACTCCAACGCCGCTCAAGGGGGCATCAACGCAGCCCTTACCGACAGGGGCGACAGCTGGGAGGAGCATGCCTTTGAGACGGTCAAGGGAAGCGACTACCTGGGAGACCAGGACGCCATAGAGGTGCTATGCCAGGAGGCGGGACAAGCCATCATAGAGCAGGAGCACATGGGGGTCATCTTCAGCCGGGATGAGACGGGCCATCTGGGTACCAGGGCCTTCGGTGGACAGCAGAGAGCCCGTACATTCTTCGTGGCGGACTTCACGGGGCAGGCCATGCTCCACGTTATGTACGAGCAGATGGTCAAGGCGGCCGTCCGCGTCTACGAGGAGTGGTTTGTCACCTCCCTGATAATTGAGGATGGGGAGTGCCACGGCGTAGTGGCGCTGGAGATGATGACGGGCGTCCTCCAGATCATCAAGGCAAAGGCCGTCATCATGGCCGCAGGGGGCCTGGGACGGCTGTACGAACCCACCACCAACGCGCTGATCTGCACCGGCGACGGCATGGCCCTGTCATACCGCTCCGGCGCGCCGCTGATGGACATGGAGATGGTCCAGTATCACCCCACTACCCTGAAGAGCAACGGCGTCCTCATAACGGAGGCCGCTCGCGGGGAGGGCGCATACCTCATCAACGCCAAGGGCGAACGCTTCATGGAGAAGTACGCCCCCAACATGATGGAGCTGGCCTCCAGAGACGTGGTCTCGCGGGCGGAGCAGACGGAGATAAACGAAGGGCGCGACGTGGATGGGTGCGTGCTCCTGGACTTGCGCCACCTGGGGAGAGAGAAGATCCACGAACGCCTCCAGTACATCAACGAGGTATCGATGGACTTCCTGGGGATAGACCTGGCGGAACAGCCTGTGCCCATACGCCCTGGGATGCACTACCAGATGGGTGGCGTAAAGACGGACGTGGACGGCGCCACCGCCGTTCCTGGGCTGTACGCAGCCGGAGAGTGCGCGTGCGTCAGCGTCCACGGCGGGAACCGCCTGGGCGCTAACTCCCTGCTGGACACAATTGTCTTTGGACGCAGATCCGGGGAGGCGGCTGCCATCTACTCCCGCGAGAAGCAAGACAGGTCGATACCGGAGTCCAGATTGTCGCAGGATGAAGACCACCTCAAGGAGATAATGGCCCGCAAGGACAACGGAGACACCCCGGCCAAGATCCGCATGGACATGGGCACCACAATGAACGACTACGTGGCAGTCTTCCGCACGACCGAGGGCATGGAGACCGCGCGGGAGAAGCTCCGGAGCCTCAATGATCGGTATCAGAGGGTCCCGGTGCAGGACAAGGGCCGTATCTTCAACACCAACGTCATATTTGCCATGGAGCTTGGATTCATGCTGGACTGCGCGGAAACCATAGTGGTCAGCGCGCTGGAGCGCAAGGAGAGCCGGGGCGCTCACTTCAGGCTCGAATACCCCCAGAGGGACGATGAGAACTGGCTGAAGCACATCTCCGTCCGCCACACTCCCGATGGCCCGCGCCTGGAGTATACCCCGGTAACCATAACCCAGTGGCAGCCTCAGATAAGGTCGTACTAAGGGGGTCGGGCTGGGCTTGAGGCTGGTATAATATCTTCTTGAAGGCCCCGCTCCGTCTCGGACCGTCGCCGGCGATGGCCCATCGGCGAGTCCGGGGAGCCGCCGGCTTCTGAGGAAGGCGCAAGATGCCGAAGTTTATCGTACTGGCTGCCATGAAGGGGGAGTTCCTGGCCCACGGGGGCAACGTGTATGAGAACTTCCAGATGATGGGCTACGTGGAATCTAGCGGGCCTTTCGATGCTGTGAGGTCCTTCTTCGACGAACCCCAGTTCCCAATCGACTGGCGAGACGTAAGATATATGTGGGCCGAGCCTCTGAAGGACGACGAAAGCAGCGGACACTACGGGGACTTTTACCGGATATACATAGAAGACCTGGCAGGTTCCGACAGGCGGGCCGAAGGCGCGGACATCTCGGAGCGTGGGGGGTAGCTGCTGGGCAGACCTTCCACTGCCACAGGAAGGAGGCAGACGGCATGGCTATTGTTACCATCAACGGGCAGCGAGGCAGCGGCGCGCCGGAGATAGGTATGGAGGTGGCCGAGAGGCTCCGGTATGCCTACGTTGACCGGCAGGTGCTTGGCGAGGCTGCAAAACGCCTGGGCACAACCGAGCAAGCCCTGGAGGAATTAGAGGAGTCGGCCCAGACAGGTCCGCGGGTCCTCAGGGCGCTTACGAGGATCATCAACCGCATGGGAGCGGCCGGCGCAGTGGGTGACCCCTACTCCCCGTTTGGCCTGGGCCAGGACTACGGAGAGCTCATGGCGAAACGTATGCAGGGGGTCCGGGGAATTGACGACGCTCGTTTCATGGAGGCAACCATAGAGGTGGTGCGAGAACTGGCCGAGGCAAGCGACGCGGTTATCGTCGGGCGGGCCGGCAACATAATCCTGAAAGACAACCCCAATTCCTTGCACGTTGGCCTGGTCTCAGAGATGACGTCCCGCACGGCCGTAGTCGCGCAGAGGAATGGGCTCACCCAGGAGGAAGCCAGGATGGCCGCGGAGCAGGCCGAGCAGGCCCGCCTGGAGTATTTCCGCAGGTACTTCAACGTTGCGGCCGATGACCCGGCCAACTTCCACCTGATGCTGAACACCCATCTCCTGGGTCGGCCTGCCCTGGTGGACATCATTGTGAGGTCTGTTCCCGGGTAACGCCCGCGAGGCGGGACTTCCCGCCTCACTCCATGACGAGGCTCTTGACCACTGGGATGACCACCGCCAGGGTGATGGCGCTGGCGAACGTGCTGGCCACAACCACGTTGGTAACAAACCTGGGGTTCGTGCTGAACGTGGTGGAAAGGATGATGGTGAAAACCGCCACAGGCATGGCATATACGACCATCACCACGCTCTGGGCAAGGGCGTCCAGGCCAAGCAGGGTTGTTGCGAGGTATGCCAGTGGGACGGACACCAGCAGACGGACTACAATGGCAGCCGCAATGCTGACCACGCTCTCCAGGCGGAGCTCTCCTCCCAGCTGAAACCCCAGGACTACCAGCATCATTGGTATGGAAGCCTGCGCCAACAGCTTGACCGGCTCAAATACTATCGGCGGCAGCTCTATTCCGGCCACCCTCGACAGAATGGCGGCCAGGATTGCATAGATCGCCGGGAGCTTGAAGATCTGCTTCAGGGCCTGCATCGCGTTCATCTGACTGCCCGCGGCGATGAATACGCCCAGGGACTGTCCCATAATTGCCAGCGTCACGAAGACTATCACCCCCACGGCCAGCCCTTCGTCTCCAAAGGCCAGCAGCAGCACGGGCAGCGCCAGGTTCCCGGCGTTGGGGGACACTGTGCATAGCATGAACGCGCTCCTCATGGGCCTGTCGTGTCTGAGCGCAAGGCTGGCAACGATGCTGATTACGATGGTGAGCGCGGTCCCAACAAGGATCGCTGCCACAATCCTGACGGACGCAGAGGCAGGTATGCTCTGCTGCACCAGCGAGGTGAAGATGAGCGCGGGAGTGAGGAGGTAGAGACTTACCTGGCTCAGGGGGGCGACGGGCGTCTTCTGCCAGCGCTGAAACGCCGCGGCGATGACAGCCACCAGGAAGACCGGCATAATGACGTTGACAAAGACATCCAGCACGTATAGTCGTCCTTACCAGGCCCCAACCGGAAGCTACTTTACCTCCCAGGCCCGTTTGGAGCAAGCCGTAGGCATGGAGAAGCAGGGCGCGGAGGAAGTCTGCGCTCCGCCGCCTACGAAACGGAAAGAGCCCGGCCGCCTACTCTCCACCGAAAAAGCGCCTGGGAGCGTCCACAGTCATTGTCTGAATGGCGTCCTCGCTCACCCCAAGCTCCCGCAGCCGAGGAACCACCTTGCGGCTGACAAAGCAGTACCCGTCGGGGTTGTTGGCGCCCCGTCTGCCAGCCGTCTCCGGCAGGGCGGGCCGCCAGCCTCCGTAGTCGTGAGACATGGTAACGTGGCCGGCAAACCCCAGGTCCACCAGCCGTTTCACCACCTGGGCCCGTTCCTCCCAGTTCAGGCCGCCTCCGGCTCCGCCCGGAAAGTGGTCCATACCCAGAAAACACCCCTTTTCGATGATTCCCACCAGGTAGTCCAGGTCGTCGGTATCGTTGCTATGGCCGATACACACCCGGCTCAAGTCCACGCCCTCCTCCTCGAAGACGGCTATCTGGTGGACTCCCGTTTTGGCAATGGAGGACGTGTGCGTGGTAATAGGCGCGCCTGTGTGGTTGCAGGCCCGGGCCGCCGCTCTCAAGACCAGCTCGTTGGGCGGTGTGAGGCCGGCCTCCGTCACGTTTGCCACGTCTGTGGCTACCTTTATCACGCCGGCCTTGACCCCTGTCCCCTCTATGCCCACCTCTATCTCCCGGATGAACGCCCTGGCAAGCAGGTCTGGGGAAGCCCCGTTGGCAATGGCCCGCGGGATGTCAAGCCAGATTCCGGTGGCCAGGACTATGTGAAGCCTTGCGCCCTCTGCCACGTCCTTCAGCAGCCGCATGTCTCTGCCGAGGTCCATGGTGGTTACGTCCACGATAGCGCCAACCCCCTCTGCGGCGGCTTCGTTTAGAGCAGCCACTCCCCTGTCCACGTCATCCTGGTGGTCGAACAGGTCAGGAAACGTGTATGGAACGCCGGCGGAGCTCTCCCGGATGTGCTCATGCATCAGCGTAAAGCCCAACTCCCCGGCGTCCACCGGCCCAAGGACTGTGTTCACAGTAGCCATTTTCTCCTCCTGTGCGCGCAAGATCGGATGGTGGCGGGGCTACGCGGCCGTCCCGCTTCCGGCAGCCGCCCGCGTCAAGTTTAGCGTTATCGTGGTATAAACGGCAAGAAGCTGCGCGGGAAAACCCGCGGGATCTTGCGGCTCTCCGGTGTCCGCCGGCAAACCCTCACTGGGCAGGAAGCGATGTCCTGGCCCTGTGTCCCGTTTCCGGCAAGGCTATGGCTGCAACAACCGCGGTGACGGGGACTATCGCCAGCACAGCCAGACTCGGCACGTAGGACCCAAGGGCGTCCGTGACCGCGCCAACAAGGAAGGGAGCGACTATGGTGGATGCGTTGCCAACTGTCAGGACTGCGGCGGTCACCACGCCCACCTTCTCCAGGGTTACGCCAGGCAGCTCCATTGCGGTGGTGAACACGGTTGGCAGGAATATCCAGA
Organism: Dehalococcoidia bacterium; assembly: GCA_965247645.1. Lineage (GTDB taxonomy): Bacteria > Chloroflexota > Dehalococcoidia > Lucifugimonadales > UBA2985 > JAPPHY01. Next base: position 473,249 of record OZ252024.1, read on the forward strand.
ATGAGAATCCCAGGACCAGGATAGATGCGATGATGATCGGAACGCTGTTGAAGTAGAAGGCTCCAACGGCGCCTATCGGGAACATCAGCCCCGGTATCATCAGAAGCGGCCTGTGCAGCCCCAGGCGGGCGAGGAGGAACCCGGACAGGATGTTCACCACCACACCCATAAGTGGGAGTATCGCTAGTATAGCCGTCGCCTTTTGGAGGGGCATGTCGAACACTTCGTTGTAGTAGGTTGGCAGCCACGAGCTGTAGCTTATGAACATTGCCAGAGGTCCGGCGAGCGCCAGGGATAGCAGCAGAGTGTTTCTCTCCTTGAGGACGCCCAGGACCGCAGTCACGGACATGCTTGAAGCAGAAGCAGCGCCGGACGATGGGGCGGCGCGTCCAAAGATGAACCAGCCCGTTGTTGCCAGGAAGGCGAATATCCCGCAGGCCATCAGCACGTACCGCCAGCCCAGGGCATCCGCCAGGGGAACGCTCAGGAACATCGCCGTGGCAACGCCACACCCCTGCCCCGCAAGGTTGATGGCGTTCATCATGGGACGCTCGCTTGACTTGAACCATTGGACGACGACGGCGGAAGTGGCCGGAAGCAGGATGGCTCCGCCCATGCCGAAGGCTACCCTCAGGGGCAGGAGGGATGCCAGGTTGGACGTGGTCGGGGCAAGGACACCGGCGGTCATCAGGAGTCCACTTATGAGTATGGCTCTCTTTGTGCCCAACTTGGCGGCGATTATGCCGCCCGGTATGAGGAAGATGGTGAAGACCAGGAACACAACTACCATGAGGAGACTGACGGTCCCTCTGCTCAGGTTGTAGTCCTCTATGATGAGAGGGAATAAGGTGGCGGGAGCGAAGAGATTCAGGCCGATGGCGATGTGAAGGGGCAGTATGGCCCCCTCGATAACCCATCGCTTGGAACTGACCTCTTGGCTAAGGATGGCGGTCTCTCCTGAGCTCTCTTCCGGCTGTGTTAAGCGGGCGCCTGGGTGCCCGGCCTGGGTACGACGTCTTCGCGACATCCCCTCCCCGTCTCCCGCATATTAAATATCCTGCCTCCGGGTTTCTTCACTCGGAGGCAGGAAGTTCATGGGTCAAGGGAATGGTCCCTGTCCAAGCCTTGTGTCTAGTCCGGGGTGGCGCTCCACATGGTGAAGTTGCCGCCTGTGGGCGTGGGACCGCCGGAGACGCCTATCTCGGCCGGCCTGCTTATCTGCCGCTCGCCCGCCCTCCCCTGCAACTGCTGTATTGAATCGGTGTGCATCCAGAAGCGGGTGCGGCCACTCCCGGCGTTCCCGCCGCTGGGCGAGGCAGGGTTGGGCCCCTCTATGCTTATGTCCGTCTGGTAGAAGTCCAGCGCTTCACCGCGCTGTACCCCTGCAAACCGCAGTCCCTCCAGGTGGAACTGGTGGAACAGGGTAAAGCCGTCGTACATGTTCTCAAAGGACAGGTCGCTTGGGGCTATCCCCGCGCCCTCGTACAGCTTCCGTCCGGTGCTGTCGGTGGCGGCTTCCGCCTCCTCCAGGGATGGGCCGAAGCTGCGGACCCTGGTCCTGTCCGATGCGTGGTTGAGGATGTAGACGGGTTTCTGCTTCATGTCCTTGGCTCGCTCCGCGGTGGTGTACAGGTAGGCCCCGGAGGCCATGATCGGTATGTCGTTGTCGAAGAGGTTGGCCGGCTTGGCAATCCACCTCGCGGCCAGGTAGTCCTCTACGGTCAGAGACTCCGGCCTGTGCTGTGCCCAGAACCCCTCCGGGAACATCAGCCCGTTCCGCTTCTCGTTCACCACAAACTGCGCCATCATGTCGTGGCTCTTGCCGTACTTGCGGCAGTACGCCTCAAACTGCATGGCTGTTGTGTAGCAGGCCACGGTGCCCCACATGGTGGTATACTTGCCGGGCCCCGATATTGTTTCTCCTGCGGCGGCGCCCTGTCCCACGTAGTACCGTCCGCCGAAGTTGTGCCAGCCCTTCAGGACAAGGCAGGTGTTAGTGAGGCCGTCTCCCACGGCCTGCGCGGCTACCACCAAGGCGTTGGACATACATCCGGGGCCGTACATAGTGAATTTGACGTTGGTCAACTCCGGCATGTTCTTGAGAATCCACTCCGCGCTCAGCCTGGCAATGCCGTCCAGCGGGTTGTCGGTGGACTGGTAGGTATTGAGGAAGTCCTCCGGAATGGGCCTGCCTTCGGGCCAGGGAGACCCTGTGGATGTCTCCTGGGCCATAACCAGCCCGTCCACCTGGTCAGGCGTAATCCCCGCATCCTCTATGGCCCTGCGGAGCGCGAGGATGCTCCATGCTCCCAGGCTGGTCTCGGTGGTCTCGTCCCAGCGCCGGGCGGTGGGGGAGTGTCCTACGCCGACGGCCGCCACCTTTCCCCTATGCTCCCATATGCCCAATCCCTCGGCGCTTCTGTACATAGACGCCGGTGCGTTCTCGGTTGGCATACTTCACCTCTCTCTCTGTACTTGGATGATTCCTGGGAAGACGGTGGAGCTAACTGACTACTCGCCACTCCGGGACCTTCTGACCGGTCGTCGGAGTTGTCTCAAACTCCACCTGGACGGAGGCTCCCACCGGGACATCGTCCACTGGGGTCCCGGGGAGATGGGAAAGCATCTTGATGCCCGGGTCCTCCTCCAACTCTACCACGGCGATGTTGAACGGCTGGTCCACCGCGAGCGTTGTGACCGGGCAGTCGTACATTACACCGTAGCCGTATACCTTGCCCCGCCCGCTCACCTCCGTCCACTCCAGGCCGTCCCCAGAGCCGCATTCGGAGCACATCGCGGCGGGCGGGTGCTGCAATCTGTCGCAGGCAGTGCAGTTCTGGATGACCAGACGGTCCTCGTTGGCAGCGTCCCAGAAGGGCTGATCCACCTCGTCAGGTACTGGAGATTGCTTGGGCATTTCTCACCTCCACAACAGTTTTTGGGCTGAGGAAATCATAGTTTAAACCCGTAACAGAGTCAAGCCACGCTTCACCCTTCACTAGCAGCGTGCGATGGGGTTATCCGGAGCTTGCAGACCTCTATCGCCCTGGTAGAGGACCCTGGGCCTGAACAGCCTGTTGTCTCCGTGCTGCTCGATGACGTGGGCAGCCAGACCCGCTATTCGGGCGCACTGGAAGACTGGAGTATCCAACATGACCGGGACGTCCAGGAGGTAGAAGAGAAGGGCGATGGGGTAGTCGGCGTTGGGATAGAGGCCCCTCTCTCTGAGCATCACCTCCTCCACAGTCCGATAGATGGCGTGAAGCTCCCTGCCATCCGGCTTCCGGTCTACCAGCGATGGTATGTAGTCCCGGAGGAAGTAGGCGCGCGGGTCGTATCTCCGCATATAGACCCGGTGGCCGAACCCCATGATCCGCGCCCTCTCACTGAGCTTCTCCATCACGTAGGCCTCCGCCCCGGATGCGCCGCCCCGGTGGTATATCTCAAGGAGCATGGATATGGCTGCCTCATTGGCCCCTCCGTGCAGAGGTCCCTTCAGCGATGCCACCGCTCCCGTCACGGCGCCGTAGATGTCCGACAGCGTGGAGCCTATGACCCTGGCTGCAAAGGTGGAGTTGGCCATCTCGTGCTCTATGTAGCAGGTGAGGATACGGTCGAACCCGTCCAGCGACTCGGCGTCGGGGCGCTCTCCTCGAACCATGTACAGGAAGTTCTCCGCAAATCCAAGACCGGGGTCCGGTCTCACAAAGGGGAGGCCGTTCAGCGCGCGATAGGCGTTCACGGCGATGGCCGGCGCCTTTGCCAGCAGCCTGACTCCCTTCTCCAGGTTCGCCTCTCGTGAGGTATCGGACAGCAGGGCAGGCTCTTCGTAGCCTGCCAGGAAGGATATGCCCGTGCGTAGGGCGTCCATGACCGCTGTGTCTTTGGGCAGAAGCTCCAGCAGCCTGTAGGTGTCCTCCGGCAGCTCGCACTGGGACTTGAGAGCGTCGCAGAGGGCCTGGGCATTGGCTTCGTCCGGCATCTCTCCGTACATAACCAGGTGCGCAACGTCCACGTAGCGAAGGTTGCGGGCTAGGTCTATCAGGTCATAGCCCCGTATGAGTATCACCTCCTGGTCCACGTCCAGGTACGACAGTTGGGTGACGTTGGAAATGACCCCTTCCAGCCCCGGGCTGTATGGCATGGTCGTCATGGCAACTCCTTTCAAAGACCCCAGGATTCAGGCCCAAGCGCTTGCCGGCCGTCCGCCCCCACAGACTATATGGTCAGGTTGCCTGCTCCACTCGCATTGCCTCCATCAGCCCCTCCAGGTCTTCCTGGCGCTCCAGTTCCCACACCAGGTCGATGACCCTGCGACCCTGCGCTGGGGTTAAATACCGCTCAACGTTGGACAGAAACTTCTCCTCCACCTCCGCATCCGTCATGGGATTGTGGAAGTGGCCTCTGGGAAAGCTTAACTCCCTGGCCAGGGTTCTGCCGTCGGAGGTGGCTATGGTGATCCGGTTGGGAATGCCTTCAGGATAGCCTGCATTCAGACCAGAGTCTTCCAGGAGGGTGGTCTTGCCGAGCAGCGCCTTCACGCGAGGGTCGTGGATCTTCTCATCGGAGAAGGAGCGCTGGTCGATAGTCCCGTCCAACAGGGAAACGGCCACTATATAGGGCATGGAATGGTCTGCGGTCTCACGGGTCTTGGGGTCCCACTTCTCAGGATCCTTGGCGGTGATCTCGTAGGCTGCGCGGAAGGTGTCGATACGGACGGACTCGACCAGGTCCGGGCCTGCCAGCTCCCGCCTCAACTCAACGGCGATGTCCACAGCGCTTTGAGCGTGATACTCGACAGGCCACTTCTTGATGTACGTGTCGCAGATCCGGGATGGAGCCGCCCCGGCTTCCAGTGGACGAAAGGGTTCCCGGTCTACGTCATCGACGCCCAGCAGCTGGCGGAAGAAGCCCATCTCGCCCTCAAATGGGGCGAAAGGGCCGGTAAGCCCCTTGCTGGCTATGAGGCTAGCGAAGACGGCATTGCGCACGGAGTTGGCAGCCGCGGCGCCCTTCCACATGGACAGCTCACCCGCCCGCGTCTGGCGCATAGAGGCGTGGGGCACGATGGCAATTGCGATGCAATGCTCTATCTGCGATGGCGTAAGACCCAGGACGCGTCCGGCGCCGCACGCAGCAGCAACGGCGATGTAGTTCACGTGGTCCCAGCCGTGAGCGCGGAGGCTTGCGGAGTCGCACAGGCTGACCCCTATTTCGTAGGCTACGGCTATGGCGGTGATGAGGTCTCGCACAGGACGGGCGCGCCACTGGCACAGGGCCATCAGGCCCGGTATGACATCGCTGGGGTGTAGGGGTTCCAGAGAGAGATAGGTGTCGTTGAAGTCCAGGTAGCGTACCAGGAGACCGTTGGCCAGGGATGCAGCCTCCGGGACAACCTTCACGGTGGAGCCCCAGAGCGTAGCTCCGCCGGCATGCGGGAGGTCCAGGGCATACTCCCGCGCGGCAGTGGGGGCATCCTCTGCATAAGCGGCTAGCGCCACGCCGATGCTGTCAAGGATTCGCCGCTTGACCTCATGGAGAGCGCTCTGTGGCAGGCACTCCCACTCAGCCCGGTGGGAGTACTCAGCGAACAAAGCGCTGTATCTATCCGATGGAGAATCACTCATGTCGATGCTCCTCTCTTCGCAGTTCGTCTATTTTCGGCACAGACCTTGCTGCCATCGGATCCCTGCCCTGCTTGACGGCGGATGCGCAGGCCGGCCGCGGTTGGCCTGCAAGGGTCTTTATGCGGATCCCCGGGATGGAACCCCTGGCTTCCTCCGGGCAAGGATACGCTCTCCCATCTGACCTACAGCCCCAACCTGGAGGTAAGTATAGACTGAAACGGCGGGTTTGGGGAGGTATGAGGGAGGCGCCCTCTCACCGTCGTCATGCCCGCCTGACGAACACGACATTCATGTGCCGGCCTCTCAGTGACTTGCCCTGCTCTCCTTGCACGCGCCTGGCAAAGATGCGTCAAGCGCCGCGGCAAGAGTTCGAGTCCACGATGGCTCAGGCGTAAATGGTGGGCGATAGTGGACTGTACTGCGAACTTTTCGATGGGTAGTGTCCCTGTAGGCCAGAGCATTTTTACTGGTTAATAGGCCCGACCGACTGCACGCCAACATTATCTTAAATCTTGACCAACTCCCGCCTTGGGTCAGGGGTCGGCGCAGGTGTTATGGTCGTTCCCTGAGCAGGGTCCACCGGAACCGACATGGGGTCGACGCTCCTCGGGGATCGAGTGGAGGGGTCCCTGTCGCCGGCGCCGTCGTCCCTGACGGCCTGGCCGGACGCTACCCTCTGTCTACCATGACTTCCAGCACCGCCGTGGGTCCCCCGCCTTCATTGTCGTCGTCAGAACCCGGATAGGGCTCCAGGCTTATCAGCCGCATTGAGATGTCTTCCGAACTGGGCTGGGAGCTGGCTACTCTGCCCGGCCGAAGGGACAGACGAACGACAGAGCTAGTGTCAGCCTCAGTCACCGTCAGTTCGATCACGGCCTCCCCTGCCCACACACACACGACGTTCGCCGGACATCGGGAATCCTCCACCACCCGGTCAAATGAGATTCCAATACCCTGGCCGGGCAGTTCGACGGATTTGCCAAGACCAATCTCAACGCGGTGAACGGTCGGCGTCGGCATCGGAGTGGGCGTGGGAGGGACAGGCGTATAGGTTGGCACCGGCGTAGGTTTCCCCACGCAAGCCATCGCTAACAGCCCGACGGCGGCGATAATGACGATGGTAGTTATTGCCGTCTTCATTCTTGGCTCAACCTCCATATGGTTCCGCTGCTTAATAGATATATACGTTGACCGACGTGGATTCGTTCCCGGCGGGACACTTCCCAAGAGCGCCGGCAGGCTATGAACACTGCCTTTACCGGCCGAGTCTGGCCGATGCGCCACTACAGTCCCCATGCCCGACTACAGGCGGATACCCGGCTTGGACGCAGGGGAGATGGCTCTGCGCAGCCCGGTTCTCGCTTCAGTAAAGAATGGTGGGCGATAGTGGACTCGAACCACTGGCCTCTTGCGTGTAAAGCAAGCGCTCTAACCAACTGAGCTAATCGCCCGATTGCCATCTTCGAAGAGCGCGCGCCGGGAGTTGGGTTGAAGCGCGCTACCCGAAGGCATATGGCGGGCCTGGCCGCGTACGGCTCACGTTCCCTATCGAGCCCGCCGACCAATGCGCCAGTATAACGGCATCAATGAGATGCAAGCAAGCGCTGCATCTCGCTTGCTCTGACGCGCCATCGTGTGAAGCGCCTGCCGTTGCTGGGTGTGTGACTGCTCCCCGCTCATGCGGTTCGACAAGCTCACCACGAGCGGGAACTCATCCCCTTCCCCCCTCTGGATGCCCCGCGCCTAGAGTAGGTCAGCGCAGGCAAGGTCGGAGATGGCGGCGTCAAAACGCTCCAGGGAGTTGCGCAGGTATGCCGTGGCGCGCTCGCCATCGAAATTGCAGTAGCCACCTGTGACTATCCAAAAGACAAAGTTATCCAGCATGGAAAGCCGGTAGTCGGACAGGCACTCTTCAAACGTGTAGCCGCTTACGCCGTTGCTCTCAAGGGTGGTGTGGTACGCGCGGAGAAGGCCCATCTCCTGGTCCCTGCGCTGCTCTGCGGGAAACGCCTCGCTGATGAACATGGCGACATCGTAGACGCCTCTGCCGCGCGTGCAGAACTCCCAATCGAAAACGACTACCGGTTGCGACCCGTCCTGCGCAGGGAAAAAGCAGTTGTCCAGCCGATAGTCCCCATGAATAATCGTCCGTGGAGCCTTGGTGAGCTTGGCCTTTATCTTTGGGACTTCAGGGCTCAGGCGGTCTCCGAGCAGCCGCAATCCGCGGGGCATACTGTCTCCTGCCATCTTCTGGAGGGATTCCCACGCGCCGGCGTACAGCTCCTGGTAGGGGACGGTTTCAGCGTCCTTCAACGGCATCCAGTCCAGACCGTCCAGGAGGTGGCTGTCCCACCAGGAAGCCTGGAATTTAGCCAGCTGTGTCAGGGAGCACTGGGCATCGGCCAGGGAGCATCCGGCCACGCTGTCGCCCTGGCGAGCGCAGCTCACGTCCTCCAGCAGCAAGACAGTGTTCCCGGTTGTCCGGTCTATTCCGCAGTGGTAGCTGCGAGGGGTTTGCAGGTGGCCGTTGGTCGATACTTCCTGGTAAAACCTGACCTCGCGACGGTCCTGCCCCAGCCTGTCGGAGAGCGCCCTGACTGCGTGGTCTGTGGATGGGAGCTTGGCTATCAAGGTTCGGGGCAGGTCTGCGGGGTCGCCGTCGTAACGGAGCCTCAGGCGGGCCACATGGTTCATAAACCCTTTGCCTTCGGCTATGGTCTCAGACGAGTAACCCGTGACGGAGGCGCCGCCGGAGGCCTCTTTGGTGTGAAGCGCCCAGGTCAACCAGGATGGGGTAATCTCTTGCAGGTCTTTGGGAACTGTCAAACCGATCATATCCGTGCTATGGATGGAGAGCTCCGGTCCGTGCGACAACAGGCCGATTCCCTAATGCGCTCTTATTCGCAAACATGACGCAGTGCTCCATTGGTTTTGGGTCCATGAAGTACATAACGCCTCCCAGCTTGTCTCCCTCTACCGGAATAACGCTCAAGCCGTGGTTCGCCAGGAGACTCGTCACCTCTTTTGCGCCGTAGAGTTGGAATGCCCTGTCCTCGCCGTAATCTTTATCGTAGACGGTTGCAATGCCGCTTCCGACCTTGAACATAAGCTGGAGAACCCCACCGGGCTTGAGCACCCTGGCCAGCTCCGGCAGGGTAACCTGCAGGACTATATCCCGGGCGATGTGCTGTATGACCGCGTTGCACAGCACAAAGTCGAAGAAGGCGTCCGGGTAGTCGAGAGGCTTGCGGAGGTCGGCGACGGCCACCCGCCGAGCGATCTCCGGGTGAAGCCTGCGCGCTTCCTGGATGTTCTCCTCTATGGCATCTACCCCGTAGACGTCATACCCCTTCCGCCGGTAGAAGAAGACGTCGCGAGCGCCGGCGCCGCATCCGGCATCCAGTCCTCTGGCGCCGTCGGGGACCATCTCCTGGAGGCGGTCCATCAGATCCAGGTCGCCTTTGAGCCCCGGATGGGAGACTTTGTTGTATATGGATTGGATGAAGCCGTGCGTCACTTCTGCGTAACGCTGTGCGTGACTCCTGTAGAAGGTCGCTGAAATGTCGGGGTTGTTACTCATATCTTAAACCTCGCTTAATTTGCCTTAGGCTCAGACGCCAAACATGTCGATGAACTGCCCGGTCATAAGCTTGGGCGAGTGCGCCGCCAGGTACAGCGCTGCCTGGGCTATCTGTTCCGCGGTTATCCAGTCCGGGTCTCCGCCAGGGTTGGAGGCCCTGGCCATGTCCGTATCCACCCAGTCCGGGTTGATGCCGTTGACGCGTATGCCGTGGGGACGAAGGGAGTGCGCCAGAGAGGCCGTATAGCCTACAACACCCCACTTTGAGGCGACGTACGCCCCGTAATCGCCCTCCGGCACCCGGCCGGACGATGACCCGATGTTGATGATGTGGCCCCGCTCTTGGGCCATCATGTGGGGCGCAACTGCGCGGCAGGTGAGGAACATTCCTCGCAGGTTGGTGTTCATCAGCTCGTCCCACTGTTCCACCGTAGTGGCCCAGACGGGCACGTCATAGACAATGACCCCGGCGTTGTTGACGAGCACGTCGATGCGGCCCCAAGCCCCAATGACCTGCTCCACCACGCGGGCGGCGTCTTCCTCCCTGGTCACGTCCAGGGCGAAGGCTTCCGCCTCTCCGCCCAGGGCCCGTATCTCGGCGACCACCTGGGCCAGCCGCTCGGTGTTGCGCCCGGTGACGACGACCCGGGCGCCTTCAGCGGCGAAGGCCAAGGCAATGGCGCGGCCGATGCCGCGACCGGCGCCGGTAACCAAGGCTACCTGATCTTTGAGCGCTATCCGCTGCTCCTCCCCTCTTGCAATCTGCTTGCGAAGATCCCACAGCCGGGCGAGTTTCGCCCGCCTTGGGGGCTGAATGTGGCAACGGCGGGATTCGAACCTGCGACCTAGCGCTTATGAAGCGCCCGCTCTGCCGCTGAGCTACGTTGCCATCTTTGATTTGTGGTGGGCTAGTATATCAGCCACGGCCATTATAGTGTAACAGGATGGCGGGCAAAATTGAAGTCCTGCCGGATGACGGCACTCTGTAAAGGCGCTGGTGTCTTCTGTGTGAGCGTCCTGAACACATCCAGACGGCTCTGTTGGGAGGCGCGAACGCAGTGTCCTCACCGGACCACCCCTGCAAAGCCTGCCCCGTGCTTGACACGGGGACGAACGGAAAATGGCCCGTTCATAACTCCCCCGCCCATTCGTGGCGGGCCTGTTGAACCATGCGAACGGGAGAGGGGATGGATTCCTGCTTCCTCAGGAATGGTTGCTATAAGGTAGTAGCTGCTCACGCTTTAACCCCCTGCGCCAACTGACCACCCCTGCGAAAGCAGGGGTCTACCATTCGTGATTCCCTCGCCCGTTCGTGGTGAAACATGCGAGAGGGTGGGCTGTGAGGGCCGATGTGGCGACAGATCTGCCCGTACCGCTCGGTCAGTGTCCCGCCCTCTGGTTCAGCGCCCTCTCCAGATTGGACAGGTACTCGGCAAAAGCGCGGCGTCCTGCCGGCGTCGCTTGCAACCACGTGCGCGGCTTGGAGTCCTGGAACTCCTTGGCAACTGTCAGATAATCGGCGTCCTCGAGCTTTCGCAGGTGGGTGGTCAGGTTTCCGCCGGTAAGGTCGAGCGTCTTCTGAATGAACCCGTAGGCAAGCCTGTCCGTTTCGGGCATTGAGACCAGCATAGTCATTATTCGCAGGCGGGTGGACTGGTGGATGGTCTCGTTGAGGACAATGGCCTCGTCGGTCACAGGACGCCGCTCCTGCGTATCCACCACGCCCCTAAGGCTACCACTGCCAGCATCAATGCCGCCGACACCAGCATAGCCTCGTAGCCATCCACTAGGTAGTTGGGAATGTAAAACGCTGCCGCGAACCCCGCGCCCACCACCGCCAACACCGGGCGGTGCATGATGCCGAACAGGATGTATCCCAGGGACACTATGCCCAGGACGACGGCCGGTATGTTGTCCCCGTCTCCGGCATTCCACATTCCCGCTGCCGCCGGAATGAGAAACGCCGCTACAACCACCGCGAGCCAGTAGAGGAACACTCTTATACCGGCGCTGCGAGCGGCGTCGCCGGCTGCGATCTTCCTGCCGGCCCGACGTCCTATGATCCCGCTTCCCACCATCCCCGGTACCATCAGAACACCCCACAGCGCTCCGAAAATCCACGGGCTGCGCTCCGCGAATTCGGATGCCAGCGTCAGGATGGCGTACTGCGAGCCGACTCCCAGCGAGGCTATCGCGGCCCAGAGCAGCATTATCGTCGGCGTTCCGGCCAGATACATGGAGCTGCGAGTTACATCCATTGTCGAGTGAATGCTTTGCCACCCTTCTTGTGGTGAAAGGGGTTCCGCTTCGCCGCTTGGTTCCTGCATATTATGCCTCCTTAGCTATTATAAGATAAGCCGATGCTGTCCGCTTGACCTTGCCTCCGCCATCTAGATACATTGTAGCGCAAATAGGTTTGTAATGCAAACTATGGAGGCGGTAGTACGGAGGCGCGTAAGCGAGGGCACACTCCGGCAGAGCGCGGAAGGCGGTTGCTATGGGAGGATTGGGGTCTGCGCCATATTGCAACGATAGCCGTGCGATGGCCGCGGGCCATCCAGTTGCGGCTTGGCGCTTGTACGACTGATACAGAAGGTGGTAAAACTATCGGGAGGCTGTGATGCTAATGTGACATATCCCACACCGGAGCCCGACCGCAGACGGAACGCTAACGGACAGTCAGGAGTACCTCTATGCCCAACATTGTATATGTTCTAACCAACCCGGCAATGCCGGGAATAGTGAAAATCGGCATGACGGAGAGGGATGACGTTCAGAGGAGAATGAGCGAGCTATACTCCACTGGAGTGCCACTCCCCTTTGAGTGCGTCATAGCGCGCCAACTTGAGGACGTAGAGGCAGCAAGGGTAGAGAACGCACTGCACACAGCTTTCGACCCATACAGAATAAACCCTTCCCGGGAGTTCTTTGAGATCGACCCTGATCAGGCTGAAGTTCTTCTCCTGGTGATGCATGGCCAGGATGTAACCCCGCGGGTCAGCGAACAGATCGCAGCGCTCGAGCCTGAGGACCGCGAGGCCGCCTCAGCTTACAAGAGACTTCAGGACCGGACCAATGAGGAAGAGTTCCTGGGGTCGTTGGACGAAAACGGAATACACGTTTATGAGAGAGTGTTGGCTCTGGGCAAGCAGGAAGGTATGCACATCAAGTGGACTAAGAGTGGATTTTCTCTTTACGTTGTCTTGAACCAAAGGAGTGTCGTGATCTGCTACGGCTATCCGCATAGTGTAACCAAATACAACCAGTCGATTTACACGGCCTTCGATTCGATTGGCACGAGGACTAACGTTCCTCCGGAAGTCATTGAGGGACATAGAAAGGATGCCCTGACTATCGGCCCGTTTGTCCAGGCAGGCAGAGTTAACGATATTGCCTATAGAACAGACCGTGTTCTGGAGGAGTCTCAAGTCACCGCCTTGATTGATTGGCTGGAAGCAGTCGTGAAAAGCATCCGAGAGTTCGAGACGGCTAACCCGGAAGAAAGCTGAAGGGCGTCCTCAACCAGGTTCGGCAGCCAGCGAAAGAGAAGCAGCGTAAGCCCACCCCAGCCCTTTGAGGCTGGACTGGAACGACTTGTCGCTGCGGAACGGCCCCACAACCGCCAGGTTCAGCTTCTCGTTGATCAGCACGTCCCTAGCCACTCACTGAGCGTCCGTCGGCTGCCTCTGCTGGCACGGCAGGGCGCGGGTGTAAGGAAAGCAGCCTAGCTGCGGAGCTGCGCCCCGGCCTCTCGCTCCAGGCTGGACAGTATCTCTGCCTGCGCCCGGTCCACCTCGTCGCCCGTTAGGGTCCTGTCGGAGCGCTGGAGGAGCGCTCGATAGGCAAGGGAGCGTTTGCCGTCTGGCACGCCCGACCCCTCGTAGACGTCGAACAGCGTAGCCTGGGCCACCAGCGGGTGCCTCTCGATGATGCGCCGAACCTGGTCGGCCGGCACATCCCGGTCCAGCACGACGGCCAGGTCCCGGTAGGCTCCGGGGTAGCGCGGGAGTGTCTCGTACTGGGGCGGCCCCTGGGGCATGGCCTCCACGAGCGCTGCCAGGTCCATCTCAAACAGGGCAATCGGCGAGGAGTCGATCTCAAATCGCTCAAGTATGTTGGCGTGGACTTCGCCCACCACTCCCATCTGTGTCTGCCCAACCTCTATGCGGGCGCATCGGCCCGGCATGAACAGCGAATCCTCGGCAGGCTGGAATGAGCCATCTACCCGGAGTCTGCCCAGGAAGGTCTCAAGGATGCCCTTGGCGTCCAGGAAGTCCATCTGTCCACTATCTCCCAGCCAGCCCTCCTGCGCGCGTGGCCCGGCCACAACACCCACCAGGGTCTCCCGCTCAAGCGGCAGCCCGCCGGGCTGAGGCGTGTACACCCGCCCCACCTCAAACAGTCGTATCCCCTCCCGGCTGTGGCGCAGGTTGGCCGCCAGCGTGGAGAGGATGCTGCTGCGAAGGGTGGGACGCAGCGCCTCAAACTCCCCGCTCATGGGGTTGGCTACCCTCAGCGACGGGAGGGGCCCCTCCGGCGGCTGCGTCTTCTCCAGGGCTGCCGCGCTGGTTAGAGAGTAAGATATGGTCTCCTGCATTCCGCAATCCACCAGCAGGTCCTTCACCCGATCCCGCGCCTCCAGCGCCGGCTGGGGATAGCGGTGCGGGACGGGCGTGGACAGCATGGTTATCGGCAGCTCATCGTAGCCGATGATGCGGGCCACCTCCTCCACAAGGTCGTCTTCCTGGGTCACGTCGCTGCGCCAGTACGGGACGGCGACCGTCAGGGCGTCTTCGGATTCGGCGGCGACTGAGAAGCCCAGCGATGTCAGGATGTCGCTCACTTGTCCCAGGGTGGGCTCGATGCCAAGCGTCTTCTTCAGCCTAGCCAGGGTTAGGCGGACAGCCGGCCTCTCCGCGGGCTGTGGGTAGGCGTCCACGATGCCCTTGCACACCTTACCGCCCGCAAGCTGGAGTATCAGCCGGGTAGCGCGTCTCAAGGCCGCCTCCGCAAGCTCCGGCTGCAGCCCCTTGTCGAACCGAGATGACGACTCGCTGCGCAGCCGCAGGGACTGGGACGTGCGGCGCGTGTTGATGGGGTCGAAGTTGGCCGATTCCAGCAGCACGGTGGTTGTATCGTCGGTCATCTCCGTGTTGAGGCCGCCCATAATCCCGGCCAGCGCCACGGAGCGTTGGGCGTCCGCAATGACCAGCATGGGCGGGTTCAGGGTATGCGCGGCATCGTCCAGGGTTACAAAGGTCTCCTGCTCATGTGCGGGCCGCACGATGATCCTGCCGTCCCGTAGAGTCGCGTAGTTGAAGGCGTGCAGGGGCTGGCCGTACTCCAGCATCACGTAGTTGGTCACGTCCACCACGTTGTTGATGGGACGCTGCCCCGCTTTCAGAAGCCTGTCCTGCATCCACCGGGGCGACGGGCCGACCCGTACTCCCTGAACCAGGCTTGCGGTGTACCGGGGACACAGCGCAGGGTCGACTATCTCTACGTCTACCAGGCCCTCGACAGGCTCGCCCTCTTCAGGATAGGAGATGTCCGGCTCCCTAATCGCCGCGCCCGTGAGCGCCGCTATCTCCCTGGCGACGCCCAGCACGGACAGGCAGTCCGGCCGGTTGGGCGTGACATCCAGGTCAAAGACCACGTCTCCCAGGTACTCCTGCAGCGGCCTGCCCTGCGGCGCGTCCTCCGGCAGGACCAGGATCCCCTCGTGGTCGTCGCCAAGCGTCAGCTCGCGCTCGGAGCAGACCATGCCCGCCGACTCCACGCCGCGTATCCTGGCCGCCTTCAGCGTCTCCACGTTTCCCGTCCGGGCGTCGACCAGGCGCGCGCCCACTCTGGCGAAGGCCACCTTCTGCCCCGCGGCGATGTTGGGAGCGCCGCATACGACGGTCAACTCCTCGCCTTCCAGGCTGACCGTCGCCAGCCTCAGCCGGTCCGCGTTGGGATGTGGGTTAACGCTGGCCACGTATCCCACAAACACGTTGTCCCAGGAGCCGCCCACAACATCGATGCTCCCAACCTCCGTCCCGGACATAGTCAGCCGGTGGGCCAGCTCCGCCGGAGGCAGGTCAATATCAACGTACTCTCTGAGCCAGGACAAAGGCGTTTTCATAGCGATTTATGCCCTATTGGTAGGATATGGGTCTCCAAAATAGGTGGTCGCGGCGCTAGCTAATACTCGCCAGCATAGCCCGCATTGGGTGAAGCGTGCGGCTGAACGGGTTCAGCACAAGTCCCAGAATCTCCAGGGTCACTACACCCAGCAGTCCGCCGTCGCCGGGCTCTCCGAGGATGACCGGCGAGTGGCCTTCGCCCTGCTCAAGCTCCAGCCAACACTCCGATATGCGGCGCCCAACCTGCGTCCCGTCTGCCAGCGAGAAGCTCATCTCCCGCGTCGGCTCCAGGCCAATGGCCTTCCACACGTCCTCCGGAAGCAGGGAGTAAGTTGCCCCGCTGTCCACCATCAGGCGTACCGGCGCCCGACTTCCCGTTGGCCCTACTGCCTCAGCGTCCACGGAGGTTATGCCCATTGCTCGCCGCCTTTCAGAACTGCCGCAGGAAGCGCAGGTCGTTGCTGTAGAAGAGGCGTATATCGTCTATGCCGTACTTGAGCATGGCGATGCGTTCCGGCCCCATGCCAAAGGCAAAGCCCGTGTAGCGGGACGGGTCGTAGCCCACGCCCTCCAGCACCTTGGGGTTCACCATGCCTGCGCCCATGATCTCAATCCAGCCCGATCCCTTGCAGACGTTACAGCCCCGGCCCTTGCACACAAAGCAGTCGATCGACATCTCAGCGCCGGGCTCCACGAATGGGAAGTAGTCCACGCGGAACCGCACCTTGCGTTCGCTTCCGAACATCAGCCGCGCGAACTCGTAGAGTGTTCCCTTCATGTCGGCGAAGGTGATGCCCTCGTCCACGGCCAGGCCCTCCACCTGGTAGAAGTGCCACTCGTGGGTGGCGTCCGTGGCCTCGTAGCGGTAGCACTTGCCGGGCGCCACTACCCTTATAGGAGGGTGGCTGGTCTCCATCGTGCGAATCTGCACCGGCGATGTATGGGTGCGAAGCAGCATGGGCCGTTCGCCGTTCTCGTCCCGGTAGTCGATCCAGAGGGTGTCCCACATGTCCCGCGCTGGATGGTCCTTGGGGATGTTCAGCATCTCGAAGTTGTAGCGATCCCACTCCACCTCCGGGCCCTCCACCACCTGGAAGCCCATCGAGACGAAGGCGTCGCATATCTCACGCACTATCTGCGTGGTGGGATGAAGACGGCCCAGCGACAGCGGCCTGCCCGGCAGCGTGACGTCTATCCGTCCCTGCTCCGCA
This sequence comes from Dehalococcoidia bacterium, assembly GCA_965247645.1. Taxonomy (GTDB): domain Bacteria; phylum Chloroflexota; class Dehalococcoidia; order Lucifugimonadales; family UBA2985; genus JAPPHY01. The sequence goes on from OZ252024.1 coordinate 489,795, forward strand.
AGCGCCGCAAGCTGCGCGGCCTTGACCGACTCCTCCGCCGAGGCCAATCGCTCCTCAAGGACGGCCTTCACGCCGTTGGCCGCCGCCCCAACCACGCGCCGTTCCTCCGGCGCAATGGACGCCAGCCCTCGCAGCGCCTGGGTCAGCTCGCCGCGGCGGCCCAGGAAGGCCACGCGCCACCGCTCAAGCGCCTCGGATGACGAGGACTCCTCCAGCGCAGTCAGCGCCCTGGCTTGCAGCTCCTGCAAGTCCTTCAGCAGTGTGTCCGTGGTCATGCGTCGTGCGTCCTCGGTTGGGATTGAGCCATGCTATTATAGGTACGATGGGTTTGCATGGTCAAGCTGGGGCGCCCGCAACCATTCCTGCGAAGCTTGTCCTCGTGGAAACGGGGAGCAGGAATCCATCCCCCCTCCCCTCCTCTATATATACCCGCGTGAACGATTCCCCTTCCCGTTCGTCCCCGTATCAAGCACGGGGCAAGCTCAGAGCTTGTCGAAGGGCCTGAACGGGTGTATGCTCACTATGAGCGGGTGGGGGGTCATGGGGTGGGAGGGCCACATGCCCCAAATTTCCGCCAATAACTCGCAATTAACCCCTATCCATTTCTTGACATGCGTGGTAGAATTCCCCATTGGGTATGGTTTTTCGATTGCTCACTCACAAAACGGCCCTTTGGAGCACGTTGCGATAGCGCGTTGATTCATGCTGAACTCAGCATCTAAATTAGGAGGTCTTCGTAAATGCGACCTATAGATTTTCTCTCTTCCCGCTACTACTCTATTAAGCCCAAGGGGCGCGACGGGGGGGCCAACCGATGGAGGGCTTGGCCCGTTGCGGCCGCGGCCATTCTCCTGCTCATGTCCCTGACAGTCCTTCTGCCCGCAATGGTTTTTGGCGGCCATAGTTCGCCTGCGCCGGTCAACTTCACCGCTGTTCCAGGCGTGGCAAAGAACACGATCGATTTGAATTGGGATGTGCCCTCACTTGCCGTCACTTCCTTCGAGTACTGCTTGAGGACACCTCCTCAACCGCGTCACGTGTACCTGGGTGAGTATCTCAGGCTCAGACGAGAACACGGAGTCAGCGACGATACCCTCCTCCAGCCTCACCCAAACCCTTGGCACGACGTACTACGTCAAGCTGAGAGCCGTCCATGAAAGTGTGAATGGCGCTGAAACCGCGGACGTGACGGTAATGACCGGCCCGGCCGCGGTGACCGGCCTCACCGCCACCGCCGGCGCCCAGCAGGTAACCTTGGACTGGACCATAGCAAGTGACACCGCCGTCACCAAGTACCAGTACCGTTACAAGTCCAGCGGCATATATACTGCGTGGGCCGATGCCGATACATCCGGGAGAGAAACGGTAAGCCAGGATGTAACCGGCCTCACCAACGGCACGGCGTACACCTTCCAGGTGCGCGCATACATCAGAGATGCATCGGCTACCCCTCCAATCAGCGCCGGAGGCAACGCGGGTGACGAGGTGACGGCCACTCCCGGGACGCCGACTGCGCCTACTGACCTGACGGTAGTCTCCAAGAAGGGCGCTGCTACCCTCAGCTGGTCCGCCCCCACCCCCTATGAAGATATGCCCGCCATTACCAAGTACCAGTACCGGTATACCAGCCAGCTGGATATCAACGAGGCCCCGGACTGGCTTGCCGCCGCCGCAGGAGATTGGGCTGATACAGACGCAACAAATCCACTGGCACTCGAACTCACCCTCGCTGCCGGAGCTGCTGCCCCGGCCCTGACGGCCGGCACGACCTACTACTTCCAGGTGCGGGCTGTGACCACTTTCATCACTGATGTGCCCAGCCTTGAGTCCAACACCGCCAGTGGGGTCGCAACCACCGTCGCAGCCGGTTGGACGTTCAAGATAGAACCGGTGGATGCCGACGGCAATGTCACGACTCTCTTGGTGGCCGGCGAGACGGAGCTCACGCTGCGATTCACTGCAACGTACCAGGTTGCTGCGGAAGACATCAACCCGGAAACAAGCCTGTCGGCCGACTTTGAAATCGGGTCCATAACCTCCTTAGTGACCACCGAGGCAAAGGAAAAGGGGGTCGGGTTTGGCAGCGGGCTTAACAGCCAGGCCGACGTGTCGCGCGGCGAATTCATGTTGACCTACCTTCCACCGCCCAACTGTGAGCCGGACCTCGATTTGGGAACGCTGACCTGCGTCAAGGAGTTCGTCAAAAAGCTCTACGCCAAGGCGGACGCCGACCTTGGCGACTATGCGCTTACCAACGGCGAGTTCGCCTCCTTCAAGGTCATGGCACTGGTCGACGGTGAGGCAGGCCACTCGGCAACGCCAACCTCAGCCGACATACCCAACTTAACGCTGAGTGTAACCCTCAAGCCGGCGCCGGCAACCCCGGCAGACACGGCCCCTGCGGGCGTGACTGGGACGGTGTACGCCCCCTTTGACGCAGGGATAACTGAGGTCTCCCTTGCAAAAGACAACTGCACCATCAAGATAGGCTCACGCACCGTCCGGCTGTGCGTGAGTGTTGAGCGCTCCACCGCCGGCGACCTGACCCGTCCGGCCTCCATAGAGCTGGGGCTGGACAGCGCCGCATGGAGCGCGCTCAGGTACAGGGAGAGCTCGTTCACACTGCACAAGCGCGCGGACGCCTCGTCGCCCTGGGCCGAGGTGGACATGTGCGCGGACGGCTCCACCAGCGAGTGCTATACCGTGACACCCAGCGGCGACAACTCCACGGGCGTCATCACGGTCAATAACATAATGAGCTTCAGCCAGTTTGCGCTGGCCCGGCGCGTGGCGGCGCCCAACACCCCTCCCAACAAGGTGGGGACCATCCCGGAACAGATCATCATGATAGGCGCCAACAGCACGCTTGACGTGAGCGAGTTCTTCCGTGACCCGGATAACGACAGGCTGCGCTACATGCCAACATCGTCCGACACATCGGTGGTGACGGCATCCATAAGGGGCAGCACGGTGGTGTTCAACATGGTCAGGCCAGGCACGACCACTATGACGGTCATAGCCGTAGACCCAACGGGCGGGAGGGCGTTCCAGTCGTTCGCCATAACGGTTCAGCCGGCCAACGTGGCGCCGGAGGCGGAAGGCATGATTGAGGACCAGGTGGTTGGCGCGGAGCCGTTGACAATGGACATAGACCCGTTCTTCTCAGACGGGGACGGCGACAACCTGACCTACACGGCGGAGTCCGACAACGTGGAGGCGATAACCGTGGCCATTACCGGCAGCCTGCTCACGATGACGTGGGTGGCGCCAGGCGAGGCAACGGTGACCATAACCGCCATGGACCGCTTCGATGAGACCGCCATGCAGGAGGTCTCGGTGAGGGCCAACACCCCGCCGGAGGCGGTGGGCTCCATACAAACCCAGGCCATGAGGGCCGGCGGGGCCTCTCAGGAAGTCGACGTAAGTGAGTACTTCACGGACGCGGACGGCGATGAGCTGGCCTACACGGTGGAGTCGGACAACGCGGACGCTGTGGTGGCAGACCTACCGGAGGGCTTGAGCGTTCTGACCACAACCCCGCTCACCGCCGGCGAGTCCAACATCACGATAACCGCAACCGACCCATACGGCCACTTCGCCACGCAGGACCTGCTAGTGGTGGTGGCGCCCATTCCTCCCGCCCCAACGGCCACGCCGGAACCAACGGCCACGCCGGAACCAACAGCGACGCCGGAACCAACGGCGACGCCGGCGCCAACGGCCACGCCAGCCCCAACAGCCACGCCGGCTGATGAGGGCGGCGGGTTCCCGATATGGCTGGTCGCCATCCTGATACTGATAGTCGCGGGCGTGGCGGGAGGCGTGGTACTGATGCAGCGCCGCAACGCAGCGACCTAAGGGCAAAGGCCAACCGCCTGAAGGCTAGAGACTGACGGCGGCAATGCCAACCGACGATAGCGGGCCCCTCACCTGGGTGAGGGGCCCGCAGCGCGTCTGGGGCCACCCCTGCCCCGCGCCACAGGGATGGATTCCTGCCTTCGCAGGAATGGTTTATATAAGGTGGTAGCTGCCCATGCCTTAGACCCCTGCTTTCGCAGGAATGACGGTTGAAGGTGCCCCGCTCACGCCCTTCGACAAGCTCAGAGCCTGCCCCGTACTTGATACGGGGACGAACGGAAAAGATAAGGCCCGTTCATACCCCCTACCCGTTCATGGCGCCCCTGCCCGTTCGTGCCCCCTACGCCCGTTCGTGGCGAGCCTGTCGAACCATGCGAGCGAGGGCTGCGTACGCGTGGGTTAGAGGCAATCAGGTCAGGGGAATGGGACCAAGTAATCGACGCGCTTCCGCAGCGCACTCACACGGTTTTCGCAGTTGCAGGAAATGAGTTATTTCCGGAAGGATGTCATACTCCACCTCAAGAATGTCGCTGAGGTCCAGCGAGGGCAGGCAGGAGTATGGCAGCGCAGCGCCGGCGCTTGCCCGCTACTCTGGTCCGGGCAAGCATCCGGCGCCATGTCCTATCAGAAAGCCCACGAACAGTGTGGCGAACTACGGATCCCCCACACCTAGATGGCGCCACCCTCGGTCAAGAGGCCCAGGTCTGCCCTGGTGAGGCCCAACTCTCCACACAACACTTCCTCGTTGTGCTCGCCGACTAGAGGAGCTCTTCGGGAGATCCGCCAAGGCGAATCGTTCCATATTCCGGCTGGGCCTGGATACGTGAAGGAGCGCCCAAGCTCCGGGTGCTCCACCTGCGACCAGAATCCTCGGTCGTGGAGATGGCCATCATCCAGGAGGTCGTCCGGGGTGCGTATTGCGCCCCAGTTGACTCCTCGCTCTTGCGCCCCGTGATATGCCTCTTCCTGCGTTAGTCCACCTATGAACTTGCCCACAACCTCTATGATATGGGATGTCTTCTCCTGGATAACCGCCGGGTCATTGTACTGCTCCTCCAGAAGGTCGTCGGCCACTCCGTAGCCATCCATCCACTCAGCCAGCACGCGCAGTTCTCTGGGAGGAATTCCAAAGCCCATCATAAGATTGACCAACTTGCCGTCTTTGCAGCGGAACTGGGTCTTGGGCCGTATTGTGGGGAAGGCATGGCGTCCTGTCTGCCTGAGCACCACCTCGCCCCTGTAGATGTAGATAGGCACGGCGGGCTCAGTGGTGAGGGCGCACGCCTCGTGTACCGAGGAATCAATGTACTGGCCCTTCCCGGTGGCGGTACGGTACACCAGCGCTGCCATAATGGCGATGTAAGCATAGTGGCTCCCCATGTGCCAGGCCTGCCCTCCCCCACCAGCGATGGGCGGCGCGTCCGGGACCTCCTCATCGTAGCCGCAGCAACCCATCTGCCCCCCTGCCGCCAGCTGAACCATCTCCGCGGTAAGATAGTCGCGCCACGGGCCGGTCTGGCCGAAGGGAGTCAGGGAGCACATAATGAGGCGATGGTTCTCACCCTTGAGGTCATCGTAGCCCAGACCCAGAGACGGCAGATAGCCCGGCGGGAGCGTCTCAAGTATCACGTCCGCGGTCGATGCCAAGCGACGGAATAGGCTTCTGCCGTCCTCGGTCTCAAGGTTCAGTGTGACGCCCCGCTTGGAGGTGTTGTAGTGCCAGAAGGAGAGGCTACGCTCTGGATGGGGCAGGTCGCCCATGAAGGGGCCCACTTGGCGGGTCGACTCTCCGCCAGGTGGTTCGATCTTTACCACATCCGCGCCCAGATCGGCCATGAGCTTTCCGCACCATTGGCCCTTCTGGTCGGCAATCTCCAGCACCCTCAGCCCATGCAGGGGACCTGTGTCGGCAGACCCCGCGGCGTGTTCATTCGCGGCAGGTCTTGGAGCCGTGGGAGGCTCCTCAGGCGCGTCAAGAGGCCCTGAATTGATCGTGTCGTCCATGTAGGGGAAGCGGTCCAGGGTGGCAGGCCACAGGGTGCCGTCCTCATATGCCGCCACGAACTCCTCATGGCTAACTCCCAGCAATCCCTCCACTATCTCCTGGTTGTGCTGGCCTATCAGAGGGGACGGAATGCGGTTTGAGGCAGGGCTCTCCGACATCTTGAAGGGAGCGTTTTGGAGCTTGTACGACCCCAGAATTGGATGCTCCAATGGCAAATACATCTCACGGTGTCTGAGCTGTGGGTCGTGTTCAACCCGGTCTTCGTTGCTCTGGACAGGCATGGCACGGACTCCGGCCGCCTGGCACCGCTCCATCAGATCGTACTTCTCCAGGGTTTGGGTCCACGTCTCTATGCCACGGTCCAACTCTTCCTGATTCCCTAGTCGACCCATCGCCGTTGCGTACTTGGGGTCTGCGGCCCACGCGGGGTAGCCCATGACCTGTACCAGACGCCTCCACTCCTCGTCCGAGAGGCAGACAATGGCGCACCAGTCGTTGTAACCCCCTGGCGCTGTGCGGTAGGCGTTGTGGGGCGCTACGGTGGGGCCTCGGTAGTTGTTTACAAGGGGTGTATTGGGCCAATGGGCGCGATTGCCGGGTGGATACCCCTCTCTGATGGACGACCTGCCATTGACGGTCATGTCCAGAAAGACCGGTCCGTTGAGAGTGACGCCGATAATCATCTGGGATAGGTCCACGTGCTGACCCTGGCCGGTCACGTTGCGCCTGTATAACGCGGTTAGGGTGGACAGGGCTACGTACATCCCACCCGTGTCGTCCAGATAGGACCAGCCCCAGCCGGCCGGCGGCTCACCGGGCAAACCTGAGAGATACGTCATTCCCGAGAAGGCCTGGGCGGAGGGGCCGTTGGTCTGATAGTGGTGGTAGCGCCCCGTATGACCAAACCCGGCCTGGGAGACGTAGACGATGTCCGGTTTGAGCTTTCGAAGCTCGTCGTAGCCCAAGCCCCAGCTCTCCATGACCCGGGAGCTGAAGTTCTCCAGTACCACGTCCGAGACAGAGATCAGCTGTTTGATGAGGTCGAGTCCCCTGGGAGTGCGTACGTTAAGCGATAGGCTCAGCTTATTGCAGTTGGTGTCATTGAAGTTGCCCGACGTGTTGAGGTTGACCTCCACGCCCTGGGGGGTTGTGAAGCCTCCTCCTCTTCCCCGTTCATTCAAAGGCCACTCCACCTTGATGACCTCGGCGCCCAGGGTCCCCAACCAGCGGGCACCCCATGGTCCCGCTCGCACCCAGGTGAAGTCTACGACCCGCACTCCTCCCAGGGCTCCGGGCGTTGCTGTCGCTCTAGCCTCGATCTGCGCCATTGCTCACCTCCGTCCAGACGTCATTCAAGCCGATACCCCACGCGACTATGCCATCCCGTCTCCCCCACATGCAGCGCCGGGCTCCTGCGCCATCTTCACCGTTTCCCATGGATGGTTGGCGTGTATTCCGATTTTATCCCAAATTGGCGACATAGTCGAGGAGGCCGGTCGGACCTTAGTGTCAAGAGATGTATGTGAATTGAGGTTGGGGTTTGTCTTTACCAGCGTTGTTCATGGGTCTGACAACGCCCGATAGGAATGCGTACTCGGTCACTGGTCCGAATCGGGCTAGTGTCCTGTATCCGTAGTCCGCCGCATTATTTGCCAATGAATTGCGGCGATGACAGCGGCCGCCACCCCCCTCAATCCGGCTCAGGTGAGAGGAACAGGCGGCTGCCACCATTTCCCAGTGTCGTTTACGTAAATGGAGTCCACCCACTTTATCCACTCGAAACCCCGTTTGCCGGGGGCTACTAACCGCACCGGGAAGCCGTGCCCATGAGAGATTGGTTCCCCGCCGACGTGGGTGGCCAACAAGTATTTGTCGGCTTCTTTCAGCGAAAACCTTCGCTGGTAACCCGTCACGGAGCGCACCGTGACGCTGCCAGCGCCGGGCTCCACTCCTGCGGACTGCAAGACGTCTTTCAAGGGCATTCCCTCCCACTCCTGAGTGGAATGCCAGCCCCCGGTGCAATCCAGAACGGCGGTGACTTTTTCAGGGCTGCGGGTCAGGTCTGCCAACTCAAAGGTCACGCCATGCCGGACGAGTCCAGAAACATTCAAACGCCAAGCATCCTGGTTGACCGGTTCCGGGTCGTCGTTCAACCAGGACGTGGTGGGAAAGGCGTTGCCGGCAAAGCTTCTCCGCTCGTATGACCCGGTAAATCGCCTGTCCTCTCCGGGAAGGTTCAAGACATTGACTGCAAGCTCCCCCGCGCGCCACAGGGCGAGACCGGCAATAGTGAGCCCGGCGAGTCTTAGAAAGGACCGCCTTTCGACCCAGAAACGGGGGCGCAGGGTCCAAGAGTGGGTGAAGGCGTGCCACGCAACGAAGGGAGCGAGCAATAGAGACAAGTATATGTGCCAGCTGACCCCGCTGAATCCCAGGTATGCGAAGTAGCCGCTGGTGCTCCACCCTATTCCCACGCTAAGAGCGGCAAGCAGTAACAGGAGTATGGCCACTGAACTGAGAAGCAGGGCAGGTTTTCGCCGCCACCTGGCCTTGTTGGTCAGCGATATGAGGACATTGCGTCCCTTCCAGAGGAGCAGCGCAACCAGGGCAAACCCGGAAATGCGATGTACGTGGAGGGCAATCGCCCAGTCGGGAGAGCCTCCTATGAGCCCAAGGAAGCCGCTCAACAGGGAAAGGCCGCCCACTATCAGGATGAAAACGTTGGCCCAAGGATGCGCCATGTCACTTTCCCAAGGGAAGCTACAAACTGATATACGTCCGCCAGGCCCGTGCGGTTTTAGAGCGGAGACCGCCCAGGCGGCGCATGCCTGCTACCTACAAGACTGTAACACGAAGATACGCTATTCTGTCCACCTGGGTGGAGCTAAGTTGAGGCGCCAATGCTTCTGTAGACGGTTATAGGTCGTAGGCTACTGCGGGCAAATTCGAGCCCACTGTGGCCTTAGTTGTAAGATGGGGGGCCGTGTAAGACTGAATTGCGAACTTTTCGCTGGGAGGTCGCGTTGTAAGCCCTTGTAAGGGTAAGGGATGATGCACTCTCCATGACAGAGACGAGTCAGCGCCAGCATCAACATTTTACGGCGGCGATGCTTGGCCATAGTCGTTCCAACCCCAGCATACAGGTGAACCATCCTCACGGAGGGCGCAGGTGTGATTGCTGCCACTACTGATAGTGGTAAAATATTCGCCCTCCGGCGGCGAAGCCTGTCCAGCGAAATCGTCGCCCCAGCAGACAGGAGAGCCGTCCTCACGGAGCGCGCAGGCGTGGCTCGGGCCGATGCTTATAGCGGTGAAGCGCTCACCCTCCGGAGGTGGGCCCATAGAGATCCGATCCCCCATCAGCCAGCAGACAGGAGTTCCATCATAGCGCAGTCCGCAGGCGTAACCACTCCCGGCGCTTATAGCGGTGAAGCGTTCACTCTCCGGGACTGATACCTTGTCGAACTCGGGGTAGTCCCAACAGATGGGAGAGCCGTCCTCGCGCAGCCCACAGACAGGGGCGCCCGGGCTAATGGCAATGAGTGGTCCATCGTCCACGAGCACTGCATCGTCGTAAAACCACACCCAGCAAACGAGAACGCCATCTCCCCTCAAAGCGCAGGCTTGGTCGCCACTAACGCCGATAGCTTTGAAGCGGTGGTCCTCAGGCGGTGAGTCGGGTTGCCAGAAACCCGCTGACCAGCAGGCTACCGAGCTATTCTCGCGAAGCCCGCAGGCGAAGCCCGAAACGCCTATGGCGGTGAACTGTTCGTCCTCCAGGAAATCTCCGTCTCTAATCAGTCGGAATCTACTGGACACCCCATGAGGTCCCCAGCAGCGATCAGTGCCATCCTCTCGAAGCGCGCAGGTCTGGTTGCTGCCGCTACTGATCGTGGTAAAGCGTTCGTCTTCCAACGGTATTCCATCCACGCTAACTGGCGACCAATACCCAGAAACTGATATGAAGCGCTCGTCTTCCGGTGTCGCATCCACGCCCCAGCAGATAGGCTCACCATCCTCTCGAAGCGCGCAGGTGTGGAGCCGTCCGCTGCTAACTGCCATGAACCGCTCTCCTTCCGGCGGCGAAGCCTGTCCAAAGTCGTTCCATAGCGGAGAGGCATCTATAGGAGGAACCAGACCCCAGCAGGCAACCGAGCCGTCACTACGCAGTCCACAGGTGTGGCCTTCGCTACTGCTGATGGCGGTAAAACGGTCGTTGGGTGGTGGATTTGCCGCGCCGGTATGACTATAGCCCCAGCAGACAGGGGAACCGTCGCTGCGCAAAGCACACGTATAGCACTCGCCGACGCTAACGGCGGCGAAGCGCTCGCCCTCAGGCGGCGCCGGTTGACCAAATCCGTCGCGGCCCCAGCAGGCCACCGTACCGTCCTCCCGCAGCGCGCACGTGTGGGAATTTCCGCTGGAAATCGCGGTGAAGTTTTCGCCCTCCGGAGGCGACGACTGGCCGGAACTGTCGCTGCCCCAACAGACGGCGGTCCCATCCTGGGTGAGCGCGCAGGTGTGCTCACCACCGCTGCTGATGTCGATGAAGATTTCGCCCTCCGGGGGCGACGACTGGCCGTACCTGTTGCTGCCCCATCAGACGGGGGCCCCATCTTGGGTGAGCGCGCAGGTATGTAAATAGCCACTGCTGATGGCCGCGAACCGACCGCCCTGAGGGGTAGGGGTGGCAGCGCTGGTCGGCGCGGGGGTTGAGACGGACTTAGGAGTGGCGGTCGGCGCCGGCGTGGCAGTCACCGGAATCGGAGTCGGCGTTGGAGTAGCCGTCGGCGCGGGAGTCGCAGTCGCAGGAACCGGAGTAGGCGCGGGCGTTGCGGTCGGCGCGGGTTCGTCACTGGGGTCGCAGGCGGTGGTAATGGCGAGCATTACGACGATGATGATCAATCCGGCAGACCTCATGGCAAGTCCCGGCATTGTTCTCCGACTCCAGTTGGTGACCATTTGTGATGGTCTTTGCTTGCGCTAGTACAGCTACGTGAATGGCCTCTCGACTCAATCCAATACATTCGCAGATTGCTGGTGGAGCTGAGGGGACTCGAACCCCTGACTTCCTCCGTGCAAAGGAGGCGCTCTCCCATCTGAGCTACAGCCCCACGCCGGATGTAAGTATAGACTGAAACGGCGGTTTTGGGGAGACGCCCCACTTCGCCCTGCGTGGCAGCATGGCATGCTACGCAGGGGCGCTAGAGACCAAGGATGTTGCCCCTATTGTCCACGTCCAGGGCTCGCGGAGCGCCAGGCAGGCCTGGCATGGTCATTATGGAGCCCGATATGGGGTAGATGAAGCCTGCGCCTATGGACGCTCTGACATCCGATACCTGGAAGGTGTATCCTGTGGGCTTTCCCCTAAGGCGGGGATTGTCTGAGATGGAGAGGTGGGTCTTGGCGATGCACACCGGCAGGGCCCCCCAGCCCAGGCTGTCGAACGTCCGGAGATGCCGCCTGGCTCTTGCGCTCCATGCTACGTCGCCGGCAGAGTAGACCTTCTCCGCCAGGGTCAACACCTTCTCCTCGGTTGTGGCCTCTTCGGGGTAGAGGTACTGCACTTGTGGAGTGGGGCCGCCGGCCGCATCCATCACCGCATTGGCCAAATCGACGCCGCCCTCGCCGCCGCGCCGGAAGACATCGCTCTCCACGGCCGCCATAGCGCCCGCAGCCTCCGCGCGTCTCTTCACTATGGAGATCTCGCCGGGCGTATCGGTGGGGAAGCGGTTGATTGCCACGACCACGGGAAGCCCAAAGGAGCGGATGACGCCAACGAGGTGCTCTACGTTCGCCATGCCCTTCGAGATCGCTGTTTCATCGGGGCTGTCGAGATCCCGGCGAGCAACGCCCCCGTGGTACTTGACCGCCCGCACGGTGGACACCAGTACCACGGCTGCGGGCTCCAGGTCATTGAAGCGCGCCTTGATGTGCATGAACTTCTCAAAGCCCAGATCCGCCCCAAAGCCAGCCTCTGTGATCACGTAGTCGCTGTGAGCAAGGGCAAGCCGGTCGGCCACAACGGAGTTGCAGCCGTGGGCTATGTTGCCAAAGGGCCCTGCGTGGACCAGGACAGGCTGGCCTTCCAGCGTCTGCACCAGGTTCGGCTGAATCGCATACCTGAGCAGCGCCAGCATGGAGCCAACGGCGTCCACATCCTCCGCGGTCACGGGCCGGCCGTCTTTGGTGAATCCGACGACCACCCTGGATAGCCGCAGTCTAAGGTCATCCAAGCCGGAGGACAGAGCAAGGATTGCCATGACCTCCGACGCGGTGACGATGTCGAAGCCGGACTCTCTGATTGGAGCGTTTCTTGCGCCCCCCAGGCCGGTCACGATGGAGCGCAACGCCCTGTCCTCGATGTCAACCACGCGCCGCCAGGTGATCCCGTCCGGCGTGAAACCGTCTATGCGGCCTCGCTGGGCCGCGTTGTCCGTCAACGCCGAAAGGAGGTTGTGCGCTGTTCCCACGGCGTGGGCGTCTCCGGTGAAGTGGACGTTGATCTCGTCCTCTGGCGCCACTCGCGCCGCGCCTCCACCGGCGCCTCCACCCTTGATGCCGAATATCGGACCCAGTGACGGTTCACGGAGAGTAGCAGCCACGCGGTATCCCATCCGTCCCATAGCCTGGGTGAGACCTATGGCGATTGTCGTCTTGCCCTCGCCTGCCGGCGTCGGTGTCATGGCTGTGACCACGATCAGCTTGCCTCGATGTCCGTTGGAATGGAGCGCATCCAGGCTTACCTTAGCTTTGAAATGGCCGTAGGGTATGACCAGCTTATCGTCCAGCCCCATAGCGCGGGCAATTTCGGCAATAGGCAGCATGAGGTGTCCTCCTGATGGTTCTGTGAGGTATTTTAACACGCACGCGCAGTTCGTGTGGCAGGCCGGCAATTGGCTTTACTGAGGATACCCCCTGCCCTATCGGCCTATGCCAAGCCCTCCGTACGCGGGTATTCTCAACACATGTTGGTAATGCCAACGTCGGTTGCAGAGCCACTCCCCTTCCCCGCTCACGCCCTTCGACAAGCTCAGGGTGAGCGGAAGTGGGTTCCCTTGCCCGCTCGTGGTGAGCCTGTCGAACCATATGAACGAGTAGGTTGCGGGCGTAGCTGCACCGCTCACTTACTTCGACAAGCTCAGTATGAACGGCGTCATACGCCAGAACCAGCTCCTGTGGAGAAAGCGCAATCCCTAGACGCTTTGACGCGAGCCCGCTATACTTACGCAGTGAACCCTACCCTTGTACTTGGTGAGACCTGACTATGGCAGACGTTCAGCCTTTCAATGGAATACGCTACAGCAGCCGGCTTGGCGAAGACCTGGGGCAACTGCTGTGCCCTCCATACGACGTCATCTCCCCGGAGCGCCAAGCAACGCTGCACAAGAGAAGCCCCTACAACGCCGTGCGTTTGGAGTTGGGGATGGACACCCCCGCGGATTACGCGGAGTCCAACCGCTACACCAGGGCCTCGTCCCTGCTGGAGGAGTGGCTGAGCAACGGAGCGCTGCTCCCGGAGGAGAAGGCGTCCTTCTACGTCCTCCAGGAGGAGTTTCCACATCGCGGCCGCGTAATGTCGCGCCGCTCCCTGGTGGCCCGCGTGCGGCTGGAGGAGTTCTCCCGGAGGGTCGTATTGCCTCACGAGGAGACCTCGCAGGGGCCCAAGAAGGACAGGCTGGAGCTACTCACAGCCACCGCCGCCAACCTGAGTCCACTCATGGGCATATACCGCTCGCCCACGCCGCAGATCGGCGCCCTGATAGACGAGGCGGCCGAGAAAGCCCCCTTGGTCGATACCGGCTTCGACGGCATGGGCATCAAGCTCTGGGGCATCTCCGACGAGACGGAGGTGGAGACCATACGCGAGTCCCTGAAGTCCGCGCCCATCTATCTGGCCGATGGACACCACCGCTACGAGACCGCGCTCCGCTATCGCGAGATACTGAGGGAGAAGGGCATCCAACAGGGTGGCCACGACTTCATACTCATGTCCCTGCTGGAGATACAGGACCCCGGCCTGGTGGTCCTGCCCTACCATCGTCTGATACGCGGCCTGTCCTGTGAGCAGCTGGCCGAGATAGGTAAGCTGGTCGAGGAGAGCTTCGAGACCAAGGTCATAGACGCGCGCCCTGGAAGCGGCGACGAGGCCCTCCCCCAGCTGGAGGAGCGGCTGGAGGACATCGCCGGAACAAGGGTTGCGGTGGGCCTGCTGGAGGCCGGCGGGGAGAAGGCGTCCCTCATCGCCATGCGTGAGCAGCCCCGGGACTCCGCCTCGCCACTGGAGCGTTGCGCAACCTGGGTCCTGGAGAGCAAAGTCCTTGGGCCGGCGCTTGGGACGCAGGCGGAGGCCGTGGACAAGGGGATGCTGTACTACAGCCACGACTCGGAGGAGGTCTCGCGCCTGATACGGAGCGGCGACTTCCAGTTGGGCTTTGTGCTGCCCCCCATGTCCCTGAGCGTGTTCGAGGACGTGGTGCTTTCCGGAGAGCGTATGCCCATCAAGTCCACCTACTTCAGCCCCAAGCTGCCCACGGGACTGGTGATCAACCGCCTGGTGTGAGCGGCGCGGTAGACCATGATTGACGCGTCGATCAGAGAGCGGGTTGAGCGGCTCCGCAAGGAGATCAACCGCCATAACCACCTCTACTTCGTCCTCGACAGGCCGGAGGTGGGCGACGCCGATTACGACGCCCTGATGATGGAGCTGCGCAGGCTGGAGGAGCAGCGCCCGGAGCTTGTCACCCTGGACTCTCCCACGCAAAGGGTTGGAGCCCCTCCGGCGGAGGGCTTTGGCGAGGTTGTCCATCCACTGCCCATGCTGAGCCTTGCCAACGCCTTCAACGACGATGAACTCGCCGCCTGGCGACGTCGGGCCGCCAACCTCCTGGACGGCGCGGACTTCGATGTGGTGTGCGAGCTGAAGATCGACGGCCTTGCCGTCGCCCTAACCTACGAGAACGGCGTCTTTGTCCACGGAGCCACACGGGGAGACGGCTATCGCGGCGAGGACGTTACCCGGAACCTGCGCACCATCCGCTCCATCCCCCTCTCCGTCCCTCCGGAGGCCCCGCGGCGCTTTGAGGTCCGCGGGGAGGTCTACTTCCCGCGCTCCCTGTTCGACAAGCTCAACGAGGAGCGGGCCGCACAGGGACAACCCACCTACGCCAACCCGCGGAACACCGCGGCCGGCTCCCTCCGTCAGCTGGACTCCCAGATAACCGCCCAGAGGGCCCTGGACATCTTTGTCTACAGCCTTGGCTACGCCGAGGATGGCCACACGCCCGGCAGCCAGTGGGAGATCCTGGCGTACCTAGGGTCGCTTGGCTTCAAGGTCAACCCGCACAGCGTCCTGTGCAGCAGCCCGGAGGAGGTGGAGGCGTACTATCGGCAGTGGGTTGCGGGCGCGGAGGGGCTGGACTACGGGGCCGATGGCGTGGTTGTGAAGATAAACCGGTTCGACTACCAGCAGAGCCTGGGGAACGTGGGCAGGGAGCCGCGATGGGCCATAGCCTACAAGTTCCCTGCCACCCAGGCCTTCACCCGGCTGCTGGAGATACGCGTCAACGTGGGGCGCACCGGCAGCCTGAACCCATACGCTGTCCTGGAGCCTGTCAACGTGGGCGGGGCCACGGTGAAGATGGCAACCCTGCACAACGAGGACGACATCCGTCGCAAGGGCCTGCTCATCGGCGACTGGGTGGTGGTGGAGCGGGCGGGCGAGGTCATCCCACAGGTTGTGGCGCCCCTGGAAGCCCGCCGGACAGGAGAGGAACGCGCCTTTGCCATGCCAACGGAGTGCCCGGAGTGCCGCACGCCCGTAGTCCGACCGGAGGGCCAGGCCGTGACCCTCTGCCCCAACCCCGCCTGCCCTGCCCAGCTTTTCGAGCTGCTGAAGCACTTCGTCTCCCGCGGCGGCATGGATATTGAGGGCATGGGCGAGAAGCTGTGCCTCTCGCTGCTGGAGGCCGGGCTGGTCAAGGACATTGCGGATGTCTACTCCATAACCGCCGAAGGCCTTCTCAAACTGGAGCGCATGGCTGAGAAGAGCGCGGCCAACATCATGGGCGCGATAGAAGCCAGCAAGGGGCGTCCCGTGTCGCGGGTGATATTCGCCTTGGGCGTTCTCCACGTTGGGTCAGAGATGGCGGAGACCCTGGCTGGACACTACAGAAACCTGTGGCGTCTGTCCCGCGCCATGGAGGCGGAACTGGTGGAGATTCCCGGCGTCGGCCCAAAGATTGCCGAGAGCGTCGCAGCCTGGTTCCAGGATGAGGCGAACCGGCAGATACTGCGTAAGCTGCAATGGGCCGGGGTGCGCCTGAAGGAGGACGCGCCCAAAGAGCCGACCGAGCGTCCCCTGGCCGGGCTTCAGTTTGTTGTCACCGGCAGGATGGAGAGCATGACCAGGCCCCAGGCGGAAGCGCTGATCAAGGAGCTTGGCGGTGCGGTGGGTAGCAGCGTGAGCCGCAAGACCAGTTTCCTGGTGGCCGGCGAGGAAGCAGGCTCCAAGCTGGCGCAGGCCGCCAAGCTGGGCGCTACCGTACTCACCGAGGCTGACTTCCTGGAGAAGGTGGGCAAGGCTTGAGGCGCTATGAGGATCCCTGCCAGGCAGCCACGCGCCCTACCCCCAAACCAACGATGTTGGAACCATGAAGCTCATAGTAGGGTTGGGAAATCCCGGTGACAGGTACGCTCGGTCCAAGCACAACGTCGGCTTCATGTGCGTGGATGGACTCAGCGGCCGCGCGGCCATCCCCCTATCGGACAGGCGCAGCACGGCCGCCATCGGCCGTGGGGCAATTGGTGGAAAAGACGTAGTGCTGGCGAAGCCCCGCACCTTTATGAACAACAGCGGCGATGCGCTGTCTTATCTTACGACACGCTTTCCTGTGCGCCTCCATGACATCCTCATCGTCTACGACGACCTGGACCTCCCCCTGGGCAAGATCCGCATCCGGCCGTCGGGCGGCGCGGGAGGGCACAGGGGCATGGAGTCCATAATAGACGCCCTAGGGAGCCAGAACGTCCCGCGCATACGGATCGGTATAGGACGGCCTCCGCCGGATGTGGACGAAATACCCTACGTCCTCGGCAGATTCACCGCCGAGGAGGCGCCGCTGATTGCGGAGGGCCTGTCGATGGCCCAAGACGCCGCGCTGGACGCGCTGAGCCACGGCCTGGACTGGTCAATGAATCGCTACAACTAGGCGGTGTTTACACAAGGGGTCCTGTCACCTCCCATGCCCCTCCCCTCCCGCTCATGGTGAGCCCGTCGAACCAGGTGAGCGGTGGAACTGGGAAGTCTCCTCAACGGGAGTAGGCATTACCAACACGTGTAAGGAATACCAGCTTGCCCTCAAGCTACAATTGATTTATAGCATGATATACTGGCCCCGGCGAACCTGGTGAAACAAGAGGCGGTTAGGAGACTCGGCAGCCGGCTAGGGGGCGCTAGATAAAAGAGAAAATGTCCAGGATATCCCGTTTCACAGCACTGACCGCATTGGCTGCCATGGTGGCGCTGCTGATGGCCTCCTGCTCTGAAGACCCAACGCCAACGACGCTTTCAACGCCTACACCCGCGCCAACCACGACTCCAACGTCAACGCTAACACCAGCTCCAACGGCAACACCCACGCCTACGCCCGCGCTGACCGCTACACCCGCGCCGACCGCTACCCCTACCCCCGCACCAACAGCCACACACACACCTACACCTACCGCCACGCCTACGCCGACCATCTCTGAACGGGGAGCTCTCGTTGCACTCTACAACGCCACCAGCGGTACGCAGTGGGTCAATAATGAGAACTGGCTAAGCGAAGCTCCTCTAGGCGAGTGGTACGGAGTGACCACAAACGCCGCTGGACGCGTCATAGAACTGGCGCTCAACAGCAATCAGTTGGGCGGGGAGGTGCCGCCGGAGCTGGGCAGCCTGTCCAACCTGCGATCGCTGTGGCTCAACGGCAATCAGTTGGGCGGGGAGATGCCACCGGAGCTGGGCAGCCTGTCCAACCTGGAAGCACTGGATCTTAGCTACAATCAGTTGAACGGTGAGATACCGCCGGAGCTGGGCGACCTGTCCAACCTGGCATGGCTGAGGCTTCACTACAATCAGTTGAGCGGTGAGATACCGCCGGAGCTGGGCGGCCTGTTAGCCTTGCAACAACTCTACCTGCAGAATAACCATCTTAATGGGGAGATACCACATGAGCTGGGCGATACCAGCTTGAGGCGCCTAAACCTTAGAGACAACCAATTGAGCGGGGGAATACCATCCGAATTCAGCAAACTTTCCTACCTGGAAACATTTACCCTCTCCTATAATCAGTTGACCGGGGGAATCCCGGTCTGGCTGGCAAGCTTCCGGGACTTGACGGAGCTGTACCTCGACGGCAACCAGTTGACAGGGGAGATTCCACCTGAGTTGGGCGGCCTCTCTAAACTAAGAGAACTGTCCCTTTCCGGGAATCAATTGACTGGTGAGATACCGCCTTCGTTAGGTAGCCTTTCCAACCTACGCGATTTGTATTTGTCAGGGAACCAGTTGAGCGGGGAGATACCGGCGGAGCTGGGCAATCTCTATAGTATGTCAGTCTTAACCCTGTCCTACAATCAGCTGACAGGTGAGATACCCTACTCGCTAGCCAGGCTCCCAAGCCTTCATATACTTTACCTTGGGGGCAGCAATGAGCTGACAGGATGCGTACCCTCCGGATTGAGAGATCTATCCCAAAATGACTACAGTGACTCAGCGTTACCCTTTTGTGCCTCCACTCCTGCCTCGGACAGAGCAGGGCTGGTCGCGTTCTACAACGCCACTAACGGTTTGGAGTGGATCAACAGTGAGAACTGGTTGAGCAATACTCACATAGGTGAGTGGTATGGGGTGACCACTGATAACAACGGCCGCGTCATAGAGCTGTATCTTTCGGAAAACCAATTAAGCGGTGAGATACCGCTCGAATTGGCTGACCTGGGCGCCATAACAAAACTAGACCTCTCCATGAACCATATATCTGGGGAGATACCGGTCGAGCTTCGGGGGCTTTCGCGCATGATTGATCTGGATCTCTCTGATAACCAACTGAGTGGTGGGGTACCTGGCTGGTTTGGCACTGCCCGTCGCCTTCAACGACTGGACCTATCCGGAAATCAGCTCAGCGGAGAAACGCACGCCGCTGTAACAGGCTCCTCCAAACTGCAATATGTGGACCTCTCAGGCAACCGACTAAGTGGCGAGGTACCGAACTGGCTCCTAA
The DNA here is from genome assembly GCA_965247645.1 of Dehalococcoidia bacterium. Lineage (GTDB taxonomy): Bacteria > Chloroflexota > Dehalococcoidia > Lucifugimonadales > UBA2985 > JAPPHY01. The sequence goes on from OZ252024.1 coordinate 508,923, forward strand.
ATCACTCAGGTATTGAATATCTGGACCTTTCCCAGAACCAGTTCGCCAGCGAGATACCAAGCTGGTTGTCACGTCGAGTACATCTGGAATACTTGGATCTCTCCCAGAATAAGTTTCTTGGTGTGATACCGGACTGGCTGGATAGCCTGACCAATCTGGAGAAGCTTCATCTAAATGGCAACTCGTTGACAGGCGAGATTCCGCCCGCATTGGGGAGCCTCGCCCAATTGACCTCTCTGTCCTTAAGTGGTAACCAGTTGAGCGGGTGCATACCGAGTGGTCTGGAAGCCGTGCCGGAAAATGACCTTGACGAATTAGGTCTGCCGTACTGCGGCTAGCTGCCCACGTCCTGGGGAATGGTCACGGCTCCGCAGACATGGGAGGATTTCAGTCGCTGGCCCCTCGTGAGGGAAGAGAGACTCTAGATTCCTGATGCTCCGCGGCGCTCAGCATCCCCGTTGCAGCAATCGCATACCCAGTTGGTTCATAGCATCTAGCGGGCAGCCTGCCCGAATGGGTCGCATACACGCGCCGGGCGCGGGCGGCTGTCGCGCAATCGACGCGCCGTGCCTTGTGTGAACGCGTCCTACGTTGGAGTGGCGGCCTTCGAAGGCGTCTCCTCCGCCAGGCGAGGCGTCCCTTCGCCCGCCGCGGTCTCTTCCGCCTGACGAAGCTCCCCTTCACCCACCGCGGCCTCCACTCGCCTGACAGACGATACCGTCATGAGGATTGCCAGCACAAGGACTGTTGCAATGGCCCCCATCACCGCCGTTGCCCTGGCCGGGCCCCACGTCTCAGCGCCGGCCCCCAGCATCACCATGCCCAGGGGCCCTACGCCCACCGCAATCATTCGTATGCTCAGCACACGACCTCGCACGTAGTCGGGAGAAATCACCTGCACCAGGGTGAAGTTGCTGGTCATAAATATTTGGAACAGGTATCCCACCAGCAGGACCAGGACAAGAGAGAGCATGTAGACTGTGGAGAGGGCAAAGAGGGCTATGAAAACTCCAAGGCCTATGCCGCCGAAGATCATAAGGAATTTCATCTGCCTTGGGTTGCTGAAGGAGGCCACCGTTATGGAGCCTGCAATGGCGCCCGCTCCGCCCATTGCGCCAAGCCAGCCAAGGCCGCTTGCGCCCACGTCCAGTATGTCCCTTGCAAACACCGGCAGGATGGTCTGGTACGGCATGGCGAAGACTGTGGTGACCGTGCCCATCAGCATCAGCCCCATCAGCACGCTGCGCCGCCGCACGTAGCTCATGCCCTGCGCTATGCTGCTGCGGATCGACATCTGAACGGGCGCTCCCAGGCCGGGATCCGCCCTGGGTATTCGCAGGGTAAAGAGAAGGGCCAGCGCGGGGGTGAGTATCACACAGGCAGATACAAAGGTGAAGCCCATTCCATAGGCGTTGATGAGGTATCCGGCAAGGGCTGGGCCGACCAGTTGAGCGGCACTGAAGATGGTGGTGAACAGAGCCACGCCACTGGCAAGGTCCCTGTGACTGACCAGGTTGGATACCGTCGCAGCCCTGGCCGGCATCCCCAGGGCAAAGCCTACGCCGTGGAGAACCGTGAGTGCGAATACATGCCACACCTGAATGACCTCGCTGACTATGAGAAACGCCAACGCCAGAACAACAGCGAGGTTGAAGACGTCGCTGGCAATCAGAACCATACGGCGGTTCATCCGGTCTGCAATCACTCCTCCGAATATGGAGAAGGCCAGCATGGGGACCATCCCCACGGCGTTGATGGCGGTCACCATGAAGGATGAGTCGGTCATGTCCAGGATTAGCCACCCGCGGGCGATCATGGTCATAAAGAAGGAGGTTATGGAGACCAGGGAAGCAGCCCAGAAGATGCGGAACTGGGGATTTGCGAGGGCTCGCAGGGGGCCTCTCCCGCCGGCGGTGGTCGGCTTGCCTTCGGAACGTGAACTAGCGCCGTTGGGACTAATGGAACATCCTCGCTTTCGGAGATAGGGGGCTGACTGTGGACTTGGTCCCGCGGAGGTGTGCCTTCCAGTATACGCCTCGCGCCACAGAGGTCAACACCGCCGCCGGAATTGCTCCGCATCGCCAACTCCCGACCGACACGCCTCGCCATGTTGATACCGGCCTTCTCAAGCTGTAGACTCCCTTACAACATGTACCGCTCACACGAATACGCGGGCCTGGACGATATGGCATCCCTCCTTGGACTGGTGTCCGAGTGCTGGCGGCGCGACGGGCCGCGCAACCGTTTCCATATCGGCGACGTGTACTGGTTCCTGGGCCTGGGACGGGAGGAGACGCCGGACCAGCCCCATCCCCAAATACGCCTGTGGACAGACGCCAATGGCGGCCCCGCGGGGTTCGCGTGGCTCGATGGGCCTGAATCCGGCGACCTTGTGGTCCATCCGGACCATCGTCACCGCGGGATTGAGGAGGAGATGCTTGAGTGGCTTGAGAAACGCCACCGCCAGGATGCTGTCCCGCATGAGGGTAAGACCGGCCTGGAAATCGGCGGCTATCTGGACCCTTCCTGGCAGCGGCTGTTGGAGGAGCGCGGCTTCGTTCGCGATGACCGTGTTGAGGGCGTCCCCCATTTCCTGCGTTCCCTGGATGCCCTCGAACCGAGCGCTCCACTCAACGGGTTTGTGATACGCAGCGTGGCGGGCGAACATGAGGCAACCAAGCGCGCCATGGTCCAGCGGGAGGCGTTTGCCAACCTCGATTTCCAGATGCCCGGCCAGGTGGAAGGCCACAGGTCAACCGCGCCGGACAAGGCCGAGATCGATAGAAGGACGCGGGTCTACAAGAACGTCATGCGACTTCCGGGCTATCGTATGGACCTCGACCTGGTGGCCGTAACCGATGGCGGAGAGTTCGCTGCCTGCTGCACCTGCTGGCTCGATTCCGAGAACAGGGTCGGAGAGTTCGAGCCTGTGGGATGCCATCCGGACTTCCGCCGCAGGGGTCTCACGCGCGCCGTTATGTTCGAGGGGTTGCGGAGGCTGAAAGCGCTGGGAGCCGAGTCCGCGGTGGTGGAGACCAACCCGTTCAACGTGCCAGCCATCCGGCTGTATAACTCCTGCGGGTTCACGCTGGTGTTCTACGACCAGCTTTACCGGAAGATCTTCACACGCTAGCGCGAGACTCTTGTGCAACTTGCGCCGAAGCCACCCTCCGGATGCCCGCGTTCGCGGGCATGGCGACGGTGAGAGGACTCCCGCTCGCATGGTTCGACAGGCCTAACACGAGCGGGAAGGATATCCACCGTGAGCGGTGAATGAGCCGCTCCACAGCTATCCCCTGCCCACGGCCGCAAGCAGGTCTCTGCCCAGGTTTCCAGACTCATCGACCCTGACCCGCTCCAGCCCCAGCCATTGCGACATTGTCCTCAGATGAAGAGCCAGCTCACGGGCAACCGCGCCTGAGTCCCGCCCTTCCTCCAGGTGGGCGCTCCTGACCCAAAGGGTTGACTCCTTCCTTTCAGCCTTGAGGTCCACCCGCGCCACCAGATTGCCGCCCATGAGAAAAGGCATCACGTAGTACCCGAATTTACGGGCAGGCTGCGGCACGTATATCTCAAGGCGATACCGGAAGCCAAACAAGCGCTCCGTGCGGTCGCGATTCCAGACCAGCGAGTCAAAAGGTGACAGCAGCGCCGTTGCCTCAACGCGGTTGGGTACGGCCGCGCCGGAAGGTACATAGGCAGGTTCGCTCCATCCCTCGACCGAGACTCCGGTCAGCTGTCCATTCTCTTCCAGCTCTGCCAATCGCTGCCTGGCCGCTTGCGGTCGAATCCGGTAGAAGTCGGCAATGTCCCTGGCAGTCCCAATGCCCAGCGACCCAACGGAGATTCGCAGCAGCTCGCGCACGGCGTCTTCGGGCGTGGGGGCGGGGGCATTCAGGCGCTCCGGCGGGATTACCCGTTCAGCCAGGTCGTATACGCGAGCAAAGCGCCTGCGGTCGGCTATGGCCAGGCGGCCAGTGTCAAACAGCCATTCAAGCGCAATCTTCCCGTCGCTATAGCCCCACCACGGTCCGGTCCTCCGGCCCGGGTTGGCCAGCTCGGAGACGATCAACGGGCCGCGCTCCTGGACCTCCCTGAAGACCGACTCAATGTAGGAGGGCGCGGAGCTCATCAGTTGGGCAACTCTGCCATGTGGCTTGGCGCTCTCCATCCTGTGCCTGATCAGGGGATAGAGGGACATGGGCATCAGGGACGCCTCGTGGCCCCAATACTCAAAGAGCGCCCGCCGCCGATAGGCAAGATCGTCCAGCAGTCCCATTGGATACGGCCCCAGCCGTGAGAACAGCGGCATGTAGTGAGAGCGAACGACCACGTTGACCGAGTCGATCTGAATAGCCCCCAACTCGGTGGCAGCCTGGAGGAGGACGCTCGAGTCCGGCTGCCCGGCTGGGTGCGGGCCGCCAAAGCCCTGCGCGGCCAGGGCCATATTGCGCGCTTCGCGTAGCGATATATCCGGACGCGTCATGCTGTGACGTCGCTTCCCCGTATCAGTTACCTTTGCGTAGCTTCCGCCCTCATCCCAACCTTCCCCTGTCTCAGAGAGGAAGGGGGTCATGGGTGCCGTAGGGGCAACCATTGAGTTGTCCTTCCCTGCCCCAGGCGCGACCTCCACCATTCCCACCTAACTGGTTCCACAGGCTCACTATGAGCGGGCCCGGCCAGGCCTCTCCGGATTCCCTCGAAAGGGCGCTTTGCATAGCTCGCGCCGTATCGCGTGGATGCCAATCTTGCCGCAGCCATTTTAACATTACACACCACCGGCGGGGCAACCCTGACAGGCCGGATAGAAGGTCTTTCCTTGCCCCAATGGCGCTCACAACGTATAATCTTGATGCTCCCGCAGCCCAACACTCAAACCGTTCAGGAGGAAGATATGAGCGCCAAAATCGCTGTTCTAGCGCCTAGCCCGGACCAGATAAGGGACTTTGAAGTCATAGCCCCGGATGGGGAGGAGATAAAGTGGGTTGACGCGAATCAACCAACGGAAAAACAAGCTGAAGACCTGAGAGGCATAGTCGCGGTAATCGCAACGCCATCGCGGTACCCGGTGGAGTTGGCAAGGCTTACATCCTCAGTCAGGCTGGTCCAGACCGTCAGCGCCGGGACCAACTGGATAGACACGGTCGCTCTGGGTGAGCTTGGCATCAGGGTTGCCAACAACGGAGGAGGCAACGCCATAACGGTGACCGAACATACCATCAGCCTGATCGTGAGCGTCTACAGAAAGATGCAGCTACAATTCAACTCGGTCAAGGCGGGAAAGTGGGCGGGCGATATTCGCGCCAACTGGTTCTCCCAGGCGCACGAGGTTGCAGGCAAGACCATAGGCATTGTTGGCCTGGGGCGCATAGGCTCCCGGCTGGCCCGGCGGCTTCAAGGCTGGGAGTGCGACCTCGTCTACAGCGACATCGTCAGGCCGGAGGAGGGACTGGAGGAGGAATTGCATCTCACAAGGCTCTCCCTGGACGACCTGCTGGGCGCCTCGGACGTGGTCAGCCTGCACGTTCCCCTGAACAGGCATACCCACCACATGATCAGCGATAGAGAGTTCGACCTTATGAAGCCGACCGCGATGCTTATCAACGCGTGCCGCGGGCCGGTGGTGGATGAGGCCGCGCTGGTGAGGGCAATCCAAGAGAACAAGATAGCTGGGGCCGGTCTGGATGTAACGGAGGAGGAGCCCACCCCCCCGGACAATCCCCTCTTTGAGTTTGACAACGTGCTGATAACGCCTCACCTGGCGGCATTTGCGCAGGAGTCCACCGATAGGAGCCGTAAGTTTGCCATCTACAACACCTCCAGGGTGGCTCGCGGCGAAGAGCCGGAGTCCGTCGTCCCTCCGGACTAGGGCGCGGGTTCCGCTCAGCAATAACCTGTCGAAGGGCGTAAGCAACCAATCACCGTCACTCCTGCCCCCGAGCAGGAGTCCATCCCCGGGGTTCTGGTCGCCCCGCCCGTTCACGTGGGTCGACAGGCCACAATGAACAGGCAAGATGCGCTCCACTCACCACCGTATCAAGTGCGGAACAGGCTATGAGCGGGGACGCGGCTTGGCGAAGATGCCCTCAAGGGGATTCGAACCCCTGATCTCCACCTTGAAAGGGTGGCGTCCTAGGCCAGGCTAGACGATGAGGGCATGTGCGGATGTCGTGTGAGGCTTCTCCTGTAAGCTCGCCTACTCTGCGCCGGGATGCAAACGCTACGGGTAAAGCGCCAACTGCTCCAACCCTTCGGTCTCCTGCAGGCCAAACATGATGTTCATGTTCTGTATGGCCTGTCCCGCCGCTCCCTTTACAAGGTTGTCCAGGCAGCTTATCACCATCAGGCGATTGGTGCGCAGATCCACGGTGGGGAATAGAACGCAGTTGTTGTTGCCCAGGGTGTGTTTGGTCATAGGCGAGGAGTCCACTACCTGCACAAAGGGTTCATCTCCGTAGAAGCTCCTGTAGAGGGCGCGCACTTCCTCAATCCCGGAGGGGCCGGACGCGATGGCGCCATCCTTCAGGGTAGCGTAGCAGGAGTTGAGGATGCCCCTGGTCATGGGTATCAGGTGCGGGAGGAAGGTGACCCTGGGCTCAAAGCCTGAGCCAAAGCGGCGCAGCTCCTGGGTGATCTCCGGCATGTGGCGGTGCCCGCTCACCGCGTAGGCGGAGACGCTCTCGTTCACCTCTGAGAAGTGGGTGTTGAGGCTCAGACCGCGGCCTGCCCCGGACACGCCCGATTTGGCGTCTATGATTATGTCCTCATGGATTATCCCTTCGCGAATGGCTGGGGCCAGGGCCAGGATGGCCCCGGTGGGGTAGCAGCCCGGGTTGGCGACCAGAGTGGCCGAGCGTATCTCCCCGCGGTTCAACTCAGGGAGCCCGTATACAGACTCCTCCAGTAGTTGGGGCTTGGCGTGGGCAACCCCGTACCACTGCTCGTACTCCGAGGCGTCCTTGAGACGGAAGTCGGCGCTTATGTCTATAGACTTGACCCCGTTCTCCACAAGCGGTATCAGGGCTTCGGCGCTGGCAGTCTGAGGAAGGGCAGAGAACACCACGTCCACGCTGTCGGTTATCTCCGGGTCTATCTCCAAGTCTATGTCCGACAGGTGGGGGAAGGCGTCGCTCAGCTTCTGGCCCACCGCGCTCCTTCCCGTAACCTGGGACAGCTCCACCTCCCGGTGACGGTGCAGAATGCGCGCCAACTCTATTCCCGCATACCCTGTAACGTTGATTATGGCGGCTTTCATCATTCTGTCCTCCGTATCTGAGCAGGCTTCAGTATAACGCCTAACTGGCCCCGGAGGCAACATCCGTATTGCGCATTAGGCCTGGGTGGTAGTAGTATTAATGTGTGGAGCAACATCCTGACCCGTCCTGAGAGCGGCGCTGCGTACTCAAAGGCTCCGAATATAGTCGAGCCGGGCGCTCCGTTGACGGCTCCGGGGATGTGGTTTGGGGCACGGACGTGCCGAAGTGGCGGAACGGCAGACGCGCTGCGTTCAGGGCGCAGTGTCCTTACGGACGTGGGAGTTCAAATCTCCCCTTCGGCACCACCCTACCCACGCAGCCGCTTGAGGTGAGGGTGGGTTCTCGTCGGTCTTGCCCCTAACGAGCTGGTCGTCTGGCATGGCCGCCGCGTCCGTCGAGGCTGTTGTTGGAGGAATAAGGAGGGCATTATGCCTAGAGTTACGCTGGACCTGAACAAGGCAGAGGGCCGTCAGAGCGTCAAAGGCGAGTGGAGGCTGGGCCGCGGCCTCGTGCCCGGCGAGCCTAACGAGGGCCTCACTGCAGAGCTTCCGGCAAGTCCCGCCCGACTGGCCGACTACGATGACTCGGACTGGGAGGTGTGCGAGAATATCAGGGCGCGCGTGTCCCAGGGCTTCACGTTTGCCTGGTATCGCATAGTCGTAGAGTTGCCGGAGACAGTTGAGGGCGTGGAGATCGCCGGCAGCCGCGTGCTGTTCGAGACAAACGTGGACGACTACGGCGAGATATGGGTGGACGGCAACCTGGACAGGGTCGGTGTCATCATCGGGAGCAATGTTCCGCATAGGGTGATGGTCAGCAGCAGCGCTGAGCCGGGCGCCAGGCATACAATCGCCTGTTTGGCGGTGAATGGCCCCTTGGCTGAGCCACGCGGCGGTGTCTTCATCCGCTATGCCACCCTTGCCTTTGAGTCCCAGGGCTAGCGGAGGGCAGGCAAGCTATCGCCTGTATCTTCAGCGCCCTCCGGCTGTGATATTATTAGGACAACCATGAAGCAGAGCGAGCGAGTTACGTCTACACCAGAGGGGCAGTGGCTCAGGTCCGGCAGCCTGAATATGCACTATCTGGACTGGGGCGGGACAGGGCGGCCGGTGATTGTCCTGCACGGGGCAGCCTCTTCCTGTCACTGGTATGACCTGGTCATCCCCCACATGGGTGAAGGCTTCCGGGTCATTGCCCTGGACCAGCGCGCCCACGGCAAGACTGACCAGCCCTCCACTGGCTATGACTGGCGCACCCTGGCTGGGGACGTAGCGGGGGCGCTCGATGAGTTGGGCATTCAGCGAGCGGCTGTGGTTGGACACTCCTGGGGAGCCAGCGTCGCCCTCAGCGTTGCCGCTCTCCATCCGGACAGGGTGGACACCCTGGTCATGGTCGACGGCGGTTTCGGTGGAGGGCCGCGCTCTCCGGACATGACCTGGGAGGAGTTCAAGAACAGGCTGAGTCCCAGGGATATCTACGGGCCGCGTGAGCGGTACCTTGGAGCGCTGCGCGGGCAGTTCGCCCACTGCTGGAGCGATCAGCTTGAGTCCATAGTAATGAGCATGGTGAGAGAGGACCCCGGTGGCGCTGTGCACGAACGCCTGGAGCTTTCCAACCAGCAGCAGATGCTCTGGGCCATGTGGTCGGAGCCGACCCACACCATGGTGTCCCGCGTGCGCTGCCCTACCCTCCTGGTTGCGGCAGCCGGCCGCGAGCCGGGAGCCAACCCGGAGCTCATGGAGCGGCGGAGGGCAAACGTGGAGGCTGCGCAAGCCGCAATCGCAGATTCCAGGGCGGTGTGGATACCCGGGACAGGCCATGACATCGGATATGAGAAACCGCGGGAGCTTGCCAATGCGCTCAGTGAGTTCCTGGCCTCCGTATAGAGGCTCTCCGGCAGGCGAAGGCCGGCCGTCCGCTCCACGGCGCGCGGTTGCTCTGGCCCGGCCCCTGCGCCTTGGACGGCAAATGCTTTGCTTTCCCTCACACTTTAAGGTAATATGGAAATGGTGATGCCAAGCGTTGCACGGATGGGCATTTGATGAACAGTCAGTGGATAAGAAATAGCTTTGTCTACCTCCTCATAATAGTGGCGGTGGTTGCCATATTCTTCACCTTTTTCCAGGCGCCTTCCGGGTCGCAGGATATACCCATCAGCGAGGTTATCCAGATGGTGAAGAGCGGGCAGGTGCGGAGCATTGAGATAAGCGAGGACTCGCTCCGGGTGGTGGACGTTGGAAACAACGTCTTCCGGTCTCGCAAGGAGAGTAGCGCCAGCATCTATGAGATGCTGGGGGACGCAGGAGCCGATGCTACGGGCGTTGAGATAGGGGTGGAGGGGTCCAGCGGACTTGGAAACATCTTCGCCATACTCATAAACTTCCTGCCCCTCATCTTCTTCGGGGCCATCATCCTGTTTATGATGCGGCAGGCCCAGGGGAGCAGCAACCAGACCATGAGCTTTGGGCGCAGCAGGGCGCGCATGTTCGTGGGCAACAAACCCAGCGTGACCTTTTCCGACGTAGCCGGCATAGAAGAGGCCAAGCAGGAACTGCACGAGGTGGTGGAGTTCCTCAGGTTCCCGGAGCGCTTTGTCGCTCTGGGGGCAAAGATACCCAAGGGGGTCCTGCTGGTCGGCCCTCCGGGGACTGGCAAGACCCTGCTTGGAAAGGCCGTGGCCGGGGAGGCCGGCGTGCCGTTCTTCAGCATCAGCGGCAGCGAATTCGTGGAGATGTTCGTGGGCGTGGGAGCCTCAAGGGTGCGCGACCTATTCGACCAGGCCAAGCGCAACTCTCCCTGTATCGTCTTCATCGACGAGATAGACGCGGTGGGACGGCACAGGGGCGCAGGGCTTGGAGGCGGCCATGACGAACGAGAGCAAACTCTCAACCAGATACTGGTGGAGATGGACGGGTTTGATACAGGGGTCAACGTCATAGTCCTAGCGGCCACCAACCGCCCGGACATTCTGGACCCCGCCCTGCTGAGGCCCGGACGATTCGACAGGAGGGTGGTCCTGGACTCGCCCGACATCAACGGCCGTTTCGCCATCCTCAACGTCCACGCCAAGGGCAAGCCCCTGTCCGCAGACGTCAGCCTGAATGTGGTGGCTCAGCAGACCCCCGGATTCAGCGGCGCAGACTTGGAGAATCTGATCAACGAGGCTGCGATACTGGCCGCGCGCCGGGGGAAGAAGGAGGTCGGCCCAGACGAGTTGGCCGAGGCCATAGACCGGGTGATCGCCGGACCGGAGCGCAGGAGCCGGGTAATCACCGCCAAGGAGAAGACGGTCACGGCCTATCACGAAGCGGGTCACGCCCTTGTGGCTCACCTGCTGCCCAACGCCGACCCGGTGCACAAGATTTCCATAATCGCCAGGGGAGGCATGGGGGGATACACCCGCCTGCTGCCCACCGAGGACCGGTATCTCACGTCCAAGGCCCAGGCGCAGGACATGCTGGCCACCGCCCTGGGCGGCAGGGTAGCCGAGGAGGTTACCTTCAATGAGATCACCACGGGGGCCAGCAACGACTTGGAACGCGCCACCAGCGTGGCCCGCAACATGGTTACCCGCTACGGCATGAGCGACGACCTGGGGCCAAGGACCTTCGGGAAGAAGGAGGAGCTTGTCTTCTTGGGCAGGGAGATATCGGAGCAGCGCGACTACGGCGATAAGGTGGCCGACCAAATAGACGCTGCGGTGCACAAGCTCATCCAGGAAGCCTATACCACGGCTACGGACCTGCTCACAGGCAACAGGGCCAAGCTGGCGCAGATATCGAGCTACCTCATAGCCAATGAGACGGTGGAGGGCAAGGAGTTGGAGAACCTGTTCAACTCAGAGGCCCCTGAGTTGAAGGATATCGGCTCATTGTCAAACGGGTCCGGCCCGGAGCGCAAGGAGCTTGGATCAGAGCCGCAAGCGTCCGCCCCGGGACTTGAGTTGCCTGGCCCGGAGCCGGAGTTGCCCGGCCCGCAGCCTCAGTCGTAGCTGCAACCGGTGTTTGTGGAAAGCCTACGTTTGCGCTTCTTCGGCCTCAATGGGTCTGGGCCTGTAGTACAACCCCCAGCGCTGCATCAGGCCTCTCACTGTGGGGTCTCCAAGCTCAACCAGCTCCCTCAAAAAGCCGGCCAGGGCGTGGGCGTGGAGGTTTTCCGGCCGGCACACCCAGCTGGCCTCCGCCGGCACAGCGTAGATCAATCCGTTCTGATGGGCGCACTGGATCTCCATCCGTATGCTTCCCTCGTCCTCCTTAACCGTTACTCCATACGTCATAGGGTGTCCTCCACTCTTGAATTCGGACGCTTGAAAGGCCGGGAACGGATGCCCTCCGTTCCACCCTCGCGTCTGTATCCTCCACCCCTTTCCTGCCTGAGTCAACGCGTCCCTTTTGGGATTATATCAGACCCTGCGTTGACACTTGTGGAGACTGACCACTAGAATGTACACAATCGAATTGCCGGAGGTCTGAGATCAACGTAGTTCAACCCGAACCAATCGCGCTTTCACAAGCCTTGAGCCAGTACATCTCAACGCGACGCTCCCAGGCAACCTCAGATGCGCTGCATGAGCTCAGCAAGTTCGTCCGGTGGTGTGGGCAAGACCGCAAGGTCGGCGAGTTGACGCCCCAGGAGGCCGCCTCATACGGCGACCTGATGTCGGAGTCGGCCGGACGGCAGGACAGCGCGGCCAGGGTCCAGGCCGTAAAAGACTTCCTCTCCTTTTGCTACAAGAGCAATTTCACCCAGACCCCCCTCTCCAAGCATCTCCGAGTGAGGAGAGTGGGGCGCAAGATAGCAGCCAAGGAGAAGGCACGTGACGTTATGGACATAACGTCCGAGGGATACCAGGGCCTGATGAACGAGTTGGACTCTCTGCGGGACGAAAGGGTAACCATTGCCCAGGATATAAGACTGGCCGCCGCCGACAAGGACTTCAAGGAGAACGCCCCCCTGGATGCCGCGCGAGAGCGCCAGGGCCATCTGGAGGCCCGGATACGAGAGTTGGAAGACGGGTTGCAACGCGCCCACATCGTAAATACGGATAGCCAAGACTCCACTTCGCCGACGGAGCGGAAGATCAAGCTGGGGAGCAGGGTCAGGCTTCTGGACCCCCTGTCCAAGGAGAAGATGGCATATACCCTGGTCAACGCCTCGGAAGCAAGCCCCATGGACTTCAAGATGTCCACCTCCTCACCTGTCGGCAGGGCGCTGATGGACCATACGGTCGGGGAAGAGGTGGAGGTTGCCACGCCCAGGGGCAGCCTGCGCTATCTCATAGAGGAAGTGGACTGAGCAATACCCGGTTCCCGCGGTGGCAACAGCTGACCTTCACCGCTACCCGGCGGGCGACGCCGGTCCACAGGCCCGCTTCACGTTTGACCGGGGTGGCAGGCCACAGGGAAGAGCCTCCCCGGCCATCCGGGCATGGTGGCATGGGTTGCATCAATAGGTGGGACAATGGCAGACTCCAGGTATGATTTCGGTCTAGTAGACGCCGTTAAGGCAGAGGCTCTGGGAGAACCTGGGCAGAGGCGGTTTCGCCTCCTGCTGGAGGGTCCCGGAGGCAGCGCCTGCCTCTGGCTTGAGAAGAGCCAGCTCTTTCAACTTTCCGTAGTCATCCGTCAGATGCTGGCAACCCTGTTCTCACAAGAGTCACCGGAGGGTCGCACACACGCCGAGCCAGGCCCGTCAGGCCCACATCCAACTTCGATAGAGTTCGACGTGGGGAACCTCAGCCTGGGCCACGACCCCAACGGCGATCTGTTCCTCATAGAGGCCCACGATAGGGAGGACGAGCAGCAGGAAGAGGCGCTGCTGGGGTTCTGGGCCTCTCGCTCTCAAATGGAAGATCTGGCCGATGAAGCCCAGGCCGTATGCGCGGCGGGGCGTCCCCTGTGTCCCCTGTGCAACGCTCCAATGGGTCCCGAAGCTCACGTCTGCGCGAGGTCAAACGGCCATCGCACCCTGTAGGCCACGCTCTTCACAGCTGCTCACATCGGCAATGGACAGTGGGTGAGTCATGGAATCGGACAGCGGCCCCCGGGTCTCCAAAACCCAACTGCGGAAGGCCATGCTGGAGGGAGAGATAACCTCTCTGGAACTGGCGCCACAGGGCTCCAACTACACCTTCCTGGTAACGGTATCTCAAGGGCCTCATGAGTACCGGGCGATATACAAGCCTCAAAGAGGAGAAGCTCCCCTCTGGGACTTCCCACCCGGAACCCTCTACAAACGAGAGTATGCAGCCTACCTTGTGGCGAAACGCCTCTCCTGGGACTTCATCCCCTGCACCGTCATCAGATCCGGCCCCTATGGCATAGGCTCGCTGCAACAGTTCATAGAGGTGGACCCGCTGTCCAGCTACTTCACCCTCCGTGAGGAGTCCCCGGAGGAGTTGGAGCGGATAGCCCTCTTCGACTGCCTATCCAACAATGCCGATAGAAAGGCAAGTCACTGCTTCAGGGACGTGAGCGGGGCTGTCTGGTCTATAGACCACGGCCTCACGTTCCACCAGGAGCCAAAGCTGCGCACCGTGATATGGGACTTTTCCCAGGAGTCCATACCCGCGCATCTCCTGGAGCAAGTGGCCGGCCTGCTGGAGAATCTCCGCTCCGGCGGAGACGTTGTGCGGGAGTTGGCTCCCCTGCTCGCCCAAGAGGAGATCTCGGCCCTTGGGCGGCGACTGCAGGCCCTCCTCAAGTCGGGCCGATTTCCTCCCCACGACCCCTACCGGAGGAACGTTCCCTGGCCCTGGTTTTAGCCGTAAGCCGCGCCCTTCCCATCCAACCTGTTGGGCATTCCTGCTACGCGTTGGTGTTGCCGTCTGTTTGCGCCCCTTGACAAAGCTGTACATCTGTTCTATTCTACCCATCACTAAACATTGGGAGGTTGCAGTAATGGAGTTTGAAGCTGAGGACAGGTATCAATTACGCAAGGTACAGATGGACGCTGACAGAAGGGCTCTGGAGGCCAAGAAGGCCCAACAGGAGCTTGAGAGGTTGGTGCTGGAGCTGGAGCACAAATACGGCCTGATAGCCGATGGGCGAACCATAGATCCCAGGACCGCCACAATACAGGGTACACCCCACGTCCGCAGAGGCAATGGAAAGGAGTCCCAGGAGGCGCTGGAACCGACAGCCCTGGAAGCGGCGGTGAAATAGCGCGCCGGGTCTGGCTGCGTGGAGGGTGGCTGTGCAGTTGTCGCCGGCCCCATCTGTGGTTCAGAACCAGGTTTGGGTCAAGCCGGAATGAGGAGGCTGGGACGCTCCTGGCATGATGCCGGCGTGCCGGTCTCTTTAGGAGCGTCTACCTCGGAGCCTGTTCCGAATCGACTCCAACGGCCTGCTGCGTCGCCTTGTCCGAGATGCCACGTAGGCCACAATATCACGACCTCCGGCCAGCAGGGGCGCTCTCCGCCCTTGCCTGGCATTGCGCCGGTCTCCGCCGCTGCCTTCGGGAGAAACGAGAAACCTCTCAAAGGGTTGCCATCTCCCTTCTCTCCACTCCAGAACCTCCCCGCCCGCCTCCCGGATGAGAACTACCCCCGCGGCCGCGTCCCAAATGCTGGGGCCGCCGAACAGGGCGTACTGAAGGACGCCCTTGGCAACCAGCGCCATCTCACAGGCAATGCTCCCCATGATGCGGATTTCTCCCAACCCCCTTCCCCTCTCCCTCTTGAAAGAGAACTGCCTGCCAAGGCTGGACGGAACGCCTGCCAGGCCGGAGGGTCGCGGCAAGGCATCGGATACCACCCTCAGAGGTTGGTCCTCCGCAAAGGCCCCTCCGCCGGCGCGGGCGTGGAACACGCCATGACCTGCAAAGGTCTGGGGCAGAAACAGGCTGCCCACCACGGGGGCCCCGCGATAGAGCAAACCTATGGAGACGGCGAAAAATGGCACCCCCGCGGCGAAGTTGGCCGTGCCATCCACCGGGTCCAACGCCCATATGAAGTCGGTGTCATCCGTCCCGGACGGCTGGTCGCTCTCCTCAGCCAGTATCCCGTGGCCTGGAAACTCCCTGGAGATCCGCTCACGCAGGTACTCCTCAACCCGCAAATCCGCCTCCGTGACGGGATCGGTCTGGCCTTTGCCCTTGAAGTTGACCTGAGTCGCGCCCGGCTGGTAGCGCAGGAGGACCTCCCCCGCGCCGCGGGCCAAGCGAATCGAGGCGTCCGACATCTCCCTCAACGTCGGCTCATCCGGTATGTTCATGTTCGTCTCCAAGCCGGTCCGGAGTGGTTGTTGGACTCCCCTGCCAGCGCCGGCACAGCCGTTGAGTCTATTGCACGGCCATCCTTTTTGACACTCCCGTAGCGGAATGCTATTATTGGCAAGAGCAGATGGGTACGCAGTGTTTCTCTTACCGTCAGCTTCCCCAATTGTACTCTACGCCTTGCAACCCTATCTTGCCATGAAAGGCAAGGCAATACCAGCCCGGCATGGCAACGGACAGGCTGCTTCAACCCGCCACAGGCTGAATGGGCAGGCAGAGAGCTATATGGGTTTGCCTCAAATCGCAGCAAACACGGAGAGAGTATCACCTACGGACTTCCTGGACGCCTCGGATGTCCTCCGCTTCTCCGGAAACAATAACATACCGGCCGTCAGGCGGTAGCTTTACAGGGGTACAATAATGGACCAAGTATCAGTCTTATATCTCACCCTTCTACTCCCGTTCCTGCTGTTGTCGGCCTTCTTCTCCAGCGCTGAGGCTGCCTTCCTCTCACTGCGGAAGGTACGAATACGCCACCTGGTGGAGAGCAACGCGCGCGGCGCCGAAAGGGTAGCCCGTATGGCGGACCAGCCGGAGAGGGTGCTGCCGACCATACTGCTGGGAAACAACTTGGTGAACACCGCCTTCGCCGCGCTGGCCACTGTGATAATGGTCGCCCTGCTGGGAGATGGGAGGGGCGTCATCGCAGCCACTGTGGCAAGCACCATCGTCCTGCTTGTGCTGGGGGAGACCCTGCCCAAAACGGTGGCCATTCGCCACTCAGAGTCCATATTCTTCTTTTACGCCAGGGCCCTGCAATGGTTCGAGCTCCTGCTGCTGCCTCTGATAGCTGCGCTTCAGCTGCTCAACCGTGTTCTGGTGTCTCCGCTTGGGCACAACCCACGAGTCCTGTTCACCGAGGAGGAGATCAAGGTTGCCATCTCCATAGGAATGGAGGCGGGAGTGGTGGAGGAAGAGGAGGCGGAGATGCTGGAAAAGGTCTTCCGGTTCGGAGACCGGCAGGTGCGGGAGGTGATGACTCCCAGAACGGGGATCGTGTGGCTGGAGTCAGGCGCCACTCTGAAGGACTTCCTGGCGATATACCAAGACCACTATCACACCCGGTTCCCCGTTTTTGAGGAGGACATGGAAAACGTGATGGGTATTCTGTCCGTGAAGGATGTGGTTACGGCTATGGCGCGTGGGGAGGTCTCGGACGAAAGCCCGGTCACGCGACTCCTGCGCCATGTGGAGTTCGTCCCGGACACCAAGCTGGTGGGGCCTCTGTTTCGCGAGATGCAGAAGGTGGGAAACCAGATGGTCATGGCGGTTGATGAGTTCGGGGGAATTGCCGGCCTGGTGACGCTGAGGCAGCTCATAGAGGAGATAGTCGGCCCCGTGGGAGAGGAAGGCATGGAGCCTGAGATGGAGTACGAGGCTATCGACGCCAACACCTACCACATCGATGGCGGGATGCAGATAGAGGAGGCCAACGAGGAGCTGGCCCTGGGCCTGCCCGAAGGCGACTACGAGACAGTGGCAGGCTTTATCCTGGAGGCCCTGGGACATATACCGACCGAGGGAGAGCACCTGCGCCACGACGGCCTCAGCCTGGTGGTGACCCACGTGAGGGGTATGCGGGTAGAGAAGGTGATGGTGACCAGAGAGCAGCCGGCTCAGCCCGGTTAGCTCTCTTTGACTACTGCAAACGTTAACCAAAGGGCGCGCCGCCGAGCCGGAGCCGTGGAGGCCCTTTGCCAGGAGCCGCAAGAGGATGGAGAGTAGGATGGACGGCGGGCTGACCCTGGAAAGGCGGCTGCTCAAAGAGACAGAGCGCCTGCTCACGGAGCTTGGGCTTGCCCACAGCCGCCAACCCCTGGTGGCAGCCGTCTCAGGCGGGCCAGACTCCCTGGCTCTGCTTCTGCTTCTGGGCCGGCTCAAGCAGCCCCTGGAGCTGGGTCTGCACGTAGCCCACCTGGACCACGGCCTGCGAGGCCGAGAGTCGCAGGAGGATGCGCGCTTCGTGGAGCGGGTCGCCCGCGACATGGACCTGCCCGTGACGGTGGGCAGGGAGGACGTGGAGTCTTACAGGCGCGCCCGTAGCCTATCCCTGGAGGAGGCGGCGAGAGAGGCGCGCTACTCCTTTCTGTCCAGGGTGGCAGCCGCGCAGGGAGCATCGGCCGTTGTCTTGGGCCACACCGGTGACGACCAGGTGGAGACCATTCTCATGCACCTGCTCCGCGGCAGCGGACTGGCCGGATTCGCAGGGATGTCCCCTATTGCTTACTGGCCCTCCACTCGCCACAAGGAGCGTGTTGCCCTGGTGCGACCTCTACTGGACACGACGAAAGAGGAGACTGCGGCATACTGCCGTTTGAGGGGGGTCACACCCAGGCAGGACACCACAAACCGATCTATGAAACTCACCCGGAATCGGGTACGCCTGGAGCTTCTACCGTACCTCAGGGAGTACAACCCCAGGATACGGGAGGCGCTGCTGCGTCTGAGTAGATCCGCCGCCCAGGACCGGGCCTACCTGCTTGAAGCGGCGGGCCAGGCCGGAGAGAGGCTGGCCGTCGCCACACCGGACGGCATCAGGGTAGAAAGGGCCGGGTTTGCAGACCTGCGCCCGGCGCTGAAACGTCACCTGCTGCGCCTCATATACCAGGAACTCACGGGCTACACCACTGGACTGGAGCACAACCACCTGGAGAGCATGGTGAAGCTGTCACAGGGAAGGACAGGCAAATGGATGGCCCTGCCTGGCGGCGTGGCGTTCTCCGTGGGGTACGACTGGCTCAGGCTGGCCACCGGCGCGGGCGGCGCTCCATCCTCGCCTCCAATAGCCGGGGAGCATACCCTGTCGATACCCGGAGACACCCTGGTTCCGGGGTGGAGCGTCAGCGCGCGGCTCCTTCCAGCCAATGGCAGGCTGCCGACCGGAGATGCGCGTCGCGTTGATCTGGACGCGAGGAGCGTGGGCCGACGGCTCTACGTGAGAGGAAGGAGGCCCGGAGACCGGATCACCCCCCTGGGCATGACGGGGTCAAAGAAGCTCCAGGATTTCATGGTGGACGCAAAGATACCCCAGAAGGAGCGGGACCTTGCGCCGCTGGTGGTCTCGGAGGAGGGCGTTGTGTGGGTTGTGGGCCGCCGGATAGCCCACTGGGCCAGGGTGAGAGAGGACACTCCGGAGATCCTCCGCCTGGAGTTCTCCCCAGTAAACGCTACATGAGCTCCACGAGCCTGGCATTTTCGGTTACGCCGGGAATGCGGCCGCGCCTGGCCGCGGGTTTGCCATCCACCTCGTGGATGTCGGCTCTGAACTCAACGGGGCTGGCGTGGCTGATATGGCTTCCCACCTCAAAAGCGCTAACCGGAGCCCCGGCCTCAACGAACCTCTTGATACGCTCACAGTCTAGTCCCCCACTTATGAAGATCTCAACGTGGGCGAATCCGGCCAGATCAAGCCTGGCGCGGATCTCCTTCACCGTGTGGGGACTAACCTCGTCGTGGGTCTGAGATGAGTCTATGATGACGCCTCTCAGACGCTGGCGAAGTCCCTTCGCCAGGCTAAGGGACTCTTCGGTCTCATCCTTAATCACGTTCACGGGGGCCACTCTTGAGACCTCCTGGGGCATGTGCTTGTCAAAGGCCTGCATGGCTCGCATCGGGTCGCCCATAATCAGCACAACGTCCGGCGAGATGGCGCCCGTGGGTGTGGTGCTGGCGAGCTTGGCTCCCATGGGGGTTGAGCAGGAGACGCAGCCGCCAACCATTGCAGCATAGTCCATGACGCCTGCCACGCTTGGGTGGACGTGACGCGCCCCAATGGATATTACGGGTATGCCCGCAGCCGCGGAAACGCACTCCCTGCCGGCGGTGGCCCATCCGGTGCAGTGCGACAGGATCCCGCAGATGGCGGTCTCGTAAAGGCCAAAGGAGCCGTAGGGAGCCGTAACCCTTAGCGCCACCTCCCATGCGGCAACCTGGGAACCCTCCTCCAGCGCCCACACCTCCCGGTTCCCCTCCGGGAGCACCTTCTGGAGCAGCGCCTTCACCTCTTGAATGCCGCACACAATCCCGCTCCCTATGGGAGAGAACTCTACGGATACAACGGGGTTGATCCCCTCATTCCGGAGGACCGTCAGCCCGCGGTGGAGACTCACGTCTGCGGTGTCCCCCACTTGGACCGAGGGCCTTACTTCAAACAATGGTTCCGGCATTATGCTCCCTTTAGAAACTCGGATATGGTTGTTGGGTTGCCTGGGCGCCTCTGCGCAGAGTCGATGGTTGCCCCACTCTTTCCACGCGCCGTGGCAGCATAAGGGTGGATGGAGCCAAGCTCTCTACAATGAGGCTCGCTACTGTCCATGCCCATGTCTTCGCTAGTCCGAGGCAACGGCCTGGGCCGTCACCAGCTTAGCTCCCAGAATATCCCCCATGTGCCGCAGCGCCCATCTATGGGCATCCTCGTTGAAGGATGCCACCGCGTCGGCGTGGATTTCCACGGTGTAGTCCCTGTTCCTGGCGTCAGCGGTGGTGTGCAGTACGCAGATGTCCGTGCAGACACCGCAGATGATGATCCTGTCAGGGGCCATGTCCTTAAGCCGCTGCTCCAGGTTGGTATTGTAGAAAGCGCTGTAACGCTGCTTGTCTATCCGCTCTCCAGGGTACGGGGCCAGCTCAGGAATAACCTCCGACTCCACTGTTCCCCTCACGCAGTGCACGGGGAACATCTGGAATTCCAGGTCGTCCGGCTCATGGGTGTCACAGACGTAGAACACACTGGAGCCTTTGTCGGTCTCCTTCTCCAGGATGGACTGGACGTTGGGGATGATCTTTCTGGCATCGTCCCCGCAGTACAGGTTGTGCCCCTCTTCCAGGAATCCCCGCAGCATATCCACCACCAACACTACGTCCGGCATACCTTCACCCCTAAATATAGTGCTTCAGCCCGTATGACCCACGCCATATATTACCTAAGGAGTTGCAGAACTTCAAGGAGAGTTCGCGGGGTTTTTGAAGGAGTTTTGCTCATCGCTGCCATTGCTCCCATAGGCCAGACCATCCTGAAACACGAGAGGCGGATGTCCTAGGGCCAGGCTCACGTCTACCCGCGTGCCCACCCGGTACTCTGCCGTGTGAGACTCCAGGCAATGGACTACGCCACCCGACGCCAGGGCCACCCGGTAGAGGTAGAACGCGCCCTGGAAGACGCTCTCCACGATGACGCCCTGCCCCGATTCCGACGGCCTGATGGCAACGTCGTCCGGACGCACCATAACGTCTATGCCGTCGCCGGAGGCCAACCCCGCGGGAAGCGGAGCGCTGCCCAGCTCCGTTCGGAGGGCGCCGTCAGACGAGCGCGCCGGCAGAAAGTCGGCCATGCCCATGAACCCGGCCACAAAGCGCGTGGCCGGGGCGTGGAAGATTCGCTTTGGCGTGTCCACCTGCTCCACCCGGCCCAGGTTCATCACCGCTATCAGGTCTCCCATGAACAGGGCTTCCTCCCTGGAGTGTGTGACAAATACGGCGGTGGTACCGCTTGCCCTCAGTATGTCCCTGGTCTCCTGGCGCACCTGGCTCCGAAGGGCTGCGTCCAGGTTTGAGAAGGGCTCGTCCAGGAGGAGCGCCCCCGGACCCGGAGCGAGGGCGCGGGCGAGGGCCACCCTCTGCTGCTGTCCCCCCGAAAGCTGGTGTGGCAGACGCTTCTCCAAGCCCTCCAGGCTAGCCAGAGTCGCCATCTCCCTGACCCGCTCGGCTCTTCCGGGGCCCTTTGGCAGCCCGTAGGCGATGTTGTCCTTCACGCTCATGTGCGGGAATAAGGCGTACTCCTGGAACACCATTCCCACGTGGCGTTTCTCCGGCGGCAGCGCTACCCCTGGCCCGGCTACCACTCGCCCGCCAATCTCCACCGTGCCGGCGTCCGGCGTTTCAAGGCCGGCTATCAGGCGCAACGCCGTGGTCTTGCCGCAGCCGCTGGGGCCCAGCAAGGCAATCGCCTGGCCTTGGGCAAGCTCCAGGTCGAAGCCGTCGACAGCCCTGACCTCGCCGAAGGCCTTGGAGAGGCCCGCGCATCGGACCGCTACCCGGTTCAATCGCCACTCCTTTCGCGACGCATCACAAGGAACGCCATTGGCGCGGAAGACACCGCTATCAGCAGCAGCCCGCCAACCGCGGCCTGGGCAAAGTAGCCTTCCTCGGCCGCGCCCCAGATGGAAGTAGCCAGCGTCTTGAAGCCTATTGGACTGAGTATAAGGGTAGCGGGCAGCTCCTTCATGGTCAAGAGAAAAACCAGGCTCGCGCCCGCCAGTACCCCAGGACGCGCCAGTGGAAAGGTGATCTCAAGCAGCGCGCGGAAGTGGGTTCGCCCAAGGTTCCTGGCGGCCTCCTCCAACGCAGGGGACACCTGGAGCAGCGATGTCCTGACAGCCCCAACCGCCGGGGACAGGAAGAGCGAAAGGTAGGCAAACACCAGGAGCACCGTTGTCTGGTACAACGGGGTGGCAAAGCGTATGCCAAAGAAGACCAGCGCCAGAGCAACCACCACGCCCGGCAGCGCGAACCCAAGGTACGCAAAACGCTCCAGCAGCCCGCTCAGCCGGCCTGGGTAGCGTACCGAAAGTATGGCTATGGGCAGCGCCGCCAGGGTGGTCGCCATGGCGGCCAGCCCTGATACGTACAGCGAGTTCCAGGCGTGGCCCCACAACGGCAGCAGCGACTCTCCGGCTGAAACGCCCCGGATCACCCAGTACACCAGGACGGACATCGGCATAACCAGCGAGAGGAGCGCCACAACCCCGCAGAAGGCCAGCGCAGGCCAGCGCCACCTTCCCAGGCGGACGATGTACGCTGGCCGCTCGCCTCCCCTGCCGCTCCGGTAGGATCCGGACTTGCCTCTGACCCTGCCCTCCATTACCAGTATGGCAAGCGCCAGGGCCGCCAGTACCAGGGACAGGGCCGCCGCCAGGTCCCGGGCAAAGTAGCCGTACTGTATGTAGATTGCCCACGTGAAAGTCTTGTATTGCATCAGCGACACCGCGCCGAAGTCGCTGAGGGTATACAGGGCCGCCAGCAAGGAGCCGGCCGCAATGGAGGGGCGCAGGAGCGGCAGGGTAACCCGGAAGAACGTCTGCCACGCGCTTTTGCCAAGGGTACGGGACGTCTCCTCCAGGGTTGGATCCAGTCGAACCAGCGCGGCGCGGACAGGCAGCAGGACGTAGGGGTAGCTGAGCAGCGTCAGGGTCAGGGTCGCCCCCGGCAGGCCGAATATCTCAGGAAGACGCTCCACGCCAAGGGGAGCCAGCCATCCCTGTAGCATACCCTTTGGCCCCAGCACGAGTATCACCAGGAAAGCGCCCACGTAGCTGGGAATGACCAACGGCAGCGCCGTAACGACAGACCATACCCCCCGAAAGGGAAGGTCGGTGCGAACGGTGAGCCAGGCCAACGGGACGGCTATGACCGCTGAGGCGCACGTTACAGCCGCCGCCAGGACTACGGAGCGTACAAGGATTTCCACGTTGCGGGAACGCAGCAGCAGGTCCCAGACCTCTGGGCCGGCTCCCAGCGCCCGCATTACGAGGTAGACGAGCGGCAGGGCAATGCCAACCCCTATGAGAGCCGCGGGCACGGATATGGCGGCGGGCGGCCCTGCCGGGCGCGCCCGCCGCGCGTCTACTACACCAACCCTCAGCCCTGTGGCCTGTCCCTGCCTCACTTCTCGCCGACTCCTGGCATATGGACGCCTACGGCAGCGCCCCCGTCTCTTGAAGCAGCCTCACCGTGCCCTCAAGGTCAGCCATGTCCTTCAGAGGGACGTCCGGCCTGTTGATGTCATCAAATGGAACCAGCAGCCTGTTGGTGTTCACGCCCTCCACCAACGGGTATTCGTAGGTCTGGCCTGCAAAGTACTGCTGGGCAACCTGCGACAGCATGAAGTCCAGGAACTTCTCGGCGTTCTCTCTGTTCTCGGACGTGGAGAGTATGCCCGCGCCGGCGACCATCACCACGGCGCCGGGGCCGCCCGCGCGGGGATGATAGTTGCGGGCCGGGAAGGAGTCCCCCTCCTCGGCAATAAAGCGGAACAGGTAGTAGTGGTTTACGAACCCAACGTCAATCTCGCCGGCGGCTACGGCGGCGACCTGCGGGGTGTTTTTGGGATACACGGAGGGGTCGTTGGCCTGTACGCCCTCCAGCCACTCGCGGGTCTTGTCCTGTCCCCACAGAGCGCGCATGGCGGTGACCATTGCCTGGAAGGAGGCGTTGGTGGGCGCCCACCCAATTCGCCCCTTCCACTTGGGTTCCACAAAGCCCCATATATCGTCCGGCAGGTCCGTCTCGGACAACGCGTCCGGGTTGTAGACAATGGTCCTGGCGCGGCCGGATATGCCCACCCACTTCCCTTCCGGGGAACGGCCCCACTCAGGGACGCGTCCAAGGATGGCGTCAGGAAGGCTGACGAACATGTCCTCCACTGCGCCAAGTCCGCCGGGGTCCTGGGCAAAGAACACGTCCGCCGGGCTCCTGTACCCTTCTTCTAGAAGGGTGGCCGCCAGCTCGGAGGTTCCGGCGTACTTGGCCTGCACGTTGATGCCGGTGAGAGTCCTGAACTGCTCGATTATCGGCCCCACCAGGCTTTCGCTTCTTCCCACGTACAGGGTGAGGTCGCCTGGCCGCTTCTCCACCTCCACCACCCGCGCCGTCGGGGTTGGCCCCGTGGTCGGCGTGGGATCGGGGCTGCTACAGGCGGCAAGCCCCAGGGAGATTAGCAGCAGAAGCCCAACGGCAGTCCTGAACGACAGTACCTCTCTAACAAGAGACAATTTTCTACCCTCCACTTTCCTTCGTTTGCGCAGCCTTCATAGTAAGAGAGTATCCACGCTTTTAATATGTGTTGTTACACGCTATTATTTAGTTAGTGTATACTCACTATATTATTGATACCACACTAACACACGGATGTCAATACTCGCGCTGTCGGATTGGCGCCGCCCCGCTCTCTCAGGCGGGCAACTCCCGCGCGGTTCTTGACGAAATGGCCTCCGGAGGCTATCTTAGGTTCAGGTGAGCCATGACCAACCCTCGCAGCAGACCCCAAAGGACACCGGATGCCGGCCTGGCAGCTTCTGAGCGGCTGTCACAGGTGGCGGAGAACTACCTCCTTTCGCTGTACGTGCTGGGCGAAGAGGGCCTGCGCCCCACGTCCGGGCACCTGGCGGAGTACATACGCACCCTGCCTGCCGGCGAGGGCCTGGGCACAACTCTTCCTTCCATAACCGGGATGCTTCGCAGAATGGCCCGCGAGGGGCTGGTGGAACTGACCTCCGCGAAAGAGGTTAAGCTGACCCCGCGCGGGGTTGTACTGGCAGAGGGAATGGTGCGAAGACACCGCCTTGCCGAAAGAATGGTGGTCGACCTGCTGGG
The DNA here is from genome assembly GCA_965247645.1 of Dehalococcoidia bacterium. Taxonomy (GTDB): domain Bacteria; phylum Chloroflexota; class Dehalococcoidia; order Lucifugimonadales; family UBA2985; genus JAPPHY01. Next base: position 533,822 of record OZ252024.1, read on the forward strand.
GCTGGAGCTGCACAAGTCCCACGAGGAGGCCCACCGGCTGGAACACGCCATCTCCCCGGACCTGGAGGTCAAGATAAGGGAGCGTTTGGGCAACCCCACAACGTGCCCCTTTGGCAGGCCCATCCCCGGCAGCGGATACAAAGCTCCGCCAGGCCCAAGGCTGACCCTCGATCAGGCGCAGACCGGGGTCGACTACTGCGTAGACCGCGTGCCGGAGGAGGATACAGAGCTGCTCCGGTTCCTGGTGGAGCTGTCCATACTGCCGGACAGGAACGTCACTGTGGTCGACGCCAGCCGGCACAGGGGTGTGATCACCGTCAGGACCGAGAGCGGAGAGGACGCCCTGGGCTACGGCGTAGCCGCCCGCATCTGGGTCCGGCCGTGGAAGTAGCGCACGGAGGCCGCGTGGTGAGCGACCCGGCTACATGCTCTTCGCTCCGGGCATATCTCCGGCGCATCTAACCTGAGGCGCTTCATGTTCCGCTACGCTCCCTTAGGAAAAGAACAACCCTACACCCGCTGCTACAGGTGCGGAGAGCTGCTGGGCATGAGCAGATCGGTTATGTACGCATTTCGCCCCAGCCCAGTCAACTTCGTCCCAGCTATGGTGAACCGGTTGGTAGAGCTGCGCCGCGAAATGACTTCACGCTGGTCCGACGGCAACCAGTCGTACTGCCAGCGCTGCCGGAAGAACTCCAACTGGAAAGATGATTTGCCATTCAGTGAGCCTCGTCCGGCCCGCGAGGACGCATTGGGCCTTGCCATCCTTCCGGGCCTTCTCACCGACGCCCCTTTCATGGTCTACGGCCTCAAAGGCAATCCCCTGGGGCTGCGCCTGCGCGATCTGGACTGGAGCGGCCGCGGTCCTGGCCGGGCCATCCTGCGCTACACCTCCGGGGAACCCGGCTATCCACAGCGAGCGCTGGATCTCTATCAGGGCGCGGACGCTAGCCAACATTCGGCGGATGAGCGGCTCCTAACAGAGCTGCGGTCAATCATCAGCCTTGTCCTCGGCTGCGCATCCACGGAGCAAATGGAGAGCTACCTGAGCCGGGGCAACGTCCACCGGTACTGGAACCTGGACTACGTCAGCCGCGCCCTGCGCCGGAATGTGCCCATCCAAATTGACGGCAAGCGCGCCGAAGTGGAACTTGCCCACTGGCAGGAGCCCCAACGGATAGTCCTAGCGCGCCTTGCGCTTGACGGACTCCCAGCTATGGCAGTGTCCCTCGGCTTCACGCACGTGCAGCTTCTCGGCCTGCTAAAGAGCCTCGTCGCGCTGAGGCAGGACGCGGACGCCCTAGCGCAACACGAGCAGGACTACCGGCGCTCCGGGCCGTAGCGCCGCGCAAGTCCTCGCCCGTGTCGGCCCGGCTGCCTTACCCTGAGGTCAGGGCGCTCTTCAAGTCCGGAACCGGAGCAATGAGGCCAAAGGCAGCGCCCTGTGGGTCAATCACAAACGCCAGCCGCCCTACGTCCTCGATGTCCGTAGGCGCCAGGGCTACCTGGCCTCCCATGGAGATGGCCTTGTTAAAAGTGGCGTCTGCGTCCTCAACGTCAAAGTAGACGCTCCAGTGGGATGGGACGTTCATCTCTTGCACCTGTTTGGGCATGGCCATTGTCCCGGCAACAGGAACGCCCCCGGCCATGTAGACCGTGTAGTCCTCCCCGCTCGGCATAGTCGCAGTCTCTGACCCGACCCCCAGGAGGCTCGTGAAGAACTCGACAGCAGCTTTGGGATCTGTGCTGAGAAGCTCGCACCAGCCAATGGAGTTGGGTTCGTTCTTCACACCCGCGCCAATATGGTCCTTGCCCTTCCAGAGGAACACCATGCCGCCGGAGGGATCGCTGACGACGACCATCCGCCCGGAGTCGAAAACATCGAATGGGCCGTGAAAGATCATCCCTCCGCAGGCTTCAACGCGGGAGGCCACCTCATCCACGTCATCCACGGCGATGTGCACGCCCCAAAACGGCGGCATCCCCTGCTGCTTCATATCGTCCGGCTGGTCGTACATTGCGCAAACGTATGAGCCATCCTTCACGGCCATGGAGTAGGCCATCGTCTCGGACATCTGCGCGTCCTCAAATGTCCATCCGAACAGGTCTGCATAGAACGATTTGGCAGCGGCCGGGTCCGTGGTCGCAAGATCCGCCCAGCACGGTGTCCCCTGTGTATACGATTCGATTTTCATTTCTGTTCCTTTCTCTTCTCTGTGTGATTTCTTGCACAACTGCCCTAGAGTGTACAACACGAACGGCGTTGCAGGAAAGGCACGAATGGCAGTGGCAATGGCAACCTGGAGAATCGCCCGTTTTTCTCACATTGTATGGCAGGAGGCACCGTGATTGAGCCGCTCCATCGGAATAGGGCCTATTCGCCGTCCTCCGGGTAGTAGCGGCTCATGGCGCTCCACGTTCCATCCTCCCCAAGCTCTTGCAGCTCCCCGTACATCAGCCGCTCCCCGTACCTGCTACTGGCAATTCGCGCCATCTCCCTGGCCTCGCTGCTGCCTTCAGGCAGGCTCTCTATCGTGTCGTCCAGCAGGCTCTCCTCAGCAGCGTCGGGGTTGGTAAGCGACCTGTGACGGGCTACGAAGCGTAACGGTCACTGCTCTATGTACGCCATGATTCCTCCGTGTGCATGAGCATTCGTCTACCAACCGCTTCAGTTGACGATGCTATGTTATGACACTACAATCGCTTTAGTCCAATGCCGCAGCGTCACAAGGGCACGTGCGCGATTGGCATCCGGTCACCGGACGCAGAAAGGACATCCAGTATGAAAATCGGGCTTATAGCGGATACCCAGGTGCCATCGGCGGAACTCTCACCCAAGGTGAAAGCGGCCTTTGAGGGGGTAGACCTCATTCTCCATGCCGGGGACATTCTCATTCCCTCCTGCCTGGACTACCTGGAGGAGATAGCGCCTGTGAAGGCTGTGGAGACGGGCGCGGAGCGCCAACTCCGGGGGGACTCCAGGGTTGTGGAGCATCACCGGGTGGTGGAGGTGGAGGGCCACTCCATAGGCATAGTGCACGAACTGTCGATCCCGCCCATCACAGCGCTGGAGATCCTGCCGGGAGTCATCGACAAGAGCTATCCTGCAGACGCCTCTCTGCCGGATTCGCTGGTGGAGGTCTTTGGCGCGCCGGTGGACATAGTGGTATACGGCTTCTCGCACATAAGCCTGGTTGAGGAGCACGAGGGCATACTCTTCATCAACCCCGGAAGCGCTACGTGGCCCAACCAGAGGGTGATGCCGGGCACCGTTGCCGTCCTGGACCTCACCAACGAGAGCAGGGACGCGCGGCTTATCGATCTGAACCAGCTGGACTAGAGGCCGTACCCAGCGCCGGCCTGATGCGCTCCATGATCTCTGCGATGTGGAAGTAGCGGTTCAGCACGTAGAAGTGAATGCCCTTCACCCCATGATGCAGCAGGTCCAGAGCCTGGTCTGCCGTGTGGGAAATGCCGATTTCATAGACGCGTTGCTCGTCGTCTCTTGCGTCTTCGAGCCTGCGGAGGAGCCCCGCGGGGATTGTGGCCCCACACATGCCGGTAATGCGCTTGATCTGGTCCACGTTCAGAATCGGCATGAGCCCCGGGATTATGGGCCGGTCAATGCCGATGGCCCTGCATCCCTCCATGAAGTTGTAGAAGTCGCTGTTGTCGTAGAATAGCTGGGTAATGACCGCGTCGGCTCCCATATCCACCTTGAGCTTCAGGTTCCGCAGGTCCGTCTCAAAGTCGGGGGCTTGCGTGTGCTTCTCCGGGTAGCCGGCAACGGCGATGCCGAACCCGCCGTAACGGGTAATGTGACCCACAAGCTGGTCGCCGTGGCTGTACCCGTCCCTGGGCGGCGTGAACTCCGCCTCTCCCCTGGGAGGGTCGCCGCGAAGCGCCACGATGTTCTCGATGTTGTGCTTCCGGATGTCGTCCAGGAGCAACTCTATCTCCACTCGGTTGGCTCCCACACAGGTGAGGTGGTGCGCAACCTCCATCCCATACTCGTTCTTGATCCTGGAAGCGATCTCCAGCGTGCGCTCCCGGGTGCTGCCCAGGGCGCCGTAGGTAACCGTCATGAGCGACGGCTCCAGATCAATGAGCCTTGGCAGCCGCTTTTCCAGCTCCGCTAGCGTGGCGTCCGTCCTTGGTGGGAACAGCTCGAAGGAGATGGCCGGTGGGCCGGGCTTGTATAGTTCTGAAAATTTCATTTGCTGCGCTCGCTATGACTATTCCATCGGCGGCCCTATCCTCCGCTCCTGGGTTGTAAGGGGGCGCCCCCGGTATGGACCGGCCCCCCAACGCTAGAGGAGGACTCCAAGGATAACCCCTCCGGCTATGGCCGATCCCAATACCCCTGCCACGTTTGGCCCCATTGCGTGCATTATAAGCCATGTGTCCGGGTCTTCCTCCTGGCCCACCCGATGGGCCACCCTGGCAGCCATTGGCACCGCCGATACCCCGGCTGCGCCTATCAGCGGGTTCACCTTGCCTCTAGAAGCATAATACATGATCTTTCCAAGAATGACTCCCGTAACCGTGGCAATGCCAAAAGCAAAGAGGCCCAGGGCAAATATGCCAAGGGTCCTGGTATCCAGGAACCGGTCGGCGGTCATGGTTGAGCCTACTGTCAGGCCCAGGAAGATGGTGGTGACGTTTATGAGCTCGTTTTGAGAGGCGCGGGCAAGCCGGTCCACCACTCCCACCTCCCTCAAGAGGTTGCCGAACATGAGCATACCAACCAGGGGAGCAGCCTTGGGAGCTATGAGGCTGGCCAGAATAGTCACTATGATTGGGAACAGGACGCGGGCCTTGTAAGAGGCGGGGGCGGATGGGTATGGCATCTTGACCAGCCTCTCCCTCCTGGTGGTCAGCAGACGCATGATTGGAGGCTGGATGAGGGGGACAAGGGCCATGTATGAGTAGGCTGCCACGGCGATAGGCCCCCACAGGTCCACATCCGCCAGCTGCGTTGACACGAAGATGGTGGTAGGGCCGTCTGCGGAGCCTATGATGCCAATTGCCCCGGCGTTATCGATGTCCCATCCCATGAGAATAGCGGCTATGAGCGCGGCGAATATGCCAAGCTGAGCCGCAGCTCCCAGCAGCACCGTGTAGGGATTCCGGAGCAGTGGGGTGAAGTCGGTGAGAGCACCTACACCCAGGAACATGAGCAGGGGGAACAGCTCGTTGTCCAGTCCGGCCTTCCTCAGGAGCCCCAGGAAGCCGTCGTCATCGGCGATGCCCGTAGACGGGAGGTTTGCAAGCAGAACGCCCAACCCTATGGGCAGCAGGAGGAGGGGTTCGTATCTCCGCGCCACTCCCAAATACACCATGCAGAGGGCAATGGCTATCATGGCAGCGTGGCCCAGGGTTATATCGGGAAAGGCGCCCAGCATCTCTTCCGGCACAGCTATCTCACCCCCTCTCCGGGAGAGTAGGGGCTGTAGCTTCTCTGGCCGTATGCCTGCGGTCGTCGTCCCTGGCCCTGCCACAGCGAGGCCCTGCCCTGGCTGCCCCATTCACTGGGAACCCGGGACAGATCCAGGATTGGAGGGGCCACAACTGGGACGCTGGCGGCGATTTCCTCCTGCTCCATAGCCAGGTACATGGCTACGGCCATAGCCGCTATCTTGACCCCGGACACCCCACCCTGCTGCGGCGCGGCGGCTGGCGCGGCTTGCTCCGGCGGAGCCGCAGGAGCCAACTCCACCGGGGCCGGCTGCGCTTCCAGCGCCGGCTCCTGAGCCGCGGCCTCCAGCGTCGAGACCGCCGCGTCCACCTCTTCGACTTCTTCGCCCGGGAAGAGCTTGCCAAGGGCAATCAGTATGAGCATGAAGGCCAGCAAGCTAAGGAACACCAGTCCCATACCCGTGGCGGCGAGATAAAGCCCTTCTCTCAGTTCTTCAGTCACGTATCTATCTCCCTGCGTCGCCTGCCGCCGTCGTGGCGGCCCCATCCCAGGCTCTGGCCAGAGTGACTTGGTTGAGGAACCTGGCCCCCTTCAACTCCCTGTCCAAGACGTGTTGCAGCAAGGCATCCAGCAGTCGCTTAATCTCCGCCAGCGTCTCCTGTTCCAGCCGTAGCCTCTCCACTCCACCGGCGTGCTCCTCTCTTTGGAGAAAGCGTAGCGCCTTGAGGGTGTTCAGGGAAAGGGGGAGCACGGATACCTGTGTGGGATGGCAGGAATCGCAGAGGCTCCCTCCCCTGTCCGGAGTGAAGCGATGACGGCCCGGCTCCAGGGTGGAGCCGCACTCCACGCACCTGTGCAGCTCCGGCATGAACCCACTGTAGCCCAGGAGGCGGAGCTGGAAGTAGGGCAGCAGCAGTGACGGAGCGCGCTGGGCCAGTGAGCGCATGGTCTCCAGCAGCAGACGGTATACGGGATAGTTGGACTGTCCCTCCGGGGTAATGGCATCCACCAACTCCGTCATGTAGATGGCTTGGGACAGCCTGTCCAGATCTTCCCTGACGACTCGGAAGCCCTCCATGACCTCCGCTTGATTTATGGAGTCCAGGTTCTGCCCCCTAGAGATGAGCAGGGATGTATGCATGAGGGGTTCCAGGTGTCCTCCCAGCTTGCTCCTGACACGCCGCGCCCCTTTGACCACCGCCCTGAGCCTGCCCTCGTTGGGGGTGTACAGGGTCAGGAGGTAATCCGCCTCTCCAAAGGCGTGGTGTTTGAGGACGATAGCCTCGGTCTTGTATATCTTCGGTGAAGTGGTCATGGGATTTGAGGCCTGGTCTATATCTCCTGCCGGCCCTCCAGGGCGCGGCTGAGGGTCACCTCGTCGGCGTACTCAAGGTCGCTGCCCACCGGAAGCCCGCGGGCCAGGCGGGTGATCCGGGAGACCAGCGGCGAGAGCAGCCGGTGGACGTACATTGCGGTGCTCTCACCCTCCAGGCTGGGGTTGGTAGCCAGGATCACCTCCGTAACTTCGTTGCCCTTCAGCCGGTCCAGCAGCTCGCGGATTCTCAGATGCTCCGGCCCAACGCCATTGGCCGGGGATATGACGCCGTGGAGTACGTGGTACATCCCCTTGTAGGCCTGGGTCCGCTCCAGCGAGAGGACGTCCATAGGCTCCTCCACAACGCATATGCGGGACCTGTCCCTGCCATCGTGGGAGCAGATGTAGCACGGGCTGCCCTCTGTGATATTCTGGCACACGTCACAGAATATGACCCTCTCCTTGACTGCCAGAATAGACTCGGCCAGGGAGCGCGCCTCATCTACCGGCATACGTATGAGGTAGTAGGCCAGACGCTGGGCGCTCTTTGGGCCAATGCCGGGGAGCTTGTGGAACTCCTGTATCAGGCGGGCCAGGGGCGCAGCCACTGACGGAAGAAAATCATAGGTCATATGGCAGCCCAAGGTAGCAACTATGGTCTCGGCGGCAGGTCAAAGCTACGTCAGCCCCGGTATCTTCATGCCGCCGGTTATGGCGCTGAGGCTGCTCTCGGCCATCTTCTGGGCCTTGTCCACGGCCTCGTTCGTGGCCGCCATCACCAGGTCCTGGAGCATCTCCACGTCCTCCGCGCTCACCACCTCCGGAGATATTTCGATTGACTGTATCTTGAGCCTGCCCGTGATGACCACCTTGACCGCGCCTCCCCCGGCTGTGGCCTCCACCACAGCATTCTCCAACTCCTCCTGGGCTTTGGCCAGCCTGGCCTGAAGCTGCTGAGCTTGGCGTAACATGTTCTTATTCATTAGGGCGTCTCCTCAGATTCGACTTCTTGCACAATGTGGACTCCCAAAGCGCGGGCCGCCCGGACCAGGTGACCCCTGGGAGCGCTTGACGGCGAGCCTCCCTGGTCGGCAAGGCTCAGACGCAGGTTGTAGCGTGTGCCTGTGACCTGCTCCACAGCCTCCTGGATGAGCCTGCGTGTATCCGGGTTGTCTATCTCACCCTGCAACCGCTCCATGTTGGGACGCGTCCTGAACAGCATCACCAGCGTGTCATCTTCGGTGTACCTCTTCACGCAGTCAAGGAGGAGCGCCCCGATGTTGAACTTGTTGGGCTTCAGGCCCTTGGTAGCCTTGCGAAGGGCATCCCACTGGGCGTCCGACAGTTCTCCGTCAGGAAGAACCGCCTCCGGACGGGCTCCGTTGCCGGGCGCCGGCGCAGGGTCCGGCTCCGCGACGGGCTGCGCGTGTACCTCCGTTTCTCCAGCCACTTCCCGGCTTGCCCTGGCGGGCGCGGGCGGTCTCGCCGGGGCGACCGGCCTCTCCACCGCCGGTCTGCGCGGTGGCTGCTGGACCTTCTGGGCGGATGGGAACGCCCCTGCGGCGGGCTCCGATACGCCGGCTGCGGCCGGTGTCCGTTGGGCCGGCCCTGTATCCAGGGAGCAGTCCACCAGAGCCAGTTCCAATGGGAGCGTGGAGGGGCCGTCCTGCCTTGGAGTGGCCTGCTCGAACACCCGCGCCGCCCTGAGGATACGCTCCAGAGTGGAGGCTTGTGCCATCTCCTTCACGGCTTCCCAGTCCTGGAGAGAGCTCTCCAGGGACTCCCCCGCGCCCGCGCTCACCAGCAAGAGGCTACGCAGATAGTCCACAACCTGCCGATGGAAGCGGCGCAGGTCCAACCCACGGTCCGCCACGGTATTGATGGTCCTCAGCCCTTCCTGTACGTCACCTTTCAGGATGTGACCCACCAGCGTCAGGGCCATCTCATCGTCGCCCAGGCCCAGCATCTCCCTGGCGTGGGACAGGTTGATATTGGAGTCATGGGAGACCACCAGCTGCTCCAGGAGATTTTCGGCGTCTCGCAGGCTGCCGGAGGAGCTGCCGGCAAGGGCTTTCAGCGCCTCTGGCTCGGCCTTGATCCCTTCGCCGTCGCATAGCTGGGACAGGCGAGCCAGGATGTGCTCCTGGGATATGCGATGGAAGTCGAATCGCTGGCATCTGGAGACCACGGTCGCTGGGACCTTGTGGGCCTCTGTGGTGGCCAGTACGAAGACGGCATGGGACGGAGGCTCCTCCAGTGTCTTGAGCAGGGCGTTGAAGGCGGGTTCCGTGAGCATGTGCGCCTCGTCTATAATGTAGACCTTGTGGGCGGCCTCGGCCGGGGTAAAGTGCACCTTATCCCTCAGGTTGCGTATGTCGTCTATACCGCGGTGGCTGGCGGCGTCTATCTCCACCAGGTCCATTGCCCTTCCCTCGTTGACCGTTTCGCATATGCGACACAGGTTGCACGGCTCTCCCTCCGATGGGTTGAGGCAATTGATGGCCTTGGCCAGTATGCGGGCGGTGCTGGTTTTGCCCGTGCCGCGAGGCCCGCAGAAGAGATAGGCGTGAGCTGTTCTCCCCTGGGCAACGGCCTGCCTTAGGGTCCTGGTCACGTGGTCCTGGCCCACCACGTCCCTCAGCAATTGAGGACGCCACTTGCGATAAAATACCTGAGGCAATTCCTGATGCGCTCCTATTCGATGGGAATCTTTGCCAGGACCTGGTCCTGTTTGGCCCACATACGGCTTTCCTCTTGGGCATCCGCGTGGTCGTATCCCAGGAGGTGCAGCACTCCGTGGACTATCAGCAGGGCCATCTCAGCCTTGATGACCCTCTTCCCCTCTCTGGCCTGTCGGGCTGCTTGAGGGTATGAAATCACTATCTCTCCCACCGGCGCTTCCTCATCCGTAGGCGGGAAAAGATCGCCCGCGCCAGTATCTTCGTCCTCCCTGGACTCCCATAGGGGGAAGGCCAGGACGTCTGTGGTCTCGTCCAGGCCGCGGTACTCCCGATTTAGCCTATGCACCGTTTCGTCGTCTGCAATTGCCAGGCTGATGCTCATGGGCCTCCCCTCGCCGTGAGCGTCTAGCGCCTGCTCCACCACTCTCCGCAGCCAGGCATTTGATAGCCTGCGCTTGAAGGCCTGGAAGACCTCCACGTCGATTATCCGGGATGGGACGTATGTCAAGCGGCCTCCTGACAACCTGAGACGGATAAGACCCGTTGCAATCATATTATAGGGCCTTTTAGGGCTACAAGAAAGCGTGTGGCGGCGCGCCTCTCAGATCGCGCCGCCGCAGGAACAGCCGTCGCTTGCGGCCTCATCGCCCATCGGCTCACCGCAAGGCTACCATAGACCGGCGCGCGTTCCCAGGCTAGAATAGACCAGTCCACTATGAAGTCCCTCTCATCTCAACATTTCGCCATGCTGCGCCTTCCCATCGTCCTGCTTGCTGCGTCCCTCGCAGCCGTCTCATGCAACGGAAACGCGTCTCAAACCCCGGCCTCGGCGGTCGCTGAGCCGGCGCAGTCCCCCTGGGTGCAGGACCGCCTTGCAGCCCTGCAAGCCGTCTACAACTTCACCCCTGAGGGCCGCCGCTTCCTGAGCGCGCACGATCTTCGACAGATGACGGGACGGCCGGGATGGTTTGGGAGCTTTGGCTACGGCAGGTGGACTGGCGTGGGCGAGGCCCGGCCGGGGCCGATAATGCACGAGATGAGCCATGCGTACTGGGGCGCCTTCGACGTCTCAGGCCACCCGGGCCTGAGCTGGACCGAACCAGGCTCCGGAAGCTCCTCCGGCGCCATGAGCCTGTTCCACAGGGATCTGGCGACCTTCATGGCCCAGCCTCCGGATACATACGAGCCTCTACGGGAGAGGCTGCGCAATCTGCCGCGCGCGTCGCCCGGCGACCGCTCAGCCCTGACGCACTTCGGCGAGGCCGACCTTGTCCATACCACAGGGGGAAACGCCCTGCTTCTGCCGCCCATTTTCAGGAAGTACTTCGATCAGTTCCTGTCCCCGGGGCCCTTCGACTCCTGGTACGCCGCTCTGGAGTGGTACCAGGGCCTCTCGCCCGGTGACGCTCGCGCCGCCGGAGCCTACTTCGGCCTGGAGCACATGGACCTGAGCCTCTATCGGGACCTGGAACCCGCGGAGAAGACGGCGTTGCCCCAGGGGACGAGCGAGATACTGGCCGGCGAGGAGAGGCAGAGGCTTGTGGACTTTGCGCGCCAGTTTGACGTTGTGACGGGCGTGGAGAGGGTGGATGGCGAGCTGATCACGCTGGACCTGCTCTTTCTGCGCGGCTATTTTAGAGACAAGCTGGCTCTGTACAAGCGCTATCCCCATACCCTGACCGACCTGGGAGAGGAGCTGCCCATTGCGGCGGAGCTGAACCGGATTATGGCCACCTTTGCAGACCTGGACGGGCGACCACTGGAGGAGCAGGCAGACCTGATGGAGTGGCGTCTGGCAGAGCCGTTGTTTTCCAACTTCTGGCCGCTGGTGGACAACGGCCTCCTGATGGAGCTGCACATCCGGGGCGTCACTCCCCAGGACACGGAGGCTGAAGAGCGGACTACTGACCAGGCGATAGAGCAACTGGGCCGTATAGCAGCCGGGGCCGGCGCCATCATCGAGCAGGCGCGGCAAGATGTCTCCCGGGGCGCCGGAGACCTGGAGGCGTTTCTTGCGGAAGGGCTTGGAGACGACGACGGCGAGACCGGCCTGGCGGTAGAGCTGCTGCTCGCCGCGGACCGCGAGACGGCCAAGGCTATCGGGAGGAGTCTGGACGATGGCCTGATACGCAGGCTGCTGGATGAGGCCCCGGGGACGGCAAGGCAGCTGCTGGAGCCGGAAGACCTGCTGTCCATCCTTGGGGTCACACCCGAGGCCGGCGTAGATAAGATGGCGCGAGGCATCCAGGAGCTAACGCAGGCCACCTCCGGGAACTTTCGAATAGACTGGCCATACCTCTCCCTGGTATATGAGATGGTGGCCCAGCGAAGCGAGCAGCGTCCCAGAGAAGCCCTGGATATAATGATCCGGTCTGGCCTCTTCCTGGAAGAGATGCTTCAACTGTATCCTGCGGAGACGGTCGCCATACTCTCATCCAACCCGGCGCAGGCTGCAAGCCTGGTCTCCGGGGCTACGGGCTACGGCAGGACGCCCCAGCGGCTGGTGCACGCCATGATATACGTGGACCCACTGCTGGCCGCCCGCCTGGTCAGCTTGCTGGAACCCCGGCATCCCTCGGTGGTACAGAAAGCTCTTGTCCACTTTGCCTACGACTCCCATCGCAAGATCAGGCTGCCCTCCCTGCGCGTTTCTCCGGAAAAGGATGGGCTTTTCGTCCTGGCCCTGGCAGACCTGCGCGGCGACCCGTGGGTGGCTGAGAGGATGGGCAGGGGCTTAGCCGTCTACGGCGGTTATGCGACGGATGGCGCAGTGCCCCCGGACTTCCTTCAGGAGTATCGAGGCACGCTGGAGGAGGCCACCGGCTTGATGGATGATCCGGAGTCCGGCGCAAGACTGCGAGACCTTACGGAGAGGGCCTTCTCTCTGGCGGGCGCAGGCTAGCGGGATAGATAGTTCCCTCTCATGGCCCACCTTCCCCTAGCGCCCTTCGACAGGCTCAGGGTGAGCGGAAAGTGGCTTGCCCGCTCATTGTAAACCGAGCTCTCTTGCCCGTTCGTGGCGAGCCTGTCGAACCACACGCGAGCAGCCTCCCCATCGGTGGCGTCCCGGCCCTGACGGCTCTTCCGCATCATTAATCAGTTAGCGCTTGCAAGCGCAGCAATGTAAGCGCAATCACTGTGCAATGCTATGACCCGGGACACGCCGGGGCCGGGATGTAGGCGAGGCGGACCGAACGCGCACAACCGGCTGGAGCGGATGGTCGGTCACTGCCCTGCCTCCACATCCTCCAGCAGCTCCAGGAACTCCTCGTAGCTGGATACGGGCGCCACCCTCCGCACAAAATCGCCCAGAGAGGCGCTGTCGTCCCTGAGTGTGGTCAACTGCCGGTGGATGGGGCTTATGGAGGCAGGGCTGTCGGCGTAGTTGCCGTGAAAGGCAAAATAGGCCTGGTTCAGCTTGCGTATGTAGTAGCCGTGGTCAGCAAGAAACAGCCTTCTATCCTCCATGTACTGCTCCGCCTCTTCGATGCTCCCCTCCGCAAGCAACTCCTCCACTCTATATCGAGTCGTGCGCATCTCCAACCTGAAGTCGAACTCCTCCTCCGCAGTAGCCTGGCCCTGTGCCTGCTGCGGCGCTGGGGCCGCCTCTCGCTCAACCTCAAATCGCTTGTACGCCAGCTCTCCAACCTCCCCGCCAAAGATGTTAGCCACTGTCTCGTTGAGGGACGTCATCTGCGGGTTCTTCCCGTACGTCCTACCCAGCGGATGGAAGAAGAGGTAGTGGTGCATCCATTCGTGGGCGGCCGTAATCAACGTGCCCCTCAGAGAGAAGTCCGGAGAGATGACCGCCGGGTAGGTTGCAACTCCCCCGGTTGCTTGCGCCAGGACGGACAGGTCCTTCTCCTCGGTTATCAGCTCCTCCAGGGTCGTCATTTCCTCCACCGTGGTGTCAGGCCTGAGCAGGACTCCTCCTATCATCTCTATACGGTCGCGGGGGGACGTCACCATTACCGGCGGAGAGTGTTCTATGCGAATGTCCACCGGGGGGAAGTGGACCCCCAGGGCGCTTATCGGGCCTCCCAGGGTAAGCCCCTCTTTGAAGACGATGGAGTCTATCAGCCCCTCTATTATCTCCTCCACCCTGTCCCGCATACCATCCCTGGCGTCCTGCACACGCGCCAGCTCAGCCTCCAGGGCGCGGAGTTGACCGTCCTCGCCGGTCGGCGACAGCGCCCAAGCCTTCAGGATGGCTCCCTCCAGCTCCCTCTCCCGCTCGCCGAGCCGGGAGTACTCCAGAACCAAGTCTACCTTGGCCTGCTCATCCAGGAAGCTTCCCGGGAGAAGAAGCCTGGCCTTATACAACCACTTGTCCGGGAAGTTCTCCACCTCCCACTGCGTCAGTGAGTACAGGCGCGCCCCTGCCAGCTCCTCTATGTGGGTTCGGTTCACCACGCCCCTGCCGGTGAGCAGCGCCAGCGATATGAGCGCCAGGAAGGCGTACCAGAGCGCCGCTTTCAGGACCCGTATGCGTATCATGTCCGTCAGCTTACACCACCGCAGAGGCGGTCTCAACGGCTGCATGGTTGGCGGGCGCGCCAATCGCAGGGGCAGTCATATCCAGGGAGCGAGTGACGAGGTGTGTTGGGGATTGGCCGGGCGTAAACAATGCCCTCAAGCCTGGTGGACAGCCCGTTACAGGGCTACGACTGTATACCACCTGCCAATAACCCCGTGACCGCCTCGAAGCGAAGCCGGTCAGACTGCGACGGCTTCAGGGGCGGCGCTCTCCTTGGCTACGGCCGCCAGCTGCGCGAAAGCCTGGGAGTCTCTGATGGCGAGGTCTGCCAGTATCTTGCGGTCCACCACAACCTGCGCCTGGTTGAGGCCGTGAACGAGTTGGCTGTAGGATAGGCCGTGCTCCCTGGCCGCGGCGTTGATCCGTATAATCCATAGGCGTCTCATGTCACGCTTGCGCTCACGCCGGTGATTGTAGGCATGGCTCAGAGCGCTCAACAGGGACTCTTTAGCCTGTCGATAGAGGCTGTTACGCCCTCCTCTATGACCCTTGGTCATCTTGAGGAGTCTCTTGTGGCGATGTCTCGCCGTTACGCCGCGCTTAATCCTTGGCAAAATTAACTTCCTGTCAGGTTACATATAAGGCAGCATTCGGCGGATCTTTTTCACGTCCGACGGGCTTACCTCGTGTTTCTGGTGGAACAGACGATGCACTCTGGCAGGCTTCTTGCGGCGGAGGTGGCTTCTGTGCCCCTTCATTCGCAGTATCTTGCCGGCGCCCGTCACGTGGAAGCGTGACTTGGCTCCTTTATGTGTCTTCAGCTTAGGCATTCGCGACCGCTTCCGTCTCTCTGTCCACCTTTTCCTCCGACTCTCTTTCGCCCTTGGGCCGCTGGAGCATGGGGGCTATGATGATGCTCAGCCTTCGCCCCTCCATTGTGGGGGACTTCTCCAGCTTGGCCTCATCCTTGAAGGCCTCAGCCGTCTTGCGAAGCAACTCCACGCCTATATCCTGGTGAGTTATCTCTCTACCCCTGAACATCACCGTCAGCTTCACCTTGGACCCTTCGTCCAGCAGCTTTTTCACCACACGCTTCTTGGCTTCCATATCGTGGTCGCCAATGCGAGGCCGAAATCTGACCTCTCGCAGCAGGTTGATCTTCTGTGTCTTGCGACCTTCCCGTTCCTTCTTGGTCTGAATATAACGGAACTTACCGTAGTCAAGCATCCTGCACACAGGCGGTTGGGCCGCAGGGGCCACCTCTACCAAGTCCAACCCACGCTCCTGAGCGAGTTGGATGGCCTGAAAGGTGGGTATAGTGCCCAACTGGCCGCCCTGCTCGTCTATGACCAAGACCTCAGGCACCCTGATCCTCTGGTTAATTCGATATTCCTTTGGTATGCGCTTCCCCCACTCTGGAGTCTTTGGGAACAACCCCGCGAAATATAGCACAACTCCGCGTCATAGTCAAATACAAATGCACAGGGAATGATGCTAAACTGACTTTAGGTTGAGTAGGAGGTGCAAGTGTCGCCAATCAGCTGTCCGGAGTACGTGAAGGAAGAACAACTCTTCACGCTTCATGGCTCCGGCTCCCCGGGAGGATACCTTGGAGGGTATCCTGTATGACTCTTGGCGACGGCTTCCTACTGCTGATACGCTGGTTCCACGCGCTGGCGGCTGTGACGTGGGTGGGTGGGAGCCTGTTCTACGTGCTGGCGCTTAGACCACGGGCGCGAGCGGCGAGCGCCCAGGAGGCCGCGCTTGGGCCGGAGGCCATCAGCCAGTTCCGCGGCCTTGTGGACACCTGCATTGCCGTCCTCATTGTAACCGGGACCGTAATGCTCTTCGATAGACTTACCTCCACTTTCACTCCAACGGCGTACGTAGTAACCGCAGCCATAAAGATAGCGCTGGCCCTGGCGATGTTTGCCGTCGCGCGTCGTCGATGGCGGCAACGGAGGTCTCAGGCTGCGTCCTCGCCAATGCCTCGGCAGGGGCTTATCACCAGGGCTATGGGTCTCATGTCGGGAGTCAATCTCATAGTCATCCTGGGGATAATCGTGTTTTTCCTCTCAGACCTGCTGGCATTTATCTATCAAGAGGGATTGACAGGCAGATAACCGAGGGGCAATATAGACGGAGGTACGGTTAAATCCCGATGAGAGTGACCTTATGAAGAGAGCCCTGCTTGATATTCTGGCCTGCCCTATGTGCAAAAGCCCTCTGACCTTGACGGCGGAGGAGGAGAACGAGGTGGAGGTGGTGCGTGGAACCCTGCGCTGCGAGGCCTGCCCGGAGAGCTACCCCATAGAGGACTCCATTCCCAACCTCATTCCGCCCAACCTGCGCGCATAGCGCAAGCGCCCCGGCGCTGCATCTCCGGGGTATAGTCCCGGTTGCGCGTTCGGGACGAAGCCGATCGGAATGGTAAGCTCCGCGTTGGGCTTCCGCGCCATTCTCCTCAGAGAGACAGCGACCCCAGCATCACAACCCCTTCTCTATCGCTGACGGCTACTCCCTCCAGGAGATCCACAATGGACGCGCCCAAAACGGGATGAGCAAGGCCGGGGGCAATCTCCGCCAGGGGCGTCAGAGCAAAGGCCCTCTGCCACAAGCGCGGGTGGGGGACCTGAAGGCGCGGTGTCTCTATCACCTCATCCCCGTAAAGCAGGATGTCCACGTCAATAGCCCTGGGGCCGTACCGGAACGAGGGGACTCTGCCCAGGTCGCGTTCCACACCCTGAGCCAGCTCCAGCAGACCCTGAGGACTTAGGCTGGTCTCCAGGAGGCACGCCATGTTGAAGAAGGCCGGCTGGGAGGCGTATCCCCACGGCTCGGTCTCATAGACCGAGGACAGGGCGATGAGAGATGCCCGCCGGGATAGAATGGAGACGGCCCTTCGCAGGTTGTCTTCCCGGTCTCCGAGGTTGGAGCCCAGGCCAAGGTAGACGGCGACCATGATCACAAGCCGGTTTCGCCAGCCGGCCACCCCCGCACGATGGCGTCGCTCATGCGCGCCACCCTGGTCATGGCCTTCACGTCGTGGACTCGCACAATGTCGGCTCCATTGGCAATGGCAAGGGCCACGGTGGCCGCCGTGCCCTCCAGCCTCTCCTCCACTGGCAGGTCCAGCACCAGGCCGATGGTGGACTTGCGGGATGTCCCCACCAGAAGGGGGAAACCCAGCGCCTTTAGCTCTGCCAGCCTGCGAAGGAGCTCCAGGTTGTGCTCTGGCCTCTTGCCGAAGCCCAGGCCTGGGTCGAGGACCACGTTCTCGGATGGGACGCCGGCCTCCAGCGCCTGTCGCAGGCTGGCGCGCAGGCTGGCCAGCGCCTCCGGCACAAGGTCCGAGTAATCGAGGCCTTGCTGGTTGTGCATGAGTACAATGGGCGCTCCCTCCCGCGCGGCCAGGTCGGCCAGGGCAGGGTCGCGTTTCAGGCCCCACACGTCGTTTATCACGGCCGCGCCCGCGGCCAGGGCCTCGCGGGCCACCTCGCGCTTATAGGTGTCCACACTCACCGGAACGTCCAGCCGCGATGCCAGCAGGCGTATCACAGGGATAACGCGCCGCTTCTCCTCCTCGACCGTCACCGGTGTTGAGCCGGGGCGGGTGGACTCGCCACCCACGTCTATGATGTCCGCTCCCTCATCCTGAAACCGGAGGGCCTGCTCCAGGGCCGCCTCAGCATCGTATCCCAAACCGTCGCCGGAGAAGGAGTCCGGCGTTACGTTGATAATGCCCATAACGTAGGTGCGTTTGCCCCACGCAAAGCCCAATTTGCCCCATCGGTCTGTCTCTTGCGATTCCATCGTCTGCCCCGGTGTTCTGGCTGGGTCCCATTATAGCGCCAAGATGGCAGTCTCACCCACCGTCGCCCATTTTTCAATACGGGATTGATGCATCCCCGCAGGTAGGCTACAATTACGCGCAGCCTTCAGCCATCAGGCGGTGGCCTTATGAAACTATACAACACCCTTTCCAGAACCACCGAGGAGCTGCGTCCCCTGGAACCGGGGGTAGTGCGAATGTACTCCTGCGGGCCAACCGTCTATCGGTTTGCCCACCTGGGCAATATGCGCACCTACCTTATGGCAGACTGGATCCGTCGCGCCTTGGAGCTTCAGGGGCTGCGGGTTGTCCAGGTAAAGAACATTACGGACGTGGGCCACATGCGCCAGGAGATGCTGGAGCGGGGCGAAGACAAGGTGATTGCCTCTGCCATTGCGGAGGGTAAATCGCCCCAGGAGATTGCAGAGTTCTACACCCAGGCCTTCCACCGGGACGAAGCCCGGCTGGGCATCTCTCCGGCAACCCACTCCCCACGCGCCACCGACCATGTATCGGAGATGATCCAGATAATCCGCAAACTGGAGGAGCGTGGCTACGCCTACGAGGCGCAGGGCAACGTGTACTTCAACGTCTCCCGCTTTGCGGACTACGGCAAGCTCTCCGGCAACACACAGGAAGCCCTGCTGGAGGGCGTCCGGGTTGAGGCCGACCCCCTGAAACGGGACCAGCGGGACTTCACCCTTTGGAAGGCTTCCGAGGAGGGTCGAGTCCTCCAGTGGCCCAGCCCCTGGGGCGACGGCTTCCCCGGCTGGCACATCGAGTGCTCCGCCATGTCCACCAAGTACCTGGGAGAGCAGCTGGACATCCATACCGGCGGCGTTGACAACATCTTCCCTCACCACGAGGGCGAAGTGGCTCAGAGCGAAGGCGCCTTCGGCAAGCCCTTTGTCCGTATATGGGTTCACGGCCAGCACCTGCTGGCGGACGGCGTGAAGATGTCCAAGTCCGCAGCCAACGACTACACCTTGGAGGACCTGGAAGCCAGGGGCTTCGACCCACTGGCCTACCGGTATCTCTGCCTCACCGTCCGCTATAGCGCCCGTCTGAACTTCACCTTCTCCGCGCTGAGGGCAGCCCAGCGAGGACTCCAGCGTCTGCGGAACCGGGTATGGGAGTGGTCTATCGCGGCATCGCCGGACGCCACGGGCGCGGAGGCCCAGGCGTGGCGAGACGCCTTCTGGGACAGAGTGAACGAGGACTTGGACATGCCTAGAGCGCTGGCCCTGACCTGGGCGATGACCCGGTCGGCCATGCCGGTGAGATCCAAGCTGAGGCTTCTCCTGGAGTTCGACGGCGTCCTTGGGCTGGATCTGGGCCAGGCCGCCCTTGGCTGGCCGCTGCCGGAAGAGGTGTCCTACGCGGAGAAGCGGCGCTCTGCGCTGCGGGCCAGCCGCGACTACCCGGCGGCCGACGAGGCGCGCAGGCAGCTGAACGCCGCAGGCTTTGTCCTGGAAGATGACGTGGCCGCCACCAGGACAAGGCCAAAGTCGGAGCTTGAGAAGCGCCAGGAAGAGGCCAGGCGCGTCTCATCTTCCAAGGAGGTCGGCTCCCTGCTGAAAGCGCGGGACCAGGCGGAGTTCTCCGTAGGCATTGTGGCCTGCAACTACCTCTCGGACTTGCAGCGGTGTGTCGGCAGCCTTCTTCCCCTGGGCAGCGAGCGCTCGCTGGAGGTTGTGGTGGTCGACAACGGCTCCACCGACGGCACCTTCGAATGGCTGGAGGAACAGGCCCGCCGGGAGCCGCGCCTGCGGGTCATCCACACAGACCACGTATTGGGAGACGCCGCGGCCAAGAACATTCTGCTGAAGCAGAGCCTGGGCAAGTACCTTGTCCTGATGGACACCTCGGTTGAGGCGCGCGAAGACTTCCTGTCGCCCATATCAGCCGCGCTTGCCGATGAAACCGTGGGCGTTGCCGGGCGGTGGGGCCTTCGCAGCGAGGACCTCCGCCACTTCAACGAGGTTGAAGACGGCGACGCAGATGCAATGCAGGCGTACTGCTTCGCCTTCCGCCGCTCCCTGGTCCCAGAGGTCAGCTTTATGCGGGAGAGCTTCCGCTTCTACCGCAACCTGGACCTGGAGTACAGCTTCTGCTTCCGGGACAGGGGATACCGCATTGTGTCCCTGGGGTCGCTGCCCCTGGAACGCCACGAGCACAGGGTCTGGACCAGCCTGGCAGAAGATGAGAGGGAAAACCTCAGTCAGGCCAACTTCCGGCGTTTCCTGAAGCGGTGGGGGCATCGCCAGGAGCTGCTGGTGGAACCAAATCAAGACCCCGGCCACTGCTAGCGCCGCCGGCAACCGAAGAAGGGGCCGCGGCCTTTGACCTAACCACCTGAGATTGCTCGATCGTAGCATCCTCCATTCGCCTGCCAAAGAGCCGCCCGAAGTGGTTGACCAGCCGCAGAGCCACCTCATCCATGTCCACAGGACTCCCGAGGAGCTTCTCCATAGAGGTGACAACCACGCCCTGGATCCCGCAGGGCACAATGTGACGGAAGTAGGACAGGTCCGGGTTTACGTTGAGCGCGAATCCGTGTGTGGCGATGCCTCGGCTGATTTTGACCCCGATCGCGGCGATCTTCTCGTCATCCACCCACACTCCGGTAAGACCGGACTTCCGACCGGCTTCCAGCCCAAAGTCGCCCAGGGTGTGTATGAGGGTTTCCTCCAGAGCGCATACGTAATCCACCGGCCCACCCAAAGGGCGAACGTCTACGATGGGGTAGCCCACCAGCTGACCGGGACCATGATAGGTAACTTGCCCACCCCTGTCCGCGTGGCAAACCTGAACGCCCATCCTCTCCAGGGCCTCCTCCCCCACCAGAACGTCCGAGAGCTTGCCCCTGCGTCCCAGGGTATAAACGTGAGGGTGCTCCAGCAGGACAAGGGTATCAGGGAGCGAGCCATCGCCTCTCTGACGGGCAATGGCCTTCTGCAACTCCCACGCCTCATGGTAGTCTATAACGCCCAATCTGGCTAAGAGACAGGTGTGCATAGCAGGGGGTATCGATGCAGGGCAACCCGAGGGCAGCCCGCGTCTGCCAAACGGCAAGGCGCCCGTTAGACCTCTTGCAGGAAGGAGAAGGTGGGATCGTCCGTGACGCCTGCGTTCTGCATGGCCTCTTTCAGGCCGTCCGATGCGGCAAACTGGCGGGCTCTCTCCAGTTCATCCCACTCCATCAGAACCAGGACTTCCCAGGGATCATCGCCGCTGCGGAACACCTGGGGCTCCCCTACTTGGCCGGCGGCCTGGCGGTCGGCTGCCTGCTCATTGAACGCCGGCCTCCACTTGGGATAGCTCTCCACCTTCTGTCGTATCAAGATATATGCCAAGGTACATTACCTCCATCTCAGGTTTATCCGGCCTCGGATGGCTCTCCGCGACCGGGGATAGAATGAGCCGTGGAGCCTTGATTATGCACCAAAGCGGCCATAGGCGCAAGAGAAACGCCCAATTGAGGCTCTCAACACGCGTTGGCAATGCCAACGTCGCTTGGAGCGCCACTCCCCTCCCGCTCGTGGTTAGCTTGTCGAACTACATGAGTGGGAAGACTACGTATGCGCGGCTCCCGCTCGCGCCCCAAGGGGGCTAGGCAGCCACAAGGATGCCCCTACGGATGAGCGGGAACCCACGCCGCAGTTCCTCAGGCGTTGGCTGCCTCGCGAGCCTCTCGCTGGGCGCGTGTCTCCCGCGGCCAGGATCGCTTCATGGCATCTGAAACGTGGACGGTCAGCTTGCCAAAGTCGCCTATCTCCATCTCCACCTTATCGCCGTCCTGCAACGGCCCAAGCCCCCGATGGTTGGTCCCGCACGCAACCACGTCTCCCGGCTCAAGGGTGGTGATCCCGGTAACCCACTCCAGCAGCCTGGGGATCTTGTGGGCCATCCCGCTGGTGCTATAGTCCTGCCTGAGCTCTCCCTGAACGCTCAGGCGCACGGGCAGATTGAGCGGGTCGGCTATCTCGTCGGACGTGACCAGGGCCGGACCCATGGGGCCGAAGGTGTCCCACGACTTGCCGATGAAGAAGCTGTCACGCCCGGCCGGCCCGACTCCACGGCAGGACACATCTATGAAGTTGACGTACCCAAAGATGCAGTCGTAGGCATCCTGCTGCCTTATGCGGCTGGCCCGCTTGCCTATGACGATCGCCAGTTCCGCCTCATGCTCAAAGACCGGGGCGGGAACATCCGGGAGCACGATGGTATCCCCATCGCCAATGACGCTGCCGGAGGACTTATTGAAGGCGTTTATAGGCGCGGGCTCGGTCTGCGTCTCGTCCTCAAAGTAGTTCACCGCCATGCACACCAGCCGCGCCGGACGCGGAAGCGGCGCCCGCAAACGAACCTGGCCTGCGGGGACGCCCTGCGAGCTTCCGGCAAGACGCTCCAGCGCGCTCCGGTGTTGGTCGAAATCCTGGATGAGTCGGCTCATCATCTCCTGCGGCGTGTGATGGGGTACTTGATCCCCCACCGAGGAGGCGTCTATCACCGTCTCTCCGCCAAGAATACCCAAGCGAAAATCCTCACCAAACAGCACGAGCTTCATGGTCTCCTCCTTGTCTTGCCGGTATACTATTGTCTTTACTCATTTATTATGTTAAGTGGAATGTCCAGGTCTCTGGAAACCTGCTCAAGGGACTGATATGTGGGCAGATCCAGAGGGATTCCGTTTGCCATCCGGTCTCGCTCAGCCTCCCACTCAGGCTCTCCATGGACGAAGATACGCTCCCAGCCAGGCAGCCTCTCCGAGCTGCGTATGACGCGGACCATCTCATCCATATCCGTCTTGAACTCCTCCACGGGACGAAAGCCGTCTATCCGCAGGGCCCCAAAGAAGTGGCCCGTGTTGGAGCCTGCGCCCACTGAACGGGCCTGCTCCGCCTGGGCCCCTTCCGGGGTTAGCTTTGTCGCCGTGGCCCCCACTGCCGCGCCTGAGAGGACGCCTGATAGGATGTCCACCAGGAGCATGAGTCCGTAGCCCTTATGTCCACTGGTCTCCCTCAGCCCGCCGATGGGAAGAATGTAGCCTCCGCCGTGTCGCTCGGCCGGGTTGGTGGATGGAACGCCGTCGCTATTGATGATCCAGCCCAGTGGTACGTCGTGGTTGCGCCTCTGGGCGATTTGCAGTTTACCGGAGGCCACCACGGTGGTGGCAAAATCCATGACAAAGGCCGGCGGCGTCATGGTGGGGGCGGCCACCGCAATGGGATTGGTTCCAAAGAACCCCGTGCGCCCGCCGGTGGGGGGCGTGGCCCCTCCACTGCCGACATTCGTCATGCAGAAGCCTATCATGTCGTTTTCCAGGGCCATTCTGGCGTAGTAGCCTGCTATTCCAAAGTGGGAGCTGTTCCGCACAGAGACGAACCCGGCCCCGGTTGCCTCGGCCTTGCGGATTGCTACCTCCATAGCCCTCTTCCCCACCACCATCCCCACCCCGTTGGCGCCGTCCACCAGCGCCGTTGAGGGAAGCTCGTGGACTACCACCACCTCCGGGTTGGCCTCTATGGCCCCACTTCTGAGCCGGCCCACGTAACCGGCCAGGCGGGGCACCCCGTGGGACTCGATCCCGTAGACGTCTGATTTCACCAGGACGTCAGCGGCATCCCTGGCATTGGCCTCCGTCAGGCCCAGGGTCATAAAGGCTGTGACCACAAACTGCTCCAAGCGCCGGGCGTCTACTAAAACGCTATCCGTGTCCAATTCGGTTGCCAGGGGACACCTCTCTTCCGCTCGGCTATCGCCGGCCTATTTTGGATTACTGTGACGGGATGCTTTTACCTCAGGCTCCTCGCCACCTTCTGCGGCTTCCTCATCAGGAACAGGAGGGGCAGAGCAGCCAGCATCGTTGCAATGGATGCGTAGATAGCCAGGTTGTAGGAACCAGTGGTATCAAAGGCCCACCCATAGAATACCGGCCCCATCATGCCGGCCGCAATGGCTCCCCCCTGCACCAACCCCTGGAGCGCGCCGAACGCCCGCGCCCCGAATAGCTGCATTATGAGAAAGGGGCGCAGTGGTATGGTGCCTCCGAAGCCGACTCCGAAGACCAGTATGAACAGACCTATCAGCCAGGTCTGCCCAGGGCCGACGAGGCTGAGGAGAAACAGGCCAACCAGTTGGAGGAGTATGAGGCCGCCCATGACCGTCCTGAAGTCAATCGCGTCCGCCAGGAACCCGGAGCTGACCCGGCCTATCCCGCTGAGCAGGAACATCAGCCCCAGGGTGGTCGCCGCCTGGGCGGAGCTGTAGTCCAGGTCTTCCAGCAGGGGGATCAGATGGACCATCAGCCCACTGATGCCCATGAACACGGCCGCAAAAAGCGCCATGAGAACCCAGAAGTCTCTGGTGCCAACCGCCTGCCCCACGGTCAGGCCGTCCGACGCCCCCTCCGGCGCCGACATACGCGAGGCCACACTGTAACGCTCCGTTTCCTTCGGTGTGTCCCCGTCCTGGAGGAGTCCGTAGCGCTCCGGCCTGGAGCGCGCCACAAAGCCCAGAGGGATTCCCACTATCATCAGCCCCGCGCCCAGCATGATCAGGGCTACGCGCCATCCCAGCAGACCCTCCATGACCGCTATGACGACTATGAAGGGGCCGCCTATGACCGGGCCGAGCATGGCTATGCCAAGGGCGCGCCCCCTGAGCCTGTTGAACCAGTTGGCGACTGCAACTGACCACGATACGCCGTGGGAAGCGCCGCTCACGCCCAGGGATGCGATGAGGAAGGCGACGTAGAAGGTCCATAACGAGTTGACATAGCCCATCATAACCATACCCAGGCCGCCCATGATCACCCCAGCGACAATTACGACCCTGGGCCCCCACCGGTCCACCATGAAACCGATCACCGGCGCCAGCAGGCCGGACTCCAATTGGCGCAGCGAGAACGCCCCTGAGGTAAGGGCGCGGCTCCAGCCAAACTCGCGGAGGATGGGGAGAAAGAACACCTGGAAGCCCTGGAAGAAGACTATGGACAGGTAGAAGTTAAGAGCAACGCTTGCCGCCACAATGTACCATCCGTAGAAGACCCTTGGCCTTACGGACGCAGGCCTTCCGGGTCCGTCTTGTTGGTCGATATGGTCTGTGGCTGCACGGTCCGGCTGCATAACTATGCTTGGAGGGTAACACTGATAGGGCGTGGTGTAAACGGCGGGGCGCCGCCTCGATTAAACCGACAAGGGGTGGCCCGGAGGTCACCCCTTGTCCCCGAAATCTCACTGAGAAGAGCGTTAGCGGCCTGAGCCACCAGACATGGCAGGAATAAAGTGTATCTCGCTGTCCTCTTTCACGCGCTCAAGCATACCCAGGTTGGATGTCTCACCGTCCACCACAACCGCTATGCCGGGATTGAGCTCACCGTCCTCGCATAGCTCATCCCTGATGCCGGGATACTCCTTGTCCAGGTTGTTCACAACCTGGCGTATGGTGGCCCCGGCAACCTGTACCTGCTCTTTCCCCCCCACAATCCTCTGCATTCTTGGCGACATCCATACTTCCGGCATCTCTACGAACCCCCGTTGGCCTGGTTTGCCTCTTTGTTCCACAGCTCTTCCATGATGCGCCCCGGTGACATTGGCATGCTGTTCATGCGGATGCCCATGGCCTTCTCGATAGCGTTGGCAATTGCCGCCATTGGGGGCACCAGGGAGACCTCACCCACCCCCCGGACTCCATAGGGATGCCCAGGGTTTGCATTCTCCACCAGCACGGTGTCGATCATGGGGAGGTCAAGGCTGATTGGCATACGATAGTCCAGGAAGCTGGAGTTCATCATATTGCCGTCGTCGTTGTAGTAGTACTCTTCGTTCAGCGCCCATCCTATCCCCTGCACTGCGCCGCCCTGCACCTGCCCCTCTACGTAGCTGGGGTGAATGGCCTTGCCAACGTCCTGTATGGCGGTGAACCTCAGTATGTCCACCTTGCCCGTATCCGGGTCCACCTCAACGTCCACTATGTTGGTGGCGAAGGTGGCGCCGGCCCCGCCGGGGTTGAGGTTGGCGCGCCCGGAGATGGGGCCTCCGGTTGCGTTCAGCCTTGCGGCCAAGTCCTTGAAGGTCAACCTCAGCTCGGAGTCGGTGGCGCTCTGGATCACCCCGTCCTCGTACTCAACCTCCTCAACGGGCACGTCCCATATCTTGGCCGCCCGCTCCACCATCTGCCTCCTGATGTCCAGGGCAGCCAGGTGGCAGGCGGTGCCTACCTTTTGGGCCACGCTGCTTCCCCCCGCGCCAGTGCTGAAGCCTATGGACTCCGTGTCTCCGACGGAGGGCCTCACGTCCTCGGCAGCAATGCCCAGAGTCTCAGCCAGGTGCATGGCCATGACCACCCTGGTCCCACCGATGTCCGGCGCGCCCGCTACCAGGTTCACCGTTCCGTCGGCGTTCACGGTGGCGAGGGCGCTGGTTGGGCCGGACCCGTTGCCCCAGAACCCTGACGCCACGCCACGGCCCTGGTTGGGGCCAAGGGGAGCTGAGTAGTGTGGGTGGTTCTTGGCTGCCTCCAGGGTATCCACGCTGCCTATCTTGCCAAACACCGGGCCGGTGACCTGCCGGGTTCCCTCCCTGGCGGAGTTGAGTATACGGAATTCCAGTGGGTCCATCTCGAGCTGTTGGCACAACTCGTCCAGGACCTGCTCTACGGCAAAGGCGGCCATTGGCGCGCCGGGCGCGCGATAGGCGGCGACTTTCTGGGTATTCACCAGGACGTCGAAGGCCTCGATGTAGCCATTGGGGATGTCATACGGCGCGAACATGCAACGCGCGCCGCCTCCCACGGACGAGCCGGGGAAGGCCCCCGCTTCATAGATCAAGTGCGCCTCCGCGGCCGAAATTCGACCCTCCTTGGTGACTCCTATCTTCACGCGGATGTCGGAGCTGGAGGTAGGCCCGCTGCCAAGGAAGACCTCTACCCTGTTCATGGCTATCTTTACGGGCCGTCCCGTCTTCTTGGACAGAGTGGCGACCACCGCCGGCAGATAGCTTGTCCCCTTTCCCCCGAATCCGCCGCCTATCTCCATTGGTACGACCTTCACCCTGGATGTAGACAAGCCCAGCAGCCTGGCCACATCCTCTCGGACGCCAAACAGCTGTTGGGTGCTGGTCCACACTGTAACGTATCCGTCCGTGCCCCACATAGCCGTTGCGGAGTGCGGCTCTATGTACCCTTGATGGACGCGCTTGGTGTGGAAGTCCCGCTCCACCGTCAGGTCGGCTTCCTGGAACCCCTTGTCGACGTCTCCAATCCGGAACTCAAATTGGGCGGCAACATTTGTGCCTTTCTCGGTGGGGGTATCGCCCCACCCGCCGGGTCCGCCTGCGGTTTTCTTGGGAAGGAGCATCTCGTGAAGGATGGGGGCATCTTCCTTCATGGCGTCAAGAGACGTCAGAACGGGTTGAAGCGCCTCGTACTCCACGTCTATAAGCGCCAGCGCCTCTTCCGCAATGTGGGCGCTGGTGGCAGCCACCGCCGCGACGGCGTGCCCGCGATACAGGGCCTTCTCCCTTGCCATGACGTTCCTGCTGCGGAACCCCGAGTTGGCGATGGAGCCCTCCTCCTGATCCGCCACCCTGGCGGAGAGGTTGGGCAGGTCCTCGGCAGTCATAACCGCCTGTACCCCCGGAAGCTCAAGCGCCTTGCTATAGTCGATCTTCTTGATTATGGCGTGCGCGTGCGGGCTGCGCAACACCTTCCCGTAGAGCATCCCCGGTAAGCTGATGTCAGCTGCGTACTGGGCGCGACCGGTCACCTTGTCCCATCCATCGTGTCGTATAGGCCTGGTGCCTACAACCTTGAATTCCTGGTTAGACAACACGATGTTTGGCTTGTAGTCCAGCATCTTTCCTCCTCTGAACAGTATTATGAATAGGCGTCAGCGCCTCTATCCGAGCCTAGTTTACCACAAACATACGGCGCTTGAACAACCCCAAAATAAGGTGAGAGCGCTCAACTTGACAAAATTGGAGATTGCCGGATACCGTTACGGCTGTGAGGGAGACATTTTGCAGTCAAAGATTGCAGTTGTGTCATCGGGCGAGCCGACAGCTGCCACTGTGGCGAGAACTCCCTGAATCGCCGTCCACGGAGGTACGCGCCAAATGCCTCACTTTCTCTGCGCCGTAATGGAGGAGCGTATCCTAGACTGAAATGCTGGCCCGCGTCAGCGCGAGAAGGCCGATGGCCGTCATCGCCCTCTGGTTGGTGGCTATGGTGGCTGCTGGCCTTGTGGCCGGGGCCCTGCTGGAGAGCGCCCTCACCACCGAGTTCCGGCTGAACAGCAGCTTCGAGTCTGCGCGCGCCAAAAGCCTTCTGGAAGACCGGCTCCGCGGCCCCGCGCCGGTCAGCGAAATAGTCATCGTCCAGTCGGACTCCCTTACCGTGGACGACCCCGAATTCCGGCAGAAGGCCGAAGCGGTGTACGCCGACATCGCCGCCCTTAGCCCGGACATAGTCATACCGCTGCCCAACTACTACCAGTCCGGAGACCCAACCCTGGTCTCCCCCAAAGGCCGCATGACCACCATAATGCCTCTTGTCATGGCCGGAGACCTCAGGGAAGCCCCTATAAACGTGGCAAAGGTCCTTCATATAGTTGAGGAAGCCAACGGTAAGGACGGCTTCCGAGCGCTCCAAGAACGCGGCCATTGAACACGCCGGCGCAACCGCGGGCCCGCACGGCGCTATTCAGCGGCTTCACCGTAGTAATAGCCCTCTGCGGCCTCTTCATTGTTCCCTTCTCCTTCTTCCAGTCCCTTGCCATTGGAGCCATACTGGTGGTACTGGTTACATTAGCGGCCACCCTCGCCCTGCTGCCGGCCACCCTTGCGCTTCTTGGCGCCAGAATCAACCGCCTGCCAGTCCCCTTCTTTGGCAAGGCGAAAAGCGGCCCCTCCGAGTCCTCCGAGCATGGGTTCTGGGAGGTTATAACCCGCGTAGTCACCAGGGCCCCAATCATCAGCATCATAGCCGTTGGCGCTCCCATGGTAGCCGCCACCGTCTTCTACTTCCAGATCAACACCGGCATAAACGGCGTGGGCGCCTTCCCGGAAGGGACCCAGACCAGGGAGGCCTTCTTCGTCATGGAGGTGCGCTTCTCCTTCGGCTTGGTAAACCCCGTAGATATAGTTATAGACGGCGACATCGAAAGCCCCCAGGCGCAGCAGGCCATAGGGAAGCTCCAGGCCTCCCTTTCAGCGCTCCCTGGCCTGCAAGTGGTTCCAGTCCCGGACGTCAACGACAGCGGAGACCTGGCCCTGCTCCAGGTTACCATCCACGGGGAGCCGCGCAGCCAGGCGGTGGTAGTCGTTGTGAAGGCCATCCGCGGCGAGTACGCCCCCGCCGCATTCGAGGGCGTGGACGCAGAGGTCGGCGGCGGCGTGACCGCAGAAGCTACGGACGTATTCTCCATTGTCCAGGAGTACACGCCCATTGTCTTCGCCTTTGTGCTGGGTTTCAGCTTCCTGGCGCTTATGCTGGTCTTCCGGTCCATAGTCATACCGATCAAGGCGGTCATTATGAACCTGCTATCCGTGGGCACAGCCTACGGACTGATGGTCCTAGTGTTCCAGAAGGGAGTGGCTACGGACTTGCTCGGCTTCCAACACGCGGAGGTCATAGACGTGCGGATTCCCCTCTTCCTGTTCTCCGTACTCTTTGGGCTGTCCATGGACTACCACGTCTTCCTCCTGAGCCGCATACGCGAGCGGTATGACCAAACCGGGAACAACGCCGAGGCTGTGGCCTACGGCCTGCGGTGGGCGGCCCCGGATTGATCACCGGGGCCGCCCTTATAATGGTTGCCGTGTTCGGCGCCTTTGCTACTGGCAAGACCACAATCAACCAGCAGGTAGGGTTTGGGCTGGCCGTAGCGGTGTTTCTGGACGCGTCTCTGGTGCGTTCCGTTCTGGTTCCGGCCAGCATGGAGGTGCTGGGCAAAGGCAACTGGTATCTGCCGTCATGGCTGAACTGGCTTCCTGACCTGAGAGTTGAACCGCGAGAAGACTAGGCTTATACTGTGTAAGGCTCACCCTTGAGAAAGAGGAGGAGCAAGCGGAATGAGAATACCTACCAACTACACACAGGGTTACGAAAAAGCCCGCGCTATCTCGCCCGATATCGCGGACAAATACATTGAGCACACACTCATTGGAGACCCGCTGGCCGAAGAGATGGCGGCTGATCTCAACGAGTTTGACGCAGCAGATCAAAGCAGACTCATCGAAGCGGCAATGAATAACGACGGTGAGGATGCTCTGCTGGACGCGCCGGGTTCCCTGCGAAAATTCTTCAAAGAAGCGGAAGCTCTACCGGAATGGCTCGATAACGCAGCGTTTGCCCCCGGTGTCCGCATGTTTCACAGGAACTCACAGGTGTGCCTGGCGGCATTCGTGGTGGGAGTCCTGATAGAAGGCTTTACAACAAACATAGCAAAATCCTTCTTCATCACCGGGCGGGTGCGTGACCAGGGCGTCAGGCGTTTGGGGCAAAACAACCGTCACATGATGGAGATATTCCTTCCCGGCGGTCTGTACAGGGATGGAGACGGCTGGAAACTCTCGGTCCGTAGCAGGATAGTTCATGCCCGGTTAAGACATCTCCTGAACAGCTCGGAAGAGTGGGATACGGAGGCTTGAGGTGTGCCGATCAGCGCCGTGCACCTGGGTTACGCCATTTCCGCTTTTTCCGCAAGGCTGCTGAAGCACATGAAAACCCTGGGCGCCACCTACAATGACGAAGAGTACGCGAGCTTCATGGCCGTTTGGCGCTATTCGGGGAAGCTGATGGGCATTCCTGAAACCATCCTCTTCCGCGATGCCGATGAAGCGCTGAGATTGTGGGAGATCGCCCTCATGTGCGAGCCGGATCCCCCGATTGAATCGATAGTCATGGCGCACTCACTGGTCAACTCGGCTCCGTTGATCGCAGGGAAGACCGATCCGGCCGGACGCCGATCCCTGGCGCAGTACGTATACCGCGTTTCCACCCCCCTGATAGGAAGAGAGATCGCCAAGTCACTGATGTATCCGGCAGTCCCCACTTTTGGAGTTGTCTGGTGGTTCAGGATGCAGCAGCGTTACGGCCACGTCCTGAAAAGGCTGTTTCCGGGCAATCACGAAGACATTAACTTCACCAGGTTCACGTCGCTGCTCGACACTTCGCTGTTCGACGAGAACGGGATCCGCTACACGCTGCCCGACCACGTATACACAGAAGAGTCCGTCCACTGGTAGGACCCCGGACGGAGGCGGCCCGCTTTAGAACCGGCGGGGTCTCTGTCAGGATCATAGGCGAATGACGGGAGGGCGAAATGGACTCCCTTACAGAGGCCGCTCGCGTTAGGTGGAGCGTTGAGGAGTCGTACGAGTACTGTCGTAACCTTGCCAGGTCTCACTATGAGAACTTCACAGTCGGCTCCTGGTTCCTTCCCAGGGAGAAACGGCCTCACGTCTACGCCGTATACGCCTTCTGCCGCTTTGTAGACGACTTGGGCGACGAGTCCCAGGGAGACCGCCTGGGCCTCCTAGACTGGTGGGAGGAGGAGCTGCGCAGCTGCTACGCCTCCCGCCCCAGCCATCCCATAACCGTTGCCCTTGCGGAGACGATTCAGCGTTTCCACATTCCACAGGAGCCGTTCCTGAAGCTCATAGAGGCCAACCGCATGGACCAGAGGGCGCATCGCCATCGGACTTACGAGGACCTGTTGCGCTACTGCGACCACTCCGCCAACCCGGTGGGTCGCCTGTTCCTCTACTTGTTCGGATACGGCGACGAGGAGAGGCAGCGCCTGGCCGACGCCACGTGCACCGCGCTACAGCTCACCAACTTCTGGCAGGACGTGCGTAGAGACATGAATATGGGCCGCGTCTACATTCCACAGGAGGACATGGAGCGCTTCGGATACACGGAGGAGAGGCTGCAAGCCGGCGTGGCAGACGAGTCGTTCCGGGACATGATGCGATTCCAGGTGGACCGCGCCAGAGACCTCTTCGACCGGGGCGCCGGGCTGGTGGATATGGTGGACGGGGCTGCGCGGCTGGACATCGCCCTGTTCACCCTCGGAGGGCTGCATATCCTGAACGCCATCGAGCGCCAGGGATACGATGTTCTCCGCAGGCGCCCAACGCTTTCCAAGTTTGCCAGGGCGCGGCTTGTTCTGACCACGGCGGCCAGGCTGAAGCTGGGGAGAAGAATCTGAACATCACGCCAACGGAATAGACTTACGCCGGGAGACGTTCATGGACAGGGAGTTGGACCAGGCGTACGCGTACTGCCGCCGAATCACCAGGGAGCGAGCCAAGAACTTCTACTACGCCTTCATAACCCTGCCCACCGCAAAACGCAGGGCCATATACGCCGCCTACGCCTTCTGTCGCCTGTGCGACGACGCCGTGGACGACGTCACAGACGTCGATGAGAAGCTGCGGCTGCTCGCGGAGCAGCGGGAGGGACTTGCCAGGACCTACGCCGGCGCGCCTGAGGGCCAGGTATTCGTCGCTATGCAGGACGTCATCAGCGCCTACAACATCCCCCGGGAGTACCTGGAGGAGGTAATAAACGGCGTTGAGATGGACATCTCCAAGACGCGGTACCCCACCTTTGAGGAACTGAGGGAGTACTGCTACCGCGTGGCTTCCGCGGTGGGGCTCATCTGCATCGAGATATTCGGGTACAAGGACCCCAGCGCCAGGGAGCACGCGGTTGACCTGGGTCTTGCCATGCAGTTGACCAACATCCTGCGGGACGTGGAGGAGGACGTGGCGCGGGACAGAATTTACATACCGCAGGAAGACCTTGAGCGCTTCGGCTGCTCTGAGGAGGACATCTTCCTTGGAAGGGTCACCGACAATTTCAGGGACCTCATGCGGTTCCAGGTGGAGCGAGCCAGGGAGCGCTTCAGGATGGGCAAGAGGCTGCTGCCCCTGCTGTCGCCCAGCTCCAGGGCCTGCCCGGCGATGCTCCACGATACATACAGCCGCCTTCTGGACCGCATAGAGGCTTCCGGGTACAGGGTGTTCGGCAATAGGATAGGTCTTAGCGCTGGGGAAAAGCTGGCGATGGTGGCAAGGCTATGGGTGAACAGAATAGCGGCAAGAGCCGCGGGAAAGTAGTCGTTATCGGCGGCGGGCTGGCAGGGATGGCGGCCGCCTGCGACCTGGCCGACCGCGGCCATCCTGTGGTCCTCATGGAGAAGCGTCCCTTCCTGGGCGGGAGGGCGTTTTCCTTTCCGGATCCCGACTCGGGCCGGGAGATAGATAACGGCCAGCACGTCTTCCTGGGCTGCTGCACGGCCTATGTCAGCTTCCTGGAGAAGCTGGGAGTTCTCCACAACACCCATATCCCCCCGGACCTGAACGTCCCCATACTCGGCTACGCCGGAAGGAGGGGCGTCCTTCGCAGCGCCAATCTGCCCGCGCCATTTCATCTGGCGCCCTCTCTGATGCGCTACCCCTACCTGTCGTGGATGGAGAAGCTCAGGGTCCTCTATGGCGGCCTTTGCATCTACTTAACCACGCGTCAGACGGACTCCGGAAGGCTGGACCGGGAAACGTTCTCCTCCTGGTTGAAACGCCACCACCAAACCGATGCAGCCATAGCCAGGTTCTGGAACCTCATCGTCCTGCCCACCCTCAACGACGACGTGTCCGAGGTGAGCGCTGATATGGGGCTGATGGTGTTTCAGGAGGGGGTGCTGAGGTCAAGGGAGAGCGCCGGCATTGGCTACGCCAAGGTTGGCCTCTCCGAGCTGGTATCCGAGGCCGCCAGGGACTACCTCGCCTCCAGGGGGGGAGAGGCGATGCTGGGCGCCGGAGCCAGGGAGATCGCGGTGGAGGGCGACAGGGTATGCGGCGTCAGGACGTCCAGCGGGACGGTGGAGGGCGACTGGTACATCTCCGCCCTGCCCTCCTACGACCTCGTCGCCATACTGCCGCAGTCTCTGGCGGAGGGGGACTTCTTCTCACGGGCCAAGGGGCTGCCATACTCGCCCATCGTAGACGTGCATATCTGGTACGACCGCCCGGTGATGGATGAGGTCTTCTCCGGTTTTGTGGATAGCCCTGTGCAGTGGGTGTTCAACAAGACCCGAATGCAGGGCGAAGATGAGTCCTCTGGGCAGTACCTGTGCATCTCCCTCAGCGGCGCGTGGGAGTACGCGGATACGCCCAAGCAGGAGATACGGGATATGTTCCTGGAGGAGATGAAACGCCTCTTCCCCCAAGCCCGAGACGCGCAGGTGACGCGCCTGCTGATAGTGAAGCAGCCCCGCGCCACCTTTCGCTCCATTCCAGGCGTTGGCCGCCATCGGCTGCCCAACGCCACGCCCATCTCCAACCTCTTCCTGGCCGGCGAGTGGGTTGACACCGGCTGGCCGGGCACAATGGAAGGGGCGGTTCGAAGCGGCCAGACGGCGGCCAGGGCCCTGGCTTCCAGGGAGCAAGAAGGGTGAAAACCCCTCGCTTACGGCCCGTCCCGCTCATGCCCTTCGACACGCTCAGAGCCTGCCCCGTACTTGATACGGGGACGAGCGGGTCGAACCACGTCGTGCCCGCGCAAGCGGGTACCCAGAGGGGGGCGGGGCCTCCCCCGCGCCAGGGATGGATTCCTGCTCGGGGGGCAGAAATGACGGTGGATTGTTGCCCCCCGCTCACGCCCCATTCTTCCCGTTCATGGTGAGCCTGTCGAACCATACGAGCGGGCTGTTGGCCTTGGTCCCGCGGACGCGTCAGCCGTGCTGGTCGCGGCAGATGTCCAGGGAGACCTCTCAGGCGCCGGGGCTGCGCTGCCGGATGCTGGGTTTATCCCCGGCCCTCATGCATGCATCGACAATCCCCAAGGTGTGTGTGATCTCTATTCCCCTGAAGAACAGCTTGAAGTGCTTCCAGGATGTCTTTAATCGCACACTTTTGACTTGGTGAGAGCCCTCGGCCTTCGTCTGAGCTATCGAGACGATTGAGAATCTCAGCACTGAAGACATCGCCCTCCAACTCTAGCGCCGCCTTAGCTTTCTTGAGCGCTAGTATCCGAGCGTTCAACATCTGATCATCGGTAGTCATCTGATATTCCTCTCATCACTTAGTAGCCATCCAGCCGATACGTTGCCGGATGCTGCCTTTCATGTCAAAGGTATTTCTCGATGTCAGTTATTTGGTTTTCTAACATCTCTATCGGTTCTATCTTGGTCTTAGCATTGCCTAAATCCCTGCGAATAGCTAGCAGTAGCTGGCAAATCTTCTGGACAGACTCGCCTGGGGGGCCTGGGGAGTAACGATAAAAGTGTTGCTGTAGAGCGTTAGCGGCTCGCACTACCTCATCGGAGCCCATCAGGGCGAGTTCGAACATTCTTCGGCGGTGGCCCACAGAAGCAATGTCATTGTATGCCTTTTTCATTATCGCTGGATCCTTTATGCCGGCGAACACTAGGATGAAAGGATCGAGATACTGAAGGTATACGCCACGTCGCGTTTCGTGCAGCCTCTGCTTTTCAATGTTCGCGGCTTCCCAGCGCGACCGAATCAGCCACGTTACACCTGACCCTATAGCTGTGGCCACCGCAATAGCGGCCGGCCAAATGTCTTCCCAATTCATGCCATCACCGTCTTCTCCGGCGGGTCGTCCGCGCCCGGCCGTACCGGATGTTCCGTTCGTTCTCCGTGGTCAAGTGGCCGTTCTTTCGATTGTCGTCCTGCAAGCCGGTCAGGGTCATCCTGTCACGCTTTTCCTTGTTGCATGGCGGGCAGAGCAGTATGAGATTGTCATAGGCGTCGCTGCCACCGTCCGACCGTGGCCTTATGTGGTCGACCTCCAGCACCCTGATGTCAAAAGGGAGAGGGTACGGTTCTTGAAGTTAGGTTCAGGCATAATACTCCGTATAGTGTAGCTATAAACGTCACACGGCTTATGGCTACATATGTTCGCACGGCTATAACGGCTTTGTCAACGGGCTTGCATGGCGGGTGTTCTTGATGCGTGTTGGAAATGGCGCGCTTAGTCTACCCGCTCGCATGGTTCGACAAGCTCACCACGAACGGGGATGCCGAGGGGGGCTTCTCTGAGAATACACCCAAGGTTTGCAAAAGTCTCTCGATCGCGGGGCGCGCTTCATCGCAATTGACACTGGGATGAGGTGACCCTAAAATGGCGGGTACGGGGAGAGGGTCTGCCCTGGGAACGTCGGGAGCTTGACCAGAAGCGGCGCAGCATCCGAAACGGCAAGGAGGCAACATCGTGGCTACCAAGGCTTACGTGCTAATAGAGACGGCGGTGGGCAAGACCAGTGATGTGCTCGCGGCCCTTAAGGAGGTGAGTGGGGTGAGAGAGGCGGATGCGGTGACCGGCGAGTACGATATTGTGGCTGTCGTGGAGGCAGACAACCTGAACGGCATTGGGGGGTTGGTGACAGGGAACATCCACGCCATCGGCGGGATACAGCGCACCACCACCTACCTGTCGGTGAGCATGGAGTAAGGGGATAGACCACCCCAGACCGGCGCCCTCAACGACTACCGCCCACAACGGCTTGATGCGACTGTCCGGCAGGCCCGCGTACAGTACGCGTCCCAGGGCGAACCGGGAGTAGGCGCGCATGGCTGAGGACTGCATCTTCTGCAAGATCGGACGTGGAGACATCCCCAGCAGTCCTCTGGACCGCGATGACCGGGTCTTTGTCATCAGGGACATCAACCCAAAGGCGCCTACGCACCTTCTGGTGATCCCAATCGAGCACGTGACATACCTTGCGTCCTTCACACAGGACAGGGAGGCTCTGCTGGGACACATGCTGCTGGTGGCAAGGGAGATGGCGCAACGGGAGGGTCTAACGGAGTCGGGGTACAGGCTGGTGATCAACCAGGGGCCGGACTCCGGCCAGGAGGTACCCCACTTGCACCTGCACGTATTGGGCGGCGGCAGGCTGGGGGCAATGGGGTAGCCTCGTGATTCACGCGCAGGCTGCCGGGCGACGGCCGGCGGACCATTCGCGACGCATTTAAGGAGATACATTGGCAGTCGATAACGTGAGGCTGGAGGACAACGGAATCCACATACTTTGGGACGACGGCCACGCGGGCTACTATCCCCATCGCTATCTGAGGGGCCACTGCTGCTGCGCCGGGTGTGTGGAGGAGATGACGGGTCGGCGAAGGGTGGCGGAGGATGACGTGAGGGAGGATGTCCAGGCCGTGGACTGGATGCAGATAGGACGCTACGCGGTGCAATTCCTGTGGAGCGATACCCATGACTCCGGCATCTATCCGTTTGACCTGCTTAGAAAGCTGTGCAGATGCTCAGAGTGCTTCTCAGCGTGAAAGCCGGCAAGGACCGCAGCGTTGGCAGAAGAGCCGCGCTCTGATGGGGTCTTTCCGCATTGCAAATGCGCTCAACCTCGCGCTATCACAGGGTAAGGCATCCTTGCTAAAGAGAGTCATATCCTGTAAAATGCCTGCGTTGCGCCAACTACCGCAGGCCGTCTGTTGGCAGCTATCTTGAGTGATTAGGAAAACCCCAGAATAACACTTTAGTCAGGAGAGATTTGCAGCATGGCAATCACGCAGGGGATGGGGGCATCTCTGTCGGGGCCTCCGGTCAACCCCACGTTCGCAAGGGCTCTTGATGAACTGGTAGCCACAGCCAAGAAGGGGCATGAACGGAACAGCCTGTACTTCAATCCATCGGGTGATTGGCTGGCAGGCCAAATGCGTATCTTCCAGGATCTCCCGCCCCACGAACAGGAGCAGCTTCTGCGGGAAGCCGAGGAGACCACCCGGGAATGCGCTCAACTCAATGAAGCAGGCAAGGCTGGGAGCCGCGCCTGGCCCGATACGGTTGTACGGCTGGACAGCGGCGGCTTGGGCTTCTTCAGCCAGTTGGGGGTAGCGCGGCGGCCAGACCTGACCCAGTACTTCATAGACGGCTTCTCCAAAAACCGCGACGCCCTGCCCTTCAGCGAGTCCAGCCAGGCCCTCTTTGCCGAGATACTCCCGTACGTAACCCGGATGATGAAGGAGCGCTTCGCCTCCGGAGACACCATCATCCAGACCGACCGGCAAATCGGCGATGCCCCGGGGCGGTCGTTCCACGCAAGACAGCTCCTCTTCGGCGCTGACTACCCGCAGCTTCCCTACATGTGGCGGCAGCTGACCTTTGATCTCCCCGATGCCGACCTTGATAAGGAGCCGCAGATCCTGGAGGTATCCATCCCCAGGTGGCTGGATGACCTAGGCCTGCCCCAGGACCTCAAGGACAGCGTCCAGGAGGCTGACCTTACTCAGTTGATCTTCAAGGCTCCCACCAAAGGCCTCTCCCTGCACCTGGGGTTCGACTACATGGGTGAGCACAAAATGGGCCCGCTGTCCGTGGCTATGTTCATGGTCAAGCAGGCCAATGGGCTGGCTCTCCAGGCTGCCCTGAGCATGGCTAGGGTCAAAACCCTTAAGGGCGATATAACCAATACTGCGCTTGTCACCACCGGCCCCTCTCTGCACGGCAAGAGCACCCTCACGATTATGATAGAGCTGGTAGAAAGCGACCTCGCAAAGCTCCTCGGCCTGGCTCCCAACTCCGACGAGGGCATCTACCCCATGAACGACGACATCATTCTGCTGCAACCACTCCCGGAACCTATCGAGACCGCAAGGGGCGGCAAGCAGATAACCATCTCCTATGGCATAGACGGCACGGAGAATAACCTGTACGCAGTGCCCTTTGGCCTTACACGGGAGAGCGATCCCATTACCCACGACGTACTGCGCGGGTCCGCGGAGGAGCCCAACGCACAGGAGACCCTGGAGAACGTACCATTCGATGCGGCGGCGGGCGCCCCGGACTTCATGCACAACCCCGTTCGCAACATGCGGATGATCCTCTCCCGCTCCAGGCTCCTTGCCAGGAAGGGCGTTGCGCACCTGGCCAGGGATCTCACGGGCGGGCGGCTGGACGATATGGTTCACGTGCCGATGGAGAGCGCCGACAAGGTGCTGTGGCAGGGCGTGATGCGCCAGAACACCGTTGTCCCTCCCCTGGTCAGATTGACCGCGGAGACCTACGTGCGAGCCCTCATGTACGGCGAGGCCGTTCAGACGGGTGCGGCCACGGGCGCCATAGGCATGCCGTACGTAGAGTACTTCTCAGACCCGTTCATCATTGGACTGGAAGACGAGAACGCCAACCTAATGTACTCCATACTGAAGAATATCGAAGAGGGCGGACTGCGCCAGGAGTACTATATGTTCAACACCGGCGGCCTGGGCGCAGACCGAAACGATGAGGCCAGCGGGCCGCTGTACAGGAAGATAACCAGGGAGCTGACCCTCATGCTCCAGGAGGCGGTCGTCAGAAATGCGGTGAAGTTTGAGAATGACCCCGTCCTTGGAGTGGACGTGGCGGTCGCCATTGTAGACGCTCATGGGAAAGAGGTAAGGGACCTTCGCAAGGACTGGCTGCCCAGGGAGATCTACGGCGAGTCGGAGTACCGCAGGCGGGTATCGGAGCTGAAGCACAAGCGGTTCTACGGCGACCACGAGGAGGACAAGGCCGGTATCCTGCGATACACCCAGGTCAGCGCCGCCATATTCGACCTGGACGAGGTGCCCGCGCCGTCCAACGAGCGCGAGTTGGTGTGGCTTCTGTCCTTCTACTGGCACGTTGACCAGGCCTACAGCTCGCTGGCAGACCTGGTGGAGCGCCTGAGCGAAGGCCAACGCCCTGATGAGGAGGCGCTGTACGCCATCCGGCAGAAATACCGGGTGGGCACGGAGCAGGGCCTGGAGCTAGCCGCCAGAAGCTTGGAGATGCTTTCCATCCTGGGCATAGACCCGAGCTAGGCGGAGCCCTCTCCACACACTGCCCCCTACGAGCCAAGGATGCGGAGTTGAGCACGCACAGCGTCGCTTGCCATGCTATAATGTCATCGAAACAAGGCAGTCTCGCCCCATAGGAAACTGGCCGAGCGACCTACTTGCAGGAGGTGACCTTGGACACCGCTAGGCGGATACTGGCAGCCTTTCTGTTATTAACCGCATTGAGCGTGGCGCTCAACCTGATTTTAACCCCTTTGTACCACGACGGCTCACCGGAATATCAACTTTGGCGCATCCTTAACTGGTTCATGGCCGCCGGGGTGATAGCATCGCTGGTGGTGAGCTATCTGCGAAGACGAGAGATGACTCTCAAGAGCCTGGCCCAGGAGCCAAATGCGTTAGACTATGTTCGAGTCGGCTTCGCCTGGTACGGGGCCATTGTCCTCACAATGCTGTTCTTCTGGGAGTGGTTCTGGACGCTGAACCCCAGCAGTGAAACGGGCGAAGCCGTAACGTCCCACGCGGTCTACCTCCCCATGGTGAACGCGCTGTTCGTGGTCATTGCCCTGTCCACCAGCCGCTACCTCTGGAACGCGGACTTCAGGGAGGAGCCCTAGCGCCTCACGGCCTAGGTATACCAACTGAATCGCGCCCACTGAGTTTCGCCTGTAGGTGTCCGGCAAGAGTGGCGCAGCGTCATCTTGATAGACACAGCTCAATCTACCCGCAAGAGTTAGAAGGCATGGACCGGCTATTCGAACAATCTAACGGAGCTCACAAGAGCCAGCCCTCTCTTGGTATGGACGATGGGACCGGGCTTCGGGTGGTCAACGCCCGCGTCCTGGACGAGAAGCAGTTCGACTGGAACCTGTTTGCAGGCTACGACCAACTCCGGGTATTGACCTACTCCGCCAGTGTGAAAGCCATAGTCAGGATGCTGGACCAGTTCGCCTTCAACTCCTTTGAATGTGTGTTCGGATACGAGGGCACATTGCGGGAGATTAAGAGCATCCTGGCCTTTCAGAAGGTGGTGGTTGGAGACACCCGCTCCGCCATAATGGGACTGAAGGACGAGCGGCACGTCCACATTCTAGAAAAGGTACACGCTGGGCAGGCCCGTTTTCGCGTCCTCAGGAAGGCTATTGCCCATGCCAAGCTGTACCTGCTGTCGAGTGAGGACGGGCGCAATCGCGTGATCGTCGGCTCCGCCAACCTATCAGAGGTAGCCTTCTCCGGCAGGCAGCCGGAGACCCTGGTGGCCTTCGACGACGATGAAGAGGCTTGGAGCCACTACAACCGTATGTACGACGCCATCCGGGACTCGGCTTCGGACGAAATACCTCTGCCGGAGGAACGTATAACCAACGCCGAAATCGAGGTCTCCGATACGCCCGTCATGTCCGATATATCGGGCACACTGATTATCGAAGCGCCGACATCTGAAGAGTCGCAGGTATCGGCGCCGGCTCAAATAGAGCGCATCGAAAAGGTGGCCGCCGTGCTGGGGCCGAGGTTATCTGCGGCAGCCCCGCCCATTCGCAGCGGCAAGCAGACCATCACGCCAGAGATCAAGCGGGAGATTAGCCGCATACGCCTTGTAAAGTCCGCAGAGGAGGCGGACAACCGCTACTTTTCCATAGACAGGACAAACCACATGGCCCTGCTGTCCGGCAAGCCGTTCCCCCTGGAATGGGATGACGCTTCGGTCAAAACAGACGCTAGACTGCTGCTTGAGTTCTTCAAGAGCTACGAGGGCGCTTTTGAAGGCAACGTGGCCGGCTTGCAGCGCGACTACTTCATCCTGATGTCCTGGCTATACTTCTCGCCCTTCATTTGCGACCTACGCTCACTGGCTTTGTTGCAGGACAGCGACGTGATTCGTTATCCATCCTTCGCCATAGTCTTCGGCAAGTCCAACTGTGGCAAGACCAGCCTGGTGGACACGCTGATGACCTCCATGTTCAGTCTAGCCCACACAGTCGAAAAGGGGGGCTTCACAAAGGCACAGCTCCGCGGTTTGCAGCAGGCGTACAAGCGCTTTCCTGTGGTATTTGACGACATCGGTCGCCGGGCCTTCAACAGCCACGGCCGAGACATGATCAAGGAGGAATTACAGCCGCCCGTCGCAGAGTACCCGGGGTTCATCCTATCCATGAACGCGGAACCCCAGTCCTTCCCGGACGAGGTGGTCAAACGCAGCCTGATGATATACACAACCACCGCCCTGCCCGCCCACGACGAAAGCCTGCGCCAACGACTGCAAGGCCGCATACAGGAAATGCGCCGGGGCATGACCGGCCACCTATATCGGCGCTACCTGGCAGAGGTCATGGACCGTCTGGACGACGATCGCCTTCCGGAGGACTGGTTGGCCCTTTCATCGGGCGTGCTGAGCGGTATCCTCTCCCAGGCTGGTGACGAGCCTGCGCCGGACTGGCGCCGCAGCATCACTTGGCTGGACTACGCCGAGAAGCGGTACGACCGCGTCAAAGCCCGCCTCAACAATCTGCTCCGGCCCGCGGCCTATGCCAGGGGTGAAGGCGCTGTGACCAACGGATGGACCATCGACGGGAACCGGGTTATCGTCTGGCAGTCCAGGGACGCCTTCGGCAGAAGCGACTTTTCATGGGAAGACGTACCCTCTACACTGATTGACCAGGACGCCAGCGGCGCCGGCAGAACGGTGCTGCACCGTCCCAACCTGGAGACATTCCTAGGACAGCGCCTGCCCAGGCCGCGCCGGTGGTGGCTGTGGTAGCAACGCTAACGAACAGCCGCCCATATCCTGAACTCCTTAACTTGGCCTCTTAGCCGCAAGCCCCTTTCATCCAATCTGCTCCCCGCAGTGCGGGCATATTTCCTCGCGCTTGGGTCGCTGCTGTATCTCCTCAATGAATCCTGACCCTAGAATTCCTGCAGGCAGCGCAAACAGCCCTATCCCCAAGACAGCCATCACTCCGGCCAGCGCCCGTCCTGCCAAGGTAACAGGGTAAACATCCCCATAGCCCACCGTGGTCAGGGTGATGATTCCCCACCACATGGTTTCCGGTATGCTGGAAAACTCGTCTGGTTGAGCGCCATTCTCTGCATAGAAGACGAGGGAAGAGGCCAACAATAGAAGTAAGAGCAACACCAGGATGACACTTAGCAGCTCGTCCTTCTTGGCCTGCAACACTAGAGCCAGTGTGCGGATGCCGGCGCTGTAGCGGCCCAACCGAGCGACGCGTCCCACTAGACGGGTTGCGCGCAGCACTCGCAAATCTATCCAGGGGAGGTTTAACAAAGCCACGTAGAAAGGCAGAATAGCCACCAGGTCAACCAGCGCCAGAGGAGAAACTATGAACTTCAGCCGTCCCATCGCCGGGCGAGCGAACTTGCTTTCAGTAGTGCATGTCCATATACGCAACAGATACTCCACTGTGAAAACGGCAACGGACGCGGCCTCAAAGACCATGAAAGATCTAGGCGAGATATTATAAATGTCCTCGACGGTCCCCGAAACCACGGCCACGATGTTCAAGACGATGAGTATGAAAATGGACACCGACACCGCCTTGCCAACTCGGCTGGCGGGTTCCGTATCCAGAGCATCTTGTATGTATCTCTTCAAAGCAAGCATCGTTATGGCCCCGAAACCGCTCTCTCTCGGTAGAAGACCACCTCTATCGTGCGCATGTCCACCTCCGCGCAGCAGTTTAGCACATCCACAAGCGCCTGCACGGCGCCAGAAAATGTCGGGCAGGATCTCCTTCCATGTGTCATTAGTATTGAGCCGGTAGCGATAGAACTTGGCCAGGGTCTTGCAGTCCACCGCTCAAATGGTTCGGCTAGCTCACCCCCGTTTCAAGTAGGGGGCATGCCATGAGCGGCCTCCCGGCCGGCCCACTCGCCCTTAGACTCACGAATGGCGGTTCGGCTTGGCTGCCGGCGCCCCCCGGAACGCTCTTCTTGCTGCCTGACGCCTTGCCTAATTCCGCCATCCGGTGTACACTTGTGCTATGTTTGCCAGTATGGGACAGGCTATCGGGCGCACGGGCATAACAAGGAAGGTGGGGATTTGACTAAGCCTGTCATTGGTGTTGCGGCCTCAGACGAAGAGTGGGCTGCTTCGTACAGTGAAGCGGTGGCAAGGGGCGGGATGGAGCCGCTCCTACTTCTGCCGGACAACCCTGAGCTGGTCCGGGAAGCCATATCATCCGTTGACGGCCTCCTGTTCACCGGCGGAGCGGATATAGACCCTCGCCACTACAACCGGGAGCCAGACCCCGCCGCAGGGCTTGACGAGCCCAACCACGCGCAGGACCGGTGGGAGATAGCCCTGCTGGAGGCCGCCCTGCAAGAGGGCATGCCAGTGCTGGGCATCTGCCGGGGAATGCAGCTCCTCAACGTGGTCTTTGGGGGTACGCTAATCCAGGACCTTCCGAGCCATCGGGCAGAGAAAGAGACAGGGAAGTCGGCTTTCCACAGGGTATACATATCCCCCGGCAGCAAGCTGGCCGCCATACTCGGCGCCGGTGGCTTTGTGCAGGTGAACAGCCGTCACCACCAGGGCGTTGGCGAGCCTCAAAAGGCTTCGTCCCTCATGGCCTCCGCCTACTCGCTGGAGGACGGCCTGATAGAGGCGCTGGAGAGCCCCCGGCACGACTGGGTCATCGGCATCCAGTGGCACAACGAGCGTGAAAAGGAGGTCCCCAAGAGCTTTAGCAATCTCTTCCTGGCCTTAGCGGAACGAGGGGGGACGTACTCCCTGAGAAAAGAGGCCGCCCCGCACTCAAGGGCGTCGGCCCAAATATAACCTCGACAAAGAGAGGATAGATCGATGGTAACTCCTATAGAAAACATCCGACCTGTGCGCATCGAAGATGAGATGCGCAACTCCTACCTTGACTACGCCATGAGCGTCATCGTTGCCCGGGCC
Source organism: Dehalococcoidia bacterium (assembly GCA_965247645.1). Lineage (GTDB taxonomy): Bacteria > Chloroflexota > Dehalococcoidia > Lucifugimonadales > UBA2985 > JAPPHY01. The sequence goes on from OZ252024.1 coordinate 578,276, forward strand.
CTTCCGGACGTGCGGGACGGCCTGAAGCCGGTGCAACGCAGGATCCTGTACGCCATGGACGAGCTTGGCATGAGGGCCAACACCCCGTACAAGAAGAGCGCGCGCCTGGTTGGAGAGGTGCTTGGGAAGTACCACCCACACGGGGACTCCCCCGTCTACGAGGCAATGGTGCGCATGGCCCAGGACTTCTCCATGCGCTATCCCCTGATAGACGGGCAGGGCAACTTCGGCAGCATTGACGACGACCCACCGGCGGCGATGCGGTACACGGAGGCTCGCCTCTCCACAATAGCGCAGCAGATGCTGGCAGACATAGACCGCGACACCGTGGACTTCACGGCCAACTTCGACGATTCGCTGCGCGAGCCACAGGTGCTCCCAGCCGTGCTGCCCAACCTGCTGCTCAACGGCGCCGCGGGAATTGCCGTGGGAATGGCAACCAGCATTCCTCCTCACAACCTGAGGGAGGTGTGCGACGCGACCATTCACCTCATAGACCACCCGGACGCCACCGTGGAGGACCTGGTCAAGTTCATCCAGGGGCCGGACTTCCCCACGGGCGGGATCATCATGGGTAGAGACTCCATCCTTAACGCCTACTCCACGGGCCGCGGTCGCATCCTGGTGCGAGCAAAGGCAACCATTGAGGAAGCTGAAAGACGATCGGGACGCAACCAGATAGTCGTCACCGAAATCCCCTTCCAGGTCAACAAGGCCACGCTGGTGGAGAAGATCGCCCAGCTGTCCAAGGGCAAGAAGATAGACGGTATAAGCGAGGTGAGGGACGAGTCCGACCGCCACGGCCTCCGGGTCGTAGTTGAGCTGCGCAGGGAAGCTCAGCCGGAGATTGTGCTGAACAACCTGTACAAGCATACGGCCATGCAGACGGCCTTCTTCGTCAACACCCTGGCGCTGGTGGACGGCCAGCCCCAGGTGCTTCCTCTGAAGAGGATCATCAGGCACTACATAGACTTCCGCCGGCAGGTGGTGACGCGGAGGGCGCAGTTCGACCTGCGGAAAGCCCAAGAGCGGGCCCACATCCTGGAGGGACTGAGGATAGCCCTGAACAACCTGGATGCGGTGATAAACCTCATCCGCCAGTCCGCAGACGTGGAAACGGCCCGGCAGGGGCTGATCCAGCAGTTCACCCTCTCTCAGATACAGGCCCAGGCCATCCTGGACATGCAGCTAAGGCGCATTGCGGCCCTGGAGAGAGATCGGATAGAGGAGGAGTTCCAAGCGCTGCAAAAGACCATCGGCGAGCTTGAAGCCCTGCTGGCCGACCCCCAGAAGGTGCTGGCGGAGGTCAAGAGGGAGACCCGGAAGATCCGGATGGACTTCGGCGATAACCGCCGCACCGAGGTGCTGGACCAGGAGCCAGATGCCCCGACCAGGGAGGACCTGGTGCTCCACCAGGACATGGTGATAACCATCACCCAACGGGGCTACCTCAAGCGCATGCCTCTTGACACGTACAGGGCTCAGCACAGGGGCGGTAGAGGCGTGACGGGTATGGTCACCAGGGAGGCCGACGTGCTACAGCACCTTGTAGTGGCAGACACCCACGACGTTCTCCTGTTCTTCACCAACCGGGGCAGGGTCTACTCCCTCAAGTGCTTTGAAATACCCATGGACGCATCGCGCTCCACCCGCGGAATGCCCGCTATAAACCTCCTGTCGATTGCAAACGGAGAGCAGGTCAACGCCGTGCTGGACGTCTCTCCGGACCACCAGGACGAGTTCGTAATGCTTGGCACACGAAAGGGGGAGATAAAGCGGATGAAGTTCGCCGCCCTCTCCAGCATCAGGAGCAACGGACTCATAGCTATGGACCTGGAGCCAGGGGACGAGCTTGTCGCCGTGCGAGGAGCGCGTGAGGGCGATGAGGTGGTGATGGTGACGGAGATGGGTATGGCCGCCCGCTTTCCCATTGCGGACGTACGCCAGAGCAGCCGTTACGCCGGCGGCGTCAGGGGGATACGCCTTGACCCGGACGACAGGGTGGTGTCCATGGACGTGGTGCTGCATGGCGCCCAGCTGTTCGTGGTGAGCAGCAGGGGATTTGGAAAGCTGACCCCCATACAGGCATACCGCAAGACGGCCAGAGGAGCCAAGGGGGTGAAAACCCTCAAGATCACCGATAAGACCGGGCCGGTAGCCGCCGCCCACCTGGTGCTGGACGCCAACGAGATCATGATAGTCTCCGAGCAGGGCATCATCGAGCGTTTCAGCCTCGCAGAGGTCCCGGTGAAGGGACGGATTACACAGGGTGTATGGATCATGCGAGACAAGGAGAGGGAGGGTATGACCGTGGCTACCGTGGCCAGCATCAGCGTCGACAGATCGGCGCGCAGGTAAGCCCGCCTCCGCTACTCTTCCCTTATCCGCAAATACTTGAACAGCAGCGGGTGACGCTGAGCCGCCAGGTCCAGCGCCTGCCGCATCACCCTTCGCAGGGTGAAGTGGGCTTGAGGACTCGTGCGCAGCTTGAACAGGTGGTAGCACTCCCTCAGGTTCACCTTGCAAAGCGCCCGTCTAAGGTGGGCGTGGGTTGCCAGGTACTCGCCTACTCCCGGCGCGGCATCTGAAACGCGATGGAACCCATCGGCGGCTGTCTGCATTGCCTCCTTGAAAGGCGCCTCCAGTCCGGCTTGCAGAATGAGGTCCGGGACAATGTATCCCAGGTCCACCGTGGGCGGCTGTGGTATGTAGGTCTGCATCCGGTGGCGCTTGAACTCCCGGTAGGCGCCGTAGTCCATCACCAGGTCAAAGGTATAGTCCACCACCTCCAGCTCCCTCACGGGGACGTCGTGGGGGCCCAGCCGGTCCAGGGCCTGGTGGACAACCTCCTCCCGCTCGCGCGGGCTCATGGCCTCCACTCTTTGCCACACGTCGTCATACGAGCTGATGGAGAAGCGGTACAGCAGCGCGGCCACCAGCTTGGACTCCGCCTGCGCGTCATAGTGCGCCAGCTCCGCCCGGCAGTCTGAGAGTGGATAGGCGGCTGTCTCCTCATGCGTCAAGCTTCCCTGGGCCTCCCTGGACAGCACTATGTACTCATTGCGATCGGCGTACTTGATGAGTGTGGGGGTTATGGTCCTGCCCTGCTGCTTCAGGGCCTCCCCTATCTCCTGTTCCTCAACCAGGTCCGACGAGAGGAGTTTGCGGACGGCGTGTTCCATGGAGCGAGCGTTCAGTGTCATTCCCACGTTGGTCAGCGTGGCTGCAGGCAACAGAAAGCGGCACACGTCCGTTGCCACTCGCCTCAAGCGCAGGTTGTAGGCAGAGTCCCTCTCTCCCTCGTTCCGTGGGGTGACTCCTCGCAGGTACTCAAGCAGCCCATCCACGGACTCCCGGTAGGCCGTGAACAGCGTATCGCAGGTCTTGACGTACACCTCCCTGAGTGGAGGGTTTTCGTCGAGCTCCCGCGGGACGTGATAGTGGCCATGGCCCAGCACCTGATAACGCGAGGATTTTTCGGTGTAGGAAGCTAGGCGGTTGTCCTCCAGGTTGTCACAGGCCAGGCGAGAGATGTTCTCCACGGCCATGTGGAGGATGGCGTGCTCCGCCACCGAGGCATGGCCGTAGTTGAGAACCCATCGCTCATGGAAGTCCGCCGCCTTCTCCTCGCTTACCAGCCGGGCTATCTCATCGAAGGGCTGGGGATTGCGGGAGGTCATGGCGAACACAACCGCGAGCTGCTCCTCCGTCAGCTCCCGTGGGTCCAGTGGGTAGATGCGTCGAGATAGGTCCATCTTTGCTGATGTGATGATACACCAGGTTGGAGTCACGGGAAAGAAGGCTGCTCGTCACGCCTGGAAGTGGGTGCGGCGGCCTGAGCGGCTGCCCCGGACAAAGGAGAGCCTAGAAACCTGCCTGCTCTTCCAGGTCGTCCACGGGTGAGGTGGCCGGCTCTTCTTCCTCCTCCGAGGGCGGAGCGGCGATGTTGGCTTCTCCCTCCTCGTCCCAGTCTATAATGGGTGGGCGCTCAAGGTTGATCTCCTCGTCCTCCAGGTCGAGAGCCACCTCCAGGTCGAGGTCAATCGGCAGTGGCGGCGCTCCCGGATAGGAGTAGACTCCACCCGCCGGCTGCTTGTATGGGAAGGACACCACGCCGTACTGGCTGCTGTGCTGATAGGTCTCCTTGATCATGATGACCAGGCTCTGCTTCTGTACGGACGTCACGGCGGCTGCGTACCTGTTCCCGCCCCGCAAGAGTCTTGCAAGGCGCTGTCCCAGCTTGGGGTCTATCTCTCCCAGGTACCGCCCTTCCGGGCTCTCCACCGTCAGGCCGTCCCCGGACAATCGCAACTCAACGGCGTCGCCGGGAGCCATGCGCAGGTGGCCGCCATCCGGGGTCAGTCTGGTCAGGGAGATGGAGCCGGACTTCCCGCGCTCCTCTATGAAGAGCTGTGGAGTCACCTTTGTGCCGCGCTTGGGCGCGGCTGCGTCTTCGCCCAGCGGGTCCAACCTTTGCAGGTTCTTCTTAGCTATGCTGTTGGCCGGGGATATCTCCAGGGTCTTCCGGAAAGCGTTCTTGGCCTCTTTGTAATGTCCCAGCTCGGATAGCGCCTTACCCAGCCGGTTGTGAGCCTCTATGTCCCTGGGGAAGGCAGCGATAATTTCGTAGTTCAGCGCCACCGCCTCTTCCCAGCGACTGGCCAGGGCGAGGGCAATTGCCTCCTTTGATTTGTCCTTCTTTACGTGCGCTCTGTTTTCACTGCCCATAGCCATGTCCAACGCTCCACGTTATGAGTTGGAGAGGGATTATATACCCACTGCCAAGAGGTGTGCAATCCCCATTTGCTCTCGTCGGGGCCCACTGGCATACCCAGGCGTGAAAAGCGTATGGTATCCATAGGGATGGGACAAAGGGCTTTCCCTGACGCGGTGAATAGTTTATAATGATTTCACCGTAAGGGAGGGGCGCCATGTCCGAGCGGTATCAGCGTGAGATAGAGGAAATCCTCCAGCAGGTAAGCGATTCCGCGCCCGCCAGGGAGCCTGGCAAAGCCAAGAGGAGTTCACCACTGTCCGCGTTCGGCCGCTTCTGCGGGGGTATTGCCAGCTACGCCTACCGGAGCTCCCGCCGCCTTATGACGATTGGCATTATTTTGCTTGTGCTGGCAATCCTGGTCAGCGCAATTGCCCCGGGGCTTTGGGGCCCATTTGTCTGGCTGGGGCTCATCCTATTCGTCCTGACTTATGCCCTCTTCTTTGCCAGGCCCAGCGGTGGGCAGGAGAAGCGATGGCGAGGAAGGTCTATTGATCCGCCGGCCTGGCAAGGGGACAATGCATGGCGCCGGTTCCAGCGCTGGATGAAGCGGCAATAGCCTGCCGGCTGCTTGCCAGGCCGGCGCAGACCGCCCTCTCATAGCCTGTCCACACCATTGGCAACCCCGGAAGCGCAGATACTGGAAGCCGGGACAAGCAGCACGCTGAAGACGCCCTGCGCCTAGCCTACGACGCCTTCTCCGTCAAGTTCCGCATCGGCTTCAGGGACGCGATGACGTGGTCCGGCTCTTTGGGGACTTGGTGGATACCGCCAACTGCTTCTCGGCGCTGCGGGACGTGTATGTGTTAGCTAATTCGTTGACAGTTTTGGGGATCAGGGCGCTAGGGATACCGACCAAGATCCCGCTTTAAGCTGCCGCACCCGCGCCTGCAGATTTTCGTCATCAGTTCGCGTTCTCCTGTCCAGGCATCAATCCGCATCAGATCTAAGGTGAAGCGTTCAGCGAGGCTACCGGCCGCGATATAGAGCATTGCGCGGCCATCAGTTGACCATAAGGTTCCGGCGGCGCTTGGAGGAGGCGCATCTCATGGAGAAGCCACTGGATGGCGAGTTGCCGGGCGCGGCCCTCAGCTAAACCGCGCACTCCCCTTCGCCGCGCTCCACCTTGTAGAGGACCGTCTTGCTCCAGTCCATATACGTGTCTATGTTATCTCTGTTGAGAGGCCCCAAGTCCTGGCTCTCTGCCATGATGGCCTCAAAGGGACCGACCCCCACCCTGTCCACAAAAGTGTTGAACGTCTCTGCCCCCACCCGGTTTCCCTGGTAGTAATCCAGGACGGAGCGAATGATCTGCGGCACCTTCTTGGCGGGTATCTTCCCCTTGGGACGCATCCCGATGCGCGACTCCGACTGCCCGTTGAGGTCATTGTAGCTGCCGCCCACGAAAAGCTCGTACGCGGGTACCTGGTTGCCTCCGTCGCCCTTCATGGAGGCGCCGTGGAACCCCATGTTGGCTATGTGGTGCTGACCGCAGGAGTTGGGGCATCCGCTCATCTTGATGTGCAGGCCTTTGACCAACGGGTCGGATATGTCCATAGTGGTAAGCTCCTCCCGTATAGCCTTCCCGAGGCCCATTGAGGACGTGATGCCCAGCTTGCAGCTATCGGTGCCTGGGCAGGAAGTGACGTCGGTTATGGTGTTCACCTCCGGCTCAGCCAGTCCCGCCTCTTTCAGGTCCTTCCATAGCGGGTAGAGGGAATCCTCCCGCACCCACCTCAAGGCAATGTTCTGTTGCTGGGTCGTGCGAGCCCGACCGCCGGCGTATTTTCGCGTGATGTCGGCCAAGAGGGGGAACTGGTATTCCTGTATGTCGCCCTGGGGCAGCTTGAGCAGCGCTACGTGGAAGCCGTCCTGCTTTTGGGGCTGCACGTTGGTGTTGCGCCACAAATCGTACTCCCCTCTGTCTCCGTTGGGCGAAGCCTGGCTCCCCGGGGCAGGCGGCTGGGAGGCGTCTGCTTCCTCGTCGTCCAGGTAGAGCAGCGGCGTGGGGTCTATGGGCTGCTGCGCCCACGGACGCTCAAGCTCCTTCTCCACCATATCGCGGAAGTCGTCTATGCCGACGCGGTCCACCAAGAACTTTATCCTGGCCTTCATCTTGTTCTTCCTCAGCTCGTCCGAGGCGTCGAAGACGCGCAGGGCCGCCTCGCTGACGCGCAGGTAGTCGCTCACCGGCACGAACTCATATAGGGTAGGCGCGATACGAGCCATGATGGAGAGGCCGCCGCCGACCACCATCTTGAATCCCCTCTCCTCCCGGCCGTCCACCTCACGCACCCTTGGAATGAAACCTACGTCATGTATGCTGGTGATGGCGCAGTCCACCTCACAGCCGGAGAACGCGGTCTTGATCTTGCGAGGCATGGCCTGGGTCACAGGATGGCGCAAGAAGTACCGGGCGTAGGCGCCGGCGTAGGGCGTGACGTCGAACGGCTCGTCGTTGCAGACTCCGGACAGCGGGCAGCCGGCTACGTTGCGCACCGTGTTGCCGCAGGCTTCCCGCGTGGACAGTCCCACCTGTCCCATTACACTCAACGCCTGGGGCACCCGTTCCAGGGGCACAAAGTGGAACTGCATATTCTCCCGAGTGGTCACGTGGCCCTTGTTCAGGGGGGCAAACTCCCGCGCTATGGTACCCAGCGCCTCCAACTGCTCGGAGAAGACCTCGCCCACCGGCAGCTTTATCCGGAGCATGTGGACGTCCGCTTGACGCTGCCCGTAGACCCCCATCCGGAGGCGGAAGGCCTGGAAGGCCATTGGGTCCCAGTCGCCCCGGATGAACTCCCCCACTACAGACTCGAAGGTGTCGAACTCCTCCTGTAGAACGGGTAGAATGCCTTTTTCATTTATCTTTGCCTGGCTCATTATGCCTCCTTAGGAGTCCGCTGCAAGACGCCACTGGTCTACCGGTAATACAAATCGCCCCTCAGAATGTGCTACGCTGATGGGGCGATTCATGGAACTAACGACCGTGAAGCAAGCCCTCTTTTCAGGGCTTACAGCAACAGCGATAGAAGATAGCTACGCGGTGCATTTGGCAATAATCTTAATCCACACTAGCGGCGATGTCAAGCAAAGGCGCTCGCACGCCTGTGCAGGCGCTTCGATCGCGCAATGGCGGTGGTGGGTTGGGCGCTCGTCCAGCCCCGCTCATGTGGCTCGACAGGCTCACCCCCGTATCGGGGTACGGGGCAGGCTATGAGCGGAAACCAACCACCCGATGAGCTTGTCGAAGGGCGCGAGCGGAACCCCACCGCCGCGCATCCCGGCTATACCAGGAGGCTTACGGGGTTCTCCAGCAAGCGCTTGACCTCCACCAGGAACTGGGCCGCCTGGGCGCCGTCCGCCACGCGGTGGTCTGTGGATAGGGTCGCCTTCATAATCTGGGCGATGGTTATCTGGTCGTCTCGCACCACCGGCTGCTTGCGCACCGTGCCCACGGCCAGCACCGCCGCCTGTGGAGGATAGATGATGGCCGAGAAGCTGTCCACGTCAAACATGCCCATGTTGCTGATGCTGAAAGTGCCCCCGGTGTAGTCCTCCTCGCGCATCACCCCGCTCTGGGCTCTCTCCACCGCTCCCCTAGTGACCTTTGAGATGTCAGCTAAGGACCTGTCCCGGCAGTCTCCAAGGGATACCACCAAGAGTCCCTGCTCAACGGCAACGGCTATGCTCACGTTTATCCCCGGATTCATCCTCAGGTGGTCGCCCTGGAAGGAGGCATTGAAGGTGGGGAACTTGACCAGGGTCAGGGCGCACGCCTTGACAATTAGATCGTTGACGGAGACCCTGGCCGCTCCCGCCAGGGCGTCGTTGAGTTGCTGCCGCATGGTCATGGCCAGGGTCATATCCACGTCTGCGGCGACGTAGAAGTGGGGGGCTTCACGCTTGCTCTGGGCCGTCCGGCGGGCGATGGCCTGTCTCATCCTGGACAGGGGAACATTCTCAGCCTCCGCCGTGGTGGGGGCATCATCTATGGGTGAAGGGGCCGCCGGCGTCGCCGCTCCGGGATCATGGGCCATCACGTCGTCCCTGGTGATACGCCCGCCAGGCCCCGTGCCCACCAGCTGGGCTAGATCTATCCCCTTCTCCTCCGCGAGCCTGCGCGCCATAGGAGACGCCTTTACCTGGCTCGACGCAGCAGGCCTGGACGGAGCGGCCTCCTCAGGCAGGGCCGTTGCCTCCGGACCGGGGCCGGACTCGGCCGGCGTCGCAGGGGCCTGCGCCGTATCCGGCAGCCGCTCCCCGGGGCTTCCTATGAAAGCGATGGCCTGGCCCACCGGCACCGTGCTCCCCTCCTCAACCACGGTCTTGAGCACGACTCCCGACGCGTAGGCCTCCATCTCAACCACAGCCTTGTCTGTCTCGATCTCGGCGATGGCCTCTCCCCTCTTGACCTCCTCCCCATCCCGCTTCAACCACCGGAGAAGCGTACCTTCCTGCATATCGTATCCCATCTGAGGCATTACAACCGTTGTAGCCATTTCCTGCGCCTCCTAGTGGTAGGTGTCACAGACCAAGGGTGGACTCTACAGCTTGAATAATACGGCTCTCGTTAGGGATGGACGCCTGCTCAAGGTGGCGAGAGTAGGGCATGGGTACCTCTACCCCAGCCACCCTGGCCACCGGCGCGTTCAAATAGTCAAAGGCGCGCTCTTGAATCAGTCCAACCACTGTCGCGCCAAACCCCCCGGTGTACCACGTCTCCTCCACCACCACCGCGTGGCTGGTCTTCTGCACAGACGCCACAACGGTGTCGGCGTCCAGTGGGTTCAGGGTGCGCAGGTCCACCACCTCAGCCCTGATGCCCCTGGACTCCAGCTGTCGGGCGGCTCCCAGGGCGACGGCAACCATGCGAGCATATGCCACGATGGTTACGTCTGTGCCGGCGCGCTTGACATCGGCCATACCCAGGGGTATTACGTACCGCTCATCCTCTACCTCTCCCCTGCTGCTATATAGAAGGGTATGCTCCGCGAAGATGACCGGATCTTCCTGCTGCAATGAGGCTCGGAAAAGGCCCAGGACGTCGCGGGGAGTGGACGGAACAACCACCCGCAGGCCGGGCACAGAGGCGAACCACCCCTCAAAACTCTGCGAGTGGGTAGCGCCCACCGAAGCGCCGCCTCCCGTGACGGTGCGGATGATCAATGGGCACGTGATCTGCCCGCCGGACATGTAACGTACCTTGGCGGCGTGGTTGATGATCTGGTCCATGGCCAGCAGGCTGAAGTTGATGGTCATCAGCTCAACTATGGGCCTCAAGCCTGCCATAGCTGCGCCTGCTCCGGCCCCAGATATGACGGATTCGGCTATGGGCGTCTCACGGATGCGCTCCGGCCCGTACTCCTCCAGGAAGCCCCTGGTCACGGCGAAAGCGCCCCCGTAGCTCCCCACGTCCTCTCCCATGATGAAGACGCGCTCATCCTCCAGGGCCTCTCTCATCGCCCGGGCCACTGCCTCTCTATACGTAATCTGCGCCATGCTCACTCACTCTCCGTACACGTCTTCATAGAGGGCATCCGGCTCCGGGAAGGGGCTCTCGTCCGCAAACTGGACGGCCCCGTCCACCACCGCCTCCACCTCTCGGCCTATCTCCTCCAACTCCTCCTGGGAGACCACCCCCTCATCCATGAGCCGCTGGCTGAATGTGTCTATGGGGTCTCTTGTCCGCCAACTCTCTTCCTCAGTCTTTGCCCTGTACTCCGAGGGGTCGGCCATTGAATGCCCTCGAAACCGGTATGCCATAGCCTCGATGAAGTAGGGGCCTCCGCCGCCGCGCACGGCATCCACCGCCTCTCTCGTGGCCTCCAGCACCTTCATCACATCCATGCCGTCCACCCGTTGGGAGGGCATCTTGTAGGACCTGGCGAACTTGTAGATTTCGTCATGGAACACCAGGGTCTCATCCACTGGGGCTCCCATGCCGTACAGGTTGTTCTCCACAAAGAAGACCATCGGCAGCTTCCACAGAGACGCCAGGTTCATGGACTCGTGGAACTCCCCTTCGTTGATAGCGCCGTCGCCAAGGTAGCACAGAACAAGGCTGTCTTCCCCCTTGTACTTGCTGGCTAGGGCCAACCCCGTAGCCAGTGGAAGCTGCCCCCCGACTATGGCATAGCCTCCCATGAACCGCTTATCAACGTCGAAGAGGTGCATTGACCCGCCCTTGCCCTTGCTGCATCCGGTTGCCTTGCCGAACAGCTCCGCCATCGCCGCATTGGGGTCCACGCCGCGGGCCAGGGCGTGGCCGTGGTCCCGGTAGTGGGTTACGATGTAGTCTTGGGGCAGCAGCGTGGAGATGGAGCCTACCGCAATGGCCTCCTCCCCAATGTACAGGTGCAGGAAGCCCCGTATCTTGCCCAGCGTGTACTGCTCCGCCGACCTCTCCTCAAAGACACGTATCAGGAGCATCCGGCGATAGAAATCCACCAGTTGGGATTTTTCGAGGGTGTCTTGCAGAGTCACGTTACCCATTATATAGGATGTTCCAAGAATAGTGTACTAAGATATCCCAGGAATATCCACGGTACGCTCTTCTGAGTTTCCCCGGCCCTCACCGCAGGGCGCTGGCGGTTAAATGTGTATGGCCAGGCCGTCCGCAGCCAAGGCCGCCTCTTTTACGGCCTCCGACAGCGTGGGATGGGAGTGTACCAGCCAGCCCAACTCCTTTACGCTGCCTTCCAGCAGATTGGTCAGGGTCAGCTCCGGCAGCATCTCAGTGACTTCCGCCCCTATCAAATGCGCGCCCAGAATCTCGCCGCTATCGCCGTCCACCACCACCTTGACCAGGCCATCGGGCTCTCCCAAAGCAAGGGCCTTGCCGTTGGCCCGGAACGGGAATCGTCCCACCTTGATGGAATACCCTTCGTCCAGGGCTTCCTTCTCCGTGTAGCCAAAGCTTGTCACCTGGGGCTGGCAGTAGATGGCCCTGGGCATCTTCTTGTAGTCCAGGGCCGGGCTCTCCATTCCGGCGATGGTCTCTACCGCAACTATCCCCTGCGCCTGCGCCACATGCGCCAGCAGCAGTTTGCCGGTGACGTCGCCTATGGCATAGACCCCTGGGACGTTGGTCTGCATCCGCTCGTCTATGCTGATGAAGCCCCTCTCAAGCTGGATGCCAAGCGCCTCCAGTCCCAGGCCTTCGCTGTTGCCCTGGACTCCAACGGCAACCAGCGCCTTGCGTGCGTCCAACTCCCTGGTCCCAGACGGGGTGTCCACGGTGAGGACGGCGCCTCCCGGACGCCGGTTGACCCCGGTCACCCGCGAGCCTGTCAGCGTAGCTATGCCCATGCGCGAAAAGGAGCGTTCCAGTTGCTGCCCCATCTCCTCGTCTTCGTTCGGGATCAGGCGAGGGAGCATCTCCACCACCGTCACCTCTGCGCCATAGGCCCTGTAAAGATAGGCGAACTCTACCCCGGTGGCCCCTCCACCCACGATCACCACGGGGGACGGCGCCTCCTCAAGCTCCAGGGCTTCCCGACTGGTTATGAAGGTCTCGCCATCCACCTCCAGGCCGGGGACCGGGCGCGTCCGCGCCCCCGTGGCGACTATCACGCTGCCGGTGGTGAGAACTTGAGGGCCGCCCTCCACCTCAACCGTATGGGCATCGCTCAGACGGCCGTACCCTCTAACGTAGTCCACCCTGTTCTTCTTCAGCAGGGACTCCACGCCCCCGGTGAGCCGCTTGACTACAGTACGGCTCCTGGCGATGGCCTTGCCGAAGTCGTAGCGCAGGTTGTCGAAGGATATGCCGAACTCCTCCGCTCGTTGGAAGAGAGTCAGCACCTCTGCGTTTTTCAGAAGGGCTTTGCTGGGAATACATCCCCAGTTGAGACAGACACCCCCCACCTCGTCCCGCTCCACCAGCGCCGTCCTCAGCCCAAGCTGGGCCGCCCGTATCGCCGCCACGTACCCGCCGGGCCCCCCACCGATAATTGCCACGTCATAGTCATAGCCCACGTCTGCCATTCAAGCCGTCCTTCGCTTTGAGGATACTGCCAGCGTCCTCTCCAGTATACACCAACCGGGCTTCAGACGGCCAAGGGCGCGCTTGAAGCAAAACCTCCTCTTTGCTACACTAAGCGTATATCTCTCTGTGGAACGGTGCGTAACCATGACCTCACCCAGACTGAGCCGGGACGAAGTGCAGCACATGGCGCTCCTCTGCCGCCTGGGGTTGAGCGAGGAAGACGTGGAAAGGTTTCGCCACCAGCTTTCCGACATCCTGGAGAACTTCCAGGCGCTTGACCGGGTGGACACTACAGACGTCCCACCCACCGGCCACTCTGCAACCCTGGAGAACGTGATGCGCGAGGACGAGCCTGCCGACCCATTCCCCACGGAGGACACCCTTGCCAACGCTCCCCGGCGTGAAGGCGACTTCTTCCGCGTGAAGGCGGTGCTGGACTGATGCCGACCAGCCTCCACAACCTCACCATTCACGAGGCTCGCGAGCTTATCGACAGCCGTAAGATCTCCTCCAGGGAGCTGACCCAGTCCGCCCTGAGCCGGATCCGGGAGGTGGATGCAAGGGTCCGATCGTTTGTCACCGTCACGGGCGAGACCGCCGTGGAGCAGGCGCAGAAAGCAGACGAAGCCATAGCCAGGGGAGAGGGCGCGCCGCTGACCGGCATCCCCATGCAGCTGAAGGACAACATGTGTACCCGCGGCATCACAACCACATGCTCGTCTCGGATGCTGGAGGGGTTTGTGCCTCCGTACAACGCCACTGTGGTCGAGAAACTGCACGGCCAGGGGGCCGTTGTGATGGGCAAGGGGAACATGGACGAGTTCGCTATGGGGTCGTCCACGGAGAACTCCGCCTTCTTCCCTACGCGCAACCCCTGGGACCTGGAACGGGTGCCCGGCGGCAGCAGCGGCGGCCCGGCGGCGGCGGTGGCATCGGGCGAGTGCTACTACGCGCTGGGCTCCGACACCGGCGGCAGCATCCGCCAGCCCGCCGCCTTGTGCGGCATCGTAGGCATGAAGCCCACCTACGGGCTGGTGAGCCGCTACGGGCTGGTGGCCTTTGCCAGCTCCCTGGACCAGATTGGCCCCATAACCAGGGACGTCACGGACTGCGCCCTGGTCCTGAACGCCATCGCAGGCCACGACCCAAGGGACTCAACGTCCATCCCGCAGGAGCCTCCGGACTACACCGAAGCCCTGGGCTCCGGCGTCAAGGGTATGAGGATCGGCGTGCCCGTGGAATACTACGGCGAGGGTATCGACAGCGACGTGGCGGACACCCTGAGGGAAGCCCTGTCAAAGCTGAAGGAGCTGGGCGCCGTTGTGGAGGAGACATCGCTCCCCCACACAACGTACGCCCTGGCGGTTTACTATATCCTGGCCCCCTCGGAGGCATCGGCCAACCTGGCGCGGTACGACGGCGTGAAGTACGGCTTCTCCAGCGAGGACGCGGGCAGCATGTGGGAGGCTATGGAGAAAACCAAGCAGCACGGCTTTGGACCGGAGGTGAAGCGCCGCATCATGCTCGGAACCTACGCCCTCTCCGCCGGCTACTACGACGCCTACTACCTCAAGGCGCAGAAGGTGCGCACACTCATCAGCCGCGAGTTCCAGGAAGCGTTCCAGAAGTACGACGTCCTTGTTACCCCGGCCTCGCCCACGGTCGCTTTCAAGCTGGGCGCCAAGGTGGACGACCCCGTGCAGATGTACCTGAGCGACGTATGCACCATACCCGTCAACATCGCCGGTATACCCGCTATGTCCGTCCCCGCCGGGTTTGTGGACGGCCTCCCCGTGGGGATGCAGATAATGGGCAAGCATCTGGGAGAGGAGACGATTCTCCGGGCGGCCTACGCCTACGAGCAGGCGACGGAGTGGCACAATATGAGGCCGTCTCTGTGAAAGACGTACTCGCAACCCCGGCGCTCTGCTCCGGGGTGTACCTGCCGCCGGCGCGGGCTTTCCAGCGTCAGCCGTCTCTCTTCCCGGAACTGTCGCCACGGGACCTGTTCCTTGGGCAGCTGCGCCGTCAGGGCAAGTACCGGTACGGCCGCTACAACGGCCTGCCCCTGCGCTACGCGGGCGGCAAGAGCCTGGCGGTCGGCTACGTGGTCGAGCAACTGCCTGCCGGTCTGACCAGGCTGGTCTCTCCCTTTGTGGGAGGCGCGTCGGTGGAGATAGCCTGCGCCAGGGAGCTGGGCATTCATGTCAAGGGCTACGACGTCTTCGACATTCTCACCGACTACTGGCAGGCGCAGCTGGCATCGCCGGTGGATTTGGCGGAACGGATCGCCGAGTGGGAGCCGACCAAGGAGGTCTACGCGTCGGTCAAGAAGCGACTGAAGGGGCATTGGGACAAGTCCGAACCCATAGAAGACAAGTTGGAGCTTGCGGCGCGCTACTGGTTCAACCACAACCTGAGCTACGGCCCCGGCTTCCTTGGCTGGATGTCCGGCATCTACGAGGAGCCGGACCGCTTTCAACGCCTGCTGGACAAGGTGCGGACGTTCAGCTGTCCAAGGCTGACGGTGGAGCATGGTTCCTTTAAGGACACTATGCCCAGCCACAGGGATGACTTTCTCTACTGCGACCCGCCCTACTACCTGGACGGGGACAGCAGGATGTTCCGGGGCATCTATCCCCAGCGCAACTTCCCGGTGCACCACAAGGGATTCGAACACGAGCTTCTGCGAGACCTGCTGCGCCGGCACAGGGGCGGGTTTGTGCTATCCTACAACGACTGCTCCACCGTGCGGGAATGGTACGCCGACTACAGGATTATCGAGGTGAAGTGGCAGTACACCCTGGGACAGGGTGAGACGCGGATAGGCAAGAACCGCCTGGAGCAATGCGCTGACAGCTACGTCAAGAGCTCCCACGAGCTGCTGATTGTGAAGGATGCCTAACAACGCCGGACGCCGGGCGATGTCGCCAGCCTGTTCCGGGGACGCAAATGTACTTGAGAACAAACCAAAGAAGGCAATAGAATGACACAAGAGAAGGCCAGTGACATGAAAGACATACTCGCAATCCTGGAGCAGAACGCCAGGGCCACGCCGGAGGAGATATCGGAGATGACAGGCCGCGCCGCGGATGAGGTGAGGGCGGCCATCGCCGAGGCGGAGCGCAGCCGAGCCATCGTCAAGTACAAGACCCTGGTCAACTGGGACAGGCTCGGCGAGCAGGAGGTGCTTGCCGTTGTGGAGCTGCGCGTAACTCCCCAGCGAGACGTGGGGTTCGACGGCGTTGCCGGCAGGATAGCGCGCTTCCCTGAGGTGCGCTCCCTGCATCTCATGTCCGGCGACTACGACCTGTCCGTGCTGCTGGCGGGCCGCACCATGCAGGAAGTCGCCAGTTTCGTAGCCATGAAGCTGGCAGCCCTGGAGGAGGTGCACGGCACCACAACCCACTTCCTCCTCAAGCGGTTCAAGGAGGACGGGGTTATCCTGGACGGCGAGGAGGGAGTCAAGCGTCTCCCTCTCAGCCCTTAGGTAAAGCAATTGAGCTACGTTCAAGAGACACCGGCAGGAAAATCCCTTCTATCCCAACGTGTGAGGGACCTCTCCCCGTCAGGCATACGCAGGTTCTTCGACATCATCTACACCATGGATGACGTCATCTCTCTGGGAGTGGGCGAGCCCGACTTCGTCACTCCCTGGGGCATCAGAGAGGCCGCCATCTACTCCCTGGAAAAGGGATATACCATGTACACCTCCAATTTCGGCCTCATGGAGCTGCGACAGGGGATAAGCGGCTACCTGAACGAGCGCTATAACCTGAGCTATAACCCAGCCAACCAGGTGATAGTCACCGTTGGGGTTAGCCAGGGCCTGGACCTGGCGATGCGGGCCATCCTGGACCCGGGGGATGAGGTGATAGTCCCGGAGCCGACCTACGTCTCCTACATCCCATGCGTCCACCTGGCAGGCGGCGTCGCAGTGACCGTGCCTACGCACATGGAGAACGCCTTCCGTGTGCGGCCTGAGGACATAGAGGCGCGGGTCACGCCCAGGACCAAGGCCATCCTCATGGGCTATCCAAACAACCCCACGGGCGCGGTCATGCCGCGCGGCGATATGGAGCGGATAGCGGACATCGCCAGGCGTCACGACCTGCTGGTGGTCTCAGACGAGATATACGAACGATTGGTGTACGGCGCGGAGCACGTCTGCTTCGCTTCACTGCCGGGAATGGCTGAGCGCACCATACACTTGGGAGGGTTCTCCAAGTCCTACGCCATGACAGGATGGCGCGTCGGATACGCCTGCGCCGGCCCGGAGATCATCGAGGCCATGATGAAGGTGCACCAGTACACCGTGATGTGCGCCCCCATCCAGGGCCAGATGGCGGCCATCGAGGCCCTGAGATCCGGAGACGGCCCTGTGGAGGAGATGCGGGAGGAGTACAACCGCCGTCGCCACCTCATGGTCCGGGGCCTGAACCGCATGGGTTTGAACTGCCTGGAACCACAGGGCGCCTTCTACACCTTCCCGTCCATCAAGGGGCTGGACATGTCCTCGGACCTGTTCGCCGAAAGGCTGCTGATGGAGGAGAAGGTGGCCCTGGTTCCCGGCTCGGCCTTTGGCCCCAGCGGCGAAGGACATGTCAGGTGCTGCTACGCCGTCTCCACCGAAGAGATAGAGGAAGCTCTGAATCGAATCGGGCGGTTTGTGGAGAAGGTCAAGGGTGGTGGTTGAACCCTCGTGGGAGAGCCTTCTGCTTGGCGAAACTCCCGTCCCCATACGGTTTGAGGGAGTAGCCCCGTGGCAGCCTCCGGAGGACAGGGGCGGGACCGGTATGCTGGCGCTCACCAACCTGGGGCCCATTCAATGCCTATTTCACCCCGCACCGGAGGCCACCAAGGCTGTCCTTTGGGTCTCCGGAGCCTACGGCGGCTTCAGCGGCGGAGGTGGCCTCTACTCCATCCTCTCCGACGAGCTGATTGAGGACGGCATATCCTCCCTGCGGCTGCACTACCGCAAGCCCAACAACCTCCCACACTCCATAATGGATGTGCTCGCGGGAGTGAGCTTCCTGGAGAGCCGGGGCTGTCGGCAGGTGGCCCTGGTGGGCCACTCCTTCGGTGGAGCCGTGGTCATCGCCGCCGCCCCCCTGAGCAATGCGGTGATCACCGTGGTAGGTCTTGCCAGCCAGACCTACGGCGCAAAGTACGCCCACATGGTAAGCCCAAAGCCACTTCTGCTTGTCCACGGCCAGGAGGACGATAGGCTGAGCCCTCGCTGCTCCATCCTGATCAACGAGATAGCAAAGGAGCCCAAGCGGTTGGAACTCTACCCGGGGGCGGGCCACAACCTTCGCGAGTGTCGTGACGAGCTTCACCCCCTTCTAAAAACGTGGCTCCTGGAGAAGCTGAGCGGCTAGCGTAGCGCCGGCTTCCGCGGGCACGACGAGGGCCACCCTTGCCCGCTCACATGGTTCGACAGACTCACCATGAACGGGCAAGGGAACTTGGTTTGCTATGAGCAGGCCCCTCTTCCCGTTTGTCCTGAGCTTGTCGAAGGGCGTGAACGAAACGGGCCGTCTCCCGCGCATATGGTTCGACAGGCTCACCATGAACGGGCAAGGGAACTTGGTTTACCATGAGCGGGGACCGGGCGAGGCTCACCCCCGCATCAAGCACGGGGCAGGCTCTGAGCGGGCTGCCGTCTAACCCTCGCTGAAGAAGGAGCCTAGCAGGGCGGCGGTCTCCGCCTCGCGGGTGCGGCGGAAGGCGTGCCCCGTCCCACCAAACGTCACCAGCCGTGACCTCTCGATGCGCTCCGTCAGCGACCTGCCAAACCGCATCGGCGTCATCACGTCGTCCTCTCCGCACAATACGAGCGTGGGGCATGAAATGCGGTGCAGTCTGTCGCGGGAGTTGAAGGTTATGGTGGCCTCCATCTGCCGCTCGTAAGCCTCCGATTCCTGGTAGAGAGGGTCGTCAACGCCGTCGCTGATTATCTGCTCTATGAAGCCCTCCACCTGGTACTCCTTGTAGGTGTACGACCATGGAAGCGTCAGCCTCATGTACTCCTCGTGGGGCAGGCTTCTCCTGAGAGCGGCAAAGCCCCGGAACAGGGACGAACCCCTTGGGTCTCCGGCGTCGTAGGTGGCCATAAGCGCCAGGCGGCCCACCACCCGGGGAAACTCGATGGCCAGCTCCTGGGCGATGGCGCCGCCCATTGAGTAGCCCGCAACGTTGGCTCTGTCCACGCCAAGCTCCCACAGCAGCCCGACGGCGTCCTCCGCCATGTCCCGGATGGCATACGGCGTCTGCGCCCGTTGGCTCAGGCCACTGTCCCGGTTGTCGAAGGAGATTACCCTGAAGGACGCCTCCAGCCTGGAAGCCACGGCCCTCCAGCCTCGATGGTCTCCACCCAGCCCGGAGATGAGCAGCGCGGGAGGCGCATTGAGGTCCCCAGAGGTCTCGTAGTATAGGCGCAGGCCGTTGGCCGTAAGGTATGGCATTGCTAGCTCTATGGTACTACCCGCCCATATGGTTCGACAAGCTCACCACGAGCGGGGGGGATGTCGATAGCCCGGATACCGGAGAGAAGGACGGCCGCAACCGGGCCTCAGGACTTCTTGCGCTCGAAGTCCTCCAGGTCCAGGCCTGCGATGAAGTCCGTAAAGGCGGAGAGCTTCTTCATGTCCTCATCGCTCATCTTTGCCTTGGCGGTCTCCTCGGATTCGCCGCCGATTATCGGCCTGCCGGTCTCCTTGTCCAGAGCAACTCCGGCCTTCTCCAGCACCGTCTCCTCGGCGTATATGGGCGCATGGACCCGAACCGCAAGGGCAATGGCGTCGCTGGGTCGGGAGTCCACCTCATAGCTGTCGCCGTTTTGCTGGATGAGTATCTTGGCGTAAAAGGTATCGTTGAGAAGATCAGATACAACGATGTGGGAGACCGAGGCCCCCAGCGAGGTGATTACCAGATTCAGGAGGTCGTGGGTGAGAGGGCGTGGAACGGCCACATCCTGGAGCTTAACGGCAATGGAGTCGGCCTCTGCAGGTCCAATCCATATGGGAAGATACCTGTCGGAGGACTTCTCCTTCAGGATAACCACCCTCTGATAGTTCATTAGGCTCACTCGGATGCTATCTATCAGCATTTCTTGCATCTGCGATGGTCTCCTTCCACGTTTGCCCTTAAACCGAATTCTACGACTAGGCCAATGAGGTGTCAACGACTTGACAGCATATCCTCTCCACAGCGTTGACATTCATACGCCCACAACCAATAATTGCGTCACCTGCTCAGCAAATCCGGGAGAGCCTACGACGATGCCATCCACGCGCCTGCCGGCCCTGTTCCTCGCTCTGCTGCTCCTGCTGGCGGCCTGCGCCCAAGACCAGCCGACAGCGACATTTGCGCCGCTCCCCACCACCTCCTCCACCCCTCCCCCGACTGCTACCGCCGCGCCCATGCCAACGCCAACCGCGTCTCCAACACAGGCGCCGCCTACCACTGCGACCCCATCGCCAACGCCCGCGCCAACCCTCGCGCCGTCCCCCGCTCCAACCGAGGCCCCGCAGTCGGGCGTCGTATACAATCGAATACTGGAACGGGTTGAGAATATCAGAGGACTGAGCCACTCAGAGGCAATCGTCCCGCAGTCGTTGAGCAGGCAGGAACTGGCCGACTCGCTGAATGAAGAATTTGAAGAAGCAAGGGACGATCTCCTTAAAAGCCAGGAGCTATACCGGCTTCTGGGCCTTATCCCCCAGGACGCGGACCTGTACCAACTGCTGCTGGATCTCTACGGAGAGCAGATAGCCGGCTTCTATGACACCGAGACGCAGGAGCTGTACATAATCGGAGCGTCTGAGCAGGACCTATCGTTGCAGGAAGAGATGACAATAGCACACGAGTTTGTCCACGCCCTACAGCAGCAGCGCTTCAACATATACGCGCTGACCAAGGCCACTGAGGAGGATTCGGAAGCAGCCTCCGCTCTTTCAGCGCTTATCGAGGGCGATGCAAGGACGGTTGAGACCCTGTACTTACTGGCCCACTCCACCCGCGAGCAGTTGACTGACCTCTTCAGCAACCAGGGCGACTACTCCGTCTTCGATGCAACTCCTTACTTTCTACAGCAGAGCCTCCTGTTCCCGTACGTTCAGGGGCAGACGCTGCTGGAGGCTCTTTTGTCGTCTCCCGGCAGGTGGAACGCAGTGAACGACGCCTACAGCGACCCTCCGGTCTCCACGGAGCAGGTACTGCATCCTGAGAAGTACCTGGAAGGAGAGGAACCCATAGACTTGTCGCTCCCGGACGTGGCGGCGGCCCTGGGCGAAGGGTGGGAGGAGGTGTATGGCGACGTGATGGGGGAGTTCTTCATCAGGACCTATCTGGAGATTCACGTCAGGCCAAGGACAGCCGCCGATGCCGCCGCCGGCTGGGGAGGCGACAGGTTTACCCTGCTGAAAGGCCCCCAAGGCGAGCTCGTACTGGCAGCTCTGCTGGCGTGGGACACACCGGAAGACGCCCGGCAATTCTTTGACGCACTGGATTCCTCCGGCAGCGTCCCCTCCGAGGGGTTTCTGGGCATTGCGGGCGACAAGGCGCTGTGGGTCCTCTCCCCGTCCCAACAGCTCACGGACAGCATAAAGGCCCTGTGGACGAGCTTCTAACCGTCATATTGCAAAGCAAGCTGCCATCCAACAGTTGCAACGAATCTTGGCTTGTACTATGTTTGATGCTATCCTGTTGAGCAGCAGGCCTTGACATCCTTAGGGGTATACGTTACTAGAGTCGGCTATAAGTTATGGCGCAAATCAACTCTCCGTTCAGGTATGCCGGGGGTAAGTTCTATGCCCGCAAACTCATTATGGAGTGCCTGCCGCCTCATTCCTGCTACGCAGAGCCACTAGCTGGAGGGGCATCGGTTTTCTTCGCCAAGCCAAAAGTGGCTAGGAATTGGTTGAACGACATCGATGCAGATCTGATGAACTGCCTGACTACGATAAGAGACTGCACTGAAGACATGATAGAAGCCGTAAAGGACGAGCGAGCGACCAAAGAAAGACACCAATACTACAAAAGCGAGTTCCAACCAGAAACAGATCTGGAGAGAGCAGTCAGATGGTTCTATCTAAACCGTACTTCCTATTCCGGCATAATGAACATACAAAATTGCTTCTGGGGATATGGCGACAAATACAGTATGCGCCCTGAGAATTGGCCTAGGAATATTACGAGAACGTCGTCCAAGCTAAAGGACGTCAACCTGACTTCCGTCGATTTTGAAGAGGTTATCGACGGGGTTGACAACGGAGCTTTTCTGTTCGTGGATCCCCCCTACTTCAACCGTGACCAAGACAAATTTTATACGCACTCATTCACGCGAGAAGATCACTATAGGCTATGTGAGTCCCTGAAGCGTAACAGCGACCGGATAAAGTTCCTCCTCACGTACGACGACACCCCTGAAATCAAGGAGCTTTACGGGTGGACGAACGCTGTGCTGGAAAAACAGTGGAACTACACCATCAACAGGACAGACGACCAGAAAAACGGCACCAAGCGCAAGGGCGCCAGATACAAAGGCAATGAGTTCTTTATCTTGAACTACACTATCCCGCAATTGCCAAATATGCCGCGTCCATAGCAGTCATGGATTTATAAAACGCCTGAAGACGTCTGCGCATCCCTCTACCGCCACCCAAGGTTGGACCGTCTCTTGAGTCGGGCCGTCAAAGTGAATCACCGGATAATTGGGAATATAACCACAATTGTGTTTATTGGCGCACAGCCTTCTGGTACAGACCACACCCGTTCCTGATCTCGCCGCCAGGTCTTGCGTCCTTGCAATATAGATGCTATGAAATGCAATGTCTTTTAGACCTACGTGCCCGGGAACCTTAAGTGCCTCCAGAAACATCATCTCCCTTTCTGTGGGACTCCATTCATATGACCCTGTGGACTGGTCTGTACTGTAGAAGGCGTTGCCAATTGTAGTTATTACAACGTCAAAATCCGCCGGCACGTACTGATCGTTATGCACCGTTAGTGACTCCTCGCTCACTCCCAAATTTGGGGCTATTTTCCTTACTTTGGCAGTACCCAACGTCCGGCTTCTCATACATTTAACGCGAATTGTGCTGATTCCGTTGCTGAGCAGCCGGTAGCCCTGCTTATCCGCCAGTTTGCACTCAACGCGTATTGCTTTGCCAGTTCGCTTGTGGAATACCCTGATGTCTGTGTCGTGGAAGGTGGCTTCCTCACGTATGGCAGCCTTACTGACCAGCCACTCATTTTCCGGGAGGTATGCCTGCAAGGTTGTCAGTACTGTGTATTCAAAGCCCTTGCCCCGGATCATTGGCGTCACTTTTGGCTCATTCAAGACCTCCGCGAGATATTCGATAGGTATGTTGTACCTTCGGCAATACTCCTCCAGCTTCGTCTGCCAACCTGTGCTCATCTGCTAGAAGTCCTTGAAGAAATCCCCTATGCTCAGCCCAAGCGCGTTGCATATCTTCTCTATGTTTTCCAGGGTGATGTTCTTTTCTGCCCGCTCTATCATCCCTATGTAGGTTCTGTGGACTCCTGCGCGAGCTGCCAACGCTTCCTGAGACAAACCCAACTTCTTACGCTCAACGCGCACTTTACTGCCGAATCTTGCCAAAGCGCCAGTCTCCATGGGAATCTTACATTGGACTATACCTTGGGGTTATTGGCAGTTCTACATACTATGATTAGCAGCTCTCAGGCTATGGAAGTGATACGTTGCTTGAGATTGCCAGCCAAAGTTTACCCTGAGGCTGCCCCGGATTTGATCCGTGGATGTGGGCGAAGCGCGTATGAATGGAACGTCGGTTTTCCTGCTCAGATGGTTCGACACGCTCACCATGAGCAGGCGGGGCTCCCGCTCGCCTAGGGGCAATCCCCTTGTGGTTGCCCTAACCCGTCTCAGGGCGCAACCGGAGGGGGCGCGTTCCTCTCCCCTGCTAATGTGGTTTGATACCTCTCGTCACTGCAACGCTCGGTAAAGCTGCTAATCAAAGACCGTGGAAATCTCGGGGCTCTCGTAAAGCTGGAATAGCCGCTCTATCTGTGCCGCCGTAACACGGTAGAGGGACAGATCTGGCAGTTCGTCCCGTCCGAAGAAGCCGACTTCCGTCGTTTCCGCGCTTTCCACGGGTAGCCCACCGGTTATCCTGCAAAGGAAGACCAACATGTATACCGCGAAGGGATAGGGCGGATGCTCGTGACGATTCCGATCGTACAGCGCAAGGAGCCTTACGGTCTCACTTAGATACCCTGACTCCTCCAGCACCTCCCGAACAACCGCCTCACTCGGCGACTCGTGGACTTCAGCCCATCCGCCTGGAAGTGACCACAGCCCGTCATCTCGCTCTCTCACAAACAGCATTCTGCCGTCCTGAAAGAGGACTCCCCTTACATCAACCTTAGGTGTGGCGTGGCCCGTTTCTCCGGCCAATAGGTCTGCGAAGTAGGAGGCCTTGGCGCCTGGCTGCCCACCCATCATCTCCGCCGCTATACCCCGAACCGAAGAATATCGCTCCGTATCAAAGGGATTCACTGAGTACGCAAGTCCGTCCTGGGCTATCGCGGCCAATCTTCTGGCCCATTCGATCCACTTCACCTCAATGGAGTTCCCTTCGTACCGCAGGAAGAATAGTGACGGCGACGCATGGTGTCCTACCCGGTCTAGAGTCGTTTAGAGAGCGACCCCCGGAGTAGCCGGGCTGTGCGAGACCGGATTTCCGAGCTCAGCGGGGTCTGATTGAGACTTCAAAAGGCAGGTCCTGTAGCTCTAGTTCAGTGTCGATTGTTCCAGGGTCACCTTTCTGGATGAGGAATATGGTCATACATACGCTATCAAAGGCGGTATCTGCCATGGGCGTCACTTCGTGAAAGTAGCCGGTAGCCCTCAGCGCTTTTGGCCTCGGCTCCAAGCCCACCATGAAGTTAGCCACATCGTCCGCGTCGGATACGACATAAGGGACCTTGGCCTGTTCAACTTCGTGATCGAACTGGATTCGGTAGTACGATTGTTCGATGTCCTGGTAATCCTCTATATCCTTCAGCAGCCTCATATCCACAAGTACGAATCGATTGGAGACCCGGTACATTTCCGCAAGCACCTCTTTATACCGAGGCTCCACCACAAGAACGCTGGTGCAGTGGACAATGTCGAAGCTGTTATCGTCGAAGGGAATCTCCAGCCCTCCGGTGACTTGGAACCTCGCCTCAGGGTACATCTCTTTAGCTAGCTCTATGGCAGGTTCGGCGATGTCTATACCCGTGTATTCGATTCTAGGTTCCAGAGACCGCATGATGTTGTAAAAGCCCCCGGAAGCACATCCTACATCCAGCACCTTGGCGCCGGGAAAGAGCACACGCGGTAAGAAGACCTTCTCCGATGGGTAAAGGTCCGATACTTCGTGACGCCGTCGGGCGTAGTAGTCGATAGCGCTGGACTCTGACCAAGCCTTAGAACTGTTCATCAGGAAGTTCCCTTCGTCTCGAAAATTTAGGTGGAGCCCATCATAGGACAGGGGCGTTGTTAGGATAGGGGCCCGCTGCTCTCAGGGTATCCAGCCTAGGAGATTCTACCATACTTCCCCGGTAGCTTCCATTGGTCGATTAGGGTCGGATAGATATGTCCTTACCCCATAAGCCAGGTAGCGGTATGAGCCCGCACAAGGTATAATTCAGCCACTACCCTGCGCTTAAGGCGCGCGCCGGCCTTAGGGCGGCGCCAACCGGAGAGGATATGAATCCTATATCTTTCGAGAAGTTCACGTTGGACAACGGCCTGGACGTAATCCTCCACCAGGATACCTCCCTGCCCCTGGTGGCTGTAAACGTCTGGTATCACGTTGGTTCCAAGGACGAGAAGCCGGGCAAGACGGGCTACGCCCATCTCTTTGAGCACCTCATGTTCGAGGGTTCCAAGCACCACAACAGCGGCTACTTCGAGTCCCTGCAAGAGGTTGGGGCTACCTTGAACGGCTCCACCACGCCCGACAGGACCAACTACTGGGAGAACCTCCCGTCACACTACCTGGAGCTGGCCCTCTGGCTGGAGTCGGACAGGATGGGATTTTTGCTGGATGCCCTGGACCAGGGCAGATTCGACATCCAGCGAGACGTGGTGAAGAACGAGCGCCGCCAGAGCTATGAGAACCGCCCTTACGGCGTGTCCTCAATCCACCTCCAGGAGGCCGTATACCCGCTGCCGCACCCCTATCACTGGCCCACCATTGGGTTCCACGAAGACCTGGACGCGGCCACCCTGGACGATGCGCGGGCCTTCTTCCAGAGGTTCTACACCCCCTCCAACGCCAGCCTGACTATCGCAGGCAACATCCGGATTGATGAGGCCGGGGACATGGCGGAGCGCTACTTTGGAGACATACCTCCGGGGCCAGCGCTCCCGCGCTCCATACGCACAGACTCGCCCCTTCAGGGTCGCGTGAGCCTTACCCTGCACGACAAGGTGCTCCTTCCACGCTGGTCGTTGGTGTGGCCCACGACGCCGCGGTTTCATCCGGATGATGCCCCGCTTTCGGTCCTGGCCTCCATACTGGGCGATGGCAAGAGCTCCCGGCTGCACCGCGCCCTGGTATACGAGCGCCGCATTGCGCAGAGCGTATCAGTGCATCACGGGCCATCGGAGATAGCCGGGGAATTTCAGCTGGAGGTGACGGCCGCCGCGGGGCATACGGCCGATGAGGTGGGAGAGGCGGCCCTGGCGGAGATACAGCGAATGCGCGACGCCCCCCCGCTGCCAGAGGAATTGGCGCGGGTCAAGAACCGCGTGGAGTGGCAGCAGGTCCGCCAGACAGCCAACATCGGCGGGTTTGGAGGAAGGGCCAACCGTCTCAACTCCTTCAACGTCTTTGCAGGCGACCCCGGACTGATCAACCGGGACATGGAGCGCTATCTGGCCGTACAGCCGGACGACGTGCAGCGCGTGGCCCGCGAGTATCTCGGAGAGCGTCAAGTGCAGATGACAGTGCTTCCCGAGCCCTCGCGAAGCCATGCCAGCGCTACCATGGACCGGACCGTCCGGCCATCCCCTTCTGAGCCTCCGCCCTTTGCGCTTCCGGCGCCGCAGCGTCAGCGTCTAGCCAACGGGGTTGACATGCTGGTGGTGGAGAAACGCGAGATTCCCGCAGTGGCCTTTGCTCTGCTTCTGGAGACCGGCGCCGTCAGGGACCCCGTGGCTCTGCCGGGGCTGGCCGTCTTCACCACGGCCATGCTTCAGGAGGGCACCACCGGCCGCTCCAGCCGGCAGATAGCCGATGAGTTCGAGTTCATGGGCAGCCAGTTGACATCGGTGAACGGCAGGGAGGGGACGGCCCTGGCCGTCGAGACCCTGTCCAGGCACTTCCCCAAGGCGCTGGAGTTGGTGGCAGACCTGGCGCAGAACCCCACCTTCCCTGAAGAGGAGATAGACCGGGTACGGAGCGAGAGGCTGACGTCTCTGCGGCGAATGCGGGACGACCCCACCGCCCTGGCCGGTCGCGTAGCGCCGGGACTCATCTATGGAATGGACAGCTCATACGGCCACCCCGTCAACGGCACCGAGGACGCCCTTGAGACCCTCTCCCGCAAGGACATCGTCGATTTCTTCCTCAGTGACTACAGGCCGGAGGCCGCTACCCTGGTTGTGGTAGGAGACATTTCCCTCGAAGAGGTTGCCAGGCTGGCGGAGGAGCGTCTGGGAGGCTGGAGGGCACAGGGCCGGAGCGCGGAGACCACGGTGGACGTCGCCAACGGCGCAGGGCCGACCTCCACCAGGCTATACCTTATGGACAAGCCGGGGGCCCCCCAATCGGTGATACGGGTGGGGCTTACCGGCGTGCCCCGTCAACACCCCGACTACCATGCCCTGGTCCTGCTGAACCACCTGTTCGGCGGCATGTTCACGGCCAGGCTCAACATGAACCTGCGGGAGGACAAGGGATACAGCTACGGCTATCGCTCCTGGATCGACTGGCGCCGCCGGTCGTCGCTGCTCATGGCGGGAGGCGGAGTGCAGACGGCCGTGACCGCAGAGGCGGTGCATGAGACCCTGCGGGAGTTCCGCGACATAGCGGGCGGGCGGCCTGTGGCCGAGTCAGAGTTCCAGGCGGCCAAAGCGGCGCTGCTGCGCCAGTTCCCATCCTCATTCGAGACCTCCGGGCAGATACTGGACGAGCTGCTCCGGCAGCTGCTCTTCGACCTTCCGGACGACTACTACCAAACCTTTCCCGCCCAAATAGAGGCTGTTTCCCTGGAGGACGTGAAACGGGCGGCCCAGGAGCACATAGACAGCGATCGCCTGCTGCTGCTAGTGGTGGGAGACCGCGAGGTTATAGAGCCGGGCCTGCGGGAAACCGGCCTCCCGATTCACCTGGTTGACCTCGAAGGCCGGGAGGTTCCGGAATGACGCGCCCGGCCTTCGAGACAGAAGACATGCCCAAGCCTGCCACTCAGGACGCGGGTGAGAGGACCGGGACCAAATGACGGCAGACCTTCCGGTATCGATTGGGCTGTTTTTGCTGGCGTCCGTGGCAATAGTGGTGGCAGCCGTGAACCTGACGGCCGCTGCCGACGTCATCGCAGCCAGAATGGGCCTGGGGCGTCTCTGGGTTGGATCGCTGCTTCTGGCCGGGGCCACGTCCCTGCCGGAGCTGGCGACCGCCATAGCAGCGGCCTTGGCCGGCTCCGCCACGCTGGTTGCGGGCAATATGTTCGGGGCCAACATGCTCAACATGAGCAACCTTGCCATTCTCATCGCCCTTTTCGGCGGCCGTCAGATCTTCCAGGTGCTGGCCCCTCAGCAGAGGGTGGTTGCGATATCCGCCATTGCCCTCACGGCTCTGGCTACCCTCTTCACCGCGCTCAAGACGGACATTACGTGGATGGCCGTGAGCCTGGCGGGCGTGGTCATACTCACCGTATACCTTGTGTTGTCCGGCGTCGTGCGCAAGTACAGCCAGGGCATAGAGGAGCCCGAGGAGGAGGAGCCGGCCCATTCGCTGCGGTGGGCCTGGATTGTGTTCACAGCCTGCGCAGCGGCCATTTTTGTGGCCGGCCCGCTTCTGGCCTTCACCGCCCAGCGCATCGCCGACCTGACCGGCATTGGGGCGAGCTTTGTGGGTGTGCTGGCCCTGTCTTTGGTGACCACCCTGCCGGAGTTGACAACCACTCTGGCCGCCTTCCGAATGGGCGCCCATGACATGGCGGTAGCCAATATGTACGGCACTAACTCCTTCAACATCGC
Organism: Dehalococcoidia bacterium; assembly: GCA_965247645.1. Lineage (GTDB taxonomy): Bacteria > Chloroflexota > Dehalococcoidia > Lucifugimonadales > UBA2985 > JAPPHY01. The sequence continues at coordinate 607,283 of OZ252024.1, forward strand.
CGCCCTGGCAATAGCCGACCTGTCGTTCTCCAACGGCTCCCTCTTTGGGGGCTTGGACATCAGCAACGTCAGCGCGGGGCTGTTCGCCACCCTTCTGATGACATTGGGTCTGGTCCAGATACTGATGCGTCGTCCTCTGAAGCGCTTCTCCCTGGTGGAGCCCAGCCCTCCCCTGTTCGTTGGCCTCTACGCCCTGGGGCTGTTCGTAGTGTTCCGTATGGCGTCGTGAGTGTGAGGGGATTTCGCCAGGGTATGACCTTCCACTCTTGAAGCGCTGGAAAAAGAGGGCCTGCCTGTCTCTGAACCGCAGTCCGACGAGTCGGTCGCTGTACCAACCTAGCCGCCAGGAAAGCCCTTGGCCCGCCAAAGCGCCGCCGGGCCTACCCTGCCAGCGTTACGCCTATCAACCGGCCTATGCCAAATGTGACGGACGCGGCCAGACCCCCTACCAATAGCATACGCACGGCTCCCCAGAAGACGCTTGTCCTGGTCATCCACGCCAGTATTCCACCTACGCCCAGCAACGCCCCCACGCTCAGGACGGAGCTTAGCAAAGCCACCCCGTCCTCCATGCCGAAAAGGTAGGGCAGGATTGGAATTATTGCCCCCATGACAAAGGCTGCAAATGAGCTGAGGCTGGCGCCCCAGGGCGAACCCAACTGGGACGGGTTCAGCCCCAACTCCTCTCTGGCAATGGTGTCCAGGGCCACCTCCGGGTCCGCCATAGCGTGCTGCGCTACAAGCTGGGCGTCCTCGCGAGAAAGGCCCTTTGCCTGGTAGACAAGCGCCAGCTTCTCCTCCTCTTCCTCCGGGCGCATCGATATCTCAACTTCCTTCAGGCGCAGCCGGTGTTGGTACGCCTCCTTCTGAGAGTTCATGGAGACGTACTCCCCCGCAGCCATCGAGAACGCCCCTGCCAGCAGGCCGGCAACCCCTGCCAGCAGCACGAAATCGGCGTTTCCCGTGCCCCCTGCAACGCCCATGACCAGACTGAAGTTGGACACAAGGCCGTCATTTGCTCCCAGCACCCCGGCTCGCAGGCTCCCGTTGCTAGCGCCCTCCGACAGTACGCTTGCCATCTAGTCCCGGCAGCCCGCCGGCGTCCGCGCGATAACACCGCGGCAGCGCTCTTCCGTAGCCGGTTTCAAGCCAACCCTCAAACGCTTCGGGCAGCCGGCGATGCTATGCAAATCCCTCAATCGCAGTCCCCTTTCGAGCGGCGCCGTCCAAGCCTAGCTCCCGACCTGGCCGGCGGTCATTAGCTTAACTAAGTCGTGCCTGGTGATTATGCCGACCATCTCCTTGCCGCGCATTACCGGGAGCCGGCTGACGCTCCTACGGAGCATCAGGTCCGCTACCGCAGCAACGGGCGCGTCCTCCTGGATGGTGATTACGGGATGGCTCATCACCTCTCTCACCTTTTTCCTGCTCACGTCCCTGGCAACCTGCTCCAGGGTCTCCGGCGTGACGAAGGATCCCATGAGCGTGTACAGATGGTTGGCCATGGGCAGAAACTTGTGATGAAAGCCAAAGTCCGTGTGAGTCAGAATGCCGGCCAGCTGCCCACGGTCGTCCAGCACGGGAAGGCAGCTTGTCACGCGCTCCAGCATGAGGGTTGCCGCCTCCTCAACCGTTGAATCGGTTGTGGTAGTGATCGCCGGGCTGGTCATTATGTCTCTTGCTTGCATCTGCTAGTCTCCACGCCAAACTTGTCTAGTCAGGGCATCCCCGGCCCTCAATCGCTTTTTGAGAAGGCCCGGCCTGTGCGCTGCCCAAGGCTCTCAGTGCGATTATACCACCTCTTTCCACCGCCTGTGTCTCCCACTCACGCCGGGGAAGTCCCAGGCCGGTGGCGTCGGGCGCTGCGCTCAGGTCGAGGTAACGGGCTGTAGCGAGGAGCGGTCTATTCCTGTACAATGTCCGCAACACCAGTGAAAGCAAGAGAGGAACATTATTAGATGGAGTATCGACAGTTGGGTTCATCCGGGCTCAAGGTTTCTGTAGTTGGCCTGGGAACCAACAATTTCGGATTCAGGATGGATGAAGAGAACTCGATCAAGGTGGCCCACAAGGCCCTGGAAGAAGGGATAAACTTCATAGACACCGCCGATAGCTACGGCAGAGGGCTGTCCGAGGAGCGGATCGGCATGGCTTTCAAGGACACCCGCAAGGATGTCATCATAGCCACCAAGGTGGCCAACCCGGTGGGAGACGGCCCTAACATGCGGGGCAACTCTCGCCACCACATAATGAACCAGGTGGAGGCCAGCCTCCGCTTCCTCCAGACCGACTACATTGACCTTTACCAGATACACAGGGTTGACCCAAACACCCCCATCGATGAGACCATGCGCGCGCTGGACGACCTTGTGCACCAGGGCAAGGTGCGTTACATCGGCTGCTCCAACTTCGACGCATGGCAGATGTGCGAGGCAATCTGGACCTCCAGGGCCCACAACCTGGCCCCTTTTGTGACCGTCCAGCCGGAGTACAACATGCTGAACCGCAGCGTGGAGCGGGAGTTGGTACCCTTCTGCGACGAGTACAACATAGGAATACTCCCCTTCTACCCCCTGGCCAGTGGATTCCTCACCGGAAAGTACCGGCAGGGCGAACCCGTGCCGGAGGGCACGCGCCTGGCCGGAAACCAACGGGCCCAGGGAAACACGCTGACGGAGAAGAACTTTGCCATGCTATCCAAGCTGGAGAACTTTGCCGCCGAGCGGGGACATCCAATGGTGGAGCTGGCTATAGCCTGGCTCCTGGGCAACCCCGCGGTGAGTTCGGTAATTGCCGGGGCAACCAGGACGGAGCAGGTGACGGCCAACGCCAAGGCCGCCGATTGGCGCCTCACCGAGGACGACATGAAGGAGATCGACGAGATCCTGCAAAGCGGCGACTGAGGCCGCCTCTACCGATGTTGTTACCTTCTGGCTGAGAGTTCTGAACATACCCCTGTTGCGCCGTTACGAGGCGCGAGGCAGGGTCAGCCGACTAGACCCCTGCGAAGCTTGTCCTTGTGGAAACGGGGGCAGGGGTCTGTTGTGCGCTATCACGGGGCATCATGGATTCCTGCCTCCGCAGTAACGGCGTGGTCTTCCAGTCAGTGGGCAACTGCCAACGTTGGATTGAGCGCCACTCCACTCCCGCTCATGCCCTTCTACAGGCTCAGAGCCTGCCCCGTACTTGATACCGGGGTGAACGGGAGTTCCCTTGCCCGCTCGTGGTGAGCATGTCGAACCATTGAGCGGGTGAACTGCGGGCGTAACCAACACCTGTAGACCGGGGAAGGATGGCTGCCGAGCCTGGATTCGAACCAGGGTTACCTGAGTCAGAGTCAGGCGTGATACCGCTACACCACTCGGCAGAGAGGGCCTATCGCCAGTTTAATACCACTCTCGGCTGAGGTCAAATCCGTTCAGGGGGCCAGCAGGCCCGGTTCCCGGAGACCCGGTGAGCCTTCGCTGTCAGGATGCAGCCCGGCCACCAACCGGTCACCGGCAAACGCCTTGATGGCCTCAGCGTAAGCGGGTATGGCTTGGAGGCGCAAGTCCACGTACGCCTCTATAGCCTCGGCAGGCATCCCGACCAGGTAGTAGTACAGCGCCAGGGACGATCGCCACCCCAAACGCCCGTGGGTGGTCACCTCCTGCTTCAGCTCCGTCAGGTTGGGATCGTCCATCACCGACAGCCACTGCACCAGGTATCCCAGAAAGTGCTCATCCTGATACGGATATGCGAACCAGGAATCGAAACCGATGCCGATGAGGTCCCTCAACCCCCGATGGTCCGGGTACGACAGCATCTCCATGCCGGTAAGCTCCTCAAGCGCCAGCCAAAACGCCCTCTCAAACTGCTGGGCCTGGGCTTCCTGCAGGCCCCTGCGTTGGGGGGAGGGCATGGCGCCATCGCCCTGGGCCGGGTTCAGAAGCTCTTGGCGCATGTGCCCCAACTCGTGGACAAGCGACCCAATGACGTCGGCAACCCCGCGTTCCGCGTCCACCACCACCGCTATCTTCCCAAACCGCGACACCTCCAGGCCGGCCGATCTCGTCTTTATCTTCTCCCGTTCGTCCAGGAGCGCCGCCCCTTCCGAGGCGTCGTTGAGGGCAAACCTTTCGGCATAGTGGTCATCAATCCAGGCCAGGTACTCGTCGCGGTTGAGCAGGTATATGTTGACCCGTTCGTCCCGGAGGCTCTTTCCGGTGAGTAGAAAGTACCCTGCATCGGCGACATCCAGGACCTCCTGCGTGTAGTCGCGCTTGCCCGGACTCACGGCGGGCTGCCGAGTTTCGATCAAGGCCGGCAGGTCTGCCAGCTTCTCCATGAGCTCCTGGGTGGTGTAAGTGATGCTATGGGGGTTGTCCACGGCGCCTGCCCCCCAGGTCAGGGTAACCTCGTAGACGTTGTCGTCCTCGCTGGCCTCCTTCACCGCGTTGTCCGGGTCGATGACCATTTTCAGGGTGTGAGCGCCCTCGCTTATGCGCGTCTTCTGGGCAAGCCCGTCCCAGTCCTGGTTCCACCAGAGGCGGTTTGACTCCATGCCCTCCGGAAAGTCGAAGGTATGGACGACCACGCCGTCAAAATAAAGATCAACGGTGAAGGACGCAGTGGTATCTACGATGCTCGCATTGTGGACCACCACGTCTATGAAAGGGTCTTCTTCCACGCTCAACGGGCCGTGCAGGAATGTCCCAGGCTGGTGAGAGGCCATTATGGGCCCGTCCCAGCCCAGCCGCCATCCGGGGGTCAGGTTTGGCAGCGCCAACGGCTCCGGCGCGGTGGGCGCCGGAGGCAAAGCGACGGTGGGCTGGGACGGGACACCCCCCGTGCCCCAGGTGAACTCCTTCTCGATAGCGTTATTCCCCTCGTCCACTTCATCTATCAGGTCCGTAGCATCCACCTCCAGGCGCAGGGTATGAACGCCGGGGGTAATGTGGATCGCAGCCGACAGCTCGGCCCACTCGGAGCTCCCGACCGTCTCTTCCGCCAGCAGGCCATTCCCCGCCTGCGCGGATACCAGGACGCCGTCCAGGTAGATGTAGGCCCATATTGTGTTCTCAAAGCTGGCAAGGCCATCATTCCGTAACCCGTATTTAATGTAGGTGGGAACGTCCACGGAGAGAGGCCCATCCATCTTGTCGCCGCGGTAGGAGGTGGCGATGAGCGAGTCCGTCCAGCCTTCCGGAACGGATGGCGTCAGGTCCGGGAGCTTGCCGGGGGTTGGAGTGGGCGTAGCGGACGCCGAAGAGGGAGGCTCCCAGGTGAACTCCGCCTCATACACATTGTCGTTCTCGTCGGTCTCGGGAATCAAGTCGGTGGGGTCTATCACCAGCTTCAAGGTGTTCCTTCCGGGCTGCAACCTCATCCGCTCCGACAGAGCCTCCCAGTCTGCGGCGCTTAAAAGCTGGTTGGCCCCGACACCATCGATCTGCCACCTGCCGGCAACCAGGCCGTTCACAGACACGTCTATGAAGAAGGAACGGTCTATGTTGCTGCGGCCATCGTTGAGGACTGCCCAGCTTATATACGTTGCGCCGTCCACGGAAAGACTATCTGCGCTATAGCTCCCCGGAGCGCCTGAGGCCACCAGTGGACCGGACCAGAAGTCTGGGGCAAAGGGTCTGATATTCGCGTCCCCCCCCATCGCGGGCGTGGGCTGAAGGGTGGCGATTGGGGTCGGTGTTGGGGCAACGGTGGGCGTAGGCGTGGGAATGGGCGTGGGGGTAGGCGTAGGACTGGGAACGGGGCTGGGTGTCGGCGTGGGGAGGGGGGAAGGGGTTGGGGTGGGCATCTGGGTGGGGGTAGGCTCGGCTTGCGAGCAGGCCGCAGCCAACGACGCCAGCAGGAGGCTCGCGGCAAGTCCGGCAATCCATCGCCATGTGACCCTCATAGTAATGAGTTTAACAGAAACCAGCCTAACTGGGCTTTCCGCCCCCCCGAGTGATCCGCGGCCTGCTACTTCCCTTTAGCCCGCGCTGGCTCCGCACATCTGGTTCGACTAGGCACCGGTTATGGTATAATCCCCAGGTATGAACTCACATTTGCCAGTCGCTCCAGAGCAGGCGCACCCCGCAGTATCGCGTTACATGCTTAACGCAGAGGCGCTTTCGTCGTACGACGCGCAGAATGAATCTGTAGTGAAGGCGGCAGAACGACACGTAATTTGCGGGGATGCGCTAGACGTATTGACAAGGTTCCCGTCGGAGTCGGCTGACTTGGTACACACGAGTCCGCCATACAACATCAACAAACCCTATGAGTCAGGCCTGACTGACAGGACTCCTGCCAATGAGTACCAGGAATTCCTCTCTGAAGCCATCAATGAACTCAAACGCATAATCAGGCCCGGCGGTTCTATTTTCTGGCAAACCGGATACACTCAGAGCGAGACGAATCCCTCCGGAATAGTCCCGATTGACCTCCTCAGTTATGAGTTATTTTGTTCGGAACCCAACCCCTTTCTGCTCTGGGACAGAATCGTTTGGCGCTACTGGGGTGGGCACGCATTCACGAAGAAGTTCACGAATAAGCACGAAACCGTCCTGTGGTTTGTGAAACCCGGCGGGGAACCGACCTTTCTTGTGGATGCTGTGAGAGAAAAATCGAAGGAATATGATAAGCGCAACAATTTCTGGGGGCGTAACCCCGGCAACGTCTGGGAAGTCGATCGCGTAGCCTATGGCTCTTCCGGACAGACATCTCACATAGCTGTCTTTCCGGAAGAGATCACCGAACGAATCGTACGTTCCTGCTCAAAACCATCGGATTTGGTGTTAGACCCGTTCTCTGGAAGTGGCACAGTGGCAAAAGTAGCTCACGGGCTGGGACGGCGATGGATTGGTATAGAAATCTCTCCGCTGTATGCCCACGAGTCTTGTGTGCGAGTTGGATACCAGCAACCCTCTGAGCCGGAATCCCTAGCATCGGAACTGATTAAACGACTAGCTTTTCATGACAAACTAGGAACGCTGAGGCTTTCAGAGGTTTTCAACAGGGTTTCACTCTGGGCAAGAAGTGTTTCGATTAACGAGCTGCGGGACGTCCTGAATACGGATGTCAACAGAGTTTTTGATGACGGGCGTGGCAGGAATCAGGTCAAGCGCGAAGTCTGGATGAAGTATGACAAATTCATGGATGAGCCTTCAAAGGGAGATGCGGTAGCATTGGCAGACGAACTGCTCTCCAACTGTTATAAGCTCAGGCAGCAATTCAACGGCGTTACTCGCTTCAAGTCAGCATTGACAGCATTGGCAACCTGCTTAGACAATTTTGCGGACTACAGTTGCGCACTTACTTACATCGCTAAACTAGCTGCACAAGAACCTTCCTCCTTTGGGTTGAGCGAAACCAACCTCACACTTCTTTCTCCAAGCCGCAAAGTGAGTCACAACGCTTCTCATCCTCGACCGGACAGCTTTCAAGACAAAATTGGCATTGAAGAAGCCGGTCTACAAGCAAGGCTACCTCTGTGAACAAGTGGTTGTCTCCCGCTCAGGAAACCCTCAAATCCGTTATAGAGACTTCTTCAGGTAGCCTTCTGCTTTGTAGCCCCTTCATATCCAGGCCTGGCTTGGATGTAGTCTCTGACTCTCTAACAAACGCTGTTTCACAAATTGAAATATGGACCAAACTCGATCCGCACGACTGGTTAACCGGCGCCTCAGATTCTGAAGGCCTGCTGGACTTTATTCGACAGGTTAAGTCACGAGTCTCCAACGTTTCGATGCGCCAATCTAACAACCTGCATGCCAAGATCATCGTATCAAATGGCCCGCATGGACTTGCAGGGTCAGCCAACCTGACTGCCGGCGGCTTCGGACGTAATTTGGAAGTTGTTCGACTGACCTCAGGTGGTGAGTTGAATGAACTCAGGAGCTTTGTCGAATCCATGAGACCCAAACTGTCTCCTGTGACCATGGAACAATTCAGCGACTTTGTTGCTCAGTGCACAGACAAAATCGACTCTCAAGAGGCTTTGCTGGCCCTGATTCGGGAAGAGATGCCGAACCCGGATCTGGGGCTTCCATCCCTTATAAGCTACGGGGATTTCCTGAATTTCTTGGCTTCGCAAACCAGCCCAGTAGCAAATGAGATCCTGAATATAGCCAAAAACTTGGATCGAAATAACAACACCGGTAAGGTCAAGCAAGCGTTCTTCGGGATTCAACGTTTCCTGCAAGAATACCCCGTACATCGAAATCGCGTAGCTACTCTGGCTGATGACGAATGGTTCGATGTATCAAAGGACTCTATGTTCGAGGATTGGAGCCGCTTTCTAGTGGACTACAGCTCAGAAGTCAACCCGTCCTACGGATATTCAATTCCCACGCTTGTCCGCTATCTCACGCCAACTTCAGGCGGCTCCCGTGTGGGTGGCGGTGGTGGAGACAACGAGCTAAAGCGAGTATGGCCGTTTGCAGGCAAGCTCATCGCGTCCTGATCCATTGTATTCTTCAAATTGTCGGTCGCCAGTGCAAGTAGGCTTGCAGCACACCGACTTCCCTTTAGCCCGCCGCAAGGGTACAATTAAAGACGAATCGGCCAAACGCCCACTGCGGAGCGTAACGATGATTCTACTGATAGACAACTACGACAGCTTTACCTACAACCTCTACCAGTACCTTTGCGAGCTTGGCGCGGAGGTTGAGGTGGTACGCAACGACCAAGTCACTCTGGAAGATGTGGAGGCGATGGCTCCTGAGAAGATCGTCATCTCTCCCGGCCCATGCACGCCAAAGGAGGCCGGCATCTCCAACGACGTGGTGCGCCATTTTGAGGGCCGAGCGCCCATCCTTGGGGTATGTCTGGGCCACCAGTGCATAGGCTACTCCTACGGCGGCACGGTGGACAGGGCCGGGGAGATCAGGCACGGCAAGACATCGCTCATCCACCACGACGGCAAGGGCCTCTTCGCCGGGCTGCCCAACCCATTTGAGGCCACACGCTACCACTCCCTGGCCATATACCGGGAAGACCTCCCGGACACCCTGGAGGTCACCGCCTGGACGGACAATGGCCTGATAATGGGAGTGCGCCACAAGGAGCACATGGTAGAAGGTGTCCAGTTCCATCCGGAGTCCATATTGACCACGGTGGGCAAGGACCTGCTGCGGAACTTCCTCAACATGTAGATGTCGCGCAGCTTGCGCATGGTAGAACGAACATAGGGGCAGCGCGCCGGCGCTCGGCCGCGCCATGACTCCACGCAGGATGAAGCCATGATACAGGAAGCGATAAGCAGCGTAGTTTCCGGGCGGGACCTCTCCCAGGAGGAGGCCGCCCAGGTTATGGAGGAGATAATGACCGGGGAGGCCACCCCGGCTCAGTTTGGAGCCTTTGTCACCGCTTTGCGCCTCAAGGGGGAGACCACGGAGGAGATAGCCGGAATGGCGCTGGTCATGCGTGAGAAAGCCCTGCACGTGCAGTCGGACAGCGACCTGGTGGACACCTGCGGCACGGGCGGCGACGGCTCCCACACCATCAACGTCTCAACCATCGCCGCTTTCGTTACCGCGGGCGCGGGCCTAAAGGTTGCCAAGCACGGCAACCGCGCCATGACCAGCGCGTGCGGCAGCGCCGACGTCCTGGAAGCCGCGGGGGTCAAAATAGACCTGGGGCCGCAGGGTGTGGAGCGGTGCATCCGGGAGGTGGGCATTGGCTTCATGTTCGCCCCCACGTTCCATCCCGCCATGAGATTCGCCGGCCCTCCCCGGCGGGAGATAGGCATACGCACGGTGTTCAACATCCTTGGGCCGCTCACCAACCCGGCGGGCGCGCGAAGCCAGGTTCTGGGCGTGGCAGACGGCGCGCTGGGGGAGAAGATGGCCATAGCGCTGCGCCGCCTGGGCTGCCAGCACGCCCTGGTAGTGCACGGAGAAGACGGCCTGGACGAGGTCTCCATAGCCGCGCCGTCCCAGGTATGGGAGCTGAAGGACGGCGACATCTACAACTTCGCAGTCGCCCCTGAGGACATGGGCCTCCCCCGCGCCTCGCGGGAAGCCATCCGCGGGGGCTCGGCGGAGGAGAACGCGGCTTCTATGGAGCGGGCGCTATCGGGGGAGAGAGGCCCTCACCGGGACGTAGCGCTCCTGAACGCGGCCGCCGCCCTGGTCGCCGGGGACGCCGCCCGCGACCTTGGGCAGGGAGTAGCCCTGGCCTCCCAGGCTATTGACAGCGGCAGGGCGATGGAAAAGCTCCGCGCTCTGGTGGAGCTTAGCCAAAAGCTTACGTAGGTCTCAGGCATGACTACCATCCTGGATAAAATAGTCGAGGTCAAGGCGCGTGAGGTGGAGCGCCGCAAGCGGGAGGAGCCACTTCCCCTGCTGGAGGAGCGCATCAGGTCTCTTCCTCTGCCCTTGAACCTCTCAGGCGCGCTCATGGGCGACGGCATCCGCCTCATCGCCGAGGCCAAGAAGGCATCGCCTTCGCGCGGCCTGCTGCGGGAGGACTACGACCCCGCGGCCCTGGCAAAGGCCTACGCCGACAACGGCGCGGCCGCCATCTCCGTCCTGACGGAGCGCGACCACTTTCAGGGTAGCCTGGAGCACATGGCGGCAGTCAAGGATGTGGTTGGGCCGCTGGGCGCGCCCGTCTTGCGCAAAGACTTCATCTTCGACCCGTACCAGGTGCACGAGACCAGGGCTTACGGAGCGGACGCCATCCTCCTTATAGTGGCCATCCTCACCCCGGAGCGCTTGAAGGACCTGTTGGAGCTAAGTCAAAGCCTGTGGCTTCAGGCGCTCACGGAGGTCCACACGGAGGAGGAGATGGACACGGCCCTGGCGGCGGGCGCGGAGATCATCGGCATCAACAATCGAGACCTGCGCACCTTCAACACCGACATCTCCCTCACGGAGCGTCTGGCTCCACGCGTCCCCACAGGGAAGATAACGGTCAGCGAGAGCGGCATCCACGGCCACAACGACCTCGTCAGGCTCAGACGGGCGGGCGTCCACGCCGTACTGGTGGGCGAGGCGCTGGTGACCGCGCCGGACCCGGGGGCCAGGGTGAGAGCGCTGCTGAACGGCGATTAGGGGTAGGCTATATAACGCCGCCCTCGGCCAGTACCCCCAGTTGAGCGCGGGACAGGCCCAACTCTCCGCACAGCACCTCGTCGTTGTGCTCCCCAACAAGCGGGGCGCGCCGGGAGATGCCCCACGGCGAATCGCTCCAGATGGCGGCCGCGCCGGGATACGTGAAGGTCTCGCCAAGCTCCGGGTGCTCCACCTGGACCCAGAATCCGCGGTCGTTCAGTTGTCCGTCGTCCGGCAGCTCATCGTGAGTGCGCACGGACCCCCAGGAAAATCCCATCTCCTGGGATTCCCGGTAGACGTCATCCCTGGTCATGTTGTTGATGAAGTTGCGCACCGTCAGGCTTATGTGATCGGCCTCCTCCTGGATTACCGCCGTATCCTGGTACTTCTCCTCCAGCAGGTCGTCGGCCATGCCGTACCGGTCCAGCCATTCCGCCAGATTCCGTAGCTGCGCTGGCGGCAGCCTCATGGCGATGAGCTGGATGTTGATGTACTTGCCATCCTTGCAGAGCGTCTGGGTGGGCGGCGTGGGAGCTACGCCTGCATGACGCCCGGTCTGGCGGATCATGGTCTTGCCCATGAAGATCCAGGATGACATGGCTCCCTCGGTAGTCAGGGCGCAGGACTCGTGAACGGACACGTCCACGTACTGCCCGCTGCCGGAGTTCGCGCGATGGATCAGGGCGGCGGTTATGGCCATGCACGCGTAGTGGCAGCCCATGTGCCACGCCTGGCCCCCGCCGGGAGCGATTGGTGGAGCGTCCGGCACGTCGTCGTAGCCGCAGGAGCCCATCTGTCCGCCGGCGGACAGGTGCAGCAGGTCGCTGGTCTGGAGGTCACGCCAAGGCCCCGTCTGCCCAAAGGGCGTCAGAGAGCACACTATGATTCCCGGATTCACCTCCCGGATGTCCTCGTACCCTAGCCCAAGGGACGGCATGTACCCCGGCCGGAAGGTCTCCAGCACCACGTCCGCCTTGGCAGCCAGGCGCAGGAACAGCCCACGGCCGTCCTCCGTCTCCAGGTTCAGGGTTACCCCGCGCTTGGAGGTGTTATAGTGCCAGAAGCTAAGGCTGCGCTCCAGGCTATACGCGTCCTGGTAGAAGGGGCCGACGGAGCGCGTAGCCTCGCCGCCCGGCGGTTCTATCTTGATCACGTCCGCCCCCAAGTCTCCCAGCAGCTTACCGCACCACTGGCCCTTTTCATCGGAAAGCTCCAGCACTCGCACCCCACTGAAGGGGCCTCCGGCTTCATTCTGCATCGTCATTGGAGTAGCTCCTCTTGATAGGGATAGCGGGCCATCTCATTCGGCCAGAAGGTGCCATCCTCGTAGCCGGAGGTCAGTTCATCTCGATTCATCCCCAACATTCCCATGATGATCTGCTCGTTGTCCTGGCCTATCAACGGCCCGTGGCGGCTGTTCACGGCGGGAGTCTCGGAGAGCTTGAACGGGGCGTTCTGCAGACGCCAAGACCCAAGGACGGGATGCTCCACCTCCTTGAGCAGGCCCCGATCCCGCAACTGAGGGTCGTGCTCCGCCCTGTCCTGGTTGCTCTGGACAGGCATGGCCCTCACTCCGGACGCCTGGCACCGCTCCGTAAGCTCGTACTTTTCAAGGGTCAGCGTCCATGCCTCTATGCCCTGGTCCATCTCCTCCTGGTTACGCAGCCTCCCATCCACCGTGGCGAGTTTTTCGTCCGTGGCCCAGGCAGGGCTTCCCATAAGCCCCACCAGGCTCTGCCACTCCCCGTCTGAGAAGCAGGCGATGGTACACCAGTCGTTATACCCGCCGCCATTGGTCCGGTAGCTGTTGTGAGGAGCCACGGTCCGCCCCCGGTAGTTGTTCAGCATTGGCGCGCCGGGCCAGTTGGCGCGGTTGCCCGCGGGGTAGCCCTCCCTCTGCGACTTTCGCCCGTTGACCGTCACGTCCAGCAGCGCCGGGCCGTTGAGGGTGACGCCCATGATCATCTGCCCCATGTCTACGTGCTGGCCCCGGCCGGTCATCTTGCGGTGGAATACGGCGGCCAGGGTGTAGAAGGCTACGTACATGCCGCCGGTGTCGTCCAGGTAAGACCATCCCCACCCCGCCGGAGGCTGGTCCGGCAACCCGGAGGCAAAGGTCATGCCGGAGAGCGCCTGGGCCGACGGGCCGAAGGTGGTGTAGCGCTTGTCTCGACCGGTATGCCCGAACCCCGACATGGACACGTAGACGATGTCGGCTCGCAGCTTCTTCAGCTCTTCATATCCCAGTCCCCAGCTCTCCAGCACCTCCGCGCTGTAGTTCTCCACAACCACGTCAGACACGGAGATGAGCTTCCGGATGATCTCAGCGCCGCGCGGGCTGCGGACGTTCAGGGACAGGCTCAGCTTGTTGGCGTTGGTGTCGCTGAAGTGGCCGGAGGAGTTCATGCTCGGCTCAATGCCGGGCGGCGTTCCGGCGGCCCCCCCTCCCCGTCCGAACTCCCTCAGGGGCCACTCCACCTTTATCACCTCGGCGCCAAGCGCGCCAAGCCACCGCGTTGCCCAGGGTCCGGCGCGGACCCAGGTAAAGTCCACAATACGTATGCCGTCCAGGGGCCTGGGGTGGGTCTTCTCCTCCGTTGCCTGGGGCTGGTTCATGGCGAGACCTCCGTCTTATTAACGCATTTCGCCTTGGTCAAGGGGGGCAGGGATGCGACGTCCGCTGCCCAGGGGGGAGATGCAACAATGGTCATTCTATGGAATGGCCGATGGAGTGTCAATTGTCCACGCCCCCTTCCCATCCCGCTCGTGGTGAGCTTGTCCATACACATTTCTCAATCGACACCAAAAACTGCGGTACTCGTAGGTTATAGATATTGATTCAACCAGGCAGCCCGAGGGGGTTAAGAGATAGGTCTGCAACCTCAACCCTATATGTGCAGTTTGAGTCTTCTTAGGTGGGCCTGAGTTGACGGTAGACAGAACCACTTTCGAGCTTGCAATTCCATTGTAGACACGACAAGTGGCCAGGTTACAGCAAGAATTCAGCTGAACCAATACCGAGATACAAGGAGGTACAGGCTCAACCAATCCAACGGCGAAAGCCCTACAACAGGGGCCTCGGGGTGCTTACCAAACCTCCACCTAACCCATGATCTCTCGGGGTTCCGAGGGTGTCACATTTGCTGGTTGCCAGCGGCTGAACTCTGTTGCCGCCCTCGCCGGCCGGCTTCCGCTCCTCCGGACAAATGCTCCAGCGTGCCCCTTACGAATATCGCTATTATGCCCTTGAAGTTGTGCCGTAATCATGCAGGCCTTGCCATGCATTTGGTACTCTTGACAAGCTGCTTAGGCTAGTGTAGGGTGAGGCGCAAGTAGCCCTTACCAAGGTGGCGCATTGCGCATTTCACGTAGGAAGGTGAATCAATGTTACGAATAGCGTCTTCAATACGTCTCAGTATCACAAGTCTCGCCGCGGTGATTCTCTTGGTCGCTTTGGCGTGTGGAGGTGAAGCGGCCACTCCCACGGAGCCCGCCGCAACAGCCACGGCGCCCCCGCCAACGGCCACATCGCCCGCCATGGTGGAGGACACGACAGCGCCCGGTGAACCTACGGCCACAACGCCGGCTATGGTGGAGGCCACGACAGCGCCCGGTGAACCTACGGCCACCTCGCCTGCGATGGTGGAGGCCACGGAGACGCCGGTGCCGGAGGTGGTGCTTGGTACAGGCGCGCAAGACCTGTTGAGGCATCCGGGTTATCGGCCGGAGTGGGGGGAGCCGGTTTATGGCGGGTCCCTGGTATGGCGCAGTAACGTGCCTCTAAGGAGTGGAATACACTTTGGAGACACCACTCACTACAACATGCACCTGTCGCAAATGTATAATCAGCTGGTAAAAGTGGACCCCTGGCTTGGCTGGGAGGGCGGTTTCCAGCCGGACCTGGCTGAGAGCTGGGAGGCGAGCGCGGACGGACTAACGTATACCTTCATGCTACGCCAGGGTGTTTTCTTCCGCAGCCCTACCCCAGAGGACGATGAACACGGCCTCCAAGAAATGCCTGGCAGAGGGGACGAGATGGTCTGCGAGGATGTGAAGGCTACAATGGACCGTCGTGGCACGGAAAGATGGCTCGATGAGGGAATGAGCAAGAGCCGCGCTCACCCCGACTCCCAGACCCATACCTGGTCCTGTCTGGACGGCCCGGCAGGGTACACAATCCAGGTAACCCTGGACACAGGGATTCCCAACCCTGCATTTCTTCACCACATGTCCAGCCACTACTACAACACCGTTCTCAACAAGGACTGGCTTGAGTGGTACGAAGCCAATTACGAACCAAGGGAAACCAGGCAGAGGAACATGTTCTTGCACGTGGGAACAGGCCCTTTCATGCCTGAGTCTATAGAGCCGGAGGTTAGAGCCAAGGTCAGGCGCAACCCGAACTATTACAGGGAGGGTCTACCCTTCTTCGATAAGTTCGAGGGCGTTTCCATACAAGATTTCACTACTGCCTATGCGGCATGGGCCACGAAAAAGATAGACATCATGGGCCAGGGGAGCGGCTCTATGACGGCTGCGCAAGTCAAACAGGCGAGACAGCAGTTCCCGGATAGGCCGGTTTATCCCAACCTTTACAACGGCGCGCGGGCCACGGGGTTTAACACGCTCGTACCTCCCTTTGACGATGTGCGAGTGCGAAGGGCAGTGCACTTGGTTCACGACCGTCAGCAGTGGCACGAGCTTCAGCGTATAGACGAGGGACTGTATGCGGGGTACATCTCGGGACTGTTCCGACCCTGCGGCCACGCTAACATCCAACTCTATAACAGCCTGGGGTGGGGCAACTCCTGTGAAGATGTGTTGTCCTGGCCAGGATACCGGCATCCCAAGGATCAGGACATTGCCGAAGCCAACAGGCTACTGGATGAGGTCTTCGGACCCGGCAACCGGCCCGGTCCCTTCGACTGCTTGGCCAGAAACGACCAGATATCCATAAACACTTGTCTGTACACCGGGGAGATGATGTCCCGCCACCTTGGCATGGAAATCGTACTGAAGACATATGACGCGGCGGCCCTAACCAGTCAGACGGCAGGCTGCCAATGGAGGTTGTCGGCAACAGTAATGCCAAGCTGGGTGCTATCATCGGACCCCAGCATACGTCTCGACAGGTACAAGATCGATAGGTTGTCCGCTTGCCGAGAAGGGATAGATCCCGCCCATATGGACAGATTGCAAGAGATAATCGTAGACGTTGAGAGGGAGTTGGACGCGACGAAGCGGCAGGCGCTGGTCGCGGAGGTGGAATCTCTCATCATAAACGACATAGTGTGGGCCGCTCCCATGGAATGGCAGAACCTTTTCCACGGCAGCCAGACACACATGAGGGGCTTCATCCTCTTCGATGGAAACGCCCACTACTTTATTGCCAACCTCCCGGAGGTTTCGTGGAAGAATGAAAGCTGACAAGCGGCAAAATCCGGGGCATGGACGGGTGACCGCGTCCACTTGGTAGTTGCCAAGTTCGTGCCACGCGGAGCATAAGGGGGGCTGTGGTATCCATATTGCCCCCCTTATGGAGCTAGGGGGCTCGTGCGGCGCTCAGCAAGACTGAGCTTGCAGTAAGCCCCATCAAGGGTAGGAGAGGAGGAGCTCTCGTATGGGATCGTATGTCATTAGGCGAGTCCTGCTGGGACTTCTCACGGTGCTATTGGTTACCTTGGTTATCTTTGCGCTCCTCCGGATAGCTCCGGGAGACGTGGCCTTGCAGGTCGCCATGCAGGGGGACGACACCCTCACCCCGGAGATGATAGACCCCCAGGTCTTGATCCGAATCAGGGAACAGTTGGGCTTGGACAATCCCCTGCACGTCCAGTACCTGCTTTGGATAAAGGGAATGCTCATCGGTGACTGGGGGGAGTCGTTCTACACCGGCAACTCGGTGTTCGACGAAGTCAAACGCAGAGCGCCCGTCACACTGCAGTTGGCCGGTACAGCTATTACGCTGTCCATAATCTTGGGAATACCGGCCGGCATAATAATGGCGATCAAGCAGGACACGTGGATAGACTACTTGGTCCGGGTATGGTCCTTGTTGGGCTTGTCCGTACCCAACTTCTGGATCGCTACAATGGTGATCATGATTGGAGTCCTCTACTTTGACTGGAGCCCGCGCCTGGACTACCTGACCCCTCTCGAGGACCTGAGGGGCAACCTGGTGATGTTTATTTGGCCGGCCATAGCCGTTGGAGTCTCCTCTCAAGCAACCAAGTCACGGATGATGCGGTCCACCATGCTGGAGGTGCTCCGCCAGGACTACATAAGGACGGCCCATGCCAAGGGGCTAAGGAACTTTGTAGTGGTTTACCGGCATGCCATGAAGAACGCTATGTTGCCGGTGGTCACCATCATCGGCATTCAGATTGCATTCATAGTGGGTGGGTCCGTCATAATGGAGACCATTTTCCAGCTTCCGGGCATGGGCACGCTGCTGGTGAGGGCAATGAACCAGCGGGACTACGAAGTGGTGCAGTCTATGGTTACTATTGTATCGGTGTGGATTGTCTTGACGAACCTGGTCGTTGATCTCACGTATGGTTGGCTAGACCCCAGGATCCGCTTTGACTAAAGGGCGGCCATTGCCCCCCGCGACTTCCCGTTTAGCGCTCGCAGAAAAGAGAGGTAATCGTGGCTCAGCAAGAAAGACAAGTGAGAACAGGGGTAGACCTGGGAGTCGCGACCGGACTACCCAAGCGTTTCTTCAAGTCAATCTTAAGGTTCTTTAGGAAGAAGCCCCTTGGAGCGGTAGGTCTCTCGATTATCCTAGTTATGATTCTGTTGGCGTTTTTTGCGCCGGTAGTCGGAACTCATAGCCCAACGAGGATGGATTTTGGGGCCCAGTTGCAAGGTCCCTCTGCGGCCCACTGGCTGGGAACCGACGACTTCGGACGAGACCTTTGGACTCGGATAGTTTTCGGGGCTAGGATCTCGCTGCAGGTGGGAATCCTGGCTGTAGCCACTGGGTCGGTGTCCGGTGCTTTATTGGGACTGGTAAGCGCATTCTACGGCGGCAGAGTGGACCAGCTAATTCAACGGATAATGGATGCGCTAATGGCAATCCCGACGTTGATTCTGGCGCTCACCATAATAGCGGCTTTGGGGCAAAGCGTAACCAATGTGATTATTGCAGTCGCCATACCACAGATTCCCAGGGCAAATCGCATCGTTAGGTCTCAGGCGCTATCCGCCAAGCAAACGGAGTTCAGCATGGCGGCCAGGGCCATTGGCGCCACAGACGTGCGGATTATGATGTTTCACATACTCCCCCAGTGTGTTGCCCCCTGGCTGATTATTGCGACGGCAGGGCTAGGCACCGCGATAATCAGTGAGTCCTCTCTGTCGTTTCTTGGCCTAGGAGTGCCGGCTCCGGCTCCCACCTGGGGCGGTATGCTGTCCGGCAGAGCGCGGGAATTCTATGCGGTTGCCCCGTGGTTGGCTATCTGGCCGGGGCTCGCAATTTCCCTTGCGGTGTATGGGTTTAACCTCTTTGGGGATGCTATCAGAGATGTCTTGGACCCACGATTGCGTGGCACATAGACCGTGACGCCGCCGCAATAGTGGCGGCCTTGCGTGGTCAGGGCTAAAGGAGGAAGAGATGTTGGGGCCATTTAGAGGGTTGACAGTACTCGACTTTTCGTGGGGAACGCCGGGCGCTCTGGCAACGGCCGTGCTGGCCGACTTCGGCGCCGATGTGATTAAGGTGGAGCCTCCCACAGGCGATCCCTTCCGCTCTCATCCCAGTTGGCTGGCCTGGAACCGCGGCAAGAAGAGCGTGATATTGGACTTGGAGACTCCCGAGGGGCGTGAGCGCGCAGAGGCCTTAACCCGTGGGGCGGACGTAGTGATGGAGTCCTTTCGCCCCGGAGAGAGCAAACGCCTTGCGATCGACTACGATACGCTCTCGCAGGCCAATCCAAGCCTGGTGTATTGCTCCATAACCGGCTTCGGCCAGAAAGGGCCGTTGAGCCAACTGAAAGCGTACGAGGGGATTGTGGCGGCTAAGAGCGGCCGGATGACGGGAGGAAGTTTCGCGGGCGAGATCGAGAGGGAAGGCCCGATCTACCCTGCGGTTGAGACGGCTACCTGGGCCGCGAGCCAAGCCGCGGTGCGGGGTATCGTGTGTGCCCTGCTGGCGCTATCCCGCACTGGCCGCGGCCAGTGGGTACAGACTAGCCTGCTACAGGGTATGATGTGCTATGACGGAGGTCGTCTGACGGACGCCTATTTTAGCCGCAAGGACCCTGAGCGGTTCCCCCCTAATGCCAACGCCTATTTGCGGAGGGACTCGCTGCCCACTCTAGAATACATCCCGGTCCGCACCAAGGACGGACGTTGGATGCAGCACGCCAATAACGCCCAGAACCCCCGGCTGATTCTCTCCCACCTCCGGGTCATCGGCTTGGACTGGGTCATGGAAGACGAACGTTTCAAGGGCATAGCCAGAGGCGGGGCCGCGCTCGACAACGAGAACCGGGAGATACTCCGGGAGATTATCCTCGACCGAATGCAAGAGCGGACCCTTGACGAATGGATGGAAGTCTACGTGAAAGACGGGAACGTGGCTGCTGAGCCGTTCATCTACACGGCAGAGGCCATGCAGCACCCGCAGGTTGTGCATAACCGCCATGTGGTGGAGATCGACGACCCACGAGTTGGGCCTATGAAGATCGCGGGGCTGCTAGCAGACCTGGCAGATACCCCAGGGGAAGTGGGCGGTCCAGCGCCAACCCTGGGTCAACACACCTCAGAGGTTTTGGATGAGTTGAGCCGGCGCATGCCGGACTCTGTGGCCGGCAACGGCAAAGCCGGGGGCAACGGCCACGCTCCACAGTATCCTTTAGAGGGTATTACGGTGATCGACCTGTCCACGGTCATCCAGGGGCCGTATGGCGCTTCGATGATCGCCGATCTGGGAGCGCGGGTCATCAAGATAGACCCCACGCCGGAGAGGGGTAGTCCTCGGCCAATTGCCCAACTTGGCAACCTCAAGACTTATGCCGGCAAAGAGTGCATTCAAATTGACCTTCAGCGTAAGGAGGGTCAGGACCTGCTCCACAAGCTCATTGCCAAAGCGGATGTCCTGCTGCATAACTTCCGGCCGGGAGTTCCTGAGCGCCTGGGCGTTGACTACGAGACCTGCCGCCGCATAAATCCGCGCCTGGTCCACGTTTACAGCGGAGCCTATGGCGCCACGGGTCCCCATAACCGGCGCCCGGGCGCCCATCCCCTTCCCGGAGCCCTGTTTGGCGGCGCCTTGCGTCAGGCCGGCAGGGGTATGCCGCCTCCTACCTATCAGCCGATGAACATGGACGAGATCAAAAGCGTCTCCCGAAAGCTTATGAAGGCCAATGAGGGCAACCCCGACCCCAACACGTCCCAGGCCGTAGCAACCGCCATAGCGCTGGGCCTGTGGGACAGAGAGCGCACGGGCAAGGGACAGGCAATCCAGGACACCATGCTGATTGCCAACGCATGGGCCAATCATGGCGAAGCCTATGATTTCGTTGGGCGGCCCCCGTATGCCATCCCAGACGCAGAGTGCTACGGCCTCCATGCACTCTACCGCCTGTATCCGGCCAAGGAGGGGTGGGTGTTTTTGGCCTGTAAGTTCGAAGAAGAATGGGCAGCGTTCTGCCATACTGTAGGACGCCCCGACCTGCTGGCGGATCCACGCTTCGCGCCTGCTGCAAGGCAAGCCCACGACGAAGAGTTGATTGGACAGCTGTGTCAAGTCTTTGCCTCGCGTCCAGCGGCGGACTGGGAAGACCTGCTTTGTTCGCAGGATGTCGCCTGTGTCAGGGTGACGGAGACAAGTAAGGAAGAGTTCTACCTGGATGACCTCCATGCCCAGGAGAACAATCTGGCGGTGGAAACGGAGGACGTGAGCCCACGATTTGGGAGATACATGCGTCCGGCAGGTATAGTGCAGTTCTCAGAGACATCGGGGCAATACAGGTCTGCCCCCTACCCCGGCCAGCATACCCGCTCCATCATGCAGGAGTTGGGCTACAACGAAGAGCAAATGGAAGAGTACAGGGAGCAGCGTATCGTTGATTGGCAGGACGCAAACCCCATATATGCCAGCTAGGGCGCATCCAGTAAAACAGACGCTCGTTCGTAGAAAGGGCCACGAGTGAGCAAGCTAATCCGAAGGAGGTTGAGACATGCCAAAGGTAATCCCGGTACCCGATGAGTTGAGTAAGCCCTTTTGGGATGCCGTCAACGAGAAACGGTTGGTAATCCAGAACTGCGCCGCGTGCAACACCTTGCAATACCCTCCGCGCCCTGCCTGCCGGGATTGCGGGTCCGATACCTTGGAGTGGAAGGAGACCAGCGGACGGGGCCACATCCTGGCTTACATAGTAGTAGAAGACGGCCGGTTGGCTCGGCGCATGCCGGACCAGCCTTACAACTACGCCGTGATAACCCTGGACGAAGACCCAAGAATCAATTTCTTGTCCAACCTCCCCGGCATTCCTGCCTACGAAGTGCCTGTGGGATCGCCAACGGAAGTGGTCTTCGAGGAGGTCGCGCCTGGGCAACTCATTCACGAGTGGCAGGTGGTAACTTAGCAATGCCATGCCCGGAGATTCCGGTAAGACTTCCTGGGGGCGGCCATAGGAATTGTATTAGGAGTTAACAATGATAACAGAGTACACGGGATGGAGAAGAGACCAAGAAGGACTGGGGCTGTGGCCCCACCAGGGTAAAGTCGCGATAGCAGGCTGGGGAATGTCCCCGGTTGATCGGCGGTGGGACGGCGCATCTATGGATCAGACGCTTGGCGCCTACGCCATTCTTGCGGCCCAGATGGCGCTGGAGGAGGCCGGAGTCAGGCCGGAGGAGGTTGACGGCCTTCTCCAATGCCCAAATAACATGGCTGGCGCCAACGGCGGCCCTTCGGCCAATTGGGGGCCTACGAGGCCATACTTTGCGCCTCCATACGACTCTGAGGATGGGCTTTCCATTGTGACGAGCAAGTGGATGCTCAACAACATGCCTGGGCTGACAAACGTCGGCTTTGCTCCCTCCGTCGTTCCGGACATTGGGGAGGGAATGGGCATGACTGCGCAGGCTGTTGGTGACGGCAAGTGCGAAATCGCTCTGTACATATACCCAGCGAATAACCTGGAAGGCCGCTATCGCCGTGGAGGCGAGAACCTGGATGACTACGCAAGAGGCGCTCGTCAATGGACTGTTCCCTGGGGAAATCACGGGGGAAACGATTGGATTAACACCATTCCGGTACTACAGTATTGCAGGGAGTATGGCACAACCTGGGAGGAGTTTCTGGGAGCATTCGTCATCAACCAGCACAGGAACGGCCTCATGAACGACTGGGGATTCTACTCCCTTCACGAGCCATATCAGCTGACCATAGAGGACTATGTAGATTCGCGCAGAATCCTGAATCCCCTCAGAATATGGGATTGCGACAGGCCGGTGAACGCCGTGGGCGCCTTCGTCTTCACCACGGCGGAGCGCGCCAGGGATATGAAGCACAAGCCGATTTACGTCCTCAACCATAACGCAGGCAATGCGGGCGGCCCCAGAAGCAGCCAGCCGGTATTGGACGACGTTGAGGCGTGGGCAGCCCGCTCGGCCCGCCTGGCATACGAGGGGTCCGGCCTCCGACCGGAGGACGTCGACATATTCAACCCCTACGACGGTTACTCAACCATGACCCCGTTTTTCCTGGAGGCTTTCCAGTGGCACGGAGTCAAGAAGGGGGACGCTCACGCCTTTTTCAATGGCGACATTAGAGTCGAGGGGTCTCATCCGTTCTGCTCCGGGGGAGGGAACCTCGGTAGCGGCCGCACTCGCACGGCAATGTACATCGACAGCATAGAGCAGCTTCGCGGGACTGCGGGGAGACGTCAGGTGAACGTCAAGGCGGAGACTGCGATCTGCGCCTACGCACCGGCCGGGAGCATGGGCTACCTTTGCCTTTCTAACGCTCTCCCGTAGTGAGCTCGCTGCGGGAGGGCTGGACTGGTATCCACACTACATATCCCCTCCTCATTCTCAGCCGTGGGAGACTCCGAGCGGGTTACCCGCTTACACTGTTGGCGCTCCCACGGCTGAGTTAATGTAATCGTCCGGGTTAAACGGAACGAAGCTTCCAATCGATGGAGGAAACATGCTGGATTACAAGCCCAACGCAGTCCTGTCCACCCATGAGTACAACGTTGTGGGCACCAGGCCCATACGCCACGATGGCTGGGAGAAGGTAACCGGCCGCGCTAGGTATGCAGCTGACGTCCACCTTCCGGGTATGCTGTCTGGGAAAATACTCAGAAGTCCTCACGCCCACGCTAGGATCAAGAGCATCGACTGCAGCAGAGCACTTCAGCTGCCGGGAGTCCAGGCTGTAGCGACGGCTGCCGATCTGCCTGACATCTCTCCCAAGCTCTCAGCCCAGGAAGAGGGGGGGATTGCCAACTATGGGTTCCTTATCAGGAACGTGTTAGCCAGAGAGAAAGCCCTCTACCTCGGACATGCGATAGCAGCGGTGGCGGCCACCAGCCCGCACGTTGCCGAAGAGGCCCTGTCCCTGATAGACGTGGAGTACGAGGTATTGCCTCCCGTAGTGACTCCCCGCGACGCCATGAGAGAGGATGCTCCTGTCATCCATGAAATGCTGGCTCCCGTGTCCAGCCCTGGGATGGTGGGCTGGAGTGAAGACCCAGTTGCCACCGGCACCAACGTGGCCGGCCACTTTGAGTTCCGGCTGGGCGACGTGGAAGCGGGATTCCAGGAGGCTGACGTCGTAGTGGAGCGGAAGTTTCGCACAAAGCGGGTTCATCAGGGATACATAGAACCCCATGCCTCCACGGTTATGTGGGGGACGGACGGATACGTGACTGTGTGGACCAGTACCCAGCAGCTTTTCAGAGTCCGCGATGACACCTCAAAGATGCTGGGCATTCCAACATCCAGGGTCAAGGTGATACCAATGGAGATCGGCGGCGGATTCGGAGGAAAGGGTAACGGCGGAGTGTACCTGGAACCTGTGGCAGCCGTCCTGTCCCGAAAGACCGGAAGGCCGGTGAAAATAGCCATGAGCCGTGCGGAGGTCTTCATTGCCACCGGCCCCACCTCCAGCGGCGAAGTCACAGTAAAGATGGGGGCAACCAGGAATGGCCGGATAACCGCCGCGGAAGCGCGCCTGGTGTATGAGGCGGGAGCTTTCCCAGGCTCTCCGGTGGGTGGCGGCGCGCGCTGTATGTTCTCACCCTACGACATTCCCAATGGCTACATAGAAGCCTTTGACGTACTCTGCAATACCCCAAAGACATCTTCCTATCGCGCGCCTGGCGCTCCCATCGCCGCCTTTGCCGCAGAGCAGGTCATAGACGAGCTTAGCCGAAGCCTGTCCATCGACCCTCTGGAGTTCCGGCTTCTCAACGTAGCCCGTCAGGGGGTCCGACAGATAACCGGCCCCGTCCTACCTGAGGTTGGCTTTGTGGACACCCTGCAGGCAGCCATGGATCATCCCCACTACTCTTCGCACCTCGCAGGACCCAATCGCGGCCGCGGTGTGGCCGTCGGCTTCTGGGGGAACGGCTCCGGGCCTGCCAGCGCTATAGCCAGCGTCAATCCCGATGGAACCATAAGCCTTGTAGAAGGGGCGCCGGACATTGGGGGGAGCAGGGCGGCAATGGCCATGCAGGTAGCCGAAACGCTGGGCCTTGCCGCCGAGGACATACGGCCCTCCGTTGGGGACACCGACTCAATAGGATATAGCACAGGCGCCGGAGGAAGCGGCGTAACTCAGAAGATAGGGATCGCATGCTACATGGCGGCGCAGGACGTCAAGCAGCAGATGATGCAGCGAGCGGCCAGTATCTGGGACGTCTCCCTGGAGGACGTGGAGTATCGGGATGGCGCCCTCCATAGCAAATCAACCGAAGGAAGCCTGACATTCAAGGAACTGGCGGCCAGGCTAAACGCCACGGGCGGCCCCATAACCGGAAGGGCCAATCTCAACCCTGGTGGCGCCGGCAGCACCATCGCAGTTCATATGGTGGACGTGGAGGTGGACCCGGAGACCGGTAAGGTGCATATTCTGCGATACACCGCGCTGCAAGATGCGGGCAAGGCTATACATCCCAGCTACGTTGAAGGGCAGGTCCAAGGCGGTGTGGTCCAGGGCATCGGGTGGGCTCTGAACGAGGAATACTTCTACAGCAACGAAGGGCAGATGATAAACTCCACTTTCCTGGACTACCGGATGCCAATCAGCCTTGACGTGCCCATGATTGACACTGTGATAGTGGAGGTCGCCAATCCGGGGCATCCATTCGGAGTACGCGGTGTGGGCGAGGTCTCCCTTGTGCCCGCAATGGGAGCCATCGCAAATGCTATTCACAACGCTGTTGGCGTACGCATGACATGCCTGCCCATGTCTCCGGGTCGTGTCATGGAAACGCTGTGGAGTGGCGGAGACAGCCTTGCGACCTAGCGTGGAGGGCGGTTGTGGCCCTGATTGAGAGCGACAGGCGAGAGCAAGCCACCCGGCTATTGGCCAAGCTCCGGCAAGGCCCGACATTCGATCAGGGCTACAGCCGGATTGGGAGAGCGGTTGCGTTGCAGGGGGACATTGATGAGGTAACCGACAAGCGCCTATTTAGCTACAACTCCGGGACGCCCGTCTGGAACGTAGGGTCATTCGACCAGTACGAGCCGCACGAGAGAGAGTTGGCTGGGTTCGGCCAACTTCCGGAGCTGGCGGACCATCTGCAGAGACGACGGTTGTCCTCTGGCAGCGAGTCCCGCCGCCGCTTCACCCCGCAATGGCTGGCCGATCCTGCTACTCTCCCGCTCCACAGCCCGCGTATAGCGTTCCACATAGGCGCATACCCGGGCGCTTCTCGCACGGTGGTTGCCTGTCTGGCGCCCGCTGATACAAGCCTGACGGCTTCTGTCAGTCACCTGTCGTTTCCGTTTGGTGGCGTGCTCGTCCAAGCCTTTGTGCTGGGTGTGCTCAACTCATTGTCATTCGACTGGCAAGCCAAACAGCTTGCGGAGACAACGGCTGGCTTCCCTGCGCTTGACGCGGCCCGTTTTCCTTCTGTGGAGGCTTCGCCGTGGGCGCAGATCGGGCAGCTTGCGGCAAGGCTGTCGTGCGTGGACGAGCGGTTCTTGGGCTTTGCGGTGGAGGCCGGGGTTGTATGCGGGCCGCTTGACACCGGATACGCGAGCGGGATGAGGGCAAGGATAGACGCTCTGGTAGCTCACTCGTACGGCATGGATGAGGCCGACTTGCAAGCGCTGTTCGACGATTTCCCCGAAAACGCCGTGCCCACTCGTTACCGCAGCAGGGTAGTGGAGCAGTTCCGCCAACGGGGCCCTCAGTGAGCTCACCAGACCTCCATCCGACCCCTGATCTCTCGGCTCTCAGAGTGATGCTCCTATAGATGTCAAATCGCAGCCGCGGCCAGGTTCTTGCGTCCCATGTCGCTCAGGATGGAGTAGACCTGACGAGCGACATATCGTTCGAGGCAACGGATGACTTCAGGCTTTGTCATTCCTTCGCCCGTACGACGGCTCATATACTCCTTGGTTGGCTCATGGTAGCGCAGGCGCACGAGGGTGATAGCCGGCGCTCCCAACGCATCGCCGTCTATATCCACGCCAAGCTCCGCCCAGCCATCCCGATCCAACGCATCAACGAACTCGGCCACGAACCGCGCCGGATGGTACAGCAGCAACAACTCGTCAAGCGTCGGCAGCAACATCCATTAAGCGAGAAACCTGCCAGGGAGCTTTGTGAGACAAGCTCAGTATGGTACGCTTAGGTGTACCAATACTAAGCGGGTTATATCATTGTCATTTAGGAGGGAACATGGGTCAGAAGCTGCAACAGGGCGATAGGTTTCCATCGATCACACTAAAGCTGGCCAGCGGCGAGAGGGTCACCATGCCGGACGACATGCCCGGCCGCTACGTTGCCCTGCTCTTCTACCGCGGCCACTGGTGAAGCTACTGCAAGCGGCAGTTGGCCGCATGGGAGGAGCGCAAGGCGGAGCTGGAGGAGCTAGGCGCTACCGTCTACGCCATCAGCGTGGACACCCTTGAGCAGTCGCAGGAGGTGGCCGACCGTGGCCTGACATTCCCTATCGGCTATGGCGCGACCCGCGAGGACGCCGACCTCATCGACGCTTGGTGGGACGACAACCGCGGCGGTTACATTCAGCCGGCGGAGTTTCTCCTGGGACGCGGCGGTGTGGTCCTTGGCGCCATGTACGCATCCGGCCCGGTGGGCCGCATGGGAGCGGAGGAAGCTGTCCAACTGATCACCACCCGGGAGCAGCGCCGACGTGGGCAGGAGCAGGCCGGAGCGCCGCCTGCTCGATAGTCCGGGAAGGTCCATGCAATTCAGCGCCTATGACACCACAATTGAATCGAGGTTGAGGCCATGACCGTCGCTCCAGTACGTGTGAACGTCATTGGAGTGGGCTTCGGGGCCACTGTGCAGATTCCCGCCTACCAGTCGGAGGGAGTGGATGTGACTGCGGCGTGCACCCGCCGCCCCGAGCGAGCGCAGGAGGCTGCTGGTGGATCTCCCCGGACATGGGCCGCGACAACCACGACAGACGCGTCCGCGGCACAAAGGCCAACCGCCCGCTCGTATGGTTCGATAAGCTCACCACGAACGGGCAAGGGAGTTCGGTTCACCTCAGTATCAAGTATATAGCCTGCCCCTCACTTGATGCGGGGCAAGCTATGAGCGGGTCCTATTCCCCCGCTCGTCCCCGTATCAAGTACGGGTCAGGCTCTGAGCTTGTCGAAGGGCGCGTGAGCGGGGACCGTCGTTCCTGTGAAAGGAGACCTTTGCATAGCTCCGGGTATCATCCCGTGAAGAGGCGCTCCATCTGTCATTCCGAACGTAGCTCAGCGAAGTGAGGAATCTAAAGCCTCTGCCTACAAAGCTGCATTGTCTTGGATGGAGCGCTTTGGATTCCTCGCTGCGCTCGGAATGACAGATGATGGAGCTTCGGAGCAAGTTGCACAAAGGTATGTGGAAGCAGGAACCTATCCCCTCCCCTCCTGTGTGCCCGCTCCCCGTTTCCACGAAGACAAGCTTCGCGGGCATGATGACGACGGGGCGCCGGCTCCAAATTGCCGGCGCAGAGTTGCATCCCCAAACCGAAACTGGAATGGTATACTTGTGACGCGCTGCCCCAAACGCGCCTGAAAGCAGACGCGAGAGGGGCCGGGACACTGACGATATAGAGCGGGTATACGCTGATGACCAAGATCAAGATATGCGGCCTCAGCGAAGTCGGGGACGCGCTGGCCGCGGCCGAGGCTGGCGCGGACTTCCTCGGTATCGTTTTTGAGCCTCGCAGCCGGAGGCGCCTGGACGAGGACGACGCACGTAGGCTCGTCCGGTCGTCCCACGCCCAGTGGGGCCGTGAGGGGCCGGGATGGGTGGGCGTCTTCGCCAATCAGCCGTTGGAAGACGTCAACCGTCTCCTGGACTATTGCGAGATGGACATGGCGCAGCTATCCGGCCGCGAGGCCACGGACTACTGCGCCCAGGTGGCGCGGCCCGTGTTCAAGGTAGTCCACGTCAGCAACGACGCCCCAAAGCAGGAGGCGCTGGACGTGGTGCATCGCTCTCTGAAGACGTACCGGGACAACGGCTACATGTGTATGCTTGACACCTTCAAGGAAGGCGTCCTGGGAGGCACGGGCCAGGTGTTCAACTGGGAGGTGGGCCAGGAGCTGGCCCGCAGCTTCTCTTTCCTGCTGGCCGGCGGCCTAAACCCGGAGAACGTGGCTGAGGCTATGCGCCAGGTGAGGCCGTGGGGCCTGGACGTGTCCAGCGGCGTGGAGACCGACGGCCGGAAGGATGCGGCCAAGATCGTCCAGTTCATAGACCGGGTCCGCCAAACGGACCGGGCCCTAACCCATCCACCAGGAGTAGCCACATGACGGATACCAAAGTCTCACTGCCGGACCCCTGGGGACACTTCGGCATCCACGGGGGTCGATTCGTCCCGGAAACACTCATGACCGCCCTAGAGGAACTGGAAGCGGCGTATCAAGCCTCCAGAGAGGACGACGTATTTCAGGCCCGGCTTTCCCACTATCTCAATACCTACGCAGGGCGGCCCACGGCGTTGTACTTCGCCGAGAACCTGACGCGGCAATTCGGCGGCGCTCGCATCTACCTCAAGCGGGAGGACCTGGCCCACACCGGGGCGCACAAGATCAACAACGCGCTGGGCCAGGGACTGCTGGCCCAGCGCATGGGCAAGCGGCGCATCATCGCCGAGACGGGCGCCGGGCAGCACGGCGTAGCCACCGCCACGGCCTGCGCAGTGCTGGGGCTGGACTGCCTGGTGTACATGGGCGAGGAAGACATGCGGCGACAGGCCATCAATGTCTATCGTATGCGGCTCCTGGGCGCGGAGGTGAGGCCCGTGACGTCAGGAAGCCGCACCCTCAAGGACGCCATCAACGAGGCGATCCGGGACTGGGTGACCAACGTGGAGACCACCCACTACCTGCTGGGCAGCGTGGTGGGGCCTCACCCGTACCCGATGATGGTGCGGGACTTCCAGACGGTCATAGGCGCGGAGGCGCGCCGGCAGATGCTGGAGGCGGAGGGACGCCTGCCGGACTACGCCGTCGCCTGTGTGGGCGGAGGCAGCAACTCCATAGGTCTGTTCTACCCGTTCATAGACGACGCCCAGGTGAAGCTGGTAGGCGTGGAGGCCGCCGGCGACGGCGTCGACACAGGGAAGCACGCGGCCACGCTCTCGGCCGGGAGGCCGGGCGTCCTCCACGGCGCTATGTCATACCTGCTCCAGGACGAGCACGGACAGGTGAAGGAGACCCACAGCATCTCCGCGGGGCTGGACTACCCGGGGGTGGGCCCGGAGCACAGCCATCTGAAGGACACCGGCCGGGCGAAGTACACCGCCGTCACGGACTCCCAGGCGCTTGAGGGGTTCCACCTGCTCTCACGCTCGGAGGGCATCATCCCAGCGCTGGAGCCGTCCCACGCCGTCTACTACGTCAGCCGGCTGGCCCCGACGCTGCCGCCGGACGCGATAGTCCTGGTCTGCCTCAGCGGCCGCGGCGACAAGGACGTGGACACCGTGGCCGGCCTGGGGGAGTAGGGGAGTTGGAGAGAGTCGTCTTGCGCCGAGATGCGAGCCTGTTGACAAAAAGGAGCATCTAATGCCTTCTGTGTTTGTACTAATGCCTTTCGATGAGGAGTTTACTCCCGTCTACTCAGATGTCATCAAACATGTGCTAGAACAGGAGGGATTCGAGGTCCTGCGCGCTGACGATATTCAGAGCCAACGGAACATCATGAGGGACATCATTGAAATGATTGCAAAGAGCGACCTGATTATCGCAGATCTAACCTCCTCCAATCCCAACGTGTATTACGAGCTTGGCATTGCACATGCACTTGAGAAGCCAGTCATCCATCTAGTGCAATCTCCTGTAGAAGATGTGCCCTTCGACCTGCGTTCGTATCGTTTGATAACGTATAGCACGCACTTTACAGAAATCGGGAAAGCAAGAGGGGAGTTGGCTGAATATGCAAGGAAATTCCTAGAAGGAAAACTGCCAGTCGGTAACCCAGTGACCGATTTCTATCCAGGAGGGGATAGCGCAAATCCACCCGCCGATGCGAAATCGAACGATACATTTGATGCCGACCGGGAATCGGATGAGAAGTACGAGCTAGTCCAGTTAGGAGAGAATGGGCATTTTGTGCAGCGATCAATTGCAGACCCCGAACTCTACATTTGTCCCGTTTGCTACGCTAAAGACAAGATAGAGATACCCATACAGCGGGATCGTAACAATGATTATCTGTGTAACAGTTGTGAGACGCCATTCCGCACAAATCCTGACTGGCGTCCACCCGCTCGCGTGCGTTCCCTGAGGTGACAAAAGGCTGCATCCGGCAACGCTACCCCATCCCCTTGAGGTGTGGGAAGTATGAGAAATGCCCCTATTGAAAGGGCATCCCCACGGCGCGGAGATGCCCTTTCCGTCTGTAGGGGTTAGCGCCCAGCCTGGTTACCGCAGGGTGGCCAAGTGACGGGCCTCCTCATCGGAGAGGAGGTAGGGGCGCTTCAGCCAGCGGTACATCTCGAACCATCGACCGGCCACCTTCACCGCCAGTATGGGGTCCACCTCCTCGGCAAGCACCGCCGTCTCCTCTATCTCCCACAGGGTGGACAGAGGCTGTCGGAACGCTTCCGCCTGAACGCTCATCAGCACCTTGTCGGCGTTGTACTTGTCGAAGACGCCGCTTTGGGGAAGGGCTATAGTGAAGCTCAATATCCCCGGAATGGTGATCCGCACATCCTTCCGCCAAGAGACCCTGTAGGTTCCGGGGGTCTCGAGGAGGTTCATGAGGCCGCCGCCAAGGAGCTTGATGCCCAGGGGCTTGGGCTGCATACCCAAGCGAGCGGCCCTTGTCAGGAAGCGATCGATCACCTCCTGGTCTAGGGTCTTCTGTGTAGCCCGCGGTGTGAATACTGCGCCTGAACCAGTCTGACCGAAGGTTGCCATGTCCACCTCCTTGAGAAGCCCTTGGCTGGATGCCTCATTCTACACCAACGCCATCGTTTAGGCTAGTACCGGGGCCAAAATGTAAGATTTGCAAACTTTCCATGCGTCCATCCCCAACTTCCTTGAATCACGCCATGTCGCCCTGTATACTCCCATCTATGGAGAGACGCCAAGTAACCGTGCGCGTCCCGGCTACGTCCGGCAACCTGGGCCCCGGCTTCGATTGCCTGGGCATGGCCCTGGACTGGTGGAACGACGTACACATGGGCGCATCCTCTGCGCCGGCTGTCCGTATCCTGGGAGAGGGCGCCGATACGCTTGACAGCGCGGAGGACAACCTGGTGTACAGAGCAGCGCAGGCCCTCTTCCGCGAGGCGGGCGAGGACCCGCCGCGCCTGTCCATCGTGTGCGAGAACCGGATACCACTGGCCCGCGGCCTTGGGAGCAGCGCCGCCGCCATTGTGGGCGGCCTTGTGGCGGCCAACGCCCTGTGCTCGCGCCCCCTGGACCAGCGGCGCATCCTGGACCTGGCTGTGCGGCTGGAGGGCCACGCCGACAACGTAACGCCGGCCCTGCTCGGTGGCTGCCAGGTGGTGGTGAGCGACGGGGACAGGGTGGTAACGGACGCCGTTCCCGTATCGCCGGACCTGATGGCAATAGTCCTTGTCCCAGACCTGCCCATGTCCACCAGAGACGCAAGGGCCGTGCTTCCCGGAGAGGTCGCCCGCGAGGACGCTGTATACAACCTGGGGAGGGTGGCCCTGCTGGTGAACTCCCTGTCCCTTGGACGGCCGGAGAACCTGCGGGTAGCCACCCAGGACCGGCTGCATCAGCCCGCGCGAGCAAGGATATTTCCCGCCATGAAGTACATACTTCGCGCCGCTGAGAACGCCGGGGCATTGGGGGCGTTCCTCTCAGGCGGCGGCTCCAGCGTCCTGGCCCTAGCTACCTCCAGGTTCATGACCATCGGCCTGGAGATGGCGGACGCTGCGGACAAGCTGGGGCTCTCAGGCAGCCTCAAGATAACAAGCCCCTCCCCGTTAGGGGCGCACATTCTACCTGCGGAGTGACGGAGTTGACAACGAACAACCTAGTAGTCCAGAAATACGGCGGCAGCTCTCTGGCGGACGCCGAGAGGATAAAGTCCGTGGCCCGTCGCATCGGCCGGTCCAAAGACGAAGGGAATCGGATGGTGGTTGTGGTCTCCGCTATGGGCAACACCACCGACGACCTCATACGCCAGGCCAACACGATCACAGAGAAGCCGGACGAGCGCGAGTTGGCCCTTCTGCTGTCCACGGGAGAGATAGTCTCCTGCACCCTGGTCACAATGGCCCTTCGCTCCCTGGGGTACAAGGCCATCGGCCTCAGCGGAGGGCAGGCCGGCATACGCACCGATACGGACTACACCCGCGCCAGGATAATAGACGTGGACCCCAAGCGCATTATGTCTGAGTTGGGGAAGGGCAATATAGTCGTGGTCGCAGGCTTCCAGGGGGCCACCGAAGACAGGGAGGTCACCACCCTGGGCAGAGGGGCATCGGACACCACGGCGGTGGCCCTGGCCGCGGGCCTGGAGGCAAGGGCCTGCGAAATATATACCGACGTAGACGGCATCTACACCGCCGACCCGCGCGTTGTGCCGGACGCCCGAGTACTGGAGGAGATCACCTACGAGGAGATGCTGGAGCTCGCTAACTACGGGGCAAAGATGCACCCCCGCTCGATAGAGCTGGGGGCAATGTACAGCATACCCATCCTGGTGACCTCCAGCTTCACGGACGCGCCGGGAACACTTATTCACTGAGAGGCCTTTATGGAAACGCGAAACCGAGTGAGAGGGATAGCGCACAACAGGAACGTAGCCAAGATTACGGTGCTCAGGGTGCCAGACCGCCCAGGAATATCCGCCTCCCTGTTTGAACCCCTGGCGGATAAGGGAATAAGCGTGGACACCATTGTCCAGAACGCCGGCGTGGAGCGCATTACGGACCTCACCTTCACCGTAACCCGCGGTGACCTGGCCACCGCCATGGAGATCGTGCAACCCGTGGCCGCGGCTATGGGGGCTCAGGGCTGCATCAGCGACGCCAACCTGGGGAACGTGAGCATTGTCGGCACCGGAATGCAGCACAACCCAGGCTACGCGGCCCGCATGTTCCGCGCGCTGTACGAAGCTGACATAAACATAGAGATGATAACCACCTCTGAGATACGCATAACCTGCATTGTGGCCGAAGACAGGGTGGAGGACGCTGTGCGCGCCCTGCACCAGGCCTTCCAACTGGACCAGGTGGACTAGAAGGGGGTTTGGTCCCTTGGCGCAACCCTTTCTCTCCATAGTGATTCCCGCCTACAACGAGGAGTCGCGGATTGCCCAGACCCTGGATACTGTGGTGGGCTACGTGGAAGGCCGGGACTACTCCTGGGAGGTGGTGGTGGCAGACGACGGCAGCCAGGACGGGACCGCAGGCCTAGTGGAAGCCTTTGCCGGCGAAAACCCGAACGTGCGCCTGGTTAAGCTGAGCCACCGGGGAAAGGGATGGGCCGTGAAGTGGGGTATGCTGGAAGCGCAGGGCCAGTACAGGTTCATCGCAGACGCCGATCTGTCCATGCCCATAGAGCGCCTGGAGAGATTTCTCCCGCCGCGTCTCACCGAGTTCGACATAGCAATAGGATCCAGGGAGGCTCCGGGGTCTCGCCGCTTCGATGAGCCAATGAGCCGCCACCTGATGGGGCGCATGTTCAACTGGATGGTGAGGCTCCTGGCTGTCCATGGTTTCTCGGACACCCAGTGCGGCTTCAAGTGCTTTGAGGCCCACGCGGCGGAAACCCTCTTCTCCATCCAGCGCGCCCACGGTTTCGGCTTCGATGTCGAGGCGCTGTTCCTGGCCCAGAGGCTGGGTATGCGGATCAAGGAGATACCTATAGACTGGTACTACCACGAGGGAAGCAAGGTGAAGCCCTTGAGAGATAGCTTCCTGATGCTGAGGGACATATTCTCAGTGCGGTGGAACTCCGTCAAGGGCAGATATGGCGACCTATCTCTCAAGGCCCTTGAGCGTCAAAGCCCCATCTCAGAGGTGAAAGCCGCCCCCGACAAACCGGATACGTACAAGTAACTCCATGCCACACATCTCCCAACGCCTGGAATGCTCAACGCGTGTTGGCAGTTGTCAGCAACGGCTGGAACGCCACGCCATTCCTGCGGAAGCAGGAATCCAGACGCCCCGTGTTAGTGGCCGATAGACCCCTGCTTTCGCAGGAGTGGTCTGGTGGTTGACCTGTAGTCCGGTTGAGGTAATGTGATATACTTCCCGCCTGAGGCGCTATGAATATGGCTGAGCACAGGGTCTTCTCAGGGATGCGCCCTTCCGGGCGGTTGCATGCGGGCAGCTCTACGTGGGGACATTACAGAACTGTGTTGCCATTCAAGAGGAGCACGACTGCATCTACTGCGCCGTGGCTGTCCACGCGCTCACGGAAATGCAGGCCGATGCGCAGGACAGGATGGGCATCCGTGGAGCGATGCCTTGAATAGCGGGGCCCCTCCCGTCCTGCCGCGTTCTCGCACGGGCCTCTCAGCCTTGGACGTGGCCCTCAGGGTGGCGGAGGAGGCGGGGCAGACGCTGCTGGACAGGCTCCACGGCGAGAAGGAGGTCTCCTACAAGGGGAGGGCCAACCCTGTCAGCGACGTGGACAAGCTGGTGGAGCGCCATGTCATTGAGGAGCTGCGCAGAGAGTTCCCTGAGGACGGCTTCCTGGCAGAGGAGTCGGATGCGGTCCCAACCGCATCGGGGTACACCTGGATAATAGACCCGCTGGACGGCACGCGCAACTACATTCTGGGCATTCCCTTCTTCTGCACTGTGCTCGCTCTGGCCTTTGGCGACGAGGTGATTCTGGGCTTGACCTACGACCCCGTGCGCCGTGAGATGTTCCAGGCCGTGAAGGGCGGTGGGGCCTTCCTGAACGGCAGCCCGATAAGCGTCTCCGACAAGACGGAGTTGGAGGATGCCCTTCTGAGCTACGACCTTGGATACGTGGATGAGAAAGCGTCCACGGCCATCGAGATGGTGCTTCACCTGTGGCCCAACATCCAGGGGACCAGAATCATGGGTTCCGCGGCCCTGGGCCTGGCTTATGCCGCGTGTGGAAGGACGGACATGTACTTTCATCATCACCTGTCTCCGTGGGATCTGGCGTCCGCGCTGGTCCTGGTTCCCGAAGCTGGCGGCGCCATCACCGACAAGTACACCACTCCCGCCTCCCTGCAATCCGAGAGCATCATCGCCGCGGGGAGCGTCCTACACGAGCGGTTCCTTCAGGCCACCCAGGGCCTGGCCTGGCGTCGGTGAGCCCGCCGGCAACCCGCTCGCGGTGAGCCCGCCGACAGCCCGCTCGTGGTGAGCCTGTCGAACCATGCGGACTGGCCCTTGACGCGCCTGAAGAGGAGATCAATGAGTGCTACAGCCGTACCAATTCTTCCCGGGGAGCATCTGGCAGAGATGCTGGAGGAACTTGGCATCAGCCGATACAGACTGGCAAAGGCGATAGGCGTACCGCCGATACGCATCAACGACATCGTTCACTGCCGCAGGGCCATTACGGCGGACACGGCGCTGAGAATCGGGCAAGCCCTGAGTATGACCCCGGAGTTCTGGCTGAACCTCCAGCGGATGTACGACCTGGATCTCGCTCGCGCCTCCACCGACACCAGCGCCATCCAACCGCTCATCTAAACGGCCCTGTGAGTTTGCGGGGACGGCAGTAGCTCAGCCAAGACTACATGGAGTGGGTTAAACTCATGGATGGGAATTGGCGTGAGGACATTCTGTCGGCGCTACAAGATTCCAGAACTGTGTCGAAGCTAGCTGGGGACGAAATAGCTCTTGGAGATAAGGACGTAGAATTCTTGCCTGCGCCGCACAGTAGGCCAAAGGGCCTAACTACGGGGCAAATGGCCATATATGGCTTTTGGTTCAACGGCGACTGGCTCAAGATTGGTCAGGCGGGGCCAAATTCGAATGCGCGCTACACGTCTCAACATTACACTGGTGACGCTCCGAGCACTCTGGCAGGAGATTGCTAGTCTTGGCAAGGACGAATTGGCAAAATGGATCCTGCGTGAGACAAGCCGCGGGAATATACTGCTGCCATACACAAGAGGAAAGAAACTTGTTTCACCGCTGGAGACGTTCCTGCACATGCGTCTCCGTCCAAAGTATGAAGGTTGACACTCCACAGGCTCCGCATTCAGAGTTAGCTATAGAAGCGTAACCGCCTGTCTTCACTGGGAGAGGTCTTTATCACAACGCGAACTCGGAAATGCCCCTGATCAAGCCCTTTGATGGGCTGGCGCTATGATATTCGCCTTTTTCTTTCCACGATTCTGTATTCAGCCAACCTGTCATCTCCTCTACTACTTTCACCAGGCTGTCATGCGGTATCAAATACCATTCCCCCCTCAGTGGAAAGCACATGTTCAAATCTTTGCCCAGATACCTTTTGTAGATGCCCAAGCGGCCTTTGAGTTGAACCTTGAGCGTTTGGCCGCCATCTTTGTGGTACGCCAGAAAGTCGGCTCCCTGCCAATCATCATCCAGTTTGATGCAATTGAACCCATAACTGGCAAGTTCTGCCGCAACTTTCTGAAAATTGTATATCTCCTTTTGCTTCCCGGTGAGTTCTTTGTAGCATATCCGCTGGAGTTTCATATCCATTGCTTTCTGCTATGCCGAGCGGTGGTCCCGCACACGAAAGACGCGCACCAAGCCGCAATTGGCCGCCAAGAGTGGTTTCGGGTTCAAGTGCGGACGCCTGTCCAAGGCGACGTCTATGATCACGTCGGTGTCCAGAAGTATCATTTCAGGTACTTCTTGGCAAGCGCGTCGTAACGCGGGTCGTCACGCTCCGCCGCCCGGAAACGGCCCAGCCACCGCGAGGCAAAGGACGATGTATGTTCTCCAGCCACATCTCTGAGAGACTGCTCGATGAGCGACGAAAGAGACACCCCGCGGGAGCGTGCGTATCGCTTGGCCATCGGGAGCACTTCGGCGTCCACGGTAATGGTGAGTTTCTTCTTCATTGCCGGCTGCTCCTATCCACGTATACGTATGTTGTGTGATAGTATACGTGCATACCAGCCTGAACTCAAGGCGCTCAAGCCCCCCCGCGCGGCTTGAGTTGCGCAGGGACGCCGATTCTCCTACAATGGGCGCGATGCATCCATGCATCCCGGATTCTTGGAAATTGAGGGAGGTGCCCCTATGTCAGCCGTAGCCGAGTTGTTGAAGCAGATGCGCGCAAAGCACGACGCCATGAACGATAGAATCGCTGAGGCGCCCGATAGCAAAATGGACGCCGCTGGGGACTGGGGCGACAGGAAGCTGCCCATCCGCTTGATGACCTTCCAGCTGCTGGGCCACGAGGTTGAGCACACCATTCAGGCGGTGAAGACCCTTCGCGACCTGGGAATCGTCCAAACGGAGGCCCAGCTCATCATGGGAAGGCTCCAGCAGGCGCGCGGCCAACTGGAAGGGCTGCTGATAGGGCTGTCTGACGAAGACCTGGACAGGGCGCCCGAGGGCGAATGGTCCATGCGCCAGGTGCTGGAGCACTTCATGCAGACGGAGGACTTCTACCTGGACAGGATTGAGCAGGCCGTGGCCTCATCCGGCTAGCCCACTCCACACCTTCCGGCCAGGAGACATGGCATGGCTGAAAGACCGGCGCTGACCTACGAGGCGTTCCTGACCTTGGCGCGGCAGCAGGGATTCGAGATGGACGATCCGCATCTCCTGGAGCTGTTCCCAGAAGCGCTGGCCATGTATCAGCGCATAGAGCTGCTCGACAAGGTGGACACCTACGGCGTCCAGCCGGAACACGGCCTAACCGACAAGAACGCCGTCGCACTCGAGTAGACGTGTCCACAGAAGACCTGACGCAGCTTTCCGTGTCCCGGTTGGGCAGCCTCATCGAACGCCGTGAGGTCTCTCCCGTAGAGGTGGCGGAGGCTTACATCCGCCGTATCGACGAGGTGGAGCCGCGGCTCAACGCCTTCATCACCCGTCTGGACGAACACGCCATGCAGGCGGCCAGGGAGGCGGAGGCGGCGATCCTGCGGGGCGGCTATCGCGGCCCACTCCACGGCATTCCCGTGGGACTGAAGGACCTGTTTTGGACCGAGGGCATACGCACCACCTCCGGCTCATGGATAGACCGGGATTTCGTGCCCACCGAGGACTCGGCTGTGGCCTCGCGGCTGAAGGCCGCCGGCGCCTACTGCATCGGCAAGCTCCACATGACGGAGTTCGCCTTCGACGGCACCAGCCTCAACCGCCATTACGGCCCAGCCCGCAACCCGTGGGACCTTGAGCGGATGGCAGGGGGTTCGAGCAGCGGCGCGGGGGTGGCCGTAGCCAGTGGCGAGGCGCCAGTGGCAATGGGAACGGACACCGGTGGATCGGTGAGAGTACCTGCGGCCCTGTGCGGGGTCATCGGCCTCAAGCCCACCTTTGGCCTCATCAGCCGGTACGGGGTCACGCCGTTGTCTTGGTCTATGGACCACGTTGGCCCCCTGGCCAGAACGGCGCTGGACGCGGCCCTGGCCCTGAACGCGCTGGCCGGCTACGACCCTCGCGACCCAGCCTCCATTCAAGGGCCGCCCCAAGACTATTCGGAAGGGCTGGACGGGAGCCTTGGGGAGACGCGCATTGGCGTGGTGGAGAGCTTTGTCTGGGATGTGATGGATCCCGGTGTGGGGGCAGCGTTCAGCGCCGCCGTGGCCCACATGGAGTCTCTGGGGGCAAGCGTACGGGGGATCTCCATCCCGGACCTGGGGCTTATCAACGCAGCGGGAAGCGTTGTGCAGACCTCCGAGGCCGCCGCCATCCACCGCTCCCGCGTGTTGAGCCGGGGCCGTGATTTTGACCAAGCCATCAGGCGGCGCATAGAGAGCGGGCTGTTCATCCCCGCCGAGGCGTATCTTCACGCTCAGCAGGTCAGGGCCAAGCTACGACGAGTGGCGCTGAGGACGCTGGATGAGGTGGATCTGCTGGCAACGCCGACCACGGCCATCGCAGCGCCCAGGTTGGAGCAAGAGCATGTGACGATGCAGGGACAGGACGTCCCCGTCCGGGAAGCCCTGCTACGTATCACGCGCATATTCAGCACGGTGGGGCTGCCGGCCATATCAGTGCCATGTGGGTTCACGGAGGATGGGCTGCCTGTTGGCCTGCAGCTGGTGGGCAAGCCGCTCTCGGAGGGACTCCTGCTGCGCGTGGCGCACGCCTACCAGGAGTCGACGGCCTGGCGCCTTGCTCGTCCGGCGGTGTGACGGGACGGCGGCGCGCTGAACCCGGATCGTCTATCTGTCGGCGTGGCCCAGGGAGCGTCCGGGGGCTATCTCATCGCGGACGCGCTGCTTTAGCTCCTTTGGCTCAGGAAACCGCCCCTCGCCCTTCAGCGACCACATCATCCTGCCGTTGGCGCGCACCTCGAATATACCGCCGCCGGAGGGTATGAGCGCGACCTCTCCTATCTCCGCCTGAAAAGTGGTGAGGAGCTCCTCCGCTACCCACGCGGCGCGAAGCATCCACCGGCATTGAGTGCAGTACTCTATCTCTATGCGTGACCCGTCTGGCATGGCGTTCCGTCCAAAGATGCGTCTGGCCGAATTGTACCATGCGCTATGGGGTTGGACAACGCGGTGAAGACTATGGGACGTCCATCCGGCTGAGGCGGCGCACCGAGAGGAAGAAGAAGAGGGCGGTAACCAGCGCGGAGCCGATAAGGGCGGCCTGGAGATCAATGGCCAGCGTTTCGCTAAAGGTGGTCTCGTCCAGGCCGTGCATTGTGCCGTGTGTGTAGCTGCGGACGCTCAGGTACCGCGCTCCCTCCAGGAAGCTGGTGATAATCGCCTCCCACAGAAGCACGTAGATGAGGGCGAACCCCAGCGCACGCGTGGTCAGCAGTCCCGCCCACGTGAAGGCCGACGCATAGGTGACGACACCGACCAGCATCCCCGCCGCAGCGACCGCCGCGGCTCGCCCGCCTCCGTCCGGGTCCATCATGGTTACAACCGCCGAAACTGCAATCAGCAGGGGCGCAGCCACGATGATTGTCGCCGCCAGCTTGGCAAGCACAATGCTCCAGCGCGGCACAGGCTTTGTGGTCAACAGGCTCAGGGTGCGGTCCTCCACCTCGTTGCCGAAGGCGCTTGTGGCAAGCACCATCACCACCAGGGGCAGGACTATGCTGACGATCAGGCCCTCCAGCACGCCGCCGATAAGCTGCCCGCCGTCTGAATTGGCAAGGGCGCGTATAAGGGCTGCCAGTCCCAGGGGCAGCAGCGCCACCAGCGCCAGAAATACGGCCCGCCGCGGCGCGGCTGCCTGCCTCAGCGCCAGCATGAAGAGGGCGCCAATCATCGCTGCACCACGTAGGAGAAGACGCTCTCCAGAGACTCGTCCAGAGGCTCGATGCGATAGAGGCGGCTGTCAATCTCCTTTGCCAGTCTGGGGACCATGCGCTGCAGCTCCGCCAGATTGTGAGTCAGGACTTCGATGGAGTCGCCGTCCAGTGAGACGGACTCTACGGCCTCCAGCTTCACAAGGGCCGCTGCCATCTCGCGCTGCCTGGAGGCGGCGATGCGGACGTGGAAGGGGCGCTCGTCCAGCTTCTCCCGTATGGCGCGGTAGGTGCCCGCTGCCGCCAGTTTACCGCTCACCACCAGCAGGATGCGGTCGGCGAGGGTCTCCACCTCCTCAAGGATGTGAGAGGATATGAGCACCGTCTTGCCCTCCGCCGAAAGCCGCCCAATGAATTCGGCGAACTCCACGCGCTGGCGGGGGTCTGTGCCGTTCAGAGGCTCGTCCAGTATCAATACCTGGGGATCGTGCACGATTGACGCGGCCAGACGGATGCGCTGGCGCATCCCGCGCGAGTACGTGCCAGTCGGCCTGTCCTGGGCGTCCTGGAGGTTGGCTGCCGCAATGGCCCGGTCGATAGCCTCAGGGGTGTCCGTGCCCTGCAGCTTTGCGGCCAGCCGCACAAATTCGCGGCCCGTCATGAAGGGGTAGAGTGAGTCGTGCTCCAGCATCACCCCGATGCGACGGTACAGCCCGACGTTGCCGCCCACATCCTCTCCCAGGACTCGCACGCGGCCGCGGGAGGGCCGGGTCAGGCCGCACATCATGTTGAGGAGCGTGGTCTTGCCCGCGCCGTTGGGCCCCAGGAGGCCCGTCACGCCTGGGAAGACCTGAAATGAGGCTTCGTTGACGGCCACCACGCTGCCGAACCACTTGGAGACACCCGCCACCTCTATGGGCGCCGGTTGTGTCGTCACAGCCGTATCCTCCGGTAGCGGTTCCACAGCAGCAACGCGGGAATGCCAGTGAACGCCAGGTAGGCCCCGATGGGCCAGGCGTTGTTGTCAAGCTCTTCAACGGCCATCATGGACGGGCCCTCAGGCTCGGTGTCGAACACAATGACGCTGATGTTGTCGGAAACGCTGCCCACGTCCAACAGCCCTATGTATGGGGCCCACTCTCCGGTCAAGCGTGAACACTCCTCCGTGCGGGAGATGACCGTGTCGTTCGTGGTCACAGTTTCAAAATTGCAAGACTCCACCATTAGGGAGTTGACCACGGTTGTCGTCAGCAGATATCCGGCGATGACGGCGGCGGCGGCGTAGGCTCTCCGGGTCGTGAACGAGGCCACAGCCATAGGAGCGACGGAGATGAACAGAGCGACGAGAATCCCCACGAACAGAATGCGCAGCGCGTCCGTCCAGTTGTCCCGCACGTAGTCTACCTGGGATTCCGCGGTAAGTATGAGGCCTGCCTGCAGGACGATCTGACCGGCGTATACGAGGGCCAGAGCAATTACAAAGAACGCCAGGAAACGCGCAAGGATGTAGTCTGTAGACGTTAGTGGGCGCACCAGGTAGAGAGGCAGAACGTTGTCCCGGCGGTCCGGCCCCAGAAGCTCAGGAGCCATGATTGCGGAGAAGATGATGAGCACAACGCCCACTATGCCGTAATAGTCGGCGGGTCCGGGTATGAAGCCCTCACCGGCTTGGCCGAAGAAGGAGAGGATTATGACAAAGACTACCGCCGGGCTCATCACCCCGAAGAAGAGTAGAGCAGGTAGTATCTTCGCTCTCCCTCCGCGCCCTATGCCCAGAATAGTGCGAACACCATTCTCAAAGAGGGCCATCCGGGCGCGGTTGCGCCCCTCACGTGGGCCGGTGTAATGCTGGTATCCAAGGTCAAAAACCTCTGCCTCTCGCTCTATCACTCCGGCCTGCTCCTGAATATGTCGGTGAGGTCGCGGCGCTC
The DNA here is from genome assembly GCA_965247645.1 of Dehalococcoidia bacterium. Taxonomy (GTDB): domain Bacteria; phylum Chloroflexota; class Dehalococcoidia; order Lucifugimonadales; family UBA2985; genus JAPPHY01. Next base: position 650,235 of record OZ252024.1, read on the forward strand.
CGGCGAGAGCCGTCTAAGCCGCGCGCCGGACTCCACCGCGGCGTCGCGGATGAGGTCGTAGTCCTCCTCGCGCGCATGCTCCACCAACAGCAGCGGCCCGTTGCTGGCTGCCCGCACACCGCGCCCGCCAGAGCCTCGGCGAACTCCTCCTGCCGGTCGGCGACCTCTATGAGCAGCGTCTCCGTTTCCTCAGTGAGCTTGGCGACGGCCCCCGTCTGCGCAAGGGCGCCGGCCTCCAGCACGATTACCGAGTCCGCCGTGCGCTCCACGTCTCCCATGAGGTGGGTGGAGAGCATCACGCTAATGCCAAAGGTGTTGGCCGTGCGGCTGATGAGGCCCAGCATCTCCAGGCGTCCTTCCGGGTCCAGGCCCGCGGTGGGCTCGTCCAGCAGCGCCAGGACTGGGTCGTGGACAATTGCCTGGGCCAGCTTCACCCGCTGCTTCATACCGGTGGAGTATTCGCCCATTGGCCGGAAGCGCTCCTCGTCCAGTCCAACGTGTCGGAGGACGTCTGCGGCGCGGGTACGGGCCTGGCTGGGCGGGATGCCGCTCACCTGCGCCATGTGCATCAGGAACTCGGAGGCGGCCATGCTTTTGGGGAGCGACTCGTGCTCCGGCATATAGCCTATGCGGGATCGGACCTCTACGGACCGGTAAGGCTCCTCGCCCAGGATTGTAGCCGTGCCGGAGGTGGGTTGAATGAGTCCAAGGAAGAGCTTCATCGCAGTGCTCTTGCCGGCTCCATTGGGGCCCAACAACGCTGTCACGCCTTCGCCAACGTCAAAGGACACACCGTCGAGGGCAACGGTGCGTCCGTAGCGCTTCGTGAGACCTTTGGCTTCGAGCAGTGGCGGCATGAAGTCAGTATACATCACTCTTTCATGGTTTGCCTTAGCATTGCATGTGTTAGCAGGGGCAGGTTCTCAAACCTGCCCCTGCGTGTGACAGGCGGCGGTCGCGTGTTTGTCATGCCCGCGAACGTGCCTTACCATCGTCGTGCCCGCGAACGTGGGCGCCCAGAGGGGAAAGAGGAGGCGCGGGCCGGCAGGACTAAAAGAATACCTCACTGTTCGGTCTATTGACCATCAGTGGGGGGCAAAGTAGACTGGACGCTGTGAGCTCCCCCCGTCATGGGCGCTTCCGGGGCAAGGCCCGGGGGTGGGCAGACAACAAGCAGATGGGAAGCGCAGACCTCTCGATCGTTTAGATACATATGTCGTACTACTCCGACGGGCCGCGTGTTACAGGCCTCTTTCTCGTCTTGGCCGCCCTGTTCGTGACCCTGTTGATTTCATCGAACATCGTCGCGGTCAAGATCATAGAGGTGTGGGGGCGCATACTGCCCGCGGCTATCGTCCTGTTCCCCGCCACCTACGTTCTGGGGGACATCTTCACGGAGGTGTACGGGTTCCGCTTCGCCAGGCGCGTTATCTGGCTGGGCTTTCTGTGCAACACCGTGGCGGTCATGGGGTTCTGGGTCGCAGGTATGCTGCCATCCGCTCCCTTCTGGGAGGGGCAGGACGCTTACGATGCCATCCTGGGATACACACCGCGGCTGCTGGCAGCGTCCTTCGCCGGGTACCTGGTGGGAGAGTTCTCCAACTCTATCGTGCTCTCCAGGCTCAAGGTGGCAACCCAGGGACGCTGGCTATGGAGCCGCACCATCGGCTCAACCATCGTCGGCCAGGGGGCCGACTCCGCGGTGTTCATCACAGTGGCCTTCATTGGCACGGCCGCGGGAGGCACCCTGGCAGAGTTGATACTCACCCAGTGGATCGTCAAGGTGCTCTACGAAACAGTCGCTACGCCCGTCACCTACGCCGTAGTGGGATACGTGAAGAGCCGCGAGGGGCTGGACGTATACGACCGGAGTATATCCTTCAACCCTCTGTCGTTCCTGCGGTAGCCTGAGGCGGCAGCGCTACGATAGAGTAATGCTTTGGAGCATCGGGCGATGAGATTACGCAGGATACTGGGGCGAGCTGCCCTAGCCCTGGCCCTGTTGGGCGCGCTTATGGCCGTATTCGCCGTTGCGACGCCACAGGGACGCACGGCAGCCAAGACGGCAGGCCTGGTGTTTCAGGTACTGCCCGCGATTCCTGTGAAGCCGCTGGAGTGGTATACCGCGGACCCGCTCAGAGAAGAGGTCTCCTTCCCGCAGGCCCAGGGAGTGGGCGTAGCCGACCTCTACAGACACAGGAACAGGGATGGACAGGCAGCGGTCCTACTGTTCCTGGGCGTCAACCCCGCCGGCCGCGATGATGAGCGCGTGGTGAATCTGGCCGAGGCGCTGGCCCGATCCGGCATGGTGGTCATGGTCCCGTGGTCGGAGAGCATGACCCAGTACAGGATAGACCCGGCGGAGGTGGACAACCTGGTCAACGCCTTCCAGTATCTACGCGGCCTGGAGTACGTGGACCCTGAGCGGGTGGGGATGGGCGGCTTCTGCGTAGGCGCGTCTCTTTCAATGGTCGCGGCCCAGGACTCCCGGATAAGGGAGGACGTGGCCTTCGTCAACTCCTTTGGCGGCTACTTCGACGCCAGAGACTTACTGGTGTCCATCGCCAGCCGCACCAGATTCGATGAGGACCGCCAGGAACCCTGGGAGCCCAGCCGTCAGACTCTGGAGACCTTCCGCAACCACCTCATCGAGAGCGTGGAGAGCCCGGAAGAGAGGGAGTTGCTGACCCGCGTGTTTGCGCATGAGGAGGAGCCGGCTCCGGGAGACGTGGAGGGCCTCAGCGACACCGGCAAGACCGTCTTTAGTCTGCTGAGCGGGGTGTCCAAAGAAGAGGCTGACGAGCTGCTGAGCAGGATGCCGGAGGACTTCCGGAAGGAGATGATAAGCATCTCTCCAAACCAAAACCTGGGAGACTTAAAGGCCAGGCTGCTCGTCATGCACGATTCCAAGGATGACAACGTGCCGGCGGAGGAGTCGCGACGCTTGGCGGCCGCCTTGGAGGGACGCGGGGATGTCAATTATACGGAGTTCGTCTTCTTCCAGCACATGGATCCGGCCAGGGCGGTAAACCCCCTGACCTGGACCGTGGACGTGTTCAAGCTGTTCCGCCACCTGTACAGCGTGGTGCGGGTGGCCGCATAGCCCGGCGGCTAACGCTCCAGGGCGTCCCTTATCTTATGCAGGCCCGCCACCATCTCTTTGCCAAAGACCTTCCGGTCTATGAGCCACATGGTAAGCGGAAACAGCATCTGAATGGGTTTGGGGCTGAATTTGCGCTCTACCAGTGTATAGGTCAGGTCTGTGCCGTCGCCCCGCGGCTCCAGCGTGTAGGCCCAGCAAAAGGTGTTCTGCTGTCCCGGCGCGTCGCTCACCGTCTCCCAGGCCAACCGGCGATGGGGCTCGATCTCGGTAACGACGGAGGTCTCCTCCACCCCGGCCTTGTACGAAAGCTTCCCCTGCGACTTGAAGACGGAGCCTTCCTTCAACGGCCCAGGCGTGACCTTCTGGATCTTCTCCAGGCCAAAGCTGAGCTCACCCGACCACTCTACGTGCTTCTCCAGGTCAGTCAAATAGGCGAATACCAGCTCCACCGGCGATTTGACGTGAGTTTTTCTGCTTACCACCGCCATATTCTCTCTCCTCTAGGGCCGTCCGGCCATGCTCAGGAAAGCTACCCTAGCACAGCGACGCGAAGGTTTCAATATCTCAGCCCGCGGCCTATCCATCCCCTCGGTTCTCCCCTATCGCCCGACTATCGCTGACGAGTCATTAGGAAGTCCGTAAGCTGCCGCAACTCCTCCCGCGCCCTCGCCGTGATCTCCAGGCCGTCCAGGGCCTCCAGCGCCAGGACAGCCTGCCGCTCGGCGAGCCTCTGAACGTAGTCGGCGACGCCAAGCTCCTCCAGCGCCGCCATCATTGATGCGACGTCGCCATCGTCCACCTGCTCCTTGGCATAGATGGATTGCAGCTGCTCCCTCTCCGCGTCGCCGGCCCGCTCCAGGGCGTACACCAGGGGCAGCGAGCTCTTCTTACGGCGCAGGTCGTTCCCTATCGGCTTGCCCGTCTCCTCCTCGCGGCCCCACACGCCCAGGTAGTCGTCCCTTATCTGGAAGGCCAACCCCAGGTAGTGGCCGCACAGAGTCATCGCCCGGACGCTCTCCGCGCCGGCATTGCCGACCAGTGACCCCATCTGCATGGCAGACCGGATCAGCGCACCCGTCTTCCGGGCGACCATCTCCAGGTAGGCAGATGTGTCCACGTCCCTCCGGCCCTCGAAGTCCATGTCCAGGTACTGGCCTTCTATCATCCCCAGGCAGGCGTCGTTCAGCGCGCGGCAGCAGGCAGCGACCACGTCCGGCTCAATCCGGCCTCCCAGGAGCCGATGGACGCCCATGCCGGCCAGGACCCGCATCACGTTACCGGCTTGCAGGGCCGGGGGCTTGCCCCAGACCGCCCACATGGTGGGACGATGATGACGCTGCAAGTCGCCGTCCTGAATGTCGTCGTGGATGAGTGAGAAGTTGTGTATAAGCTCCAGCGCCGCCGCCGCCGGCAGGGCCTGCTCCGGCTCGCCGCCCACGGCCTCACAGGCGAACATGCAGAGAGAGGGACGCAGCCGTTTCCCCTGGCTCAGGGTTGTTGGGTGGCCGCGCTCATCCACCCAACCCATGTGGTACAGGAGCATAGTGCGCAGGGTGGGATCGTTGGGAGACAGCAATTCAGCAAGAGCGTTCTCCATTCCGTCCAGGTACTTGAGCAGAATGGCAGGGGTAGCTTCGGGTTGGTTCCGCGCTGCCTCCACAGAGGGTCACTCCTATTGTTGGAGGCTGCGACGCTAGGACTCGCCTGGGCAGGTTGATTGGGGCGCCGTTGCCTCTTGGCGTCGTTACAGCGACGATGTGGCAATGCTAGCAAAGGCCGCATGGGGTGTCAAGGACGGCTTAATCTCTCAGGACTTTTGGTACAGGGCGATAGCCTCCTTTGGAGTAAGCATATTGATGCCCATGTGTGGTCGGGTAGTGTTGTAGGCATCAAGGAAGCGCTGATACCAAGTGTTCAGCTCCTGGTGGTCTTGGGGCGCTTCCTCTAACCGGAAGAAGCACTCCTCCTCGTCCGTGCGGAAACTCCGCTCGATTACAGCGTTCTCATTGGGAGAACTCTTGTGGATGTAGAAGTGTTCAAGGCCGAGTTCGGCGCACTTGGCGTGAAAGCGTCTCTGAAACTCCAATCCATTGTCCGTCTGGACGTAGTGCAACGGGAAGGGGAACTGCTGTGTGGCATAGTACAGGGACAAGAGTGTTCCCCCCTCATCCAGCTTGGGGAGGATTAGCCCAACCTTGTAGCGAGAGGAGATGTCCATCGCCGCGTACAGGTAGCAAGTGTACGGCAACCCAGACAACTCAGGAGTGACGTACTTCACGTCCATCTGAAGGTAGCCTAAGCCTGGGCAGTTACGAGGCCGCATGACTTGGCCGTTCTGAAAGCGAGGCCGCCGTCGCTTCGTACTGGGGCGAACCAAGCCCACGCGTTGCAAATACCGATGAATGGTCGATGCCGAGACCTCCAGCCCTTGAGCCTGGGCCAAGACCGCTAGCTTCTCCCGACAGAAGCCAGTCGCTTCCCTCCACCTTCGCACTTCGGCGGCAGCTTCCCCCCACAGCGCACGCTTGGGGTGTTTGGGTGCAGTAGACTTGCGCCGCACGCCCTGCCAGCGCACGTAACCCCAGGGCTGCCGCCCTCGATCCACCCAGCGTTTGACGGTCCGGCGGTCTACGTGCAAACGCCGGGCCGTTTCCGAGACGTTCTGATCGCACACCTTCCATGTTTCGATGATGGTCCGTACTGCTAATCTGCTCATGGCTCATTCTAGAGCCTCTGTACCATATGTGCTGAGAGAACAAGGGACGGACGACCGCCCCGGCCATGCAGGGATGTCCCGTACTGCGATACGGAACGGGCATCCATGCTTCCGTAGGGGCGGTTCGCGAACCGCCCCTACATTTTCGTCATGCTCGTGGCAACGTGCATCCATCCGGCCCCTACCCGCCCTCCGACTCCTCGCTTATCAGGCGTTCCGCGTAGCTCAGAAGCAGCTCCGCCCTCTCCGCCGGCACACTCGCCGTCTCCAGGTACAGCCGCAGCGCCTCCTGCGGCGACAGCCCCTCCACCAGCGTCCCCCCCAGCCGCGTGCGACGCTCCCGCGTCACATCCCGCACTATCGGCGTCACGAACTGCGCCGAGGCTAGCGCGCTCCGGACCTCGTTCTCCCTAAGCTGCGCCTCTACCTCTTGCGGCATCTCCACCCTCACCCGCACTATCGCCCCATCCACGCGCCTGCGGGCTATGGCCTTCAGCGCCTCCTGCGTTGGGTCTTGCTCCGCCGTTACGGAGACGGGGATGGTGAGGAATCGCCTGGCCTTGACCGGCTGAAATCGAAAGTCGACAAGCCGGCGGCCCGGCGGCCCGGCGGCGTCCAGGTCGATGATGCAAAAGCCCTTCTCATCGTCCTCCTCGCCAAAGTCCACGCGCTCCAGGCTGCCGGAGTAGACCACGTAAGGGTTGGTGGATAGTACCTGATGCTTGTGGATGTGGCCCAGGGCTACGTAGTCCAGGGTGGGCTGGGCAAGCGCGCTCTGCATCAGCACGGGGTCTCTGCCCAGGAGCATCGACTGCTCGGAGCTTGTGCGGGCCGTGTTCAGAGAGACGTGGGCTGTCAGGATTGCGGGGATGGCCAGGTCAAGTCGCTGAGCCTCCCACGCCAGCAGATTGGTCACCCGCTCCTGAAGCTGCTGGTTTATCTGGTCTATGTTCAAGCTGCGGGTCTCCTCCCTGGCCAGGAATGCGCTGCGACGTATCCAGGGCAGCGCGATAATCTGCACGGGGCCGCCGCGCGTGTCCACCCGGTACGTTTGCAGGCGATCTCCGATGGTCACGTTGGGCACCGACAACGTGGGATAGATGTCCAGGGCGGTGGCCCGGCTGGCTACGTGGGGCAGGTCGTGGTTGCCCACCAGCAGGAAGACGGGGACGCCGGCGTGGGACAGGCGGGCGATGCGACGGGCGAACTCCCGCTGGTGCGTCTGCGACGGGTCTCGGCTCTTGTAGGCGTCGCCGGCGAACAGGACGAGGTCGACGGCGTTGTCCAGGGCGTAGTCCACCACCTCATCGAAGGTGGCAAGGAAATCCAGCAGGCGGGCGTTGAGGCCGGTGTCCGGGTCTGTGGAGCCGTAGCTTTCCACGCCTATATGTACGTCCGAGAAGTGGAGTATGCGCATGGCCCCAACGGCGCTCAGGTGCTTCCCCTGAACTTGAGGTCAACGCCATCCACTACAGGCACGTCCAAGTTTAGGGAGATACTGAACAGGAGCCAGTCCTCCAACACGTCCTCAAGCTCCCTCTTACACTCCTCAAGGGTATCGCAATTTGCCCACACGCCCTGGAAACCCGGAATCCGCCCGAAAAAAGAGCCGTCGTCAGACAGGGTCTCGTACCTAGCCCCGGTCATGGCCGCGTCTATGTATTCTCGGATCATGGCCTCCCTCCGGGGCTTATTGTACCGCGTGGGCACGGGAGTGGCTACCAGTTGAAGTGCAACTCTATATCATCCCCGTCCCATGGCAGTGACTCCACCCAAGTCCACACTTCCGCCGTTTGATCCGGGGTAAGTGTCTGTTGTTCAGCAAACTCGTCAAGCAGACGCCGGACTTCCGGTTTAGTGAAATACCCAAGGCTGTTGCCATCCCCGCTCATAGTGCCATAGACGCTGGCTTCGTGGGCTAACTCCCACGCGAACTGATAAGAAGTTCCACGCGGGCGCTCCAAGGCCTGAATACTCATTATCCCAATGTCCAGTCCCATTGCTTAGCCCTCCTTGAAGAGATGGAACTGGACCTTATCGGACCAGAATGGTCGTGTCAAGGGTTTATCGGTGGTCCAAGTGGTCCACATCTGCTAAACTCTAGCAAAGTAGCCGTGCGAGGTGCAGAATGCCTGGAGTAAAGGAAATACAGCAAGAGCGGATAAATAGGCTAACCAGCTTAGTGGAAGGTACAAGCCAGCAACTATTCAAGGGAGCGTTGGAAAAGGGATTTCTTTACTGGAGCACTAGACTTTGCCTAAGCCAAGCTGAGAACATGCCGACTCAGGACGATCTGCTGGAAAACATTACCGACGGCAAGGACGACTTGGAGGTAGACGCCTACCACATTGATGAAGACGGACACACAATTTTCCTATTCCAATCCAAGTATCATAGCAAGCCTCAAAACATACCCAGTAAAGATCTAGCAAACTTTATACAAGCACCTTCCCGACTGACTAATCCACAAGCATTGGCCAAAGTCACCAACCAAAAACTCCTGCAGCTAGTACCGCTCTTTCGAGAAAAGATTCTGGACGGATTCGCTCTGCAACTATTCTTCTTGAGTACAGGACGAGCCACACAACCACTTCGGGCCGCCGCTGACAAATGGAACAAAGAGAGCTTAGTACTCTATGTGGCTGGAGAACCAGTACAAGTCGGCCACAACGTTCTAATTTGCGATGTCGAAGAAATTCTCAACCAGTTTGATTCCACCATAGATGACACTGAGTTGGTCATAGACCTTCAACTTCAGAAAGAGCAGTGGCACCTTTCACCTACTGGGGGATTCGATTGTGTAATGGCTACATTGCAAGCTGAGGAACTGGCGAAGATATTCAACGCTTACAAGTACAAGATTTTTCGCAGGAATCCGAGGGGCCCACTGAGCGCAGCCAAGGTAAACAAAGAAATCGCCGCTACCCTGGATGACGATGTTAAGCGGCCGCTATTCCATCTCCTAAACAACGGGTTGTCTGCGGTCTGCCATTCATTCACCACGCCTCGGAGATCTAACGGTAACGATGTAACCACAGTACGAGACCTCCAAGTTGTTAATGGTTGTCAGACAACCTACAGCCTGTGGGATTATTGGAGACGCGGTGGAAATTTGAGCGACAGTCATGTGTTGCTAAAGGTCGTTGCTGCGCCGACTTTGGAGAGAGATATAAGCATTACTAGCAACCACCAAAACCAAATGAAGGACTGGGACTTTCTGTTTAATGATCCAACCCAGCAGAAGCTCCAGAAGGAATTTGAACAACTACCTACTCCCGTATTTTATGAACTGAGGCGCGGCGAGTACGCCCATATGGTGCAATCTAAGGCAGAGCGAGTCACAATAAAGGACATTGCACAAGCAACATGGGCTTTCATGGGCTCCCCTGGTCAGGCCAAGGATAAGTTGCGTGACATACCTCGCTCAATGGACACAAAGAGCGGAACTTACAAGGAAGTTTTCTTTGAAGGAGTAACTGCTGTTTTTTTGTGGCTTCCATGGCTAACGTATAAGAATGTCCAACAAGAATACCAAGCGCATTACGATGAGACTCAGGTCAGGGGAGACTTTAGAGAGCATGGCAGGCTTCATATTTTGTGGTTGATCGGAAGAGGATTAATCGCGAGTCTTGATAAGAAGATTTACAAGGATGTAGACACTAGAACTGCGAGCAAGTTAGCTAAAGATATTGAAGTCTGGTTTCCTGAACTACATAGGCTAGCAGTAGAAGCAGTAAAGTACGTAGTGGACGTCAAAGAGGGAGTGGCCGAGGAGAGCGGACAGACTCTTCAGCTGAGGCAATTATTCCGAAGTAGTTCAGATAATGCTAGTTTTGAGAGAGCCTTTGACGGGCGACTGGTCAGCTCGGGTGTCAAGGAGGCCGTCAAGAGTCTAACCTAGTTGAAGTTACTAACGCCCCCCGCTCCCCCCTACCCTTCCAGCCGGGCCGATAGCGTGTCCACCAGCTCCGGGATGGGAACGCAGACGTTCAGGAAGGCTGCTTGACGCCCAGTTCCTCAAACGTCACCTCTTTGAGGATGTCCAGGTCTGCAAAGCGGAGGCTGGCGTCCAGTATCTCAATGCCTGCGATTCTGTCCTCCGCGTCGAAGTCTATGGCCATGGTCTCATCTCCTGTCGGATGCACGATTCTTGCGGATCCATAGCTGAACCTTATGTACAGAGCGTCTACCTTCGGATCGTATGTAACTCTCATAGCTCCCTCCTTTAGAAATAGTACACCCGCACTCCCCTACCCCTCCAGCTTGGCCGACAGCGTGTCCACCAGCTCCGATATGGGGACGCGGGTCTGCTGCATGGTGTCCCGGTCTCGGATGGTGACGGCGTTGTCCTCCTCGATGGTCTTGAAATCCACCGTCACGGCCAGGGGCGTGCCGATCTCGTCCTGGCGGCGGTATCGCCGGCCTATGGACTGGGCGTCGTCGTACTGGGACACAAAGCGCTTTCGCACCATGTCGTACACCTCGCGGGCCTTGGGGACAAGCCTCTCGTTGCGGCTCAGGGGCAGCACGGCCACCTTCACCGGGGCGATGGCCGGGTGGAGGTGGAGCACCACGCGAGTGTCACCCTCAACGGTCTCCTCGTCGTAGGCGTCGAAGAGGAAGACGAGCAGGGCGCGGTCTACGCCCAGGGCCGGCTCCACAACGTAGGGCACAATGCGCTCGTTGGCCTCGTCGTCGAAGTAGTCCAGCCGCACGCCGCTATGCTGAGAGTGGGCCTTCAGGTCGAAGTCCGTGCGGTTGGCAATGCCCATCAGCTCGCCCCAGCCCCATGCAAAGCTGTACTCGATGTCGGAGGTGGCCTTGGCGTAGTGGGAGAGTTCCTCGTCGGTGTGCGGGCGCAGTCGCAGCCTGTCTGGCCGAACGCCCAGGTCCGTGAACCAGGCCATGAAGTCGTCCATCCATCGCTGGTGCCACTCCTGGTCTGTGCCGGGCTTGACGAAGAACTCAATCTCCATCTGCTCGAACTCGCGGGTGCGAAAGGTGAAGTTGCCCGTGGTGATCTCGTTGCGGAAGGACTTGCCAATCTGCCCGATGCCAAAGGGAAGGCGCTTGCGAGTGGCGACCAGGACGTTCTGGAAGTTGACAAAGATGCCCTGGGCCGTCTCCGGGCGCAAGTAGGCCTGGGAAGCGGAGTCCTCCACCGGGCCGATGAAGGTCTTGAACATGAGGTTGAAGTTGCGGGGTTCCGTGAGGCCGCCGCCGCAGTCGGGGCAGACCTTGGCGTCCGACTCCAGGTGGTCGGCGCGGAACCGATGGTGGCAGGCCCTGCACTCGACCAGCGGGTCGGTGAAGGTGTCGGCGTGGCCAGAGGCGACCCACACCTGGGGATGCATGAGGATGGCGGCATCCAGGCCCACCATGTCGTCCCTGTCCTGGATGAATCGCTTCCACCAGGAGTCCCGGATGTTGCGCTTGAGCTCAACGCCCAGCGGGCCGTAGTCATACGTGGAAGCGAGGCCGCCATAGATCTCGCTGGACTGGAATATGAAGCCCCTGCGCTTGCACAGCGACACGATTTTGTCCATTTCTACCCTATCCAGACTGCGATCCACGTTGGCCTCCAAAGCGTTGGTTTGTGTGGAAGACGTTACCAAGTCCCCTGCGAATTGTCAAAGGGAGGGCGCGCTATCTCCATCCATGCCGCGCGCCACCGGCAATACGAGCCGAGCTGGACACGGCCATTGTTCACCAGGCGGTAGTGAGTGCGCGTTGGCATCTCCCCTCTTTCCTACTGACCAAGACTAACATCTCTCTTGGACCAGTTTCCGAGGGTTGGCAGATCGGCGCGCTGGGCGGTTTTGGACACGCGCTAAGGGGCGCGAGGCGACGCTAGAGGTTGAACCAAGCCCGGAACCGGGCGAGGCCCGACTTGGGAACGGGGCTTGGGCATGGCTGCGCGGCGCCTGCTTGCTTCGCGCCGTTGGGACAGCAGCATCTCGTCGGCCGGCGGCCGGTTCTGGTCGTTGATTCCGTACAGCGCCTTGGCGCTGTCACGGCGGCCTATACGATTCAGTTTGTCAGCGGCGATGGTCTTCCAGTCTCCTCTTGGGGGCATTGGCATCATAGTACACCTCCGTGCATTAGATACTCTACGCGAGTTGGGAGGTCCAGCGAATGGCGGGGGCAGACCGACAATCCGTGTTGGAGGCTTATTCTTCTACCGGGAACAGCACAACCCGCATGTAGCTATCGGGAGTGAAGTAGCGTTCGGCTGCGGCGACGACGTCTTCCAGGGTCAAGGCATCCAACAATTCATCGAAGCCGATTATCTCCGTGAAAGCCTCGCCTCGCTGCACCGCGTCCCGGATCTGACTGAGCCAGAACCCGTTCTCCCTCAACTGCTCCTGCCGCCGCGTTCGCACCTGCTCCTTGACCGTGTCCAGGTATTTCTGCTCGCCTCCCTCGCGCAGCCAGTCCACCTCATCAATCACCTCCTGGAATAGCTCCTCAACGCGTATGGGGTCGCTGCCGAAAATGACGGATACCAGATACTCGGTGTCTGGAATGGTGGAAGCATGTGCGTTCACCCGAATGCTGTAGGCGCCGCCCAACTGCTCACGCACTCTCTCGCGCAGGCGGATTCCCAGAATCTCACCCGCCACGTCAAGGGCGAGCGCCTCCCCGCGGCTCCATTCCATATCCCCGGCAAACACCAGCACAGTGTTGCTGCGCGGCTCGATGCCGCTGCGGACGACGTGGTCATCCACGCCCATCGGCGGGTCAATGCCGTGGTCCGTCCACGCTTCCGCTCGTCCGGTGGTAGGCAGGCTGGCCAGATACGTGGCAGCGAGCGACCGCAGGTTATCCCAATCGAACGCTCCCACGAAGACGAATGTTGCGTCGCTCAGGTCTGCGAAGCGGTCGGCGTAGACCGCTTCCGCCCGCTCCAGGCTCAGTTCCTCCAGCAGTTCGACCGTGAGATGGCGGCGGCGGAAGTGGTCCTGGGCCAGCACTGTATTGGCGGTGTCGAAGAGAACAGAGTCCGGCTGGGCAGCGTTGATCTCTGCGATGCTGCGCAGCTGCTCCTCATACCTTGCGAAGAAGACCGGGTCAAGCCGTGGCTCGGTTGCGTAAAGCGTGATCAGTTGGAACAGCGTCTCCATGTCCTCCGGTGAGGCGCTGCCTGTAAACCCTTCGAAGAGCTCTCCAATAAAGGGGGACACCGAGACCCTCTTGCCGGCCAGCAGCTTCTCCAGAGCCACGCTGTCGTGCGGACCAGCGCCGCTTCCGGCAACCAGCTGCGCGGCGTGAAGGGCGGACACATGGTCCTCGTCAGCTACCAGCGAATGCCCGCCAGGGCTGAAGCCGCTGAACTCCACTTCATCGTCGCGGAAGTCGGTCTGCTTGGCAATCACCGTAATGCCGTTGGAAAGGGTCCAACTCTGAACGTCTATGGACTCGATTTGCTCTTCATCCGTTATACTGCCCGGAGTTGGAATCGTCTCCAGCAGGGGGACATCCTCAAGGATGTCTGCGTAGGGGTCTACCTCCAGGTTGCTTGCAGCTTCGAGCTGCGCCAGGGTCGCGGCCGTCAATTCGCTATCCGAGATGGCCTCAGTCTCCGCAGGCCTGACGACCAGAAGGGCCGTGTCCTCTGATTTTGTCCAGGACTCCGCCACGGCAACGAACTCCACCAGGGTGATCTGCGGCAGCAGATCCTGGTACAGCTCCCATTCAGTCTCTATGCCCGGAGCCGGTGTCCCGGTCAAGAAGTGGTCCACGTACTCGTTTACAAAGTCTTGTGACGGTATTTGGTCTCGCTGCTTGTAAGAGCTCTCCACCGATCGCAACAGGTTGCTCTTTTCCCGGGCCAGTTCGCCATCGGTAAAGCCGTGCTGCCTGACGCGCTGCAGCTCCTCCAGCACAACCGCTAACCCGCGCTCGATCCCTTCCGGCGGCGCCCACGCTGCGAACTGCAGGATGTCCAACGGTTCCACATACGGAGAACGAAGGGCTTGAGCAAACAGATATGGTGGGTCTTCGACTTGGCCCCGCTCGAACAGTCGCGCGTTCAGCATCATGAAGGCGAGCCTTTCGACAACAAAGCGACGAAACGCCGCCTGGTCCTGACCCATGTCCGGGGCCAGCTTCTGGATCAGGACAAACTGGGTACCCGGCGACTCGGCGTCCGTGAACACTTCAATCCACGGCGTCTCGTGGCCGGGAATCTCGATGCTCGGTCTATCGGTGGAGGGACCGACAGCGGCGAGCTCCTGGTTGGCCTCGCCCTCGGGTGGCGGCGCAAAGTGTTGCTTAACCTTGGCTTCCATCTCATCAACATCGAAGTCGCCAACGGCCACCACGGCCATCAGGTCAGGGCGGTACCAGCGCTCGTAATACTCCCTCAGTTGCTCTGCCGTCGCGTTCTCCACCACCTCCGGGAGGCCAATGGGACTCCGATTGGCGTAGAGGGAGGAACCGAATAGCAGTTGGAGCAGATTGTCCTGAAGCCGGGAACCGAACCCTTGATAAAGGCGCCACTCCTCCAGGACCACACCGCTCTCGAGGTCCACCTCTTCCGGATCGAAGGATATTCCGTAGGCCCAGTCGCTTAGAATCTGGAAGGCGGTTTCGGCTATTTCGGAGTCGTCGGTCGGAATCTCCAGCCAGAACCTCGTGTCATCGAAGCCGGTTTGGGCGTTCACGTCAGGGCCAAAGATGTTTCCTATGGATTCCAGGTACTCAACTATCTCCTGCTTGGCGAAGCGCTCCGTCCCATTGAACCCCATATGCTCCACGAAGTGCGCCAGCCCCCGCTGGGACTCCTCTTCATGGACAGAGCCGGCCTTTACAACCAGCGCAATTTGCGCCCTGTCTCGCGGCTCCTCATTGTGCCTTATGTAGTAGCTCAGACCGTTGGAAAGAGCGCCGCGGACCACCAGAGGATCAAAGTCCAGGGAGGTGTCCGGCTCGGGGGTAGCTGTCGGCTCAGGGGTTGCCGCTGGTGTGGGTTCAGGGGTGGCAGTAGGCGCCGGTGTCGGCGTAGCCGTGGGCGCCGGAGTTGGGGTGGGCGTGGGTGTTGGCGCTGGGGTAGCCGTGGGTTCAGGCGTGAGAGTCGGAGCGGGGATTGACGCAGCGGTCGGAGCGGCAGTTGGCATCGAAGTTGCCGTCGGCGTGGGTTCGGGGTCGCACGCAATCAACGCCGCAAGCATCAGCGTGATGCAGATAACGATTAACGCTGACTTCAGATTTCCGCTCATCAATCTCATCTCTAACTGCTAATCCTAATATCGCTCAAGGCGCTGCGTCAATAAGCCAAACAGGTTCGTATTCCTGATACGTGGTGGTATTTCCAACTTCGTTGGGATAGTGTGTCTTTCTTCCCCCATCCCTGCGGAAGCAAGAATCCTGGATTCCTGCAATGTCGGGGGCGACGGATACAAGAGTTCAGCCACCTCCTCTGCCTATCTCGTGCCGGGCAAGCGAGACTACGTTGCACAGGAGACCGTTTGTGCTGCGCATAACTAAGTACTGGCACAGCTGGGGCAATCCGGCCCTGTCCGGTCAAGCGTATAATCTGGTAAAGAGATCGGTTGCCAACATTCACCGCCATCTGGTAAATTGCAAGGGTTCTTAAGGCCTAGTGAAAGGGGGTATCCAATGAAGATTCAGACCATCGGGCTCGGCGCTTTGGTCGGTGGCTTGCTCATTGTACCTATGGTTTCAGTGATGTACCTAGCAGACAAGTGGCTCGACCTCCCATTCCCACCGTATGACACCTTTGACTGGATTGCCCGAATTCTGCCTGGGCCGATCGTGACGTTCGGCATTGATCTGATGATTGATAGCCTGGAAATGCTAGGCCTCAACGTCGCGGACACAGCGAAGACCGCCGAACATATCCAGGCGATCCTGGCGTTTGCCACCGCGGGAATCGCAGCAACCATCATTGTATATAGCGCTATTGGACGCCGGCCTACCGACAGCGGTCCTGCTTCGGGCCTCCTGGTGGGCGCCGCCTTTGGCCTGCCGATCGCAATCATCTCGGCGAGCATGGCCCAGTCCTCGATCCCCGTGCTATTCGCCTTCCTATGGGTACTCGGCGTGTTCTGTGTCTGGGGCGTCGGCACAGTCGCCACGGCCCGCATACTGCTACCCGAGTTCTCCTTTACGACTCTCGGCTCGTTGGCACAGGAACGGACGCGGTCCGTGGAAGTCGTCGGCAGGCGGCAGTTTCTCGTCAAAATGGGCGCGGCTGCGGCCACCGTCACTGTTGCCGGCGCCGGCTTGGGGCGCGTCCTCGAAATGGGCGAGCGCAATCGCTTGGAAGCCGAATTGGAGAGGATGAATGCCAGCATGCCCCAAGTCGCGACGGCTATAGATCTGCCCAACGAGAACGACCCCGTCACACCGGCTCTCGGGACGCGGCCGGAATATACTGCCGTCAGAGACCACTACAAGGTCTTCATCCGTTCGGAGCCAACTGTGATCGATGGCGCAACATGGACCCTACCAATCACCGGCCTCGTGGATAACCCGGTGAACCTTACCCTGGAGGACCTCCAGACCAGGTACGATGCTCGCAATGAGTTTGTCACCTTGAGCTGCATCTCTAATCGGGTGGGTGGCTCGCTGATAGGAACCACCTACTGGACCGGCGCCAGCCTGCAGGACATTCTTGCCGATGTCAGACCCCAAAGTGGCGCGCGCTACCTGCTAGTATCCAGTGGCGACGGGTTTTACGAGACCGTCGATCTTGATTTGATCCACTCCGACGATCGGGTCATGCTCGCATACAACTGGGACGGCAAACCGATACCGTTCGATCATGGGTTCCCCCTGCGGATTTGGCTTCCCGATCGCTTCGGGATGAAACAGCCCAAGTGGATCACCGGAATCGAGGTCATAGGCGAGTATAGGGAGGGCTATTGGGTCGAACGCGGTTGGTCCAAGGAGGCGCTAGTCAAGGCCACGTCTGTGGTGGATACGGTGGCGGTGGACTCGGTAATCGAAGACGGTGACCGGAAGCTGGTCCCCATTGGTGGAATTGCCTACGCCGGCGCGCGAGGCATCTCCAAGGTAGAGGTGCGTCTGGACAACGAACCCGAATGGCGCGAGGCGGAATTACGTAGCCCACTGTCGGATACTACATGGGTGATCTGGCGCTACGATTGGCCGTTCGAAGAAGGACGCCATGAATTCCATGTCCGCTGTGTGGAAGCGGACGGAACTCCGCAGATCGAGGAAGAGGGCCCACCAAGGCCGGATGGCGCATCCGGAATCCACACTAAGTCAGAAACTGTGTCGCCGGCGTGAATGTTCGCAATACGCCAAATACTCAGATACTCGACGGGCGCTCGCACCTGTCGGAACCCGTGGGCCTTGGCCAGCGCACTGGAGAAGCTGGAGCAGGCGACGAAGCAGAAGCCCATGAAGGTGAATGAGGCCGTCTCCCACCTGTTCATCGTCAACCCGTTGAGCGGCTTCAACGCCAACATGTTCTCCACACACCCACCCTTGCAGAAACGCATCAGCAGGCTGAGGGAGATGCGCGGCTACTAGCGTTGGATCTCATATCCTAGACCCTCCCATTCTTGTCTGGACCTTAAGTCCAGTTCGACTACGTATTCGGGTCTGAACGAGTACTCCTCTAATGCGTGTAATGCTCCTTCGGCGCAAGATCGCACCCATTCTTCCCAGTCACCTTTGAACGTGTTTTCAGCACTCATCATCCCATCCAAGGTAGGGTATATATCCTTTCCATCAATCCAATACCCGTCGAATGCGAGGACAACAATTCCTCGCTCGGCGCACACGCGGACTATCTCCATTGCAGTCTCCACATTGTAGAATGTACTGGTGCCGCTTTTGAGGCATCTGTCAGCGAATTCTACATGTATCTCATCTTCTATTGTCATTGCTATGTGGTCTCCTAAACTTTCCATATATAGTCTGGTTCTCAGGTTCAGTACAACTGACACTGTGGAAGATAGTTATAGTCACTTCCAGACCACATTTAAGTATGTGTATGACACAATGAGTGGTCTTTGCCGCAAAGCCCCGTCTCATGTCTTTCCAGTATCAACTCCCGGATTATGTCCATGAATCGCACTTCGCCGTAAAGGCTCGGAGGATCCTGTAACTCAGGCACAGGGCAGAAATGCTCAATGGCGTCCTGTATCTTCGTAAGCCATTCATACTTCGGTCCTGAAAACAACTCCCGAGGGCAGATATAGAAGAGTTCATCAAACCCACCGGAGAAAAACTGCGGAGTGAGTGAATCTTCGTTTGCTAAGAACAGAAGCTCATTGATCCTTGCCTTCATGGATTGCACGTCAATTATAGGCTTGTCTCCCAGGAACCCAGCCTGCGCGGACATCAGTCCTACGCGTTGATTGTAGCCAGGGCTAAGAACCCTTGACGAGTATCCGTGTATCGTAGACAACAAGCGGTCCGTGAACAACCCGACTACTGTTGTGATTAGCAGTACGATTGGTATCAAGACCGGTAATGTCAGAGCCATCCCACTCAAAAGGAACAGAAATGTCGATGAAAATATAGCTATTATTAGGTAAAAACCAAGTAAAGCCAAGAAAAACATCGGGTACCTGATCCCTCGGTTTACCAGGAACATTATCAGCGGCATTAGGATTCTCTGAAGCTTAGATGGCCGACTACGACATAGCTTGTGGTCATTACCGCAGATTCCCGAGCGATGCCTTTCGAGGATCAGCACATCAATTCTGGCCGTGAGCTGCACTTCGTCGAAGTAGTCTGCATTTCCCTTTCCCGCCGGGGGAAGAAAGGAACTAGAGATGGCTTCATTTACGCTGCTGAGCCAAGCATATTCCTGTTCTGAGAATATTTCCGGCGGGCAGAAACGAAAAAGCTCACCAAATCCACCGGCAAATACCTGTGGTGTGGTCAAAGAACTATTGCCGACGAAGTATAGGAGATTGTATAGACTTGTTTTTGCATATTTTAGATCTATCATGGCTTCTTCGCATTGAACTCCAACCCGTGTTTTGACCCGCCATCTGCATTTCGCTATAGACCAGGTCCGGCTCCGCGGGTGTGGGAACTCTCACTCCAAAGTCGTATCGTCCAGGCTGCAAGTGTAGTGTAAGTCGTCAGCGAAAATGGGACAAGTGATGAGGCAGAAAAATGCGAGAGAGATGAAGGGGAGATAAGCGCCAAACAGGGAGCAAGAGCCGAGCAGGGTTATTCGATGGTCTCCGGGCGCGGCTTCCTGGTCATCCCCCAAACGGGAACCCCATTCGGAAGAGAGGCCTCTGCCGTCACCCGGAAGCCGAAACGCTCATAGTAGCCGAGATTGTTAGGCTCGGAGGTGTCGAGGAATGCGGACTGGGCGGCGTCGTTATCTATCCGCGCCAGCATGTGATTGATGAGGGCGCTTCCCAGACCACTGCGTTGACTTGAAGGGTCTACTCCGATGCCGTCCAGGTACCAGTATGGATAGGGCGGCTTGATCGCGGCGAGCGCGGGGCCCAGAGCGCGCCGCCGCCGCCAGGCCGGGATGCCCAGATGGATGGGCGAAGCCCAAAGGCCTGACCGCAGCAACGTAAGGGCGCCATGCCTGCGCTGATGTGGGGAACCCCAGATTGCGACGCCCAGAACGCCATTATCGGACCCATTGTGGGCCACATGGACAACTCCGCCGGAGTATACACAGGCGCGTATGGCCGTCCCCCAGACCCAGGGCAACTTCGCACGCCGATGATCGTCGTCCGGTAGAAGGAACGTGTATCTGGGCGCGTTCGCAAAGGCGTTGGCCATCGCGCGGGCGGCTGAAGGGATCTGTGCGAGGCGAATCGTGGAAATGAGGGGATCGGTCATGGGACATATCTTACCTGTTCGCTGGAACCGTTATCAATCGGGAAGACTTTGCCGGTTTTGTTTGCTTAGGAGTGGTGGGCTATATTCGTTGACCGCAAGACGTTTCACCGTTCATTTGTAAGGAGAGTTGAATTCAACAGAGACCTATTGAACTGTACACAGTGCCTTGTTCGAGCCGGCGGAGCTTCGTAAGCGCAGTGTATAGGGTAAGGCATTGAATCGTAAAACTAGTGGATGGGGACTTTAGCGCTTCCCTCACTTCCTCTAAAGGGGTAGTCACAAGGGGCCGGAGGTGGCACTCTTACTGCTGGCGCTAAAGGTCGTCACAAGCGGCGCGCCAACAGGGCCGTGAAGGCCACTTCATTTGAGACAGCCTTGTTCTGCCGGTGAGGGGCAACAGGGCCGCGACAGCGCCTTCGATTGTGGATCGCCAGCCTCGTGTCAGACCGGAGGCTAAGAGAATGGTCATGGTCTCGACCATCTCCACCGCCGAGGCTATGACTACAGTTCCCAAGAAAAGCCAGACGTGCATAAGCCACCTCCAGCGTGATGTATCAATCAATATTTTACCCAAGCAACTATAGTATGCTATCCAGGTCATATCAAGGCGAGCGTTGGTGGACCGTACTAGCCACAGCTTTAAACCTACGCACCCTATGGCCGACCTCATCGCCCACGCCCTTCTCAATCAGGAGGAGGAACCATCTCCCAGGGAGGAGCGCCTGAGCATCGACCGGGCTTTCGACATCCTCGACCGCGCCCTCAACCGCAATGCGTCGAGGCGGGATTCCCAAGGCGTGGTCAGGAGATGAGGGATTAGTGTGGTTGTACAGCTCTAGGGCGTGAGAACGTCCCCCGGAAGGTTCTCCAGGAGATTGCCCCACCACCCGCGGTCCACTCCGTAATGGACCACGTATCCCCCGTCCTCATGCTCCCCGACGCGTCCGGCCACCTGGATCCGGCGGCCCAGGGGAACCTGCTCGAAGACCTCCGCCGGTCCACGGACCCTCACCCGCTGCAGGTACTCTCCCCGGTCCATCTCCACCACCAGCTCGCCGACGTCTCGCGACACCGCCTCTCCGGCAACGCTCACGCACTCGTCCAAGAACACATCAAGGATCACAAGAAGCTGCCCGGGTGGCGGGATACCCGGAGAGTCCGCCGGGCACGGGTCGACGGCCGGTGAAGCCAGGTTGATGCCGACCAGGACCGCCACGACCAACGCCCCTATGCCAAGCAGCCGGACCACCCACATGAAGCAACCGCCGCCGCCCCGTCCGCCCTTGGGCTCCTCCACCTCCCACGGAAGCCGGCGCTTCCGATAGTCCAGCGGTGAACTCAGGGGATCTGCCGTTGTTTCCCCTTGCGCCTCCGTCTCAGGCGTGACGCCCTCAGCTTGTAGCCTCTCCAACACCGTTCCAGCATCGCCCTCGCTGTTCGCCGTCCCTTCAGCCTGCTCGCTATGCAACTTCTCCAATTTGGACAGTTCCTGGAACAGTTCCCGCTCCGCCTCGTTCTCTGGCTCCGCAGCCGCTTCCGCCCCGCCCTCAGACCGTCCGGACAGGCCCCACTCCGGCGCGGACATAAAGCCGTGATAGGCCACGTCCAGGTCGTGGGCTCGCAAGGAGGCTACCTCACCGGAGCCAAACCATGGTGGAGCCGAGACTGAAACGTCCAGCCAGGGCTGAGCCGCATCCAGTGCGATGGCATAGGCCAACATGGGATCTGGTTCGCCCCGTCCGTCCGCCGGGTCAGGTCCGGACAGAGATTCTTTCAAACCAAGCCACTGACTTATCTCATATGCCCCCGCCTCCGTTGGCGGCAGCATACCCGTGTGCATCGGGACCGCAATGAACCAATATATGCAGCCGACGACCGCGCCGACTAGGGAATTCGCCCACCATTGGGGCAGCCATAAAGCCAGCCAAAGCCCGCTGCCAACGCCCATCAAGGCCCCGGCCAATGTCGCCCATCCGAATCCATCCGCGAGACGCTCCCTCCTTACCCGTATCGGGTTGTCATGGAAAAGGTCTTGGCGCTGCATGTACTCCCCCAACTGGTCCCCAATAGCATCCTTATGCTCGTCCACCAAATCACGCAGCTCTTGAACTGTTGTGGGGCGCGATGGCAAGCTGTCGAATATCAACTGTTCCCACTCAAACTGCGCGGGACCCTGCTGCGACAGCCGGTATAGGAAACCGCTCCTCGTTCCGACGCACTCGAGTCGCAACGCGCCGCGCTGACACATCTCGATTATCGCCGCCAGCAGTGTTCGGTCGCTGACCTCCCGGCCTTCCAGCGCCGATACCACTGCCGCCGGCAGCCCAGTGCGCTGCCGGGTTCCCAACTCCATTGACTCCCGATGCTTGATCCCCCGCCTGGGCCGGTAACTCAGCCAAAGCCACAGCACGAGCAGCAGCGCGACGCCGACGCCAATCGTGCGGAAACCCCAGACCGTGAGCTGCTTCCAGTCCATATCCCGGTAATCGGGAAAGCCACTCTGGGCGATAGCCCCGCCAGGGTCCAGCGCGAACAGCAAACCAATGACAGCAAGGGCCGCCAGCGTTGCCAACACACTCGCCATAGGACTTCTTCCTTCCTGCCCATCGCAGGTCTCCCCGCACCCGGCCCGAGTTGTACCACTTGCGATCTATAATACAGGAAAGCCCGCTTCTCTACACGGCCAACTGGAACCCTGCCGCTGTCTCCAACAGCATTGTCGCCAGAAGTCTCTCATGGAAAGAGCAAGATCGCCATGCTAGACTGAACCTCAATTAGAAGGATCTCGATTTTGTCCAGTTTGGCGGCAAGTACCTCGGATAGGCCTACGGCGACCCCGGCAGAACCGCCGTATGCTCACGTCCCGTCTTAGACGCGAAGCCCTTGGTTTGTGGACTCCCTAACACCGTTACGCCACTGCCCTTGCTTTTCGCATTCACCATCGCTTGAGGCGCTCCCATGCCCCTCCGCGGCCATTCCAGAGAGGGCAGGGAACAGGGAAACCGGTCCGGCCGGAACAGTTACATGAAATCGGCTGAGGGTTCTCAATATACGCTTCAGCCCTTATTATATGCTTGATATACTCTGCGAAAGGTGAAACATAGACGTGACGATACTGCGACGGATAACAGGAGGCTGTCCCCTGCACATTTGCGCCTTGGCATTGGTTCTGGCGGCCCTGTCTGCCGCCTGCGGCTCCGATGCGCCTTCGACCTCGCCCACGTCCGGGACCACCACCGCGCCGGCAACTGAGGGGGCCGAGAGCGAGTCTGCGCCTGCCCTGGGATCCGTTGCCACAGATAGGGAAGTCCTGGTCGCGTTCTATAACGCTATGGACGGGGACAACTGGACGAACAACACAAACTGGCTCAGCGAGGCTCCCCTTGCAGAATGGCACGGGGTCCACACTAACAGCAACGGGCGTGTTTTTAATGTGCGCCTTACCGACAACCAGCTGAGCGGGGAGCTGCCGTCCGAACTGGGCAGCCTTACTTACCTGATAATACTGGGAACCAGGGATAACCAGGTGAGCGGGGAGATTCCAGTGGAACTTGCCAACCTCAATTACCTGGCAGCCCTAGAGCTCCACGGCAATCAGTTAAGCGGCGAGATACCGCCAGAGCTGGGAAGCCTCCCCAGACTAGGCAGTGTGCGTCTTGAAGACAACCAGTTCAGTGGTGAGATACCGTCCGAGCTGGGCAGCCTCTCCAACCTGGAATTTCTGCACTTAGATGGTAACCAGTTGACCTGGGAGATACCGTCCGAGTTGGGCAGACTCTCGAACTAGAAGTTCTGGGGCTAAGCGGTAACGACTTGAGTGGGAGATACCGTCCGAGCTGGGCAGCCTCTCGAACCTGGAAATCCTGTGGCTAGGTGGTAACCAGCTGACCGGTTGCATACCCGGAGGGTTGCGGAGAGTACAGAATAGCGACGTCGACGACATTGGTCTGCCATTCTGCTGAGCCCCATGCCTTACTCCAGGCAGGGCCGTTGTTGGGGTCCTGCCTGCAATGGATGGGAGCGCCGCACATCCCCTTCTCCAGCTCCCTCATCCACCACCCCAGGGCCTCGTGGCGCGCCTGTTAGTCTAGGCGATAAGGTTCATGGTAGTAATAGGCGTGCCGCTGGCTTGTGTGGGCAGGCGCGGGGGCTGACGGCGTCGGCGGGCGACTGACGGGCGCGGCGCCGGCCTATCTTGCAGCAGGTGTCGGAGAGGGTTGCGGCGACCCGCTTTGGCATCCAACAGATGTGAATGCAGAAAGAGTGAGAGCGGTCAACACAATAAGGACGAGGCGCGGATATGACAACCTAGAACCCTCCCCGTGTCCGGTATGGCGAATGGGCAGCGGCATCAACATAATACCATTACAGGGGTAGCCACAAGGCGACGGAGGTGGTACTCTTATTGCTGGCGCTAAAGGTCGTCTCAAGCGGCGGCCTCAACAGGGCTGTGAAGGCCACTTCATTTGGGACAGCCTTATTCTGCCGGTGAGGGGCAGAACTCGCCGGCCAATATGAACCTCAAGCAAGCAGGAGAGTATTCATGCAGAGCGGTAGCAGGCAAATGACCCTATTCGAGGCGCTGGTCCCACGAAGCGCCCCGTGGCTGAACCATATGGTTGACGTATTGCTGGTTGTAGGGTACGCAGCTTTAACCGGGCTCTCCGCACAGGTAGCGTACTACATCAACCCGGCAGTGCCGATAACAGGTCAGACATTTGCCGTACTGCTTTCCGGAGCCGTGCTGGGCAGCAAGCGCGGCGTAGCCAGCATGTCGGTCTACCTGGGAGCGGGGGTAATTGGCCTGCCGGTTTTTGCGCCGGAAGGGGCGATTTCAGGAGCCAGCCGCGGGTACTTGATCGGCTTCGTAGTGGCGGCGGCAATAGTGGGCTACCTGGTAGAACGAGGCTGGGGTCGGAACCCCTTCAAGCTGCTGGCGGCAATGTTCCTGGGCGAAGTCGCAATATACGCGTTTGGGCTGCCCTGGCTGGCGTTCTACGTGCCCGGCGATAAGGTGCTGGAGTGGGGACTGACCCCGTTCATTCCGGGCGACGCTATAAAGATGGTGATGGCGGCCCTGGCAGTGCCCACAATGTGGGTAGGGATACGCAAGCTCAAAGGGCACGACTGAGATAGCCGGCCCGCATCCCTTCCCCATCTCCGGGCGCTGACGCACGGAAGCAGCTCGACTGCACAGCTGTGCAGTCCTCAATGCCACAAGCGGAGAGCCTGTATCTGCTCAGGATCAATGTCTTGACACTCCCGCGCGCTGATGGTAGATTTCAGCAACAGTCCTGTGCTTTGGCCAGCTTGTAGAGAGCGGCGGAGTCGAGATGATTACTCAGAGAAAGACAGAGCTTCTCAAGACTCTGGTTGGAGAGTACATCGAATCGGCCAACCCTGTGGCCTCGGAGTCGGTTGCGCGAAAGCACGCCTTGGGCGTCAGCCCGGCCACGGTGCGCAACGATATGGCGGACCTGGAGGAGCAGGGGTACATCACCCGGCCCCATCACTCCGCGGGCGCGGTGCCATCGGATAAGGGGTACCGCTTCTACGTTGAGGCCATCTCCCAGGTGGAGGAACTGCCCACAGAGTCTCAGGACACCCTCCGCTACCAGTTCACCAAGGCAGAGCCGGACGTAGAGGGCTGGACCCGGCTGGCCGCTACCCTGCTGGCGCAGCTGGTGAACAACGTGGGGCTGGTGACCTACCCCAAGGAGCCCGAATCCCGTCTCATGCGCATCAACCTGGTGCCCATCCAGGAGTCGCTGGCCTTTCTCATCCTGGTGCTCCAGGAGGTCAAGCTCAGGAAGCAGCTCATTCCCCTGAACGAACCACTCACCGGCGACGACCTGCAGACGGTGGCCAACCGCCTGAGCGATTCACTGTCCGGCCTGAACCGCCAGGAGATTCTGGCGAAGACGAAGGACGTATCGCCCTTTGAGCGCGCGGTCACCGAGAGCGTAACGGATATTATGGAGACCGAGGACAGGTCGCTCTACAGCGACCACTACATCGAAGGACTGCGACACCTCCTCAGCCAGCCGGAGTTCTCCGACAGGGAGAAGGTAAGAGAGATTGTAGAGGCGCTGGAGGACAGGGAGATACCAAGGGCGGTGCTGGCGGAGGCCCCCGAGTGGGGGCATATGAAGGTGGTGATAGGAGAAGAGAACCGGGTCACTTTCCTGCATCCACTCAGCGTAGTGGTGTGCCAGTACGGGCTTCCGGGCGGCGGCATGGGATCGATCAGCGCCATAGGCCCTACCAGGATGGAGTACTCGCGGACAATAGCCGGAGTCCGCTTCATCTCCTCCCTGATGACCGACTTGCTGGCGCAAGTGCACGGCTGACGCGCCAACCGGCCTCCACAAGAGAGGCGCTCTGCTCCTTGCAAGAGACTCCAGGGGCTTGAACGGCTGCCAACTACGCCTGTAAAATGGCCTTGAGAGTCCCCCGTCTTAAAGTAAGGTAAAGCAACATGACGTCCTCCGATTGGCGATACATCCTGCACGCTGACCTGGACGCCTTCTTTGCCTCGGTGGAGCAGCTGGACCACCCGCAATACAGAGGTCGTCCACTGGTCGTTGGAGGATCGCCGGAGGAGCGGGGCGTTGTGGCTGCCGCCTCTTACGAAGCCCGCAGGTACAACATCCACTCCGCCATGCCCATGCGGACCGCAGTGAGGCTCTGCCCGGAGCTTGTGCGAGCGGCCCCGCGCTTCGACCGGTACCATGAGATGTCGCGCATGGTGATGGACGTCTTCCTGGAAATGACGCCTTTGGTGGAACCCCTCTCTATGGATGAGGCATACCTGGACATCAGCGCAGAGGTCCCCTGGGAGGGTGTAAACGAAACAGCCAGGCGTATCAGGGCCCTGGTCATGGAGCGGACAGGGCTGGTGGTGAGCATAGGGGGTGGGCCATCCAAGACGGTGGCCAAGGTCTCCTCTCAGCTGTGCAAGCCGGACGGCCTTCTCCTTGTAAAGCCCGGCACGGAGCGCTCCTTCCTTGCCCCGCTGAACGTGGACATCCTGTCCGGCGTTGGGGCCAAGACCGCGGAGACGCTGCGCGGCCACGGGATCGCCACCGTCGGCGACCTGAGCTCCTGCAACCCGGCATGGCTCCGGCAGATCCTTGGCAAGCGGGGGCCGGAGCTGCGTGAACGGGCAATGGGGGTAGCCCACAGCCCGGTCACCCCCCATCGAGAGACCAAGTCCATAGGCTCGGAGGAGACTATGTCCCGGGACACGGGCGAGGAGGCTGAGCTTGTGCGAAGAGTAGAAAAGCTGGCTCGCGGCGTCGCCTCAAGCCTGCGGAAGAGAGACCTCGCGGGAAAGACCATCACCGTCAAGCTGCGTCTATCCGACTTCACTACCCTGACACGTCAGCGGACCCTGCCGGCTCCAACCTCGGACGCGGAGGTCATTGCTCCTGTCGCCTGCGGCCTGCTGCGCAGGGAGTTGGACCCCGGTCGAACGTTCCGCCTGGTGGGAGTGAGCGTCTCAGGCTTCCAGGACCCTCAGCAACTGCCGCTCTTTCCGGCGTCCATCTCTCCGGAGATGGCATACGAATAAGGGCCGATACGGCCAAGGAGATACCCGTGGGGACAGCGGCGAATTTCTGCATCCGGTGTGGAGCGCAGCTGCCCTCGCCTGCGCCCAACTATTGCGCAGACTGCGGCAGCCCGGTTGGCGCCGCGGAGAGGTCCGGGTTTCACCGGCTCCGTAGTAGATGGCTTCTGCTCGTCCTCCCTCTGTCACTGGCGGCCGGCAGCGTGGACGCCGTGGTCGGCCCATACTTAGCCTATCTCGTCATGGTTGGCTGGACCGCTCTGGTCCTGGTCAGGAGAAGGGTATCCATAGTCCGTCTACTGGGTAGAGTCCCACACGGGTTCAACTGGTGGCCGATTCCGCTGCTGGCAGTAGCGGGCATCGTATTCTCCATTGGGGCCATACCCGTGGTATGGTACCCCGTGGCAAGAGTGGCGCCTGACATAGTCTCAGACGTCCTTTCAGAGCCATTCGCCGGCTCTCGACTAAACATCTTCGTACTGATAGTGATTGCGGCTCCGCTCAGCGAGGAGTTGCTCTTCAGAGGACTTCTATTCAGCAGACTCATGGCCAAGTGGGGCGCCGCCAGGGCCATGATAGTATCCTCTCTGGCATTTGGCCTGCTGCATCTGAATCCAATCGGGGCTTCGGTCTTCGGGATGGTCGCGTGTGTGCTGTACCTTCGTACACGGACGCTCCTGGCGCCGATGGCGTTACACGCCTTGAACAACCTCATGGTGTGGGTAGTCACCTTCTGGGAGGTTGAGGCCGACGTGCCATATGACTCGCCGGAGTTCTTGTACCAAGGAGTGGCTGCCATGCTCATTGCCTCACCTGTGATACTTCTACTCTTGCGAAGGTGGTGGCCGGCGCCAGGAACGGCCATTCCCTACGACACAAACTAGAGGCCGGATTACCCCTCACCCGGGCCGCGCAGAATAAGCGCTTGTGCGTAGCTGTAAGCATCGTTAATGCGTGTGCAAGCGCATTAACACCCGTGACAGCGCAAATCCGCCTTCTCTCTCAAGTGGCGTCCGGGCCAAGGCAGACGCCATGGGCGTGAACGGCTCCAGAAGCCCTCCACCAATACCGCAGCGGTACGTGCGCCGCGTCACGCGGCATAGGATACCCGGTTCAATCGGGAGGGATTCGGAGGAAATCCCTGGGTCAACCGACCGACCTCAAAGCGAAAGCCTAGGGGGAAAACAGCATGTCGGTAAAGCGGCTACGGCCTGAAAGCGTTGTAGGGCCGGTTCCGCAAGACCCGCGCGATATGGTGAAGGCTTGATTGCTTGAACCCCAGTTCCCAGATGGTGTATAGCGGCGCCCGCCGGTAGAGCGCTTGTAATCCGGCGCCACTCATTGCATTGGCCTGTCGTACTGACCAGTACACCTCCGGTGAGTGGGCAATGACCGATGCGGTCAATTCAAGGGGACAAACGTGGCGCCTAAGTCGCGCTAGAACGTCCTATGCCGGAGACAGAAGGGAAAAGGACAGGAACCAGAGAAAGTTCATGAAATCTCTCAGGAGGAAGAGGCCGATTACAATCCCAATCCAACGCAGCATGGACCCAACAGGCTGTCCTCGGGTCGCCTCCGGAAGGCAACGCCATCGGACTAATCCAATGACACCGCCGACCACCAATGTAAAGACCAGATTGCCGAGCCACTGAACCAGGAACACTTCTGTCGGTAACACTAGCACACTGCGTAGGTTAGCCAAACCCCATCCCCGAAGTCAAGCGAAACGCGGGATTGCCTACGGAGGGAGACCCCTATGGCAACGGAGCCCTCATAGTAGTTCGAGCAGGGGAAAGCCCGGCACATGGCGAAGGAGGGCAGGTGGTTTAGACGAATCGACCCCAGGCAATGGCGTTTGACATATCGCCTCATCTGCCCTACAATCCACCAAGCGATATGGAATACGCAGTAGTAGAAACCGGAGGCAAGCAGTACACCGTCCACCCCGGAGACACTCTCCAGGTGGAGAAGCTGCCGGTTGCCCAAGAGGAGGCGCTGGAGCTTGATAGAGTCCTGCTGGTTGCCAAGGATGGCAACGTAAAGATAGGGCAACCTCTGGTGGAGGGGGCCAGGGTGCGCGCGGAGGTTGTTGGCAACGGGAAGGCCGCCAAGGTAATCGTCTTCAAGTTCAAACCCAAGGTGCGATACAAGCGCAAGGTGGGACACCGGCAGCAGTACACGGAATTGAAGGTCACTGAGATCGTCCACGGCGACTAACCCCCAACCCACCAGCGCGCCACCAGTCTCGGAGGACAACGTAAGATGGCTCACAAAAAAGGCGGAGGAAGCAGCCGCAATGGACGGGACAGCAACTCCCAGCGCCTCGGCGTCAAGCGGTACGACGGGCAGTTGGTGCTGGCAGGCACCATCATCGTAAGGCAGCGAGGCACTCGAATCCGGTCCGGCGTCAATGTGGGAGTGGGGCGAGACCACACCCTGTTCGCTCTCACACACGGCCGGGTCAAGTTTGAGCACGCCACCAAATTCAAGAAACAGGCCAGTGTCTACCCGGTTGAGGCAATGGCTTAGGAGACCCCGTGAAGACCGACATACATCCAACCTACTTCCCGGATGCAGCCGTGACCTGCTCCTGCGGCAACACATTCACCGTGGGGTCCACAAGGCCATCCCTCAGGGTGGAGATATGCAGCCAGTGCCACCCGTACTTCACGGGAGAGCAGCGCATTATAGACACCGAGGGGCGCGTGGAGCGTATGAAGAGGCGCTTCAATCTAAAATAGGCCCATTCCTCCCCTGGGCAGACGAAGGGGTGGCTTGAGCCCGTCCCTTTAGCATACCCCTTCCTTGGGTAGAGCAGCATATGGAGAAAGGCCAAGCCCCGGTGGAAAAGCGGATTGCCTACGGCGGGCAGGCTGTGATTGAGGGCGTGATGATCCGCGGGCGCGACCACTACTCCCTAGCGGTCCGACGAGCCAGTGGAGACATAGCCACCCATTCCTCCCGACTGAGCGCATTCTACACTGGCCGCCTGCGGAGTATCCCCCTATTGCGGGGTATCATTGTACTAATAGAGACCCTCATCATCGGCATGAAGGCCCTGAGCCTTTCGGCCAACATGGCCCTGGAGGAAGAGGGACAGGAGCTGTCGGGATGGAGCATGGGGATCATGCTGGCCGTCTCCCTTGGGATAGGAGTTGGCCTGTTCTTCATAGCGCCCCTCCTTGCCATACGCTCCCTGGACAACATGATAGCCTCCGACGAAGCCAGCAATCTGATGGAGGGACTGCTCCGGCTTGCCGTCTTCCTGGTCTACATCCTGCTCATCGGCCTCCTGCCGGACATCAAGCGCGTCTTCGCCTACCACGGCGCCGAGCACATGACCGTACATGCCCACGAGCACAGCCTCCCCCTGGACGTGGACCACGTCCGGGGGTTCTCCACCGCCCACAACCGCTGTGGCACGGCCTTTCTCCTGGTTGTAATGGTGGTGGCAATCGCCGTCTTCACCTTTATCGGTCGTCCATCCCTGCCCGTAAGCATCGCCTCCAGGATCATCCTTATCCCGGTCATAGCCGCCATCAGCTACGAGGTTATCCGGTTCAGCGGAGCGCACTCGGCCAACTTCTTGGTGAAAGCCATATCCTACCCCAGCCTTGCGCTCCAGAGGCTCACCACCCGCCGGCCCGACGACGCGCAGATAGAGGTGGCCATTCACGCAATGAAGCACGCCATTGCCATGGACAACGGCACGACGGAGGAGGCCGACCAGGGGGGGGACTACACCCTGTCCTCCGGCGCGGGGGCATAGGCCCGAACCGAATGTGGAGATCGCTGCCCTCTTTTACGATATTCTTAAAATACTTGCTTACGTAGTTTGCAATTGTGCTATGTCATTCCGAACGTAGTGAGGAATCTAAGGCCATTGTCTACGAAACCCAGCCCGCAATACTACGTATACGTCCTGACAAATAGCCTAAGGACCCTATACGTCGGCGTCACCAACAATCTTGTTAATAGGGTATACCAGCACAAACACAAGCTGGTGGACGGGTTTACCAAGAAATACAATGTCAGTTGGCTCGCTTACTACGAGGAGACCTCGGACATTGCGGCTGCAATTGCGCGGGAGAAGCAGATCAAGGCGTGGCGACGTAGTAAGAAGGTGGCGCTGTTCGAAGGGCTGAATCCTCAATGGAAGGACTTATCGCAGGGATGGTTCGATGAGTGTAGCGAGAGGTCTTGAGATTCCTCGCTGCGCTCGGAATGACAGAGCGGAGCGCAGGCTACTGACGTTCAGCGTCGCGGATACGGGCTCTGTGAAGAACTGTCCAGACTCCGGAGGAAGGGCTTCTCCGGCTTCCAGCCGTTACCCGCGCCTGTTCCGCAGCTCCCTCCACACATCCTCCGGGCCAACGTCCGAGGCCGACAGAAGTACCAGGGTGTGGTACAGTAGGTCTGCCAACTCCGCGGCCAGCCCCTCCCGGTCTCCGGTCGCCGCCGCAAGCGCCGACTCCCCCGCCTCCTCGATGACCTTCTGCGCTATACGGGTAACCCCGCCGTCCAGGAGCCTCACGGTGTAGCTGTCGCCGGGCCTGTCCCGCTTCCTCTGCTGGATAGTGGCGAACAGGTCATCCAGTATCCCTGCGCCCTTCTCCTCGCGCAGGTACTCCGGACTGTCCGTCAGGGCTTCAAAGAAGCATGTCTGATTCCCAGTGTGGCAGACCGGCCCGGTTGGGTCCACCTTCAGCAGCAGCGTATCGCCGTCGCAGTCCACGTGGGCCTCCTTGAAGTCAAGGAAGTTGCCGGAGACCTCGCCCTTTTGCCACAGGTCTTCCCTGCTGCGGCTGTAGAACCAGACCCGGCCCTCTTCCAGCGTGCGCTTTATAGAGCCGGGGCTCATATACCCCAGCATGAGCGCCTGCCCCGTATTGGCGTCCTGAACAATGGCCGGCACAAGACCCCTTCCGTCCAGCTTGATCATGGTGAGCTTACCTCTTCTAAAGACTCCAGCGCCTCCTCCAGCTCCTTTAGGCCAGAGATCTCATAGTCCGGGGCGAGAAGCGTCGGGTCGCCGGCGGCCGCGCTCCTGTTGAGCCACGCCGCTTTCATTCCAACCAGCCTGGCCCCATGCACGTCGTCCAGCAGGGTATCGCCAACGTACAGCGCCTCCTCCGGCGACACCCCCACCTCCCTCAGGACACGGAGAAACGCCCTTGGGTCCGGCTTGTAGGCCCGCGCCATCTCCGAGGTTACCACAGCGTGAAAGGAAAGTCCGTGGCGTTCCAGCAGGGGCAGTATGAAATCGTTATCCGCGTTGCTCAGCAGAGCCAGCTTCCAGCGGCGCCCCGCGTACTCCAGGAAGGCCCGGGTGTCCTCGTACGGCGCGCGGCGCGCCATCCCATCCACAGACATCGCCGCCGCGTGGCGCGCGTCCCCCTCTATCCCCAGGCTCGCAAAGGCGCCCACAAACGCCTCCTCCCAGGCCGTCCGATAGGTCTTGAATGGAGGCGACTCCTCCGGACGCTCCATGTTTGTCCTGCTCCGGCGAAAGCCCACCTCCAGCGCCTTCCACCGACCCCAGAGCTCCTCCGGCGATACCGGAAGCCCACCGTCGCGGCAGATGTCCCCGAAGGTCTCCATCCACAGGGGCGTCTCGTTATAGAACAGGGTATTGTACGCGTCGAAGATGATGGCTTTCAGGGGCATGGGCGCTTCTCACGTCAGGCGGACCGGAACGCCCTTATCCGCCAGGTATCTCTTGGCCTGCGCTATGCGATATGTCCCAAAGTGAAAGACGCTTGCCGCCAGCACTGCGTCGGCCTTTCCTTCCGCCACCACGCGGTACATATGCTCCAGTGTGCCCGCCCCTCCGCTGGCGACCACGGGCACGTTGACGGCCTCCGATATGGTCCGCATCAGCTCCAAGTCATACCCCTCCAGTGTGCCGTCGGCGTCGATGCTGTTCACCACTATCTCACCTGCGCCCAGGCTCGCCGCGCGTACGGCCCATTCCACGGCGTCCAAGTCTCTGGGGCGGCCGCCGCCGCTCCCCGTATGGGTATACACCTGCCACCTGGGTGTGGCGCTGTCCCCTGTCCGCTTGACGTCCATACCCAGCACAATGCACTGGTTGCCGAACGCCTCGGCTCCCTGGCGGATCAGGTCCGGGTCCTGGACTGCCGCCGTATTGATGGAGACCTTATCGGCGCCCGCGTTGAGCATGGCGCTCATGTCCTCCACGCTGCGCAGTCCGCCCCCGACCGTCAGCGGAATGAAGAGCTGCTCCGCCGTTCTGGACACCACCTCCAGCATGATGCTTCTGCCCTGCGCCGAGGCCGTGATGTCGTAGAACACCATCTCGTCCGCGCCCTCCGCGTCGTAGAAGGCCGCCAGCTCCACAGGGTCGCCCGCGTCCCGATGGCTCATGAACTTAACGCCCTTGATCACACGGCCGCCGTCCACGTCCAGGCACGGGATGATTCGCTTGGTAAGCATATCGCGCCCTATTGTATCACACCCCGTCGTCGTCATGCCCGTTCATATGGTTCGACAAGCTCACCACGAACGGGCAAGTGAGCGCCATGAGCGGGCCCCTCTTTCAGTTCGTCCCCGTATCAAGTACGGGGCAGGCTCTGAGAATGTAGAAGGGCGTGAGGGGAACGGCGTGGCGCGGCTGGCCGGAGCCTGGGTCGTTCATCAGTCCGAGAGGACCCAGCAGTCCTTGCCGCCGCCGCCCTGGCTTGAGTTCACAACCAGGCTGCCCCTGCGCAGGGCCACCCTGCAAAAAGCGCCGGGAACTATGCGCGTCTCCCCGCCCTGGAGCACAAACGGGCGCAGGTCAACGTGGCGCGGCTCAAACCGGCCGTCCACAAGGCAGGGCGCGCGGGAGAAGGCCAGGACCGGCTGCGATATGAAATCGGCGGGGTTGGCGCGCAGCTGCGCGGCATACTCCTCTCGCTCTTTGGGCGTCGAGTGCGGGCCGATTATCATGCCGTAGCCTCCGGACTCGCCAACGCGTTTCACCACCAGGTTATGCAGGTTATCCAGGGTATACTCAAGATCCTTGGGTCTCCGGCACAGGTAGGTCTCCACGTTCTCCAGAATGGGCTCCTCGCCCAGGTAGTAGCGCGTCATGTCCGGCACGTAGGCATACACGCTCTTATCGTCCGCAACACCGGTGCCTGGGGCATTGGCCAGGGCCACGTTGCCGAGCCGGCAGGCGTTGAGGAGGCCGGGCGCTCCCAGATGGGAGTCTGGCCGGAAGGCCAGTGGGTCGATGAAGTCATCGTCCACGCGGCGGTATATCACGTCCACACGGCGCAGGCCGGTGGTGGTTCGCATATACACAAAGCTGTCTTCCACCAGCAGATCGCGGCCCTCCACAAGCTCCGCTCCCAGCTCGCGGGCCAGGAACATGTGCTCGTAGAATGCTGAGTTATAGACGCCGGGCGTCAGCAGCGCGATGGTCGGGTCCTGCTTGCCGTTGGGGGCCAGATCTCTCAGGGTTGTGAGCAGCATACTGCCGTACTGCTCCACCTCTCGGACGCGGGAGCTCCGGTAGAGCCGTCTCAGGCTAGCCTTCACCGCTCTCCGGTTGGCGATCATATAGGACACGCCGGAGGGGATGCGCAGGTTGTCCTCAAGGACACGAAACCCCTGGTTGGTGCGCACCACGTCCGTACCGCATATGACGGCCCACGCGCCGTGGCGCGGCGAGAAGCCGCGCATCTCCTCCCGGTACTGGGGGCATCCTCTGACCATATCCTCCGGCACAACCCCGTCGGCGATGATATGGCCCGCGTTGTAGACGTCGTCCAGAAAGAGGTTCAGGGTATTCAGGCGTTGGGCCAGGCCGCTCTCCAGTGTCCGCCACTCCGCCGCGGACAGCAGGCGTGGCAGGCAGTCGACGGGGATGATCCGCTCCTCCTCCTGGTCGTCGCCGTAGACGGTGAAAGAGATGCTCTCGTTGGAGAAGGAGAGGTTGACCCGCTCCTGAATGCTGCCGAGCTCCTCTGCCGAGAGGTCTGTCAGAACCCGGTGAAGCTCCCGGAAGTGGTCTCTGGGCGAGCCGTCCGGCAGGAACATCTCATCGTATATGGACGGGTCCAGGTTGTATTCGTCAAAGTTCACGGCTTGCCGCTCCTGTCGCTTTGCAATGGCCTTTTGCGATATGATAGTAAGAATGGTGCCAGGTTGTCCAGCCTGCGCGGGCGGCCCGCCGCATTTGACGACCGACAGGGCCAGCGTTACAATCCAAGCTGCAAGGGCCACCATGTGCCGGAGTGGGGATATAGCTCAACTGGGAGAGCGCGGCGTTCGCATCGCCGAGGTTGGGGGTTCGAGTCCCCCTATCTCCACCTAACTTGACAATAATCAAGAACCTTCACTCTGAGGCTCGTCCTGAACCTATAGTCGGTCCCCTGCCCCGCCACCTCAGGCAAAGTCAACCACATTTGGTTGTGGTACAGTGTGCTGGGAATCGACGCTACGCCCTCGCCGACCTCCGGCAGTTGCGAAATCTGGGATAGCAAGGGCAGTCCTCCCCTCGTCCGATGTGAACGAAGCCATGATCTCGTTGCCGTACGACCACAGCAAGTCGGACGCATTTGACCCAAGACAAGTCTCCAGCTGGCACTCAGTTTCAATGGTCGTATCGAAGCCTACTGGTTTGTCCGAGCTGAGTGTGACTGGTAGGCCGTGATCGATAAAAGTCCGGTCAATTGACTTAACTCGCCGGATATCATGGGACGGCTAGTATGGCTTGGCAAGACCACATGAAGCAAGTTGCCGTGAATTGATTATCAAAGGGCGACGTCAGCATCTCATTAGAGCCAGAGATGCTAATGTTGTTCGGCAATCCAGACCAGTTGCAAAAGGATCAATTAACTAGCCTTTTCGAATGCGTCACACCCTTGGGCGTGCTCTACAGAGGAATATACAAAGATAGAGCGCTAACCTACTGCCGTCCACTCTTTGGCGCTCCGATAGTAGCGATGTACCTAGAAGTAGCGGCGCTACTCGGAGTAAAGAAGATAGAAGCTTGTGGTTATGTCGGTGGGGTCCCCAAGGACATTGACGTTGCGAGCTACGTAATCCCTTCGGGCGCCTACGGCTTGGATGGATGCACACGAAGTAATGCACCGGAAGGCCCTTTTCCCCTTTCAAGCGAATCTCTGACTTCTGGACTTTGCAGATTCGCGGACCGCCGTTAAGCTCAGTACGTTGTGGGACCGATTGTGAGCATCGATACTCCAATGTTGGAGAACGATGCAATGATCAGAGATTTTGATAGTAAGGGCTACTGCGCCATAGACTTGGAGACTTCTTGTCTATATGCGGTGGGAACCCGACTGGGTCTACAGGTTGCCAGTATTCACATTGTTAGCGACAGCCCAGGACAACAGGAAGTTGACAAAGCGCTACATCGTGAGGCGTCATTTGTCGAACAGGTCGAGATTGCAATCGATGGATTAGTAGGCTGCTAAACTGGGCGTTGTCGCAGAGATACTAGCGCGAGGCGTGGTTTGGTGTACCGTCGATGCGGCTCAGATGACTCAGGCATTGGAGGAGTGCCGTCCAGCCAGATCGCCAATGTCCGTCCAGCCGTAGGAGAACTCTATGACGTCTGCATTTCCCATTGTGATGGTCTTGCGACCAACCTGCTTACCGCCCAGGGACTCGAAGAACTGCCTGGCGCGATGGTTCTCCTCCAGAACCCACACCAACATCGAGTCGTACCCATCAGTAAGTAGTTGTCGAGCGAAGGCAGAGACGAGGCGAAGTCCTAGGCCCTTGCGCTGGCGCTCTTCGAGAAGATAGATGGCGTAGAGCTCACCCCGGTAGGCGCTATCGCCTTCGCGCTCAGGGCCACCTCCGGCAAAGCCGACGATCTCGCCACCGTCAGTCTCGGCAACCAAGTTACTGGCAGGGGCCCGGTCCGCTGTTAGGATCTGGACCCATCTCGATTCCCTGTTACCATACGAGAGGCTAGCCAGGTACTCGTCCGGCATGATGCCCTTATATGTCGTCCGCATTGAATCGATGTGAACCCTTGCCATGAGACCGGCGTCAGCTGGGTTGGCCTTCCTTATCCGAATACTCATATCATCCTTCCGACTTCGTCGCGGCTTGGCCGCAGTGGCGCTGGAGCAGGCGCTGTAAAGCGCCGACCTCAGGGCCGCGAACCAAGTCACCCACTCCCATCAGCGCGGGTCAGCACCGGCTGCGTACAAAACTCAAACCTGATAACTGAGCGCTTGCCATTTGTCACGGGCAATGCGCGTCTTGAACCTGCTGTCATGGACCAAAACTTTGAGGTACTCTCGGATCGATTCCTTGTAGGGAAGGTATTACGATCAGTCTTCAATGTCAAGGGCGGAGCGAAAATGTACCGGAGTGGCAGAGTAAATCCGTACCACCTAATATATGGTTGGTCAGTGAGACGATGGTTGGCTGCTCAGTGTAGACGAGGTCGCTGAACGGAGGCCGCTCTACAGGTCCTGGGTGCTGTCAGAGTCAGGGATGGAGAGAGTCCGGACCCGCACTGCTGCCACACCTCCGCTGGGCGTCTCCGGCCAGAAGCTCCCCCTCCGACAGCCTGGCCCGGTGATGGCCATCGTCCCCCCAAGCAGACGACGGAGCCATCGACTTTCACCCTAATGGCGCGCTCGACCAGGTGCTGATCGTAGGAGATCTCCCTCCCCAGCATCCCGGAGAACGCCAGGTATGCTCCGGCCCCTACCAGAGCGGCAGCCGCCAGCGTTCCCAAAGCGAGAGACGGTGAAAGCCGAATAGACGAACGTGAGAGAGGCCAGCCCAGGGCTGAAATGAGTACAGCCAGAGCGAGGACAATGGAGACCGAGAAGACCGCGAACTCGAGCAGAGCAACGCCGGTGGGCAAGCCCATGTAGTCTGCCGAGGATGGGTTGACCGCAAGTATGTCCCGTGGGGCTGTGGAGACCAGGGATACCAGAAAGTCGAGGAGCAGGAAAAAGCCGAGCAGCGCCGCCGACAGCGCCAGGAAAAGCCTGACTTGACGCGCCATGCTCCCGGTAAACGGCCAAGAGAGGCCCGTTGTCAGTCGTCGCATGGCGCGGTTGTTTCTATGGCCGGCTGGTAGCAGCTTTCATTCTGCAGATAGGCTACGAATAAGCGAGTCGGCAAATGCCTGGAGAGATGGTTTCGCGCGATTCACCTAAGTCCATCAGGTCATCTCGCCAATGCCCTTACTTTCTACGCGTATTATATCCGACTACTGGGTGAATGCAAGCCTGAGTACTCGTTCAGCACATATGGGACAGCTTGGAGTGGACCAGGCTCAGGTGGCGCTGAAGATTGTCAGTGACAAAGGCGCTACCATTGATGGTAGAAAGACCCATGAGTTTCGAGATACAATGTCCCAGATATGTACAGACAAAGCAGTGGCTGCTGAGGAACGCACAGAGGAGGCCCGATCCTTTGTCCGCAAGGTGAAGGCAGCTACCCGACGCAAGCACACATCTGAGGAGAAGATTCGCACATGCTGGAGGGGTTCCGCCGGGAGGTGACGGGGCGACACGCTGGAAGCTCTAAGCGTTGGACTGTAGGAGGCGGACGGGGCTATTCCCGCTCTCATGCGTATGGCGGACGAGGACGCCATAGGCAGCGGTGGCAACAGGCATGTCGACGTCATTGATCTACCAAACGTCGCATGGGGCGTCTCGTTCGACTGGATCGCACCCCGCGCGGGCGAGTTCTTCCTGACGGTAAGCAGCGCCCAAGGGATGATCGGCGCCTATGCCGTTACCATCACCACGCTTGACCGTTGACGCCTCCTCGCAGCGTCACAACTCTGTTTGCGGCCGTCAACGCGGCAGAGGTGGATCGAGGTGACGTTTCCATAGCCTACAAGCCTGCCACCGGCGCGCATCGGGGCTCTCTGAGGCTCCGTGAGGAGCAGATGGAGGCTGCGAGAGATGATGCCGCCGGTCAGTGGAGCAGCGGAGGGTGGAGCTTCTCACCACCGAGGAGATCAAGGGGTACGTGGCGCGTACAAATGTGTGAAGGTTTCTTGCACAGCGACTGTGAGTATAGTAGGATGCATTTACCTTGTATTGCGAGGGAGCCGCTTGGCATTCGCTAGGCTAGCATATGCGCTGAATGCAACGGGCGTTGGCCCAACGGCCCCTGTGGGCGCCTGGTCAAAATGCAAGTAGCTCCGTTCCTTGTAAGATTGCCGCCTCCCCGCCGGCCTTTTGCGAAGGGGGTTATGCAATGAGATTGTCCATGCCACCTATTCGCGGGTTGTCGATCGCCGTGTTGATGGCCGCTTCCCTGTTCCTTGCCGCTGCGTGCGCGGAGAAGCCAACACCTACTCCCACTCCTGTCCCCACGCCCACGCCAGCCCTAAGTGTGGAAGACTTCCTGTCTGCAGTAGCAGCGAATATTGGCGACATGCAGACAGCAAAGTTCAGTATGATCGACGAAACGGGAACGGGAGCGCTGTTCTTTGGGACGACTTTCAAGAGCATGGAAGCGGAGCTGGAAGCCCCAGACGGTCATAAGAATGCTCGTGGAGGTGGAGGCTCCGGGTTTCGGTTTTCTGGAAATCGAGATAATAAAGGTCCAGGAGCAGGCTTTCATCAAACTTTCCCAAGGCGCGCCGTGGTTCACATTGCCTCTGGAGCAGATGCCCTTCAACTTTTCAGGGTTGGGTATGGTGTTTGCCAGTTTGCCTGCTACGGTACAGAATGTAGCCATTACAGGCCAGGAGACTGTGCAGGGCGCGCAGACCCTTCGCGTTGAAGGAGTTATAGATTCTGAGGCTCTGCTGCCCCTCATCACAACTGCGGACCCGGGTAATGAGATTACCCTGACCTTGTGGATTGACGAAACAGAGTTTGTATTGCGGCAGGTGAGGCTCGCGGGCCAGATCTACAACAACGACGCTCCGGAGACTACCCGTCTTCTAACCATAGAAGACATCAACCTCCCCGTTGACATCGAGCTTCCGGATATAGCCTCCGGCCAGTGAGTGGCGTGAGGTCTGCGCTCAACCGCCTGGGCTCTTCCCAGTCGGTTGTACTGGGGATTCTCTGTCTGGGGGTATTTTCGACTGCGCTGGACCAGACCGTCGTGGTCGCTGCCCTGCCGCGCGTCATGGTGGACCTGGAGATCCCCCTCACGGACCTGGATAAGGCGTCTTGGATCATAACCGGGTATCTGATCAGCTACACGGTGGCCATGCCATTGGCGGGGCGTCTGTCAGACGTCTACGGCCGCGTCAGGATGTTCCAGGCGGCGCTGGTTGTATTCGCCATTGGGTCGGGGTTGGTAGCGCTTGCGCCGAACTTCACCTGGATTGTGCCCGCAAGGGTGATACAGGCCGTAGGGGGCGGCGCCACGGTGCCGATAGGCCTTGCTATGGCCGTGGCAGCCGTATCGGCAGAAAAGAGGGGGCTTGCCATAGGATTGGTGGCCGCCTCTGCTGAGGCCGGGTCAGTTGTGGGCCCTCTCTACGGAGGAACCATCATCGAATGGATTGGCTGGCGATGGATCTTCTGGTTCGACGTACCACAGAGCCTCCTTCTGATAGGATTGATGGCCATTCTGCCCAACCGCCCCAATCCTACAGCCAAGATGGACTACCTCGGGGCATTGGCGCTTGGAGGAGCGCTCACAGTCCTAACCGTTGCGCTGGCCCAAAGAAGCATCTTCACCGCGGAGTCCATCTACCCGTACTTGATGTTGACCGCAGGCGTCATCCTTATCGGCGTTCTGATCACAGTGGAGAGACGGGCTGTCCAACCTCTGTTGGCATCCTTTCTGTACACCTCCAGGGCGTTCCTGTCGTCCAACATTGCGCAGTTTCTGGTTGGGATCGCGTTGATCATGGCACTGGTATGCGTACCCCTCATGGCCGGCACCGTCATGGAGAGGGGGCCATTGGAGAGCGCCCTTAGCCTGGTTCGCCTTACGGCCGCCATTCCGGTTGGGGCATTGGTGGGAGGCTACATTCTTCGCTGGACAGGGGTCAGAGAGGTGTGCATAGTTGGTCTTGCGTTGATGGGAACGGGCTTGCTCTTCATGAGCGGATGGGAGACGGAAGTTGGGGAACTCAGGCTAACCTTGCCCCTGGTAGCAACAGGTTTGGGATTTGGCCTGGTCATTCCTCCGATAGGCGTCAGCGCGTTGAGCGCGGCTCCAAGTGACTATTGGGGAGCGGCGGCCTCACTGGTCACCGCATCTCGAATGGTGGGGATGGCTCTGGGGCTGGCAGCGCTATCCGCGTGGGGTATAGAACGCTTCTACAGCCTGACCGCTGACGTGAGTCTTGGGTCGAACTTTGCGGAGACCGAGGTCATCCTGATAGAGGCCGGCGTCACCGTGTTCCAGAACCTCTTTATGATCTCGGGCTTCCTGTCCCTGCTTGCCATCGTGCCCGCCCTGCTTATGAAGGTGGAAGATGCCAAAGAACCGAATGGCAATGCCTGAGGTTGTACTTGCCGGAGAGGGCAAGGCGTATAGGCGCCTGTCGCTGACTAGGGCGTGTTCACACTAGAGTAGAGCATCGAATATGAGTGCGAATTAAGATGAAGCCGATGAAGAGCACGTCCAGCTTCTCAAAACGTGAGAAGATGCGCTGAAAGCCCTTCAAGCGACGGACCAGCCTCTCGATCTCGTTGCGCCTCTTGTACATCTCCCTGTCGTACTCCCACGGGTGAACCCTGGCGCTAGGTGGAACAACGGGAGTGAACCCCAAGGCCAATGCAAGCTGGCGGGTCTCATTGCCCTTGTATGCCCAGTCCATCAACAGGTACGGGTCCTGACCCTGCGGCCCCAGCCGGTCAAGCAGCTTGCGCCCCTCCGGCGCATCGTGGGCTTGGCCCGGAGAGAGGGAGAAGGTTATGGCCGTTCGAGCATACGAGGCAACCATATGAATCTTGGTGGTCCAGCCGCCCCGGGACTTGCCGATGGACTGGGGTCCGTTTTTTTTAACGCACCAATGCCGTCGGGATGCACCTTGACGATGGCGCTGTCCATAGATACCGCCTCCAGCTTGATCCGTACCATCTGCTCTCGTTGCAGGTATTCGAACACCCTATCCAGCACCCCGCTCTTCGACCACCGGTTCATACGGGTATAGACCGTGTGCCACTTGCCAAACCGGGACGGCAGACCACGCCACTTGCACCCCTGCTCGGCCACATACAGGATCGCATTGAGCGCTTGCAGGTTGGACAGCCTCACGTTGCCACGCTGAACAGGGAAGATTGGAGCTATACGTTCGTACTGTGCTTCTGTGATTTCCATGCCTGTATTATATCATGCTCAGGCTGCATTGTGTGAACACGCTCTAGAGTCTCCTCTGGTGACGCTCAGGCTTTGTGGGTTTTCTAGCTATCAAGATCATGCCGGCGCCCAGGAAGTTGAACATCGCCAACACCAGGAATGGAATAGTATAGTTCCCCAGAGTGTCAAACAGATACCCCGCCGTTATAGGAGCGCCCACCATCGCAATATTCATGGGTACTTGCGAGACCCCCATAATGGTGGCGAAGTTACTTCTTCCGAAGAAATCTCCTCGTATCGCAGTAAGCAGTGGCACACGTGCTCCGAGGCCAATTCCATACAGCACAGCGAATATGTAAGCGCCTGAAAATGTCAAGATAGTCGCCGCCACCAACATTCCCAATCCCTGAATAGCCACAAAAATAGCTATCAACGGTTGCTTCGGCAAACGATCCCCCAAGAAGCCTGCTGCGAGCTGGCTGATGGTGCCCGAGACACCATAGGTGAGTACAACCGTCCCCGCCTGGGGCAGCGACATGCCTATGTCCGTCATGGCGGGAACGATGTGAACGGCGATCGTTACGGACGCAATAGCGGAGAACCCATGAGCCGCTGTAATCCCCCAGAAGGCCATGGTCCGCACAGCTTCCCCCACTGTAAAGTTCACTTCGTCGTCCAATCCATCCTCTTCTAGATCCTCTTCCGTGTTGGCAGCAGAATCGCCGTCAGGACGTTGGCCGTAATCCTCGGGACGGTTGCGTACCAAGGCAGCTATGGGAACCGCGAACGCCCACACTCCTATGCCAAGCCACAGGGCAAGAGTCCTCCAGCCGTACAGGTCCATGGCACGGCCCATAAAGGGTGCAAGCAGAGCTCCCAAGTTGATACCTATCATACCTATGGCCATAGCCTTGGTCCGGTGCCTGTTGAACCAATTGTTTATAGCCGCGATAAGGGGAATAAAGCCACCCAGACCCGCTCCTGCAAAGATCACCAGGAAGGTGACATAATACCCCACTACCCCCTGCACCATGCTGAAGGCCACGAATCCAGCGCCAAGGATCGCAAGCCCAATGAGGATCATAAGACGGCTCCCAAAGCGGTCGGTGAGATAACCCTCAATAGGACCTAGAATGGCGCCCTCGACACGGCTGAGAGAGAAAGGAACTGAAAGGACGGCCCTGCTCCACCCGAACTGACGCTCTAGGGCCACGAAAAAGAAGCCCAGACCCTGGAAGATAGGAGTGATGATTGCCGTCAGGGTAAAGAGGGTTAGACCTACCAGCCACCAGCCGTAGAAAACTTGGTTGGGCGACTTCAACCGTAGGTTCAATGTCCGCACTCCACGATTCAAGGTTATCTCTGAAGAAAAATGGCCTAGCCAAGTGTACCACAGAGGAAAGGAGATGGACTTCTCTATTCACCAGTGAAACGTAGGGATTACCGAGGAGAGTAGTAGGCGGATATTTCTCTCCCCGCTCGTGTACATTGGCAAGGCCCCTCAAGCCGTTGTTTGGCCGGTCAGGCCACAGTCTGAGGCACAGAGATAGGCAATGTCAGCACGCCAGAGTAACTGAGCGCTCCCGCATCGGTTGCCGCAACCAGTACAAAGCAGGTCAGTTCTATGACGATGTCCCGAACGCTCTCGCATTCATCCCAATTGGTCAGCCCATCCCTCACACTCATTCTACCGGAGAGCTATCCTGAGTCGGAGTCCCGGGGTAGTGGTCGTCACCCCTAAGAACTGTTCCAATAGACGGTACAACGGTTTTGCCTTCGAGCGATGTCCTTAGCCACACCCACGGCAACCCCGATTCCTGATCGGCAAGCATATAGTTGGGTGTGACGTAGCTGTGAGCTACTCCAACATGGACGTCACTCACCGCTTCCTCATGGAGTGCCTGCGTATGTACCCGATTGTCCCGATGTCTATGCGAGACGTGATGAATTCGTGCATAGTCGAGGGCTACGAGCTTCCGGTGGGATCGCGTCTCTACATTGGCCAGACAGCCGCGCATTACATGAACGAAGTCTTCCCTGACCCCTTCAAGTTCGATATTGACCGCTATCTGCCTCCGCGCAGTGAACACCGCAGTCCCGGGTACGCCCCGTACGGGCTGGGCACGCACACGTGTCTCGGTTTCCAGTGGATGGAGCTGCAACTGGCCGTCAACGTGCTGATGGTAGCGCATTACTTCACACTTGAGGTGTCCCCCGCGGACTACAAGCTCCGGTTCAGCCCG
Organism: Dehalococcoidia bacterium; assembly: GCA_965247645.1. Taxonomy (GTDB): domain Bacteria; phylum Chloroflexota; class Dehalococcoidia; order Lucifugimonadales; family UBA2985; genus JAPPHY01. Next base: position 694,916 of record OZ252024.1, read on the forward strand.
TTGCCGTCGCTGAAACCGGACAAGAAGCTGAGCTTCCGCATCGTCGAACAGAGGCGCGAGCTACACGCCTGACGCCCTGCGCTCCGCCGGCATTCGCCTGGCGTGTTGGTCATTGCCAACCCATTCCTGCGAAAGCAGGAATCCAGGGCTGGGGGGGGCCTCCCCAGACCGGGTAATGCCCTCATCCACCGAGTAAGCAGACAGAGAAGACGTCCCATAATATGAACTCCCTGATCCTGGCGCCAAAACCCACCAGCTAAGCTCACCACGAGCGGGAGAGGAGTGGTACTGGCACACCACACCGCTCATACTGAGCTTGTCGAAGTAAATGGGCCAAGCAACGCTGGCATTACCAACACGTGTTGAGAATACTTCCGTATGGGGGTTAGGCGGGTGGGGCTGCGCGCAAGTCTACTCCCCGTCCGCCGGGTACGGGTCGCGCTCACTGATGAACGCCTGCGACTCCAGGATGGCCAGGCCCCGGCTGGTCTTGCCCGCCCAGAGGCTTTTGACGTACTCAAGCGTTTCAATAATCTCCTCGTGGCTGAACTGCTCCCCAAAGGCAGGCATGGCGCTCTTGAAGCCGGGCACGGACGGGTCTTCCTGAATACTCCCGCCCATGCTCACAACCCGGTACAGAAAGCCGTCCGGGTGGTGCCAGGTGTGGCCGTCGCCGTTCAGAGGCGGCGGAGGCACGGCGCCATCGTCATTCGGGACATGCCAATCGGGTTGGCCCTGTCCGGCCTCTCCGTGGCAGGTGGCGCACGTAGAGGCGAATATCCTCTGCCCCGCTCCGATGGCAGGCGTTGAGGAGCCGGGGTCGACGGACGCCTGCGCGTCCTCACCGGGCGATGACGCGCAGGCCGTCATGACAACCCACGCGGCTATCAGCGCGGCGGCAGGCAGGCAGGCGGCGACACGCCCGCGAACCCAGACGATGTCCCTTGATGAACGCCTGCGACCTCCCCAGTGGGCCACCGTCTTACCCACCGCACTCGCCGGCTAGCGCCGCCATTCGGCGATGTCCCACAGCTCGCCTGTCCCAGCCGTTGATACGGACGCCTTGTAGAGTGTCCAGGCGCGCGGAAACGGCGCCCAGTTCCACCAGTGGAATCTCGTAATAGCCCTGCACGTCCATGTCGTGCATCCGCTTCACCAGCGCCTCCCGCTCCGGTCCGATGTGGGTCTGCTCCAGCTGGGCGTAGAGACTGTCGTACTCCGGGTTGCATGAGCGGGGAATGTTCCCGAAGGCCCAGTTGTTCTCCCTGGTCGGGATGTGCTTGCAGAGAGGGCCGGATAGAGACTGCTGCGGGTCTATGCCGGAGCCGTTAGCGTACATCCGCACGTCCGCGAAGAACCTGCGATAGGACGCCTCTCTGTCAGCCACGGGGTCTCCGCCAAAGAAGACGCTGGCGTCGTGGTGGATCAGCCCCGCAGCAAAGCCGTAGAGGTCCTCCGCTATGCGGCTGCGGTCTATGGCCAGCGCCATGGCGCTACGAATGGGCTTGAAGGACAGGAACGGGTGGGGGTTTTGCCCTTCCAGGTACTCGGAGCGGTCGTCCCCCAACGCGGGGGCCGGGTTGGTCTGGTTGACGACTATACGCTCCACCAGGCTGGTGAAGGCGACAACCACCGTGGCCAGTCCCGCCTCTTCCAGACCGGCAAGAACCTCCGGCTCCACTTGTATGTTCCAGGCATAATCGGCTTCGCCCCGTTCCATGACGGCGCGGGCAGCGGAGATTGCATCGCCTCCGCCCTTGAGGAGTACGCGGTCGAAATAGGGCGATGGGCCGCGGTAGAAGGGGTTGCGCTCGTATACGGCCTGCTCGTTGGCCTTGAAGTCGATTATGCGATAGGGGCCGGCGCCCAGCGGCGCGGTATTCTGCGCATCGCACGTCCTGGCGACCGCGCCGATGCAGTCGGCGAACTGCGCCCGGCTGATGATGGGCGCGCCGGCGCCAACGAAGGTCTGGTAGGGATAGGGCGTGGGCGCTTCAAAGGTGATCTTGACGGTTAGGCTGTCCCGGGCTTTCACGGAGGCAATGCCGTCAAATGAGCTCTCGCTCGTGCAACCCGTCTCCTCATTCACGCAGTAGCGCCAGGTGAAGACCACGTCCTCCGCTGACACATCGTTGCCGTCGGACCACTTCAGCCCCTCCTTTAGCTTCCACGTAGTAGAGGTCAGGTCCCGGGAAAAGCCGCTGTTCTCCAAGGTTGGTATTTCGGCGGCCAGCGCCGGCACAAGGTTGCCGTCCGGGTCGTATTTCGCCAGGGGATCCAGAGTGATTGCCCCGGCATCAACATCCTTGGCGCCCGCAGACAGGTATGAGCCGGGCACGGAATGGGCCTGCCAGTAGAGGAGCGTCAGGGTTTTCTCCACAGGCGGGCAGGCGTTTGGGTGGGCTCAGGGGTCGGCGTAGCGGTCGGCGGTGGCTCGCTGCCACATGCCAATAGCGCAGCAACAAGCATCAGGTATACCAAGGCTATCTCCGCCGCAATGGAGTGTTTTTTGGGAGCTTGGCCCGCGCTCCGGAAATACGCGCCAAGGACGTGTCTCATGCTCATGGGAAGCCTCCGGCTCTATAATATCAGACGGAATCACGGCTGGAAAGGCCGATAAGCACGAGCTAGGAGATCCGATACCTGGCAATTGCCCCGAAGTCTATCTTCAGGGATAGGGAGGGGGGTCTACACTCACCCACGCATCAAGTACGGGGCAGACTATGAGCGGGCCTAGCGCACAGCGCCCGCGCCTACGCCTGAAACGCCGAGGGGCAGCCACCGTTGAGGACGCATCTGTCGCACAATGGACGCCGGGCCTTGCAGACCTGACGTCCGTGGGTGATAAGGTAAACGTGAAAGGCAAAGATCTGCTCAGGACTCACCGCCGCCTCCAGCAGGTCGTGGGCCTGCTCGGCGGTGGTCTTGGCGCCGATGAAGCCCAGGCGCTTGCTCACCCGGTAGATGTGGGTATCTACGGGCATGGCCGGCATTCCCAGGGCAAAGCATAGGACTATCGCCGTCGTCTTCGGCCCAACCCCCGGAAGCTCACGCAGCCACAGCTTGGCCTCCTCCAGGGGCATCTCCTTGAGGAATGATATGTCCAGTCCATCGCACTTCTCCTGAATCGCCTGAAGAACCGCCTTGATGCGCGGGGCCTTGATACGGGACAGCCCGCCCATCCTGATCGAGTGGGCTATGGCTTCCGGGTCGCCCTGCGCCACCTGCTGCCATGTTGCGAAGGCGTCCACCAGGCTCTGGTAAGCCTTGAAGGCGTTGAGGTCTGAGGTGTGCTGGGAGAGGATGGTGAACACAAGTTCCGAGATGGGATCGAACCTGGGATCCCACTCGGCCGCGCCCTGCTCCTCCTCCAGGAGGCGGTACGCCTCCTGGGGCGCTATGCGCTCAGCCTTTTGAGCGGGGGCCGTCGCGTCAGGCCCGCCCTTGGAAGTCGGCACGGAACTCCTCGAAATTCAGAGGCTTCTGCGAAGAATGGAGCGGGAGATGGGATTCGAACCCACGACAGCCGCCTTGGAAGGGCGGCGCTCTACCGCTGAGCTACTCCCGCCGGAGCGTTGAGTGGACCTGCGCGCTCAGGATACATTATAGCAGGGCATGGATGCGGAGTGTAGAGGGTGTACTTGCAACCATGCTCGCGCTCCCATCCCCGCTCATATGGTTCGACAGGCTCACCACGAGCGGGAAAGGATGGCGATTCAGGATGGACGCGGCCCGCCCCCCGGCCCCTCTGGATGCCCGCGTTCGCGGGCATGACGACGTTGGGGAGCTGCTTTCCACCGCCATTCCTGCCTCCGAGCGGGCATCCAGAGAGGCCGGGTGGACGATACGCTGTGCATTCCCCGCTGCGCTCGGAGTGACATTGGGGAAGTCTATCCAAGACCGCCGCGCATCTTGACAACCGCGTCCCATAATTCCTATACTAGCCTTGGACTTAGCAAACTCGCCTTGAGAGCGCTAATCCATTAGGTATAACAAAACACTCAGAAGGAGGGGAAAAGTGGCACGCACGTTCCAACCGTTGGGAGACCGGGTGATAGTCAAGCCGGTTGAGAGAGAGGAAGTCTCTGCGGGGGGCATAGTCCTCCCTGACACCGCTCGGGAGAAGCCCCAGGAGGGTGAGGTGGTAGCCGTGGGAGCGGGTCGCACAGGCGACGACGGAAAGCTCATAGCTATGGAGTGCCAGGTGGGCGACCTAGTGGTCTACTCCAAGTACGCCGGCAGCGAACTCAAGGAAGAGGGTGAGGACTACCTGGTCCTGAGAGAGAGCGATGTCCTTGCAAAGGTATCCTAGTCACAACTCGTTGAAATTGGGAGGGAAGAAATAACATGGCAAAACAGCTTATATTCTCGGAAGAAGCGCGGAAGTCCCTGAAGAGCGGGGCAGACAAGCTGGCAGATACGGTGAAGGTGACACTCGGCCCAAGGGGCCGCAACGTCATCCTGGACAAGTCCTTTGGCGCCCCGCTGGTTTGCAGCGACGGCGTCACAATCGCCAAGGAGATCGTCCTCGAGGACCCCTTCGAGAACATGGGCGCACAGCTCATCAAGGAGGCGGCCAGCAAGACCAACGACGTAGCCGGCGACGGCACTACCACCGCTACAGTGCTGGCTCAGGCCATAATCCAGGAAGGCTTCAAGAACGTCACCTCCGGCGCCGACCCCATGTCCATCAAGCGGGGCATTGAAAAAGCGGTAGCGGTCGTAAGGGACGAGATCAAGAACATGGCAAGCCCCGTAGAGGGCAAGGAGCAGATAGCCCAGGTCGCATCGCTGTCCGCCCACGAAGAGGCCATTGGAGAGCTCATCGCAGAGGTCATGGAGAAGGTGGGAAAGGACGGGGTTATCACCGTGGAGGAGTCCAGGGGCCTCCAGTACGAGAAGGAGTACGTGGAGGGGATGCAGTTCGACCGCGGCTACGTAAGCCCATACTTCATCACCAACACCGAGCGCATGGAGTCGGCAATCGAAGACCCGTACATCCTCATTACGGACAAGAAGGTGTCCGCGGTGGCCGACATGCTACCCGCCTTGGAGAACGCCCTCAAGGTGACCAAGAACGTGGTCCTCATAGCCGAGGACGTGGAGGGAGAAGCCCTGGCAACCTTGGTGGTCAACAAGCTGAGAGGCACCCTGAGCCCGCTGGCCGTGAAGGCGCCCGGCTTTGGAGACCGCCGCAAGTCCATGCTGGAGGACATGGCAATCCTGACGGGAGCCAACATCATAAGCGAGGAGACCGGCCGCAGGTTTGACTCCGTAACCGTGGAAGACCTGGGAAGGGCCCGTCGCGTGGTAGCCACCAAGGAGGAGACCACTATTGTAGGAGGCTCCGGTTCCGACGACGACATCCAGGCTCGCATCAACTCCATAAAGAGCCAGATCGAAGAGTCCACGTCAGACTACGACCGTGAGAAGCTGCAAGAGCGCATGGCCAAGCTGGCCGGCGGCGTGGCTATCATCAAGGTGGGCGCCGCCACAGAGATTGAGCTCAAGGAGAAGAAGGCCCGCGTGGAGGACGCCCTGTCTGCCACGAGAGCAGCCGTTGAAGAGGGTATCGTGCCCGGCGGCGGCGTCGCCCTGGTGCGAGCGCTGAGCGCCCTTCAGACGCTGGAGCTCACGGGTGACGAGGCAACGGGAGTGCGGATCCTGCAAAAGGCGCTGGAGTATCCCCTAAGGCTCATCGCCGAGAACTCCGGCTACGAGGGGTCCGTAATCCTGAACAAGGTCCGCGAGGGCGAGGGCGACTGGGGCTTCGATGCCGACAGGGAGGAGTACACCAATCTCCTGGAGCACGGCATCATCGACCCCGCAAAGGTCACCCGCGCAGCGGTGGAGAACGGCGCCAGCGTGGCTACCATGATCCTTACCACGGAGTCCATGGTAAGCGACATCCCGGATAAGGGGTCCGCTACTCCTCCCATGCCTCCGATGGACTACTAGAACCGCCCCGGAAGAAACCGGGTCCGGCTCTACGGATGAACTACGAAGAGATGGGCCGCTCGAACGAGCGGCCCATCTCCGTCTCAACTCGCACGGGCCAACCCCTCAATCCCCGGCATCCCTGGCGGGCTCCCGCCTGCCGCCCCTTGTAGCCTGACGCAGGAAGAACACCACCCCTCCCAATATCACAATGCTCAGGTAGCTAATGGAGCGGTCCAGCAGGGCCACCGAGACCGCTTCGCTTCGGGGCAGGCTCAGGGTCAGCAGACCCACAATGCCAGGCTCCACTATTCCCAGCCCGCCGGGCGTTATGGGCACGGTGGTCAATATGGCGTTGGCCAGGGTCACAAAGACCACCAGGGAAAAGCTCACCGTCACCGAAAGGTCCAGGGCCTGGATCACAAAGTACAGCCGCCCAATCTCCGTGAACCACGTCAGAAAGCTCACAAACAGCAGAAGGGGCAGCTGTCGGAAGCTCCCCAGAGCGCCCTGATGGAACCTGTCGTAGGAGGCCTTGAAGCGCGCGGGCAAGAACCGGGCCAGGCGCATTCCAAACTGCCTCATGACCAACAGGCCCGCTACTCCAACCAGCACCAGTAGCGAAGCGACCCCCAGGAACAGCGCCGCGCCGCTCAAATCGCCGGCCCCGTACAGGGCCAGAGTCGCCGCCACCAGCAGGGCGAATATCATCACCACGTCCAGAACCCGTTCCGCCAGCACGGTCCCCATGGCGCGCGAGAAGCTATAGCCGGTGTCCTCGGTGAAGACGTAGGCCCGATAGGCGTCTCCCAATCGGAACCAGGTGATGGCGTTGGCAAACCACCCCAGGAATATGTACTGGGAGCAGGCAAGGACGGACGGGACTTCGCCAACGGACTCCCCGTCCACGTTGGAGCTCTTCAGCATGATCCTCCAGCGCAGCCCCCTGAGAATGAAGCCCACGTAGTAGGAAGCGAAGGCAGCGCCGTAGAGACGGAGGTCGCTGGCCTTCAGCTTGTCCCAGGTCGCCTCCCAGCTTATATCGAAACGGGTTACCAGGAAGACCAGGAACGTCGCCGCCAGGGCAAAGGATATAAGGGTGGGCACGGAGAACACGCGCCTCTTCAGGGATATGGAGCGCCCTCCGTTGATGGGAGGCGGCTTCACGTCAGGAATCGCTTTCCTCCATTGGTCGTATTCAAGCTGCCTAGAGGGGACGCTTGGCCGGAATCCCGGGCCTCCGTGGGTAGGTGGATGGCGACGGAGTCTCCTTCCCCAGGACCACCAGCCACCTCGGCTCGCCTATCTCCTCAAGGTCCACGGGCGTTATCCCGTCCAGCGTACCACCCAGGGTGGAGATCGCCCTCTCAGCCCTCTTGATCTCATCCTCTATGTTCGCCTTCTTCTGGGCAATCACACTTCCCCCCGGCTTGCAGAACGGAAGGGTCAGCTCCGCCAGGGTATTCAGTTCGGCCACAGCCCTGGCTACCACAACGTCGTAGCTCTCTCTAAACCGGGGGTCATGGCCCAGCGTCTCGGCGCGCTCGTTGAGCGCCTCCACCCCGTCCAGATTCAGGACCTCCGTCAGATGGCGCAGGAAGGCGGCCTTTTTACCCACCGATTCCACCAGCGTCACCCTCAGGCCGGGCCACAGGATCTTCAGGACCAGCCCCGGAAAGCCCGCTCCACTGCCCACGTCCATCAGCGCGCCCCCGGACGCAACGTCCACGGGGATGGCCTGGGACACCGTCAGCGAGTCCAGAAAGTGCTTCGACTGCACCTCGGCGTAGTCGGTTATGGCAGTGAGATTGACGCGTGTATTCCACTCCACCAGCTCACGGAAGTATCGCTCAAGCTGAAACGTCTGGCCCTCCTCAAGACGAAGACCCAGGCGCTTGATCCCACCGAGGAGCGCCTCCACCTGCGTAATGCTTCTTTCTTTGTACCGGTAGTATCCCAAAGCGTCAGAGCATTATAGCGCTGACGACTATGGAAGTCATTGGCATAAGCGGTTGCCAATGCAGGAATGAAGCGGTATGCTTACACCCGTAGCATACCGACCTCTTGTCCATTCGCTCCGGTTGGACCGGGGTTCCAGGGAGGTGAAAACATGGCGAACATCAGCAGATCTGCGGCCATTGTGGGCGCGGCGGAGTCCGACGAACTGGGCTACCTTGAGAACCGGAAGTCGGACCTCCAGCTTACCACAGAGGCGGCCTACAACGCCCTTGAGGACGCCGGCCTTGCCAAGGGGGACGTGGACGGCATATTCGCCGCAGGGAACACCCTGGGCCTCGCCGAGCACATGGGCATTCAGCCCCGGTTCACCGACAGCACCTCAGTTGGCGGCTCCTCCTTCGTCATACACGCCGGTCACGCCCTGGCCGCCATCGCCGCCGGCTACTGCGAAGTGGCCCTGGTGGTCCACGGCGGGGCGGGCCACTCACGCAGGTTCTTCGGAGGCGGGGGCGGCATTGAGGGCGGCGGCCCCGGTTCCCCCGGCGGCCAGTTCGAGACACCCTACGGCTTCATCGGCGCTCCCATCAACTACGCTATGGCCTGCTCCAGGTACATGCACGAGTTCGGCGAGGACCGCTGCCGCGAGGCCATGTCAGAGGTAGCCGTGTCCACTCGCAAGTGGGCGGCCCTCAACCCCAGGGCCCTCATCCACGACCCGGCGGCGGAGATACCCCTGACCATGTCCTTTGACGACTACCACAACTCACGCTGGATATGCTGGCCCTTCCACCTGCTAGACTGCTGCCTTGTGACCGACGCCGGGGGCGCCTACGTGGTCACCACGCCGGAGAGGGCGCGGGACCTGAAGAAGCCGCCCATCTGGATCCTCGGCGCGGGCGAGGGCCACGACCACGGCATGATCAGCCAGATGCCAAGCCTGACCTCGCTCATCGCCAGGGAGACAGGCCCCGCAGCCTTCCGCATGGCCGGCGTGACCCACAGCGACTTTGACCTGGCCCTGATCTACGACTCCTTTACCTATACAGTCCTGCTGACCCTGGAGAGCCTTGGGTTCTGCGGCAGGGGCGAAGCCGTCGATTTCCTGCGAGGCCAGCGCACCGCCCCCGGCGGCGACTTCCCGATGAACACCGCAGGCGGCGGCCTCTCCTACACCCACCCAGGCGCGTACGGCATCTTCCTGGTCATTGAGGCGGCGCGGCAACTGTGGGGCGAGTGCGGCGAGCGCCAGGTCCCGGACGCCAAGCTGACTTTCTGCCACGGCACCGGCGGCTCCCTCTCTTCGGGAGGCACCGCAGTCCTGGCGCGAGACTGACCACCACCTGCCACAGGCTCAGGAGAAGACATGACGCAGCAGCAACGCACCATCGCCAAGCCACTCCCCGTTCCGTCCCAGGAAACGGCCTTCTACTGGGAGAAGTGCCGGCAGCGCGAGCTCTGGGTAAGAAGCTGCAACGATTGCAGCCAGGCCTACTTCTACCCCAGGGACTTCTGCCCCAACTGCTTCTCACGCAACACGGCCTGGCTCCAATGCTCCGGAAGGGGCACACTCCACGCCTTCGGCATTGTGGTTCGGCCTCCCCACCGCGGCTGGATGGAGGACGTGCCGTTTGTGGTGGCTATGGTGGACCTGGAAGAGGGCTGCCGCCTGCCCACAAACATAGTCCAAGTGGAGGCCGACCTCAACAACCCCGGAGAGAGCATATGGGTGGGTATGCCGGTGGAGGTGGTCTGGGAGGACAGGACAGACGAGATAAGCCTCCCCATGTTCAAGCCGGCGTAGGGCCTCTACAAGCCCCCTCTCCCAAGGCACATGCAGCACCGGACACGCTTGGGCCCATCCGGCGAGGTGGGCGGGGAGGGTTCGGGGCGTTGCATACCCAGCAGGCGGTAGATTTTGTCTACCAGGCTGAAGCGCTGCGAATCGAGCAGGCACAGATGACAGCTGCTAACCTGGTCGTCTCCGGCCATGCATATGCCGGTGCGTTGGCAGTGCTTGCAAGGCACCCGGAACCGGAACATGCCTCCCTCCCGAACGTAACAAATCAGCCCCACAGGGCGTGGATTATGCGTCTCACCTGCGAAGTTGTCAAGGCAGCGCCGTTGGGCAGGCAGCTGGCGCCGGCCCGCCTACGTTGGATGGCTGACGCGGTCAGTGCGAGAGGAGTGGCAGTGGGGCTAGGAACCGTCCTCGGAGTATGCGCTCATCTCCTCTGCGAACGCATCGTAGCAGTTGTGGTTGCTCCCGCACTCCTCGCAATCCGCGTGGAAGTAGAGCGGACCCTTGTTGTTCCTGCTTGGGCCTCTGCGGCCATTAAAAGCGCCTACCATAATGATGCCGACAACGACAGCTGCCACTGCACCTCCTGCAACGAGCCTGCTGCCAGATACACCCCTCAATGCAATGGCACGCTTGCCGGCAAGAACTAGGAGTGCAGTCGCGCCTTCTGCAAGGTGGTTGACGTTTTCCCTGTTCTTACTGTACAGGTCGCGAATTGATTGGGGCGTTGAGCAAAGTAGCTGCTCAACACCCTCATAAAAGCGCCGAGCTTTGCTAAGTCTGTCCCTCCACGAAACGCGTGGGCCGCTGGATTCATCGGTTTGCGAATGCCTAGCAGCAAACACTATAATTGGCTGTCCATCTTGAATGGGATGCCCGCATCCGGCGCAGGTTAAGGGTTCCTGGGTTGAGCCGTCGGTATTGTCTTGCATATTCTTGATCCTTACAGCAGCTTGGCTATTGATCCCGGCAACTGCCGATTCGATAGTGAAAGCTAGGCGTTGGGAACGCGCTTCTCGTTGAGAATCCTGTCCAGTTCCTCTTTGGCTCTTCTTATGTCGTCTATCTTTGATGAGATTCTGCTGAAGAGGTCCTCACTGCTCTTGATTCCCTCCGCAATGAGATACGCGGCCGCCTCCGATCGGCTGCCGACCAGCCCCACCTCTATGAGTTCGTCCATGCGCTCCCGGCTCTCCTTGTTAATTCTAACCATGACCACGCTGTCCCTGCCGGTACCGCGCACACCGTCAACCATGGCGCGTATCCTGTCCTTTAGGCTGTTCCCAACCGATCCAGCTGCCTCTTTCCACCGGCTAAGCACGCCCCGGACGGCCCTGCCCACTCTGTCCAGCAGAGAATCCATATCCACCCCCAGCCTGTCCTCACCGACCACGGAGCGCACTACCAGGCGCACGTCCTTCTCCACAGCGTCTTCGTCACGCGTATCCTCGCTGAGCTGGTTACGCAAGGCCTCGCTTACCCTGCTCACAAGCTCCTCAACCTCTTCCGGCAGCTTGTCCTCGCCGATTTCGTCGCGTATGGCCTGCTCAACTTCTGCAACCAATTGCTCAATATCTTCTGGACGATTTTCTTCGCGAGTCTTTACGTTCATATCCACTCCTTTTGGGTGTAAGCCACGCTAATATATGGCGATTATACAATAGCTCACACGTCATGTCCATACGCTATTGCGTGTATGACACAATGGAGCCTTACGCTAATACCCGAGGCGTGGGAGTTAACGCGGCGCCTTCAAGGGGCGCGGCAGTGGTTAGAGGTGGCCGGGCGAGCAACTCAAGGCCAGCGCTGCCACGAGAATGAGAGCGCATGACAGCGCTTTACGTGCGCGGCTGGAATTTACGGTGATTGCCGGCCGTCTATGCCGAAACTGGACTTAGTCCCGCTCTTAGCGCCCCCCGCCTTACACGCGTACGCTGGGGAGGCTGGTGTGGCCCATGAGGTACTTGTCTATGCCGTGGGCCGACTGCCGGCCTTCCGCTATGGCCCACACCACAAGGGATGCGCCCCGCGCGGAGTCGCCGGCGGCGAAGACGCCCGGCACGCTGGACATACGGTCGGCGTTGGTCGCCACGTTCCCCCGCCCGTCCAGCTCCACGCCCAGGTCCGTGACAACCCCAGGATGCTCCGGGTGGATGAACCCCATCGCCAGCAGCACCAGGTCAACGCCAATGGAGAAGTCGCTGCCCTCAATCTCCCTCATCGTAGGACGGCCGGAGGCGTCCGGCGCGCCCCAGTCCACGCGGATGGCGTTAAGCTGCTCCACCCTCCCGTTGGGGCCGGAGAAGCTCTTGGTAAGCACGTTGTAATCGCGTATGCCCCCCTCCTCGTGGGCGGCCGACGTCCTGAGGACCAGGGGCCACTGAGGCCAAGGGTTGTTGGAGCGTCTCTTGTCAGGAGGCTGGGGAAGCAGCTCCATCTGGTAGACCACCTCCGCGCCCTGGCGGTGCGCCGTACCCAGGCAGTCGGCGCCCGTGTCGCCGCCTCCAAGGATGATGACCCGCTTGCCCTCGGCGGTGATGGTGTCCTGCGGGCTGATGGGCTGGCCCGCAATGCGGCGGTTCTGCTGTGTCAGGTACTCCATAGCAAGGTGGATGCCGCCCAGGTCGCGACCGGGCGCCGGGAGCTCCCGCGCCTGGCACGCGCCGATGGTCAGGCAGACGGCGTCGAAGTCCCGTTGCAGCTCGGCGGCCGTAATGTCGTATCCCACGTGGACGCCGGTCTCGAAGCGCACGCCCTCTTTCGCCATGATGTCCACCCTGCGCTGGACAACGCGCTTCTCCATCTTGAAGTCGGGGATACCCAATCGCAGCAGGCCGCCAACGTACTCGTCACGTTCGAACAGCGTGACCTCGTGGCCGGCGCGGTTGAGTTGCTGCGCCGCTGCCAAACCCGCAGGCCCCGACCCGACGACGGCCACTCGCTTCCCCGTGCGGGACGCGGGAGGTTCCGGCTCTATCCAGCCCTCCTTGAACCCGCGTTCCACAATGGCCTTTTCGATGTACTCGATGGTGACGGGATCCTCGTTGATGGAGAGGACGCAGGCCGGCTCACAGGGCGCAGGGCATATCCTGCCGGTGAACTCCGGGAAGTTGTTGGTGGCATGGAGCCTTGCCAGGGCGCTGCGCCACTCCCCCTTGTAGACCAGGTGGTTCCACTCCGGGATGAGGTTTCCCAAGGGGCAGCCGGTATGGCAGAAGGGCACGGCGCAGCTCATGCAGCGCGCGCCCTGGTCCCGGGCCTCCTGCTCCGACCACTCCAGGTAGAATTCGCGGGAGTCCTTCACGCGGTCCTGAACGGGGCGCCGCGGGGGTGGCGTCCGTATGAACTCAATGAACCCGGTTGGCTTACCCAAGGGACACCGCTTCTGCTGCAAGTCCCTTCTGTCGCTGCTCCTCCATAACTCGCCTGTAGTCGTGGGGGAACACCTTGACGAACTTGGGCAGCATACGCTCCCAGTCCGCCAGGACCATCTGCGCCTTGCCACTGCCGGTGTAGTAAAGATGCTCCTGAATGAGGTCACGCAGGCCGGCCTTGTCCTCGTCATCTGCGACGGGTTCAAGCCCCACCATGTCCGGGTTGCAGCGACTCCGGAAGCCGCCGTCTTCGTCAAAGACGTAGGCCATGCCGCCGCTCATGCCCGCCGCGAAGTTGCGGCCAGTGGGCCCAAGGACAACCACCATTCCGCCCGTCATGTACTCGCAGCCGTGGTCGCCGACGCCTTCCACCACCGTGCGCGCGCCGCTGTTGCGGACTGCAAAACGCTCGCCTGCGACGCCCCGGATGAACACGCTGCCGCCTGTGGCCCCGTAGAGCGCCACGTTTCCGACTATGATGTTCTCCTCCGGCACAAAGGTGGAACCCTTTGGCGGGAATACCGCAATGCGGCCGCCGGAGATGCCCTTGGAGAAGTAGTCGTTGGCGTCGCCCTCAAGGGTCATGGAGATGCCCCTGGCAAGAAAAGCGCCGAAGCTCTGGCCGGCGGAGCCCTGGAAGTAGCACTTGATGGTGTCGTCCGGCAGGCCGTCTTCGCCGTAGCGCATGGCTACCCGGCCGCTCAGCATAGTCCCAACCACCCGGTTGGAGTTGTGGATGGGGAGCCGTATCTCCACAGGTTCCCTCCGCTCCAGGGCGCCCATGGAAAGCTCTATCAGCTTGTGGTCAAGGGCCAGCTCCAACCCGTGCTCCTGGCTTTGTTGGCAGTAGGTCGCCACGCTCTCCGGCACGTCCGGCAGTTGGAGCATGGGCGTGAGGTCGAGTCCCCTGGCCTTCCAGTGGTCAATGGCCTCGCACGGCTCCAGCCTGTCCATGCGGCCCACCATCTCGCTGACCTTCCGGAACCCCATGCGGGCCATGATCTCCCGCAGGTGCTCGGCCACAAAGAATAAGTAGTTGATCACGGCCTCCGGCTGGCCGGCAAACCGCTTGCGCAGCTCCGGGTTCTGCGTGGCAATGCCGACGGAGCAGGTGTTGAGGTGGCACTTGCGCAGCATTATGCAGCCCAGGGTGATCAGGGGCGCTGTTGCGAACCCGAACTCCTCGGCGCCCAGAAGGCAGGCGATAGCCACGTCCCGGCCCGTCTTCAACTGGCCGTCCGTCTGCACCACGATGCGGCCTCGGAGGTCGTTCATCAGCAAGACCTGGTGTGTCTCCGCCAGCCCAAGCTCCCAGGGAAGGCCGGCGTGCTTGATGGAGGACTCCGGGGAGGCCCCCGTGCCGCCGCTGTCGCCGCTGATGAGCACCACGTCGCCGTGTCCCTTGGAGACGCCGGCGGCGATTATGCCCACGCCAACCTCCGCCACCAGCTTGACGTGGATCCTGGCCTGCGGATTGACGTTCTTCAGATCGTGGATAAGTTGGGCCAGGTCCTCAATGGAGTAGATGTCGTGGTGCGGCGGAGGCGAAATCAACTCCACGCCGGGCGTGGTGTGACGAATCCACCCGATGTACTCGTCCACCTTGTGCCCCGGAAGCTGCCCGCCCTCGCCGGGCTTGGATCCCTGAGCCATCTTGATCTGGAGGTCGGTGGCATTGACCAGGTAGTTGGTGGTGACGCCGAAGCGACCGGAGGCCACCTGCTTCATAGCGCTGTTGCGGGAGTCGCCGTTGGGGTCGGGAGTGAAGCGGCGATAGTCCTCGCCTCCCTCGCCGGTGTTGCTCCTGGCCCCAATGCGGTTGGTAGCGATTGCCAGGGTCTCGTGAGCCTCGCGGCTGATGGCGCCCAGGGAGATTGCGCCCGTAGCGAACCGCTTGACGATGGTTTCGGCCGGCTCCACCTCATCTATGGGGATTGCCTCGTCCAGGGTCTTGAAGTCCAGCAGCCCGCGCAGGGTGGATAGCTGCCTCTCGCGATCGTCTATCAACTCGGCGAACCTCTTGTAGGTGGCATAGTCGTTGTTGCCGGTGGACTCCTGTAGCAGGCTGATGGATTCCGGGTTGTACATGTGGTACTCGCCGTTCCGTCGCCACTGATATTGACCGCCCTCGTCCAGGTCAAGAGTGGCCGATGACCTTCCGTTGGCGTAGCTGAAGCCGTGCCGTTGCTTGGCCTCCTCCTCTAAGGTCTCCAGGCCGATCCCCTGGATCCTGGAGGATGTCCAGGTGAAGTAGCGGTCCACCATCTCACTGTTGAGGCCGACGGCCTCGAATATCTGCGCGCCTCTGTAGCTCTGGATGGTGGAGATGCCCATCTTGGACATCACCTTAAGGATGCCCTTGCTGATGGCCTTGATGAAGTTCTTTTCGGCGGTGTAGGCGTCAACGCCCTCCGGCAGAATCCCCCGGTCCGCCATGTCGTGGAGCGTCTCAAACGCGAGGTATGGGTTGACGGCCCCCGCGCCGTAGCCCACCAGGAGCGAGAAGTGCATAACCTCCCTCGGCTCGCCGGACTCCACCACTAGGCCTACCTTGCTCCGCGCGCCCTCCCGGATGAGGTGGTGATGCACGGCGGAGGTTGCCAGGAGGCTGGGAATTGGGGCGTGACGGGCGTCTACGCCGCGGTCCGACAGCACGATTATGCTGACGCCGGCGGCAACGGCCTCCGACGCCTGGCGACACAGTCGCTCCAGGGCCTGCTCCAGCGAGCCGGGGCCGCCCTGGGCGTCGAACAGGGTTGAGCATGTGGTAGCCCTGATGTCGCCGTGGGAGATGTTGCGTATCTTCTCTAGCTCCACGTTGGTGAGAACGGGCTGTTTGAGCCTGATCTGGTGGCAGTGCCGCGGCGTCTCATCGAACAGGTTCTGCTCGGAGCCAATGAAGGCTTCAAGGGAGGTGACCAACTCCTCCCGGATTGCGTCCAGCGGCGGGTTGGACACCTGGGCGAATAGCTGCTTGAAGTAGTTGAACAGGAGATGCGGCCTCCCGGACAGCACGGCCAGCGGCGTGTCGCTGCCCATAGAGCCAACCGGCTCTTGGCCGTTGACAGCCATAGGCTCCATTAGCAGTTGGAGATCCTCGCTGGTATAGCCAAAGGCGCGCTGCCTTTTCATAAGGGTGCCAGAGTCAAGCCCGCCGACGACCGGGGGTTCCGGCAGTTGTTCGAGCGTCACCCTGTTCTCCGCCAGCCACTGGCCGTAGGGTTCTCTCCCGGACAGGGTAGCCTTGAGCTCCGCGTCCTCAATGATGCGGGCCTCGTCAGTGTCCAGCAGGAACATCCTGCCGGGCCGAATCCTGGCCTTGAACCTGACCTTCTCCGGTGGCACGTCAAGGACGCCGGTCTCGGAGGCCATCACCAGCAGGCCGTCTGTGGTCACCAGGTAACGGCAGGGGCGCAGCCCGTTTCGATCCAGCACCACGCCGATGCGTGTGCCGTCGGTGGCCGCTATCAGCGCCGGGCCGTCCCAGGGTTCCATAAGCGAGGAGTGGTACTCGTAGAAGTCGCGCTTCTCCCGGCTAATCTCAACGTGCTCCCCGGTGGCCTCCGGTATCATCATCATCAGGGCGTGGGGCAGGGAGCGGCCGGTGGCCAGCAGAAGCTCAAGGGCGTTGTCGAAGCTGGCCGTGTCGCTGGCCCCGGGCGTGATGATTGGGAACAGCTTTGCCATGTCATCGTCGAACGTCGGCGAGGAGAACATGGCCTGGCGAGCGGTCATCCAGTTGATGTTGCCGCGCAGGGTGTTGATCTCCCCGTTGTGGCAGATCAGGCGGTAGGGATGGGCAAGCCTCCACGACCCCAGGGTGTTGGTGCTGAAGCGGGCATGCACCATTGCGAAGGCGCTGGCCACGGCCAGGTCCGACAGGTCCGGATAGAAGCCCTGGAGCTGGGTGCCCATGAGGAGGCCCTTGTACACTATGCGGTTGCCGGAGAGGCTGGGGACGTAGAAATACCGCCTTGCCTCGTTGTCAAGCCCCTCTACCGCGCGCTCAACCACCTTGCGTATGACGTACAGCTTGCGCTCAAACTGAGCCTCGTCCTGAACCTGAGGCCCGCGCGCTATGAAGACCTGGCGAATGAAGGGCTGCGATTCCCGCGCAATGTACCCTACCTCCGAGTCGTCCACGGGGACGTCCCTCCATCCCAGAAGGCGCTGACCCTCCTCCGCAACGACCCTTTCCACGATGGCCTCGCACTCCTGGCGCCACCGGAAGTCCGGCGGAAGGAAGACCATGCCCACGCCGTATTCGCCCGGCGCGGGTAAGGATATGCCCAGCCCGGCGCACTCCCGCTCCAGGAACGCGTGAGGTATCTGCAGCAGCACACCCGCGCCGTCCCCCGTGGCCGGGTCGCAGCCACAGGCGCCGCGATGGGCCAGGTTGACCAGTATCCTCAAGCCGTTTTCGAGGATAGCGTGGGACTTTTGGCCGCTGATGTTGGCGGCAATGCCGACTCCGCAGGCGTCCCTCTCAAACCTTGGGTCGTACAGGCCAAATGCGTCCTGTGCCATCGGTAGCTTCTCCTCTGAGTAAACTCCCTGCGCCTACAAAATAGGAAGGTATCTCTCAAGCTCGTAGTCGGTTACCTGAGAGCTGTAGTCGTCCCACTCCCTCTTCTTGTTCTCAATAAAGGTAGTAAAGAGGTACTCTCCCAGGGCGTCACGCACCAGGTCGCTCTTCTCCGCCAGCGCAATGGCTTCCGACAAGTTACCCGGCAGGGTGCCGATACCCCTCCGCGCCCGCTCCTGGTCGCTCATTCTGACGACATTCTGCTCCACGGGGTTCGGGGCGGTATAGCCCTTTTCAATGCCCTCCAACCCTGCGGCCAACATCACCGAGAAGGCCAGGTACGGGTTGCACGCCGGGTCCGGGGCGCGGTACTCTATGCGCACGGACTCCTCCCGCCCCTCCTTGTACGATGGCACGCGTATCAGGTCGGCCCGGTTCACAAGCGCCCATGATATGTAGACGGGGGCCTCGTACCCCGCAATAAGCCTCTTGTAGGAGTTGACCCACTGGTTGGTCACGGCGGTTATCTGGGGCGCGTTGCGCAGGAGACCCGCAACGAAGGAGCGGGCATCCGCCGACAGGTGGTACGGGTCGCTGGGGTCGAAGAATGCGTTCCTGCCCCCCTTGAAGAGCGACTGGTGAACGTGCATTCCACTGCCGTTGACGCCGGATATGGGTTTTGGCATGAAGGAGGCGTGTACGCCGTGGCGCATAGCCACATCCTTTATGACCAGCCGTTGAGTCATAACGTTGTCCGCCATAGTCAGGGCGTCGGAGTAGCGTAGGTCTATCTCGTGCTGGCTCTTGGCGACTTCGTGATGACTGAACTCAACCGCAATCCCCATCTCCTCCAGGGTAAGGATGGTCTCCCGCCGCAGCTCCGTGGGCAGGTCTAGGGGTGTCTGGTCAAAGTAGCCGGCATCGTCAAGGGCGTCGGTTTCCCTGGAGCTCTTGAAGTAGAAAAACTCCAGCTCAGGCCCCACGTAGTAGGTGTAGCCCAGGCTTGAGGCTCGTTCCAGGTTCCGCTTCAGCACGTATCTTGGATCTCCCTCGAATGGCTCCCACTTGGGCGTGAGGACGTCGCAGATCATGCGGGCCACGGCGTTCTGCCTTGGACGCCACGGAAGGATGCGGAAGGTGGTGGGGTCCGGCATAGCGACCATGTCGTTTTCATCTGTTCTAGCGAACCCCTCAATGGAGGAGCCGTCAAAGCCCACGCCCTGCGACAGCGCCTCCTCCAGGTCCTGGGCCGTGATGGTGAACCCCTTGAGCGCGCCCAGAACATCGGTGAACCACAAGCGGATGAACTTGACGTCGTTCTCCCGCACCATGCTCAGCACGTAACCCCTGGCTTCGTCTTTATCTGTAGTCATATCGGCTGTTTGCGCCCCAATGGTAATGTTGAAGTATCAAATATAGGAGATTGTGAAGTTTGTGTCAAACTTTCAGCGTTGAGACTCAATTGTACTTTTCAGCAATCCCATTGTAAAGGTTTCCTTTGCTCTCTCAGACCCCAATATTCTCAGGGCGCCTTGGCAATTCAAAGCTTTCCCCTCTAGTTCATATGCTTCGACAAGCTCACCCCGATTGGGCAAGGGAATTCAACTCACCCCAGTACCGCATGAGAGGGCGGCCCGTGCCTCTCCCCTAGTCCCCTGCTCCCCGCTTCTACGAGGACAAGCTTCGCAGGGGGGCTTGGCTTGAATCCTGTTAACCACCACGCATTTCCTGCGACAGCAGGAATCCGGGTGCGACGGAGCAGCCGGTCCTAAGTCGTCTATTTTCATGGGACCGACGCGTTGTGAAGTCGGATTGCGACAGTCAGGCGCCGTCGCCCGCGGCTGCCCTATATCCCAAGCAGCCTTATTGCCGACCGGGCCTTGTACAGACGGTTGATGTTGAGCAGCAACGGAGTGATCCCCTCCACGTAGCGAGAGTTATCGAGGCCGCCGCCGTCGACGGCCCGCAGAGATGGGATGCGCTCTACCAAAGCCATCACCAGCGTCCGGGCTTCCTGGTCGTCTGAGCAGGTCACCACGTCTCCTTCCACGGGCTTTGCGGAGTCCAGCAGGTCGCGTGCGCTGATGGTCTGGAAGGCCGCCACAACCCTGGAGCCGGGCAGTATGGCCTGAGCCTCCAGGGCGGCCGAACCCTCCTTCACGCTCAACAGATCAAAGCGGCCGTTGGAGTAGGACAGGGGGACAGCAGTATCCACAACCACCTTCCCCTCCAGCCGCTCCCTGAGGGTGCCCAGCAGAGCTCTCTGCGCCGGGAAAGGCACGGTTATGAGCGCCGTGTCCGCGCGCTCGGCCACCTCTTCGTTGAGGCCGCCGTACACCTCCGAGGCGAGTCCCCGCGCCCTCAGCTCTTCGGCGGCTTCCGCAGCCCTGGCCGCGTCCCTGGAGCCGACCATCACCGGCTCTCCGGCCAAGCCCAGCCTCAGGGCCAGTCCCCTGCCCTCCTCCCCGGTGCCCCCCAGGAATCCAAGCATTCGCCTACCCTCCCGCGTCTCAGCGATTATAGCGCTATACCATTCAACGGCGATATTGCATATGAAGCGGGACTCCGTAGGCTGAGCTAGTCGAAGGGCCCGATCTGGGTATTGGCAGGCAGCAGCCTGTACTCCACGATTCTATGGCCTTCAAGCAGCGTTCTCTCCCCCGCATCGTCCACTTCCCACGAGGTACTCCACCAGAGCAACGGCTTCTCCTCTATGAACTCCCTTTTTAATATATGGACCCGCTGCGGAGGAAGCTGGTCCTTGGGGATATGCATCTCCCGTATCTGCTCAGGGGTGAAATTGGAGGTGGTCGTGGACTGCATCTCGAAAATAGCGCTCTTCCGACCGTCCAGCGAGCCAGAACCCACACGGCTGAACTCTCGATTCGATAGCCACGAGTCCATGCTAAACATGCCTTTCACCCATGGCGCTAGCGTATCTTGGCCGCTATAACCTACTGCCGCCTGCCGCTCTCCCGTGGCGACCCACGTAGCCACTCTCTGGCCGTTCTCCAGCTGTGAGTACCCCAGCGCCACCCCGTCCAGGTTGCGGACAACGCTCGTATAGATGGTCATATTGCCGTCTGCGTCTGCCGCCATCCAGGTCTCCCCTGTCCTGTACTCCGGGAATACCCCGGCTACGTTCGTCGGAAGAAGCGGGTCGCGCTTCTGATACGTCTCAGACTTGAGGTAGAGTATCTGGCCTCCGGCTATACCGTCCAGAAGCCTCTGCTTCTCCTGCTCTGCGCGCTGTGCGATGACAGTGGCGCCAACCGGGTCTGTGCGAAGCATATCGAAGACCGCCAACCACAGGAGGACAATGGGCGCCGCAAGCAGGGCTACCCCGATAGGCGTTCTGAGGAAACCTGCCAATTCTCAAACCCCTTGCCGGAACGTTTCCGTGGACGGAT
The DNA here is from genome assembly GCA_965247645.1 of Dehalococcoidia bacterium. Lineage (GTDB taxonomy): Bacteria > Chloroflexota > Dehalococcoidia > Lucifugimonadales > UBA2985 > JAPPHY01. The sequence continues at coordinate 715,919 of OZ252024.1, forward strand.
TCTCAGCGCGGCGCTTTCACTGTACCAAGTTTGTTGTCCTCAGCCAAGAGGTCGGCAAATCTATGAGGCACAGTATTGCGCAACGCGCCCCACCCATGCTGTAGAATGGGCTTGCCGCGCATCCGCGTATACGGGGGAAAAGTGGGTATCTATACCGGCCTGTTACGGCCCCTGCTGTTCAAGCTGCCGCCGGAGAGGGCGCAGAAGCTCGCCGAGGCATTCCTGGACGTGCAGCCCGTCCGTCGCGCGCTACGACCACTCCTCCGCCTGGATGACGAGAGGCTGCGCGTCGACATGGCGGGGGTTCCCATCCCCAACCCCATCGGGCTGGCCGCCGGCTACGACAAGGACTGCGGCATGATACGGCCCCTCTCCAACCTGGGCTTCGGATACATAGTGGCCGGCACGGTGGTGGCCCAGCCGCGGCAGGGCAATCCCAGGCCCAGAATAGAGCGCAACCCCCGCGAGGGTTCGCTGGTGAACTCCCTGGGGTTCCCCAGCCTTGGCCTGGACGTGGCAGCCCGCAGGCTCTCGACAGGCCACGCCGGTATCCCACTGCTCGCCAGCATCTCCGGCCTCTCCATAGAGGAGTTCTCACTCTGCTACCGTACGCTCCAGCCACTGACCTCCGGGATAGAGCTGAACATAAGCTCCCCCAACACGGAGGGCATAAGGGTGTTCCAGGAGCCTCAGCGACTCCGGGAACTGCTGTCCGCCCTGGCCCCCTTGAAGGAGAAACCCCTGTTTCTGAAGCTGCCCCCCTACCTGGATGACAACCATAGAGACCACACAATGGGACTGGTGGACCTGTGCATGGACTACGCAGTGGACGGGGTGACGGCATCCAACACCCGCCCGGTGGAGGACAACCGCCTGGCGGTGGGAAGGGGCGGGCTGAGCGGCAAGCCCCTGCTCCCTGACACGCTGCGCATGGTAGCCGAAATCAGACGCCATGCGGGAGACGGCTTTGTCATAAATGCGTGCGGTGGCATATCCTCAGGCGAGGATGCGCTGAAAGCCCTGCATGCCGGCGCTAACACTGTCCAACTCTACACCGGCTTCATCTACCAGGGGCCGTGGCTGATGAAGCGGATCAACCGCTACCTGCTGGGCTACCTGGAACGGGAGCGCATCCCCTCTCTGGCGGCGCTCCCCCGGGGAGCAACCGATTAGCTCTCAAAGCTAGGACAGGCTGCGGAACCCCAGGCGAGGCGCCCAACGGCGCACGGCTTGTCCTGCGGCGGCAAATCAGTACCCGCGCATCCCCCTGAGCCTGCTGATCCGCTCCTTCATTGGAGGGTGGGTTGAAAACATGGCGGAGGAGAAACCGCTGAGGGGATTCACTACGAACAGGTGCGATACCGCCTCGTTCACCTTCATGGGCTTGCGGTGAGCCTCCGCCTCCAGCTTCTCCAGGGCATTGGCCAGCGCCCAGGGGTTCCTGCAATTCCTGGCTCCCGTGGAGTCGGCCTGGTACTCCCTGGCCCGTGATATGGCTGCCCGCACCAGGAGCGCCGCCAGGGGAAGCAGAATGGCGACCACCAGAAGGCCCACCATCCCGATAATGGCTCCGTTGCCACCTCTTCTACTCCCGGTCAGGCCGCCGAATATCATCGACCAGCGAGCCATCATCGCGAGAAAGGTGATGGCCCCGGCAATGGACGCAGCCACAGTCATAACCAGGGTGTCTCTATTGCCAACGTGGGCCATCTCATGGGCCATCACGGCGGACAGCTCATCCCGGTTCAAGATTCGCATAATCCCGGTTGTGGCAGCCACAGCCCCCTTCTGTGGATTTCTACCCGTGGCAAACGCGTTGGGGGAGTCGTTCTGAATCAGGTAGACCCTGGGCTTGGGGAGACCGCTCAGCCTTGCCTGCTCCTCCACTATAAAGTGCAGGTCCGGGGCCTCCTTCGGCGAGACCTCCTTGGCCCCCGCCATACGCAGAGCGAGCTTGTCGCTGTGCCAAAATGCAAAGAAGTTCATTCCCAAAGAGAGCGCCAGGGCTATGGTCATGCCCACGACGCCTCCCATGAAATAGCCTGCCGATACCAGCAGTGACGACATCAAAATCAACAGGACTCCGGTCTTGAGCGTATTCATTGGGGTCTTCCTCTCAGGGACGGTTGTCACCGGCGCGGGGACGCGACAGCCGTATCTCTACCATTATACCACCCCCCGGCGGCCTGCCACCGAGAGTAAGCCGCGAATGGCGCGGCGTCCGCCCATTGGAGCGCCCCTACCGCGGGTAGGGGACCCGGACGAACTCCACGTTATCCCAGACCACGTCAACGAACTCCTTGCCGGCGGGCGCCTCAAAGAAGAGCCATCCGGCTATCTCAAATCCCTTGCGCAGATGGAAACGGCCCCAGAGGTGTGTGCCATACGGGTTATCCTCCGGCGCTTCCTCCGTAGTTTCCTCCGCTCTGGATCCCGGCTCAAAGGGTCTGAACTGCTCGCCCTCCTTGCCGTTCAGGATGACGGCGGCCTCGTCTACGGACAGGGTCACCTGGGTGGACGTGAGATTGACCGCTCTGACCCGCAGCGCCGCTATCTTGGCGCCCTCTTCCATTGGGGTAATTACGTAGCTTTGCCCCTGAACGGAGTAGACCACTCTGTCCAGCAGCTTGGGCTTGAACGCCCCTATGGATAGTATATCGCCCTTGCCCCCGTACTCTATGTCCGGGCTGCGGATGCACCCGGCAGCCACTCCCAGCGCCAGTATCAGGGCCAGGGCAAGGCATTGTATGGTAAGGCTCATCTTCATATCGATAGCGTTGTTCAGCGAATGACGTGGGAGAGGCTGGGCATGGCCCTCAGCCTGCCCACCAGCTCCGGCAGCGCCCGCAGGACGTAGTCCACGTCCTCATCGGTATTGTCTCTGCCAAGGGTCAGGCGCAGGCTTCCGTGGGCCAGGTCTGCGGACAGGCCCAGGGCCAGCAATACGTGGGACGGCTCCAGGGAGCCGGAGGTGCAGGCGCTGCCACTGGACGCGGCCACCCCCGCAAAGTCCAGTCCTAGGAGAATCGGCTCCCCCTCGACGCCCTCGAATGAGAAATTCACGTTGTTGGGAAGGCGAGTGGACGGGTGCCCGTTGAGGCGCACCTTTGGGATACGTTCTTGTATACCCTCCACCAGCCTGTCTCGAAGACGAGCGCAATGCTCACTGACGGACGCCTTCTCCTGGTCGGCGAGCGTGAGGGCCAGCGCTGCGCCCACTATCCCCGGCATGTTCTCAGTGCCGGCGCGTCTCTGCCTCTCCTGCGCGCCGCCCAACTGCTGCGGTATAAAGGGGGCGCCTCGCCTCACGTAGAGAATGCCAACACCCTTGGGGCCATGGAACTTGTGGGCCGACAGGCTGAGCATGTCTACGCCCAGGGCGTTTACGTTGAGGTCCAGGAAGCCCGCAGCCTGTACGGCGTCCGTATGAAACACGATTGTCCGCCCCCGGGCCCTGGCCGTTTCCTTCACCAGCCGGACCATCTCGGCAACCGGCTGGATTGTGCCTATCTCGTTGTTGGCCAGCATCACGCTTACCAGAACGGTCTCATCCGTAACGGCCCCAAGGAGCGTTTCCGGGGACACCAGTCCATTCCTGTCCACAGGTAGATAGGTCACGTCAAAGCCGGAGTCCTCCAGGAAGCCGCACGTATGCAGCACGGCATGATGCTCGATGTCGGTGGTGATTATGTGGTTTCCGCTCCTCCTTTGCCCTTCGGCAGCTCCCTTGAGGGCGGCGTTGTCGGACTCGCTCCCGCCGCTGGTGAAGACCACCTCGCTGGTCCTGCTTCCCAGGACGCGGGCCACCGACTCCCTGGCCTCATCCAGCGCCTTCCGAGACTCCTGGGCCAGCATGTACAGGCTTGAGGCGTTCCCGAATTTCTCGGAGAAATAGGGAAGCATGGCCTCCATAACCTCCGGGCGAACCGGCGTAGTGGCCGCGTGATCCATGTATATCATACTGGTATGCTCCTGCACCGGATACGCAATCCCTGCGGGTCACACACGGCCAACCCCCCTGCCGGACGTTCAACCACGCCAAGCATCGCCGGGGAAGATCCAAGGCTCCGTATGCGCCACCCAACCCTCATTGTAACACCCCATACCCCTACGGTAAAAGTAGGCGCGCCAAGCTGGCAACCCCCCACTCCTGACAGACACCCACGGAACCCTGCTCAACATGATCGATACCGTCATAACCTGCCCACGCCCGGAGGCAAAGGCAGGTTCACCCCCGGGCGTCACCCTCCGTAGCGTATCCCATGAGCTTGTAAGCCAGCTTGGCAGCCACAAAGGCGCAGGACGGAGGGCCGGCCGCGGGGCACAGTTCAACGACGTCAAACCCAACGATGGTCCGCTCCCTGCACACCGCCCTCAGCAAGCCCAGGACCGCCTCCCACCCCGGCCCTCCCGGTTCCGGGGTGCCCACCGCGGCCATGAGAGCCGGATCGAAGACATCCAGGTCTATGCTCACGTAGACGCGGTCAGAAAGGCCGTCCAGTACCTGGCCGACGTCCCAGGACGCCGCCCTATCGCCTTCGCCATGAAGGTAGACCCTCAGACTGCGCCCGCCTTCCTCCCGGATGAAGTCCGCTTCTTCCTGGCTCATGCTGCGCACGCCAACCTCCACCACGGGGCACATCTCCCAAATACGACGGGCGGCGCAGGCATGGCTAAGGCCGCTCCCCATGTACTCGTACCGTAGGTCGGCGTGGGCGTCCAAGTAGAGGACCGACAGGTCCGAGTGGGCCTCTCGAAGGGCCCTCACCACGCCCACCGACACCGAGTGCTCGCCGCCCAGGACGGCTAGGAGCTTGCCCTGTTCGACGAAGGGGCGCGCCACGGCTCTGATCCGCTCCGTCATATCCTCCGGGCCGCCCATGTGGGGCTCTATTTCCGGCAGAGTGTGGATGCCCACTCGGTATATCTCCCGCCCCATCTCAATGTCGTAGTCCTCCAGGTGGCGGGAGGCGTCGATAATGGCTCTTGGCCCCTCCCTGGCGCCTCCCCTGTAGGAAGTTGTGGAGTCATAAGGTATTGGCGCAACCACCACGCGACACTCGTCCGGGTCGACCTCGTCCGGGCCGACCCCCGCAAAGCCCCACGGCATGGAGGGATGCGAGGGTGTGGAATTGCCCATACCCGTCACCCTGCTCCGCTGAGTACCCCCCTGGCCTGCCCGCGAGTTATGGGCGCGGGCGACCTGGGGCGGGAGTAGTTCAGACCTCGCCCTATTACCCAGTGCTTCACCTGGTCCAGGGAGAAGGTCTCCATTATCCGGGCCAAGGCCTGCCTGTGGTCGAAGTCCTTGCATGAAAACACGTCTATGTTCACGTAAGCCCTATCCGGAAAGGTATGCACGCTTATATGGCTCTCAGCTATGAGCACAAACCCGGACACACCCCAGTCCTCCTCCACAGGGCCGTGGTAGGTGGTAACGTGGGGTGAGCTTATCTTGTTCATTCCTATTGCAGACGGAAAGCCGTCCAGGAAGCGATGAACCGCATCCTGGTCTTTCATCATCTCTATGTCGCCGCCAAACCCGTCTATCAGCAGGTGCATCTATCAACCTCCGGTGAGCCCGCTCCGGCAGGGCCACAAAGCCCTGTCAATGCGGGGAGTACAAAACCGAGATAGGATAACACCTACAGCGTTGCAAGTACAATACAAGCTCAACCACGGGGCCAGGCAGAGAGAAATGCAAAACTTCAGTAGAACATCTGCCGCATAGTATTCCTTCTCCAAGAAGTTAATCTGCGCGCGAGTCCGCAAAAAAAGCGGCTCAGAAAGTGGGGGAGTATGAAACGCATACTGTTGGTTGGAGTGGTGATGGCGCTCTTGTTGATTCCTGCGTCTATGGTCTACGCTACGGACTATCGATCGAATGACCACTGGCATGGGAAGGTGTGCAAGTTTCAGATACGGTCCTCCGTCCCTTCGGGCTGGCACAGCGCCATACGCGCCGCCGGCGATGGCTGGGATGACCGGATCACCGACATGACCATAGAAGAATACCAACACGCTTGGAACTGGATAGAGCGCGGAGCGATGCCGGGAATACCCGCCCTGCAATAGCACCGCCATTGCCTGCACCACCCTCTACATCCCTAGTGGGACCAACCATATATCCTCGGGGGATATACTGTTTAACGAGGACATTACCTTTGGGACCAACACGGCCAACTGTATCCTTGACCACTACGACGTCCAAGAGACGGCGGGCCATGAGATGAGCCACGCTGCGGGCTTTCTAAACCACGCGAGCTCCGGTCACGACACTTCTATCATGCGGGAACCCGTGGACAATGGGTGCTTCCGAATCCCGAATGAGCACGACGTCTACACCATGAATGAACAGGTAAGCAATCATTAAGGGCAACTATGAATAAGAGACACATCCTAATGGGCCTCGTGGGGTCTCTGATACTAATGTCGGTGGCCGTAGCCGCGGTGTTCCACATGAGGCCCCCCGATACGCTTCCCAGGCGGGACGATGGCTACACCGCGGGGATAGGGGGCCACGCGCCAACGGTGCCGGCCACATTCGATAGGGTTGCCAGGTATTCCGACCTTGTGGCCCTTGGAACGGTTACGGCAAAGAGTAGCGACCTGGTGCCTTGTTGCAACAGCCTGGCCTCCCGGCTTCCCGGTGAGAATGCTCAGCCCGTCCGTCTGGTCGAAACCATAACGTTCGCGGTACAGGACCAGTACAAGGGGGGCGAACAGTCCACCCTGACGATCCAGACACACAAGCCAGGCGGCAATATCCGGCGTAGCGGTGACTCAGAGCTCGCGCTGTTGCAGTTTGAGGTTGGACAACAGTACGTGCTCTTCCTAGTTGAGCGCTCTGACCACTACGTGGTCCAGGGCGTTTCAAAGGGACATTGGGCCGTGAACGGAGACATGGCGGTCCAGGCGGGCACTGGCGAGAGCTACACCAAAACGCAGTTACGCGATAAGGTAGCCTCGTACCAGTAGACGCGGGCTAACCCCGTCTATGTTGAGATGGGCCAGCCAACCCGTCCGAGTACAGAAGCCCCCCAGGTGCGCGCAAGTCCTGGTGGGGCTACTAGGGCAGTCCTAAACCACCACATTCGCGCGTAACGGGGTTTTGCGCAACGCTAAAGGCATTGACAGGGGGAGAAGAGGAGGGTATAGTTAAATCTCATTGCGGTGGTGGGGTGGCGGCGGCGCACCTTAACAGTTGAATAGTGGAAGGAAGGTTCTTTTAAGCGAGTTTGATCCTGGCTCAGGACGAACGCTGGCGGCGCGCCTAATGCATGCAAGTCGAACGGCGCCTTTCGCCTTCGGGCGGTTGGCGTAGTGGCAAACGGCTGAGTAACGCGTAAGGGACCTGACCCTGGGAGGGGGATAACCCACCGAAAGGTGGGCTAATACCCCGTACGTTGGCTCTTTGACATGGAGAGTCAGGAAAGCCTCGGCGCAAGCCGTGGCGCCCGGGGAGGGCCTTGCGTCCTATCAGGTAGTTGGCGGGGTAACGGCCCACCAAGCCTAAGACGGGTAACCGGTGTGAGAGCATGAACGGTCAGAGGGGGACTGAGACACGGCCCCCACTCCTACGGGAGGCAGCAGCAGGGAATTTTGCGCAATGGGCGAAAGCCTGACGCAGCGACGCCGCGTGGGGGAAGAAGGCCTTCGGGTTGTAAACCCCTTTTCTGGGGGAAGAGCAAGGACGGTACCCCAGGAATAAGCCCCGGCTAACTACGTGCCAGCAGCCGCGGTAATACGTAGGGGGCGAGCGTTGTCCGGAATTACTGGGCGTAAAGGGCGCGTAGGCGGCACAAGAAGTCTCCGGTGAAATCTCCCGGCTTAACTGGGAGCGGTCCGGGGAAACTCTTGAGCTGGAGGACAGCAGAGGAGGGTGGAATTCCCGGTGTAGTGGTGAAATGCGTAGATATCGGGAGGAACACCAGTGGCGAAGGCGGCCCTCTGGGCTGTACCTGACGCTGAGGCGCGAAAGCGTGGGGAGCGAACCGGATTAGATACCCGGGTAGTCCACGCCCTAAACGATGGATGCTGGGTATGAGGGGTATCGAACCCCCTCGTGCCGAAGCTAACGCGTTAAGCATCCCGCCTGGGGAGTACGGCCGCAAGGCTAAAACTCAAAGGAATTGACGGGGGCCCGCACAAGCAGCGGAGCGTGTGGTTTAATTCGATGCAAAGCGAAGAACCTTACCAGGGCTTGACATGTCGGTGGTAGCCCTATCGAAAGACTGGGCGACCCTTCGGGGAGCCGTCACAGGTGCTGCATGGCTGTCGTCAGCTCGTGCCGTGAGGTGTTGGGTTAAGTCCCGCAACGAGCGCAACCCTCGTCGTTAGTTGAATTCTCTAGCGAGACAGCCCCTAAGAAGGGGGAGGAAGGTGGGGATGACGTCAAGTCAGCATGGCCCTTACGCCCTGGGCTACACACACGCTACAATGGTTGGGACAGAGGGTTGCCAAGCCGCAAGGTGGAGCCAATCCCATCAAACCCAGCCCCAGTGGGGATTGCAGGCTGAAACCCGCCTGCATGAACATGGAGTTGCTAGTAACCGCAGGTCAGCACTACTGCGGTGAATACGTTCCCGGGCCTTGTACACACCGCCCGTCACGTCATGGAAGCCGACAATGCCTGAAGTCCGTGGGCTAACCCTTAGGGGAGGCAGCGGCCGAGGGTGGGGCCGGTGACTGGGACGAAGTCGTAACAAGGTAGCTGTACCGGAAGGTGCGGCTGGATCACCTCCTTTCTAAGGAGTCCTGAAATCGGGGGGCAACCCCCGGCACTCAGGTATCCTAGTTCGATCGGTGGGTGGCCGGCGCAAAGGCAAGGGGTCGCAGGACGACCCGGCCCTCCCAAAAGGAGGACCGGAGGGACCTCCCCCAAACCCGCAGCCCGGTCCCAGAGAAAGCCCATCGTGTACCCATAGACCATCTTCCTTCCTTCCACTATCCAGCAGTTAAGGCGCAAACTACACATGGGGCGATGAATAACATCGCCCCATGTGCGCGTAGAAAGCCATGAATTCAGGGCCCCTCCGGCCAACAAACTACGCTATACGCCGCGCTGAGGAGAGAGGCGCCCCCCGCAGTAAACTAGCGCTACACAACAAGAGGACGATGTCCTCGCCGGGGGCTGGCGGCTCCTGGGGTCAGGGATGGCGCGGGGTTCCGCTCACCCCCGTATCAGGTACGGGGTAGGCTCTGAGCCTGTCGAATGGCGTGAACGAGAGCCGCACATTCGTAGCCTTTCCCGCTCGTGTGGTTCGACAAGCTCACCACGAACGGGAAGTAGGTCTACAACCCTGTAAAGCGTCTATCTTCATAGTAGTGACGCGGGCGGCAGACTCCCAACGTCGGTCTCCGAACGCGGGCGCCCTCTCACCAACGTCATGCCGGCGGGGATGAGCCGGGCATCGCGGCTGGTCGCTGCTCTACCCGGCCTGTCAGGAGCAGACCCCCAACGGCCACAAGCCAGGCAAAAAAGGCGGCCCCGCTGATGGGATGCACGATAGTTGCGGCATCGAACCAGATGAACTGCATGGCTATGCCGATGATGGCCGATGCGGGCGATACGTACCTCAAAGCTCCGCCGGCTTTCCACTGGCGCAGCGCCGCGATCACCAGGGCCAGCCCCGCCGCCGCGAAGCCTATCTTGCCGGTGAGCCATCGGAGATAGGCCATTGTCTCGGTTGAAGCGTCTATGGCGCCGGGGTCGGCCGGGACGGACGCGGACAGCGCCAATGCAATGGCGCACACGCCCGAAACGGCTGTGAATATGCCGGATACTGCGAGCAGCGCGGGGACATTCGGTTTGCCCAGCCCCTCCCGAGTGGGCCACGTCTTGGACAGGACCCATGCCCCGATTACCAGCGTAAACCCTGAGACGAGTCGCGCTGCGCCGCCGATGCCGTAGAGGCCACTGCTCTCTGAGATGGCAGCCAGGGACTCTGCCAACGTGGGTTGATCGGCGTCCGCGGAGACCCTGGCCCCAACTGCAACCAGGCTAGCCACCGCGGTGAGTATGAGAAGCGCCCCGGCTTTGCGCGCGGCGGCAGCGCCGGCTGCGGCGTCGGAGCCTGGTTGGCGCGAAGTTTGCATATCGTCTATCACCTCTGCGATGGTATGCCCGCGGCCCGTCGTCTGCGCGGGCATGGGGAGGCTTCCGGGCCTGTCAAACTAGCCTCCAATCGCACATTATACGACACAAAGGCGTCCGCGCGGGCTCAGGCGGTTGACGGCTGACGCTCTGTTTCTGTACTGTGGCTGCGCATGAGCAGTGGGTCCGGTTGGCCCGTCGCGCGCTCCGTGGTCGATGTAAATGGAGGTCAACACACCACAATGAATCTGGTGCGTCTGTCTCAACGGCTGGTTGAATCCCGCCGGTTCGAGTTCTCTATCATCGCGGTTATCCTGGCCAACGGCGTACTGTTGGGGTTGGAGACCTCTCCCAGCATCGACGGGAGGTACGGGGAGTGGCTGCGCCTTGGCAACCATGTTGCGCTGGGCGTATTCATCGTGGAAGCGCTGCTCAAAATGCTGGCGCTTTGGCCCAGGCCCTTACGGTATTTCCGGGATGGGTGGAACATCTTCGACTTTACGGTGATAGTGTTCGCGCTTATTCCGTCCACCGGCCAGTTTGCGATGGTTGCCCGCCTCGTGCGACTGCTGCGGGTTGTGCGGCTGGTTTCAGCCGTCCGGGACCTGCGGCTGATAGTCGCCGCGCTGGTGCGCTCCATCCCCAGCGTGGGCCACGTCATCATGCTGATGAGCATAGTGGTCTACATCTACGCCGTCATGGGCTACCACCTCTTTCACGAACACGATCCGGAGAACTGGCGCACCCTGGGCGTTTCTGTGCTGACGCTGTTCAACATAATCACCCTAGAGGGCTGGACGGTAATCATGTACACCGCCATGTTGGCATATCCATGGGCGTGGGTGTACTTCGTCAGCTTTGTCATCTTGGGCACCTTTGTGGTAATAAACCTGTTCATAGCCATAATCATCAACAACCTGGACGAGGCCAAGCTGGAGCGCATGAGGGAAATGGAGCGTCCGGTGTCCATGGAAGAGCTGATGCGAGAGATTCGCGCTGCTCAAGCATCCCTCCAGCGCTTGGAGGACCGCCTAGAGAAGGAGGACCGGGAGTGAGAGACCGGGAAGCGTCACCGATGTCGAAAAATACAGGGCGCTATTTCCGTGGAATTGTGGACAGGCCATGCTTTGCCTGTTATAATTTGCCCGCTAAATAGAGGTGTGACGCCGTTGACCAGAGAATCCGATACGAGAACCACCCAGTCCAACAGCAATGAGGCCACGGCGCAGAGCGCTGTTGCCGAGGTTGCTGATTCCAAACTGACATTTCCAATGAAGCAAATCTCACCCGATAACCTGAAAAGCGCCGCCCTGGAAATACGGCGCGACATTCTGAAAACCATCGCCACGGCGGGCAGCGGGCACCCCGGCGGCTCCCTGTCGGCGGTGGAGTTGCTGATGTCCCTGTACTACAAGGAGCTTCGGCACGACCCGTCCGCTCCGGACTGGCCGGACAGGGACCGCTTCATCCTCAGCAAAGCGCATGCATGCCCCGTCCTGTATGTGACGCTGGCCCACTGCGGCTACTTCCCAAAGGAGGAGCTTGGGACCTTCCGCAAGATCAACAGTAGGCTCCAGGGTCACGCCCACGTAATGACGCCGGGCGTTGAGATGTCCGGGGGCTCTCTGGGCCAGGGCCTCTCCTTTGGCGTGGGCACTGCGCTAGCCGCCAGGCTTGACGGCCGCAGCTCCAGGGTCTACGTGATGCTTGGAGACGGCGAGTGCGACGAGGGCCAGATCTGGGAAGCGGCGATGGCCTCCTCCCACTACCGCCTGGACAACCTGGTGGCTATTGTGGACAAGAACGGCATCCAGAACGACCGGTGGACCAGCGAGGTCCTGAACCTGGAGCCGCTCACAGAGAAGTGGAGCTCCTTCGGCTGGCACACCATCGAGATCGACGGCCACAGCTTCCCCCAGGCGCTGGACGCCTTTGAGGAGGCAAAGTCGGTCATGGGCAAGCCCTCCGTCATCGTCGCGGACACTGTCAAGGGGAAGGGCGTCAGCTTCATGGAGAACAACCCGGACTTTCACGGCAAGGCCCCCAGCCAGGAGCAGCTTGAGCAGGCGCTCAAGGAGTTGGCGGGCTAGCCCCGGACTGCGCGTTATGACCACTACCGCCTCTACCAGAGAGACCTACGGCAAGACCCTGCTGGAACTTGGCCGGGAGAACCCGGACATAGTGGTACTGGGTGGCGACCTCAACAAGTCCACCGTCATAAACCTCTTTGCCGCGGAGTTCCCGCACCGGTTCTTTGACGTTGGCCCGGCAGAGCAGAACATGATGAGCATAGCCGCAGGGCTGGCCAGTTCCGGCAAAACGGTCTTTGCCAGCACCTTCGCGGTCTTCGGCAGCGGCCGCCCCTACGACCAGATACGAATAGGCATATCGCAGCCACGACTCAACGTGAAGATAGTGGTGACCCACGCGGGCATCACCACCGGAGAGGACGGCATGTCGGCGCACGGCATAGAGGATCTGTCCCTCATGTGCGCGCTTCCCAGCTTCACCGTGATCGTTCCCGCGGACGGGCCGGAGACGGCCCTGGCCGTGCGAAAGGCCGCCGAAACCCACGGCCCCTTCTACGTCCGGCTGTCCAGGCCGGCCACCCCGGTTGTCCACGAAGGCGATTACTCCTTCAAGATCGGTGAGGCGGAGCTTATGCGGGAGGGCGGAGATGCCACGATCATCGCCTGCGGGACGATGGTTAAGACGTCGCTGACGGCCGCCGCGTCCCTGGAAAGCGAGGGCATCCGGTGCAGGGTCCTCAACATGGCTACGTTGCAGCCGGCGGATACCCAGGCCATTCTGAGCGCGGCCAGGGAGACCGGGGCCATTGTCACCGCGGAGGAGCACCTGCGCCACGGCGGGCTTGGGAGCATCGTCGCCCAGGTGGTCGGGGAAAGCTGCCCCGTCCCAATGCGGATGGTGACTCTGAAGGGCTACGCCGAGTCGGGCCATCCGGACCAGTTGGTGGAGAAGTATGGCCTGGCCCCTGCGAACGTGGAGGAAGCGGTCCGGCAGGCCGTTCAGCACAAGGCCCAACTCTCGGCCAACGGCAGGCCCTCCTCCTAGTTCGCCAACTATCCAAAGTCATGGCACAACCGAGCATCCAGGAAGCCGCTCCACAGGACAGGGGCGCCACCAAAGCCAAGGTAGCGGTGGTCTACACCCGCCCGGAAACGGCGCTTGAGGACATTGCAAGGGCCATGCGCCTCGCCGACTACCAGACGCACCTGCCGGCCGATATACCCACGCTGCTCAAGATCAATATCTCCTGGCAGTACTACTACCCCGCCTGCTCCACCACTCCGTGGCAGCTTGAGGGAGTCATCAAGGCGCTCCACGCGGGCGGCTACGATGACCTCATCGCAGCCCACAACGGCACGGTGGTGGTGGACTCATTTGAGGGCGAGGTACGAAACAAGCAGAAGCCGGTCCAGGAGAAGTACAACCTCCCCAACATACACCTGGACGTGCCGCCCAACAGGTGGATTCCCTATCAACCCAAGGGGGAGATGCTGGTCCTGGACAAAGTCTTCCCGGAGGGACTCGCCATCCCTGAGATATTCCCAGGCAAAAACGTGGTGCACCTGCCCACCATGAAGACCCACGTCTTCACCACCATAACCGGCGCAATGAAGAACGCCTTTGGCGGCCTGCTGAACCGCAATCGGCACTGGACTCACTCCGTGATCCACGAGACCCTGGTTGACCTGCTGACCATCCAGAAGGAGATACACCCCGGCATCTTTGCAGTCACGGACGGCACGCTGGCCGGGGACGGCCCCGGGCCCCGGGCCATGCGCTGGCACGAGAAAAACGTCTTTCTTGCCAGCGCGGACCAGGTGGCGATAGACGCGGTGGCCGCTCAGATGATGGGCTTCGACCCCATGTCCATCAAGTTCATCCGGCTGGCCCACGAGAGAGGGTTGGGCTGTGGCGACCCCTCCCAGATAGAGACCGTGGGCGAGGACATATCCGGTGTGGACTGGCAGTTCGAGGGAAGCGGCAACACCCTTGCCAGCCGTGGGCAGAAGCTGATCTACTGGGGGCCGCTCAAGCCGCTGGAGAACGCGCTGCTGAGGTCGCCCATTGCGCCTTGGTCCTTCTTCGCATCCAACGTTTACCACAACTCCTACTGGCTCCGCTTCGTCGGCAACCGCCGCGTGAAGGCCGCAATGAAGACGGGATGGGGCCAACTCTTCCAGCAGTACTAGGCGCTGCCCCTGCGAACCCCCGGCGCAGAACGGAGACGCAATGTCCCGCGGCATTACAGCCCTGATCTTCGACTTCGATAGCACCCTTGTGGACTCCTTCGCCGCTCAGTCGGACGCCCTCCAGCGCGTCTTCTCCTCCGCGGGCGTCCGCCGCGTATCCGGAGAATCGTTCTTGCGCGACCTCCGGGGCGCCCAGTTCGCATACGCGCTCAAACAGCTTGGCGCGGAGGAAGAGACCCACATTGACCTGTTTGAAGAGTACCGCCGGACGTACTGGAGCAAGAAGGCCGGACTGCTCAGCCTCTACCCCGGCATACGGCCTGCTATTGAAAACCTCAGCGCCCGGAGCATACGGCTTGCAATCGTGACGCAAAAAGGCTGGTCATTCCAGATGGACGGACGGCGCGTTGGGGCGTCCCAGGAGCTGCGCGAGCTGGGTATAAGCGACTTCTTCCCGGTGGGAGTGGGCTTCGAGAGCGTAGCCAACCACAAGCCTCACCCGGAGGGTGTGTTGCTGGCGCTGGAGCGGATTGGAGCGTCTCCGCAGGAGTGTCTGGTGGTGGGCGACAGCTCCGCCGACATGGAGGCGGCGCAGGCGGCGGGATGCCGGAGCTGCCATGCCGTCTGGGGCATCCCACCCGCCGAGCGCGGCCTCATCAAGACGGAGGCCGATTTCACAGTCGACAAGCCGGAGGCGCTGCTGGAGCTTCCCGTACTTCAATAAACCCCTCTCAGTACGAAGTCCTCACACGAAATGTCCCCTGAACGCCCTTCCGAGTCGGAATATCAGATACAGACTTAGCGCCCAGAAGGCAACCGGCCCCAGCAGGAAACCAAGCCAGCCGATGTCATAAAAGAGTGCATCGATACTCTCTCCGGGGGTGGAATGCCACAGAAGCAATCCCAAGACGTAGCCCAGTATAGGGATAGCGCCAACCCCACGGGATTCTGACAAAAGGCCTATCAGGAAAGTGCCGACCAAATACCAGACCCAGGGTACTACGTCTATCCAGGGATGAAGATTGGAGATCTGAGACGGATAATCATACAGGGCGGCTAGACTAAAGGACATAGACGCAGTAAGCGCCAGGAGCAATACCCCGGACGGCAGCCTTCCAGAAGATGATTGAACAAGCAGACTCGCGCCTAAAGATCGCACCTCGCTGCCTGAGGTGAATTTCGCTAGACGAGCTTTCAATAGGCTGGTCCGAAATCGCCTGTAGACCCAGAAGCTGCCTAATATCATCGAGAACGTTATTGTGGGCCACCCAAGCCAGAACCAAGACCTTGTTCCATCCGCCTCCTCAACTCCGGTAGAGCGTTCAACGTTGCCGCCACTTGTAGTAGTCGCGGGTGGGCCGGGATCCCCGGCGCCCTGGGGCGCGACCATCGGAGTCGCGACCGGGCCGGGAGTCCCGGCGTTCTGCGCCGCGACCATCGCGGCGTTCAAACTCACGATTGCCAGAAGCAGCGCCGCCAACGCGGACGTTCTGAAGAGTCGCTTCATTCATGTCTCCGGTTCTCTAACTTCATCGCCAAGTATAAGGTACGAGAGATATGTGGCATAATAGCATTATCATGCTGTTAGATAACAGGACATACGACGCCAAGGCCAAGCAGGTGGTCAAGGACCTCGCCGCCGAGTTAGGATTTGACCTTGTGGGAGTGACCTCCGCGGACCCCTTCACGGAGGCCGAGGAGGTAACCCTGGAGCGCGTCCGCGCCGGCCTCATGGACGGCCTCCCCTGGTACCACGCTGCCAGGGTGAAGCGCGGTTGCAACCCGCAGGAGATGCTGCCCGGGGCGCGCTCCATAATCGCGGTGGCAATGAGCTACATGGCAGAGGACCCACCCCAGATCGGCGAATCGACGCCTCTGCAAGGCAAGGTGGCCCGATACGCCTGGGGCCAGGACTACCACAAGGTGATGGAGCGTCGGCTGAAGCTCCTGGCCCAGAGGCTTTCTGAGCGCCTGGGGCAGACCGTCCAGGCGAAGGTGTACGTGGACACAGGCCCCATGCTGGACAGGGCAGTCGCCGAGCGGGCGGGCGTCGGCTGGTTTGGGAAGAACACCAACGTCCTGACCCGCAGTCACGGCTCCTGGGTTTTCCTGGGCCAGATCATCACCGACCTGGATTTGGAGCCGGACGCGCCGTCGAAGAAGACCTGCGGCCAGTGTAGAATCTGCATCGACAAGTGCCCCACGGGCGCTATCGTCGCCCCATACGTCCTGGACAATACGAAGTGCATCTCCTACCTGACCATCGAGCTGCGCGGCTCCATGCCAAGACACCTGCGTCCCCTGGTCGGCGACTGGGTGTTTGGCTGCGACATCTGCCAGGACGTGTGCCCCGTGAACCGCAAGGCGCAAGCCACCCAGGAGCCGGCGTTCCAGACCGGGGAGCACGGCTTCTCTGCACTGGACCTCCTGCCCCTACTGAGCATCACAGAGGAGGAGTTCAGAGAGCGGTTCGCAAACAGCCCCATCAAGCGGGCGAAGCGCGCCGGTATGCTGCGCAACGTGTGCGTGGCCCTGGGCAACATCGGCGATTCGAGAGCTATCCCAAGTCTAGTCGAGACGCTATGCCACGACATACCCCTGGCGCGCGGCCACGCTGCCTGGGCCCTGGGCGCAATCGGCGGACCGGAAGCTAAGGCGGCGCTGAGGAACGCCCTGGCTACGGAGACGGATTCAGACGTGCGCGATGAAATAGCGGAGGCGCTGGGCCCGACGTAGGCGGTGGCCGTTAAGCGCGCCCCGTCGTTCCCCCGTCCGCTTTTACCGCCTGCCTACGGGATGGAAGCCGGCTCCTTGACCTGCTTCATTAGATCGTCGTTCCATTCCCCCTCAACCTGAACGTGGGCGGCAGCTCCCAGGAGGAGGGCCTCTATCAGGTTGTGGTTGAGGTAGACGTACAGGCCAGGCTGCCTGAACTCGTACAGCATAGCCACCGCCGAGCCGCCTTCCACGAACCACGTCTCCAGGTTCGTGGCGGGCGTGTCGGCAAAGGAGCCTCCGCGCCAGACCAGGTCACCGTGGCCGCCGATGAGGTGCGGGCGTGAGTCCCTGTTTGCCTGTGCGTGAATGAACAGGACCTTTTCCCCAACGCTCGCTGTCAACGCGTTGTCCCCTGTCAGCGCCCCCACAGCGCCGTTGAACACTATATGGGTTGGCGTCAGAGTCTGCATAACCTGGAGCATGTCCGCCATTCCTTCAATCGGCATTGAGTACTGCCTGTAATTGCCTTCCTCGTCCCTGGGCAGATAGTAGTCCTGCTCGCCCAGGTAGTAGGCGCGGTCGTAGGTGACCGGGTTTCCCTCGGCGTCTTTCAGGCCGTCCCTCGGGAGTACCATTATGGCCCCGTTCATGCCGGACACAACGTGCCAGGGGATCATGGCGCCGCCTGGGGCGCAGTGATAGACGAAGACGCCCGGCTTGGTTGCCTTGAACCTCAGCGTCACCTCCTGGCCGGGAGCGACCAGCGTCAGGCCGCCGCCGCCCAGCGCTCCGGTTGCGGCGTGCAAGTCGATGTTGTGCGGCAGGGTGTTGGTTGCGGGGTTCACAAGGGTCAGTTCAACGTAGTCGTCCTGGTTGACCACGATTATGGGGCCGGGGACGCTGCCATTGAAGGTCATAGCCCATATCTTGGCGCCGTTCGGGCCTACATCAATGAGTTTCTCCTCGATCACCATCCGCACTTCCACGACCTTCGGCGCGCCATCCGCGACCTGCTGGTGTTCAGGAAGCATTGGTGGAGCGACGAGCGTCTGGGTGACGCGCTCCAGTTCGTCGGGGTTGGCCGGCGTATCCGCCTCCTCGCCGGTGGAGCAGCCCATCAGCAGACCTATGCTCAGGAACAAAAAAAGTATTCTGCGCATGACGCCTCCTGTTAGCTCGCGGCGTTTGGCGGAACAATCGTTCCTTACTCTATCCCCAGCTCCTGTTTTACTTCTTTAACGGCGTCGCTGATTACCTGGAGCTTGGCAATGGACTCATCGACCATGCGCGTCTTCAGACCGCAGTCCGGGTCTATGTAGAGGCGTTCCGGAGGCAGCGCTTCCAGCCCCATCTTTATTCCCGCCTTCACCTTCTCCAGTGGCTCGATGACGTGGTTGTGAACGTCCACAACACCCATCGCCAGGTACTTGTCAAAGGACGGGTACCCCCGTATCAGGTCCAGGAAGTCGTAGTTGCTGTTGGTCATCTCCATGTCCAGCATGTCCACCGGGAAAGTGGCCAAGTGCGGGAAGACCTTTGCGAAGTCGCCGTAGCAGATATGGGTGATGGTGAAGGCGTCCAGCCCATCCGTCACAATGGCGAAGGCCTTGGCCGCTATCTCCATCTCCTCAGGCCTGACGGACAGCGCCGGCTCATCGATCTGAATGTACTTAGCGCCGGCCTTGGCCAGGTCCATAGCTTCATCGTGGACCGCCCTGGCGGTGTCCATGATAAAGGCTTCTCTGGTGGGGTAGTACTCGTTGAAGGACCAGTCGACGATGGTGTACGGGCCGGTGAGCATTCCCTTAACCGGCTTGTCCGTTAGGCTCTGGGCGTACTTCCACCAGTCGACGGTCACGGGCTTGTCCCGACCAATGGGGCCGGTGGCGATGGGCTTGCGGTAGTATCGATTGCCGTATGAGCGTACCAAGCCGCTGTTGGTGAACCCCGCCATGTTTTCGGCAAAGTAGGCCACCATGTCGCCTCGGTACATCTCCCCGTCCACAAGTACGTCCATGCCCACGTTCTCCTGTACCTGTATCCAGTGGGCCGTGGCCTGCTTCTCCAACTCCGTGAGCTCCTCAGTGGAAATGGCGCCCCTCAGAAACTGGGCGCGCGCCCTCGTGATGTAGTCCGGCTTGGGGTAGCTCCCAACCGCCGTTGTGAGTAGTCCTTTGCTCATGACAGCTCCTCCTGGGCCTTTTTTGCGCCTTCGACCAACCGGGCCAGCTTTGCCCTTGCGTTGGGACGAGGCAGGAAGTCCAGCCCACAGCTTGGATTGACGTACAGACGCTCCACGGACACAGATCCGCTAACGCGCTTGATGCTCGCCGCGATCTCCTCCACCGTCTCCAGTCTGGTGTTGCGGGCATCCATTATGCCGAAGCCCAGCATCTTGTCCTGCGGAAAGTCGCCAATGAGATCGAAGTTGGCAGGCCCCATAACAAAGTCAAGCCCGATTATGTCGACGGGCAGGCTGAACAGCCGATTATGGATTTCCGAGGCGTCCCCGAATATGGTGCATATGCCGGTCCTGGCGGTGACCCCCTGCGTAACGCCCTCAATGGCCTCTGCAAAGAGGTCCACGTCCTCCTTGTGCTTGAGGATGGAAGGCTCATCGAACTGTATAACGGAAGCCCCCGCTTCCTGGAGAGCTTTGGCCTCCCGGTTGAGGATGGGCACAAGGTCCATCACAAGGGAGCGTAGGTCTTCGTAGCAGCCGAGCTGCGAAAGCCGCGCCAAGCTGTACGGGCCGGTGATAACAGCCTTGACCGGCCGGTCGCTGTTGGCCGCGGCGAACTCGTAGTCCTTTACGCTTATGGCGCCGTTGGCCTGCAGCCTACTCTCCGGTATGGGATGCCGATAGTAGGTGTTGGTGTCGAAGTAGCGTATCAGGCCGTTGATGGTGAAGCCCTGTATGCCGCGTGCGAAATACGTCTGGCCGTCGTCCCAGCGTATCTGGCCGTCGGTGACCAGGTCTATGCCGGCGGTCACCTGGTCCTGTATGACCTCCTTGGTCACATCCTCCTCCACGCGCTTCAACTCCTCCAGCGTGATGCGACTTTCGTCGTAGCGGGAGATGGCGGTGCGGAGGCTGGGCGCCTTGGCGTCCGGGGAGATTTTGGGGTAGTTCCCCACCATAGTCGTAATCAATCCGGTTTCTCCATTACAAAGATTTGATACGTATGAGGGCTGCGCAAGCCCGCACCGGGCGCGCAATCGCCTTGTGCCTGTGACGCTGTTGAATAAACCAACCGGGGATTTCCAACGAGCGGAACCCTCCCCAGCTCCCTGCGGCTGCCTCCCACCGGGAAGAGCAACATGTCTCAAACGCGCCTAAATCCTAACACGCAGCTTGGAATCAGTCAACGCGGTGGATGGAGGAGTATCAGGGCGCGCGGTTTCACCCTTCCAGCGCCGACAGGAAAAGGGGGGCGTTTAGTATCCTGGCGCCCAGGCGCTCCTTGAGTGGCAGGAGATGCCGCCTGTCTCCCGTGACCAGATAATCGGCCTCGGCCTCCACGGCACACTCCAATATACGGTTGTCGGCAGGGTGGCCGGAGATCACCGGCGGGCGTTGCCGAGGCTCGATTATGGTAGCCGCATCCCGAAGCGTTCGAATGGCTTGGTAGGAGCGTTCCTCGCTCCAGCCGAACTTGCGCGTCAACACCCCATCAACCTCCTCCAGTATGAACGGGGAAAGGCACAACTCGAAACGCCCCCTCAGGGCCAACTCCAAAACAAGGCGCTCGTTTCCGGGGAAGTTCAGGCCGGACACAATAACATTGGTGTCAAGGACCACCCTCATGCCTTGACGTGGTCTGTCTCAGCCCGGTATTCCTCTACCAAGGCGCCAACGTCCTCAGGCCCAACGCCACGCTCCCTGGCCTTCTGCTCCCCGTACCGGAGCAACTCCCGCCACTCGCATTCCTGGATGTAGCGGAGCAGCGCTTCCCGAAGGAGCTCGCTTCTGGTGCGTCCCTGCCGCTTCATCACCTCATCAACCCTCTCCGCCATCTCCGGCGGCAGGGAGAAGGTGATGGTAGTGGTTGTTCGCGGCATATTGACCTCCGGTTGTTATCGAGTCTTACCAGGACACTACGCCATTTAAGCGCGACTGTCAACGGGCTTTAGCGCTCGCAGGATATGCGCCTGCGCTAAACTCACAAACGAAGCGCAACACTTGGTTGAGGCACTGCCAAGGGGATGCCGGCTGACTTAGTGGGACAGATGATATAGAAATGGCTCGTCTTGGAAGAACTCTGCTCATAGGACTACCATATCTACTCGTTAGGCGATATATGGAGAGCAACTAGTCCACAAACTTCCCCTTCAGCCAGTCCAGCGCCGCGCCGATGGCCGTCGCCTCGCTGCGGAAGCGGTGGCCTACACCAGGCAGCATTCGCATCTCTTTGCCCTCGCCGGCGCGCTCGTAGAGGGTGTACGCGTTGTCCGGCGACACCACGTCGTCGGCGTCTCCGTGAAGCAGCAGCAGTGGGCGTGGAGCCACCAGCCCAACCCAGTCCACGGGATTGAGCGTTGCGCCCTCGTTGGCCCACTCCTCCAGGGACGGCGGAAAGTTCGCATCGCGGATGAGGCCCATCGCTCGCAGGCGTTCCACGGCCTCAGCCGGCTGCGACCGCGGCCCCATGACCGACGGCCCGGCGAAGGAGACCAGGCCGGCCACCTCCGGTCGGTGGGCCGTGACATAGGTGGCGACGGCCGCCCCCAGGCTGGAACCCAGCAGCGCGACGCGGTCGGGGTCCACATCCGGCCTATCCAGCATCCAGGAAACTACGGCATCCAGATCGCGCGCCCACCCCAGTGTGTGAAAATTCCCGCCGCTCTCCCCCGTGCCGCGGAAGTTGAATATCAGAGTCGCGAAGCCCTCCCAGGCGCACCACTCGGCCAGGCCGGGGTAGCTCAGGCCATCCCCTGCCGCATCCGGCCCGCCGGGCTCCGGACGAGGCCCCGCGGGCATCCCGTGGCAGACCACAAGGCCCGGATACCGGCCCTGGCCGGGCGGGACAAACAGTGTCGCGGACAGGGGTATGCCCTCGCTGTCCAGCCGGAAGTCCTCTTGCTGAACCAAGGCCGCCTCCTTATCAGAAATTTGCTGCATTATACCATCGCTTGAGGCGGCGACTTTCGCAGTTTCCCGATGGGAGCGTAATGGCGTATAATCGTATGCAACCAACGGTAATCCTAGATTAGAAATCGGAGTAAAAAGATGGAAAATGTATATGGTTTCTTGATAATGGTAGCTGTTGTAGCTGCAGGTTGGTTTTACGTCACGAAGATCAAATTACCCCGCGATAAGGCTTTGCGTGAGCTTGAGGATGCGAGGTCAAGGGCAGAGAGTAAGGTCAAAATGTCCGACCCTATCCTGCGGGCTGACATTGAAGTATTAGAGAGAAGTGGGTCTCTGTATGCGGAAGAGGCAATACACCTACGTCGTCAGCAGATTGAGCGGGGATTGCAGCCAGGCGCGTAAGCCCCATGCTCCCGAGGACATCCGAGGTTACCCTGACTAGCGTTTTGTCTACAAACCCTATCAGTTATCAGTTGCTGACACCTGCCTACAACATCCGACAATAAAATAATCTACTCCAACCCCACAGGGAAGAAGGACAGATAAATGACCACAGTCTCAGCCTATAGATTGCCCACCAACGTCCAGCCGCTCAAGTACGACCTCACCCTGACCCCCAACCTGGACAGCTTCACCTTCGCCGGCGAGGAATCCATAGACCTTCAGGTTTCGGAGGCCGTCGCCGGCATCGCCGTCAATGCCATTGAGCTTGAAATACTGGAGGCGCGCGCTACCCTGGCGGACGGAACGTTGCTGCCTGCCCAGAGCATCGCGATGAACGAGGAGATGGAGACCGCGACGTTCGCCTTCGGCCAGGAGATACCGCCCGGGAACGCGACCCTCTACATAAAGTTCACCGGAACGCTGAACGACCAGCTACGGGGCTTCTACCGCAGCCAGTACACCGACCCGGAGGGCAGGCAGAGGACTCTGGCAACCACCCAGTTCGAGGCCACGGACGCCCGGCGAGCCTTCCCATGCTGGGACGACCCCGCTGTCAAGGCTACCTTCCAGGTGACCCTGGTTGTCCCATCGGACCTGGCAGCCATATCCAACACCCTGCCGGACAGCGAGACTCCCGCGGATGGAAACGCCAAGGCGGTGCGCTTCGCCGAGACCCCAAAGATGTCCACGTACCTGCTGGCGTTCATCGTAGGCGACTTCGCATCGGTGGAGCAGAGAGCGCCCAACGGCACGCTGGTGCGGGTCTGGGCCACCCGCGGCAAGGAGGAGCAGGGGCGCTTTGCCGTGGAGAACGCCGTGGGTCTGCTCAACTACTTCAACAGCTACTTTGGCATCCCGTACCCACTGGAGAAGCTGGACCACATAGCCGTCCCGGACTTCGCGGCGGGCGCAATGGAGAACTGGGGAGCCATCACGTATCGTGAGACCGCCCTGCTGTACGATCCTGAGAACTCCTCGGCGAACACGCGGCAGCGCATCATGGAGGTCGTCTCGCACGAGATGGCGCACATGTGGTTCGGCGACCTGGTGACGATGGAGTGGTGGGACGACCTGTGGCTCAACGAGAGCTTTGCCTCCTGGATGGGGGACAAGGCCGTCGACCACCAGTACCCTGAGTGGAACATGTGGACCCAGTTCGTCTTCCAGGACACCAACTCCGGCCTGAGCCTGGACGGGCTGCGGAACTCTCACCCAATAGAGGCCAGGGTGGAGGACCCCGCCCAGATACGGGAGCTCTTTGACGCCATAAGCTACAGCAAGGGCGGAGCAACCCTTAGGATGCTGGAGAACTTCCTGGGCGAGGAGACATTCCAGCGCGGCCTCCACGGCTACCTATCCGCCAACCAGTACGCCAACGCCCGCACCGAAGACCTGTGGGCAGCGCTGGAGGAGGCATCCGGCCAGCCCGTCACCGCGGTTATGAACACCTGGGTCAAGCAGATGGGCTACCCCGTCCTGAATGCGGAGACCCACCGCCACGACGGCGCGCTGCACGTCGGCCTGTCCCAGCGACGCTTCCTCTACGACCACCTTCTGGACGAGGGTGAAGAAGACTCCACTCTCTGGCAGGTCCCCGTAAGCATCGCCAAAGCCGGGGAGTCCGACAAGGTCTCCCTGCTCATGGACCGGCAAGAGGCCGATACTGAACTGGAGGCGGAAGCCGCCGCGGACTCACCCGGCTGGGTGAAGGTGAACGCGGGGCAGACCGGGTTCTACAGGGTGAACTACGCCCCGGAGGACTGGACCCGGCTACAGGGAGCGGTTGAAGGTCTCCAACTCCCGGCCATCGACCGGCTGGGCCTTCAGAACGACGCCTACGCCCTGGCGCGGGCGGGGTTCCTTCCCGCAACCCAGTTCCTGTCGCTGGCGGAGGCGTACAAGGTGGAGGCGGACGCCTCCGTTTGGAGCGATCTGTCCACCAACCTGCGCGGGATGGAGAACCTGCTCCTCGACCAGCCGTACCTGACACAGTTTCACGGCTTTGCCAGGGGACTCTTCCAACGGATCGCCGGGCAGGTGGGGTGGGACGCACGGCCTGACGAGGGGCACCTGGACTCCCTGCTGCGGGGCGTAGCGCTGGGCCAGATTGGGGCCTACGGAGACCACCAGACCATAGAAGAGGCCCGGAGCCGCTTTGAGCGGTTCCGGGATAACCCCGCGTCGCTGCACCCGGATCTTCGCGGCATGGTCTACGGCCTGGTAGCTCAGGAGGGCGACGAGTCCACCTACGACACGCTATGGAACCTGGAGAGGCAGGCTGACCTCCACGAAGAGAGAATGCGCCTTCTGGGCTCGCTTACCCGTTTCCAGAGCAGAGAGCTCCTCCAGGATATGTTGGAGCGCTCCCT
This sequence comes from Dehalococcoidia bacterium, assembly GCA_965247645.1. Classification (GTDB taxonomy): domain Bacteria; phylum Chloroflexota; class Dehalococcoidia; order Lucifugimonadales; family UBA2985; genus JAPPHY01. The sequence continues at coordinate 740,858 of OZ252024.1, forward strand.
TTCGTCGGAGGTGCGCTCCCAGGATACGGTCCTGGTGGTGGTCGCCCTGGCCGGCAACCGGCACGGCAAGGAGCTGGCCTGGGAGTTCATCAAGGAGAACTGGGAGGAGTTCGACCGCAGATACGGCCGCGGCGGCTTTGCCATAATGCGGCTGGTCAGTGTGGCCGGAGGGTTCACCACCCAGGAGCGATACCGGGACGTGGAGGAGTTCTTCGAGAGCCACCCGGCTCCCTCGGCGGAGAGGACAATCCGGCAGTCCCTGGAGCGCATCCGGCTGAACGTAAGCTGGCTGGAGCGCAACCAAGAGGGAGTTGGGGAGTGGCTTGCCGCCAGGGAGTGAGAGGGCAGGGCCTGCCGGTATCACCATATGTGTTGGCAATGTTAACCGTATTGGGGCGATTTCCCCTTTACCGCTCACTCAGAGCTTGTCAAAGGGCGTGAGAGGGCATCCACCAATCCGCTCATCCTGAGCCTGTCGAAGGGCGTGAGCGGGTTCCATTGACCGTCCCCTGTCGCGGGCTGCTTGCGGGCAGCTACCCGCAGAACGGCAGACCTGTGTCCGAAAGGTCACTCTCCTCAACATCTCTGAGACCACCTGGTATGCACCCGCTCAACTGATTGCCGTCAAGGTACAGCCTCCGCAGGATGCGCAGGTCGGCCAACGCTGGCGGTATCTCCCCGCTCAGATGGTTGTCATTGAGGACCAGCGATACCAGACTGGACAGGCTGGCCAGCCCCGGCGGTATCTCCCCGCTCAACTGATTTCCGCTGAGTTCCAGCTCTCGCAGTTTGGACAGGCCGGCCAGCCCCGGCGGTATCTCCCCGCTCAACTGATTTCCGCTGAGTTCCAGCTCTAACAGTTTGGACAGGCCGCCCAACTCTGGCGGTATCTCTCCGCTCAACTGATTTACGCTGAGTTCCAGCGCTAGCAGGTTGGAAAGGCCGCCCAGGTCCAGCGGTATCTCTCCACTCAACTGATTGTTGCTGAGGTCTAGGAATACCAGGTTGGACAGGCCGCCCAGCTCCAGCGGTATCTCCCCACTCAACTGGTTTCTGCAGAGGTCCAGATCTACCAGGTTAGACAGGCCTCCCAGCTCCGGCGGTATCTCCCCGCTCAACTGATTTTCGTCGAGGTACAGCTTTACCAAGTTGGACAGGCCGCCCAACTCCGGCGGTATCTCACCGCTCAACTGATTGCCGCTGAGGTACAGATCTACCAGGTTGGACAGGCCCCCCAGTTCCGGCGGTATCTCACCGCTCAACTGATTTCCGCTGAGTTCCAGCCATTTCAGATTGGAAAGGCCGTCCAACTCCGGCGGTATCTCTCCTCTCAACTGATTTTTGCCGAGGCTCAGCGATAGCAGGTTGGACAGGTCTGCCAGCTCCGGCGGTATCTCCCCGCTCAACTGACTGCCGAAGAGGAACAGCGCTTTCAGGTTGGACAGGCCGCCCAGCTCTGGCGGTATCTCCCCGCTCAACTGATTGCCGCTGAGGCTCAGCCATTCCAGGTTGGACAGGACGCCCAGCCACGACGGTATTCCCCCGCTCAACTGATTGTCGCTGAGGCTCAGCCATTCCAGGCTGGACAGGCCGGCCAACTCCGGCGGTATCTCCCCGCTCAACTGATTTCTGTCGAGGTTCAGCTCTACCAGGTTGGACAGGCCAGCCAACTCCGGTGGTATCTCACCGCTCAACTGATTAACGTCGATGTCCAGCTCTACCAGGTTGGACAGGCCAGCCAACTCCGGCGGTATCTCACCGCTCAACTGATTGTTGCTGAGATCCAGTTCCTTCAAGTTGGAGAGGCTGGCCAGTTCCGGCGGTATCCCACCGCTCAACCGATTTCCACCGAGGGACATCGTTTCCAGATTGTACAGGCCGCCCAGTTCCGGCGGTATCTCCCCGCTAAACTGATTTCCGCTGAGGTTCAGCTCTACCAGGTTGGACAGGCTGCCAAGCTCCGGCGGTATCTCCCCGCCATGCTGATTTTCGTAGAGGGACAACTCTATTACGCGCCCGCTGTCGTCAGTGGTTACGCCGCGCCATTCCCCAAGGGGAGCATTGCTCAGCCAGTTGCTGTTCACATACCAGTGCCCTCCCCCTACAGCCTCGTAGAATGCGACAAGCGCCTCCCGTTCCGAGATGGTCGGCATAGGCGTGGCCGTTGGCGCGAGGGTTGGCGTAGGCGCGGGTGTTGGTGTGGCCGTTGGCGTAGGTGTGGCCGTTGGCGTGGCCGCTGGCGCGGGGGTTGACGTTGGTGTGGCCGTTGGCGCGGAGGTTGGGGCTTCGGAGCAGGAGATTAGCAACAGCGCTGCCATAGCAGCCAATGCTGTCAGAGCTGTGAACCGGGATATCCTGGAGACCGTCTCTTTCATCTAGCGCCCCCTTAGTCGGCTACTGAGTCTCCTAAGCGCCTTTTGGTTCACCAAGGTCGCCGGGGCTGCCCCGTCCCTCAACCGGCTCACCGGAGCAAGTATATCATCCTGTAAATCAGTGGCAGCTTGAGGGTAAGTTGGCATTCCTTACACATGTTGGCAATGCCAACCCGCATTGGGGCGATTTCCACTTTACCGCTTGTCGCTCGTGCCCTTCGACAGGCTCAGGGTGAGCGGACTACCGGATTCTCGCTCAGAGCCTGCCCCGTCCTTGATACAGTGGTGAGCGGCGGTATTCGTTACTATCAACACACCCAGGGAATACACGCCTGCCTTGGCTATTGCCATCTGATGATGCCATGCTATAATGTTGCCAGTCTAAAAGAGGATGTGCCATGCAAGATTTCGAATACGTAGCTCCAACCACCCTTGAAGATGCTGTTAGATTGATGGCCGAAAGCGGCCCCAGGGCTAAAGCCCTGGCAGGAGGCACCGACATCCTGATCCAGTTGCGCGGCGGTCGCTTCCAGATAGACCGTCTCGTGGATGTGAAGAATGTCCCTGAGCTCAATGAGCTCTCATGCTCGGAGGCCAATGGCCTAACCGTGGGGGCCGCTGTCCCGTGTTGCCTGATTTACGAGGATGAGACCGTCCAGCAGTTGTACCCCGGCCTTGTGGATGCAGCTTTCCTTATAGGCGGCATCCAGATCCAGGGGCGGGCCACAATCGGCGGCAACCTGTGCAACTCGTCCCCCAGCGGCGACACTATCCCCGCCCTCATTGCCCTGGAAGCCATCTGCAACGTTGCAGGCCCCAATGGCCGCCGCAGCTTCCCCGTTGAGGAGTTCTGCACCGGCCCCGGCAGGAACCAGCTTCAGGAAGGCGAACTGCTGGTGAGCCTGGATTTCCCGTCTCCCAAGCCCAACTCCGGCGCAGCGTTCCTGCGGTTTATTCCCAGAAATGAAATGGACATCGCTATTGCAAACTCCGGGGTCTCAGTCGTCTTGGATGACGCCAAGGAGAAGGTCGTCTCGGCCAAGATAGCGGTGGGCGCCGTAGCCCCTACCCCCAGGATGGCCCAGGCAGCCGCCGATTCTATGGCCGGCAAAGAAGCCAACGAGGCCACAATCGAAGAGGCCGCGGAGGCCGCCAAGGCCGTGGCCAGCCCCATCAACGACATGAGAGGCACCATCCCCCAGCGCGTTCACCTGGTGGGGGTATTGACCAAGCGAGCCCTACGGACAGCAATATCAAGAGCCAGGGAGGAGTAGTAAACATGGCAGGTAAGATACACGTAACCGCCACCATCAACAACACCGAGGTCGATTTCCTCTGCGAAGGCCGCCAGAGCCTGCTTGAGGTCCTCCGGGACGTCTTGGGCATGACGGGCACCAAGGAGGGCTGCAATGACGGCAACTGCGGCGCCTGCACCATCGAAATGGACGGCAGAATCGTAGACTCCTGCTGTGTGCTGGGCGTTGAGGCCGGTGGTTCGACCATCACAACCATCGAGGGCATAGCCACGCCGGAGGGTCTGCACCCGTTGCAGCAAGCCTTCCTGGAAGAGGCCGCCCTCCAGTGCGGCATCTGCACGCCCGGCTTCATCGTAGCGGCCAAGGGCCTCCTGGACAGGGAGCCGGACGCCGACGAAGGCCGGATCCGCCACTGGCTGGCCGGCAACCTCTGCCGCTGCACCGGCTACGACAAGATAATCCGCGCCGTGCTGAAGGCCGAGGACATAACGAGCGAGGGCGGCGAAAAGGCGGCAGCCGCTGCCGGCTCAGGAGCCGGGGCCGACCAGCGAGACGTTTACAACGACTAGCCTTAGAACACAGGCCGGTCCCGGGACCGGCGAACCATCTCTGAGATGTAAGGGGATACCCACATGACTATAACCGCCGGTAGAGACACTGAAACGCCTGGCAAGTACAAGGTGCTTGGCACCAGGCCCATTCGCCACGACGGGATAGAGAAGGTGACCGGCGCGGCCAGATACGGAGCCGACATCACTCTGCCAGGGACGCTCCACGGCAAGGTGCTCAGAAGCCCGTATGCCCACGCCTGCATCCGCTCCATAGACACCAGCAAGGCGGAAGCCGTGCCGGGTGTGCTGGCCGTGGCCACGGCCAAAGACTTCGCCATTGTCCAATCCAGGGAGATCAACTTTGCCCAGAGTCTGCAAAATCCCCGGCTGATGGCGGAGAACGACCTTGCCGACAAGAAGGTACTGTACAAGGGCCATGCCGTAGCCGCAGTGGCCGCAACCAACCCGCACATAGCGGAAGAGGCCCTCGACCTCATTGAGGTGGACTACGAGGTGCTGCCCACGGTCCTGGGCTGGAGGGAAGCCATGAAGGAGGATGCAACCCTTCTTCACGACACCCTCACCGAGAGGTTTACCATGTCCCGGGGTGACGCCGGCCAGGACACGGGCAAAAACAGCAACGTAGCCAGCCATCTCCAACTCAAGATTGGGGACGTGGAGCAGGGCTTCAAGGAAGCGGAGATAATACTGGAGCGGGAGTACAACACCCAGACGGTCCACCAGGGGTACATAGAGCCGTTTGCGTGCACCGCCCAGTGGATACCGGAAGGCCGGCTGACCATCTGGACAAGCACACAGGGCATCTTCGGCGTCCGCGGCAACGTTGCCGCCATACTGGGCGTGCAGGAGTCCACAATCAAGGTGGTCCCAATGGAGATTGGCGGGGGATTCGGAGGCAAAGGGACAGGCTACCTTGAGCCGGTTGCCGCCGTCCTCTCAAGGAAGACCGGGCACCCGGTGAAGATGGTAATGAGTCGCCAGGAGGTTTTTGAGGGCACTGGCCCCTCCTCCGGCAGCTTCATCCGTTGCAAGATAGGAGCCAAAAAGGACGGCACGTTCACCGCAGGCCAGCTTTACATGGTCTACGAGGCCGGAGCTTTCCCCGGCTCGCCAATGGCCGGCGGAGTCACGTCCGGGCTGAGCGCCTACAAGTTTGACCACGCCTTGGTGGACGGGTATGACGTGGTATGCAACAAGCCAAAGACGGCAGCATACCGGGCGCCGGGCCATCCCCAGGCGTGCTTTGCCGTAGAGAGCGCAATAGACGAGTTGGCGCAGATCCTTGAGATGGACCCCATGGACCTGCGCCTGAAGAACGTAGCTAAGGAAGGGGACCGCGCCGTCACGGGCGTACCCCATGCCCACGTTGGACTCAAAGAGGTGATGGATGCCATCAAGGCCCATCCCCACTACACGGCGCCCCTTGGCGGCCCCAATCGCGCCCGCGGCGTAGCAACGGGATACCGCCTCAACGGCGGCGGGAGCGGCTCCTCCGCCACCATCAACGTGCTGGCCAATGGCGCTGTCAACGTGACCACGGGGTCTATGGACCTCTCTGGCACTCGCGTAGCCGTTGCCATGCAGGTGGCCGAAGTGCTTGGCCTTACCGCAGAGGAGGTCACCCCCCAGGTTGTGGACACCGACTCAGTGGGCTGGACGGGGGGGTCCGGCGGCAGTCGCATTACCTTTGACACAGGCCGCGCAGCCATAGCCGCGGCGCAGCTGGTGATCGGGCAGATGAAGAACCGCGCTGCCCTGCTGTGGGAGGTGCAGGCCGAGGACGTAGAGTTTGTGGATGGCTCCTTCGTCTGCACAAAGAACACCGAAGACAAGTTCACATTCAAAGAGCTTGCGGGCAGGCTCATGTCCACGGGAGGCCCGGTCACCTGCTCTGCCAGTGACACACAGGGAGGCGTAGGCGGAGCGCTGGCAGGCAACCTCTTTGACGTGGAGGTGGACCCGGAGACGGGCAAGGTGGACGTAATTCGCGCCACCGCCTTCCTGGACATCGGCCAGGCCGCTCACCCCTCCTACGTGGAGGGGCAGATGCAGGGAGGCACCTTCCAGGGCATCGGCTGGGCTTTGAACGAGGAGTACTTCTTCTCGCCAGATGGTGTCATGGCGAACTCCAGCCTGCTGGACTACCGAATGCCCACCACCCTTGACCTGCCCATGATCGACACCGAGATGATCGAGTACGCCAATCCACGGCATCCCTACGGACTCAGAGGCGCCGGTGAGCACCCCATCATTGCGCCTCTGCCGGCCTTGGCCAATGCCGTCGGCCGGGCTATCGGCGCTCGGGTATACACGCTGCCCATCACCCCGGGCTCAGTCCTGCAAGCCATTGAGGAGAGGGACGCCAAAAAGTAGTCTCTCCGGAACTGCCAAGTGGAGCGGTTTACGCCCGCCGGCCTTTGGGAAAGGGTCGGCGGGCGCGTTGTTTGAGCCGAGAACTGCTACTCAGGCTTGAGCCTGTAGACGGCAGGGAGGGCCTCAACCTCCACCCTGCCCTCCTTGACCAGCTTGACAAGGTGGGCCTGCACGTTTCTGCCCGCGGCCTGGCGCAGCCCTCTATTGAGGTTCCTGGGATATATGTCCCTCACCATGCCCCCCACGTCTTCAATGCCCTTTTGCAGAGCGCCTATCACCTGCTGCTCACGCTCGTTGCGATGCCTTATATACCAGGGTATAAGGCGAGCGCCCCGGGGCCCGGACGCAACGGGGCCATGTCCGGGACAGACTACCTCAACCCTGTAGCGTGACAGCTTCTCCAGGGAGTTCATGTAGTCGGCCAGGTCCTGGACCGTGGTGGAAGACCCGCCGAGGACGGTGTCTCCGGTGAACATCACCCTGTCGCGAGCCATGTAGTAGCAGACGTGGGCTTCCTCGTGCCCGGGGGTAAAAATGGCGTTCAGGAAGACACCGCTGCTCGCCTTGATGCGCTCCCCAGATCGCAGTCTGGTCACGTTCTCCGGCCCTACAACGGCCCGCAGGCGTCCGACCAGCTTGGGATGGCAGCGCACCGGGGCCTGCACCACTTCGAATATGCGGTCCAAGCCGCCTATGTGGTCGCTGTGACTGTGAGTGATGGCTATTGCGGCGATTTTCGGGCGGCCCAGCTCCCGGTAGCCATCCAAGATCTGCCTGGTCCACTCCCTGTCGTGCTCACCCGTATCGACGATGACCATGCTCTCTGATGGGTCGCCGGCAAAGAAGATGTTGGAGCCTCCGGGGTGGGCCACCGCGGTGTCCGCAATATGCGCTGAGTACACGTGAGGCGTGACCTGCATGAGTTAACCTCCAGGATGCTTTTTGCCGATGGGGTGTATCTTGCTAACGCCGGATAACGGTGTTTCTGTCCCTGCTCCACCTACCGCTCAGATGCTCGCTGGCGTCCAGCAGCTTCTGAATGGTCTTGTACGGCGAGGAGCTCAGCTTCTGAAAGCCAAGGACGGACGCCGCGGTCGACGCGGCGGCATGACCCGAGATGGACTGTCCGGAAGCGGGCGCCCTCTCGGCCCACGCCGCGTCGACCTTCGGCCCCCACGTCTCAGAGTCGAGAGGCGCGGCTGCGGGAGAGGCAGGAGGGGCGCCCAGGTCCGCCAACTCCACATTCACGTCGCCCGCGCCCTGTGGCCGGGTGACCTTAACCTCGGACGATGCCTCCAGGTACTTGGTCAAAGTGGAGTAGCCCAGTGAGCGGAAGTTGAAGCTGGGGTCCAGACGCTGCATGGTTTGGTGAAGCTTGCTTCCAGCCACTCTCCCCTCCTCATCCATAGTGGCGCTCATGGCGCGTAGGAGAAGAATCTCAGTCGGAGCTTCCTCGGCGACAGGCGTCCGGAGTCGCCGCCTGTTCTTGTTGCCCTCAGGCAGGGGTTTGCTGTCCTCACCCAGATAGTGGTACCTGTCGCAGGATATGACCAGCGCGCGCGAGGCCGTTGCCCGCCTCCCGGCCCCAATAACGGACTTCCCACCGGCCCGGAGCTTGCTCACCAATGGAACGAAGTCACTGTCGGAAGAAACGATTACAAAGGTGTCTATGGGAGACTGGTACAGCAGGTCAATGGCGTCTATGACGATTCTAATGTCGCTGGAGTTCTTGCCGGCCCCGGTCAGGCGGAACAGTTGGATGGGCTCGATACCAAGCTCCAGGACCTGGCTTCGCGTACTCTTGGTCACGGAAGACCAGTCGGAATAGGCCCTTTTGATGGTGATACGCCCAATGTCCGAAATCTGGTCAAAGAGCCACTGGATCGAGTTCAGGCCCACGTTCTCGAAGTCTATGAGAACAGCCACCTGACGCTCAGGGCCCGCTCCTCCGTTACTCACCATGTCAACTCCTATCGTACGGCATGGGCCCGGGAAAACGGCTTACTCCCCAGGCCGGAGCCATCTAGTTTACGGATACCAGCTCGATCTCAAAGGTCAGGGCCTCTCCTGCCAGTCTGTGGTTGGCGTCAACCTTGAACGTCTCGGCGGCTACCTCAAGTATTACCCCTGTAAAGCCGTTCTCATACTGTACGCCGTCACCCTCCCCCAAGCCGGGGGGCAACTGGTCTATCGGGTACTCGATGACGAGGCGATCCAGTCGCTCTCCGTAAGCGTCCTTGGGTTCCAACCGCACAGTTATGGAATCGCCCACCCCCATACCGCGAACGGCGGCGTCAAACCCGGATATCATCCTGCCGTCGCCCACTTCAAAGCCGAGAGGCTCTCTCCCTCTGGAAGAATCGAACTCTTCGCCGCTGTCCAGGGTCCCTGTGTAGTGCACCATCACGCTGTCCCCAACTGTCGCTGTTTTAATCATGGTTGGAGTAGGGACAGTTGTAGGTGTAGCGGTAGGGTCAGGCTGGGAGCAGGCTGCAATAGCAAGCTCCAGCGCCACGAACACAATGACCCCTAAGGGGCTTCCTCGCATGACCCAATTATAGCGGGTTTCCTCCTGAGGGCAACACCCAGGACATTCTACGGCATTCCAAACGTATGTTAGTTGCGCCAACGTTGGTTGGTTTGCTGTGAGCGCTGCGGGGCTGTGGCGGCAGACATGATGAGAGACAACCCCTGGATCTCGGCCGCTCCCATTGCATAGCATGGCGTATTCCCGTTAAGATTCAGGGCATGAGTGAGTCTAGCCGGCCCATACTTTCAGGCAACGCCCGGAACGGCCCACCGTGGGAATATCGACCAACGTCATCCCCAATGAGCTTGAACAGGGTGTTGGCCGCTCTCGCCGGCGCCGCGTTCTTCGGGGTAGTGGCCGCTATCCACGGCGTAACTGCAACAGCTGCCTCATCCATCGTCTTCCTCGGCGTTCTGTGGCTCTTTACGCCCGCGCCCGTTGTCTTCCTTGCCCGTATGTGGCGGCCCTGGACCCGCTACCGGACGCTCTCCAACGGGTATCTGGCCGCCTCCGCAGCGCTCAGCGTGCTGGTCCTGGCGGGCGTGGGCTGGATAGGCTCCGAGCGCGGCATCCATCCGGCCACGGCCGACGATCTGCCCAGGCCGGAGGACTACCCTCAATTGCAGGCGATACTGGAAGACGTGGATTTCCCCAGCATGGATGGCACGCGTCTGTTCGGCTGGTTCATCCCCGGCGAGAGTCCCAGGACCGTGCTCCTGCTCCACGGGTTCGGCGGCACGCGGGATAAGATGCTTCCCCATGCCGGCTTCCTTCACGACGCGGGCTACTCCGTGCTGCTCTTTGACCTCCGCAGCAGCGGTGAAAGCGAGGGGGACGCCGTCACCTTCGGCTTTCGCGAGCAGGGCGACGTCCAGGGCGCGGTGAGGTACTTGAAGGAACGCAGGGACGCGGACGGAGAGAACGTGGGAGCGCTGGGGCTGTCGATGGGCGGAGCGGCGGCAATCATGGCCGCTGCCGATACTCCAGAGCTGAAGGCTGTGGTCTCAGAGTCCTCCTTCCAGAGCGTAAACAGCGCCGTCGCCAGCAGCTTCGAACACTTCATAGACCTGCCCGCCTTCCCCTTCGCTCCCGTCACGGTGTTCATCATCGAGCGGCGCCTGGGTATCAAGGCCAGCCAGGTGGCGCCCGTGGAGGATGTAGCGCTCATCAGTCCTCGGCCGGTGTTCATAATACACGGCCGGGAGGACAAGACCATTGTGCCGGAGGATGCCCATGCCCTCTACGCCGCGGCCGGAGAACCCAAAGAAGGGGTGTGGCTCATAGACGGGGCGGGCCACGCCGAGGGAGCGGAGGTAGCCGCCGAGGAGTACGCCGAAAGGGTGATTGATTTCTTCCGCCGCCATTTGGGATTGTAGGTAAGGAGGCCGCGAAGCTGCCGGGCTCCTGAACGCCCTGAGGCCGAGACCGGCGCATCGCCGCAACCCAACGCGGCTAGTCCAGGCGCTGGCGCGTTCCCTGGTCGGAGGCCCTCCTTATGGCGTCGATGAGCTGGTGGAGCGCCACAGCGTCATCGAAGTCCGGCGTAGCCTTCTCTCCTGATCGAATGGCCTCTCCAAGCCGCCGGTACATCTGGGCGACGTTCAGGGGCGGGCCCTGCGGGACGTCTTCCGGGACCCACGTCAAGCGGTCCGGTATGGGCAGCTCATCCAGGGAGGCGTCGCCGGCCCTGCCACCGAGCAGGCGGCTGTCGTTCTCGACAACCAGCGTCCCCTCTCGTCCGTAGACCTCCAGCCGCTGGCCGCTGCCGAAGGCCGGTTGGGAGGCCGCGTGCGCCGATACCACCGCGCCGCTTGCCAGTCTTCCGCTGACCAGCACGTTGTCCGGGGAGGTCACGTCCACGTAGCTGTCCGTATCGCTTACCAGCCAACGCTCAACCTGGGTACTCACCACTCCCGATACCTCCCTGATCTCGCCTACGCACATGCTCAGGGCGTCTATGGCGTGGCCGAAGGAGATGGTCATGGTGTTTGCGCCCTTGGCCGCATCGCCCATCCACGTCCGGTCGGACGTGCGGGACGTTCCGCCTGTGCCCATCAGTCTCAGATGGCAGGACACCACATCGCCTATGTAGCCCTCCTCTATCAGCTCCTTGAGGCGCAGGTAGAGGGGAGAGCAGCGCCTTTGCATCCCTGCCAGTGTGCGGACGCCCTTGGCCCGCGCCAATTCGGCCATCTCCTCGGCCTCGGCCAGGTTTGCGCCCAGCGGCCACTCCGTAAAGACGTGCTTCCCCGCGTTGAGGGCTGCAACGGTCATCTCGTGATGGAACGGCACGCGCACCACCACCGACACCACGTCAACGTCAGGGCGCCCAACCATCTCGTGGTAGTCGTGAAAGGCCAGACGCGCTCCGAATTTCTCCTTTGAGGCCGCGGCCGTCTCCGGGCGGGAGGTGCACACGGCAGTCAGCTCAAACTCAGGCAGGGCCAGGAGAGCAGGCAGGTGCGCCCTGGGCCCCCATCCGTTGCTCACGTTTGCCCCAATGATTCCCACACGTATCTTCTGCTCAGCCATAGCTCCTCCTGTGATCGGTAGTGTACCGCGGGTCCGGCCGCTCCGGCGGCTATTGACATAGGCCGGGTGGCGGGCAGCCCCAAGCGGGGCTTGCGCCTAGAGAGTATAACGCATACGCCGTCGCCTTTCCAGAACATTGGCAAACATACGGCAAAACGTGAGATAATCACGTAGGTGGGCTTCCACCAGTACATCGTGCGCCCGTAGCTCAGTGGATAGAGCATCGGTCTTCGGAACCGAGGGTCGTGGGTTCGAATCCCTCCGGGCGTACCACCACAGGGTAATCATACCTTCAACAGCGTTTAACCGCCCCTTAACACTCCATTAACCGCGCTATAAACCTCCGGCGCTATTGTCTACTTGAGGTCATAGAGGTCAGGCACAGATGACCATATCCACAAGAGGCAGTGAGCGCTACATGGAAAACACGATGAGTCCGAGAGGAAGAGCGCAGCGGTGACCCCCGATATGTCCAACTGATCCACCACGTCGGATATGAAGTAGGCCAGATGGTCGTCAAGCAGCCACTCCTGCAACGCTGCCGGCAACAGTAACTGCTGGTCGGGTTCGTAAGGAAGGTAGGTCTTGCTCATCAACAACTCCCCGCTACTGGACTGCGCCCATCATACCCCAAAGCGCCCGCCAACCGTGTTTCTCGGACGGGCCCCTAGTAGTCAAGTCCGGGAACTCCACTCCTGCTAGACTCACTCCTTGTAACCTCAGCTGACGTAGGATAAGCTTGCGAGAATCGGCTCGCCATTTCTTGCAGTCTTTGTCAGCCTGTATTCACTCAGTGTAGACGCAAGCAGTCCGTAAATTGGTCTGCCCTGCCACCGAAGAGCCTGGGAGATAAGGGATACACCGAGATCTGGCTTAGGCTACGTTGCAGCTTGGTGACCGAGAGTAACGCCCCAGCATGGTTAGGTCCAGAAGGAAGACCAATACTCGCTAATATGAGCAAACGCATGAGACTTGGAGGTGTAAAGGCGATGGTTCGTGCTGACAAGTAAGATATTCGACCTCCTGAGCCTGGCCCCCTATGGCGCCTACGCTGTGGATATGAGTCAAACCATCGTGTTTTGGAACCACAGCGCCGAGCGGATTCTCGGGCACAAGTCAGATGCTGCAATCGGCCAAAAGTGCTATGAGGTCTGTCAAAGCCTTCCTGAGGGTGGCTCGACTCCGATCTGCCTTGAAGGCTGCCCGGCGGTCAGACTTGTCAGTAAGGGAGCCGTTCCGTCGGTAGTCCGCGTGCAAATGCTTTGCGCGTCGGGCATGAGGAAGCCAGTCATGGTGACTCCACTGGTCATTCCTTCGGAAGAAGTGGAAGATTCACCTTTGCTTGTTCACATTCTCCACGATGGCACGGATGACGCAGAGGCCAAGGAGGTGGCGGAGGAAGTCCTGAGAGTGCTTCCGGGACAGAAATCCCCGTCCAACGCGCAATTGGACTTGAGAACTGGTCCGCTGCTAAGCGAAGACCGACGCCTAACTAACCGCGAACTGGAAGTCCTGCATCTTGTTTCGCTGTCACTTAGTACTAAACAGGTAGCAGGGGAGCTACACATTAGCGCCCATACCGTCCTGAACCACATTCGCAACGCGCGCGTCAAGCTGAACGCGCCGAGCAGGCTCGGCGCGGTGCTGGCCGCCCGGCGTCTGCGCCTCATTTAGGCGCTCTCCCACAGCCCAATTGTGGGCTGTGTCGCTCTTTCCGAGCCTTTTGCAGGAACACTATTGCTTGCGCTGAGAAATATGACACGAACTTGTCATTGCAAAACTTGTGACCGGCATTAGACTACGCTTTGTGGTCGGAGTATGTCATCGAGTGGGATGACCCGATCCCCAACAACTGGTCCATTATGCACTCTCAACATGAATGGCGTCGAATGGTGGCAAAGGTTCCCGAGAAGGAAGGGGTAGTAGTATGTCACGCAAGGTAGTATCTCTTAGCATCCTGGGTATGGTATCATTCGGGTTTCTCACCGGACTGATTCTGTTTCTGAACGCCGCATCTATCCTGGACACGGCGCCGCCGCAAGCTGATGACCCAATTAGCGCCGCGGAACTGGAAGACTTGCAGTTCATCGCCAACCAAAAGGGCATTTCGCTGCAGACCGCCATTGAGCGATATGCGTGGCACGACGACTTTGCCGCGGAGGTATCGAGGATCCGCGAGGCGTTCCCCGCAGACTTTACCGGGGCAAAGATTGTAGACGCCGGTAACGCGTGGGTCGCCTTCGCAGGCTCCACTCCCGAGGGAGCAAGCGACATTATCGATGCTTGGGACGCAAATCAGAGTGGGGTTTCCGTCGAGAAGCGTACCAACCTGGGCTTCAGTGAACTAGAGAAGCAAAAGGCGATCAAGGCAGTCCACTACGCCGTGTACGAGTCACCCGAAGTCCTCGATGCCGTCACCCGGTTCGACTTCACGACAAGCCAGGTAAAAACGACTGTTGTGCTGCAGGACACTGCATCCGACACCGTCCTCGGCGACCTTGTGTCCAGCGCGAGAAGCAACCTCACCGACAAGGTAGGCGCCGACATCCTGGACCACATCACGATCTCCGCGACCCGCTCGAACGCTCCGGCTCTGAGTGGCGTTGAGAGCAGCACCAAGCATATGGGCGGTGAAGGTCTCATAGACTGCACGTCAGGATTTGTGGTGGTTAACTCGGAAGGGGTGAGAGGCATTGCCACCGCGGAACACTGCCGAATACCTAATCAATCCGATGACGGCATAAGCTTCACACACGGGGGAGATCATTACGTCGAACACGGTGACTTCCGTTGGATGACGCCCTCCACGGGATCCCAGGACCTGCCCAGCGACTTCTATGCGGGAGACAGTTCCACAACCGAAATACACGTGCGCCATGTGTCCTATGGCGGGGTCGGATCTCCATACTTGCGGCAGACGCTTTGCCGAAACGGTAGAGTGACTCACAAAAACTGTGCGTCCGTGTACGATCTAGATGTGTGCGCCGGAGGAGGAGTTGCGTGCAGTCTGGTGGAAATGGATGTCTATCAGTCGGCGGATGGCGATAGCGGCGGACCTGTGTACATGGGAGACAGGGCCTACGGACTGCATCAGGGCTGGGTCTGGTTCAATATAGTGCAGAATCTCAAGCATGAGGCTTTCTCCAGAGCTGAATACATTGACGAGGCTTTGGGCGTCAACGTTGCCGTCGACTGAGCATGGGAAGACCTGGCCGTGACCGGTAGTACGTGTTATCCTAAACTCTCATAACGATGTTGCCTCTCGAGTTTCCCTCATCTTCTTCAACACTTCAAGGATGATGGTGGCTCCCCAGGATGTAGCCTACGCACAGACGTAGCAAGCCAATTCAAGAATTGTCGAGCAGCACACATTATGCGCTTACACGGCATGCCGACACTCGGAGCGGCTGGCAGATGCATGAGATGGCTGTTCATCGCAGTGCTGGCCGCTTGTCTCATGTCATGTTCGGAAAGCGGTTTGGTGGATGGCGTGGATGGCCCGGTGCTGACATCGCCACAGCCTGACGGAAGCTTTGGCGGAATGAATGGAATAGTCAGCGGGACCGTGGTGTTCGACGAGAGCGCCGGATGCCTGTACCTCGAACATCACCGAGTTAAAGACCGAAGCCCGGTGGTGTGGCCGGCCGGAGCTTCCTGGCAGGCCGATCCGCCCGCGGTGAAGATACACGGTCAACTGATTGAGCCGGGCATGTACGTTGAAGGTGGAGGCGGCTATCTTCGGTATGATGTCATCAAAGTATTAGCGGGGGACGCCGTGGCCGACGCTGCCCAGGCATGTAACTCCCATGCCTACCCGACCGACTCCAGTATATCAATAGGCTTCTTCAACGTAGGCAGCGAAGTAGACGTAGTTCCCTGACTGCCCATTACTGACCTCACCACGGTCTCCCAGGGAAGGGACGTGGGGCAAGTAACACATCGGACGCCGGGCACTGCAAACTACTGGAAAACCTTATGGCCAATAGCGACGAATTAAGAGGATTCCTGTCCCGCCTCTTGCGACGCCCAATTGTCGTAGCGATTGTCACAGCGGTGGTGAGCGGGCTGGTGGTATTTGTGGCCTGCTTCATGGTCTGGTATCACGTGGGCGGAGGCGCTTGGCGCGGCAAGACGCATGTGGAAGCAGCACGATTGATTTCGGAAGACACTCTCCTATTATCAGTCATAAGCCCAAGCTGCGTAGGAGTCCCTAACTTCACGATGGCCAGGGAAACTGATGTTGATGTACAGGTCGCGTTCCGAGTCTACAATACTCCCTTAAAGGGCGGCAACCACTGCATAAGAGACATTGAGGTACCCCTCAGTGAACCTCTAGGAAATCGGGCTCTCATTGACATGCACACGGGGCAATCGGTGAACGTCACCACAGCGTATTGATGATTCCTAGCAACGTCAATGCCTCCCTCTAATGGGAAGGTGTAGGGAGTACTCTCGTGGGCCCAACTCTCCTGAGGATGGTCTACTATGCCGCAACCGGGGTGATTCTCTCCTCGATTAGCTGGGGCGCCATCTCTTACTCTGCTATCACCGGGGACTACTTGCTTTCTCTCATTCTCGTAGGCATGATGTTCTACGTTGTGGGTAATTTCTTTGTGGACAGGTGGGGACTCGCAGGGGGTCCTCACGACTTGCATTCAACCAGGCTTTGGAAGCTTCCGCAGACGGCCACGCCCGGAGATTTGTGGCTGCGCGTCCTGTTCAACACCTTGGTCGGTATTGTGGGCTATTCAGCGCTGGCATCGCTGGTCGTGCTAGTCACCACGGCCCATCCAGCTTTCATGGTTCTGCTGGGCGCGCTGTTCCTGCTTCGGATGCCCCACTTGTACTGGAGCATGTATGGGCGATACGATAGAGCGCCGGTTACGCACACGTTGGGAGACTCCCGCAGTGTTCTGGAATACAGAGGTGGTTTTCGGGTTGATCCGAGGGTCCGCTGGATAATCCCGATAGGTATGGCAGTCGTGGGAGCTATCCTGGCCGGTGCAGGAATGCTCTTGATCTAGCCAAGCCAATGGAATCGGAGCGCTGCTACATCGGTGATGGGACAAGTGAGGAGCGGGAACCGAAATCCGGTGGCCTGCGCATTCGACACGTCATAAGGGATGTCCTGGGGGCCATTTCCCTCTTCCTTCTGGTCTTTCTTGCTCTGCACTTCTCCATTCAGAACTTCAGAATTGACGGAGCGAGCATGAGCCCGACGCTCAAGAATGAGCAGCACATTCTCATCAGTAAGCTGTCCTACTTGCGGGTAAACCCAGGCGCTTTGAAAGGTCCCATCCCCTTTGGAGAGAAATCAGAGAATGGGGCAGCTCTCTTCGCATCTGCCTCTCCCGGCTACGGTGATGTAATCGCCTTTAGCTATCCCCTGGACCCGTCCAGGGGTTTCATGAAAAGAGTTATCGGAGTCCCCGGCGACACTATCGAGTTGGACAGAGGACAGGTCATCAGAAACGGCAAGCCCTTGGTTGAGCCGTATGTGGTGAACAGCGACATGCGAAGCGCCTGGCCGGTGAAGGTACCGGAGGACTCGTATTTCGTGTTGGGCGACAACCGCCCCGCGTCAAGCGATTCACGCAGCTGGGGCTTTGTGCACGAGGAACACATCATCGGACGGGCGTGGTTGAGCTACTGGCCGTGGGACAGAGTCGAGTTCCACCACTCATTGTGGTAGTTTCCGGTCCTGGAGCTGCCCAGATTTGGTGGACAGTGAATGGTTCGACATGCTGAATGCTAGGGAACTTCTGATATAGGGAATCAGTCGGCGATTTCCAGCGTGGCCAACAGCATGGCGCCCTTGCCCTATCCCACATACTCTGAGGTCGGCCGTGGACTCAGCCCTCCATGTACCAGGCGCTGAACGTCATGTCCGGCGTGAGAGCGCTCAGTCCTGGTGGAAAACGCCTAAGTCAGCCATCCTTCAACGGCGGGACGCTCCAACCCGGTCTGCGAGCTCCCGGCGCGCAAGGCGTTCCGGGAGCTTGGGCGGGCGCGCCAGGGCGAAGAACAGCGACCCCAAACCCGTGATGGCCGCAATGACGATGAACGGGACGCGGTAGCCGTCGAAGATGTCGGCCATGAAGCCGGCAAAGAGCGGCCCGCCGGTCATTCCAACCATTACTAACAGCGACGAGAACCCCATGATGGTGGCGAAAGAGGCGCGGCCAAAGTAGTCCGCGCGTATGGTGGTCATCATGGGCCCGCGCAGCCCCCACGCGGTCCCGTGCAGCACAGCGAATGCGTAGACCGGCAACATTGTGGTGGCATAGGCAAGTATCAGCAGAGCGGCGGAGTGCATCAGCATCGCAAGAGCGGCCAACATCCGTTTGCTGAACCTGTCGCCCAGGAATCCGCCACCAAGCTGCCCAAGAATGTTGAATACAGTCATCACCGACACGGCGCCGGCTGCCGCCGTGATGGTGACGCCAACGCTTTCCATTATGTGCGGTATCAGGTGCAGGGAGACGGCGCCCACCGTGAGCAGCGCCATTGAATGTCCCAGGCCTAGGAGCCAGAAGGCTGGTGTGCGCATGGCCTCCCTGGCTGTGAAGCCGTCAACCTCGTCTCCGCCGGTCGCAGCTGTTCGACCCTGGGACTCTTCCGACCCGGCGTCGGGCGCGGTTGCGCCGTCCGGCAGATACCCGTACTGCTCCGGCCTTTGGCGCATGATCTGGGCTATGGGAAACCCAACTATCATTATCAGGACTCCGGAGAAGAAGGCGGTCTCCCGCCATCCGAACGTGGTGAGCGACCACGCCACCGCAGGCACCAGCAGCCCGCCAATCCCGAAACCGCTCATGGCTATACCCATAGCTACGCCGCGCCGCCTCTCGAACCAGTTGACCACAGTCGTCGCCACCGTCAGGAACCCAGCGACGCTGGAACCCAGGGCCATGAGAGCAAAGGTGACGTAGTAGTCCAGGACGGAATCCGTCAGGCTGAACATTATGAACCCCGCGCCAAACAGCATCATGCCGACCCTCACCATGACCCTGGGGCCAAATCTGTCGATAAGCCAGCCTTGCAGAGGCCCCAGTATGCCGCTTTCAGCCCGTGACAGGGCAAAGGCCCCGGAGAGCAGCGACCGGCTCCAGCCGAACTGGGTCTGCAATATGGGGAAGTACGCGGTGAAGCTGTGGATCATCAGCGACCCGACGATCATCTGGAGAGAGAAGCCGCCTGAGACGATCCACCATCCGTAGAAGATGCCACCCGACCTGCGCCTCTCCCCTTCAACGCCTAGTGAGACGCGGGCCATTCCAAAGTCCTGTCTATCATGTCCGCCATATCCTAACACAATCAACTGGCAACGTGGACGCGGCCCGGCGCCTGAGTGGCCGGGCGATGGCAGCGGCATCACGGTCGAAAGATTCCAATGCACGCATCAACGCTCGAACCGTTTCAATGTTCTGCTCGTTAGTGCTCATTACCCCATACTCCTCGGCTGTGTGCGTGAACGTAAACTATACCCTAAACGTGTCCGGTTGCCCCGAGTGAAACGTAGGCCCGGCCTCGGCGATGGCGGCGCGGCCCCTGCCATTGGTTCGATGCGCAATGTTCCAAGATGGGTACGATCGCTGTAGAATGTAGGATATGTCCATGACACGTTGTCGCATCTTCCGTTGCCTGATTCTAGGAACAGCCCTGGCTGTTGCAGCGTTAGCCGTCGCTTGCGACGACCCAGGGACTGGTCCCGCTCCAAGCCCTACACCGACTCCTACAACTGCGCCAAGCCCCGCACACACACCCACTGGCGTTCCCATAGCCGTCGAACCTTCGAGGGCGCCGACTCCCACTTCATCTAGTTCTGCTCCAATGCCAACTGCGACATCCGCTCGTGGTCCAACTCCATTTCCTACTGCCGTAGAACCGGCTCCCACCGCTACAGCCCCACCTTCGCCTGAGCCAACTCTGCAAGAGAAAATAGAGGGGCTGTTTTCGGATTATCTAGGCAACGCCCCGTTTAGCGACCATCTAAGGGAGTTGTCGGACTATCAGAGTCCCACTCGGGCAGCCCTTTCCTCCTTCGAAACCCTCGCTGCGCACGCAAGACAGGACTTTGAGCTAACCAAGAGGGCTGTCATTGCAGCAGGTTTTTTGGGATTGGATTCCTCAGAAGCCAACCTGTCAATTGATGCTTACTTAAAGCATCAGCAAAAATACGATTTGCAGGACCCGACAGGCTTTGCCTCGGTGACGGACTTGATCCTGTTCCAGAATCACTGTTAAACACTCCGGGACACATAAAACTGCCTGATGGCTCCGAAGAAGACAGGAGAAACTATATCTTATCCAGCGAGGAAAGAATAGAAGCATTGATTGCAGGGGCAGATATTTGGTCGTGGCTGGCATTGCCTGAATGGGATTTGGCAACGATTCCGGAGTGGGTAAAACAGGCATATCCCAATAATTTTGAGGAGAAATCAGGACGGTTTTGGATGTTTGAAGGTCCATTCTCCTTAAATGGGTCTTCAGACATAAGATTTAGTGCGTCTCCTTGGTATACGGATGATGCGGCTTTCCGAGAGAATACTCTACTCAGAAGGAGCGTCGCTCCGAACATATTTGCTGAATATGAGAAACTAAATCCAATAAGACAGCAATGGCTAAATGGTCTTAGTTTTCAAGCAAATTCGACTGCCGTGGATTTGGATGCATTAGCCTCAGGTAATTTAGAAAGCACTGCGATGTATTATTCGTTTGAACAAACCTACAGAGATGTTGCCAGAAATAGGTTGGATTTTATAGTATCCTATAAATCTGAATTCATAGCAAGTCTTGATCCCAGAACTCGTGCATTTGTGGATGACACCGGAGACTTATCGATGGCTATGGTGAGCACTGGTTTTAGTAAATCTATTTTCGTGCGGTTGATTGATTCTCATGGTTCGGGGGCCTTTCGAACATTAGGGATATACGATCCTTCAAGTGACAGGCCATTCTTTCCAGTTCAGGATAATGAAAACATTATTCTGTATGTCATGGGAAATACCTTTAAATATAAGGAGAGAGTGACTCCTAATGAATTGGGTGATGGTCGAATAACCTTTGATCCTGAGGCTTGGGGTGTAATGTATGTAACTCCTGAAGGTAGAGATCCTGGAGGAGATTTTGCTGCGTCTGTTTACTACACTGTAGATAAAAACGGAAGGAGACTTACTTTTGGAGAGCCAAAACTCGTTCCCCTTGACGAAATAAAGTTTCCATTTATTGATAAAGATAAAACAAATGAAGTATGGACTAAAGAAAATGTGGAACGAATCAGGGTTTTAACGTACGGTGTAAACTGGGGCTTAAATCCGGCAGCATTAGACGAGGGAACTAGTAAAGATCCCAAATATGGTGCAATCTATGTAGGCCCGCATTTCCTGGTTTTCGACAACAGAGCAGATGCATCCAGATAGAACCTGCAACGCCTTACAGAGTTTTGACCGCTCTATCCGCCGTCGGCTGCTTCCAAAACGCGTCCAAGCCAGGGACGCGAAGAGTACCTCGTGGACGGTGGGTGGAAGCTGATTGAGGTCAGGCCGAGCGTCGAGCTCGCCTGTGGAACAGCCACGTCACCGCCAACGGGAACGGCCACCATGACGAGGCCCCGGAGCCGCAGCAGACGCTGTTCTCCTGGGCGGAGTTCATGGCCGAGGAGCCGGCGAAGCCGAAGGGCCGGGGCCGCAAGCCGCAGCCCGCCACCCTCTCGATGTTCGAGTGGGCGCTGACGCAGGAGCAGGAAAGAGAGGAAGAGCCGGTCGGCGCGGGGCGCTAGACCGCAAGACACGGGGGCAGCCATCGTTGGGATACGGTGGCTGCCCTTGCTCTTCCATGTATGCGGTCTTCTTTTGTTGCCCCGAGTGAAACGTCGGCCCGGCCTCGGCGATGGCGGCCCGGCCCCTGCCAGTGGTTCGATGCGCAATGTTTCAAGATGGGTACGATCGCTGTAAAATGTAGGACATGTCCATGACACGTTGTCGCATCTTCCGTTGCCTGATGCTAGGAACAGCCCTGGCTGTTGCGGCGTTAGCTGTCGCTTGCGACGACCCAGGGACTGGTCCCGCTCCAAGCCCTGCGCCGACTCCTACAACTGCGGCAAGCCCTGCGCACACACCTACGGGCGCTCCCGTAGCCGTCGAACCTTCGAGGGCGACGACGCCCACTTCATCTAGCAGGCTGCTGAAAAAGGGGGTCTCTGTGAAACTGCCCTGTAGATGGTCTCAGGAACACGACGATGTCCGGCTATAACGGGTCATTAGGTCACGACTACATCCATATTCTTGGTGATTATTACGCTTGTCGCTGTGACCTTACCCCGTTATTAGTATCAGAGGCTAGTAGAGTGCAGCTACCGCTTCAGCATACTCCTTTGGCGACCTGCCTTTCAACGAGCTGTGTGGTCTGACCTCACTGTAGTCCTGCCGCCAGCTCTCTATGACCTCCCTCGCATGTTTTATGCCCATGAACCAGTTGATATTCAGACATTCGTCACGCAGCCGTCCGTTGAAGCTCTCGGCGAAGGCGTTCTCCACCGGCTTGCCGGGACGTATGAAGTTTAGCTTGACGCCCCTATGGTACGCCCATTCATCCATGGCCTTGCCTGCGAACTCAGGACCGTTATCCACGGTAATGACTTCAGGCAGCCCTCTTGTCTCCGCCAGCCTCTCCAGGACGCCGACTACTCTGACGCCGCCCAGGGAGGTATCCACCTCAATGGCAGGACACTCCCGCGAGTAGTCATCCACGATCGTCAAAGCTCGGAAGCGTCGCCCGTGACGGTGACGTCACTAACGAAGTCCATGGACCACTTCTGGTTAGGCCGTTCGGGAGCAGGAATGATCACCCTGGCTCCTGCCGCGCCCTTACGACGCCTCTTTTTCCGTAGGCCGAGCCCCTCCTCCCTGTAGATACGCTCGGTCCGCTTGTGGTTGACTACCAATCCTTCCCTCTTGAGCATGATGTGCAGCCTGGGACTGCCAAACCGCTTCCTCTCCCCAGCCAGCTCACGCATCCTAGTGCGCAGTTCATCATCATTACCCGGCTCCCCCTCATAGCGATAGACCGACGGTGATACACCGGTCAGCAGACAGGCCCTCCTCTCGCTCAGCCCAAGACCCTCCATGGCATATGACGCCGCTATTCTCCTCGCCTTGGGCTTCAGAAGTTTTTTGACAGCAACTCCTTCAGCGCCCAGTTGTCCAACGCCTGATCGGCCACAATCTGCTTGAGCCGCCGGTTCTCATCCTCCAGAGACTTGAGCCTCTTGAGCTCGCTTACCGTCAGGCCTGCGTACTTGGCCTTCCAGTTGTAGAAGGTGGCGTCGCTCATGCCATGCTTACGGCACAGGTCGGCTGTCTTCGCCCCCGCCTCAGCCTCGTTCAGCACGGCTATGATCTGCTCCTCTGTGTACCTCTTCCTAACCATGAGTCCTCCTTCAGTGCTCTATTCTAACGGAGTACTCTACTTCCCTGTGTTACTGTTTTAGGGGGTAAGGTCAAGGGCAACTACCGTGTTCAAGCGGTGGCTACCCTCCGCATTTGATGGGGCAGCGTCTTTATGCCAATCATTCCCTCTCTATTCTGCTCCAACTCAAGCGCCCACGCGATATACCGACAGGGACGCAGTTCCTTTCTTTTCGCGACGGTCCTGTCTCTCCGGCTCCTCAGCAATGAAAGCGGCGCAGGAGAACAGCATCCGCTGCGGCACCGTGCCCTCGTGTCGTGGCCATCGCCTCCTACCACAAAACAACCTTCTACACAAGGGCTTGCAGGGCATTACATAAGCCGATTTGCCCGTTCAAAATGAGATATTGGCCCATTGCGAACGGGAGCAGTCTATTGATTGTCACGGAGCCACGAACGCCAACGTTCAACGGAGCGAGGCAGGCCGGAACGGACATCGAGAGAGCGATCCGGGACTACGTTCGCGCCTACGAGTGGCGGCACGGGCGGCGGAAGACAGCCGAGGACCTTGGCGTGTCCCGCCACACCCTCTGGCGCTTTCTCGAACGGGGCCATATGGGGCATGCCGTGCCATCCTCTGTCCTGAGCTCCGTCGGCGGGAACTTCCGAGCGATTGAAAGTGCCAGGCAACAGCTACTCATCGACCTGATGGGCCTGAGACCGGACCCCGCTCTACGTCCCCTGCGCGAGAGTCTTGAAGAGGCGCTCCTGCTGCTGTGCGCAGGGCCGTTGACCACCGTGCACGAGCTGTCGCAGTTGGGCCGCGTTCCGGGCTCCACCCTCCGCGAACGCCTTGAGAAGCTCGTCGATCGTGGTCTTGTGGGCTCCGTGCCACACAATGTGAGCATGTTGGGGGCTCGCTCGCAGCGTCGGTATTTCCCAACGGAGAAAGGCGTCGTCGCCGGGGGAGTTGCCACCAAGGGCCGGGCACACATGTTGCGCGCCTACCCGGTGTCGAAACAGTGGTTCCGACTGCTGGCCGAGCGGTTGGACGCCGTGGCTGTGCTCTACCGCGTCGCCGCCATGGTCGCTGACGCCGACCCACACAACGATCCCGTGCGCGTGGACCACTACCGCCGAGGTCCCTACGACTTGCTGCTCACCCTGCCCGGGGGCCGCTCCATCGGCCTGATTCGCCAGGGGCCGACACTCTCCACTTCCAACCTCCGCTACCGCCTCAGAAGCATCGAGCCTCTGGACAGCAGCGAGAGACCCTTCGTCACCCTTGTACTGACCCACGCAGACCAGGCCACCCACAGGGGCATCCGTTCCCTGGGCGACCCGTCAGAGCATCACAGGACCTTCGTGACGACGGAGGGGGAGCTTCTGGCCGGAGACCACAATGGCGTCGTCTGGCAGCAGTGCGGGAGCGGCCTCGGCGACGACCCTCCCGTGCTGGTCTCCCTCGACGCCAGCCTGACCGGCATCCTGGCATGGATGGATCACCTGCTGGACTCGTCCTACTCCTTCCTCCGTGACAACCCCAAACCGAACCCCGGCGCCCTATACCCCTCCGGCGTCCAAACGGCCATGCCCGAACCGTCCCAGCAGCTCGCGTCAGTTCTCGCGGCGCAGCTGACGCGAGCCGACAAAGATGCCCTCGACCTGCTGGCTGCTTGGCCACTGTGCACCCGTGAGCAGCTTGCGGGTCTGATGAGGGGCGTCACCCTGCGCCGTGTCAACCAGGTGCTTCGTTCCCTGAGCCACCACGGTCTCGTGCGGACGGACGGCAACCTTCACATGCTCACCGACGAGGGGTTGACTTACCTGGCCCGCAGGGATCGGGCCGCCATGGGGCTCACCCTCGACCGGTGGAGCGCCGAACCCGCGTACTCAAACCCTGACGTCTACGCAGGGACCGCGCTGCGCGCCCTCGCCTCCCAGTCTCGACACCACGCCGGCGTCACCGGCTTCGTCGCCGCCCTGGCCGCCGAGGTCGCCCACTCCCCGGACCACGACCTGTTCGACCTGCTGCCCACCTCCCGCTCCAGCATTGGCTACCGCTACGACTGGACCACCTACGTGATACTCCCTGACGCCTCCTTCACCCTGGAGTACCGGGGCCGGTGGCGTCCCTACCTGCTGGAGTTCGAGCGACGAGCCACGACGCCTAAGCGTATCCTCGACCGCCTGGAGTCCTACCGCCGGTACTTCCTGAGCGGCTGGGCGAAGCGGGACCACGGCGGATTCCTGCCCCGGGTGCTCTTCGTCTTCGAGACACCCGGCAACGAGGAGGCCTTCCTCGACAGCGCAGCCAGGGTAAGGAGCGTGCCATTCCTCACCTCCAATGTCGAGACCCTTGCTGAGTGCGGCGTCCGGGGGCATTCGTGGAGAGAGTCTCCGCCAGCATCGTCGTCAGACGGGCTGAACCTCACCGACCGCATCCAGTTGAGGTCGTTGTACCCAGTTGCACAATGACCACTTTCGCCGTTCCGACCACTTCCTGTAGGGGCTGTCCCAGCATAGCTGCTGGGACCCTTTTGGGGGAGTTCCCCACCCATCACGGCCCTTACGCCCTCACATGTTCCAATTGTTGCAGAGCTGATACGTAGGGGCGATTCCGCACACCGCACATCTCCCTCGCCTCTCAGCTATGGCTCGTAGCGACAACCACCACGACCGGGGACTTGATGAACAGTCCCATGAGATCACCGGAGCATGTTCCATCCATGCGCGAAAGCCGTTCCCACGGTTTCCTATAGGGGGCCAAAGGGCATTCTTTGCACCTACCGTGTCAGCCCCCAACAGGCCGAAACGGGGCAATTGTTGCAGCGCCCGGAACCCGCCGGAGGCGGCCTAGATGTTGAAACCCTTGGCAGAAATGGCCCACCCCAGAGCCCCTTATGCGTTTGACGTGTCGCCCATTCCGGCGGTCGCCTGGCAGACCCCCGACAACTGGGAGACTTCCTACGCCTTCGGGGGACATCTACTACTTGCGGCAGAGTTACTAACTTCCTATAATGGTATAGGTAATCACCCTCAGGCTCATAGCGAAGGCTAGGAGGCTCGACATGGTAATAGACCGGCAGCAGAAGTACCGACAGATGGCCGCCCAGAGCAAGTACCAAAGGCTATATACCCATCTGTGCAGCCTGGCGGCGAAAGAGTGGAAGGTGTCTTTCTCCGAGATCGAGTCCATCTTGGGCTTTGACTTGCCACCATCCGCCCGTCTCCACAGGCCCTGGTGGGCCAACCAGGGTGGCGGCAACGGCCACAGCCAGGCCCTGGCCTGGACCGCTGCCGGATGGGAGACGGCAGCGGTGGACATGGATGCAGAGACGCTGCTGCTCCGACGCAGGCCCTCCGAGACCCCTCTCAAGCTCGCACTCGACGAGCTGTGGCCTGTCCATCGCGTGGGAACGTGGCCAGCAGGACTGAGTCTCAGGCGAGAAGACCTGTACGAGGAAAGGGTGTAGCCGCCCGATGTTCATCGATACCAACATCCTGGTGAAGTCCCGCATCCTCGAAGCCCCTGACCATGACATCGCCAGGGCGAGGCTGGAGCGCGCCTTTCGGAACCAGGAACCGATGAGGATCAGCCGTCAGGTTCTGCGTGAGTACCTCTCTGTAGTCACTCGGCCACAGTCCTGGCCCATCCCTATCACGCGTGAAGACGCACTGGATGACGTGAAGAGACTGATGGACGCCTTCGAGATACTGGAGGACGGACCCGTGGTGACTGATTTACTGATAGAGATGTGTCGAGAGGTTTCTGTGGGGGGAAGACAGATCCACGACGCCAACATCGTCGCGACCATGCTTGCCTATGGAGAGGGCAAGTTGATGACATTCAACACGGCCGACTTTCGCCGTTACGGTGACCGTATCGAGCTGGTGAGGGATTAGCTGAGGGCACATCCCGATTCGGAAGTACATCCAGAACAGTAGGCAGTTTAGCTACATCAGCACTAAGTAGGAGTACAAGACATGAAACACACCCAACCCCTAACACCGGCAGCCCTCTACGCCAGGGTGTCCAGCGACCGGCAGGACGTTGACCTGTCCGTGTCCGCCCAGCTGAGGGCTCTCAAAGACTACGCCAATGCAAACGGCTACTCAGTAGCCCGCGAGTACGTGGACGAGGCCGAGAGCGGCCGGGTGGCCGACAGGCCCCAGTTCCGGGAGATGATCGAAGAGGGGAGCAGGCCCAATGCTGCCTTTCAAGTGATTCTCGTCTGGAAGTTCAGCCGGTTCACCCGCAAGCGGGAGCACGCCGTGGCGTTCAAGTCGATGCTCCGGCGCAAAGGTGTGAGGGTCGTCTCCATCACCGAGCACGCCGACGACTCGCCCACCGGAAAGCTCATGGAGGCCATCATCGAGAGCGTCGATGAGTTTTACTCAGAGAATCTTGCGCAGGAGGTCGTCCGTGGTATGCGGGAAGCCGCATCACGAGGCTTCTTCCTCGGCTCCAAGGCCCCCTTCGGCTACAAGCGGGTCAAGGTAAACGATGGAGCCAAGGAGCGGCCCACGTTGGAGGTTGACCCTGCCGCCGCTCCTATAGTGAAGGAAATGTTCGAGAGCTCGCTAAGGGGCAACGGCCTCAAAGAGATATGCAAAGAGCTAAACGATAGGGGCATCACCAACAGGGGAAACCGCTGGTACAAGGGAGGACTCCACTACCTGTTGACCAACGAAGCCTACACCGGAACCGCAGTCTGGGGCAGAATCAGCAAGGAAGAGAAGGCCCAGGACCCGGTGCGTGTTGAGGGAGCGTGGCCCGCCCTGGTGTCGAGGGATCTGTTCGCTTCCGTGCAGCAAGCCATGCGGTACCGCGCGCCCAAGGTCCAGAGACTCGCACGGGTGGGCAGCAAGTTCCTGTTGAGCGGGCTGCTGAAGTGCGGCGTATGCGGCAGGCCCTATTCCGGCCAGGGAGCCAAGAGCGGGCAGTACGGCTACTACATCTGCGGCACCCTGTTCAGGGAAGGCGCAGGGACCTGCAGCGCCCGCTATCTGAACGCCCCCAGGCTGGAGGCGTTCGTAGTGGAGAAGATTAGGGAGCGGATTCTGACCGAGGAGACCATCCTGGCACTGGTGACGATGGTGGCTGAGGAGATCGACGCCATGGCCGGAGAGCTGTCCGGCAGGTTGGAAGTGGTCGAGGCGGAGCTAGGAGACGTGAGGAAGCGGCTCGAGAAGCTCTACGAGGCCCTTGAGACCAGCGAGCTGACGTTGGAGGTCCTGTCGCCCCGCATTCTGTCTCTGAGGCAGCGCGAGGAGCAGCTGGAGGCTGCGCGAGACGATGCCGAGCGCCAGCTTGAACAGCGCAGGGTGGAGCTGCCGACCACGGAGGAGATCAAGGAGTATGTAGCGGACTTCCGAGACTTCCTGGAGGAAGGGACTATCCCCGAGTGCAAGACGCTCATCCGCAACTTCGTGGAGGGCATTGAGGTCAACGGAGACGAGGCCGTTCTGACGTACACCATCCCCATGCCGAACGACGGTGTGACTTCGGAATCGGCCTCGGTTCTTGATTTCGTCAAGTCCGGCCCGCTTGTTGGGACTCGAACCAGTCAAGCAGCCAATTCTAGGCTAGCTAGTCTGGCGCGGTGCAGCAATTAGGGAATACGTTTATCTCCGCTTGCTGCCTCCAAATCGACGGCCCACGAATACCGGAGTTTTTGGTGTCGATTGGGTAATAGGGATGGACAGGCTCACCACGAGCGGGTAAGGGAGCTCGGTTTACCATGAGCGGGCAATCGCTGGACATTGCCGATAGCCTGACATACAATCACACCCTGTCGGGCATCCCCTCAATCACCCCGGTGAAAGGAACGCTCCATCATGGAAATAGCCCCTGGAGTCCATCGCCTGGAGGACGTCACCGGCAGCAACGTGGTCCTGCTGGCGGACGAGCGTATGGCCGTGGTGGACACCGGCATCTCCGGAAATGGAGAGGCCATAGTATCCTACATCAGAAAGATTGGGCGAAGCCCCAGCGACCTCCGATGGATTATCGTGACCCATTTCCACTTCGACCACTCCGGGAGCGCCGCCGAGCTCCATGAGCTGACGGGCGCGCGGATAGTGGCCCACAAGGACGAGACCGAGCCAGGCCCGGACGGTACACTGATGCTTAGAAAGGGCAACGAGGGTGAATCGCCGCCCACCTGGTACCGTTGGGCCCAGCGAGTTGCAGGAGGCGGTGGAGGGCCCAGGCCTCCCCGGGAGCCGAGGCGGTTCCCGGACACCCCTGTGCATGAGACCGTGGAGCACGGCGACGTGGTCCCGTGCATGGCTGGGTTGCGGATCATCCACTCGCCAGGCCACACGCCGGGAAGCATATCCCCTCTGCTTACAGGCCCACGGGCGCTATTTCTGGGGGACTCAGTCCTCAACAACATCGACCGGTTGAGCCGCCCGCTCATGTGGGACCGATCCAAGCGGCGACAGCTGGATGCCTCGCTTCATGCCCTGCGAGACCTGGAGGCCGATCTGGCGTGCTTCGGCCACGGCCCTCCGCTCAGCGAGGACGTAATGGACAGGGTGCGCGGCCTCACGGACCGGCCTTACGACCTTCCCACCTGGCGGATTGCCCTCAAGAACTGGAACACCCTCAGACGGTGGCGGGCCAGGTCCCGACGTCCGGGCCACTGGGAGGGCGGAAAGCCCTAGCGCGGCTACCCGCTCCGGGAAGAGACCAGACGACTTCTGACGAAGGCCAACGCAAAGACCACCGCCGCAAAGACAAGCAGGGCCAGGCTGTAACGCGCGATGCCCGCCAGAAAGTCGTCCGCCATCGCCTGGGCCACCTCCATGGCCTTCTCGACCAAAAGCAGCCCTGTCGGACTCTCCATACCCTCCGCCGCCAGGACCCGCAGTTCATCGATCAAGCCACGCACGACAGGCTTGAATACCAGGGTTGAGGCAACGAGCGCCAGAATCGATGCCACGCCCAGGGTCGCCGCCGCCCAGGCTATTCTGCTCCACCAATTCGTCCCTCCCAGGAAGCCAATGAGGGCCAGGAGCGCCACCAAGAGGAAGTAGACCAGGAATCTCAGACTCCGAGCCCTGGCAGGCTGTTCCCTGAACTCCTCTATGCCACCGAATGAGCCGCTCGCCATGTCTTCCCGGAGGTCCGCGTCCGTGTATGTCCAGCCATCGCTCGTGGCAGCGCGCAGATCGTCCACCGAGTTGTCAGAGCCGTCAGGCTGGTCCTCATGGAGGTCGGCCTCCGAGTAGGTCCAACCCTGGCTGAGTAACTCTCTCGCCTTGTCCAGGGTGTCAAGGCCACCTGATCCACCCATAGCCCGGCGCATATCGGCCTCGGTGTAAACCAGCTCGTCGGGAATCCGGTCTCCGACCACGTCGGCGAGGGCGTCGTCTACCGCGGAGGTGAGGTCTACGTTCCACAGCGTGATCAGTTCGCCGACGTCCACTCCCGGAGGCGCGCATTGGGGCGTCTCGTCCAGAGAGGGCGCGCCGCTCCGGAGTGGCGATTGGCCCTCGGCACATTCGGGCAGGGCGTTCAGAATGGCATCCAGATTGGACACCGTCAGATCCTCCACTACGGCCAGGGCAACGCCTTGAGGTTCACCCGTGGGTATCACGGCCCGGAAGCTGTCCGCCCTGCCGATGAGATATGGGCCTGCCTGCTCCAAAACCAACAGGGCTTGCTCTTCCAGCCATGCCGGAGACAGCCGTTCCTGCAGGGCCACAATAACATCCTCATAGGTTATAGCGCCCCCAAATGGCAGGTCGTAGGACCTGGGAAGATTCGCTTCCAGGACTGGGAGAATCACCTCGTCGAATATAAGCTCAGAGGAGTCAGCCGTCACAAGGATCTTCTTCGCCTCCTCCAATGCCACGTCTGCGCGCTGCTCAAACGGGACGTGTATCGTAAGGGTCTCCTGGTCGCCCGCCATGTAGGCGGCCATCTTGTCCAGGGCGTTGTCCACCTGGTCCTTGGCCCACTCCTCCGGCACAACCCTGCGCACGGCGGTCACCACCTCATCGCGGTCAAGGGGCGCGTTGAAGGGCAGGGCCACGCCTCCGGCCAGGGCTTTGTCTATCTCCGGAGTCACAACCTCGTTCAATACCAGGTTGTACAGCCGAGACTTGCGAAGCAACGCCTTCAGCTCCCGAGTGGCGTCCGGGACGCGCTCTTCAATACTCACAGCTACCTCAAAGCTGTCCAGGTCCCCGGCAAGGTAGCCTCCAGCCTGGTCTATGGTCCGCTCCGCCTGCTCCTGTACCCAGGCCGGGGGCAGGGCCCTGTTCAGGGAGGAGACCATATCGGCAGTTGATAGTCCAACCGCATCCAACGGGTTTTCCTTCAGGGTATCGGAGAAGAAGTCCGCTGGCTTGCCGCGCAGCTCATCTATGCCGGACGTGGACACGTCGACCATGACAAAGCTGTACACGTCCGCATCTGCCAGATGGGCCTTGTAGAAGTCGGGGTTCTGGAAGGTAGAATCCAGGCGCAGTATGATCAGCGCGAACCCGAACAGCACAAGGAACGCCAGTCCAAGGGGTATGGTGAGAAACCGTCTTAGCAGGACCATCTAGCCCAGCGCTCCCATGCGCCACGTCGGCGCTGCAACCGGGCTAGGGGCCAAGCTCATGGTCTACAGTCTCCGTACCCCACGCGAGATAAAGAGAAGAGGCTATCACAGCGCCTTCTCCAGTCCACCCCTCCACGCGGCTTCCAGGTCATCCAGTGGCGCATTCAGCAGTCCAGGCACGGATAAGGCCTCCCCGCCAACGGAACCAAGCTGCGTCCACGGCACACCCTCCTCGGAGGCCAGCGTCTCCAAGGCAGGCAGAGCATCCGGGGCCAGCGACACCACGATCCGAGACTGGGCTTCGCCGAACAGCGCCGCGTCCCATCGCCCTTCGACGGCGAACGCGCCCCTGAAGCCCAGGCCGCCGGCAATGCAGGACTCGGCCAGGGACACCGCCAGGCCTCCGTCGGAGCAATCGTGGGCCGAGTTGAGCAACCCGGCCTCTATGGCCTTGCGGCAGAGGCGCTGCACCCTGGACTCCAGCCCCAGGTCGATATACGGGATACCGGCTACCTTGCCATGCGCCACCTCCAGGTACGCGCTGCCGGACAGGGAGCGGGCCTCGGCGGACGCCTCCGCGGCTCCCAGGAGTAGCGCCACATCGCCCTCGTTCCTGAAGGCTGTGGCGCATCCCTTCTCCGCGTCCTCCAGCAGGCCCAACGCTCCGACCACCGGGGTGGGCCAAATCGCCACGCCCCTAGTTTCGTTGTACAGACTTACGTTGCCGCTTATCACAGGCACGCCCAGCATTTCACAAGCCTGGGTCATTCCGTCAATGCACTGCTCCAGTTGGTAGTACACCTCGGGACGCTCCGGGTTGCCAAAGTTGAGGCAGTCGGTGATGGCGAGGGGTTCGGCTCCAACGCACGCCAGGTTGCGGCAAGCCTCGGCCACCGCAATGGCCCCGCCTGCGAGTGGGTCCAGGTAGCAGTAGCGGCCGTTTCCATCGGTGGACAGAGCTATGCCCTTGCTCGTGCCCTTGATCCTGAGCACAGCGGCGTCTCCGCCGGGCGCTTGCAGAGTGTTGGTCTGCACCTGGTGGTCGTACTGGCGGTATATCCACTCCTTGCCCGCAATGTCCGGAAAGGATAGGAGGCGGAGCAGCACGGACTCCGCGCCGTCCGGCGGAAGGGGCAGGGCCTCCAGATCTACGCCCCGCGTCTCCTCCATGTAGGCCGGCGGCACCCCCTGGAGACTATAGAGCGGAGGATCCATGAGGACGTCCACGGCCAGAGACGCCACCAGGCTGTCGCCGTCGTAGACCCTCACCAGCCCGTCCCCAGTGACCTCCCCGATTACGGTGTTCTCCAGGTCCCACTTGTCGAACACCTGCCTTACTGCCGCCTCGTGTTCGCCGCTCACCACCACCAGCATCCTCTCCTGGGACTCGGACAGCATCACCTGGTAGGGTGACATCCCCTTCTCTCTGCGGGGCGCTCGCGCCACGTCTATCACGGCCCCGGAGTTGCCGCGGGCCACGGACTCCACCACAGTGCTGGTCAGCCCCGCGGCTCCCAGGTCTTGCATGGCAAGGACATACCCTGTGTCCAGCGCCTCCAAGCACGCCTCTATCAGCGTCTTCTCCAGAAAGGGGTTGCCCACCTGCACCGTGGGGCGCATCTCTCTCTCCTCCTCGAAGGTGCGAGAGGCCAGCCCGGACGCGCCGTGGATGCCGTCCACGCCTGTTGCGGAGCCCACCAGGACAAGCAGGTTTCCCGCGCCGGAAGCCTTGGCCCGGACCATGCGGTCTTTTTCTACCAGTCCAACGCACATTGCGTTGACCAGGGGATTGCCGGAGTAGGAGGTGGAGAAGCACACCTCTCCACCCACGTCTGGGACACCGATGCAGTTCCCGTACCAGGATATCCCGCCCACCACGCCGCTAAAGAGGCTGCGGTTTCTCGGCTCGCTCAAGGGGCCGAAGCGGAGGGAGTTCAACAGGGCGATGGGCCTGGCGCCCATAGCGAAGATGTCCCTGACAATCCCCCCTACTCCCGTGGCCGCGCCCTGGAACGGCTCCACGGCCGAGGGATGGTTGTGGGACTCGATCTTCATCACCACGGCCAGCCCGTCCCCGATGTCCACGACCCCGGCGTTCTCAGTCCCGGGCATCACCAGCAGCCGGGGGCTGTAGGAAGGAAGCCGACTCAGAAGGGGCTTGGAATGCTTGTAGCCGCAGTGCTCGCTCCACAGCGCGCCGAACATCCCCAACTCCAGGGAATTGGGTTCTGAGCCAAGCCGATCTACGATGGCCTCATATTCGGCTTCCGAGAGGGCTATCTCATCCAGGATTTCTTTGGAGACTGGCATTTGCTATGAAACGGCTGCGCCTTGAAATTTGCCGGGCGCGGCGCAGCATAGGGACATTATACGCTAAGACCGGCCCTTCACGCGAGCGCCCTCACGCCACAACCCTCAGCATGGACTCGAATATGCGGCGTCCGTCCGTACCGCCCAGGGCGGCCTCGCAGCACCGCTCAGGGTGTGGCATCATCCCTAGCACATTGCCCCGCTCGTTGACTATGCCGGCGATGTTCTCAAGCGAGCCGTTGGGGTTAGCTTCGGGGGTTATCTCACCCTGGGGGGTGCAGTACCGGAACACAATCCGCCCACCGGCGTTGAGAGAGGCCAAGGTGTCCGGATCGGCGTAGTAGTTGCCCTCCCCATGGGAGATGGGTATGCGCAGCGCCTGCCCCTGCCGGCACTCAGATGTAAAGGGGGTGTCCGGGTTCTCCACTCGCAGGTCAACCCACTGGCAGCGAAACTGTACGTGATGGTTCCGCATCAGGACGCCTGGCAGCAGGCCGGCTTCGCAGAGTATTTGAAAGCCGTTGCAGATGCCAAGGACAAGGCCGCCCCTACCGGCAAAACGCTCCAACTCCTCCATCACGGGAGAGAAACGGGCAATTGCGCCCGTCCTGAGGTAGTCCCCGTAGGAAAAACCGCCTGGGAGAATCAGGCAGTCTATGCCGGACAGATCCCTGTCCTTGTGCCATACGTACCGGGCCTCCTGGCCTAGCACGGACTTGACCGCGTGATAGCAGTCGCCGTCGCTCCAGGTACCCGGAAAGACAACGATACCGAATCTCACGCAAAGCTCCCCGGAGAAAAAGAAAAGCGCCCCTCAGACTGCAAGGCGCTTACCCTCCATGTACCCGGTTGGTGAGAGCGTGGCTATCTTCATAGAGCCTCCAAGAGTCCGGTCACCACCTCGTTGACCGCCGACCCTTCGGCCTTTCCTCTCACCTGGGGCATCAGCTTGCCCATGACCTTGCCCTTGTCTCCGGGCCCTCGCGCCCCCACCTCCCCAATGACTGCCTGGGCCAGACCCGCGAGCTCCTCTCCGGTTAGCTGCGGGGGAAGATAGTTCAGAAGAATGGCGAGATCCGCTTCCTCCCGCTCCACCAGGTCCTCACGGTTCCCCTTGCGAAACTCGTATATGCTCTCGCGACGCTGCCTGACCAGCCTGGATATGACGCCGATTATGCCATCGTCGTCATCCAAGGATTTTTGAAGGGCTATCTCCTCGTTGTGCACCTCGGACCGGAGCGATCGGAGCGCCGTGCGCCGCAGGGCGTCCTGCTCCCTGATAGCCCTCTTCAGGTCATCGTCTAGACGCTCTTTCAACCCCATGAAAAGAATGGCGCTCCTCTACCTGCGGGCGTTGGCGGCAGTGACTACGCCGGCGCTGCGAGCGCTCTTGCGCCTCTTGGCCGCCGCCTTCCGCTTGCGCTGCACGCTGGGCTTCTCAAAGTGGGCCCGCCGCCGCGCTTCTGAAAGGATTCCGTCCATCTGCACCCTCTTGTTGAAGCGCCTCAGGAGGCTGTCGAAGGTCTCACCTTCTCTCACTAACACCTGTGACAAACTCTCACCCCCTCCCTTCAAAAGTAAAGTCAAAGCGAAGCGACCCAAAAACAGGGGCTGCTTCACAAACGCAGGCCGCGTGGGGCCTATCTCAAGGATGCCAATTATATAGACACCTTACAGGTAGTGTCAAATCCGCGCCTTCAGCCAAGCTCCACGTGGACCCTGTGCCGCGTCCTGATGTCCCGGGCTCGCGCCACGTCCACCACCACCTCCAACCTCCACTTCACTGTCCCGACGCTGGCGTGGGGAGGAGGCTCCGGGTCTATCTCCAATCTGACGCTGATGGGCATTGCGGCGCCTGCGCGAAGAGACGAGTCGGCCAGGAACACTCCACTGCTGTGGATGTAGGTTTCCTTGATGTCTTTGTGAACCAGCTTTGGTACGCTGGCAGGGATGTACACCCCACCCATGCCGCTTGGCGCGCCGGTGTCCGCTCGCTGCCCTATAGGCACGTTCACAGTGAAGCTCTCCGTATAATGCTCCTCGCAAACCAGGTCCAGCCTGGCCTCCCTCACTTCGATCTCGCTCCTGGCGTTCAGCTCCACCATAGCGTTTATGGTCTCGCCCAGGCTGTACGGCCTGTCGTCAAAGAGGAGTTTCGCATCCAGGGGGCGGATTCTGGAGAGAGGCATGGCTGCATCCCGTCCTTTCCCAAGCTTGAGCCAACAGTATACTCCTAAATGGGGCGCTGTGTCCCATGCTCACCCCTTTTGCTGCAACTGGGTACAGTGTTATACTTGCAGCCGTTCAGTGATACGTGAAAGACAGATATTTGAGAGCAGGGAAAAGATGAGCTTAGAGCCTAAGTGGTTGGAAAAGGGCACCATAACGTCTCCCATGGGATACCTGGCGGGAGCCACCTATTCCGGCATCAGGACGTACGCCGAGGACAAGCTCGACCTGGGTGTTGTTCGCTCGGAGGTCCCGTGCAACGTGGCCGGTACGTTCACCACCAACAAGTTGAGGTCGCCGTCCGTTGTCCTGAACGAGCAGCGAGTGTCCACAGGGCGAGCCCAGGCCGTTGTCTGCAACAGCGGCGTCGCAAATGCCTGCGTGGGCGAGCAGGGCATGAAGGACGCCATCGAGATGGCCGCCCTGGCCGCCCGCCGCTTTGACCTGGACCCTGAGTTGGTTCTGCCTATGAGCACAGGTCTAGTCGGCGTCGAACTGCCTATGGCCCTCATAAGCGGCGGCATGGGCAATATAGAGCTTGCGCCGGATGGCGGCAATGCTATGGCTCGGGCCATATTAACAACCGACACCCGCTCCAAGGAGGCGGCCGTGTCCTTCTCGGCTGCCGGAACCACCTACAAGCTGGGAGGCATTGCCAAGGGCTCAGGCATGGTGCACCCCAACATGGCGACGATGCTGGCCTTCCTGGCTACGGACGCGCCGGTGGAGAGCGCCTTTCTCAGGGAATCCCTGAAGCAGGCGGTTGACGCGTCCTTCAATATGATCACCATAGACGGCGATACCAGCACCAACGACACCGTTATCCTCCTGGCCAACGGCATGGCCGGCGGCGACGAGATAGGACGACAGAGCGGCGACGTGGCGGAGGCGTTCCAGGACGCTCTTCAGGAAATGTGTACATTCCTGGCAAAGGAGATAGCCAGGGACGGCGAGGGCGCCAGCAAGCTCATCGAGGTTGTGGTGGACGGCGCGCTCAGCGAGGCCGACGCCCGCATGGCGGCTCGCGCCGTAACCTCCTCTTCACTGGTGAAGAGCGCAGTCCACGGCGGCGACCCCAACTGGGGGCGCATCATCGTTGCCCTGGGTTACAGCGGCGCCCAGTTGCAGGAGGACCGCATTGCCCTCTACATCAACGGGGTGTGCATAATGGAAGATGGCAGACCAATCCCGTTTTTCAAGGATGCGGTAGTCCTTACCATGAGCGGAAGTGATGTTACCATCCGCCTCAGCCTGAACATGGGAGACGCCACCGCCACGGCCTGGGGCTGCGACCTCAGCGAAGAGTACGTCACCTTCAACAGCGCCTACACCACGTAGTACGCCAAGGCTGTACGCGGCAGACGGAAAACCCTTCAATGGAAAAAACCATCGTGCCTTCCGATTCGTCTCTCCGTCCCACCTTGGTCGTCAAGATAGGGGGTAGCGTCCTGAGCAGTCAGGACACTACCTTGCAGGACTTGGTTGCCTTGCAGCAGCAGGGCGCGGTCCCGGTGGTGATCCACGGCGGCGGGCCGGTGATCTCCCAGTGGATGGAGAAGCAGGGGACTGTGCCCAGCTTTGTGAGGGGTCTCAGGGTGACCGACGCCGCCGGCATGGAGATTGTCGTGGCAACTCTCGGCGGCCTGGTGAACAAGAGCCTGGTGGCCTCCGTTCATCGGTTGGGGGGGAGAGCCCTGGGCATGAGCGGCGTGGACGGCGGGATGCTCCAAGCGGAGTTCCTGGATCCCGACCTCGGCTACGTGGGGCGGATCACAGGGGTGGACCCCGCCCCCATCCAACTGGCCCTGGACATGGGGTACATTCCGGTTATAGCTCCTGTCGCCATTCACGCGGTGGACGGCTCAGAGAACAGCGGGGTTTTGCTGAACGTCAACGGGGATACCGCCGCCGGGGAGATAGCCAGGGCGCTGGAGGCGGAGTCGGTGGTCTTCCTCACGGACGTAGAAGGGGTAATGGACTCGGATGGCCGCGTCGTCTCCGGGCTCACCGCCGCCCAGGCGGCCGATCTAATGCGTTCGGGCGCGATCACGGGGGGCATGATGCCCAAGATTGAGGCTTGCCTGCGCGCCCTGGAAAGGGCCGGCGTAGCCCAGATATTGGACGGGAGAAGAAGCAGGGCTCTCCTGGGTTTTGTGGAAGGACACCTCTCCGGCACCAGGATAGACCAGGGCGATGTTTAGCTTCCGGGGCGAACAGGACTGGTCACCGTTCCCCAACGGAGAGAGTGGACGGGCGAGCGTACCCTTTGATCCCACTCCCGCGCTGAGGTGGGTGCTGATAGCCATAGGCCTGGTACTCGTCCTAATTCTCCTGAACGTACTCAGACAGATATACACCAACTGGCTCTGGTTCGATAACCTGGACTACCGGAGCGTCTACACAACGATCCTGGTGACCAGGGTGTGGCTCTTCTTCGCCGGAGCGCTGGTATTCGCAGCCATAGTCATACCCAACGCCGTCTTCGCCTATCGGGCCTCCTCCGGCGAACCCGCGCCGTTCTTGACGCCGGAGCTCTACGCGTTGCTGAGGCGCCTCTTCATAGGGAGCATATGGCTGACCATTCTTCTGGTGGCCGCCATCTTCGGGTCCGTCCTTGGGGGCCAGTGGGAGGACTTCCTCAGATTCAGCAACAGCGTCCCCTTCAACACTAGGGACCCTGTCTTCAATTTGGACATATCCTTTTATGTGTTCACCCTGCCGGTGCTGGCCCTTGTGCAGGGCTGGCTGCTTGGGGCCGTCATCACCACTATGGCGATAGCGGGTTTCATATACCTGGTTAACATAAGCATGAGGGGGATCAGTCTTGGGCAAGCCATAACCCCTCCGGTAATCAGCCATGTCACCGTCCTACTGGGGATTCTCCTGCTGGTGGTAACGTGGAGCTACTGGATAGACAGGTACGACCTCCTGTTCTCCTCCTCCGGCGCCATCTTTGGCGCTGCCTTCACGGACCTGAACGCTCGTCTCCCGGCCCTGTACATCCTCATAGGCGTGGGCAGCCTCATAGGGCTTCTTCTGCTGGCGAACGCCTATTTCCGCTCCCCCAGGGTAGTCCTGGGAGGCCTTGGACTGTGGATAGCGGCTGCCGTCATAGTGGGCGCCGTCTACCCGTCTCTGGTGCAGCGTCTCCAGGTAGCCCCCAACGAGTTGGAGAAGGAGCGCGAGTACATTCCCCGCAACATCGAGTTCACAAGGCAGGGCTTTGCGCTGGACCGCATAGTTGAGGAGGACTACCAGCTGGCGACCATCGACGAGGGGCCCTTGGCCGGCGAGCTTGCGCCACTGACCGCGGAGACCGTAGCGGCCAATCCCGGGACAATCGAAAACGTTCGACTGTGGGACCGTCGCCCCCTCAGAAGCATCTACAACCAGATACAGTTCTTCCGGGCTTACTACCGGTTTGTGGGAGTGGACATAGACCGCTATGAGGTGGACGGAAAGATCAGGCAGGTGGTGCTGGGGGCCAGGGAGCTGTTCCCGGAGGACCTACCGCAGGAGTCGCAGTCCTGGGTCAACGGACGGCTCCAGTTCACCCACGGCTTTGGGGTGGCAATGAGCCCCACAACGGAGTTCACAGCAGACGGGAAACCGGAGTTCTACATCAAAGACATTCCACCCAAGGCGGGGACTGAGGCTCTGGAGGGCAGCGTTCCCCACGTTGACATTCCTCAGATATACTATGGAGAGAACAGCGCCAACTACGTTATAGTAAACTCCAAGGAGACCGAGTTCGACTTCCCGGACATAGACTCGAGTGTATCCGCGAACACGGACTACGTATACGAAGGCGACGGAGGGGTCCAGCTTAGCTCCCTCCTGAGACGCTTCGCCTACGCGTGGGAGTTCACAGACATCAACGTCCTCATAAGCGACGCCATAGTGCCGGAGAGCAGGATCCAGTACAGGCGGCTGGTCCAGGACAGGGTCAAGCAGATAGCCCCGTTCCTGCGCCTGGACTCGGACCCGTATATGGTTGTGACCGAAGGCAAGCTGTGGTGGATTCAGGACGCCTATACCGTGACCGACCACTTTCCCTACTCCGACCCCTACCGCGGCGAGTTCAACTACATCCGCAACAGCGTAAAGGCGGTGGTGGACGCGTACGACGGCAGTGTGGACTTCTACATCTTTGACGAAGAGGATGCCCTGATCCAGACTTACGCAACGGCGTTTCCCGGCCTCTTCAAGTCGCGCGATGAGATGCCGGCGTCGCTCCTGTCCCATGTCCGCTACCCCAGGGACTTCTTCTCCATACAGGCTGAGAAATACCTCCTGTACCACATGAGGGACACCACGGACTTCTACCGCAAAGAGGACCCTTGGAGCATACCCCAGGAGCTATTCTTTGAGACGGTCCAGCCCATACAGCCGTATCACGTCATTATGAAGCTCCCTGGAGAGGAGAAGGAGGAGTTCGTCCTCATGCTTCCCTTCACCCCCCTCAACAAGCCGAACCAAGTGGCTTGGATGGCCGCGCGCATGGACAACGACCGGGGCCAGTACGGCAGCCTCAAGGCGTTCTTCTTTCCCAAGGGCCTTCAGGTGGACGGCCCGGAACAGATAGAGGCCCGCATAGACCAGGACTTCACCATAAAGCAGCAGCTCACGCTGCTGTGCCAGAGGGGGGCCAGATGTATAAGGGGCAACCTGCTGGTCACCCCCATAGAGCACATGGGAGAAAGGTTCCTGATATACGTGGAGCCCCTCTACATTCAGGCGGACAACATAACCTTTCCGGAGCTCAAGCAGGTCATCATAGCCGACGCCAAGAGGGTGGTCATGCAGGACGACCTCCAGAGCGCGTTGGACGCATTGGTGGGGGATCAGGCAAAGGAGGACGCCACGCCTCCCACAACCGGCCCCCTGCGAGAGCGGCAGATCGAGGAAATAAGGCAGGCCATAGAGGCCCTTCAGCAAAACCTGGAGCAACTGGAGCTGACCCTGGAAGAGCTGCTAGGGTCCATTTCGGAAGGAGGACAATGAGCAACTGGATGGATCTGGAAAATAGGTACTATATGCAGGTGGCCCGGCGCCAGCCAATCGTGATTGTGCGCGGGGAGGGGACGCGGGTCTGGGACGAGGACGACAAGGAGTATCTGGACTTCACCTCCGGGTGGGCGGTCAACACCCTGGGCCACTCCCACCCGGTTCAGGTCAAGGCCATACAGGAACAGGCAGCTACCCTGATCCAGACCTCCAACCAGTTCTTCACCGTGCCACAGATCAAGCTGGCCCAGGCTCTGGTGGAGAACAGCTGCCTTGACCGCGTGTTCTTCAGCAACAGCGGCGCGGAGGCCAACGAAGGGGTTGTGAAGCTGGCCCGCAAGTACGGCAAGACCCATCGCAACGGGGCTTACCAGGTGATCACCGCCCTGAATTCCTTTCACGGCCGCACCCTGACTATGGCGGCGGCCACGGGACAACCCCACTACCAGGAGCAGTGGCAGCCCCTCGCTCCCGGCTTCGTGAACGTGCCGTACGATGCCATAGACGCCATAAGGGAGGCCACGACCGACGAGACGTGCGCCGTGATGCTGGAGCCCGTCCAGGGAGAGGGCGGGGTCATCATCCCCGCTCCCGACTACCTGGCGCAGGTGAGGGAGTGGTGCGACCGTCACAACCTGGTGATGATCCTGGACGAGGTGCAGACTGGAGTGGGTCGGCTGGGCGCTCTGTTCGGCTACCAGCAGTTTGGCGTTGAGCCGGACGCCATCACCCTGGCCAAGGGTCTCGGCGGAGGCGTCCCCATCGGCGCGTTCATGGCCAAGGAGAAGTTCTGCCTGCTGGCCCCCGGCGACCACGGCTCCACCTTCGGAGGCAATGCCCTAACATGCGCCGGAGCCTTCGCGGTGGTCGACTACGTTGTCCGAAACGACGTTTCCTCCCACGCCGCCGCAATGGGCCGCAGGCTCCAGGAAGGGTTGAGCGTCCTCCAGTCCCGCTACGAAATCGTCAACGAGGTGCGGGGCATGGGCCTGCTCATCGCCGTCCAGTTCAGCAGCGACATCTCCGGCCAGGTGGTGTCCAACTGCAACCAGGAGGGGCTGCTCCTCAACCCGGTGCGCCCCAACGCCATTCGCATCATGCCTCCGCTGACCGTGAGTCCGCAGGAGGTGGATACGGCCATGGAGAGGCTGGAGACGGTGTTGGCCAGGATAGTTTCTGGCTAGCCCACTTTACGATAAGGAGTGGCAGGAAATGCCAATTAAAGTAGTGCTCGCTTACAGCGGCGGTCTGGATACCTCCGTAGCAATTCCCTGGCTCAAGGAGACATACGACGCAGAGGTCATAACCCTCACCGTGGACCTGGGGGGCGGAAAAGGCATAGGCAACGTCCGGGAGAGGGCCATTGCGTCCGGGGCCATCAAGGCTCTGGTGGTGGACGGCAAAGACCCCTTTGTGCGTTACTTCGTCTGGCCTGCCCTGCAGGCGGGGGCGATCTACCAGGGGCAGTACCCTCTGGCGACGGCCCTCGGCCGCCCCCTCATCGCCCGCTACCTGATGGAGGTGGCGCACCGGGAGGGCGCAGTGGCCGTGGCCCACGGCTGCACCGGCAAGGGCAATGACCAGGTCCGCTTCGACCTTAGCATTGCGGGCATGGATCCTTCCATGCGCATCCTGGCGCCCGCGCGTGAGTGGAACATGACCAGGGAAGAGGAGATACAGTACGGCCACGCGCACAACGTGCCCCTGGAGCTTGGACAGCGCAGCCCCTACTCGGTGGACGAGAACCTGTGGGGCCGCAGCATAGAGGCGGGAAACCTGGAAGACCCTTGGCAGGAGCCGCCGGAGGAGGCCTTTGCATGGACCAAGTCCCCGGAGCAGGCCCCCAATTCCCCTGCCTACGTGGAGATTTCCTTTGAGCATGGCATACCGCAGGCCGTGGACGGCGAAGCGATGAACGGCATTGCCCTGATAAACCACCTCAACGGCATTGCCGGTGAGCACGGCGTGGGGCGGATAGACCACTTGGAAGACCGCCTGGTGGGTATCAAGTCCCGCGAGGTATACGAGGCCCCCGCCGGCAGGGCGCTTCACGCGGCCCACAGAGCGCTGGAGAGCATCACCCTCAGCAAGGACCAGCTTCGCTTCAAGGAGAAAGTGGCCCTGGAGTACGCGGAGATGGTGTACAACGGCCTCTGGTTCACCGGATTCCACCAGGACCTAGACGCCTACGTGCAGAATACGCAGCGCCACGTTACGGGCGCGGTGCGTCTGAAGCTGTTCAAGGGCGGCTGCACTGTTGTTGGGCGAAGCTCCTCCTACTCCCTCTACCAGCACGACCTTGCAACCTACGATACGGGAGACCGCTTCGACCATCGCGCCTCGGAGGGGTTCATCCACATCTTCGGGCTGGCCAGCCGCACCCAGGGCAGAGTGCAGCCTCTGGACCTCCCGGACCTGGGGGAGGTGGCCGAGTAGGGGCAGGCAGGCCGCCTGTTGTGGTACACTTGAACCGGAGGGCGATAATGGCGCTTCTTGAGGCCCTTATTTGCCAATGACCAGCGAAGAAAGAACGTCCGCCTACACCGTCTCACTCTCCTACGACCGCCGCCTGTACAGGCAGGACCTGGCCGGGTCGATAGCTCACGCGCGTATGCTGTGGAAGCAGGGCATCATATCAGAGGATGAAGCCGAGCTCATCGTCACGGGGCTGGCCTCCATCCGGCAGGACATAGAGGACGGATCCTTTGTGTGGCGTCAGGACCTGGAAGACATCCACATGAACGTGGAGGCCGCGCTCTTTCAGAAGATTGGGGACGTCGCTGGGAAGCTGCACACCGCCCGCTCCCGCAACGACCAGGTTGCCACGGACGTGCGCCTGTACTGCAAGGAGGCCGCTCAGGAGACCCTTGGCTGTCTCAAGGCGCTCCAGGCGGCCCTCATAGCCCTTGCCGAGGCGCACGCGGAGGTTATCATCCCCGGCTACACGCACCTCCAGCGCGCGCAGCCCGTCCTCCTCGCCCACCATCTGCTGGCCTACTTCCACATGCTTCAGAGGGACAGGGAGCGATTCCGGGACTGCCTCCGGCGCGCCGACGTCCTTCCACTGGGAAGCGGCGCCCTAGCGGGCGTACCGTACCCAATCGACCGCGACTTTGTGGCGCGGGAGCTTGGGTTCAGCCGGATCAGCCTGAACAGCATGGACGCCGTTGCTGACAGGGA
Organism: Dehalococcoidia bacterium; assembly: GCA_965247645.1. Taxonomy (GTDB): domain Bacteria; phylum Chloroflexota; class Dehalococcoidia; order Lucifugimonadales; family UBA2985; genus JAPPHY01. The sequence continues at coordinate 785,188 of OZ252024.1, forward strand.
CTTCCTGGTGGACTACCACGCCGCCGCCGCCACCTGCATGATGCACCTCTCCCGCATGGCGGAGGAGCTTGTGCTGTGGTCTTCCCAGGAGTTCGGCTTCATACGGCTGGACGATAGATACACCACCGGCAGCAGCATCATGCCCCAGAAGCGGAACCCGGACTTCGCAGAGCTGGCCCGCGGCAAGACCGGCCGCGTCTACGGCCACTTGATGGGGCTGCTAACCCTGCTCAAGGGCCTTCCTCTGGCCTACAACCGGGACCTCCAAGAGGACAAAGAGGGCTTCTTTGATACGGTGGACACCCTGCTGAGCACTCTGGAGGTGTTTGCCGGCATGATAGGCTCGCTGCAGGTCAACCGGGAGCGCGCGCGGCAGGCGGCCCAGGACGGCTACATGCTGGCCACCGACCTGGCCGACTACCTTGTAAGGAAGGGGGAGCCTTTCCGCGCCGCTCACGGCATTGTGTCGGAGCTCACCCGTTACGCCGAGTCCCGGGGCAAGGGACTGGCCGAGGTTGAGATGTCGGAGTACCGGCGGTTCTCGCCGCGCTTCGACGAGGACGTGTACGAAATCACCCCTGAGACCTCCGTTGCCAGCCGGGACGTTCCTGGCGGCGTGGCGCCGCGCCGGGTGGAGGCCGCGCTGGCAGAGGCGAACCGGCTGATGGAGGAGTCCCTTGCCTGAATTGCCTGAAAGACCGTCGGTGAAGCTGGCCCCGTCCATTCTCTCCGCGGACTTCGCGCGGCTGGGCGAGGAGGTCGCGGAGGCCACAAGGGCGGGCGTCGATTGCATCCACGTCGACATAATGGACGGGCATTTTGTCCCCGCCCTCACTTTGGGGCCGCGCACCGTGGAGGCCCTCAAACGATGGACGCCCCTACCCCTGGACGTCCACATGATGGTGCAGGACCCGGAGCGCCACATCCCCGACTTCTTGTCCGCCGGCGCGGACATAATCACGGTCCACGTTGAGGCCACTACCCACCTCCACCGGGTGATCGACATGATCAAGGACGGGGGCGCCAGAGCCGGCGCGGCCATCAACCCCGCCACGTCCGTCATCGCCATAGAGGGCGCTTTGCACTGGCTGGACCAAGTTCTGGTTATGAGCGTCAACCCCGGCTATCCCGCCCAGAGGTTCATTCCGGAAAGCCCACAGAAGATAGCGCGGGTGCGTCACATAATGGACAGGCGGGGAGCGAAGGCGGAGCTTGAGGTGGACGGCGGCGTAAACGTGGATACCGCGCCGCTGGTAGCCAGGGCCGGAGCGACTATGGTCGTGGCAGGCTCCGCGGTTTACGGCCACCCCAACGGCGTTGAGGCCGCCGTGCGGACGCTGAGGGAGGCGTTGGCGTCCGGGACAGCGTGAGCGACGCCCCGCCTTTGGGTCGCCTGGGCCCTGTGTTGGGTGGTCGGCGCAGCCGACAGGGCGGAGCCAGGGACGCGCTACTCCACCACTCCTTGGCCGAAGGGCCACAGGCCTTCCCATTCCCACGATAGATGAGGGTAGCGGCCTGCCATGAGGTCCAGATGCTCCGAGGACAGAAGAGGGGTCGGTGGAAGCTCCCCGGCAGTCCGCTCCCTCCCCCTCAGGGCGTCGCCGGGCGAGAAGCCCGCAAGGGCAACGCCTTGCCTCAGCCCCTTTGCCTGGGCCAGTACCTTGAAGTCGCCCATTCCGCCCGTCTTGACCAGATCCAGCATACCCATGCGATTGGAGTCCCGCTCCCTCTGGGTCAGGGCCATGCCGCCAAGCGAGTCCAGGAACGTGGAGAACCCCAGGTTATGGAGGAACTCTCGCTGGGTGGTGAACCCCACTGTGGACAGCCCGCGCCTTTCCCCGGAGCGCGCCAGGGACGTGAAATCCACGTGGGCCGTGATGTCCTGACGCCCTATTCGCCGGTACGGGTTGCCCTCAAGGACGTGATCGTAATAGCAGCGGAGTGTGCCCCCTGACCGCGCCGGAGAGTACAGGTCGCGGGCCTCATGGCCGTAGTCGAAGGTCAGCGCGAGTCCCCGGCTCAGCGCATGCGACAGCTCCTCAACCCAGTCGTCCATTGCCAGGTTGACCTCTCCCCTAAACCCCTCCGGCAGGTCCACGCCAAGGCCGGATAGCCGCCGCTCCAGCATGGGGGTGGATGGCTCGCCCAGCACGTCCACCAGCCGTCCCTCCTCCAGGGTGACGTACACCTCCTTCAAACGCCCCCCATGCACGGCAAAGCGGTGGACGGGAAAGGCGTCCAGAAGCTCGTTGGAGATGACACAGCCCACAACGTCCCTGAACGGCAGGCCGCGCCCCTTGACGGCCTGGACGTCCGCCTGTGACGGCGGAGAGGGAGCGTAGTCCACGCCGATGTACTCCAGCGCCCTGGAGTACGCCGGGGATAGAGCGGACGAATACGCAACGATGTCCCGCGCCAGAACGCAGCTCCCGGCGCCCACCTCCACAACGTAGAATGGGTACGGAGACCCCATGAGCTCCCAGGTATGCTCCAGATGAAGCGCTGCCAGGGCGCCAAAGACCGGATGTGCTGCCGGCGCGGTGTAGTAGTCCCTCTTCTGACGCGCGCCTGCGGTGTAATAGCCCCCGTCGGGCGAGAAGAGGGCCATGTCCATGAACTGGGCAAACGTTATCTTGCCGCGCTCGGCTATGAGCCTTTCGATCCGGCCCTCGACCCCGCCCGCCATGTCCGTTGGTTCTGACAAAATCGGCGCCCCGCAAAAGGAAGGGGACGCTCTCGACTAAAAGCGTCCCCTCTCCGCTCCGCCCTCAGCTGCAGAGGGCTACTCGCGTTGGTCGATGGGCATGTACTCCACGTCCATGAGGCCCTCGTACAGGAGCAGAGGACGGAGAAGGATGTTATTGGAGTACTGTTCCATAACCTGCACAGTCCAACCTGGGATGCGTCCCATTGCGAAGATGCAGATGAAGACGTCTTTGGGAATGTCCATGAGATGGTACATGGCTCCTGCCCAGAAGTCCACGTTGGGGCAGATCCCCCTGGACGCGTATGGCTCCATGACCTCTGCCACCTTGCTCAGGATGCTGAACCACTTTGGCTGGCCCTTCTGCTCTCCCAGGGACTCGCACTCCGACCGCAGGTGCCGGGCCCGTGGGTCCTCGACCTTGTAAACGCGGTGGCCAAAGCCCATGACCCTGCCCCCGCCGTTCAGTATCTCGCGGGTGTACTCCTCTGCCCTGTCCTCCTCCCCAATCTCCAGGGCCATCTTCATAACCTCTTCAGCAGCTCCGCCGTGTGCAGGCCCCTTCAGGGTGCCGATTCCCGATACGATAGCGGAGTGGAGGTCGGCGACGGTGCTGGCCGCCACCCGCGCGGCAAATGCGGAGGCGTTGATGCCATGCTCGGCGTGGAGTATGAAGTCCTTCTCCATGAGCCGTGACTCCGCCGGCGTGGGCTCCTTGCCGAAGAGCATGTAGAGGAAGTTGGCTGACTGGTTCAGGTCCGGGTTGGGCTCCACCAGCGCTTCTCCACCCTTGATGCGAGAGTGCGCCGTGACGATGGTGGGAGCCTGGGCCGTCAGGCGAATACCCTTGCGGAGGGTAGCCTCCAGGGAGTTGTCCGCCACGTCAGGGTCGTAAGCGGCCAGCGCCGATACGGCGGTGCGCAGCACGTCCATTGGATGGGCGTCCTTGATCAACCGGATGATCTCGATAATCTCGGCAGGGATGGAGCGGTTCGCGCGGAGAAGCGCATCGAAATCATCCAACTCCCCCTGGTTGGGAAGCTTCCCGTATAGCAGCAGGTAGACGGTCTCCTCAAAGGTCGCCTTTTCCGCCAGGTCATGGATGGAGTATCCCCTGTAGAGCAGCTTCCCCTCTTCGCCGTCTATGAAGCTGGACTGGGTCTTGTCGATGTAAACGCCCTGTAGCCCCCTCTTGAGCTCTATTTCCGTTGTCATCGCGCCTCCCTTGGAAGATTAAGTGGAAGATTAAGGTTGGAATTCACGTCTCACCGCCCCCAAAAGTGCGCCAAGGCGCAACAAGCCCGTCTCACGCTCCAGTATATCTATTGCAAGGTATAATACAATAGGGCATTTTCCTATTGCAGCTATATACGCGGGCTATCATTCAGCCGGTCTACGAGCAACAGGGCCGGGAGAGCGGCGCCCCGGAGACGACACGCGCCCAAGCGTCCCGCCGTGCTGCGGGACACGGCCTCCCGTGCCTATCCTCGCACCGGTTGGCGGAGTCGATTTACATTCATAAAGTGCGCCTATACGAACTTTCCCGCTACAGTCAACCCATGCGCCTTATATAAAATATACCATATCCGCCCCAAAGACGTCAACTTCAGCCATTTGCAAGAGGCCGACATGACGATTTGTGAAAGTTGTCACCATGCAGAACGCCATGAAACATTGTTGACATCAGTCAAAAGCGAGTGATATAGTAAGGGCGGCATATGTGGATCCTTGGACGGAGCATGACCTCTAGGCGCTAAGGTGGGCCTTCCTGCTTATGAGCGATAACGGTATCCTAAAAGGGAGGATGAGGACGACGGGAGGTTTCGTTACTCTGCCCCACGGCTATTCTCTATCGTCCGAGACCCTCCCCCCAAGCCGCAAGTCCGCGGCTCCTTGTCCGTTCCTTAGTCGCGCCATTCAGGCCGCGATATTCTGATAGCACAGGAGAGAAATATGGGTAATAGAGACTTCGTAGTCCGGTTTGCAGGTGAAGGCGGCGGCGGCCTGGTAACCTCGGCGGAGTTGCTGGCTCAAGTGACCGCCCAGGTGGGGTACCACGTAAAGACCTACGTCACTTTCCCGTCCCAGATCATGGGTGGCCCCACGTTCGCCCAGGCCCGGATCTCAACCTCGCCCGCCTTGAGCTACGGCGATGAGTTGGACGTTCTGGTCGCCTTCGACCGTGAGGCGTATGACACCCACAACGCGGAGGTCAGAGACGGCGGGGTGATAATCTATAACTCCGAGGACTTCCAGCTGGAAGCGGACGGCCAGAGCTTTGGAATGCGGATAGACGAGTTGGCAAAGTCCACCGGGAACCCACGGGCCGCCAACATGGTCATACTGGGCGCCATAGCCTACCTGGTCAACATGCCGGAGCACTACCTGCCGGAGTTCGTCACCAAGAGGTTCACTCGCGGCCGCCCCGGTGACGCGGAGATCATCAAGGGCAACATTATGGCCCTTACCCTGGGGAGCGAGGAAGCCAAGAAGAGCGGCTTCAGCCTGGGCGAGCTGGAGGACCCACAGCCGCCTGAGGGTGAGCAGATCCTGATAAAGGGCAATGACGCTCTGTCCCTGGGGGCCATAGCAGCAGGGCTGGACTTCTTTGTGGGCTATCCCATATCTCCGGCAACCACCGTTCTGGTGTACATGGAGCGTAACCTGACGGGGCCGGGGAAGTTCGTATACCAGGCCAGCTCTGAGATAGAGTCTATCAACGCCATAGCTGGGGCGGGCTACGCAGGGAAGAAGGCCATGACCTCCACCTCCGGGCCGGGTCTCAGCCTTATGAGCGAGGGCATAGGCATGGCCTGGATGGCGGAGATCCCGGCGGTTATAGTGGACGTGCAGAGGGGTGGCCCGGCAACGGGACTCCCAACAAAGGTTGAGCAGTCAGACTTGCTCATCGCGCTTCATCCCGCACACGGAGACGCCAGCATCCCGATCATCGCCCCAGGCAGCGTTGAGGAGTGCTTCTACGCGGCCATCACCGCCCTCAGCTGGGCGGAGCGATACCAGGGGCCCGTGATCCTGCTCAGCGACCACGCGCTATCGGAGCAGGCGCAGAACATCCCCATACCAGACCTGAGCAGGGTGGTGGATGAGAGAAGGAGTACGTACCAGGGGCGAAACGGGTACGAGCGGTACGCCGGCGCAGAGATGTCGCCCATGCCAATCCCCGGCGGCCCCGGCTCCTACATCGCCAACGCCAGCGAGCACGACGGCATGGGAGACACCACGCACCTGCCAATCCGGCACATCGAGATGACCGAGCGCCGCTTCGGCAAGCTGAAGCTCCTGGAGAACGAAAGCTACGAACGCGAGAACCCGGAGGAGCCCATAGCTCTGATGACTTGGGGCGGTTCCAAGGGGTCCACCAGGGACGCCTACAACCAGATGATGGCAGAGGGGCAGAGCATTGGGTGGTACTACACCATGTTCCTCAACCCACTATCGCCAAAGCTGCTGGAGGAGCTCAAGCAGAAGGAGTTGGTGCTGGTGCCAGAGTTGAACTACCTTGGACAGTTCTCCAGCCTGCTGCGCTCGATGGGCGTAAAGGCGGAGTCCATCACACAGTACACCGGTACGCCCTTCAAGGTCAGCGACCTCAAGGCAAGGATAATGGACAGGATGGAAGCCATAAAGAAGGAGTTGGTGAAGGTATGAGCAAGAAAAATCCCGAGTACGACTTCAAGTGGTGCCCCGGCTGCGGAGACTTTGGCGTCAAGAGGGCGCTGGAGATGGGGGTGGAGAAGCGCAACATAGAGATGGAGATGCCCATGGAGAACACCGTGGTGGTGGCGGGTATCGGTTGCTCCGGCAACTTGGTGCACCTCCTGGACGGCGCACAGCCCTTTGGCATTCACGGCCTCCACGGAAGGTCGCTTCCGGTGGCCTTCGGCGTCAAGATGGCCAACCCAGACCTGAACGTGGTGGTGATATCCGGAGACGGCGACTTCCTGAGCATCGGCGGGGAGCACATAGCCCCACAGGCCCAGAGGAACCTGAACGTAACCGTAGTCATCATGGATAACGGGGTCTACGGCCTGACCAAGGGCCAGAGTTCGCCCACTACGGACTTGGGCGTCATCACGCCCACAACCCCCTTCGGCAAGCTGGAGAACGCCCTCAACCCGCTGGAGCTGTACATAACCCTGGGCGTCAGCTTTGTAGCCTCCGGCTTCTCCAGCAAGATCAGGGACCTGGCAAACCTGATCAACCAGGGCATGAAGCACCCCGGCTTCTCCATCGTACACGTGCAGTCCCCCTGCACCACCTACAACGACAACTACGACCAGCTAAAGGGCAACGTGAAGAAGGGGATTGAGCCGATTGTGTGGGACATACCCGAAGACCACGACGTAACCAACAGGCAGGCCGCCTACAACCTGCTTCAACAGGAGGGCCTTCCCCTGGGCATCCTGTACCAGAACGACCAGTCAGTGTCGTTGGACCAGCGCGCGGATGTGATGCGGGAAAAGGCTCCCCAGAGGAGCGCTGACCAGCAGCTAGCCACCTTCCGGATCTAAGGCGCCCGCCCCAAAAACCGGACCAACAAAAAGAGAGCCCCTTCTGCCGGAAGGGGCTCTCTTGGTTTTTCCCTAAAGACGCCGCGCCAACGGAATCAGGCGCTCTCCTCAACCGCCTCGTACTTGGAGGGGCACTTGACCAGGATAGCCTGGGCATCGAACAGGCCATCGGCGCCGTAGGTTCCCTCCAGAAGTATCTCCGAGCCCTCATTGAAGAACTGGTCCGGCACCGGGCCGTCGTATACCGCGTCCATGGTCTCCACGCCGTTGGTATCGACAAGGGAGAAGTGGACTATCGTTCCGGTGGAGTCTCGATTGAAAGATGTAGGCGCCAGCTTGCCGCTGACTCTCAGGTTTTCATCGTAAATAGAAGCGCCCTTGGCCTTCATCTCACCCACGGTGAGATAGTATGCGCTGGCGCCCTGGAAGGCCGTAAACCCCAGGTACCCAAAGGCCAGGACAAAGACGCCGATAGCCACAAAGAGCTTGGCTCGATGGGCAAGGACGGTCCCCTCCTCCTGGGCCACGGGAGGAACATATGGCTCCGACCGGTCGTTTGATTCTAGCTGGCTCATGGCTGCTCTGTGACTCCCAGGTGAGTGGGCTGAAAAGCGATTGTGCTTTGGTTCACTTGCTATGATAGCCCAAGTTCCTGGAGATTTCAACTGCGGCCGAATTATCGTTGGGAGAGCTCCGGGCCATGCGATGCTACGTAGGGGCGATTGCGAGGCGCCCCTACAGTGACGGGCATGACGATGTGGCGCCCCACAACCATTCCTGCGAAAGCAGGAATCCAGGGCTGGGGTGCGGAGGAGGCTCCCCTCCCCCTCTGGAAGCCCGCTCACCTGGTTCGACAATCTCACCATGAACGGGCAACTGTGTTCCGCTCTTCCTGAGCGTGTCAAAAGGCATGAGCGGAACCGGGTGGACTCTCCCTGCATCACAGACGTATACTGCGCCTCCCAAACGTGTGGTAAGCTGGTAGGATGAACAAGCAGGAGGACTTCCAGAACCGCGCCCTAGCTAAGCTCCTTACCAAGCGAGGGGTATCGGCAGACTACGAGCAGCGCGGCGGGCGCAAGAAAATGGACGTTGTTGCGGAGGTGGACGGCCTGCGCGTTGTTCTGGAGGCGGAGACAGGATTCCACCGCAAGGCGCAGGCGATAAAGGACGCCGATGCCCGCCTTCGCCAGAAGCTCACAACCGTGGTCTTTGCCGTCTGCTACCCGACCGGCGTTACCGAGGACAACCTTGCCGATGCTCTGCTGACCTGGACAGTCCGCACAAAGGCGGGCCAACCAGCCTGCGAGTGGTCCACGGGCCCCCTGGACCAGCTAGCCCAGGCTGTCTTGCAGGCGCCCCGGTCTCTCAGCGGCGCCGACGTGGCCGCCCAGCTACTATCCGACGGCTTGGACTTGGCCGTACAGCGGCTGAAAACACCTGTCCGGCAGGCCCTGGCGCAGGCTCTCGACCTGCCGGCCACAAAGCCCCAGGGCGGGGAGCAAAGCGACGGCTATTTTGTGGCCGCCAAGCGCGGGATGCTGGTTGTGGCAACCGCCATGCTCTTCCACCACCGCGTCCAGCAACACCTGCCGCTCGAACGCCCGGAGGGTTACGACGGTGAGTGGCCGCCAGCCAGCGCAACTCTGTGCGCGGAGCGGGAAGCCGTCATCAGCGCCTTCCGCGAGGCGTGGCGCGGCATCCTCGCTGTGGACTACCGCCCCGTCTTTGAGACCGCACGGACGGCGCTTGGGGCGTTGTTCATAGACCCGGACACGGCCCAGGCGGTAAGCAGCCTGGCCGGTGTGGTTGCGCGCGTCTCTGAGCAGGTTCACGGCCTGCGCCACGACCTACTTGGCCGCATCTTCCACCGGGTGCTGGACACCGCCCGCTACGATGGCTCCTTCTACACCTCCACCGCCGCCGCCGTGCCGCTGGCAACCCTGGCCCTGCGGGAGGAGGACGGCGACTGGGCAGACCCCAACTACATAGCCGGCTTGAGAATATGCGACCCCGCCTGCGCCACCGGCACCCTGCTTATGGCCGCCGCCGAGCGCATCCGAGACCTGCGAAGCGCCGCTGGGCGCGCCAACCCGGAGGACGAGGAGTACCTTGGCCTGCACTTAGTGGAGGACGTGCTGCACGGCTACGACGTCAACCTTACCGCAACACACATGGCAGCCAGCACGTTGGGGATGCTCTCCCCCACCACCACGTTCAGCCGTATGAACATACACAGGGCGCTGCTCGGCGTGGTAGACGAAATTCCCTACCTTGGCTCCCTGGAATTCATATCAGGACAGGCGCGTCTGGCTGCCTGGCCCTCTACGCAGCAGGTGGAGAGCGGAGAGGGAATGGCTGAGCCTCCCCCGCCTATGGACCTTGTGATAATGAATCCGCCGTATACCCGGGACAGCCTGCGCCACGACCAGTTCAGTATGAGTGACGAGCTGGCTCTCAGGCAGCGCGAGAAGGAGATATTTGGAGGTTGGCCCGTCCACTTGGCTGGCAACAGTGGGTCTTTCCTGTTCCTGGCCGAACGCCTCAGCAAGCCTGATACGGGCATTATTGCAACAGTGCTGCCACTGGTAGGCCTTACCGACAGGTCTGGGCTGGCGATCCGCAAGTTTTTGGGAAGCAACTACCACGTCGACACCATTGTTACCTCCCACGACCCGGATCGCATCTTCTTCTCTGAGAACACCAGCATCGGGGAGATACTGCTGATCTGCAGGCGCTGGAAAGGAAACGGATCCAAGCCCCCGACGCGGGTTATAAAGCTGGCGCGGAACCCCGCAACTCCCATTGATTCCATCGACACCGCCACAAGGGTAGAGCGAACGAGTAAGGAAGGTGGCCAGGTCTCTCACGACTTCGTAATCCAGTATGAAGACCCCGTCCGCATTGAGCGGGGAGACTGGCTTGCCGTCAACTTCCTGTCACCGTTCCTGGTGGACGCGTACAGGACGCTCAGCGAGACTAACCCCGGGGCGACCCCAACCGTGCCCCTGAGCACACTTGCCGACATCGGCCCGGCGGGACAACGGATAAGGGACGCATACAACCACTCGGATATGCCAACCGCGTCCGGACGGCGGGCACTCTGGTATCACAAATCAGAGATAAGACGAACAATGTGCGCAGAGGCCGATGTCTACATTGAGGCGAAACCAACTGACCGTGAACGCCGCCTTGCAGACAGCTATTGGGAGCGACGCGGAATGATGCTTCTGCCTACACGTCTCCGGCTGAACGTGTCGAGTGTGGCCGCGGTAATGCTGCCGGAGCCGGCCCTCGGCTCAAGCTGGACGCCCTGCCGTCCCCACAACCCGGACATAGCTAAGGCACTGTGCCTGTACCTGAACTCAACCCCCGGCCTGTTGTCGCTGCTGGGCGAGCGCGACAACCGCGTGCCTTCATACCCGTCCTTCTCTCTGGACACACTGCGCGGGTTGCCGGTCCCCAACTTCGCGGCGCTGCCATCCGCCGAGCTTGAGCTGCTGGACGGCTGGTTTGACTGGCTGGAAAACGATACCCTGCTGCCCTTTCCGCGGATGCACGAGGATCCCGTGCGCCGCCAGATAGACGAGGCGGTGACACAGGCCCTGGGCCTTGATGCGGAGTGGGTCGCCACCACACGGCGAGAGCTGGCGCGTGAGCCTTCGGTCACGGACAGGAGAACTCTGGAGAACCAGGATTGATAGTGGAGAGTTGGGCCTAGCCGCTCCCTGTCGCCCTCATGGCTGGCCTGCTTCCAGCAGGGTTGCGCCGTCTACACGGGCAAGCCTGCGGTCGAACGTGTAGAGGGGTCCGGCCCCCATGCGTTCGGCTGCTGCGAGAATCATCAGGGCTGAGAAGTCAGCGCCGGTCTGTCGATAGCGAATGGCGGCTTGGGCCACGTCCTCCACCTCCTCGATGACTATGCCGTCCGTAGCCGCTAGCTCCAAAATCACATCCGCAATCTGTGAACGCGTAAACTTGTAGGCCCTCTCCAGTACCCAGACCACCTCGATTGCAACTTGACGGCAGATGAATCCCGGCCGCTCAGACGTGATCGCCTCAAGCAACAATCGGGCCGCTTCAGCCTGTTCCGCGTCGTCACGCGCCAGATAGCGAACGAGGACATTGGTATCAATGGCTATCACGCCTCAGTAGCTCCGTCCATGATGGCGCGTTCCATGTCCTCCAGCGTGGCAGCCGGACCATCATATTGGAGTACGCCGTACAGCCGGTTGATGGGGCGCACAGGCAGAATCCTGACCTCGCTGCCCTCTATTACGTACCGTATACGATCCCCGGCCTGTATGGACAGCGCTTCCCGGACGGCCTTGGGCAACGTGGTCTGACCCTTCGCAGTTATACCAGATTCAATCATGGAGGCGCCCTCCCTGCATTGCTACATCTACTACTGCCTTACATTATGGCACAAAGCAATGCTTAAGGCAATTTTAGAAGAATGGAGCCATTCTTGCAATCCCGGCGTTAAGCGAACCGCCCATACGCGTGGCGAGCATGACGGTGTTGGGCGGCTCCCGCCGCGAAAACCCGGGGAGCAACCGCATCCCGGGAGCTGCAATCCTGTCGGCGCATACCAAACCGTCTCAGGCAGCGCGCATGGCCTGGATCATGCGTTTGGCGGCTTCCTGGGGGTCAGGGTCACCGATGACTGCGGAGATGACACACGCGGCGTCGGCTCCCGCCTGCATAACCTGCAAGACGTTGTCCGCTTTGATGCCTCCAATGGCGACCAGTGGAAGGGAGGTGCGCCGCCTGACCCTCTCCAGCGTCTCCAAGCCCGCCGGCCTGGTCTTCTCCTTGGTGTCCGTTGGGAATATGGCGCCCACCGCCAGGTAGTCCGCCCCCTGCTCCTCCGACTCCAGCGCCTCCTCCAGTAGGGCGCTGGACGTGCCGATGATCTGGTGAGGATGCAGTATGGCGCGGGCCTCCTCTACCGGAAGGTCGTGCCGGCCCAGGTGCAGCCCGTGAGCACTGCTGGCAACGGCGAGGTCGGCGTGGTCGTTGATGATGAGGATGGCATTGTGTCGGTCGCACAGATCGCGGATGGCGCGGGCAACTGGTAGAACATCGCCCTTGTCGTGGAGCTTGTCCCGCAACTGTATGACCTTGGCGCCCCCCTGGAGCGCTGCACGGCTCAGATCGACAAGGTCCCTGCCCCGCGCAACCTGGGCGTCCACGATGACGTACAGGCCGCCGACCTTCCGTGCTGTTTCCCTTCTGATGGAGATGTCCATACCGTGCGTGAGTCTCCTGGCCAGTAGGGCCTAGAAGCCGAAGTCCCCGCCGCCGTCCATATCCTCGTCCTCCATCATCTCGCCGGCGTCCATGCGGGCCAGCATCTCCTCGCCTTCGGGGCCAATGTCCTGGCCGGTCTCCTCTTTCATCTTCCTGAGCATATCGGCGACGCTGCGGGGGTCGTCCTCGTCAAAATCGCTCATGGAGTCCCAGGAAGGCATATCGCCCATGAAGTCGGCCCAGCTTTTGATGACGGTCACACGGGACATGACGCGGGCGCCGCCGGGGGCGCCGCAGTGGGTGCAAACGGGCTCCTTGATCTCAGAGAAGCTGCGGTTGAGCACCTCGAACTTCCGCCGGCAGCTTTCACAACGGTACTCGTAGATGGGCATTTGACCTCCTGCCCCTATATTACACCGCAAAAGCGCCCATTTCGCAAGCGCAACTTTTGGAGCGCAGACTCAACGGCGGGCGCGTCTTCAGTCCGGCCGCGGCGACCTGGAAGCCACCCCACGGCTCATGCCGGCTACTGGGCGTCGGTAACGGCGTTCTCGGTCCGTTCTATACGGGTGATGCGGTCCCCGCCGTCCACGTCCACCGCCACCAGATCGATGCGCCAGTCGCCCGGCAGGCCCGGCCTGGACTGGATGTAGGTCTCGGCTGTGGCGATCAGCCTCCTCTGCTTGTCCGGCGTTATCGACTCCTCAGGAAGCCCAAAGCTGCTGCTACGCCGAGTGCGGACCTCCAGGAATACCAGGCTGCCTCCGTCCAGAGCGATGATGTCCATCTCACCGTAGGGACAGCGGAAGTTGGTGTCCAGGATGGTATAGCCTCTGCTCTCAAGGTAGCCCCTGGCCGCCCTCTCTCCCGCTTGGCCCAGCCGTATGTGGCGGGAGTTATCGGGCATGGCTCCGTCCGCAACGGCTCTCACGGGGCCAAAGGAGCGCCGATGTATTGGGCACGGCCCCAGCGCGTGAAGCCTCTCCAGATGCGCCCTGGTGGGATACCCCTTGTTGGCCGCAAAGTCATATCCGGGGTATCTCGCGTCCTCCTCCATCATCATCCTGTCGCGGGTGACCTTGGCGATGATGGATGCCGCGGCTATCGACAAGCAGGTCTGGTCTCCCCTGATAATGGCCTTGTACGGGATTCCGCTTTCCGGCAGAGGTACGGCATCGACGAGAATGAAGTCCGGGGGCTCAGGGAGCGCTTGTATTGCCAGCAGCATAGCCTTCCGGGTGGCGGCGACTATCCCCAGGGAGTCCACCTCCGCGGCGGATACGACGCCCGACGACCAGGCCATATCCGTCTCCCGGATGTCCCGAAAGAGGCTCTCTCGCCGTCGTGGGGTGAGCTGCTTGCTGTCCCGCACGTGGGCCAGCCACGGCGCGCTGGAGCCGGTTGGGATGACGGCCGCTCCGGCCACCACCGGCCCCGCCAGCGGCCCGCGTCCTGCCTCATCTACGCCGGCGATGAGTCGATAACCCCGGTTATGGAGCGCCGTTTCTTCGGCGAAGGTGGGCGGCGGAGATGAAGCCCCCATGTTGACTCAATGGCCGCGCGAGACCGGGGGAAGCGCCTACCCCGCGCTCTCCACGTCCTCTCGGACGGCCTTCACCACCACGCAAGCCCACTCGAAGTTGATGGCGCCCGACTCGCCCCGCCGAATGTCAAAAGCCTCAACCGCTCCGGGCGGAGCGTTCAGGAAGTCGCGGCGCAGGCCTTCCACAACGTCCGGTGGAGTGCCGGACCGGCGCACCCAGTCGTCAAAGTCATGGGGCACCGGGGTGATGGTGGAGTCGATGGTGGACAGGCCGTTGGCTTGCAGAAGCTCAATCCACTGGGATGGCGAGAGGTTACGAACGTGGCTTGGGTCCCGCCGCTCCTCAACGTCGTTCATCCAGAGGGCAGTGGGAGCATCCTCCGGGGAAGTTGTATCCGCGAATATGAGCATTGCCCCCGGGGCCAGGACTCTACGCCACTCCAGGACGGCCCTGTCCATGTCCATGAAGTGGTGTGCCGCTATACGGCAGGTGAGCAGGTCTAGAGAACCATCGCCAAAGGGCAGGTCCTCCGCGGCGGCCAGCGCATAATCCAGGTTGGCAATGCCCTGTTGCGCGGCCAAGGATCGGGCCTCCAGCAGCATGGCCGGCGTCAAGTCGGAGGCAACAACGCTGTCGGCGTAGGGGGCTATGGCAAAGGCTGTAAACCCGGTGCCAGTACCAACGTCCACGGCTCTTTGGTAGCGACCCCCGGAGGCCCACTCGCGGACCACCTGAATGCTTTCGCCTGAGCTGTGCCCAACGCTCTGTGTGTAGTAGCGGGCCTGACGCCCGAACTGCTCCTGAGAGCCTATGCGCCGAGGGGAACTGTCTTGTGATGCCACGCCGGTATGTTAGCCTAAAGACGAATGGCTTGCAAGGACTTGCCATCGGGATGCCATCCGGTCATGTTTATATATGATTGAATGTCAGTGGTGTGAGCAGGTCATTGAGAAATATCCGTCAAGAGGAGGCTGTAAGAGCTTTTGTCCTTCTGGGAGGATAGAGCGTAGGGGAAAGGGAAGTCAACGTGTTGTGAACATGAATGGCTACAACTTTCCATCCCGCGTGGTATCCTGAATATAGGACTGCTAACCCGTCTCATCAAATTGGCAGACATTTCAACCGATGATTTTCTCGACGTGATAGACGTGATATAGGAGGTGTCCGCGCAATGATTGCGACACAGGTATACACCATGATGGTCCATAAGGCGGAAGAGGGCGGCTACTGGGCCGAGATCGCAGAGCTGCCGGGATGCGTGACACAGGGAGAGACGCTGGAGGAGTTAAGGGCCAACATGTTGGAGGTTATGGAGGCGGCGCTTGAGGTCGACACCAAGGACATGCACCTAACGGGTGTTACTTCAACCAATGAGGATGTTCGGCCCTATCAGCAGTTTAATTCTTGGACAGGCTAGGGGACTAGGCTAGAGGGGAGATAGGCTACCTTGGATGTTAGCTTCGCATTTCTATGTGACCACGCCGAGCAGTCCGCAAAGTTAACGGCAGTGGGCATTGGATTTGATACCATATATGCCACGCAGGTCCCTACGGTTCACCCTTCATTCTTCGCAGTGCTTGCGCTTCGGTTCAGCAGATTAGAAGCAGGGCGGAAACGCATTCGCATGCACCTACAGGATGCCGATGGAAAAGACGTAGTGTCATCCCTTAATGTCACAATAGAGGTACGGGAGCCTGCGCCGACCTATACCCACAGCACTCATAGAATAGCCTTGGGGTTCCCAATGGTGCGATTCTCCGCATATGGGGACTATCAGATAACTTTCCTCGTAGATGAAATGGAGGCTACCACCTTACCGCTTAAGGTAGCTCCTCCTCCCGCTGGACAGCCGACGCCGCCTTCCTGACCACGGCTACCTCCCTACGGCCTATCTACCTCACAACCTCTAGCTGCGCCCTCGATGAAGCCGCCGCCCAGGACCTCGTCGCCCTGGTAGAAGACTACGGCCTGTCCGGGGGTTATGGCCCGCTGCGGCTCCCGGAACCGAAGCTCAGCCCAATCATCGAGTGGTATCAGGGTGGCCAGCGCAGGGGTGGACTTGTAGCGTATCTTTGCCTCAACCTCCACCGGGCCTTCCGGGGAGACGCCGGACGGGTAGTTCATGCCGCCGGCCAGCAGGGCGCTCTGGAGCAGTCCCTCTGCAGGCCCCACAACCACGCGGTTGCTCTCCCGGTCCAGGGACAGGACAAACGTCGGCTTCTCCGAGTAAATGCCCAGGCCGCGGCGCTGACCGACGGTGAATCGCTCTATGCCCTCATGCCGGCCCAGAACGTTTCCCAGGGTGTCCACTATCTCGCCGGGAGTGGGCGTTGACCTCTCGGCCAGAAAGGCGCGGTAGTCATTCATGGGGATGAAGCATATCTCCTGGCTGTCGGGCTTGTCGGCCACTGGCAGGCCGGCATCACGGGCCACGTCTCTTATTTCAGCCTTGGAGTATCCGCCAACCGGCAGAAGGAGGCGCCGCATCTGGTGGGGACGCAGGTTGAACAGCGCGTACGACTGGTCCTTCAGGGGATCGATGCCCTTGAGAAGTCGCGGGCGGCCATTGCAGGAATCCAGACGCGCGTAGTGCCCCGTTGCTACGTACTCCACGCCCAGGGCGTTGGCCCTCTTCATCAGGAAGTCGAACTTTATCTTGTCGTTGCAGGCCAGGCAGGGATGCGGCGTACGGCCCGCCCGGTACTCGCTGACGAAGTAGTCGATGACGTGGGCCTGAAACTCCCTCTGGAAGTTCATCACGTAGTGGGGCGCGCCGATGATCTGGCACACGCGGCGGGCGTCTTCTACGTCTTCTATGGAGCAGCAACCCTTGGAGTAGCGGGGCGCGTCGTCCGGCCGGTCGTCATTCCACAGCTTCATGGTAACGCCCACCACGTTGTAGCCCTCCGCCTTCAGCAGGCAGGCGGCGACCGAGGAGTCCACGCCTCCGCTCATGGCTACAACCACCTTACCCTTGCTCATCTATGGATACCTCCCGACGACTTCCCGGACGGATCTCCCGGAATCCGGGGCCTCTCCCGCCGTTCCAGGTACATTCGAGAATAGCGATACCTTCGGAGCCAGTCAAGGGATGGCGCCAGGCCGTTGTTGACCCATCCCCGGCAACGAAGTAAACTGGAAGTAGGTTATGGAGAAGACTCAGATGGCAGCGGTCGAGGCAGCGCGCCTGGCGGTGAGTGTGGCCTCCGAGAAGCAGGCGACAGACATCGTTATGCTAGACATGCGCGGGCCCCTTAGCTTTACCGACTACTTCGTAATCCTCTCCGCAGAGAGCCGCCGTCAGATGCAGGGGCTGCTGGAGGACATTGACCAATCCCTGAACGAGGCTGGAATCGCTCTGCACCATCGCGAGGGGACCACCGACGGTGGATGGGTGCTGCTGGACTACGGCGACCTGATCGTACACGTCTTCGGCCCGGAGGAGAGGGAGTACTACCACCTGGAGCGGCTCTGGTCGCAGGCCACCGTCATGTTCAAGATTCAGTGATCCACCTGTCCACATCCCTGCTGTAGCTCATTATCTCATCCTCGGAGAAGAAGAGGGCTATTTCCTGGGCTGCCGTCTCAGGGGAGTCGGAGCCATGCACCAGGTTTCGCCCTATATCCACTCCCAGGTCGCCGCGTACGGTCCCCGGCTGTGCCCTCAGAGGGTCGGTCACGCCCATAGTGTTGCGCGCCATTTCCACCGCGCTGCGCCCTTCCAGTACCATAGCGACCACCGGGCCGGACGTGATGAAGCTCACCAGGCCATCGAAGAAGGGCTTTCCCTCATGGACGCCGTAGTGCTTCAAGGCCATTTCCCTGGATACCTGAAGCATCTTCATGGCCGCTATCCGGAGGCCACGGGCCTCCAGTCTTGAGATTATGGCGCCGATGAGGCCGCGTTGTACGCCATCGGGCTTGACCAATATAAGGGTTTTCTCCGTGCTCAATGGTCTCTCCTTTCGGGCTGTTTAGTTGCTTTCATAGATGCTAGGCGGGCGGGCGCGGCGTGGTTATGGATGGACGGCGGAGGTAGAAGGGCTCCAGGCTGTATATGTCGTTGCGCTCACCTCGCCGGAACCTCTCGTACCCCATTCGGGCCAAAACGCCTGGCTGCCTGCTGGGAGGCGGCTGCTCCGCCAACACGGCCTTTTCGCCAAGGCGCTCCTTCAGGGCCGGGCCAAAGAGGGATACCCCCTCGCCACAGAAGAGGGTCGGCTGCCGCACACCATCGCACAGCTCCTCCGGGCTCACTATCCGCTCCTGGTCCAGCTTGCGCCATACGCCCCGGTCCTGGCCGTAGAGGGCGGCGGCGGCCTCGCCCCGGCCTATGTCCAAGAGGGCGCAGACAGGCATCTGCAGGCGTCTATAGGGATCGGCCTCCACGTCCAGGGTGTTGAGGGCCACAAGTGGGATGTCAAGGGCGATGCCCAGGCCCTTGGCGGTACTCAGTCCCACCCTGAGGGCGCTGAACCCTCCGGGGCCAATGGCTATGACGATGCAGGCCAGGTCGCGGGCGGCTATGTCAACCGCCTTCAAGAGGCGCTCCACGGCGGGGAGCAACTCCACCGAGTGGTTCTGCCTAGAGAACCAGGAGTACTCCGCCACCACCGCGCCTTGCTGGGACAGGCACACGCCAGCGTATCTTGTGGAGGTATCTATGGATAGTTCCATCTACGTTCTCAGAGGGCTTGCCCCGGACCTGTATTTCCGGGAGCGTCGCCCTTGCTCAGCTCTTCCTGCATCTGTAGCGCCAGTCTCTCGTAGCGCTCTCCGCCGGGTTCCAGCCGCAGGAGGCGGTGGTCTTCCCGCTCCGGCTCCAGCTCCAGGGTCACGCGCAGGCAGGACTGGGGAAACGCCTCCAGGGCCTTATCGGCCCACTCTATCACGGATACCCCATCCCCTGCCAGGTACTCCTCAAGCCCCAGGTCCAGGACCTCCGCAACGTGGTCCAGTCGGTAGATGTCCACGTGGTACAGTGGAAGCCTGCCCTGGTGAATGGAGACGAGGACAAAGGTGGGGCTCCGCACGTAGCCCTGTATCCCCAACCCCCTTGCTATACCCTGGGTTAGACAGGTCTTGCCCGCTCCCAGGTCGCCACACAGGAGCAGGACGTCGCCGCGCTCAAGGCAGCGACCCAGGGCGGCGCCGATGCGCTTTGTCTCCTCCGGAGAGCCGCTTTTCAGGACTATGGAAGGCATCTATCTGAAGTGGTCCCATCCGCGAAGGTCTATCGAGGTCTCCACTCCTCCCTCGTCCAGCGCCCTCACGCTGCCGGGGTGGTCGGCCACTATGCGGCCTATGACCGTGGCGGAAGGCGCCAGCCCGTCCACCACGTTGGAGATAACCTCTTCTTTGCCCGTAAACAGAAGCTCGTAGTCCTCTCCCCCGCCGAGCGCGAACCGGAGATACTCCTCCGGAAAGGCGTCCCTGAGGAACGAGTCCACCGGCACCCGGTACGCATCGATGACAGCGCCTACTCCACTGGCAAGGCACATCTTGGATAGGTCAGCCACCAGGCCGTCGCTGATGTCCATCGCAGCCTTAACGCCGCTCCGGACCAGCGCCTGGCAGACGTCAAGCCTGGGGACGGGACGGTTGACCGCCATGCGCAGGTGGACGCCCGGCTCCCCGTCCGGCAGCGCGTCCCGGAGAAGAGCTTGAAGCCCGCCGGCGGCGCATCCCAGTGGGCCGGTGACGGCAATACAGTCTCCTACCTCGGCCTGCCGCCGGGTCAGGGTATGCTCACGCGCTATCCCGGTCATGGCAACAGTGATGAACGTGACCGGCGACTGCACCATGTCCCCGCCAACTATCCGGCACCGGTACTCCCGGCAGGCGGAGAGCATGCCGCGATAGAGCGCTTTCACGTCTTCCACCCCGGTTTCGGGCTGCAGGCCCAGGGTCACCAGGGCATAGAGAGGCTGCCCGCCCATAGCGGCGATGTCGCTCAGATTTACGGCCAGCGCCTTCCAGCCCAGGTCTTCCCAGGATGTGAGGTCATGGCGAAAGTGCACCCCGCTCACCAGCGTATCGGTGGTGGCAAGCTCCGTGGCCTCCGTGGTATGCCAGGCGGCGGCGTCATCCCCTATGCCCAGCAGCAACGGGAACTCCTCTCCGCCGGACGGCTGCTCCCACTTGCAGACCATCTCACGGAGAGATCGGATAAGTCCGAATTCCCCTACATCTCGTATAGTCACAGCCCGCATTATATCTTCACCCTATCCAGGCTACAAGGGAAGTGTGTTATATTTAACGCCGGGACTGGAGGCCATTTCCATTGTGAGAATAGCCATACTCGCCGACATCCACAGCAACCTGGAAGCCCTCAACGCCGTGGTGGCCGACGCCGGGGAACAGGGTGACGTAGACGAGATATGGTGCCTTGGCGACACTGTGGGGTACGGCCCCGACCCCACCGCCTGCCTGGATACGGCGCTGAGCATGAAGCATGTTCTGGTGGCCGGCAACCACGACCTTGCGGCGGTGGGAAGGATTAGCCTGGCCGATTTCAACCCGTATGCCGCAGAGGCGTGCCTCTGGACCAGGGACCGGCTCTCCCCGGAGCACAGGGACCGCCTGGCGAGGCTTCCCCTGCAAGTGGAGCATGCGCCCTTTACCCTGGTGCACGGCAGCCCAAGAGACCCGGTATGGGAGTACGTGGTCTCCCAGGACGTAGCCCTGGCCTGCTTTGACCACTTCACCACCACCCACTGCCTGGTGGGACACTCCCACGTGCCCTTTGTATGCCGCCTGAATGAGCAGGGCCTGGAGTTTGCACGCGTCCACCCCGGCAGCTGCGTCCCACTGGGCCGCGATAGGCTCATCATAAATCCAGGCGGCGTGGGACAGCCGAGGGACGGCGACCCCAGGGCAAGCTACGCCATCTACCATGTGGAGGAGAGCATTGTGGAGTTCCGCCGTGTGGACTACGACGTGGAGGCTACTCAAAGGAAGATGCGCGCGGCGGGGCTGCCGGAATATCTAGCGGAGCGGCTGAGCTACGGACGATAGCCTCTGTTTTCGGAAAGTCGCTTTATACCGCGGCTGCCGTCCCAACGCCCTAAGATCAAGATAAGGAGGAGGTATAACATGCCCATAGTCAAGGTGGAGTTGTGGCCCGGAAGGACCCAGGAGCAGAAGGCGGAGTTGGCTCGAGCCATCACGGATGCGGTGGTGAATATTGCGCGCACCACGCCGGAGGAGACCATAGTCATCTTTCAGGACGTGGCCAAGGAGGACTGGGCCAAGGCAGGCAAACTGGCCTCCGAGAGTTGACCGACCATTCCGGCCTCGTCCCGCCCGCGGTCAGGGATAACGGGCCTGTCGGCGGCGGCGCAGGCGGCGTTGGCCCGTTGCCTGCGCCCGGAGGGACGTTTGACGGGCGCGATTCGCTGCGAAATTACGCGCAAAACTGGGACTCTTGACACATGTTGCGTTCCATGTTAGATTCGCTGTAATTTCGAGTACACTACCGATGGAGGGCGTAAGGCCCGCTAGCTCAAGTGGTAGAGCAGCTGACTCTTAATCAGCGGGTTACAGGTTCGAGTCCTGTGCGGGTCACGAGAAACGGCGGGGAAGTGTCGGAATTGGCAGACGAGCATGACTTAGGATCATGTGCCGGTAAGGCGTAGGAGTTCGAGTCTCCTCTTCCCCAGAGCAAGGGGTTAGACTCCCGGCAGAGCGCCGGTACCGGTCAGGATAGAATGGTTGCCACACAGGCGGCATCGGATCATCTCGAAAAGTCCAAGGCTTAAGGAGGAAGGGAAAAGTGGCCAAACTTCTTGAGGTCAAAGACCTTGCGACCTACTTCTTCACGCCTGAGGGCGTGGTCAAAGCGGTAGACGGCATTACCTACGACTTGGAAGAGGGAGAGATCCTGGGCTTGGTGGGAGAGAGCGGCTGCGGCAAGAGCGTCAGCGCCCTGTCTCTCATGCGGCTTATTCAGAATCCGGGCAAGAACGTTGCCGGACAGGTCATGTTCGACGGACAGGACCTTCTGGCCATAGATGACAACGACATGCGCCGCATCAGGGGCAAGGACATGTCCATGATCTTCCAGGAGCCTATGACCTCCCTGAATCCCGTGCTTACGATTGGGCGGCAGCTCACCGAGGCCCTACAGCTGCATCTGGAATTAGACAAGCAAGCGGCAGAGACGCGAGCCGGTGAGCTGCTCCTGATGGTTGGAATCCCGGAGGGGGACAGGCGATTGAAGGACTACCCTCACCAGTTCAGCGGTGGAATGCGGCAGAGGGTGATGATAGCTATGGCCCTTAGCTGCAACCCCAAGATGCTGATAGCCGACGAACCCACTACAGCCTTGGACGTCACCATTCAAGCGCAGATCCTGGAACTGGTGCAGAGGCTGGGGAAAGAGCTCGGGACCGCCGTGCTGATCATCACCCACAACTTGGGAGTGGTTGCCCGCTACGCCGACCGGGTCAACGTGATGTACGCCGGTAAGATCATAGAGAGAGGCACCGCCCGGGAGATATACGGGAACCCAAGACATCCCTATACCATAGGCCTGCTGGCCTCAGTGCCTCGCCTGGACGAGCCCCGCAAGGAGCAGCTGGACCCCATCCAGGGCCTGCCTCCGGACCTCATTGCCCTGCCTGAGGGTTGCAGCTTCAGGCCCAGGTGCAAGTTCGCCATAGACAGATGCGCCACAGAAATCCCACCGTTGGTGGAAGTATCCGAGGGTCATACCTCGGCTTGCTGGGTGTCCGATCAACTAGGCGCTCAGAGTAGGGGGTAGTATGCAAGACGATAATGTTCTGCTTGAAGTCAAAAACCTGGTGAAGTACTTCCCCGTGCGAAGGGGGATAGTGATTCAGCGGCATGTGGCCGATGTCAAGGCCGTGGATGATATAAGCTTTTTCATCCGCGCGGGCGAGACGCTGGGAATGGTGGGAGAGAGCGGTTGCGGCAAGACAACCGCCGCTCGCACAATCCTTCAGTTGTACCGTCCTACCTCCGGGGTGGTCAACTTCGAGGGGGTAGACCTGGCGCAGAGCAAGGGCAAAGAGCTGCGACTGGTGCGCCGCAAGATGCAGATGATATTCCAGGACCCTTACGGCTCGCTGAACCCCCGCATGAACTGCGGGAACATCGTTGGGGAGCCCCTGATAGTCCACAAGATAACCAGGAGCCGCTCGGAGTACCGCGACCAGGTAGCCGAGTTGCTCACCACGGTGGGTCTGAGTCCTTACATGGCCAGCAGATTCCCCCACGAGTTCAGCGGTGGGCAGCGGCAGCGCATTGGAGTGGCCCGGGCCCTGGCGGTAAGGCCCAATTTCATAGCCTGTGACGAGCCTGTGTCAGCCTTGGACGTGTCCATTCAAGCTCAGCTTGTAAACCTCTTGGAGGAGCTTCAGACGCAGTTCAACCTGACCTACCTCTTCGTGGCCCACGACCTTTCGGTGGTGCGCCATATCAGCGACCGCATAGTGGTGATGTACCTGGGCAAGATCGCTGAGATCGCAGACCGCAACGAGCTGTACGAGAACCCGTTGCATCCCTACACAAGGGCGCTGCTCTCCGCGGTGCCAATCCCGGACCCCGTAGTGGAGGCGCAGCGAGAGCGTATAGTCCTTACGGGAGACGTGCCCAGCCCGCTTCGACCCCCTCCCGGATGCGTGTTCCATCCCAGGTGCCCTATAGCCGCTGACGAATGCTCTGGGGTACACTCCCCTGGCCTGACCAACGAGATCGGCGTTCCTGAGCTTAGGGAGGTATCCCCGGACCACTGGGTCTCCTGCATTCGGGTCTAGCCCGCCGAAACCGGATCGTGTCGAATCGCGGAGGAGCCAGCGTTCCTCCGCGATTCTCTTTTCCGTAATACCTGTGGCTCATGGCCTCCGACTCCGGCGCCTCTTGAGATAGAGACCGCCCGCATCCGGCCTTAGACCTCCGGCAATCGGAGGTCAAGGCCGGATAAGCCCTGTCCTTTGAGTGGCCTGCTATGCTAGGATAAGTCCAACATGGATACCAGCCACATTCGTAACTTCTGCATCATCGCCCACATAGACCACGGCAAGTCTACCCTGGCCGACCGTCTACTGGAGATCACCGGGACCATCAGCCCCAGAGACATGACTGAGCAGTTCATGGACCAGATGGACCTGGAACGAGAGCGCGGAATCACCATCAAGGGCAAGGCCGTGAAGATGGCCTACCATGCCAGGGGCCAGGAGTACCAGCTCAACCTCATAGATACGCCGGGGCATGTGGATTTCGGCTATGAGGTATCCAGGGCGCTGGCCGCGTGTGAGGGCGCCGTCTTGGTGGTGGACGCAACCCAGGGCATTCAGGCCCAGACCCTGGCCAACGTCTACCTTGCCCTTGAACGTGACATGACCATAATTCCTGTGGTAAACAAGATAGACCTGCCGGTTGCCCAGCCACAGCGAGTGGCCCAGGAGATGCAGCAGGCATTCGGTTTCAGGGAAGACGAGATCCTCCAGGTCTCCGCCAAGGACGGCGCCGGGGTGGACAGGCTGCTGGAGGCGATTGT
Source organism: Dehalococcoidia bacterium (assembly GCA_965247645.1). GTDB lineage: Bacteria > Chloroflexota > Dehalococcoidia > Lucifugimonadales > UBA2985 > JAPPHY01. The sequence continues at coordinate 809,743 of OZ252024.1, forward strand.
GGACGTAGTGCCCCCACCCACCGGCGCGCTGGACCCCCTGAGGGCCCTGGTCTTCGATTCCGCCTACGACCCCTACAAGGGCGTGGTGGCGTACGTGCGCCTTTTCGATGGCTCCATAGCAAAGGGGGACCAACTGCTGATGATGTCCACGGGGTCCAAGGGTGACATCCTGGAGGTGGGCAGCTTCATGCCTAGTCTGACGCAGGTTGGGCGGCTCACCGCCGGGGAGGTGGGCTACGTTGCCACCGGGTTGAAGAATGTCCGGGAGTGCAGGGTGGGAGATACCATCACCCTGGCCGATCGACCCACTTCTGAGCCGCTGCCTGGCTACCAGCCGCTGAAGTCGATGGTCTTCGCCGGCCTCTACCCCGCGGACGGGGATGAATACCTGGCCCTCAGGACCTCTTTGGAGAAGCTGCAACTGAACGACGCGGCTCTCAGCTATGAGCATGAGAACAGCGCAGCCCTGGGATTCGGCTTCAGGTGCGGATTCCTGGGGCTCCTGCACATGGAGATAGTCCAGGAACGCCTGGAGAGGGAGTACGGCCTGAATCTGCTGATAACCGCGCCCAGCGTCGCTTACCAGGTGGTCATGGACGACGGCGAAGAGGTGGTGGTGGATAGCCCGGCCAAGCTCCCGCCGGCCCACAGGATCGCCGAGATGAAAGAGCCTGTGCTGGCCCTGAGCATCGTAACACCGGCGCGTTTCATCGGCACGGTCATGGACCTGGTTACGACGCGACGCGGAGAGTTCCGTCGCATGGAGTACCTTCAGGGAGCGGCCTCAACGGAGGATGAGACCTCGTCTTTGGATGCCAGGGTGCTCCTGGAGTACAGCGCGCCTCTGTCAGAGGTGCTCATGGACTTCTACGACCAGCTCAAGTCTCGGACACAGGGGTTCGCCTCCATGGACTATTCCTTCCACGGCCACCAGCCTGCGCCTCTGGCCAAGCTGGACCTGCTGGTGAACAACCAGCCGGTGGACGCCCTGTCCCTCATAATCCACAGGGACAAGGTGCAGCAACAGGGAAAGGCCCTTGTGGAGAAACTGAGAACACTGATACCAAGGCAGCTCTTCGAAGTGCCCATCCAGGCGGCGGTGGGCAACAAGATCATTGCCAGGGAGACCGTGCGAGCTTTGCGCAAGAACGTCCTGGCCAAGTGCTACGGCGGCGACGTGTCCCGCAAGAGAAAGCTGCTGGAGAAACAGGCCGAGGGAAAGAAGCGAATGAAGCGCGTGGGCAACGTGGAGATTCCCCAGGAGGCGTTTCTGGCTCTGCTCAAGCTGGAGCGTTGAGAAGGATGGGTTCTCGCTCATGGTGAGCTTGTCGAACCACATGAGCAGATAATAGGCCGCCCACCCAGTTCCGCTCACGCCCTTCGACCTGCTCAGGATGAGCGGAACACTCCTCCCCGCTCGTGGTGAGCCTGTCTAACCACATGAGCGCACCAACACTCCACACCGGACCCCTGCCGACCATCCTTCTGAATTCCCGCTCAAAGGCAGGAATGGCGGTAGGATGGCCGCGTGCGCATGGCCTCGCCTACATTCCGGAAAGCATCTCGACTTGGTAGTCCGCCATAACGGCCTCCTCACGGCACCCCTGGATGAACTGGACCACGCTTGAGATCATCGCGTTGGCGTGGCGGGAGTCGTTGCTCACGCAGGTTATGCCCAACGTAGCCGCCTGCCAGCTATCGTTCTGATCTACTTCGGCAATGGCTACGTTGAACCGGCTTTGCACCCGCGCGACTATAGAGCGGAGGACCCTGCGCTTGTCCTTGAGGGAGTGGCTGGCAGGCAGGTCCAGCTCTATACGGCAGACTCCGATGTTCATTTCAGTGAGGGTTTCTGAAGATAGCCTTTTCGACTGGCCTTACTTTGAGTATAGCATCTCCCTACCAGGAGCGCATGGCAACCTTCCATGCCGGTGGAGTTGACCCGGACGAACCTATGGGCTCACCACAGTATCAAGCACGGGGCAGGCTCTGGCCCTGTAAAAGGGAGTGAGCGGTTATGGAGATCTGCGTGGTTGCAGAGCGGTTCCTCAGTCTTCCTCAAGGCGCTTGCCCATACTAACGACGTTATCCACCGAATATCCCATAGACCAGTAGAACCCAACCACACCGGCGTTTGAGTTTCTGACCTGCAGGTTGATCTTGGGACACCCCATCTCTCTCAGGAGCGCTTCCGCCTCACCCATCAGACGGCGCCCGAATCCCATGTTTTGACAGTCTGTAGCAACCGCCAGATAGTTGATCCAACCACGATGACCATCATACCCGGCCATCACAGTTCCGACCAACCTAGAACCGACCGACCCAACCAGGAACAGTTCCCGTTGTATACTTAGCTTACGGTAGATGTCTTTCTCAGGATCATTCCAAGGAACTGCCAGACCACACTCTACCCATAGCGCTACTATGGCGTCCTGGTCAGATTCCCGGTAAGCCCGAATCTCTAGCTCCGTCATGCCTTCTTCCTCCAAACCCTATGTGACCGTTACGATATCTTCCAACAAACTAGGGAGCAAGGCAATACCTCCTCTGTTGTCCGTTCCCCTGCTGACCCCAACATCTATTCACACTGTTATACTCTGAAGCGCGCGGGTATGCGCCGAGCTTATGAGCATGATGCCTGAAGTCGACCTGACCTGCCAAAAGCCCGCCGAAAACGGAGGCTCTTGACGCCATGCCTACCCTCTACGTGGTAGCCACTCCCATAGGGAACCTGGAGGACATCACCCTCAGGGCGCTGCGAGTTCTGAGGGAGGCAGGGGTAATCGCGGCTGAAGACACTCGGACCACGCGCAAGCTTCTCTCCCACTACGACATCCATACCCGCCTCACCAGCTACAACGACCACAACAAGGCTCAGAAGATACCCATGATCATCGCGGCGCTGGCGGAGGAGGATGTGGCCCTGGTCTCCGACGCGGGCACCCCCGGCATAAGCGACCCAGGGCTTGAGCTGGTGAAGGCCGCTGTAGCCAACGGGTTCCCCGTTGGCCCAATACCGGGGCCCTCCGCGGTGGTAACGGCCCTGGCGGTGTCCGGTATGCCTGCGGACCGGTTTCTCTTCATGGGATTCCTGCCTCGCAAGAGGGGAGAGAGACAGCGGCTGCTCCGCTCCGTGTCCGAGCTGCCCTATACTCTGGCGCTCTACGAAGCGCCCCACCGGCTCCAGGCGACGCTGGCAGACCTGCGTGAGATACTTGGAGACAGACCCATTGCCGCGGTACGTGAGGCCACCAAGCTATACGAAGAGGTGTTCCGGGGCTCCTTATCCCAATGCCAGGCCCATTTTGTCACGCCTCGAGGGGAATTCACCCTGGTCATAGACGGCAAGCCGGTCTCCGAGGCCCCGTCGCCGGTGGAGGCCGCGGGCAGGCTGCGAACGCTGCTCCGAAACGGGGTACCACATCGAGAAGCCAGGGAGCAGGTGGCCGCGGAGACCGGCCTGTCGCGCAGGGAGGTCTACAGAATGTGGCTTGGCATGAAGGAAAGCGCCGAGGCGGGCCCATAGCCGAGTCCGCCACAGGCCGGCTTCCGGAAGGAAGAGACGGACCGGCGAGCTAATCCCTTGCGTCGCCCTTCCCTGCTTCTATCTCCACTTTCAGCAGGGCTAGGGCCAAGTCAAAGTCCTCCGGGACCAGGCCAAAGGCAGCGCCCGGAACAATGTCCCGGGCCTTAAGGTAGAAGCCGACCATATTCGAGGCTACCAGGGAGTTGCGTAGCTTCTGCTGCACCCCGGACCTGTCCAATATAGTTGTGAAGGCCCCTTCAGCGGCGTAGCCCAGCCTGTCTTTCAACCCGGGCTCATACGCCTGCTCGATTAGCTCCCGGCGCGCTTCGTCGCTCAACTCCGTTGGAAGGTCGGAGGAGTACCTGGCCAACACGCTGACAAAGGCCCCGGCGAGCAGGATGCCTGAGAGCAGACCCAGGGTTACCCCACCCACGGGGTCAATCCAACCCAGAAGGATCTTGGAGAAAATACCCTTCACAACGGAACGCAGGACCAGCGCCACTAATGCTACCGCAAGTAATATAGCTGGGTAGGCGATTACTGTAGCCAGGGTGTCGCTGGAAACGGACTCGGTCAAAAGGTCCGCTACGTCGTCGCTGAAGCGCGCCGCAAGGAACACGCCCAAGAAGGCGCCGCCGGTCACGAAGACTGCTCCAAAGAGGCCCAGCTTCCATCCCACAATTAGGCCCACGGCCCAGGTAACCAGGACGACGATGTCCAACCAGTTCAATGCCTGCTCCTGTGCAAGGTAGTCGCCAAAGCTAGTTTAGCATAGGCTTTCGATTGGGGCAAAGCTACCGCCCTCTCCATCATCGCTCATGGTGAGTGGGTTGAACCATATGAGCGGGGAACGGGCAGCGCCCCACCGTCGTCATGCCCGCGCACGCGGGCATCCAGATGGGAGAAGGGGGGCAGATTGGCCCCGCTCAGTTAGCATTGCCAACACATGTAAGGAATATCAACTTACCCTCAAGCTGCTACTGATTTACAGGATGGTATACTTGCCAGGGTGAGCCTGGTGAACCAGGAGGCGGTTGGGGGACTCAGCGGCCGACTGAGGGACGCTAAATGAAAAAACTCATCTCCAGGGTATCTCGTTACACAGCTCTGACAGCATTGGCAGCCATGGCAGTATTGCTGCCGGTCTCCTGCTCCGAAGCCCCAACGCCAACCCCCATGCCGACGGCGACTGCAACACCCGCGCCAACGCCCGTTCCCGCTCTTCCGCATACAACGGCTGACCCTGATAGGGAAGCGCTGGTGGCCCTTTACCACGCCATGGACGGCCCAAACTGGGATGACGCTGAGAACTGGCTGAGCGACAGGTCAATCGGCGAATGGAACGGAGTTACCACTGACGACGGCGGCCGAGTCACAAAGTTACACCTCCGCTCTAACCAGTTGAGCGGGGAGATGCCGCCGGAACTGGGCAGCCTCGCCAACCTGCAATCGCTGAACCTCATCTCTAACCAGTTGAGCGGGGAGATTCCGCCGGAACTTGGCAGTCTCGCCGGCCTGCAATCGCTGCACCTTGGCTTTAACGAGTTGAGCGGCGAGATACCGCCTGAGCTAGGCAGCCTCTCCAGTCTGCAAGTTCTGAATCTCATGTCTAACCAGTTGAGCGGCGAGATGCCGCCGGAACTGGGCAGCCTAGCCGGCCTGCAATCGCTGCTCCTCAACTTTAACCAGTTGAGCGGGGAGATATCGGCGGAGCTGGGCAGCCTAGCCGGCCTGCAAGCTCTGGACCTCCAGGGGAACGAGTTGAGCGGGGCGATACCCCCGGAACTGGGCAACCTCGCCAACCTACAAGTTCTGTCCCTCAACTCCAACGGGTTGAGCGGGGCGATACCACCGGACCTGGGCGGTCTAGCCAACCTAGTATGGCTGTCCCTCTTCGTGAACGAGCTGAGCGGGGCAATACCGCCGGAGCTGGGCAGTCTTGCCAACCTGGAAACGCTGCTCCTTGGCATTAACCAGTTGAGCAGTGAGATACCGCCGGAGTTGGGAAGCATCGCCAACCTGGAAACGCTGGGTCTTGGCCCTAACCAGCTGAACGGGGCAATACCGCCGGAATTGGGTAACCTCGCCAATCTGCAGAGGCTGGACCTCAGTAGGAACGAGTTGAGCGGTGAGTTGCCGCCGGAGTTGGGCAACCTAACCAGTCTGGTATCGCTGTACCTCTACAGCAATCAGTTGAGCGGGTGCATACCGAGTGGTCTCCAATACGTGCCGCGGAATGACTTTTCGGATACGCGTCTGCCGTTCTGCGGATAGCTGCCCCCGTCCGGGGAGTGGCCACGGCATCGGTCGCTCGGCCACGGGCCGTTCGCGGGGACCTTCGATGGGGGCGAATTGCTCCCGCTTGCGCCCTTCGACAAGCTCACGACGAGCGGAAGATTCCCCCTCTCATGATGAACCGGGTTCCCGCGCATGATGAGCATGTAGAACCATATGAGCGGGAAACGGGCCGCGATTGCAACCGGTAGGGGCAGGCACATGTCTGACACTACATCGCATCGCCCTGGGCGCGGAGAGGTCAAAACCTGCCCAAGACCTGGGCCGGGTATAGGGGTGAATGTACACGGCGCATTGTGATACAATGCACAGGCATATTCTCAGGACTGCTGAGGGGTTCGATGCCCGAACGTATTCTCATAGGCGTGGCCTGGCCCTACGCCAACGGCTCCCTTCACATGGGGCACATTGCCGGCTGCTACCTGGCCGCGGACGTCTTCGCCCGTTACCATCGCCTGAAGGGCAACGACGTGCTCATGGTCTCCGGCAGCGACCAGCACGGCACCCCAATCACCCTGAGAGCCGAGCAGGACGGCGTGTCGCCACAGGAGGTGGTGTCCCGCTATCACAAGGAGTTCCTCGAATCGTGGGAGCGCTTGGGCATAACCTTCGACTTGTTCACGACCACCGGAACGGACAACCATCGAGAGGTCGTACAGGACATCTTCCGCGTCCTCCAGGAGAAGGGCTACATCTACACCGCCACTACCCCGCTGCCCTATTGCCACACCTGCCGGCGGTTCCTCCCGGACCGTTACGTGAAGGGGACGTGCCCCCACTGCGGCAACACAGACGGACGGGGAGACCAGTGCGACCAGTGTGGCAAGCCGCTGAACCCGGAAGACCTCATAGGTATCCAGTGCCGCATCTCCGGAGACGCCCCTGAGATACGCGATTCGGAGCACTTCTTCCTGAAGCTGAGCGCTTTCCAGGACTCCCTGCTAGCTTGGGTAAGGGAGCAGAGGCACTGGAGACCCAGTGTGCTGAACTTCACACAGCGCTATCTTGAGGACGGCCTGAAGGACAGGGCCATATCCAGGGACCTGGAATGGGGCATACCCCTGCCAGTAGACGGCTACGATGGGAAGCGCATATACGTGTGGTTCGAGGCCGTCATCGGATACCTGTCCGCGTCCAAGGAGTGGGCCAAGCTCCGGGGAGAGCCGGAGGCGTGGGAGCCCTTCTGGCAGGGCGACGCCAGGGGGTACTACTTCATGGGCAAGGACAACATACCGTTCCACACCATCATCTGGCCCGCCATGCTTGCAGGCTACGGCGGACTGAACCTCCCATACGACGTGCCCGCCAACGAGTTCCTCAACCTGGAGGGCAGGCAGTTGTCCACCAGCCGCAACTGGGCCGTCTGGCTGCCGGAGTACCTGGACAGGTACGATCCGGAGCCCTTGCGATACTATATGTCGGCGACCATGCCCGAGACCAGCGACTCCAATTTCTCCTGGCGCGACTTTGTGCGGCGGAACAACGATGAGCTTGTGGCGACCTACGGGAACCTGGTGCATCGCGTCCTCACCTTCACCTATCGCAGCTTCCAGGGGCGCATCCCCAAGCCCGGCGAACTGGATGAACGCTCGCGGGAGGTCTTGGCCAGGGCGGAGCAGGCTTTCCAGTCGGTAGACGACAACCTTCACCAGTGTCATTTCCGGGCGGCCCTCAACCAGGCCATGTCCCTGGCCCAGGAGGCCAACCGTTACCTGAACCACAAGGAGCCGTGGAAGGCCATAAAGCAAGACCCTTCCGGCGCCGCCACCACCTTGTGGGTTATGCTATCGGTCATCAACTGCCTGAAGACGGCTCTGCACCCCTTCCTTCCGTTCAGCTCTGAGAAACTGCACGGGATGCTGGGCTTCTCGGACGCCGTCACCGGGAAGGGGTGGAGTTGGGATTACTCGCTGGAATCCCTGCCTCCGGGCCAGGAAATGACCCAGCCCGCGGCCTTGTTCTCCAAGCTGGAGGAGGACATAGCGGACGCGGAGATAGAGCGCCTGGGACAGGACGCAAGCTAGGAGGCCGTTGAGAGCCACAGATTTATACGAACCCATCCAAGCGGAGCTGCGAGAGGTTGAGGAGAGGCTTGCCAGCGTCTGGATGCAGGAGGGATCCAGAGCAGATCCGTCGATGCTGGACGGCATCCTGGGTCATGTGCTGGATGCCCCGGGCAAGCGCACCAGACCGGCCATTACCATCCTGGCCTCCAAGTTCCATCCCTACGACCACGATCTGCCTCTGATCATGGCCACCGCGGTGGAGCTGCTGCACATCGCCACCCTGGTGCACGACGACACGGTGGACAACTCACCGGTCCGCAGGGGCAAGGCCACGGTCAGCAGCAGGTGGGGCAGGAACGTCGCGGTCCTGGTGGGCGACTACGTCTTCGCCACATCGGCTACCTTTGTATGCGACACCAAGAACGTCCGCGTAATTCGGCGATTCTCTGAGACCATCATGGAGCTGTCCAAGGGTGAGTTGTCGGAGATATTCGACGCCTTCAAATGGTCCCTGGGCAGGGAGCGCTACTGGCAGCGCATATACGAGAAGACGGCCTCCCTTTTCTCCACGGCCGCCGAGTCTGGAGCCGTCCTCAGCGGTGGGCCGGAGAGCCTGGTGCAGTCGCTGAAGACCTACGGCCACAACCTGGGAATGGCGTTCCAGATTGTCGACGACATCCTGGACTTCCAGGGCACGGAGGAGGAGATAGGCAAGCCTGTGGGCAGCGACCTGCGCCAGGGCACCCTTACACTGCCTACCATTCTGCTGATGGAGCGATACCCGGACGACAACCCCGTTGAGAAGCTCTTTGCGCAGGTGGAACCGGAGAAGAGCCTGAAGCGCGCCGTGGAGATGATCCAGAACTCCGACATCATCCCTGAGGCCACCTCCATCGCCACCGACTTCTGCCGCGCCGCAACCCAGGCCCTGGAGCCCCTTCCGGAGAACGCCTACAAACACTCTCTGATAGACCTGGCCGCGTACGTAATGGAGCGGCGCAGGTAGGGTGAGCCGGGGCGGCAACCCCGCGCCAGACCCAAGTTAGGGGTGAGCCATCTTAATGGCAGCGGGATTATGGCGTACCGAAACGGTCAGGCGCTGGACTTCGTCACCACACCGACTGAGGGCTGGCTTCGCGAAAGCCAGAAGACATGTCGGTCACGTCTTCTGGTAGCCAGCCCCTATGTAAACGATGCATTTACCCGACTTCTGAGTGAAGCCCCTCCCACCGTCAAGACCACGCTGGTTACGAAGACAGACCTCAGAGACTTCGCCATTGGCTCATCAAACCTGGAGACTTTGTGCAACCTTGCGAACCAAGGTGCGCGCGTCCTCAGTCTCACTGGACTCCACGCAAAAGTCTATGTCTTTGACCGAAGCCGTGCGCTCATTACATCCGCGAATGCTACCTGGTCTGGGCTGCGAAGCAATTGGGAGTGTGGAGTCGCCGTTTCCGAACGCTCCGCCGTTTCCAAAGTCGCCAGGCTAGTTATGGCTGGGCTGGGCGCAGATAACCTGCCGAGGAAACATAGTGCCACCGCGTTGTCTCTGCTGAGACCGCATGTTGAAGCCCTGCGTTCCTCTCTGCCACCCATCTCCCAGGTTAAGGTTCCGGACTCACCCGAAGCTCTACAGGAGGCGCCCTTCCGGCTGGTAGATGATGGGGAGTTTGTTGGTAGCTTCGCGGGGTGGACGCGTCTCACCCTTGAATGTGTACTGGCGCTGCCGGAGGACCACTTCTCTCTGGCCGAGATGTATGCTGCATGCACACCCGTTGCGACTCGACGATACCCGGGCAACAGGCACGTTCCTGAGAAAATCCGTCAGCAGCTTCAACGTCTGTGCGCTTTGGGCTTGGTTGAAAGGCTTGAGGATGGTGTATACCAAAGAACGGTTACCCATTAGGACTACAAGGGTCTAACGCCTCTCTCACAATGCAGCCATACAGCGCGCCCATCCCCACAACCTCCCTACCACCCCTCCCACGCCACTTCGCCGCGCGCTATGGTCATCAGTGTACGCGTGGACTTGATCTCCTCCGGGTGGACGGCCGTTGGGTCGCGGTCGAGCAGCGCCAGGTCCGAGCGCTTGCCAGTCGCAATGGAGCCTGTTACAAGCTCGCTAAAGCACGCATAAGCGCTGCCAAGCGTGTACATTCGCATGGCGTCCTCCACGCTAACCGCCTCGCTGGGAAGTACCGGGTCGCCGGACTCCCCCCTACGCGTCGCTGCCGCGTAGATTCCCATGAGCGGATCCAGTGGAGCGACCGGAGCATCGGAGCCCGCCGCCACAACAACGCCCCGCGCCTTCAGAGAGCCGATGGGGTATAGCCAGGGCAGCCTGCCGCCGTCAACCTCGGCCAGGTACCGCTCCCCGCTGTAGTAGATAAAGCCCGGCTGCGTGACAACCGTTATGCCAAGATGGCTCAGCCTGTCGACAAGGTGGTGCGGGCACTCGGAGCAGTGCTCTATTCGGTGCCGGAGCGGGGACACCGCCTCCTGAGGCACGCTGCCTATCGCCTCAATCGCCGCCTCCACCGCCTCCATCTCCACCGCGTGGATAGCCACCTGGAAGCCGCTGCGATGGGCGTCCCCAACCATCCTGTGAAGCTCCTCCCTGGAGGGCCGGAGCGATCCGGTCGTCATAGTGAGCACGATCTTTGCGGCGCCAAGGCGCATTCCAGCGCCTCTGTGCCCGAAGGCGAAGCCCTCCTGTAGAAAGCCTTGAAGATGAGCCGCCCCGGCCATGAGGGTCAGCGACGGAGTGAGAAGTCCACGCTCCTTGATCCCCTCGAAGAGCCTCCACCGCTCCACGGAGTTTCCCGGCGTGGCGTCCTGGAGGGAGGTTATCCCAAGGGCAAGGCACTGCTCGTTGAACCGTCTGACGCCTCCGTGGACCTCTTGCGTGGACAGCCGCGGAACCACGCCCTCCAGGTAGTCGTCCATCTCCAGGAGTAGGCCCGTGGGTTCTCCTGCAATTCCGTCCCGCTCAATCACGCCGCTGGGCGGGTCCGGCGTGTCCCTGCCGATGGCCGCCATGTCCAAGGCGCGGCTGTTGAGCGCAACGGCATGGCCGGAGCGGTGCGTGAGCCTCACCGGGCGGTCCGAGACAGCCGCGTCCAGGTCCCATCGAGTGGGATGACGCTTCTCACTCAGATAGAACTCGTTGTAGCCCACTCCTCGTATCCAGGCGTCCGGCGGGGCATCGGCGGCGCGCTCCCTGATACGCTCCTTGATCTCTTCGATGGATGAGACGGCCGCCGGGCTGCAATCGACAGCCAGCATGGAGGCCGCCGTAGCCAGTACGTGGCAATGGGCATCGTGGAAGCCGGGTATCAGCGTCCCGCCCTGACAGTCGATTGTTCTTGTGGCGCGGCCCATCAACTCCCTGGGAGGGTGGCCCAAACCCACGCCTGCTATTATCCCCTGCCTCACAGCAACCCAGGATGCCCTGGGCAGTGAGTCGTCCAGAGTGATGACGTTGGCGTTGTACAGGACCAGGTCGGGTGTAGATGACGACATGTGTGGCCGCCGTGGTTCGGAAACGCTCAGCGCCTGGCCGCCGCGGACTGCTCGTCCGCGTGGTACGAGCTGCGAACCAGCGGGCCGGAGGCCACGTGGCGGAAACCCAGCCGTTCCCCTTCTTCCCGCAGCCGGTCGAACTCCTGCGGGGTGTAGAACTTCACCAGTTCGTGGTGCTTAGGCGATGGCCGCAGGTACTGGCCTATGGTGAGGAGGTCGCAGTCAACTGAGCGCAGGTCTTGCATAGTCTGGACTATCTCGTCCCATTCCTCGCCCAAGCCAACCATCATCCCGGACTTGGTCACGCCCTCCGGCGCAATCTCCTTTGCCCTGGCCAGCAGCTCCAGCGACTGGCGATAGTTGCCCCTGGGACGCACGGAGTGGAATATCCGCTCCACCGTCTCTATATTGTGGTTCAGGACGTCCGGGGCGGCGCTCATCACGCTTTCCAGGGCGGGTCTGGAACCCTCGAAGTCGGGGATGAGCGTCTCCACCTCGCAGTCCGGGAGCCTTCGCCGTATCTGCCGGATGCACTGGGCGAAGATGAAGGCGCCGCCGTCCGCGAGGTCGTCCCGGTTGACGGAGGTTATCACGCAGTAGCGCAGGGCCAGCTTCTCGACGGTCAGGGCCAGGCGCTGCGGCTCCTCCAGGTCCAGCGTAAGGGGTCTTCCGGTGGTGACGGCGCAGTAGTGGCACCGGCGGGTACAGATGTCTCCCAGGATCATGAAGGTAGCGCTGCGCCTCTCCCAGCAGTCCCCGATGTTGGGACAGTGGGCCTCCTCGCAGACGGTGTGCAACTCGCTACGGCGCAGCAGGTTCTGCAGCTCAATGAAGTTGGCTCCCCCCGGCATGGGCACCTTGAACCAGGGCGGGAGACGCCGGCGCGGGCTCTCTTCCGTCTTCACGGGTGGTGTCATACGCATATCATACCAAACCGAAGGGTTGGCTGTCTTGTGTATCCGCGACTTCGCGCTCAAACGCTGAGGTCTAGTTGACCGAGCCTGGCGCTAAAGCTATAATGACCCAAAAGCTACATTCAGGGGGTAGAGTTGGCAAACGAGTCTGGAAAGAGATATTCTTGCAAGACCTGCGGCTCTGAGTTCATAGTCACCACTGGTGGCGAAGGGATCATGTCCTGCCATGGAGAGCCGGTACAACAGAAGTAGACACAAGACATCGGCCTGCTCCAGAGCGCCTCGGGAGTGGGCCGGAGGCAGGAGGTTATAACATGGCGAATGATCTTGGCAAAAGGTATCAGTGTGAGACCTGCGGCACCGTGGCCCTGTGCACCAAGGCTGGCGAAGGTCCGGTAACGTGCTGTGACAAGGACATGGCCTTGCAGGATGCGCGCAGGCTGCCCTCTTCAGACTAGCGGCGCACGTCCTGAGCAAGGCGCGTGGCGCGTCCTGCAGAATTCAACCGCCATTTCAAGGTATGGCCTTGGAGTGGCCTATGCTTTCCTGAGGGTCCCAACCCTCCGGAGGAGGTGGTTTGAGCAAGCTGATTGAGCGGCTGGAAAAGGTGGGCGCCGTTGCGCCGACTCCGATGGGTTTCGGGGCCAATCGCGTTGCGGAAAAGGCGCCCAACCTGCTTCTGGCGGCTCTATCGGGGATCGAGTCGGCGACGGTCGACTCCAAGCTCAAGGTAGACTCCTACATCATAGCCGCGGAAAAGGCAGCGAAGTCCGAGTTGGAGGCCGCCAGGAGCGCGTTGGGAGACGCCCTGTGGGGCCTATGGCCCAATAGCCTCACGTCCGCCTCCCTGAACGACCTCAAACAGGAGGGCGCGGACTTCTTTGTTTTCTCGGCCCTGGACGCGCCGGCGGAAGCGCTGGCAGACGAGGAGCTGGGAAGGTTCATAGCCATACCCGTGGAATTCCCGGAGGAGTTGGGCCACTCTCTGGAGGAGATGCCCGTGGACGGCGTGCTCCTGATCGGCCTGGAAGAGGCCTGCCCACTGTCCGTAAAGGATCTGATGCAGGTCCGCTCCGTGATAGACCTCATCTCCAAGCCCCTTCTTCTCCTGCGCTCCCACCCACTGAACCCGGGCGAGTTGGCCGTGCTCCGGGACGTGGGAGTCCAGGGGATGGTTGTTGACCTGAGGAGCATGAAGATGGAGGACGCGGTCCAAATGGAGAAGGACATCCATGCGATGCCTCCCCGCAAGACCAGGCACGACCATGCCGGCGCGTTGCTGCCCAGGCTATCCACCAGGACGGCAACTCCACAGAGAGAGGATGAAGACTGGGAGGAGGAAGAGGAGGAGGACTGACCCCCGCTCTCGCCGGCCGTTGCAAGTCCTGCTAACGTATGAGTCCGAACAAGTGGGCAGAGGGCCGGAACGGGATAGCGCGGAGCCGTCCGTCTACGGAGCCGCGCCGGATGGCAGAGGGAGTGACAGATGGCTGAGACCTCAAGCGCCGAAGTAGCCGTCATCGCTAAAACTACGCAGCGCCGAGGGATCTTCTACGGCTGGTACGTGGTAGCCGCCGCGGCCGCCATAAACGTCTATGGCGCCGGGGTCTGGTTCTACGGCTTTCCCATCTTCTTCAAGGTCCTGCTGGACGAGTTTGGCTGGAGCGCAGCCGCAGGCGCAGCCGTCATCTCCCTCTCACGGCTGGAGGGCGGCCTTGAGGGCCCAATCATAGGCTGGGCGGTAGACAAGTTTGGGCCGCGCAGGATGGCCATAGCCGGGGCGGTAATCGCCGGCACGGGCTTCATGCTTATGAGCCGGGTCACCTCTCTGGATATTGGGCCCGTTCACCTCAGCGCTTTCGTGGTTTTTGTTCTGCTGTACGCCGGATGGATGTCCATTGGGTATAACACCGGCTTCGGCCATGCCAGCCAGGCCGCGGTCAACGCATGGTTCATCAAGAAGAGGTCCCGAGCCTTCGCCGTCTTCTCCCTGGGGGCCGGCGGCAGCGGCCTGACGGTGTTCGCCTTGGGCTGGATAGTAAACGGCTATGGCTGGCGGACTGCGGCGTTCCTCGCCGGAGTGGGGATATTCCTCATTGTGATTCCGCTCTCCATGCTACTGCGGCACAAGCCGGAGCAGTATGGCTACCTCCCCGACGGCGAAGAGCCGCAGAGAGAGGACAGACCGCTCCCCGGAGGCGCTCCCATAGTCCCGCAGGCCGCTCAGGTCGAAGTCCCAAGCGAAAACCGACGCCGCTGGCTGCTCTCTGCAAAGGAGCCTCCCACCGATCAAGACTTCTCCATCAAGGAAGCCCTCGTCTCACTGGCCTTCTGGATGCTGGTGCTGGGCACCACCGCCAGGGCGGTAGCCATGACCTCCGTGGTTATCCACGAGGTGAACTACCTCACCAACGTTCGGGCAATCCCGCTGGTACAGGCCAGCGCAGCGCTGGGAGCAATGGTCACCATAAGCCTGGTGGGACGCCTGGGCTTCGGCGTGCTTGGGGACTACGTTGAGAAGCGGTTCGTTCTCATCGCCTGCACACTGCTCCAGGCCCTGGGCATCTTCATACTTGCCAATGCCACCAACACGTTCCTGGTGTGGCTGTTTGTGCTGGTCTACGGCATCGCCTACGGCGGCGCCATTCCGGTGTTCATGGCCATCGTCGGCGAGTACTTTGGAAGAAGGAACTTTGCCTCCATTCGGGGCTGGATGCAGCTCTGCCACATTCCCGCCACGGTGGTTGGGCCAATCTACGCCGGATGGGTTTATGACACTACCGACAGCTACCAGATAGCCTTCATGAGCTTTATCGTGGCGCTGATACTGGGAACGGCCTTCCTCTTCATCGCTCGGCGGCCCGCCCCCAGAACCGCCACCGCAGGCCCTGAGCCTGACCCATCGCCGGCATAGCCGGGCTGCGATACGGAGACCCATCGACAAGCTGTACGTTCCCGACCACTTCCACTGGGTCCAGGAAGCTCTGGGCCAACCACCCGTCGGTCTGATCACAGACGTAGACGGGACCATTGCGCCTATTACACCCACCCCTGAGGAGACCCTGGTATCTCCACGGTGTCGCAGGTCGCTGGAATCCCTGGCCTCAAGCATTGATCTGGTGGCGGTCCTCACAGGGAGGAGCGCTCTCAAGGCTGGGGACATGGTTGGCATAAGCGGCATAGTATACAAAGGCAACCACGGCCTGGAGACGTGGAGAGGCGGCGAGCTGGAGATTAGGGAAGAGGCTAGGGAGCGCGTGCCCGGCATCCACGCAACGGTAGAGAGGCTGCGCCTGGAGTTGGACGTGCCCGGGCTGATTGTTGAGGACAAGGGGGTGTCCGCCAGCGCTCACTACCGGCTCAGCCCCGACCCCGAACGGGCCAGGGAGGCCATTCTTAACGCGCTGGCCCGCATGGACGAGGCCCAGGATATGCTCATAACCGAAGGCAAGCTGGTGGTGGAGGTCCGACCTCCCGTGAAGGTGGACAAGGGGACGTCCCTGAGAGAGCTGGTGGCGGAGTACGGCCTCCGGGGTGTGATATGCCTGGGGGACGACTCTACGGACGTGGACGCCTTCAGGGCGATTCATGCCCTTGCTTCCGAGGGTGTCTGCGCTGGTCTTGCCCTGGGAGTCCTGGGCCAAAACACGCCCGCAGCCCTGGAGCAGGAAGCCGACCTTCTCTTGAGTGGAGTCGCCGAGGTTGAGGAGCTGCTTGAGAGAATTGTAGAGGCGTATCCCGTCCGGCGCCCGCCCGCTAGCTGACCAGCGCCCTCAAGTCCTCCAGCTGGCTCTCCATCCAGCGGATCACGTCCTCCTCCTCCACCTTCTTCGCAAGCAGGTTGGCGCGCTTCTCCCGCTCCTCTACGGATGCGTTTATGGCCTGGTACAGGGCTTGGGCGGTGCCCTCCACGTCCGCGGGGGCCACGGCCAGCGCCCCTTCGTAGAGCTGAGAGTAGGCTCCGGCGGTCTCAGAGAGCACGAGCATGCCTCCGCGGGTGTTGACGACGGGGCCTTCCTTGGCAACCAGGTTCATGCCGTCTATAACGGAGTTAACCAGGAGAACGTCGTAGAGCTTCATTGCAGCCATAGCCTGGGTGTAGTTGTTCTCGTAGAAAACGGTTATGGGCTGCCAGTCATCCGTGCCAAAGGTCTCGTTTATCTCGGCGACCAGGGCGTCCACCTCCTGAAGGTATCTCTGGTACTGCCGTATGTGGGTACGCGAAGGGACTAGGAATGCGAGGAACTTCACCTTTCCAACCAAGTCCGGGTTGCGCTCCAGCAAGAGGCGGTAGGCCCTGAACCCCCGGATGATGTTCTTGCTGGGCTCCACGCGGTCCACTCTAATGATGGTCTTCTCTCCAAGCAGAAGCCTGAGTTTTTTCTCGTACTCCAGAGCCCTGGGTGAGTTGGCGATTCCCCTGAGCTCCTCTACGTCAATGGAGATGGGATAGCACCGCGCCGCCGTTTTCCTGCCGTTCAGTGTGACCGTGCATCCCATGTGATCGACCTTGGCTTGATCTAGGAACATCTCACAGCTCTGGAGGAAGCTGCGCATGTCCCGCGTCGTCTGGAACCCCACGATGTCGCTGGCGCAGAGGCTCTCGCAGATGGCGGTCCGCATAAAGGCCGGGAGCATCTGCCAGTAGCTTGGGTCCGGCCAGGGGATGTGGAGGAAATGCTGAATCAGAGCGTCTGGCAGCTCTGCGCGCACCATGCCGGGCGCCAGGTAGAGGTGGTAGTCGTGGAACATCACGTATGGGGGTGACTCGCTGTGCCGGGCCTCGTCCACCACCGCATCCGCAAAGGACCGGTTGACCGGCACGTACCCCGTCTCCCACGCATCGTATACGGCGCTGTCCACATTGGGAGTATACGGAGAGCTCCACATGTAGTGCTGTAGAAACCAGAGGAGGGGATTGCAGAATATGTTGTAGAACTTGTGGTAGACGCGCCGGGGTGTTACCACGTACCTCAGGTAGAGGCTCTGGCCGGGAAGGGGGGACTTTATCCTTCCGTCCTCCGCCTGCTGAGCCACGCGGCGGTCTCCCTCTCCCATAGCGCTGGCCACCCAGGTCAGGTCAACGTAGTTGGTAAGGGTGCTGAGGGCGGTAACCACTCCCCCACTGCCACGACGCGCCTGGGCGCTGCCCTCAGGGGTGAGGTGGTACTCCACCGGCCCCCTGTTGCTGACGAGTATCAGCCGACGCTCCCGCAGCATGTCGGCACACTGCTCTACGAACCGGGCGCTCCTTCGTTCTCCGGCAGAGACCGCTCTCATTGCTCTATAGTTCTGATGGAGCCTCCCGTTCCGGCATCTACCACCTCAACCCCGTCATGGAAGTATGACCCGGCGCGGCAACAGCAACCGTCAGCCGCAGGATATGGTGAAGGTGACTTTCGCACAGCGAACAGAAGGCCTCTCTCGCGATAACAGGCTGATTTGCAATCTAGCATAGGCCCCGTGGGTTGTCAACTTGGAGCATCCGCAAAATCGGCGGGCCGGTTGGAATCCATTATCGCTGAGCTTACGTATAATATATTATCGGTAGAGACCACTGACGCACGGACGGCAGGCGCGCCAAGCGAGGCCCACCCCCTGTGGGGAGGAGGACACTATGATTGACAGCGCAATCCCAGATCATACCCGTGAGGCGGACCGGTGGGGCGACACGGAGACGTTACGGCTCAATGGACTGACCATCAGTCCCAAGGCCAGGGTGGTCCTCAAGGATGGGGCCAAGAGACACCTGACCGCTACGGAGTTCGATCTGCTTCTCTTCCTGGCTTCTCATCCGGGCCAGGTCTTCACGCGGGAGGAGCTTATGCGCAACGTGTGGGACTACAGCATCCCTGTTGATTGCAGCACCGTCACCGTGCACATCCGCCGGCTGCGGGAGAAGGTGGAAGGTTCCCCGGAGAAGCCCCAGTACATCAAGACGGTGTGGGGCTCCGGGTACAAGTTCGAGGGGTAAGGCAGAGGGTCACTCCTCCGCCGGTCTCCAACCCAGGTCCGGCCTACGGGCGGCTCTGGCCTCGTCCAGGCGGCTGTTGGGAGTGAAGTGGGGGGCGCTCTTCACGGTATCGGGCTCTTCATCCACCTCGCGGGCGATGCTCTTCATCACCTGGATGAAGTACTCCAGCGTCTCCTTGCTCTCGCACTCAGTAGGCTCAATCATCAGCGCCTCGTCCACAACCAGGGGAAAGTACATCGTGGGCGGGTGAATGCCGTGGTCGATGAGGCGTTTGGCTATGTCCAGCGCGCTCACGCCCTTGGCCTTCTGCCTTCGAGCTGAGAAGACCACCTCATGCATACAAGACCGGTCGTAGGGCAGGTGGTAGTAGTCTTTCAGTTGATTGAGGATGTAGTTGGCGTTGATGACCGCGTTCTCGCTTATCTCCCGGAGTCCTGAAGCGCCCATGCTGCGGATGTAGGTGTAGGCTCTCACCAGCACTCCGAAGTTCCCGTGAAAGGCGGCCGTCTTCCCGACGGTCTGCTCCGGCGTTCCCAGCCGATATTTCTCCTCGCCATCGTTGTCGATGTAACGCTCCACCACCGGCGATGGCAGGAATGGAGCCAGCCGCGGCCCCGCGGACACCGGCCCGGCCCCCGGGCCGCCGCCGCCATGGGGCGTGCTGAAGGTCTTGTGGAGGTTGAGGTGGAGCACGTCGAAGCCCAGAGCGCCCAGCTTCGCCTGGCCCAGCAGAGCGTTCATATTGGCTCCGTCGCCGTACACCAGTCCGCCCGCTTCGTGGACGGCCTGGCATATCTCCAGGATGTTGGTGTCGAAGAGGCCAAGGGTGTTGGGCAGGGTCAGCATCAGCCCCACCACGTCGGAGGTGCAGGCCTCCTTCAGAGAGTCCAGGTCCATGTTACCCTTGCTGTCCGAAGGTATGCTCTGGACGCGGAAGCCGCACATGGCCGCCGAGGCCGGGTTTGTGCCGTGGGCGCTGTCCGGGACAAGGACGGTCTTGCGATGATCTTCGCCGCGAGAGAGGTGGTAGGCGCGTATCATCAGCATCCCGCCCAGTTCGCCCTGAGCGCCTGCGAGGGTAGCAAGGCTGGTCGCCTCCATACCCGTTATCTCCGAGATGTAGCCCTGTAGCAGGTAGGCCAGCTTCAGCGCGCCCTGGACCGTCTCTTCGGGCTGAAGGGGATGGATCTGGGAAAACCCCGGCATCCTGGCTGCTTCATCGTTTATCTTGGGGTTGTACTTCATAGTACAGCTCCCCAGGGGATAGTAGTTGGTGTCCACGGAGAAGTTCATCTGGCTCAAGGTGGTGAAATATCGGACCACCTCGCCCTCGCTCACCTCCGGCAGATTGAGTTCCTCCCGCAGCAGTTCTTTGGATGGCAGGGGCTGCTCCGGCACGTCCAGGGGTGGCAGCGATGCGCCCATCCTGCCGGCCACGCTCCGGTCCATCAGCAGGCGACGGTCACGCTCCAGGCTGTCCATGGATTCCTCTCTTATTGCTTTGAGTGAGGTTGTTCATCTCTTCGGCTCAGGACGAGGCGATGTCTTCCAAAGCCTCCACCAGAGCCTCGATCTCTTCTCTGGTATTCATCTCCGTGACGCACAGCAGCAACCCGTTTGGGATGCGATCACTGACGTCCAGTCCTCCGATGATGCCCCGCTCAAGCAGGCGGGCGTTCACCTCCGAGGGGTGGATGGGGCACTGCGCCACGAACTCCTGAAAGAATGTGCCGTTGAGAGGCAAGCTGTATCCGGGGCTCAGGTCTATCAGGGACGCGGCGTAGTGGGCCTTGTGGTAGGTAAGCTCGGCAATGTGTCGAAGGCCCGTTTTCCCCATACACGCCAGGTAGGCCGCTACCATTGTTCCCACGAGCGCTTCGCTGGTGCAGATGTTGGAGGTGGCGCGCTCTCGACGGATGTGCTGCTCCCGGGTCTGGAGCGTGAGGACGTATCCCGTCCTTCCCTGGGTGTCAACGGTTCTGCCCACAATCCTGCCGGGCATCTGTCTCAGGAACTGGGACCTGCAGGTGAAGAGGCCCACGTAGGGGCCGCCATAGCTCAGGGGCACGCCCAGCGGCTGACCCTCCGCAACTGCTATGTCCGCTCCGCAATCGCCGGGGGAGTGGAACATACCCAGGAACACCGGGTCGGTCGACACCACCAGCAGAGCGCCCTCATCGTGGGCGGACTTCTCCAGGTGGTCCATCTCCTCCAGGTAGCCGTAGAAGTTAGGGTTCTGCGTGACCAGGCACGCCGTGCCCTCTCGTATGTCCAAACTGCCGGGACTGGTGAGATACACGTCCAGTCCCTGGGGTTCGGTGTATGTCTTGATGACCGACAGGTTAGCGGGCGAGACGGTGTCCAGGACAGCAATTCGCTCTTTGCTCGTGACCCGGCAGGCCATCAGCGCAGCTTCCGCCAGGGCTGTAGCGCCGTCGTACATACCGGCGTTGGTCACATCCATACCCATGATTTGGCTCACCAGCGACTGGAACTCGTAGGTGATCTGCAGGGTGCCCTGGGCCACCTCCGGTTGGTAGGGAGTGTAGGATGTGGCAAGTTCGCCCCTGGAGGCTATGTGGCTCACAGCTGCCGGAATGAAGTGATGGTACGCTCCGCCTCCCAGGAATGAGGGAGCGCTGCCCGTGTTCATATTGAGGTTGGAGAGGGTCTGAAGCTCCCGGCGCAACTCGAGCTCCGAGAGAGGCGCGGGGATGTTCAACGACGGGCGTACGTACCCCTCCGGAATGTCGCTGAACAGGGTCTCAACTGAATGGACGCCGGCGTCCCGGAGCATCGCCTGCCGGTCGGCGTCTGTGTTGGGGATGTAGGGAGAGGAAGAGTGGGCCCGGTCCATAGGCTACTCGTCCAGGGATTCAAGGAAGGATTCGTACTCCGATGCCGACATGAGGTCGTCCATCTCAGTGGGCTGCGATGGCCTGATTCGCACAAGCCAACCGCTCTCATGCGGGTCTTCGTTCACGGTCTCCGGGCTGTCCATCACCAGGTCGTTGACCTCCACCAGCTCCCCCGATACGGGGTTGAAGATGTCCGAGACCGACTTCACCGACTCCACCTCGCCCAGCTTCTCCATCCGGGTCAAGGCTGCTCCAACCTGGGGAAGCTCAAAGAACACTATGTCTCCCAGGTGCTCCTGGGCGTAGTCGGTTATCCCCATGCGGACTATGCCGTCATCCTCTGCCCTGGCCCACTCGTGCTCTCTGGAGTATTTCCGGTCAGCGGGGTACATGCTACCTCTTCCTGGAATAGAACGGAATCGCGACCACCTCCGCCTCCGCCTGCCTTCCCCGGATGTCTATGGCTATCCTGGATCCGGGGTTCAAGTGTTCAGGGAAAACATAGCCTAATCCTATGCCCATGTCAAGGGTTGGAGAGTAGGAGCCGCTGGTGACCGCGCCTATCGACTCGTCCCCGCGCAGGATGGAGTAGCCATGCCGCGGTATGCCCTTTTCGACAAGACGAAAACCGACCAGTGTCTTCTCCAGACCTCGTTCCTTCATCTCGCGCAGGGCCGCCAGTCCAATGAAATCGCCCTTGTCCCAGCTTACGAAGCGTTCCAGTCCCGCCTCCAAGGGCGTCAGCGTGGCGTCCATGTCCGACCCGTGAAGCAGCAGACCGGCCTCCAGCCGCAGCACGTCCCTGGCTCCCAAACCGCACGGGGCCGCGCCTCCGTCCGCGAAGCTGCGCCAGAGCGACGGCGCGTTCTCCGCCGAAACGATGATCTCGAAACCGTCCTCGCCGGTGTAACCCGTACGGCAGACGACGGCCGCGAACCCGGATACCTGGCTCTCCACGGCGCGGAACGGCCTGATGGAGGACGGGTCCACGGAGCACATCGGCTTAAGTATGCTCTGGGCCAAGGGGCCTTGCAGGGCAATAAGAGCCGTCTCCCGGGTGCGGACGTTGATGTCTACGTCCATCGCCCACTCATCGCGCCATCGATTTAGCCAGTCCAGAACGGTGTCCGCGTTGGAGGCATTCACGATGAAAATAAACCGCTCATCTCCCATCCGGTAGAGAATGGTGTCGTCAATGATGCCGCCCTGCTCGTTGCAGACCAGAGTGTAGCGGGCGCGGCCCAGGGGCATGTTGGCCACGTCCGCAGTCACCAGCCGGTGGAAGAACCGGGACGAGTCCGCGCCGGTAACCTCCAGCCGCCCCATGTGGGACACGTCAAAGATTCCCGCCTTGGAGCGCACGTCTCGGGCCTCTGACAGGATGCCGGTGTACTGGATTGGCATCTCCCAGCCGGCGAAGGGCACAAGGCGCGCGCCGGAGGACGCGTGCTCCTCGAAGAGTGAGGTGCGCTTAAGTCCGGCTGACGGCGATTCGTTTTGCTGTGTCATAGGATGTTGAAAGCAACGGAATTCGTTATGGCTAACAGTTCTATATTATGACGGATAGGGGGCCAACGTCAACGGCGCTTTGTTTTCTCACTACACTTGGCGCTTGTCTATACGATGATATATGATGAGATGCCAAGATTAACGAGGTTTCCTTGGGATGACATCCAAAAGACACGTCATTGTACACACAGACGGCGCATGTACCGGCAACCCAGGCCCCGGCGGCTATGGAGCAGTGCTGGAGTATGGCGACCAGCGCAGGGAGCTTAGCGGTGGGTACCGCCGTACAACCAACAACCGGATGGAGTTGATGGGCCCGATAAAGAGTCTTGAGTCCCTAAAGGAAAGCTGCCGCGTTACACTCTACAGCGACTCAAGATATGTGGTCGACGCCGTTGAAAAGGGTTGGGCAAAGCGCTGGCAGGCCAACGGCTGGATGAGGAACAAGAAAGAGCAGGCGATCAACCCGGATCTGTGGGCGCAGCTTTTGGCTCTGTGCGAACAACACGATGTGGAGTTTCGCTGGGTACGCGGACACGCCGGCAATCCGGAGAACGAGCAGTGCGATCAGTTGGCGGTACAGGCGGCTTATCAGAAGAATCTCCCGCCAGATGAAGGGTATGAATCACCGTCGATGGTGAATCGTAAGCCGGGGCAAACCTGACACTTGCAGTACGCGGCATCTCCCAACCGAGGGGCCATTTCCCCCGCTTACACTGAGCCTGTCGAAGTGGGTGGGTAGAAGAACCAGGGTCACAGTCCAACTCGCTCAAATGGTTCGACAGGCTCACCAGCAGTAACTGTATCGTAGACTTGTTCCTCAACTCTGGGTGTATCTCAGATATGGAGGCTGGTCTCTCCTGGAACAGCTTCTTATAACCGATTACCCGCCCCTGATCCCCAGCACGCGTGCAGCCTCAGTATTAAAATGATATTGTGCTAACTCCAGGGGAGTCCGCCCGACATCGGTTTTAGCGTAGATGTCTGCACCATTATTCAGGAGCTCTTCAACTATGGCAGGGCTTTCGCTGTAAGCCGCAGCAATGTGCAGGGCTGTCAGGCCCCCAGGCGTCTTAGCCTCTATGTTTGCGCCGCGATTTATGAGTGCCCGAATGATTCCGGGCGTGTCGGTCCATTCTGCCGCGTCATGCAGGGACATTCGACCGTAATCGTCTCTGGCATGGATGTTTGCGCCGTTGTCGAGAAGAACCCGGATTACCTCCGGGTTGTCGCTCTCGGTTGCCACCGAATGTAGGACAGTCCCGCCACCATAGTGTCTGGCGCCTACGTTAGCACCGTTGTCCAGAATAAACTGAATTACCTCTGGGTCATCGTTCCAGTTTGCCGCAGCTTCCAGTGGGGTCAAACCAGTATTGAGCTTTTCATTTGCGTCAACGCCGCATTCCAAAGCAGTGCTCGCATAATCCACAGATGTGACGCTCCAAAAACTACTGGTACGCCATTCCTCTTGATACGATTCTACATTTGGAGGACATGGTCCTTGAGGAGTAGACGACAACTCTTGATAGGTCAATATTAGCAAAGGAAGTCCTATCAGCAATAGAGCCCCCAAGATCTCCGGCCTTGCTAATGCGCGCATGAGTACCTCAGTCCCTCATACTTCAACGGGACCCCCAATCAACCCAACTGCTGCCACTTGTGGAGAGGTCATTCACAGGCTTCCAGGTTGGTTGAATAGCCTCTCCAGCCAGGAAACCAGGCCATCTACCTGAGGCACATCCAATTTGAGGTAGCCGATCTCTATAGCTGTGCCATAGGGCCTGCCGGGCTTCTCCTGCCAGGCCAGCCACGTATGCATGACTACCTTGGGCCTGTCTTGATCCCTGAATCTTTGCTCAGGAAGACCGTCCACTACGTCAGTGGCATAGTCAATGAGAGCGTCCGTTTGGGGGACCAGATGCGGTAGGAAGTCTTCCAGCTTCCCCGTGGACTGGTTGTCCGGCATTATCCATACGCCTACCCTCGGCAAAAGGGTTTCGCCGGGAGGTTCTATGATTGGCCCTTTCGGGTCTGGCTGTGTGGGAACATTCTGGTATCCAACGCCCCCTAGTCGGTCTCTGATGGACTGCCAACGCGCGTTCGGGTCAGTGTCCGCGTCAATCACAATGCCAACAACGTCCCCTTCCTGGCTTACTTTCAGTCGCGCGCTAAAGCCTTCCAGTAATGCTGTGTGACCACCGAGGCCCTGCACTTCATCAATAGTTGAAATACCACGCTTAGAACAGATGTTTCTCCGAACGTGCTTGTCGTCGTCGCCTTCAACAAGCAGTGTCTTACGTCCTGGCACTCTAGCGTACCTCTATTCTGTCCCGTATAACAATTGCAAGCGTATCTTCAGCAACCACGGTGGGGATGATATCTTCACCCTTGCGGGTCAAGCGCAGAAGGACGCCCTCTTCAGGCGCTTCATCCGCCGCCTTCTGAAAGGATTCTACGGCGTCCCTGCTGTGAGACGTGGCAAAGACCTGCACGTTCAGGTCACGGGCCAGCTTGAATATCATGCGCCAGGCGTCTAGCTGAACGGTGTGGTGCAGGCCGTTTTCAAACTCGTCAATCAGCAGGATACCACCGCCGGCGTTGACCAAAGACAGGATGATGGCAAACATACGATTCACCCCGTCCCCAAATGATCGGAGACGGACTGGCCTTGGAAGGTTGTTGGCGCGTACAATGGCCGTACTCCCTTCTAAGGGAGCTTCGTTGTCAACCATTGTGACCGCAGAGATGCTTGGGTCGATGAGTTGCAGCGCTGCAACTACGTTCTTTTCGTTATCGGTCAGTGCGATGCCGCGCCACAGGTGTCCCAACTTGTCCGTGCTTTCTCCGCTGTAAGGACTTACCGGTATGCAGGGCATTCTCATCCTGTCAGCTGGTCTGAGACGAGACCACCGGTTTGAGCGCGCGTATCGTGTTAAGGTCTCAACTGGGTAGCTACGTTTTCTGTCCTCCGTTTCGGTGACTAAGCGGATTTCATATTCGTGATCCTCACCGAGCGCTCCTTCCAACTCAACCCAGTTCTGGTTCCCGTCTTCATCTTCCTCCTCCACATACAAACCTATTCGCAGTGTCAGGTTCATGGGGCGAGTTGTGCCACTAGTTGAGATGACGATAGGCTCAAAGTCCTCATAGAGGAGTGGGAAGTCGTGAAAGAGAGGGGAAGGGTGAAAAGCGCTCTCGGTGTCCGAGGAGGAATCTCTTTCGTCTATCCCTCTGACGTATTCTTCTCTGGATGAGAGGATGTCATATATGACGTTCGGCGCGGCGTTGTGCGTATACAGGCGCAACGCTTCAAGAATAGAAGACTTGCCCGTGTTGTTCTTGCCAGTGATCAGCGTAACGCGGCCCAGCTTGGGGATTTCCAGATGCTTAAAGCCCCGGTATCCCTGTATAGTGAGGTCCGGAAAGTGCAAACCACTGTCGGGGGGTCTTTAATCCATGAATATGCTCCTCTTCCTATCTTCGGGCGGGCCGATGTGATCATTATACCACCATAGGAGTAGTGTATTGATTCCCCTCCGTCAAGGATAACCCATCTATCCCATCAGTGTAGTGGGCATACGCCTTGAGTGCAGGGGTTACGTGGAACGGCGACGCCATACCAACTGCGCCACTCCCCTTCCAGGATTGCGTAGTTGTACATGTCTCGCCAACTCTTGTGCGCCGGGGACCAATGGCTCTGCCGGAATATCCCCTCTTCGGTCATGCCGAGCTTTTGCAATACTCTGATGCTGCCGATATTCTCCGTGTCAACAGACGCGAACACCCTGTGCGCCTCCAACAGCTCAAAGCCTATCCGGAGAATCCCTCTAGCGGCCTCTGTAGCGTACCCCTTCCCCCATGAGTCTCTGCGTAACACGTAACCCATGGAGGTCTCTCTGTTTTTGGGCCACACCATTCTAATACTTGAACTGCCAATGAGTTCGCCGGTAGAGGCCAACGTAATCGCAAGCTCATAGCTTGTTCGGGGCTCCTTATGTTGACTAGAAATGTGCTGCTCGACTACTTCCCGCGAGCGCTCCACAGAATTCGGAAGCAGATGCAGCCATTTCATGACCACAGGGTCTGATCCATACAGATGCAGGGCCGGCAAATCGTCCACGGTGAAGTCGCGCAGTACGAGACGCTCTGTTTCAATAGGTCTAATAATTGTCATGAAAGCCTCATTAAGTGGACCCTTGTTGGCAATGCCAACGTTGGTTGGAGCGCCACTCCCCTCTCGCTCGAATGGCTCGACAAACTCACTCCCGTATCAAGTACGGGGCAGGCTACGAGCGGGGCGCTGCCAACTTCGCAGATGCTTGTCCCTCCCCCACCTCACGGCGTGACGGACGGCGTCTGCTTTGGCTCCGCGCTTGAGTCCGTGTAAGCCCATGCCAGCACGTGGCCGTCCTTGAGCGAGAACAGGTCTGCGCCCACGGGGAGCAGCTCCCACAACGATTGCGACTCATTCCACAGGAAGATGGCCCAGTAGGTGGAGCCTTCGTTGGCAACGCCCATGATCTCCTCTACGAAGTGGGCACGGAACGAGGCGTAGTAGGTGGCCTTCATGTCGCCTTCCGTCACCTGCTCCGTCAGCTCGTAGGCGTTAGCGCCATTGTGGGCCTCCACGTTCCGGAACCAGCGCACGTCGGACTCGCTGAAGTGAATCAGCATGCTCACCTGTATGGTCGGCAGTGGCATTGCCGTGGGCGTGACCTCTCCAACTTCTACCTGGAATGCTCCGCACCCGGCGACGAGCGCGGTCACCAGGGCCATCGCAAGTAAAGCGGCGTAAGCGAGTCTGCGATGCATCATCGTTCCCATGGAAGCGCCTCCCTGGCCCTGTCGACGCCCTTGACCAGCATGGGCCCAAGCAGCGCGAAGAACAGGACGTTGCTGCCGACGTGGTAGGCGGAGAAAAGCAACGCGCCGGGGTTGAACAGCGCTATCAGTATCCAACGCTTGTACTCAAAGGCCCCGGCCACCTGCGCCCACACGATGCCCGTGTAGACGTTGGTCAGCGCATCGTAGGCCAGGGTGGATACCAGCGCCGCGGCGGCGAACAGGAGGCTCCATCGCCCCGGCAGGATGGACAGCCGTTGGGGAGAGGCCAGTCGACCCAGGCCCGCGCCAGCCAGCGCGTACGCGGCCTCCGAGATCATCATCGTCGCCAGGAGCAGCGGCCCGGCCGCGCCCCACGGGTTGAACGTGCCGTAAACCAGCCACGCCCCGGCGGCCACCACCATGCCGCGCCGGAAGCCCAGGGTGAATCCGGCCACAAACACCAGCAGGTCAAAGAGCTTGACGTTGGGCTGGGACGCCAGCGCAAAGTTGGAGGCCAGGATTGCCAGGATGAAGGCGCTGGGGACAACCAACTCTCGCGCAAGCGCGCCGGCTGCTATGCCTGCCCCATGCCTCTGCGACCGGTGCGAAGCCCCTGCTATGTAACTCATATGCTGCCTCCTTTTTGCCTCCGTAGGTGAATCGGACTGCATGGGACGGCGATGGAGGCGGCTAGGGCACCAAAAAACCCTGCCCGGGAGTTGGACAGGGTTCGTCATCACAGATGATTATGCCCGCGCCTTTCCTCGAAGGCCGTTTGACATCGGCGCGCGCAGTGGACCTGACTCGCCGGAAGCGTTGGCTTCCGGCATACAGTTGCGGGACAGCGCCGGCCTCTCACCGGCTTCCTCTGCTAAGCCCTTGCGGGCTCCCGCGCCGAGATTCTTCAGATGTTAAGCCTGTTCCGCAACCCATCGGCGGTTGCTCAGGGCGAAGATACTATACCATATGGAACGCAGAAAACAAGGGGCGAACGCCCTTCGACGGGCTACCGTGCGCCCCTATTGGCGCGAGGAATACAACGATCTCGCGTCCCTCAACAGTGCCGGCCAACAGAGATTCAGCGGTCTGCACAAACACTCAAACAGCGTTGTCATTGTGCGATTCCTTCTGCGATGCGTCATCTCGGATTGCCTGCTACCACGCGCCCATCTTCATCTAATCTCATCAGCACACGGACGTCCGACCCGTCCTTTTGCATGGACACCAGCCAGTCATCACGTCCTTGGCTAAACACGGCGATTCGGGAGCCGTCCGGAGACCAGGCAGCATAAACATCCGACCTGTCCAAGATTCTACGAATCTCGAAGTCCTCTGTGTTGATCAGGAAAACGCCCCCGATTGAGGAGATCAAGACCTCGGAGCCGTCCGGGGACCATTCCAGACTGTTTACTCCACCCCTCACCAATTCGCTAGCGATCGGTATCTCCTCTAGGCCTTCACCATCCCGGTCGACGATGTAAAGCCTGTCGACCCTTTCACGAGGGCCAGTGATATCGTATCGCGTTATTGAACGCGATATTGCACTAGAGAAAGCTATTCTCTGTCCATCCGGGGACCAGGTTATGTTTTTGACTTCCGCGTCGAAGTAGTGTTCGTCCGAGTAGGCAAATAGCTGCCGAACGCCGGAACCGTCCGCTTCCACTGTGTAAAAGATGATACGTGCGGAGTAGCTAGGTGAGATATATCCCTTACCCCCGATTATGAGCCTATTGCCATCCGGTGACCACACCGGTCCCCAGCTCAAGTACAACCCCGTCATCAACTTTGACGCAACCAGCCTCTCTTCAGTACCGTCCGGTTTAATAGTGTAGATACCCCCCTCGTCTTCGTCGTAATGCGGCCAACCCTTCAGAAAGGCAATCCGGGCGCCATCCGGCGACCACACAGGAGCCGTGTCCAGGCTGGCGTTGTGTGTTATGCGCTGTCGGTTGGTCCCGTCCAGCAGGGAGGTCTCTATCTCAAAGTTTTGAGTCTGACATACGAAGTCGTCTGTAACGCCTGACATTCGGTGCCTGTACGTAGCGTACACCAAGCCGGCGCCGTCCGGAGAGAAATCCGGCGAGTAGGTTACTTCGTAGTTGCCATTGACCGTGGAGATGTCTTTTAGGCCGGAGCCGTCTGAAGGAACGACAAATACAAACCCGTTATATGATGCAGACCCCTTATTTGACACCATTATATGACCACCGTCCGGCGACCACTTAACCCTGTTCCTTCCAGGGTTAGCCGCCGCCTCTAGGATATTTTCCCCGTGCAACCCAGACCCAGCAGAGTCACAGAGTCCGCATAATGAGGCCGACGACCCCATTGCCAACAGCATCAAGGGCGCTAGGGCCCAAAAAGCGATGCGCCTTTTGAAGCCAATGATGTTCATTATGGTACTGATTTAGACGTCAAAACGCTTCCGATCCAATTGCCCTCTAGTTAACGTCAACTCTGGACTCACTCGGCCCCCCTACTCCCTCAGGGAACGGCTTGATACAACGCGTATATAGCCATCATGTCAAAGGGATGCGGCAATGGGCCATGCCGCTTACAACTATAGCTTTGGACGCCCGCGCTGGCAACCTGCGTTTGAGAGGGGCAAGCGCCTTCTCTTCTTCCATGCCCGCCACACTACTTGAGAGGCGTATGACGCGCGGTTATAATCAGGCGCTGGAGGCATTGATCGGTCTCCAGGCTATATCCATCTCACAGGCCAAACCCGAAGATGCTCCAACCAACCGAAGAGAGCGACATCGGCGCCCCAGTCGCGCCGCCATCGACCGAGCCTGCAAGAACCACCGCGAACAGATTCCACGATCTGGACGCCCTGCGCGCCGTTGCAATGCTGCTGGGCATTGTCCTGCACACCGCCCTCTTCTTCATGCCGGACGCATCTGCCAAGGAGTACCCCGACCAGGTCTCCGGTATCTACACGCTGATATTCTTTGCAATCCACGGATTCCGGATGCCCGTTTTCTTCCTGCTCAGCGGCTTCTTCACCGCTATGCTGTGGCAGCGGAGGGGACTCCGGCAGCTGGCGGACCACCGCCTTAAGCGCATCGGCCTGCCCCTTGCCGTCGGCGCGCTCACCGTCATCCCAATCACCATCTGGACCCTGGTATGGGCCTTTGACCCCAAGACCGACTTCCAACTCTACTGGTGGCCGTTCATCTGGCTGGAGACCTTCACCCACCTCTGGTTCCTGTGGTTTCTGATGTGGCTGGCCGGCGGATTCATGCTGGCGGCAAAGCTGGGCGTGAAGTTCAGCCATCCGGCGATATAGTGGCTGGCGATTCCGCTCACCCTCCTGCCGCAGTTGATGATGGAGGAGCCCGTCTTTGGCCCCGATACCTCCGAAGGACTGATCCCTCATCCCGTTGTGCTGGGCTACTACGCGCTATTCTTCGTATTCGGGGCGTTCTTCTACCGGCGCAGCTTGGCGGTGAGCCGGTGGTGGACGATCGCGATGCTGCCCTCGCTTACGGTGTTACTCTTCGGCGCGCTGGCGCTTCTGTACGAGGTAAAGGCCGAGTGGACTCATCTCGTGGCTGCGGCGCTGCAAGCAGCCTACGCTTGGCTGATGTGCTTCGGGTTGATGGGGCTGTTCCGCTGGATAGCGGCGCGGGAGCGGGCCTGGGTGCGCTACGTATCGGATTCGTCCTACTGGCTGTACCTGTGGCACCTGCCCCTGATAGTCGTCGGGTACAAGCTGTCCCTGAACTGGCCGGTCAGCGTTCACCTCAAGTTCTCGCTGATATGCGTGGTCGTGACCGTCACTCTGCTGGTCGTCTACGAGTTTGGCGTCCGCTACACCGCAATAGGCACAATGCTGAACGGCAAGCGCGTCAGGCGGCGCCGCGCGCTACCCTTCTATCATCCGGAGGCAAATAGCAGCCCGTCATGCTTCACAACCCAGGTGTGCATTGCGTCCTGGCTGCCGGTCGCAATGTTCAGGAAGACGTAGCTGGCCCACTTGCCTTCCTCCGTTGCGGAAGCAGGTCGTCGCCGTAGAAGTAGCCGGTCACGTCCACGCGTAGGCTGGGATCTCAGCCTATGATCTCAGCGCGAGGGTGCGCAATGTGTAGCCATCGGCGTCTACGACGAATACGTACCACTCGCCGTCCACGCTCTCCTGTGAGCTGTAGTAGTCGATAGTGGCTTCCGGCCCGTCCGCCTCGTAGCGCCTGACGGCATCCTGCACGAACGCCTTGGTGTACGACCCCGGCTCATTCTTGGTGGGACCAGGGCCGCTAGCTACGTTGATAACGACAATCGAGAGCGCGAGCAAAGCCGTCACTCCGATTACAACGAAACCACCCAGTATACCCACTAACCGCAGCATTTCCGGGCCTTTCCGATGCGCCTGGTAGAAGCGTTATCCCTAAGGTCAACGTACATACGCGGGCATCATTGCAATGACTTGCGTAAATGTTAGCGCCAAGGAACGGGCAACTCAAAACCGGGAGGCCGGCTGGGCATCCAGAGGGGGCGTTGGTTGGATTCCCGCTCATCCAGAGCCTGTCGAAGGACGTGAGCGGAACGGAGCGGGCCGTCCGTGTAGGCCCGGCCTACTCCTCGCCCTGGGACGTCAGGAAATGCTCCGCGTCTATGGCGGCCATGCAGCCCGTGCCGGCGGCGGTGACGGCCTGACGGTAGACCCAATCCTGCACGTCGCCGCCGGCAAAGACCCCAGGCATGCTGGTCTTGGTCCCATCGTGCGTGACGATGTAACCGGCCTCGTTTATCTCCAACTGTCCTACAAAGGGCGCCGTGTTGGGCTTGTGCCCGATAGCCATGAAAACCCCGTCGATGGGCCTCTCTATGACCTCATTGCTCTTCACGTTGCGGAGCCTGACCCCCTTCACCTCTCCCTCATCAACGCCCAGAACCTCCTCCAGCACTGTGTCCCATATGAAGTCTATCTTGGGGTTGTTGAACGCCCTCTCCTGCATCACTTTGGAGGCCCGGAGCTGGTCCCGGCGGTGGATTACGTGGACTCTGCTGGCAAACTTGGTTAGGAAGGTCGACTCCTCCATCGCCGTATCGCCGCCGCCAACCACCACAAGCTCCTTGTTCCGAAAGAAGAAGCCGTCGCAGGTCGCGCAGGCGGACACCCCTCGCCCCATGAGCTCCGTCTCGCCAGGGATTCCCAGGAACATCGCGGTGGCGCCGGAGGTGATGATAACGGTCTTGGCATAGTAGCTGTCCTGCTCGTCAACCTCTATGGAAAATGGCCGAGCTGAGAAGTCCACCCCGGTCACGTTGCCGGTGACGTACCTGGCCCCGAAGCGCTCCGCCTGCTCCCTGAACTTGACCATGAGCTCCGGCCCCATTATGCCCTCCGGAAACCCGGGGTAGTTCTCAACGTCTGTGGTTATGGTCAGCTGCCCGCCCGGCGTAATGCCTTCCACCACCAGGGGGTTTAGCTCCGCCCTGGAAGCGTAGAGGGCCGCGGTGTCTCCCGCCGGCCCGGAGCCTATGATAAGCACGTTCTCTATTCTGTTTTCACTCACGATTCTTCTCCTAGTGGCGCTGATGTGGGAGGGATCGCGCCCTCCCCGCTAGCTGTAGTAGTGGTATCTGCCCTGCACCCTGTCCTTGTTGAGACGCCGCTTGAGGTGCAGCCCCTCCAGTATGAACTCCATTGCCGATGCAATAACCGCGTGCGTGTTGTCGGCGCCCAGCCGCTTGATAGGCTCGTCAAAGGCCTCCACCTCTCCAAGCAGGGTCACGTACTCCATCGAGGGCCTGTCGCTGCCCGTCTCGATGACCATGCCCTCCTCAAAGGCCTCCACAATTCCCTCCAGGTCATCGACGTCCACGTAGCGCCCGAATACGTTGAGCGCCGCCCGCCTGGTGATGTCCTCCAGAATCTTCCCCTCGCGGCCGTCCTCCGTAATCTCAAGCTCTATCTTGCCCATTGTGGAGGGGACTATGGCGGACAGGTCGCTTATCCGCGGCACAACCTTCTCCTCCCCGTGGATGAGGCTGCGGCGGTAGGCATTGCTGATGATGCTCTCATAGTTGGCTATGGAGACCCTTACGCTCACCCCGGAGCGCTGGTTGATGTCCCCGCTGCGGCGCGCGAGGGCGGTCACCTCTGCGATGATCTCCTTCATGAACTGCGGCGCCATCACCCTGTCCTCCATGTCGGGGAAGGAGGTCATCTCCTGGTCCATGATGCGTATCTCCTCCTCGGAGCGCCTGGGATAGTGGGTCCTTATCTGGGAGCCGTAGCGGTCCTTGAGAGGGGTGATGATGCGTCCGCGGTTGGTGTAATCCTCCGGGTTGGCGCTTGCCACCAGGTACACGTCCAGGGGCAGCCGGATGCGATACCCCTTGATCTGTATGTCCTTCTCCTCCATCAGGTTGAAGAGGCCAACCTGTATCCGCTCCGCCAGGTCCGGCAGCTCGTTGATGGAGAAGATGCCCCGGTTGGTCCGCGGGATCAACCCGTAGTGGATGGTCAGCTCATCGGAGAGATAGCGCCCCTCTGCGACCTTGATTGGGTCCACCTCTCCTATGAGGTCAGCCACGGCGATGTCCGGAGTAGCCAACTTCTCGGCGTACCTCGCTTCGCGTGGCAACCATGCAATGGGCGTTTCGTCCCCCATCTCGGCCAGCTTATCTTGGCAGGCGCGGCAGATGGGAGCAAAGGGGTTGTCGTTGACCTCGCAACCGGCCACGTAGGGTATCTCTTCGTCCAGCAGGCCGACCAGGGCGCGGATGAGCCTGGACTTGGCCTGCCCGCGCTCGCCCAGCAGGATGATGTCCTGCCCGGCCAGTATGGCATTCTCAACCTCCGGAATAACGGTATCGTCGTAGCCTATTATCCCCGGAAAGAGCTCCTCGCCGGCCACTATCTTGCTTATAAGGTTACGCCTTAACTCCTCCCTCACTCCAACCACCCGGTAGCCGCTCTTCTTCAGCTCTGCGAGGGATCTCGGCTTGTCGACAGATGTCATACCCTTCTCCCCGATGTGTCTATGCGCGGTCTTGCCACGACTCCATAATACCACAGGGACGCAGCCGTAGGGAGATGGCGGAGGATACCGTTCGCCACCGTATCAAGACGGCGCAGGCTCCGAGTGGGCCGGTTTCTCCGCTGAGCTTGTCGAAGGGTGCGAACGGAACGGGGAGGCCCCCCCTCCCCTTCTGGATGCCCGCGTTCGCGGGCATGACGACGCGCCTCCCACCGTCATTCCCGCCCCCGAGCGGGAATCCAGAGGGACCCCCGGGCGCGGGATTGCCGCGCCACCTTGTTTAAGCGCTACGCCTTGGCCCATAATAGCAACCTATGGCCGCTGCTGCCGGGAGCCGCAACAGCATTCACAAAGCGCTTGTGGATGCCACCCCGGGGTAAGGAGTAGAGGAATGGCGAGCATTGACGACCTCTGTATAGCGTTGGACGTGGGAGGCACCAGGACCAGGGTGGGCATTGTGGACGGAGACGGCAATATCATCCACAGGGACCAGGAGCCTACCCAGGTTGATGCGAGTTGGGAGCAGACGGGGGAGTGGCTGGCCGGTATGGTGGCAAAACTCATGCCACTGACCGACCCCGGCCGTCTGATTGGAATAGGGGCCGCGTTGGCCGGCCCGGTGGACCCAGAGACCTGCACAATTTACAACCCACCCAACCTGCCCGGATGGGACGGCTTCTCTCCAAGGCCGCAGCTTGAGCAGAGGTTCAATCTACCCGTGTGGGCCTCCAACGATGCAACGCTGGGGGCTATGGGGGAGCGCTCCTACGGAGCGGGCCAAGGGGTGGATAATCTGGTCTATCTCACGGTGAGCACCGGAATCGGCGGAGGGGTCATCGTGGACGGCAGGCCCGTCCTGGGGGCCAGGGGATTTGCCGCGGAGTTGGGCCACATGGTCATAGACAGGAACGGCCCCCCGTGCTCATGCGGTGGCAGAGGCTGCCTGGAGGCATTTGCCTCCGGGACCTCCCTGGCAAGGTTCGCTCGAGAGAGGCTGGAGCAAGGTGAGGCCAGCCTGATGCGGGAGATGGTAGACGGAGACCTTTCCCGCTTGGACGCCGGGGTGGTGACGGACGCCGCAGACATGGGCGATCCCCTGGCCGTGGAACTGGCGCTGCAGTTCGCCGAAGACCTGGGGCTGGGCCTGGCAAACCTCTTGCACATCTTCGACCCCGAATTGATCGTCTTGGGGGGAGGCGTCAGCCGGAGCTTTGAAACCTATGCCGAGGCGCTCATCGCAGCCATCCGCCGCTACGCAATGGCCAACCTCAGCGAGCATATCCGCGTGACGCCCACCGTCCTGGGAGACGATGCCCCGCTGCTGGGAGCGGCGTGCCTGGCCTTTCAGCGCGGAGGGCGCTTGGGGTAGGCGTCCGAGGCGAAGCCAAGGGCCTCTTCGCCGGCTTCCAGGCTGTTCAGCGCCTCCTGCGCCGCCTCCACCATCACGTCGTCCGAGGACTTGAGGCAGCGGAGCAGAGCCTTCCGGGCAAGGCTCCCGCCAATAGCGCCGACCGCGGATATGGCCGACACCTGCGTCTGGTGGTCGTCATCCTCCAACAGCGGTATCAGGTGAGGCACTGCCGGCTCTTCACCCATCGCCCCGCAGGCGTTGGACGCCTCGTAGCGCATGGCCGCATCGGGGTTACGCAGCTCCGACAGGATTATGGGCAACCACCGGGAGTCGCAGCTCTTCCCCATAGCGTACAAGGCGCTATACCTCATCCCCGCCACGTCGCTATCGTAAGCCTCCTGAATGGTCTGCTGGACGTCATGTGTGTCGAAAGGGGCCACCGCCTCTATGGCCCGTCTCTTGACTTCCAGGCTCTCGCGGCTATCTCGTATGGCGCACATCAGGACTTCACGTATCTTCTCGCCGTCCTTCTTCAGCATCTTCCCGTTCTGGAACAGAGCGGCGAACTTCCCCAGGGCCGTGGCGGCAGCCGCCCTGGCCTCGTCCGACGGGTCCTTGCTCAGCAAAGCCGCCAGTGGGGTCACCAGGGTGCGGTCGTCGCACTCCCACAGCCCATCGATGGCCTTCGCCCTCACCGCCGGGCTTGCATCGCTCAGGCAGAGTCGAAATAGGTCGTTGAAGTCCGCATCAAGGTTATCCTCGGATACGTCTATGAGCCGGCTCAGCAGGGCTTCCTTCCGGCTTGGATCTATGTCCGGCCACACGCCGCCCACCAGCCGCAGATCCTCAGGGGTCATGTCGGAAAGGCTCATCAGGTCCGTGGTACGTAGAGGCTGCTCATCGTCTGCCAAGGCTTCCAGATACTGCTCCAGAGTCACGGGGAGGTTCCCCCTTGTCCCTTTGGCGTTATATCCATTCCCATAAGCGGACCTCCATGAGTGTTAACCCCAATTCTAGTCCGTGCTCCCAGTATGGTCAACATCTGCGGGTCACGCAAGCGCCCTGCCGGGCGTACTCTCTCATAACGTATGGCACGGGTTGCCGGAATGGGGTACAATATGCGGGCGATCCTCACGGCGGCGCCACCGGTCGCATAACAGATATACGACTCTTTGGCATACTAAGGAGACACACCAATGAACGGCTTGCTTCCATTCCTGCTGCCCCTGGGAGCCATTATCGTTGTAGGCGTGTTGATGGTATCTCTTGGTACGCTGTTCCTGGCGGTGGGCCCCCAGGGCACCATCATCCTGGGTCTGGCCATCATCATCCTGGTCCCCCTGGCCGGGGCGCTGCTCTCCCGCGGTGGCGCAGGCAACCGCAGCTAGGCCGCGCGGGCTCCTGCGGAGGATAGCACCCGCCAACGGCTACCCCGTTCGTGATGAGCCTGTCGAATCACACGAACGGAGGGGAGAGGGAGTGGCCATGAGCGGGAACCAAGCCTGCTCACCCTGAGCGTGTCGAAGGGGCCATGAGCGGGGGTCAGCAATCCACCGTCATTCCTGCCACCGAGCAGGAATCCAGAAGGGAAGGGCGGGGATGGATGCCCGTGTGCGCGGGCAAGACGTGGTTCAACAAGCTCACCATGAGCTGGCAAGGGAACTCGGTTCACCATGAGCGGAGGGGAATGGGAGTGGGCGCGGTTTGCGGACCACATTGACCACAGCCCCCCACCGCGCTATTGTGCCGAAGGCCGGATTCGAACCGGCACGGGGATTTCGCCCCAACGGTTTTTGAGACCGCCGCGTCTACCATTCCGCCACTTCGGCATAGGCGCCATTATATACCCTTGCAAGGCCGCGCTTCCACAACCGCCGCGACCAAAACCTCTTCCCAATATCCATCGCCGCGTGGATCAGCCTCCACACCCACACAACCACAATGTGGGCCGCGCTGAGCGCGGCCCACATTTCGTCGAATGCTCGCCGGACCGTCCGGGGCTTGCCCACGACGCTCAGGTTAGTACTGGCGCACCTGGCGCGAGCGTCCTCCCATATCGCCGTAGGAGACGTCCGTGTCTATGACCACGTCCAGCAGCGCGGCTGTGCCGGAGGCAAACGCCCGCTCCAGCGCAGGCCGTATCTGTGACGGATCCGTTACCCGCTCGCCATAGCCCCCGAATCCCTGCATTATCAGATCGTAGCGGGTCTCCTGGGAGAGGTACGTCCCAATGGCGCGACCCGTCCTTCGAATGACCCCCTGGGTGGTCTGGTTCCATGTGCCGTTGTTGCCGACTATGCCCACTACCGGCAGCTTGTGGCGCACCATGCTCTCCATGTCCATGCCGTTCAGCCCAAAGGCCCCGTCCCCGAACACTATGGCCACCTGCTTTCCCGGCCGCGCCAGCTGCGCCGCAATGGCGAACCCGGAGCCTGGCCCCAGGCATCCGAACTGGCCGGGGTCAAGCCAGTGGCCCGGCTTGTTGATGCCCAGCACGCGGGCCGCAAAGGTGACAACGTCTCCCCCGTCGCCGACCACGGTGGCGTCCCAGTCCAGGAAATCTCGCAGCTCCTTCATAAGCCGCATGGGGTGGATGGGCGTCTGGTCGCTGTTGAGCATGGCCTGATCCGGCTCCTTCAGGGCCTTGTCCTCCGTCATCACTTCCTCAAGCCACTCCCTGCCCGGCGAGCGATAGCCGGAGACTCGGAGGCCGTCCATCACCTGCTCCATGGACGCCTTTACGTCGCCCACAACGCCAATATCGATGTGCCGGTTCTTACCGACCTCCTCGGCGTCCGTCATCATCTGGATCACCTTGGCGTCCTTGTTGAACAGGACGTCCCGCCCAAAGCTCAGGCGGAAGTCTATGGGCGTGCCAATGAGCAGGATGGCGTCTGAGTTGACCAGGGCGTAGCGCCGCCCGGTGCTGCCCACGTTGGGATGGTCGGATGGAAGAGAGCCGCGTCCCATGGAGTTCAGGAACACCGGCGCGTCTATCATCTCCACAAACTCCCGGAGTTCGTCCCAGGCCTTTGACCACCAAATATCGCTGCCCGCCACCACTGTGGGATGCTTTGAGGTCTTGAGAACGTCCACAATCTTGCGGATGTACTCCGGGTCCGGGTAGGCGCGCGCATCCGTGCGATACCCGGTGGGCAGGACCAGGTCGTCCTCCTCTATCCGCCCGTTGACTATGTCGGTTGGAATCTCAAGATAGACGGGGCCCGGCTTTCCGCTGGTGGCTTGGCGGAAGGCGGTAGCCACAAAGTCCGGTATACGGCGCGTCTCCTGCACCTGGTGGGACCACTTGGTGATCGATTGCATCAGGGCTACGCCGTCGAACTCCTGGAGGCTGCTCATCAGCCTCTCCCGGACTGCCGAGTTCCCCCCAATGACTATCATGGGGCTGTTGGCTTGGAAGGCGTTGGCAACGGCGGTTATAGTGCCGGTAACGCCGGGCCCGGCGGTGACTATGGCCACGCCTGGCTTGCCGGTGACCTTGGCCCACCCTTCGGCGGCGTGCGCTGCGGCCTGCTCATGCCTGAAATCGATGACCTTGATCCCGTTGTCTTCGCACCCCTCGTACAGGGTGTAGATGTGCCCGCCGTTGAGGGTGAAAACATATTCCACGCCCTCCCTCTTTAGGGCGCGACCGAAAGCTTCTCCACCGCTAATCTCAGCCATTTGTCGCCTCCTTCTGGGTCTTCTCCGCGTATCCCACGCCGGGCAATGCAGTTGGGGGTTGGTGGATGATGTCCGGCAACCCTCAGCCTACAAACCCATCCTTACGGTGTCAAGTCTTTGCGAGATTCCCGCGGGAACTTGCCCCAACTCGCCTCTCGTTTGTGGTGAGCTTGTCGAACCATAAGGGCGGGATGCTTCCCGCGGGAACTTGCCCCAACTCACCTTAGCGTTCATAATGCAGCGCAACCGACCATAGTCAGGGGGTGTAAAATGCGAGTGGCTCTCATTGGACAGGCAGCCTTTGGCGAAGCGGTCTACCGGCGACTCCTGGAGCAGGGCGAAGACGTGGCTGGGGTGTTCTACGAGCGCGAGGGAGATCCCCTGTTCAACCTGGCCCAGGAGCAGGGCGTCCCCACCTACCAGACCAAAGACCTGCGCAGCCGCGAGTTCCTCCGGACCTACCAGGACCTGGGAGCGGACCTCAACGTGCTGGCCTTTGTCACGGTTATCATCCCGGAGAGGGTTCTCAACCTTCCGTCTCACGGCTCCATCCAATACCACCCCTCCCTACTCCCCCTGCACAGAGGACGCAGCGCCATCAACTGGGCCATCATCAACGGGGAGGCCGAGAGCGGCGTCACCATCTTCTGGCCGGACAGGGGTATAGACACCGGCCCCGTCCTGTTGCAGAAGCGCGCTCCCGTCTCCCTCACGGACACCGTGGCCTCCCTCTACAGAAACCACCTCTTCCCCCTGGGAGTGGACGGCCTGTCGGAGGCCGTCGCGCTCATCGGCGAAGGGCGAGCGCCCAGGATAGCGCAGGACGAAACCCTGGCGACCTACGAGCCACCCTGTGAAGGACACATCGCCGACATTCAGTGGTTCCGCCCGGCGGAACAGGTCTACAACCACGTCCGCGGCTGCGACCCCCAGCCGGGCGCGGCCACAACCTTCCGCCAGGAGGTCATACGGCTGAGCGAGGCGGAGCTTGGCCCGCGCGCAGGCCCCGCAATGTACGGCGAGGTGGTGGCAGTCGACGAATCCGGCTTGCGCGTCGCCCTCAACGGCGGGACGCTCCTGGCGCGGCGCGTACGGAGAGAGGGAGAACGTCCGGCGCCGGCATCGGAGTTCGCCGCCGCGGTGGGCCTGGAGGTGGGAGAGAGGCTGGGCCGGCCGCCCGTCGCTTGAGGCCCTGGATCCCGGCGCGCTTACCCCGTTCGTGATGAGCCTCCGAACCATACGAGCGGGCCAACCTTCGCCTCCGTTCGTGCCCTTCGACACGCTAAGAGCCTGCCCCGTACTTGATACGGGGACAAACGGAAAGAAGGGCCCGGTCACGCCCCTTGCCCGTTCGTGGTGAGCCTGTCGAACCATACGAGCGGGATGCGAGCCTACCAAGGTCGTCATTCCCGCCTCCGAGCGGGAATCCAGAGGGGAAATGGGGATGGGCCTACGGGTACTCGATTACGTTGTAGCAAGCCACGAAATGGCCCGGCTCTATCTCTCGCAGGGGTGGCCGCACGTTCAACCGGCACTCGTTGGAGGCCTTGGGGCACCTGGGCATATAGGGACACTGGTCCGGAAGGTCTATCGAGTCCGTTGGCGAGCCCGCGATAGGGTGAAGCGGTCGGTCCGGGAAGTCCAGCCGGGTAATCGACTGCAGCAGGCCCCAGGTGTAGGGATGGCGAGGTCTTTCGAACAGGGTCTGTGTATCCCCGTACTCCACCACGTTCCCCGCGTACATGACCGCTATTTCGTCCGCCATCTGAGCTATCACCCCCATGTTGTGGGTGATGAGGATTATGGAGGAATGCTGCTCCGTCCGTATCCGCTGGAGCCTGGCGAGCACGTCCGCCTGGGTGGTTGTATCCAGGTTGGACGTGGGTTCGTCCGCAATGAGTATCTTGGGCCGCCAAGCCGTAGCCATAGCTATCATGGAGCGCTGGGCCTGGCCTCCGCTAAGCTGGAATGGGTACTGTTTGAATATGTGCTCGGACAGGCTCAACTGCCTCAGCAGCTCCAGGGTCCGCTCCGTAGCCTCAGCTATGGACATGGGGCTGTGGGCCAGGAGTATCTCGGATATCTGCGTCCCAATGGTCTCAATTGGGTTGAGCGCGCCCTTGGGGTCCTGGAATATCATGGATATGGAGTTGCCCCGTACTCTGAGCATCTCCTCCGTGTCTATCTGCAAGAGGTCCATGCCCTGGAAGTGGATCGAGCCCTGCACTACCTTCCCCGGGTACGGTATCAGGCGAAGGAGCGATAGCGCGGTCACCGACTTCCCGGAGCCGCTCTCGCCCACGATGCCCAGGGTGCTGTCCGCCTTTACCGAGAGATCTACCCCGTTGGCAGCCTTTACAACACCCTCTACGGAGTAGAAGTAGGTGTGGAGGTCCTCTATGCGAAGGATCTCCTCCTTGTCCTCGAGTCTTGTAACGTTGGTCATCTCGGTCGCCACTTTCCTGATGTTAGGATAGCATACCCGCGCCCCAACTACGATGCAAGGGGCGGCATTTGGTTTGACAGGCTCACCCCCGTATCAAGTACGGGGCAGGCTATGAGCTGGGTGGGCCTGGCGGCGGCAAACGGCTACCTCGCTAGCCGAGTTGTTGTCCACGTTCTAGCCGGCCTATCTCCGTTGTGTACTGTTCTCCATACTCCTTCAGAGCAGAGGCCACAGACACACGACGTTCGTCGGCGCCAGCTGCAAGCTGTTCACCTGCTTTCAATGCAGCCTGCCTTACCTTGGCGACTGGCGGCATGGCTCCTGGTGGCACAGACGCCAACCCCCACTTGTCCCAGTCAATGACCACTTTGACCCTATTATCTTCACCAAAAGTGACTTCAAACGGGATGGCGCTCGAGTTTCCATTGATGTCAACATTTTGCTTTATTGTCAACATCCAGTCATAATCCTGCACGTCTATCTCCATAATCAGCCTCCTTTACTCTCAAAGCCGTTACGGGGCACAGGCCCACTGTAGCCTAGCGAATGGTGTGCCTATGTGCATCATTCCAAAGTCGGCTCATTTCACTCTGTAAGTTGGCTATGTCATTCTGCAAGGAAGTGACGCGGCTTCCAAGGGTGCCGCCCATAAGCCCGCTAAGGGAACTCGAACAAAAAGAGAACCCACTGCTGACTTCACACTCCACATTTCTTCGTAAGTTGGCCAAGTCATTCTGCAAGGAAGTAATGCGGCTTTCAAAGTTGGCCAAGTCATTCTGCAGGTAAACCACATTGCTCAAAGTCATCCGATCTCCTTGAGACAATTGCGCCGTACCGGGTACGCCTTGTGGCCCTCTCGCTCCCTGCGGCCCCTGTTCTCCCCGCAATCCTTGTGGCCCACGCAGGTCTTCCTTTAATTCTAAGATTACCTCTTCAATCAGTCCTGTTAGAAGTTCGTTGGAGGGAAGCGGTCCTTGTTCCCCAGGAGGCCCCTGCTTGACCTCAGCGATCACGGCTGTTATCTCAGAACGAACAATGGCTCGAAGTTCGTCTTCCGTTGGCTGTTGTGAGCAGGCAGTCACTACCAACAAAGCAAGCCCAAGAACCAACAGTAGTAGATGACTCCTAAACATTAGTTGTAGCTCCTTTCTTGGCTCACCCATGCATGGCGCGGGCGAACGGCAACGACTTGTCTGACGGCATGTGCCTCCCTACATTTACAGACCACAGTCTTAGTCTTCAATGATGTAACCATTAACTGGTTGCCCATTTCCATCAGTACCTTCAAATCTTCTAAGCCTCTCCAGAAGTTGAGCCACCTGCTCAGCATCTTCACACCCGGAATGGTTGCAAGGTTTCAGGTTATGACAGGCTTTTGACCGCGCCCATTCCGCCAGCTTACTAGGATCCATCACAGGATAGATTCTCCTTTCCCCCTCACCCCTTCATGGCGCGGGCGAAGGCGTATGCGGCCAGCTTCTGCCGGCCCGGCGGCGCGTGGGCGCGCATCATGCGCATTTTAGAGGGGGTCTGGAGCGGAAGATGGGATTCGAACCCACGACCTTCTCCTTGGCAAGGAGATGCTCTACCACTGAGCCACTTCCGCTCGCTAAAGGTGTTGTGGATGCCGGCTGTGCCGAGGGCCAGAGTCGAACTGGCGACACCGGCATTTTCAGTGCCGTGCTCTACCACCTGAGCTACCTCGGCATCAACTCTAATGGTACGCGACCCCTCTTTGGGTGTCAAGCTGAGAACGCCCAAAATCAGCCACGACTATAGAGCCCACGCGCCGGGCTTCTCAGTCAACGCCCGCGCTCTACCGCTCCAGGCGCTGCCT
This sequence comes from Dehalococcoidia bacterium, assembly GCA_965247645.1. Taxonomy (GTDB): domain Bacteria; phylum Chloroflexota; class Dehalococcoidia; order Lucifugimonadales; family UBA2985; genus JAPPHY01. The sequence continues at coordinate 853,478 of OZ252024.1, forward strand.
CACCTGGTCTGCAAGGGCTGCGATGCCCCGCCGCGTCACCGTCACCCTGCGGCTGTCCCCTTTGCCCCCAAAGCGCTTCGACACCTTGCTAGGCAACGGCGTGCTGGACCAGATGATTATGAGATCCGCCTACTGCATATCGGCGCGGTAGAACCTGTCGTCCCGGGACGTCAGGCCGTTCTCGAACCGCCACTCCACAAAGGCTGGCGTGTTCCTGCGTATCTCGCGCTCCATCTCCTCGGCGCCGCCCACCACAAGCACGCGGCTGGTTCCCGCGGCCTGCATTGCGACTGCCATGCGCTCCAAAGCGCGGCTGTTGGTGGAGCCGCCGCAGACCTCGCAGAACTGCTGCTCCACCAGCAGAACCTCGCGGGGGCCGGCGGCGCTCGCGGCCTGCCGGCTGCAATCCCCGTTGCGGCAGTGGCGAAGAAACGCGTCGCCCAGGACCGCGCCAACCCTCTCGCGCTTGTCTTCGGCTATGCGCGTGCGGTTCGGACGACCGGACACCACTTCCGCAGCAACCAGCGCGTCCAGCGCCGACTGCTGCGCGGCCGCGCTGGTAACCCCCAGCTCAGACAGCATCGCCGTTATCAGCGCGTCAGTCATAGATCGCCTACCGTCTCCCCTCCGACCGATGGCGGCTCATAGGTCGCCGGCGGCTTCTGGGCCACCAGCCGCTCAACGGCAACCAGCCTGCCGCCGTCCCTCCCAGCCTCCCACTCCAACCCCTCCGAGAAAAACAGCGCCCGAAAGTCCGAAAAGAGCCGTAGCAACTCGTTGGAGCGCAGGCGGAACTGCGCGTCCGCGGGGCCACTCACATCGTAGTCGGTCAGGTAGTGTTGCTCATGGAGCGCAAAGCCGCCCGGCTTGACGGACTCCTTCAAGCTGGGGATCAGGTTGCGGTTCAGGTAGAAGGTGGTGGTTATTAGGTCATAGGTCTGTGCGGGAAGCAGGTACTCGTCCAGGTCGACCTGAATCGTATTTACCGCAAGCCCGCGCTCGCGTGCGGCGTCCTGCGTCAACTTCAGGGCCGCGCCGGCGATGTCCAGGGCGTCCACTTCGAACCCGCGCTCAGCCAGGTAGAGGGCGTTGCGGCCGTTTCCGCAAGCCAGGTCCAGGGCGCGGCCCTTGGGCAGGCGGTCGGCCCAGGCAGCCACCAGGGAAGAAGGCTCGCCCCTGCCGCGATAGTCGCCCTCCTCCCACCTCTTCTCCCAATTTATTCGCTCTCTCTCGCTCATGTTCTTTTGCTCCTAGTCGCCTACGGCTGAGACCGCCCAAAATCGCCACCGGCCCGCATCCCCAGCAGCTCGTTGCGCCCCTCAATGGACGCGGGATGTATCAACATTCCCTTCTCCAGCATGGATGCCAGGTCTTCCTGGAGCAGGGACAGGATAGCGGCGTCCATGTCCTCTCCGGCCAGGCGCTCTATCCTATCCAGGGACGAGTATCTGTCTGCCTTTCCTGGGTCCAGCTTGTCCGCCAGAAAGACGACCTTGGCGACCGGGCCAAGCCCTCTGTTGAACGTGGAATGCCATCGCACAGCCTCGAGCGTCTCCGGGTCATCAATCCCGCACTCCCTTCGCAGCAGCTCCGCGCCCACCGGGCCGTGGGCCAGGACCGCCACCGCCTCCTCCACCGGATGCAGCGTCAGCCCGAATGACCGGGCCATTTCCAAAAGCTCCCCCTCCTTAATTCCACGGGCGATGTCGTGGGATAGCGCCGCCAGCCTCGCCTTGTCCGGGTCTACGTTGTGCATCGCTGCCAGCTCTGCAGCCTTCTCCCCTGCCCTGACGACGTGTTGTCTCAGGCCGGATGGCAGCCGCGACAGGAGCGCGTCCAGGGCGGGATTACCGCCGGAGAGATCGGTCACCCGGCGGCCTCTGGAACGTTGAGTATGGGGTACGTTAGCGGCGCAGTCATAGCCGAGTAAATGTTACACCCAATGCCGTTCACGCGGAAGACCGCCGCCGGGCGGGGCCTGCGCCTCGTTGACATCTCCCCAAGCCGTCTGGTAGTCTTCACCTATGGGTAACCCCCTTGCAATAACATGATATTAGTCACGGGCGCCACGGGCTTCGTGGGCAAAAATGTGGTCAAGGCGCTGCGTACCCGCGGCAAAGAGGTTCGTTGCCTTGTTCGTACCGCTGCCGGCGCCCGCAGCGTCTCCGCACACCATGTTGAGTTGGCCTATGGAGACGTCCTTGACCCCTCGTCCCTGGCGGAGGCAATGAGGGGGGTAGACGCCGTAGTCCATCTGGTAGCCATAATCCGCGAGAGGGAGAACCGTACCTTCGACCGCGTGAACCGGCAGGGAACTGAAATGGTAGCCCAAGCGGCCAGAGAGGCGGGCGTCGGGCATTTTGTCCACATGAGCGCCATCGGCGCCCAGGACAACCCCGACTACGCCTATCTGTATTCCAAGTGGCAGGGCGAGCAAGCGGTTATGAGCAGCGGCTTGGCCTACACCATCATCCGGCCGTCCATCCTGTTCGGGGTGGGAGACGAGTTCATCAACACCCTGGCCGGAGTGATCAAGGCCTTTCCCGTGATTCCCGTGGCGGGACAGGGGAAGGTCCGCCTTCAGCCCGTATCCGTTGAAGAGGTGGGGTCCATCGTCTCGCTGGTGGTCGGCAACCCGCGCTTCGGGGGCAGGACGATTGAGATCGGCGGCCCGGACCACCTGACCTACGACGAGATAGTGGATATAATAAGGAGGACGCTCAAGGTCAGACGGCTCAAGGTCCACGTCCCCCTGCCTCTAATGAGGGGGCTTGTCCGTATAATGGAAGCCATTATACCCAACCCGCTGGCAACCACCAGCCAGCTTGAGATGCTCGCCCTGGACAACGTAACAGACCTGGACGCTATGGAGAGGGTGTTCAGGCTGAAACCCAGGCCCCTGGATGGGAACATAGGATACATCCGGAGCATGTCCCAGACGGAGGCCCTGAGGGTCTCCCTTGGATTCATGCCAAAGCGCATAAGGGGCAACTAAAGGAGGGCCGGTGGTGCCATACCTTGCAGCCATAGACAGGATTATGGGCATGGTGGACTACGAACGCCCAAGCGCCATCCCCGGAGAGAGGGCCCGCTACGACCTTGACCGCATCGGCGCTCTCCTGGAGGCTTTGGACAGCCCCCACCTGGGGATTCCAACGGTACACATAGCAGGGACGAAGGGCAAGGGAAGCGTCGCCGCCATGGTCGCTTCCGTTCTCGATGCGGCGGGCTACCGGCCCGGCCTGTTCACCTCTCCCCATCTGCATACCTTCCGCGAGCGCATACGAATAGGGAGCCAGCTCATCCCGGAGGAGAATTTTGCCGGCCTGGTGGAGGGACTGTGGCCCACCATGGAGGCGGTCGGCAATACGGAGCAGGGCCGCGTGACTCTCTTTGAGTTTCTGACCGCAATGGCGTTCTACTACTTCAGGGAGCAGGAGGTTGGAGCGCAGGTCATTGAGGTGGGACTTGGGGGCCGGCTGGACTCCACCAACGTGGTGCAGCCCGTGGCCTGCGGCATCACCTCCCTGGGGCTGGACCACACCGAGGTCCTTGGAGCCACGCTGGACAAGATAGCCGAAGAAAAGGCCGGCATCATCAAGAAGGGTATCCCTGTGGTCTCCGCCCCGCAGCGTATCGAGGCGCTGCGCGTGTTGCAGGAGACCTGCCGACGGCAGGAGAGTAAGCTGGTCCTGGCCGGAGAGGACATCCGGTGGGAACATGAGAGATCCTCCCTGGACGGCCAGGTCTTCACCGTGGATACCGGCCGGAGCCGCTATCGCCTACGGGTCCCCCTCCTGGGGGAGCACCAGATGGAAAACGCCGCCGTAGCAGTGGGGATAATCGAGGCCCTGGTGGATGGCGGCATGGAGATTGACGCCGCCTCCATAGAAGAGGGCTTCCAAAGCGTGGACTGGCCGTGCAGGCTGGAGGTCTTGCGCAGAAACCCCCTTCTCATGGCCGATGGCGCCCACAACCCTCACTCCGCAGCGCGCCTGGTGGAAGCAGTCAAGTCGCTGTTCCCGGACCGCCGGGTCCTGCTGGTAGTTGGAATCTCTCGGAACAAGGACATGGAAGGGCTGATAGAGGTATTGAGTCTGCTATCTCCGGCGGAGGTGGTCGCGACCCAATCCAGGCACCCCAGAGCCACCAACCCGGACAGATTGGCCCATGAGTTCAGACTTCACGCCGGCAGGGTACGCGTGGCCGACTCCGTGTCCCAGGCCTTGGACGTGGCACTGGATACGGCCGGCGAAGGAGACGTGGTCTTGGTCACAGGGTCGCTTTTCGTGGCTGCCGAAGCCAGGGAGCATGTCAGGGGCATCGCCCCGGAGACCTACCCCGTCTTCGACGCGCAAGCCGCGCCGGCCCCGCATAGCCTATGAATACGCACGCGGGATACCCCTTGCCTCTGAGGCCGGGACTCCCGCCTGCTCCAAGCCACGGAGCGCCATTATTTTGAGGAGAAGATTGCAATGAGTGACAATAGAGTTCGAGTTGTGGTTACGGGCATGGGCGCCGTCACACCACTGGGTAGCTCGGTGGAGCAGTTCTGGGAGGGACTTGTGGCAGGACGTTCAGGGGTAGGCCCCATAACCCTCTGCGATACCTCCCGGTATCCAACCCGCATTGCAGGGGAGGTCACGGACTTTGACCCGGAGAAGTACATCAACCCCAAGGAGGCTCGCAGGATGGCGCGTTTCAGCCAGGTCTCCGTTGCCGCGGCCTACATGGCCCTGGAGGATTCCGGCCTGGATATGGGACGGGAGGACACGGAGAGGGTCGGGGTGCTGCTGGGCAACGGGGCAGGCGGCCTGTCCACCACCCAGGACGCATGCGAGGACATGAACGAAAAGGGGGCCATGAAGGTCAACCCCTTCTTCATCCCCATGATGCTGCCGAACATGGCGGCGGCCAACGTGGCCCGGCTGGTTGGAGCCAAGGGCTACAACTCAACGGTGGTCACAGCCTGCGCGGCCTCCAACCAGGCCATCGGCGAGGCAACAGAGGCCATACGCCGCGGGGCGGTCGACATCGTCCTCGCGGGCGGCTCCGAGGCCAGCATAAGCAAGATTGGACTGTCCGGCTTCTGCATCCTCAGAGCCCTCAGCACCCACAACGATGAGCCGGAGAAGGCCAGCCGGCCCTTCGACGCCCGGAGAGACGGCTTTGTGCCCGCGGAGGGGGCGGCTATCCTGATCCTGGAGAGCCTGGAGCACGCCCTGAATCGCGGCGCCACCATCCTGGCGGAACTGGCAGGGTACGGAGCCTCCAGCGACGCCTTCCACGCCGTGCAGCCGGACGAGACTGGGGAGGGAGCCGGCAGGGCCATGCGCTGGGCAATGGCGAACGCGGGCATAACCACCGACCAGGTGGACTACATCAACGCCCACGGCACGTCCACCCCCCTGAACGACGCCGTCGAGACTATGGCCATCAAGAAAGTGTTTGGCGAAAGCGCTTACACAGTGCCTATAAGCTCTACCAAGTCCATGACAGGACACGCTCTTGGAGGCGCCGGCGCGCTGGAAGCCGTTGCCTGTATCAAGACTATCCAGGAAGGGATCATACACCCTACGGTGAACCAGGAAAACGCCGACCCCGCCTGCGACTTGGACTATGTGCCCAACGTCGCGCGACGCCAGAAGGTGGATATCGTCCTGTCCAACAGCTTTGGATTCGGCGGACAGAACACCTGCATCGTGGTGCGCCGTTTCGTGGAGTAGCCGAGCGCCCCAACGTCGTCGTGCCCGCGAAGCTTGTCCTCGTAGAAACGGGGAGCGGGCATCCATCCCCCGCCCGGCCCTTCTGGATTCCTGCTCAGGGGCAGGAATGACGTGCCCGTTTATTCCCCGCCCCGTACTTGATACGGGGGTGAGCGGAGTTCCCTTGCCCGCCCGTGGTGAGCTTGCCGAACCACATGAGCCGGTAGACTGCGGATGTGTGGCTCCCGCTGGCGCCCTTCGACAGGCTCAGAGCCCGCCCCGTACTTGATACGGGGGCGAACTCTGTGTCGTGCGCATTTACCAGCGCCTGCAGAGAGTGTCTCCTCCTACCCTTCCAGCGAGGTCCTCAAGGAAGACGCCAGCGCGTCCTCTTCGCCTGGGAGCACGGTCCTGGGGTCTATCACCACCCGTCCATCCTCTATCCGGGCAATGACGGGCGTCTCCGCCTCCCTCAGCCGACGGGCAAGGCCCTGAGCGCCTCCAGGCAGGCCGTCCGCCGTCAGAGTCAGGAGCCGCGTTTGGAGGGTCCCACCGGGCAGGCTGCCGCCTCCCACGGTAGAGAGGCCGTTTTCCACCTGCCCCCTGCCGCCAACTGCCTGCTGCAACCGGCGCGCCGCAGCCTCCAGAGATTCCGGCGAGGCGGAGACCATTCTCCATACGGGTACCTTGTCCAGGGCCTCTCCCTTGAGGTAGTGTATGAGAGTAGCGGTGAGGGCGGCCATGCTTAGCTTGTCTATGCGCGCCGCCCTGGCCAGGGGGTGCCTTGCCAGCCGCGATATCACCTCCGCCTTCCCCACGATGATCCCCGCCTGCGGCCCACCCAGGAGCTTGTCTCCCGAAAAGCAGGCCAGGTCCACCCCCGCGGCGATGCTCTCCTGCACCATAGGTTCGTGGGCCAGGCCGAACCGGGTGGTCTCCAGAAGACATCCACTGCCCAGGTCATGGAGCGTCGGTATGCCGTGACGCGCGCCCAGCCCAACCAGCTCCCCTACTCCCGTATCGTGGGTGAAGCCGCTGATGAGGAAGTTGCTGGAGTGTACCTTGAGGAGCGCTCCCGTGCATGGCGTGACGGCCCCCTCATAGTCCGCGAGATAGGTGCGGTTGGTGGTCCCAACCTCCCTGAGTATAGCGCCGCTCTGCGCCAGGACGTCCGGTATGCGAAAGCCTCCCCCGATCTCCACGGCCTCTCCCCTTGAGACAATGACCTCCTTCTCACTGGCGATTGCAGAGAGGCTCAGCAGCATAGCGGAGGCGTTGTTGTTCACCACAAGAGACGCCTCCGCTCCGGTCAGCTGGCGCAGGAGCCTCTCCGCGTGGGACTGGCGCGAACCCCTGACGCCCTCGTCCAGGTCCATCTCCAGGTCTGTGTAGCCCGTGGCCGCCCGTTGGACGGCTTCCGCGGCCTCGAGGCTCAGGGGAGCGCGGCCCAGGTTGGTGTGCAGGATCACGCCCGTCGCATTGATCACAGGACGCGGCCACGGCTGCCAGCGGGATGCCGCGCGCATCTTCACGTCCTCCACCAGGTCATCGAAGGAGGGAGGCGCGCTGCCGCCCGCCACTCCCAGCCTCACCTCCTCCAAACGCCCGCGGACCAGGTACGCAACGGCCTCATGGGAGTACTCACGGATGAGCCAGCGCATCCGCTCATCGGACAGGAGCCTCTCCACGCTGGGTATGCCTCTGTAGCCGGTGGACATGGGTGGGGGCAAGTTCCTGCCTAGCTTCGGGCGGGGACCCGTTGCCTCCCCTGGGCTTCCATGGCCAGAGCCAAAATCTCCTCAGGAGTAAAGAAAGAGCGTCTTTGGCCTACCGGAGCATTGCTCTCACTGTCGTACGCGCCGTCGTAGGCCTCCTGAATCCTGTCGTATATGTACTTCACAACCCTGCTGGTGGTGGTATATCTGCCCAACTGGCCGGTCTCCACCTTGAGCCTCCGGTTGAGAACGGAGACTATCCCGTCCATGCCGGATAGAGCGCCGATGACGCTATGCTCCCCCGCCTCTTCACCCACGACCGCCGCGTCGAAGGCCAGGTAGATGGGCCCACCCTCGGCCTGCTCTCCACGGCTCATCCCCGTCTGATGAATACCAGCCTGGGTGGAGAACACGTCCCCTATTATGGGTTGCTTGGGTGGTACGGGTATAACCTCGTTGGTCAGCAGGTCGCGGATCCTGCCCAGGGTCTTCAGATCCAGTCCGGGGTCTCCGTATATGCGAATGTACCCCGCCGCCACCTGCTCCAGCGACGTGTTGCCTGTCCTCTCGCCAAGCCCGGCAAAGGCCACGTTGACGCGCTTGCACCCGTAGCGGTAGGCGGCGATGCTGTTTGCAGTCGCCATGCCGAAGTCGTTATGGCCGTGGAACTCCAGCTCCGCCCCGGTCTCCTGGACCAGGGTGGAAATGAGCTTGGGTATGCCTACGGGTAGAGGGGCATATGGGTCCGGTGACCCCCAACCGATGGTATCGCAAACGCGGAACTTGGCCCACCCCTCCGTCTCTTTCAGGACACGCTGCATGAATGGTATGACAAAGCCGTAGATGTCGGCCTTTGTGGTGTCCTCCAGATGCACCCTGGGGCGTATTCCGTACTCACAGGCGGTCATTATGGGAGATAGGTATCTCTCCGCCGCAACCTCCTTGCTCGGGTGTCCCAGCTTGTCGAAGATGTGGTGGTCTGAGCTGGAGGCGAGCATCCCCGTCTCCTTTATCCTGCCTTGGGATACGTCCACCAGCATCTTGATGTCCTTGGGAAGCGCCCTGGTCCAGGTGGTCACCTGTGGAAACTGGTACTCCCTTTCCAGTAGCCTGTCCAATGCCCACAGGTCCCGCTTCTGATATATGAAGACCTCCACCTGCTCTATGCGCCCCGTGCCGTTGTCCAGTTGGTGGAGCAGGTCGTAGTACTTGAGGCGCGTCTCCGAGGGGAAGACGGCGAAGTGGGGGTCCTGCGCCCCGTCCCTTAGAGTGGTATCGGTGATGAGCTTTGGATGGGTCTTGTCCGTCTCAGGTGGGATAGCCGCAGGCTCAGCCTCCAGTTGCAGGGGAGGAAACCGCCCCTGATAGTTGAAATACAGCTTCTCCGGGTTTATGTGATGCTCCGCCATAGCGCCGCCTCCTTTAACATATGGCCTTCAGCCCACAATCTCTTGGGCTGAACAATACCTTTAGCGGCAGCCTCGTGGGCGCAGGGATGCGCTCTGCCCGCGCCTAGTCTTCCTCCAGGGTGGACGTGTCGCCCTCCGGGAGGCCAAGCTCCCTGGCCTTCAGCAGGCGCCGCATGATCTTCCCGCTGCGGGTCTTGGGCAGCGAGTCCACAAACTCTATCTCCCGCGGGGCAACCGCCGCCGACAGCTTCTGGCGAACGAAGCCCATTATGTCGTTGCGCAGGCTGTCGGAGGGCTGGCTGCCCTCGTGGAGGGACACGAACGCCTTGACCACCTCCATAGCCACCGGGTCCGGCTTGCCGATGACCCCGGCTTCCGCCACCGCCGGATGCTCAATGAGCGCGCTCTCCACCTCAAACGGCCCCACAAGATGCCCTGCCGTGTTTATCACGTCGTCGGCGCGGCCAACAAACCAGAAGTAGCCGTCCTCGTCCATGCGCGCGCGGTCTCCGGTAACGTACCATCCGTTCTTGAACTTGGAATCGTACATTTCCTGGTTGCGCCAGTACGCGCGGAACATGGAGGGCCAGCCCGGTCGAACGCACAGGTCTCCCTCCTGCCCCGGCTCCACCTCCACGCCGTCGTCGTCCACTATCGCCGTCTCCACGCCCGGAATGGGACGCCCCATTGAGCCGGGCCGGATGTCCATCGATGGGTAGTTGGCTATGAGGATCGCCCCAGTCTCGGTCTGCCACCAGTTGTCGTGGAAGGGCAGTCCGAACGCTTTCACACCCCACACAACCGCCTCCGGATTGAGGGGCTCGCCCACCGAGCACATGTAGCGCAGGCTGGAGAGGTCGTACCGTCCGGGAATATCGTCCCCGGCTCTCATCAACATTCGTATGGCCGTGGGAGCCGTGTACCACACCGTGACGCCGTACTTCTGGATCACCTGGTACCACGCGCTGGCGCGGAAGCCCCCTTCGTAGATAACCTGGGTTATGCCGTTGGTCCAGGGCGCGGACATACCATAGGACGTGCCGGTGACCCATCCGGGGTCGGCGGTGCACCAGTAGACATCGTCATCGTGGAGGTCAAGGGCCCACCGGCCGGTTGCCATGTGCTGCAACGCAGCCAGGTGGGCGTGGACGGCGCCCTTGGGCTTGCCCGTTGTGCCGGAGGTGTAGTGCATGATGGAGTAGTCCTCCTCCGTGGTGGGCGCGATGTCGAAGTCGGACGACGCCGAGGCCATCTCCTCCTCGTAGCTGATGTCCCCCGCAGCCAGGGGCTCCTGGGAGCGGTTGTTCTTATTGACGATTACGATGCTCTTGAGGTCCGGCAGGTCGCCAAGGATACCACTGATGCGGTTACGCAGATCGGGCGTGACGATGAGCGCCTTGGACCCGCTGTCCAGCAGGCGGTCCTTCACCGGGTCCGGTCCAAAGGCGGAGAACAGAGGCCCGGCGATGGCGCCCACCTTCAGTATGCCAAAGAAGGCCACGTAAAGCTCCGGGATGCGTCCCATGAACAGGAACACCCTGTCGCCCTTCTCCACCCCAAGGCCCCTTAGCACGTTGGCAAACCTGTCCGTCATCTCCTTCATCTGGCCGAAGGTGTACTGCTCCTCCTCGCCGCCCGCGCCCTCCCAGTACATGGCAATCCGGTCTCTCCTGGGGCCGTTGGCGTGCCTGTCGATGGCCTCGTAGGCCAGGTTCAGGCCGCCGCCCGGAAGTCCGTCCAACTCCTGCCTCATCTGCTGCCAGGAGAAGCCTTTGTGCAGGTCCCCGTACTCTCCTATGTTCGGACGCACCTTGATTTCCTCAAGGCTGGGTTTGACGATTATCGGATAATCCATGACACTCCTCTCTACGGAAGGTGGGGCATCGGTGGAAACAACTACATCTTAACGGATAGTTAGGAACTGGCACAATCCCTTGAACCGAACGGGCCACGTCCGGCATTAGCGCGGACGGATGCTACAATGGATTGGCCGCACGAGCGATGTGAGCGCGATGGCATACCCTTCAGCCCCCGGTCGAACAGCTTGAGAGTTTGTATACCATCGGGATGTTGGGGTATCATTACGGGCCAGGGGCCTCTTGCATAACGGGCTATGCAGCCACAACCGGGCCCGTTGGCGGAGGTCGCAGGAGGGCGTAACACCTATGGTGACTGTAACTGACAAAGCGAAAGAGGGACTCAAGAGCATTCTGGAGACGCGATCCCTGGCTCCGGGCAAGTTGCTGAGGCTGGCTATGCCCCCGGTCTGGAAGGGCGAGGGGGACTTTGGGATAGTGGTAGACGACCAGGGTGAGGACGACTACGTGATCTCCTTCCAGGGGACGGACCTCCTGCTGTTGGACTCCAGTCTGTTGGACAGGCTGGCCAAGGCCGTGCTGGACTTCAAGGAGTCGCCCAGAGGCATGGGGTTCACCCTGGACGTGTACTAATTCTGCGCGCAGTCCCAGCTAACCAATGACACAGGAGGGCAGCTTGGCCTCTCCGGATGAGGAGATGCAGGGCATCCTTGAGTGGGCCAGGGGCGACCCGCTCAAGGAGTGGTATGCCAGGGAGGTATGGGGCAGGCCCACGGAGGACGACGACAGCCTGTTCGAGGTTATGAGCCTGCAGATCTTTCAGGCCGGCCTCAACTGGCGCATGATCCTGGCCAAGCGCGACTCCTTCCGCGCGGCCTTCCACGACTGGCGCATCGACGCGGTGGCGGATATGAGCTTCCCGGACGTGGAGCGCCTGCTGCAAGACACATCCATCATCCGCAATCGAAAGAAGATTGAGGCGTGCATCGCCAACGCCCGAATAGTCCAGGGGCTGCAACGAGAGCACGGCTCCTTCTGCAACTGGTTCTATCGCGTGCTGCCCGGAGACGACCTTGCAGCCCTTCAGAAGGAGCTGCGGGGCGCGTTCAAGTTCATTGGGCCTGAGATAGCCCGCATGTGGCTGATGGCCTCCGGCCGGATTCCAACCCGCGAGTAGCGCCGCCGCCCCAGCGTCCAGCTTATATGGTTCGACAAGCTCACCACGAACGGGAACCAAGCCCGCTCACCCTGAGCTTGTCGAAGGGCGGGAGCGGGCATCCCACAATCCGCCGTCATTCCTGCCACTGAGCAGGAATCCATCCCTGGGACGCGCGGGAGGCCCCGCCCCATCTCCCCCCTCTGGGTACCCGCTTTCGCGGGCACGACGTGGTTCAACAAGCTCACACCCGTATCAAGTCCTGTCCCCGACTCTGATCGGGGAACGGGGCAGGCCATTGAACGGGAGAGAGAGGGCCGCTATCCACAGAACGGCAGACCCAGTTCCCAAAGGTCACTCTCCTCAACATCTCTGAGACCACCTGGTATGCACCCGCTCAGCTGATTGTTGCTGAGGTATAGCCTTCGCACGTTGGACAGGCCGCCCAGCTCCGGCGGTATCTCCCCGCTCAACTGGTTTTTGCCGAGATCCAGCTCTTTCAGACTGGACAGGCCGGCCAACTCCGGCGGTATCTCCCCCCTCAACCGATTGTTGCCGAGGTTCAACTCTATCACCCGCCCGCTGCCGTCAGTGGTTACGCCGTGCCATTCCCCAAGGGGAGCATCGCTCAGCCAGTTGCCGTTCTCACTCCAGATCACTCCCCCTGCAGTTTCGTAGAGCGCCTCTAGCACAGCCCGTTCTGCGTCCAGCACAAACGCGGGCGCAGGGTCTTCGGAGCAGGAAGCCGCCAGCAATCCTGTCATGGCAGCCAATGCGGTCAGGGCTGTGAAGCGGGGTATCCTGGACATCGTCTCTTTCATCTAGCGTCCTCTGCCGCCGACTGCTTGCAGGCTACTACCCGCGGCGAGGCCTGTGCCTGTCTGCGCTGTCCACCATCAAGGTAACCGGGCCGTCGTTCTGAATGTCCACCACCATACGCTGCTGGAAGCGTCCCGTTTCCACCCGCAGTCCCGTCTCCCTGAACAAGCCAACCGTCCTATCAAAGAGGGCTTGCGCCTTTTCGGGAGGGGCGGCATCGGTAAAGGAGGGCCGACGCCCCTTGCGAACGTCGGCGTAGAGTGTGAACTGGCTGACTACCAGGAGTTGCGCCGCTGCATCCAGAGCGGAGACGTCGAAGCGACCGTCCTCATCGTCGAATATCCGCAGGTTGACGACCTTCTCAACCACGTAGCGGGCATCCTCGTCCTCGTCGTCCTGCCCAATGCCAACGAAGACCACCAGTCCCTTCTCGATCCGCCCCACAACCTGCTCCACCGCCACCGATGCTCTGGTCACTCGTTGGACAAGGGCGCGCATCCCCGGCCCCCTTCCGTTCAGTCCTCCTTGGACGAGGTCTCTTTGGAGGAGGTCTCCTTCTCCGGGGAAGACGCGGCCCCGTCGCCATTGCCGCTGCCTCCTCCATCGTAGCTGGGGCTGGGTTGGTCTCTTCGGGCATAGTCGGTCGTATAGAAGCCGGAGCCTTTGTAGATCACCGTTGGAGAGTGGAACCTCCGGCGGGATGACGACTGACAAACGGGGCAGGTCTCCGTTGGGTCGGCGTCAAAGCCCTGCTTCAGCTCGAACCGGTGTTTGCAGCTTACACACTCGTACTCATATATAGGCACATATCCTCCGCGCGTGGTTGCAATGCAGGTCTTCCTCTGCCAACACGCCCCTGTAATTTAAGGGCTTGCGGGCCTGCATGTCAACACGCCGTGCAAGAACCCAGGGTTTTTCCCCCTGCTTCCGGGACTCCCCTGGTGTATAATCCACCTGAGCTATGATGAACGTATTAGCAGGACTCAATGAGCCGCAGAGGGAAGCTGTGGAGGCGGTCGATGGGCCGCTCCTCATCCTGGCCGGCCCCGGCAGCGGGAAGACCAGGGTTATCACCCATCGCATAGCCTACCTGGTCAGGGAGCGCAGCGTCAGCCCACACAGCATAGCCGCCGTCACCTTCACCAACAAGGCTGCGAGAGAGATGCGGGAGAGGCTGTTCGGCAAGAGCCAGGGCGATCCCACAGCCCCCCTTCTGGGAGGCTTGTGGAATATGCGGCACGACTTCACAGTCGCCACCTTCCACGCCCTCTGCGCCCGGATACTGCGCATAGACGGCGAGCACATCGGCCTCGACCGGGACTTTGTCATCTACGACCAGGAGGACCAGCTTGAGCTGATCAAGCAGGCGATGGAGAGCCAGGAGATAGACCACAAACGCTTCCCCCCAAGGCCGATACTCTCCGCCATCTCCGCCGCCAAGAGCGGGCTGATAGAGGCGGATGACTACACACCTGGCCGCCACGCTCCTATTGAGGAGATCATACGCATGGTGTACCGGCGTTACCAAGAGCTGCTCCATCGCAATAACGCCGTGGACTTCGACGACCTGCTGCTCAAGACATACGTCCTCTTGAGGGACAACCCATCCGTGGTTGAGAGATACCGCTCCCGGTACGAGTACCTCCTCATAGACGAGTTCCAGGACACGAACGTGGCCCAGTACGCCATTGCCCGGCGGCTGACGGGGAAGCATCGCAACATCTGTGTGGTGGGTGACCCAGACCAGGCCATATACTCGTGGCGCAACGCCGACATTCGCAACATACTCTCCTTCCAGCGAGACTACCCTGAGGCAAAGGTGGTGACCCTGGAGGAGAACTACCGCTCCACCGGGGCCATTCTGGAGGCGGCCACCGGAGTGATCTCCGCCAACAGCCGCAGGATGGACAAACCCCTGACCACCCAGAACGCCCGGGGCAGCCCCCTGTACGTCGGCGAGGCCTACACCCCGGAGGAGGAGGCACAGCAGACGCTCCGGGAGGTGGAGCGTCTGACGCGGAACGAAGGCTACCGCCTGGCCGACTGCGCCATTATGTATCGCGTAAACGCCCAGTCCCGCGCCATTGAGGACGGATGCCTGCGTTACGGCATCCCCTACAAGCTCATCGGCGGGCTGCGCTTCTACCAGCGCAGGGAGATCAAGGACGTAATTGCCTATCTGCGGGTCATCCACAACCCATACGACCAGGTGAGCCTCCTGCGTGTCATCAACGTCCCGCCCAGGGGCATTGGGCAACGCACCGTGGACCAGTTGATCCATACCGCGCGTGTGCAGAACATACCCGTGTATACCGCCGCGCAGCTTATGGCCGAGTCCGGCGATGCGAGAACGGGGCGAGCGGTGGCCCGGTTCCTCTACGTAGTCAACTCGCTCATGGAGTACGGCAACCGCATTCCACCCGCCGAGCTGATAGACGCCGTTCTGGAGCGCGCCGGATACAGGAACTTCCTGCTTGAGGAGGGTGAACAGGGACTGGAGAGGCTGGAGAACATCCAGGAGCTGAGAACCACGGCGCAGGAGTTCCAGCCGATGGAGCCGGAGGAGAGGCTTTCCGCCTTTCTCCAGGGAGCGGCCCTGGTCTCCGACGTGGACACCCTGGAGGAGGGGACGGACGCCATCACCCTCATCACGCTGCATCAGGCCAAGGGGCTTGAGTTCTCGGTGGTGTTCATAGTCGGGCTGGAGGAAGGGCTACTGCCACACAGCCGCTCCATTGACGACCCCGACCAAATGGAGGAGGAGCGGCGCCTGTTCTACGTGGGCATGACGCGGGCCAAGGAGAGGCTGTACCTGACCAGGGTATTTCGGCGGGTCGTCTGGGGCAACGCGTCCCCGGCCAGGCCGTCCCGGTTCCTTACGGACATTCCCCAAAACCTCGTCTCACCCCTTGCGATGGCGGGCAGGCAGGGAGTTGCCGCGGCCCCGGGGGGGGGGATTGGCGCGCAGGGAGAGAGTGGAGGCAAGGCCACATCGGAGCCTCTGAAGGCGGGCGAGAAGGTCAGGCACTCCAAGTTTGGCGAGGGGATAGTGGTCACCTGCGTTCCGTCCGGCCAGGACCACGAGGTGACCGTGGCATTCAAGGGAGAGTCCGGGATAAAGAAGCTGCTGCTCAGCTTTGCCCCGCTGGAGAAGATGGAAATGGCGGAGTAGCGCCGTACCACGCCCCACGCCCCGCGCCCCACGTTCCGCTCACGCCTGCTCCACGCTGAACGCTCCCTCGAAGACGGACGTTGTAGGGGGCTTCGGTTTCTGGCTCGAGGGTGTTCTTGTAGGCCCGGAGACACTACCGCTGCTGACCGAGACTGCGGATGCTCCTGAAGATGGACAAAGCCACCTGCTGCTGCGCTGGTGTCAGGTCTTTCCCGACAAGGTTGAGGCTAGCGCTATCTAACTTGGCGAAGTATACGCCGGTATAGCCGCCGGAGTTGCCCGTGGGTACAATCAGCTTAGCCTCAACGCCACCGATGGTCTCGTAGGTCACAGTATGGAGATGCGCCATATCTTCACGTTGTTTCAGAGTCCACGAGTACATGCCATAGTCAAATGTAAACCTTACTCCATCTCCTACTACTTCGCCTACATAAGAGTCGATGCCTTGAAGTTCGTATAGCTCCCAACCTGGGGGTAGATGTAGCGAGAAGCCGGGATAGCGTGCCCCCCAGCCCGGCGCTTCCACCAAGGTCCAAGCCTGGGGAGTCTGGGTGCTGGAAATCCTTGGCCTAACTGTTGGGAATGCGGTGCAAGCTGCCAGCGCAAGCACTACCATTGCTAGGGCCATGAGCTTTATTGGTGAAATCTTATTACCTTCCATCGTTAGGCCTTGATGGCGTTCACATTGTACAGGGCGTTGTTGCCTAAGGAAAGTACCCAGTGCCTTCGGCGCTCCTTCCTCATCACGCCAACCCTTCGCATCCCCGATTTTGAAGGCCAGGGTCAAATTCGGATGGGCGTCGCTGGTCTTGTCCCCCGCGCCCCACGTTCCACTCACGCCCTTCGACAGGCTCTGGGCGAGCGGAAGATTTCCACGCCGCTCGTGGTGAGCCTGTCGAACCATATGAGCGGTGGGCACTCCACCCGACGTCGGCATTACCAACGCCTGTAGAGAATGCCCGCTTTCCGCTCCGGGCGCGCCCGTTGTAAATGTACGATACTATGGGTATCATGCGCATAGACAGCCGTCTCAGGAGGTTGGGGTTGATAGACCTTTCCCAGTATCAGGAGCTTATCTTCCGCCAGAGCAAGGAAATGCTCGAGGTATTCACAGACTTTGAAACGGCCAACCGGTACAGAATTCTGACACCCGCCGGTGAAGAGATCATGTACGCCTACGAGGAGTCCGGCATGATAAGCCGGCAGTTCATGGGAAGTCATCGCCCCCTCAAC
Source organism: Dehalococcoidia bacterium (assembly GCA_965247645.1). Lineage (GTDB taxonomy): Bacteria > Chloroflexota > Dehalococcoidia > Lucifugimonadales > UBA2985 > JAPPHY01. The sequence continues at coordinate 870,504 of OZ252024.1, forward strand.
CTCCACGTAGTCGATACCGAGAACCGGCCGGTCCTGAACGCCAATAGAAAGTTCTTTTGGTACTTCTCACACCTGAATGTAGCAGACGGCGAAGGGAACCCCATAGGGGTGCTGAGCAAGCTATTTGCGATGTTGAAGCGCAAGTTCTCCGTGCTGGACGCCAACGGCCAGCAGATTGCCGGCATCAACGGCAGCATCCTCCACAGATACACTTTCACCGTAAACGATCATCACGGAGAAGAGGTGGGGCGCATCACCAAAGAGTGGAGCGGCGTTATGCGAGAGGCCTTCACGGACGCCGATACCTTCAGCATCAAGTTCAGCGACAATGAGCGGAGCCAGGAGTTTCGACTCATGCTCATTGCAGCCGCTTTCGCCATTGACATGGACTTCTTTGAGAGAAGCGGCAGCCGCTAAGCTGAACGGCGCGAGTTGAAGCTCACCCCGCCATAGTTCCACAAATGCCGCTTGCCCCTGCCGCGCTAGGCGCTTGGGTCCATCACACGCCCCACGAACAGGATTGCGCCCGTCTCCATGTCCCGTATCAGGAAGATGAAGGGACGGTCTATCACAACCTGCTTAGGCATGGACTCAATGCCAAGCATCACGCCGGTTGCAGCCCCCGCCTCCGTCCCCGCCTCGTCCACCGCCACAAACGCCTTGTGCACTACGTCCGTAATCCGCAGGCACATGGGGTTGTCCATGCAGGAGACGCCGTTCATGCCTGAGAAGTCCGCTGAGCTGCGATCGAAAGCGTTGGGCATACCCATCGCTTTCAGGGTCTCGTTCAGACTAAGCTGCGACTCAAACTTGAACAACGGCATGGTCAGCTGCACATGCCCGGCGCTCATTCCCGCCAGGGCTCGGCTCACAAGGTCGGCGTCCAGGGAGGCTGCGAAGTTGCTGAACTCCCCCGCGTCCGGGACCAGGATAGCCATAGACATCTCGTTGCCCTTGTACGGCAGGTCGATTGCCAGGTAGCCGTCTCCACCGGCATAGCCAAACCTCGCAGTCTGGGTCATCATCGGGGTCTGTACGACGCCTCCATCGAGCAGGTTGAAGGCGCGCTCCACGGTGGAACCCTCCTCAAACTGGCTCTCCCACACCGCCTTGAAGTAGATTGCGTTTGTGAGGACAAGCCGGGTGTCCACGTCTATGGCCCCGTCAGGGATGAGGTCCTTGATCCTGTCCTCCGTCCGGTCGGCAACCCAATCGTTGATGGTGACCCTGGACCTCTCCGGGGTCTCCACGAAGTTAACCGGCCTCAGCCCCGCGCCGTAGCTCAGGGCCAGGACGTCCAGGAATCCGGGCAGGAATCTGTACCCCTGCTGCCCCCAAATGGCGTTGGCTATGCTCAGGCGGAAGCCGTCCCCGCCCTTGCCGCGAGAGGCCAGCTTGAGGTCCAGGCTGTTCAACGAGGAATGCAGCCTGTCCTGCGAGAGGCGAAAGCGCAGGGCGTCCGCCATCTGCCTCTCTGTTTCGCCCCTGGCGCCGGCGTAGGTCATGGCAAGGGCAACTGAGATGCTATAGGGAGAGTAGAACAAGTTCTTCTCCTTCTCGCCCAGGGCGTGGTACAGGTCGAAGGCGAAGGCGCTGTTCCCCCCAACCAGCGCAGCCAGGTCGGAATCGGTTGCCACAGGCGTGGTCACGCGCGCCAAGTCCGAGCGCAGTTCGTCCGGCGCCGAGGTTGGCGACGGCGAAGACGTAGGCGTAAGGATGGCGGTAGACGTGGCGGGCGGCGGCGTGGACGTAGGCGCGGGCCGCGTCGGGGTCACCGTGTCCAGGGCGGCTTCCCCGTCGCATCCGAACAGCGCAATGAGGAGCGCAACGGCAAGGGCCAGGGGAAGCGCCCTCCGGGTCTTGCTGAGCCATCTCGTGTGGTTATGCTTGCCGGTCATGTCCAACCTCCCTCTCGGCAACCGCCTGGTAGACTACCTAAGACGAAGACCATGCGAGAAAGGTTCCCGGCAGTGAGACAACCCGGACCGGAGCCGCGCGCAGTGGTCGTTCCTGCACCCCCACCCTTCCCCCATGGGCGCCCGCTTTCGCGGGCATGACGACGGTGGGGGGTATCCTAGCCCTGAGGCATCTCGTAATTGAACTGCCAGTTGATGCCGAACTTGTCCGTGAAGGCGCCGAAGTAGGAGCCCCAGAACATGTCCTGGAGGGGCATCGTCACCGCGCCTCCCTCGGAAAGCCTGGCAAACAGGGAGTCAGTCTCCTCTCGGCTCTGGGTTGAGTAGCTGATAGAGAAGTTGTTGCCCACAACAGGCGGCCCTCCGAACCCGGAGGGCATGTCGCTGCCCATGAGCACACTATCGCCGACCGGAAGCGACATGTGCATGATAAGGTCCTTGTCCGCCTCCGAGACGCCCATGTCAGGCGGGCCGTTGCCGAAGGTCTCCACAACAGAGAACTCCCCACCAAAGACAGAGCGGTAGAACTCAAATGCCTCCCGGCAGTTGCCGTTGAAAGTCAGATACGTGTTAAGGGTCATGCGCGCCTCCCCGTCGTCAAGTGTTGTAGCAGAATACGAAGTTGGCAACGGAGAGTCAAGTCACTGCCCGCTTCCCTCCGCCCACCCCCGTATCAAGCACGGGGCAGGCCATGAGCCTGTCGAAGGGCGTGGGCGGGCATCCGGCAAGTCGGCGGCACAGTGTGTTGACATATTCAGCCGTGAGCGTAAACCTGGTATTGGCCTCTGTCCGCTTGCGCGGCGATTGCATAGCCTTTGGGAAGCAATTCGGTTTATGTTGAAGAAAGCGCTGGCGGTGATACTCTGGATATCCTCCCTATCGGTGGGCTTCCACTAAGTGTTCTCCAGCTTTTACCCGGAAGGGATAGACACCGGCCTAATCTGGGAATACCTGAACTGGCTGATGGCGATTTCGGTGTCGATAGCCCTGGTCGCACACTACCTTCGCAAACTTGAGCTGGACCGGGAGGGCTTTGACAACTCCATTACACGGGAGCGCCTGGAGATAAACCTGGCGTTGTACGCCTCTCTCCTTCTGGCTCTCCTATTCTTCTGGAACTGGGCTGATGATCTAGCCTCCGGCAGCGATCTCCAGGGGGACAACCGCCTGTTCATCTGGTCGGTTTTGAACCCGGTGTTTGTGATGATCTCCGGCTTCACCGGCGCTCATCTATGGCGGGCCGCTTCGCGCTAATGGAGTATGGCTTGCCATAGTTGTCAACCCAGGGTGGTTGGGTTATGATTCACAAACGTGTGTAGCTGCGTTTCTGAGAAATTTACTCAGTCTCGCCTTACCGATGACACCTTGAGGAGGGCGCTGTTTCAATGATAGGACGTCGGAGTCTCATGCCTTTTGCGCTTATTCTGATACTTATTCTTGTGGCCTGCGAGTCCGACGCTACGTCAACGCCCACCCCTACGGAGGCTCCCACTCCCACTGCGATGCCTGCGACCACTGCTACGGCGTCACCCACACCCACACCCACTCCTGCTCCCACCGCATCGCCAACGCTTGCGCCCACTCCAACCTCCACGCCTGCCCCTACAGAGGCCTCCACGACTGCGCCCACGTTGCCCCCCACCCCTGGTGTCCACTTTCCAGCGGACACCATATTCGCCTTGAGGGAGGCCGTGGTCAGGGTAATCGGCGCCAGGGCCGTAGGCTCCGGGGCCATTGTGGATGACCAGGGCCTGGTGGTTGCCAGTCTCAGTGCAGTAGGAGACGACCCTACGGTCCTGGTGGAGATGGTGGATGGCAGCAAGAAGACAGGGATTGTCCTGGGCACAGACAGCATAGCCGGCCTGGCCCTGCTGAGGATTTCCGGCGACGGCTACACCAGCCTGCCGTTGGGAGACGTTTCCTCCCTGGAGGCCGGCGACGCGCTGCTTACACTGGGCTTCCCGGAGCAGGGGGCCGTCGGCGAAACGGAGTGGGAGCTTGAGGCCCTGCCGTCCATGGTGTCCGCTGCGGGACCGGCAGAGGGGATCTCCTACGTCAATGCAGCCCAGTCCCTGCCGCCAGGCTACGCCGGGGGCCCCACTGTGGACGATCAAGGCCGCCTTGTAGGACTGACCGCCTCTCCGGGACTTATTATCATGGTGGACCGCTTGAAGGAGGTTATGCCTTCTCTGAGGGATGGCGTGGATATATCCGTCCCAGCAAAGGAGGACATAGTCTACTACAGATGGGAAACCGCCTTATCGGAGACATTCCTCTTTACCACCGATGAAGAAGGTAACAGCGAAAGGTTGATCCCCGGACAGAAAACGTCCAACCGGTTCGTGGAGCGGTCCCCCGATGGCTCCAAGCTGGTTTACGCCTCCCCCAGGGGACTGGGTTCCAACTGGGACATCTACATGGCTAACGCGGACGGCTCCAATGAAACTCGTCTTACTTACGATGTCGGCGCAGACTGGCAGGCATCCTGGGGCCCTGCGGGAGAGAAGCTGGTCTTCACCAGCGGCATGGATGGCAACTTTGAGATTTACATGATGAACGCCGACGGCTCTGAAAAGGTCCGGCTGACTGAGAATGACGCCGCCGACCTAGCCCCTCACATCTCCCCCGATGGCCGCAAAATCGTCTTCGTCTCTGATCGAGACGGTAATGAAGAGATCTACTCTATGGATATCGATGGGAACAACCTGCGCCGCTTGACGAGCAACGACGCCCTGGATGGAGACCCGCGTTGGTCTCCTGACTCGCGTCGAATACTGTTCGAATCCGATAGGTCGGGCAACCTGGATATCTTTGTGATGGACGCGAGCGGCCGCAACGTGACGTCCCTTACCGATGCCGAGGGAATCGACCTCACGCCGGACTGGTCTCCGGACGGCTCCAAGATAGTGTATGTTGGAGAGTTGGTATCAGGAGACCTGGAGATCTTCGTCATGAACGCGGACGGGAGCGAAAACCGCCGGGTAACTGTGAGTGGAGGACTGAAATCGCATCCCCGCTGGGGAGCGCCCCCTCAGGGTATGCCCTACGTGCCCTCCAACACCTCCATTGCCTTTGCGTCCAACAGGCAGGGCGAGACGGACATCTACCGCATGGAGCCGTCCGGGAACCACGCCTTTAGACTGACGGACAGCCCGGCGCGGGACGAGTCCCCGGCCTGGTCTCCCAACGGCAGCCTCATCGCCTTCCAGTCCTTCAGGGACGGCAATGGCGAGGTCTACATAATGGATGCCGGCGGGGCAGGACAGAGGAATCTCACAGCCAACTCCGCCCTTGACAGATATCCGGCATGGTCTCCCAATGGCGCGCGCATAGCCTTTGAAACGGACCGGGACGGCAATGGCGAGGTCTACGTAATGAATTCGGACGGGACCCAGCCCGTGAACCTGACTGGCAGTCCCGGAAATGACTCCCATCCCGCATGGTCTCCTGACGGCCAATCCATAGCCTTCGACACCGGACGCTACGGAAAGCTGGAAGTGGCCGTGATGGACGCCGACGGCTCAAACGTGAGGCGGCTCACCAACATTGGCGCTCTCAGCGTTCGGCCAAGCTGGTCGCCAGACGGCAAAACCCTGGCCTTTGAGTCCAACGGCGGCAGCGATTTCGACCTGTACCTCATCGGCGCGGACGGCTCCGGCCAGGTCAAGCTGCTGGCCCTGCCGGGAAACCAGCGCTCCCCGATCTGGTCCACCAACGGAGACGCCATACTGTTCCGCTCCGACCACGACAGCAGCGACGGCAGCTACGAGGTCTACATGGCTGAGCCGGACGGCTCCAACCTCTTCCGCGTAACACGCAACCCGGCGAATGACACCGGCGCCGCCTGGTCGCCCCTGCTTCCCTCACGCCTGGGCGTGGTCAGCAACGGGGCAGTGGCTTTCTCTTCGAACTATGGCGGCACCCAGGACATATACCTGATGAACGCCGATGGCAGCGTTCAGGCCCAACTGACGGACCACCTGGCGTCCGACAGGGAGCCCAGCTGGTCTCCGGACGGGACCAGGTTGGCCTTCACCTCCAATCGGGATGGTGGATGGGAGCTGTACACCATCGGATCCGACGGCGTCGACCTGACGCGCCTTACCAGCAACAACGTCCTGGAGGGGACGCCGCGATGGTCTCCCGATGGCCGGAGGATCGCCTTTTGGACCTTCAAGAGCGGGGACGCCGCCATCTGCATAATGAATGCCGACGGCTCCAACGTAGTGAACCTGACCGGCTTCTCAGGCTGGAACTTCAGCCCCTCCTGGTCTCCTGACAGCCGCAGGTTGCTCTTCCAGTCGGAGAGAGACGGCAACAGCGAGATCTACGTGCTGGACGTGGGGACGGGTGAGCAGACGCGCCTTACCGACAACGACTTCTTTGACGGTTCGCCCGCCTGGTCTCCAGATGGACAGAAAGTCCTGTTCCACTCGGACAGGCACGAGAGCGGCAGAGACGGCAACTTTGAGATATACGCCATGAACGCCAACGGCTCAGAGGTAGAGAGGTTGACCAGGGAGAACGCCAGAGACATGGACCCCGCGTGGTCCGGCGACGGCAGCAGGGTCTACTACGTGTCCTGGAGCGACGAGGGTCCGGACGTAGTCTATATGAATCCGGATGGCAGCGGCCGCACTCCTCTGGCGCGGGGGGTGGGGTTGGACCTGTCGCCCCAGGCCTCTCTTGCCTACACGGCCCTGGATGGACAGCCCATTGCCTACCACAGCATGGCGCCCAATCAACCCAACATCGTGCAGGTCTGGCGCATGAACGCCGACGGCACAGACGCCATTCAGCTTACCGACCTGGCCGAGGATAGCGCTTCGCCCCAGTGGTCCCCAGACGGCTCCAGCATAGCCTTCGATACCCTCCGGGACACCGACCTTAAGGTCTACTTGATGGACCCCGATGGCGAAAACCAGCGCCACCTGTCCCGCCGCCCGGACGTCGGCGACTCGTTCCCCTCCTGGTCCCATGACGGCGCCAGGATAGTGTTCACTTCCGGCGGGGATGGCGTTGATGATGAAATATTCATCGTCAACGCGGACGGCTCGTCCCCCGTTCAGCTAACGGACAATGACGCAGACGACTCAATACCCCGCGTCTCTCCCGATGGAGCCAAAATTCTCTTCATCTCGGACCGGGACGGCAACGCGGAAATATACGTCATGGACGTGGACGGCTCAAACCAGGTGAACCTGAGCAACACCCCCGAGGACGAGGTGTCCGCAAACTGGTCACCCGACGGCCTGAAGATAGCGTTCTCATCGGAGCGGGACGGCAACGGCCAGATATACGAGATGGACGCCGACGGCTCCAACGTGCGCCGGCTGACGTTCAACTCGGCGCAGGAGTGGTACCCCGCATACTCCGCAGACGCCACGCTGATAGTGTTCATGTCGGACAGGGAAGACACCTTCCAGATCTACGCCATGAACGCCGACGGCACAGGGCAGGTGAGGCTGACGGAGGGCAACCTCCACGAAGGCCAGCCGGCATGGCGCCCGGATACGCCGGTGGAGAGCGCCGCTACAGCCTGAGAAGGCCAACGGGGCAAGACAGCCACGGACGCCGCCCGCGTGACTTAGGGCGCGGGCTCAGCAGTGAGGGATGGGCAAAGACTAGCTTGGGGTCAAAAACGGATGAAGCCACATGAGCCCCCGCTTCCTGGCTGATCATGAATTCATCCAGTGGAAGAAACGTTAGCTCGCTGTCGAACTCAGCAATCATTTGCCGTAGTGCCAAATCAGTTCTTTGGCATTGTACTATCCCGGGAGAATTTCTGGGAGAGAGTGCCACTACCTAGCAAATTGGAATACAGTAATAACCGCAGCTACTACAGAGAGAGCTTGGAAAGCCAAAGTAATTACCTTTCCCCATGTTTCGTATTGCCACTGATCCGTCTGGAAACCAACCGCTCTAAACACAAAAAAGGGGGAAAGACCTAGCCAATGCAAAGGATTAAATGTCCTTAACCATGAGGCCGAATAATCTTCCTCATAAACTCCAATAGCTCTCTCTACCATATCGATTACTTCCTGTTCGGTTATGCGGAACTGATCCAAGTTCCACACACTACCTAGCAAGTCGATAGCAACACTGCTAGTCGTTCTTGGATTATATGAATGCACAGTTGTGGGAATACCCGCAGCCCTAATCATCCTTTCACTGGATACAATCATTAAATTGATTGTGGTACGAAGAGCCAGATTATTTAGTGTACTTGATTCATTCTCAAAATATCTGACGATGGCATTGCGCAACTCCTTTAATCGCCTGACCCTTCGCCTATTTTCCCAACAGGATATTTGATTGTACAGTTGCATATCTACCTCATCATACCAGAGCGCATTACAGAGGTAGCATTGAGACTCAAATTCCTCAGGTCCCCCACCCTTATCAGTAAGGTATCAGTAAGGCCCCAAGTCATACAGTGGGGGAAATCCAGCCTGCCAAGGCCATGATCGACCGCAGCGTTTATGGCAGAGTGAAAATCACGGGGAGCAATCACCCTACCTCATGGTGGGCGCTCCAAGCGTCGAAGGGTTGGGACGACTGCCGGCTGCGGGTCAGTACATTACGTGCGCCTGCACCGATACGGCCACCGACATCTCAATGTCCTGGATGGCCCGAGACATGGCTTGGCCGATGAGGTCCAGCTTGCGCACCTGCTCGATACGAGCAGCCACCGTGGCCAGCTCTTGCCGGGTCAGCAGCTCCTTGAAGATGTCGCAGGCGTCGGCCAAGCAGATGATCACCACGTCGCGCGGGCTGGGGATGCCATCGCTGAACAGCACGTCCATAATGCGTAGCTTCACCTCGCGCTCCGCATTGCCATCTACGGACGGGTAACGCCTGGAGCGGAACACCCAGAGAAAGCGGTCGTCCTGGCGCTCCAGAATGCCCTCCTCCACCAGCCGGGAAAGCGCCTCCTCGCGGATGGCTGGGCCGCTCCTTGCCGTGCTTGTAACCCAGAAACGGGCGTCGTGCTTCTCCCCCATCTCGGCCTGGGCTGCAATCTCGGCCAGCGTGGGGTCAAGCAGGCTGTCGCCGATGGGCGTGGCATCGATGAGAAACAGGCTGTCCAGGTCTGTGTCGATGCGGTTCTCCATCGCCAGGTCCATCAGCACAGCACCGGCGGTGGCGTAGTCCAGCGACCAGTTGGACACGGTTACGAACCTCCCGTCATCGTCGCGAAGCAGAAGCAGGACTATTTCCTCGACAAATCTCAACATGATGCTCGCCCTTTCCAGGTAAAGCCCCTATTTTAGCGCCGATGTAGGGCCAACGCCCGCCACCAATGCGCCGATGTCATGCAACCATAATAATATATCCAGCCAACTCCCCGCAAGCGGAACGCGTACGCAGAAAGCGGAGATTATGGGAGCGGCAGAGTGTCCTCAGCCAGACGCGGAATGACATTGCAACAAGCGAGCGCTCAGGGGCTAAGCTCCGGTTGTGCGGACACAAGGCTTTCTGGTATATTGAGTCTCCGTGGGGCTGTGGCTCAGTTGGGAGAGCGCCTCAATGGCATTGAGGAGGTCGGGGGTTCGACTCCCCCCAGCTCCACCACAAATATGTATTGGACACCGGGGTCGCGCTACTAGGGCTGTAAGACCGGTATAGTTGCGAAAAGTACCGGACTTCTCCCTCAAGAACTTACCATCGGGAGGAAGCAATGCCTTATTTCATGTACGTTGCACTGCAAGAGGACGACCAGATTTCGGTTCTTGAAATCGACCCGCGAACTGGAAAGCTAACTCATCAGGTTGAGGTATCCGTACCAGGCGGGCCGTCCACCCTGGTAATCAGCCCGGACCGGAAGTTTCTTTACGCCGGCTGCCGCGACACTCCTCAGATAGCCAGCTTTGAGATTGACCAGGCCAACGGGGGACTCACCTGGACCGGGAATGTGCCGCTGGAAGCTAATCCCACATTCATTTCCACCGATCGCAGGGGGAGGTTCATGCTGTCGGCCTATTACCAGGGCGCCCATGTGGGAGTGCATCCGATTGGTGATGATGGCTCGGTGGGGGGCCCACCTATCGAATGGCTGGAAACGGCCACCGGCGCCCACGCAATGCAGACCGACCCGACCAATACCTACGCTTTTGTGCCACACATCGCTGGCAATGGACCCAACGCTATCTTTCAGTTCAAGTTCGATCAAGACACCGGCCATATTAGCCCGAATTCGCCGGCCCGGGTGGATCTGGAAGAGATTCTAGGTCCCCGCCACTTTTGTTTTCACCCGTCCTTGGACATCCTCTATTTTTCCAACGAGCAGGGTTGCAGCGTGAGTGGCTATCGACTGGACACCGGATCAGGAACGCTGTCGCTGTTTCAAACTATAACCACCTTGCCTGAGGATGGTTTCGAGGAAAGGAATACCTGCTCCCAGATTCAGGTCTCCGCGTCGGGGAGATTCCTTTACGCTCACAACCGGGGACATAACAGCATCGCTTGCTTTTCAGTAGATACGGCGACGGGAGAATTGACCGCCAACGGTATCGTTCCCTCAGAGCCGATACCTAACGCCTTGTGCCTGGACCCTCAAGAGAAGTTTCTCTTCTCCGCCGGGCAGGAATCGGGCCGCATGGCCTCCTTCAGCATCAACCCGGACACCGGGAAACTGACGCCGATGGAGACTTACCCGTTGGGCAACCGGCCGACTTGGGTGTCGATTGTAGAATTACCCGGATAAACGGTACGGCGGACATGATGAATCACCTACCCGGAAGTTTGTAATACGGCATTGCTTGCCCTTATCCAGACAACAGGTTAGGGAACCAAATCGGGGAAGCAATTCTGGCAACTACGGCAGCTTCTTGAAGTATTGGCTACGAGGCGCACGAGAGTCCGCCTCTGCTGGCCTAACTGGATACAGCTTGCAGGTCAAGTACATCACGCCACCTGTGCGCCACAACCGCACCACAAAGATGTTGTCGACTTACCGCCTCTTACCATCCATGCTGATCTTCACCCCTCGATTCTGAAGGACCTGGGTGAACTTCCGGCTGGTGAACTGGCTCCCTTGGGGCGGTTTTGAACACCTCAGGCCTTACCCTCTCCAGCGCCTCAGCCAATGTTTCGGCGCAAAGGCAGACGTCGAGTGTGTTGGACTATCCCCAAGCTACCACGTATCGACGTTGGTCCTCACCCCGGAAACTGGACCAGTCGAAATGCGAGTCTTGTGGGGATGTGTTCTTGGGTGCAAGTGGACGGTATCCCAGGGCACGATGAGGCTTCTCCTGGTTGTACTCTCTCCTCCACCACTCCATGAGTATCTGGGCTTCGGCAAGGGTGCTGAACACTTCACCGCTTAAGAACTCGTCCCTCAGTTTCCCGTTGACTGACTCTACGTAACCGTTTTCCCAAGGACATCCAGGCCCTATGAACAGAGCCTTCACCCGTCCCATTGTTGCTGACAATCTACACAGGCGTAGAATGTGATAGAATTTTCTGGAAGTGTCCAGCTGACTCGACAGCTTAAGGGGCATGAATGTTACATTCAAACCAGGTTGCGATTGAGCAGATAGGCCATGAATTAGAGGCTTCTGTCTTAGTACCCGGATCCAAGAGTATCTCAAACCGCGTGCTGTTGCTCGGAGCCTTAGCGGAGGGCACATCCAAATTCTCAAACATTCAGACTAGTGATGACTCCTGGGTATTCGTCCAAGCGCTCAGGGAGTTGGGCTTCTCCATACAGCAACCGGACACAACCGTCTGCGTCATTAATGGGTCTGGTGGACATATTCCTGCCAGGGCTGCGTCTGTGTGGTGCGGCAGCGCCGGAACCGCCGCTCGTTTCCTGCTGGCTGCCGCCGGAGCTGGCTCTGGCACATATCGATTTGACGCCACAGAGCAAATGAAGCGCAGGCCCATGACCTCCCTTATCCATGCACTTGAGTCTCGAGGTGTCCACATCGATTCTGAAACTGGAACGTTCCCCTTGGAATTGATCACGGAGGGAATGGCAGGTGGTCATATTCAGATAGATGCTAGCGAGAGTAGTCAGTTTGTCTCGGCGATGTTGATGGCAGCCCCTCTTTGCAAGTCTTCTCTAAAGATCCATGCCGATGTCCAAGTTAGTAAACCCTATGTTGAGATGACCACGGCATTGATGGAGCGTTTTGGTGTAACCGTCAACCAGCTGGCCGTCGACATCTTCGAGGTTCCAAATCTATACTCCTACAAGGCCCTAGAATACACTGTTGAGCCTGACGCTTCCACTGCCTCCTATTTCGCGGCCGCAGCAGCAATAGTAGGTGGGCGTGTCACGCTAGAGCACCTACCTCTCGCGGGTTCACTCCAGGGGGACATCGAGTTCTTGCGGCTGCTGGAGATAATGGGCTGCAGGCTAGCTCAACATGGGTCAAGCACAATCGTGGAAGGGCCAGGCGCGGGAGGGCTCAGGGGAATAGAGGTAGACATTGGAGATATTTCTGACATGATGATGACCCTGGCGTGCGTGGCGCCTTATGCGAATACGCCCACTACGATAACGAACATTGCTCATGTACGCGGCAAGGAGTCGGATCGTGTGAATAGCGTGGCCGTGGGGTTGGGTCGGATGGGGATCAGGGTTGAGGAGACCGAGGACACTATTTCCGTATACCCCGGGACACCGGCGGGAACGACGATAGACTCTTTTGGTGACCACAGAATTGCCATGGCGTTTTCAATAATGGGGCTGAAAACACCGGGCGTTGTAATAGAAGATTTCCATTGTGTCTCGAAGACATGTCCAACATTTTTCGACATGCTCCGTGGCATGGGGAGTGATAGAGGTCAGTTCGCTAGTGGGATGGTAACATGAACACCACCACCAGGGCTGCTGTTATCGGTCTAGGCTAGGTATTCGACCTACCCCGAGGCGCTGGCCCGGCAAGGCTGAGGGCCTATTGAAAACCACCTCATGGTTCCGTCAGCCTCAGAATTCACGTGTCCCTTTTTCGCTGACGGCCTACAGACCACTGACCACGTAGAGAGGGTATCTTCATGTCGGCAGAAGGGGCGCTACTCCATCTTCAAGACCTATCTCCAATGCGTTAATCGCCAAGCAGAGCATTGAGTAGTAACCAATCGTCACAATCAGTTCGACAGCTCCCTGCTGCCCCAACAGGTGTTCGATTGCGCTGTAAGTCGCATCCCTGACTCGCTTGTCTTCCAGGAGCTCCTGTGTAAACTGGACGAACACCCCTTCCTTCGGCAGCAGACGCCGGGGCGGGCCGCCTTCCCTGATCGCTTCAACTACCTCCTCCCTAACACCGGCCTGTCTAGCCGAGTCGCAATGATGCGTCCATACATACTGACACTTGAGTGTTCTCGCGGTAGTCAAGGTGACAATCTCTCTGGCATCGGGGGATAGGGTAGCCGAAACATAGCGGAGCTGTTCCCCGATCAGTGCTACTCTGGACGCCACGTCAGGGCTGTTGAGAAGGGCCGCGAAAGGTCTGGCCACATGTCCTCGATGGGCCGCTACCTGGTCATACAGAACTCTTTTGTCCGAGGGCAGGTCATCTCGGGTCAGATAAGGGACTCTGGTCATAGCTGTTCTCCTCTATTGTCGATACTACTTGATTTGTGAGCCGCAAAACCGGATACACCACAAAGACCGGATTGAGCGCGCACGCCCGCATTACACGGGTTAACGGACGGCCACCTCAATATGAATCTTGAATACAGCATTGCACGGAAGGCCATATCGAACATCGCACAGCGCATCTTGGCACAGTCTTTGTAACACACGTTAAGATAGTGCTGCAAGGGCGGGTATTTGTACAATGAGTTGGGCAGGCCAACACTCATAGCCATAACCGCCCATCAAAGGCTAAGGCAAGGCTGTTGGCAACCACCAAGAGTGGGACGGCGACAAACTCATATGGGCCTCCTCGGCTAGGGCATGAACCGTGATGGGACTGGCGCAATGCCCTATGTGATCTATCGAACAGTTCTCTAGGCGACCCCCCAAGCCCACCTAACTGGACAAAATCAAGAACCTTCTCGCTCAGGTTCGAGTTGGCCATGTAATCGGTGTTTTACCTAGCTCGGTGAGGCGCAAGCCGGAGTTGTGATGAGCGGGAGCTGGGAGAGACGGCGACCAAGGCCCGCGCCGCTATCGTCAGCTCCATCACCTGCCTGGAGCGCTTCCGTCGCTCCACCGCGTCAGGCCCCCGCCGCTACCCTCTGGCAGACTACATCAAGAAGAGGATGCGGGACTTCTTCGACCTGCTGGTCGGCGATGAGGTCCACGAGTACAGAGGTGTTCAACACCCTGCGGGGGGCGTTGTCGAAGGCGTTGACCAGCGGCTCCAAAAGACTTCTGATCACCTACCAGCAACCGCTGTTGGCCTCCCCCGACGGCTGTATTTGGGGCGAGACGGTGGTCGACCCCAGGACCGATTAGGTAATCGTCCAGGCGCCGCCCTTATCCGAGGAGACGCTCTTTACCAAAGAGAAAGGTGCGCCGCCTACCCCCTAAAACATCTCCCACTTGTTAGGTGGCAAATTTGGAAGTATCATAAACTGACTTTTCATAGAACTCAGTGTAGTAACCTCAGCAGATAGTTGTGTGCCTTAAGTTGTGTGGCACTAGTTTTCAAGCCAGCTTGGCGACGCATGCCTCGCACGAGACAGGTGTGAGGTACGTTTTCTATGCGAACTAGATCCAGGTTCCGGGGATTGGCACTAGTGGCCGCGATGGCGCTTGTCATCTTGCTCTCCGGGTCCTCCGGCCCGTTGAACACGTTTGCGCAGGCACAACCCCCGGAACAGCCGTCCGGGCTGCAGGCCCTAACCGGCGACACCCAGGTAAAGTTGAGCTGGCATAACCCCGGCAATGCGTCGATTACCGGGTACCAGTACCAGCAAAAGATTGGGGGCGTTTTCGGCAGTTGGGCCGACATCGCCGGTAGTAACGCGCTGACCACGTCCCACATCGTGACCGGCCTGACCAACGGCACGTCCTACACATTCCATGTCCGCGCCGTGAACGCGGCCGGGGAGAGCGCTCCGACCGGCGAGCAGTCCGCGACTCCGGCGGCGGCATCTTACGCTCCGGCCAGACCGCGAAACTTTTCCGCCACGCAGACTGGTGTCAGCCAGGTTGAGTTGACGTGGGACGCGCACCGTTACCCGCTGACCGTCACCGGTTATGAGTACATCGCCGCCGACGGCAGCGGCACCGTATGGAAAACCATCCCAGGCAGCGATTCCAGCACCGTCTCCCACACCGTCACCGGCCTGAGCGCCGTTCCCACATACACCTTCGCTGTCCGCGCCGTCAACAGCGCCGGTTCAACTGAGTCCGACTCCCGGTCCGTGACTATCGTCGCCAAACCGGCGGCGCCCGACTCATTCTCTGCCGTCGCGGGCGACGGACAGGTGTGGCTTCGCTGGAGAAGCCCCGCCGATTTCACCATATCCGCGTATGAGTACCGGCAGAAGGAGGGCGCCGACGCCTTAGGCGATTGGCAGGCAATCCCCGGGAGCAGGTCCGGGACCACCTTCCACATCGTGACCGGCCTGACCAACGGCGCGTCCTACACCTTCCAGCTCCGCGCCGTGAATGCCGCGGGAGAAAGCGATGCGTCCGGCGAGCAGTCCGCGACTCCGGCGACGGCGTCTTCGGCCCCGGTCAAACCCGAAGGCTTTTCCGCCGCGCAGACCGGCATCGGCCAAGTGGAGTTGACGTGGGAGGCGAGTTCCAACCCGTTGAACGTCACCGGTTACCAGTTCAAGCAGAACAGCGGCTCTTGGACCACGATCTCGGAGAGCGATCACAGCGCCGTCTCCCACATCATCACTGGCCTGACCCAGGGCGTCGTGTACACCTTCGCCGTCCGCGCCGCCAACAGCTTCGACGAAAGCGCCTCCTCCGGGGCCCAGCCCGTGACTGTCGTCGCCAAATCGGCGGCGCCCGACCCATTCGCCGCCGAGGCCGGCGACACCCAGGTGCGGCTGACCTGGGATGACCCCGTCAATGCGTCCATAACCAAGTACCAGGTGTTTCAGTTTCCTGAGAGCATCAAGCTGATCTCTGACGACCGTGCGGACGACGACGAGCTAGGGTGGTCAGTCGCCGTGGACGGCGACACCCTGGTGATTGGGGCACTTGGGGACGACCCCAACAATACCGGCGCGGCCTACGTCTTCACTAGGGACGCACGGGGCTGGTACCAGGTGGGCAAGCTCACCGCTTTAGTTCGCAGGGGTGATGCCGGCTTCGGGCATTCCGTCGCTGTGCACGGCGACACCATCGTCGTTGGCGCGTACGAGGAGGACCACCCCGACCCCCCCAACGTCGATATGGGCGATGTTGGCGCTGCATACGTCTTCACCAGGCCCGCCACCGGCTGGGCCGACATGACTCAGACGGCCAGGCTCACCGCCTCCGACGCTGTGGCGAACGACGAGTTCGGAACTTCGGTGGCTGTGCACGGCGACACGATCGTGGTCGGGGCGCCCGAGGAAGACACCGGAGCGAGGGGCTCGGCCTACATCTTTACCAGGCCCGCAAACGGCTGGGCCGACATGACTGAGACGGCCACGCTGATAGGCCAGTCGGACGGCGACCGGTTCGGTCGCTCCGTAGCGGTGCATGGTGACACGGTCGTCGTGGGAGCGCACGAAGTGGGCGACAACTACCGAGGAGAGGCTTATGTATTCACCAAGTCCGCCGCCACCGGCGTCTGGCACGACTGGGATAAAAAGAAAGCAAACGTCGCAACTGGCAGGCTGACCGCCTCCGACCGCGCCACCAACGACAAGTTCGGCTATTCCGTAGCCATGGACGGAGACACCATCGTGGTTGGCGCGCTCTACAACGACTACGACGACACCGACGGCGACACCGATGACGATGAGGGTGCGGCCTACGTCTTCACCAAGCCCGCCGCCGGGTGGGCCACTGGAAATGAGACGGCCAAGCTTACCGCCTCCGACGGAGCCGAGAACGACCAGTTTGGAATCTCCGTCGCGGTGGACGGCAACACCGTCATGGTTGGAGCGGACCAAGACGACAGCAAGCGCGGTACAGTGTACGTGTTCACCAAGCCAGACGGCGGCTGGGCCAACGATACAGATTCAGACGATGATGGTGAATTCGACCACACCACTGAGACGACCACGCTCACGGCCTACGATCGCAGTCAGAATGACCGGTTCGGCAACTCCGTGGCGGTCGACGGCGACACCGTGTTGGTCGGGGCGGCCGGGGACGATAGCGCTAAGGGTTCGGCCTACGTGTTCGGCACCGAAGCGGAGTGGGCCGACATCCCCGGCAGCGGAGCGGGGACTACGTCTCACATCGCGACTCGTCTGCCCAACGGGGCCGAGCACACCTTCCGTGTCCACGCGGTGAATGCGGCCGGAGAGGGCGGTGCGTCCGAAGTGGACGAGACGCCGGTGGCGGCGACGTTCGGCCCCTCCAGACCCGGAGACTTCACCACCAATCAG
Source organism: Dehalococcoidia bacterium (assembly GCA_965247645.1). Lineage (GTDB taxonomy): Bacteria > Chloroflexota > Dehalococcoidia > Lucifugimonadales > UBA2985 > JAPPHY01. Next base: position 887,882 of record OZ252024.1, read on the forward strand.
ACCGGCATCGGCGAGGTGCGCTTGGCGTGGACCGCGAGCGCTAAACCTTTGACCGTCAGGCATTATACGTTCAAACAGGGCAGTCAAAATTGGGCCAAGATCGACGAAAGCGATTCGAGCACCGCCTCCCACACGGTCACCGGCCTGACTGCGGGGACCAAATACACTTTCGCCGTCCGCGCCGTCAACGGTGGCGGTCAAAACTCATCTCCCAGCAAGGAAGTAACTATAGAAGCCCGGGCCGCGGCGCCCACCGGGTTCACCGCAGACGCGGGCGACGAGCAGGTGAAGCTGAGTTGGGACAATCCCGTCGCCGACTCGCCGCCCATAGACAAGTACCAGCACTTGCAGATAGACCAGAGCAAGCTGACCGCCGCCGACGGCCTCCTGGGCGACCTGTTCGGATATTCGGTGGCGGTGGACGGCAACACCGCCGTGATCGGGGCGTACCAAAACGATCCTGGCGAAAGCGGCAACACCACCTCCAACGCCGGTGCGGCCTACGTCTTTACCAGGAGCTCGCCCACCGATCCGTGGAGCCAGGTAGCTAAACTCACCGCTTCCGACGGCGCGGAGAACGACGAGTTCGGAATTTCCGTCGCGGTGGACGGCAACACCGCCGTGATCGGGGCGCACCAAAACGATCCTGGCGAAAGCGGCAACACCATCTCCAATGCTGGCGCGGCCTACGTCTTCACCAAGCCCACCGACGGCTGGGATAGCGACGATGACGACATCATTAACGAGACCGCCAAGCTCACCGCCTTCGGCGCTGCAGCGGATGACGAGTTCGGAATCTCCGTCTCCGTCGCCGGCGACACCATCCTCGTGGGGGCGCACCAAAACGACCAAAGTGCCACTGTGACCAATTCCGGCGCGGCCTACGTCTTCACCAAGTTCGGCGGCCTCTGGGGCAACGCTCCGGTCTCAGGAGACCACAGAGTAGAGACCGCCAAGCTCATCGCCTCGGACGGCGCGGCAAACGACGAGTTCGGAATCTCCGTCGCGTTGGACGGCGACACCGCCGTGATCGGGGCGCGTCAGGACGACACCAGGAACGGTTCGGCCTACGTGTTCACGAAGGTCTCCGGCGTGTGGAGCCAGGAGGCGAAGCTGATAGCCTCGGACGGCGCGGCGGACGACGAGTTCGGAATCTCCGTCGCGGTGGACGGCGAGACCACCGTGATCGGGGCGCGTCAGGTCGACGCCAAGAACGGTGCGGCTTACGTATTCATCAAGGTCTCAGGCGTGTGGAGCCAGAAGGCGAAGCTCATCGCCGCGGACGGCGCGGCGGACGACGAGTTCGGAATCTCCGTGGCCGTGGAGGGCGACACCATCGTGGTGGGGGCGCACCAGGACGACGACAACGGCGATCTATCTGGCTCGGCCTACGTCTTCACCCGGGACTCCGCCGGTGGATGGGGCCAGAAAGCCAAGCTCACTGCCTCCGACGCCGCAGAGGGGGACCGCTATGGGTATTCCGTCGCTATCAGCGGCGACACCGTCCTGGTTGGCGCCCCCTACAACGACTACGACGACACCGACAGCGACACCAATGACGATGAGGGTGCGGCGTATTTCTTGAGCGTTTTGGAGTGGGTCGACATAGTAGACACCCTGGATAGCGACGCTGGGACCAGATCTCACATCGTCGCCGGCCTGACGAACGACGAGGAACACACCTTCCAGGTGCGGGGCGTGAACGCCGCAGGCGCGGGTTTGGCCTCGGCCCGCGCCGGTAGTACGCCCATGTTTGCGATACCGGACCCGCCGGACGGGCTGACCGCGGACGCGGGCGATGCCGTGGTGGCCCTGACCTGGGACGACCCCGAAGATTCGACAATAGGGAAGTACCAACTGCTCCAGATTACTCAGGGCCGCATGCTGACCGCCTCCTCCACCGACGACCCGGTGGCGCGGGGCGACGGGTTCGGAATCTCCGTGGCGTTGGACGGCAATACCGCGGTGATCGGGGTGTATCAAGACGACCACACCGACGACGGCAACACCATCGGCAATGCCGGTTCGGCCTACGTCTTTACCAGGAGCTCGTCTACCGATCCGTGGAGCTGGGCGGCCAAGCTCACCGCCGATGACGGCGCGGCGAACGACGAGTTCGGAATCTCCGTGGCGGTCGACGGCGACACCATCGTGGTGGGAGCGCACCAAAACGACAGCAGCAAAGGCGCCGCCTACGTCTTCACCTGGAATTCGAGTAACAGTAAATGGGAACAGAAGGCCAAGCTCACCGCTTCCGACGCCGCAGCGAACGACGAGTTCGGAATCTCCGTGGCTGTGCACGGCAACACCATCGTAGTGGGAGCACACCAAGATGACGACGCCACCAACGGCGACAATTCCGGTTCGGCCTACGTCTTCACTAAGCCCGCGGCCGGCTGGGCCACCGGCGCCGAGACCGCCAAGCTCACCGCCGATGACGCCGCGGCGGACGACGAGTTCGGAATCTCCGTGGCCGTGCACGGCGACACCGTCGTAGTGGGAGCGCACGGAAACCAAAACACGGTTGACGGCACCGATGTGAGCACCGGCGCGGCCTACGTCTTCACCAAGCCCGAGAGCGGCGGCTGGGCCACCGCCACCGAGACCGCCAAGCTCACCGCCGATGACGCCGCGGCGGACGACGAGTTCGGAATCTCCGTGGCCGTGCACGGTGACACCGTCGTGGTCGGGGCGCACAAGTACGATGTCGGCGTCGGCACCGAGAAGGCTAACGCCGGTGCGGCCTACGTCTTCACCAAGCCCGAAACCGACGCCAACGGCGACAGCTCGATAGACTGGAAAGACTGGGGCTCCCTGGATGACGACGGCAAGGCCAAATTGACTGCGAAGCTCATCGCCTCCGACGCTGCGAGAGGAGACGCGTTCGGGATTTCCGTGGCGGTGGACGATAACGAGGACACCATCGTGGTCGGGGCCTACCTGGACGACGACAATGGCGACAATTCCGGCTCGGCTTACGCCTTCACACGGGATTCTAACTCCGGCAAGTGGAGCCATACGGCCAAGCTCACCGGCCCCTCCCGTGGCAAGGACGACTGGTTGGGGCATTCCGTTGCGGTGGTGGGCAATACCGTCATCGCCGGAGCGGGAAAGTCCAACATCAGCGGCCCAGATTCAGGCGCCGTCTACCTGTGGGTAGTCCCCGGTTGGGCCGACATCGCCGATAGCCGCGCGACGACCACGTCCCACACCGTCACCGGTCTGACCAACCGGGTCGAGTACAGCCTTCAGGTCCGCGCGGTGGACAAAGTGGAAGGCACCGGCCCTCCCTCGGACGTCAGGGCCACACCGTTAAAGCCGAGGCCAGCGAAGCCGACTGAGCTTTCCGCTGCGCCCGGCGATACGCGGGTGAGGCTGAGCTGGGAACTCCCAGGCGAGAGCTCGCCGCCAATCACCAGCTACCAGCTATGGCAGCATGCCGAGAATGCCGTGCTGACCGCCGATACCCGGGAGGCGAACGACGAGTTCGGGTATGCCGTAGCGATAGACGGCGACACCGCCGTGGTCGGAATGCCCGGGGAGGACAACCCCGATAATTCCGGCGCCGCATTCGTATACACCAGGGACCCATTGGGCACGTGGAGCCAGGTGGCCAGGCTCAGACCCAGGGATCCGGGTACTAACTATAGATTCGGACTATCTGTGGCGGTACATGAAGACACTTCGAATGGCGACACGATAGTCGTTGGCGTTCCCGACCACACGAACAAGACAGGGGCAGTATACGTATTCGGTGAGCCCGCCACCGGCTGGGCCAACGATGAAGATGGAGATGGAGATGGAAACGTCGACCACACCACGGAAACGGCAAAGTTCCTAGCCTCCGACGGCGCGGAGGACGACGAGTTCGGGATTTCCGTAGCGGTGGACGGCGACACCGTCGTGGTTGGGGCACACCTGGACGACGACAATGGCACCAGCTCCGGCTCGGCATACGTCTTCACCAAGTCACCCGACGTCGCCTGGGCCGACGCCACCGAGACCGCCAAACTCACCGCTTCCGATGGCGCGGCGGACGACGAGTTCGGAATCTCGGTGACGATCGACGGTGACACCATCGTGGTTGGGGCCAGCGGAGACGATAGTAGTACGGGTTCGGCCTACGTCTTCACCAAGCCCGCCACCGGCTGGGCCAACAGCGCAGGTGACCAGGTAGCCAAGCTAACCGCCTACTTCCGAGTCGATGGCGACGGTTTCGGGCGTTCAGTAGCAATCGACGGTGACACCATCGTGGTTGGAGCGCCCTACAACGACTACGACGACGACGACAACGATACCAATGACGATGAGGGCGCGGCCTACGTGTTCACCAAGCCCGATACCGGCTGGGCCTACAGCCCAGGCACCGAGACGGCCATGCTCACCGCCTCCGACGGCAGCGGCGACGACCAGTTCGGGAGTTCGGTAGCGGTGGACGGTGACACCGTCATTATCGGGGCGGACGCCCTGAACTCCACCAGGTCAGGATCGGCTTACGTCTTCGCCAAGCCCGAGAGCGGCGGCTGGGTCGATAGTACCGAGGCGGCCAAACTCACCGGATCTGGAACCGCTGGTGGCGACAGGTATGGACTTTCCGTGGCAGTCTCCGGCGTCACCGTCATGGTCGGGGCAAACGGGCAAGGCGACAACGATCAGGGCGCCGCCTACATATATGGCATCCAGGACTGGAACCCCATTGACGGGAGCACGGGAGAGACCACATCCCACTTTGCGACTGGCCTGACCAACGGTGTGGAGCACACCTTCGCCGTCCGCGCGGTGAACGACGGCGACGCTGGCCTCCCTGCCCAGAAATCCGCGGATACGGCGACGCCGGGATCGCCCCCCCTGAAGCCCAGGAACTTCTCCGCTGTGCAGACCGGCGCAAAAGAGGTGCGTTTGGAGTGGGGACAGACTGCCGATCCCCTGAACGTCACCGAGTATGAGTACATCCAGGACGACATTTCTAATGACGTAGACACTCCCGCTTGGGCTACCATTTCAGATAGCGATTTCGCCACCGTCTCCTACACCGTCTCCGACTCCAACCTGAGCGCGGGCTCCACTTACACCTTCGCCGTCCGCGCCGTCAACAGCGCCGGCGAGGGCGTCCCCTCCATCTCCCTGTTAGTTACAATCGTGACCGCCCCCGCGGCGCCCACCAGGCTCCGAGCCGAGCCGGGCGACGAGCAGGTAATTCTGAGTTGGGACCTCCCCGCCGAGGGCTCGCCGCCGGTCACAAGCTACAAGTACCAGCAAGGGGCGAACGGCGCTTGGAGCGACATAACGGAAAGCGGGGCTTCGACCACCTCCCACGTGGTTTCAGACCTGACCAACAACCAACGGTACACCTTCCGGGTCCGCGCCGTGAACGCGGCCGGAGAAGGCGCTCCGTCCGAAGTGGCTGCGACCCCGAGACGGGCCGGCTCGCGTCCCGCGGCCCCCGACGACTTCCTAGCCGTGCAGACCGGAGTCGGCCAGGTGAAGCTGAGTTGGGGTACTCCCCAAGACCAGGACCCGCCAGTCACCAGGTATGCGTACCGTCAGGACGACAGTTGGACCACTATCCAGGGAAGCAACTCCAGCGCTACCTCCCACACCGTACGCGGTCTGAGCGAGGAAACCACATACATCTTTGCCGTCCGCGCCATCAATAGCCGCGGTGAACAGGACTCGGAATCCATTCCCGTGACAATAGAAGCCAAGCCCAAGCGGCCCACCGGGTTCAGCGCTACCGCCGGCGACACCCAGGCAACGGTCGAATGGCGTGTGCCAGATGACGAGGAAGATCCGCCAATTGACAAGTACCAGCTTTTGCAGGTCCCCCAGAGCACGCTGACCGCCGAAGACCGCGCGGCCAACGACGAGTTCGGGTATTCGGTAGCGATAGGTGGCAACACCGCCGTGGTTGGGGCACACCAGGACGACGACGATGGTGATAGCTCCGGCGCCGCCTACGTATTTACCAAGGACCTCACCGGTAAGTGGACGCAGGTAGCCAAGCTCACCGCCTCCGACGGCGCAGCGAACGACGAGTTCGGAATCTCCGTCGCTATCGACGGAGACACCATCGTGGTTGGGGCGCACAAGGCCGACTACATCGATCTCAACGACATTGACAACAATTTGACTGATTCCGGCGCGGTCTACGTATTCACCAAGTCACCCGACGTCGCCTGGGCCGACGCCACTGAGACCGCCAAGCTCACTGCCTCCGACGGCGCGGCGAAGGACGAATTCGGGATCTCCGTCGCCATCGACGTTGATACCGTCGTGGTCGGAGCGCACCAGCCCAGCTATCAAGACGAAAACGATGTGACCGTCGATGTGGGGCCCGGCGCGGCCTACGTCTTCACCAAATCCGGCAACGTCTGGGCCACCGCCACCGAGACTGCCAAGCTCATCGCTTCCGACGGCGCGGCGAACGACGAGCTTGGAATCTCCGTGGCCATCGACGGTGACACCGTCGTGGTTGGGGCGCGCCTGGACGACGACAATGGCGACAGTTCCGGCGCGGTCTACGTATTCACCAAGTCACCCGACGTCGCCTGGGCCGACGCCACTGAGACCGCCAAGCTCACTGCCTCCGACGGCGCGGCGAAGGACGAATTCGGGATCTCGGTGGCCATCGACGTTGATACCGTCGTCGTCGGAGCGCACCTGGAAAACGCCAATGATGACGACGTAGACACCACTGACGACGTCGCTGACTCCGGCGCCGCCTACGTCTTCACCAGGAATGCCGGTGTGTGGGACAATGGGGTAAAGCTCACCGCTTCCAACGGCGACATGGGCGATGGGTTCGGCAAATCAGTTGCAGTGAACGGCAATACCGTCGTCGTCGGGGCGTATCTGTTCGACCGCGACGACCGCGTTGTTCCTGGCTCCGGTTCGGCCTACGTGTTTGCCAGGGATCCGAACTCCGGCAAGTGGAGCCAGACGCTCAATCTCGCCGGCCCCGACCCCGACCAGAACGACTGGTTCGGACACTCCGTTGCGATAGGAGATGACGGTACTCTCCTGGCAGGCGTGCCCCAGGACGACGGTAGTCGCGGTTCGGCATACGCGATCAACATATCAAATGCGAAGTGGGTGGACTTCGTCTCAACAGAATTGACCATGTCCGATGACCGGTACTACGTCTACCGGGCGCTCCATCTGACCAACGACCAAGAGTACGGCTTTCGGGTGCGTGCCGTGAACGCCGCAGGCAATACTCGTTCTGCGGAAACCGACGCGGCCACGCCCAAGCTTGCGAAGCCGGGCAAACCCGAAGATCTGGCCGCGAAGGCAAGAGACCGTGCCGTGGAGTTGAGTTGGAAACTCTCGGACGATTCCACCCTAGATCACTACGATGTACTGCAGCCTCCCGAGCAGACCAAGCTCACCGCCGGGTCCGACAGCGAGGCGGACGGAAAGTTCGGGGAATCGGTAGCGGTGGATAGTGACACCCTCGTGGTCGGGGCGTATCAGCACGACGTAGACGGCAAATCCAACGCCGGCGCCGCCTACGTCTTCACCAGAAACCCGATCTCCGGTGAGTGGAGCGAGGTGGCCAATCTCACCGCTTCAGATCCGGCGGTAAACGACGAGTTCGGGTATTCCGTGGCTGTGGACGGTGACACCATCGTGGTTGGAGCGCGCCAGGACGTCACTCGCAACGGCGCCGCCTACGTCTTCACCAAGGTCTCAGGCGTGTGGAGCCAGAAGGCGAAGCTCATAGCCTCGGACGGCGCGGCCAACGACGAGTTCGGATTCTCCGTGGCTGTGCACGGCGACACTATCGTGGTTGGGGCGCACCAGGACGACGACAATGGCGATATATCTGGCTCGGCCTACGTCTTCACCAAATCCGGCAACGTCTGGGCCACCGCCACCGAGACCGCCAAGCTCATCGCCTCTGACGGCGAGGAGGGCGATCGCCTTGGACGTTCCGTTGCGGCGCATGGAACCACCGTTGTGGTAGGAGCGAACCTGCACGACATCGGTACCAACGATAATGCCGGCGCGGCCTACGTCTTTACCGAGCCAGCCAACGGGTGGGCCAACATAGATAATACTACTGCGGCCAAACTCACCGCCGACGGTGGCGAGCAATTCGGGTCTTCCATAGCGGTGGACGGTAACACTGTCGTGGTCGGGGCCCGCAAGAATAACGCTGCTTACGTATTCATTCTGGGCTCTGGTATGTGGTCCCAAGCGGCAAGGCTCGAGGCTTCTGACAGCGACGGGTCCGAAGAATTCGGGTCCTCCGTCGCGGTACGGGGTAGCACCATCGTGGTCGGGGCGGACTCCACCGATATCGACCCTTTCGATAGTGATGACGCTCGCTCAGGCGCGGCTTACCTCTTCACCAAGACGGACGGGGCCGTCTGGACCAACGATCCGAACAAAGACCACAGAACGGAGTCAGGCAGGCTCACTTTACCCATCGAAGAAGGGGCCGTAGAGAAGTCCGACGAGTTCGGAAACTCCGTCGCCCTGGACGGCCAGAGCATCGTGGTCGGGGCGCCCGAGGGCAGCGATGGCTTCGGTTCGGTCTACGTGTCGGGTATCCCGCAGTGGTCCCCTATTTCCGGCAGCAATGCTACCACCACCTTCCACACAGTCAGAGGCCTGACCAACGGCATGGAGTACACCTTCCAGGTCCGCACGGTGGACAAGTTGGACGATGTTGGCGCCGGCCCGCCCTCGGACATCGTTCGGGCCACGCCTGAGCGTAACAAAATCCCTGAAGCCATACCCGATGCCTTTACCATCAAAGAAGACACCGCGGAATTCTTCAACGTCATCGCCAACGACACGGACATGGATGAGGACACCCTCAGCGTAACCGCGGTGAGCGAGCCCAGCAACGGCACAGCGGAGATCGTGGAAGGCTCGATGACGGAGGTCACCTATACGCCGGATGCCGACTTCCACGGTTCCGACTCGTTCACCTACGAGGTGAGCGACGGATACGGAGGTACGGATACGGGTAGGGTCGACGTAACCGTCACACCGGTGAACGATGCTCCTGATGCCTCCAATGATATCTTCACTGTTTTGGAGAACGCATCGGCCACATCCCTTAACGTAATCGCCAACGACATAGACGTGGATGGGGACACCCTCTCCATCAGTGTGGTCAATGAGGTTGCGGTGATAAGCAGCCCATCAAACGGCGCTGCCGTCATCAAACCGGGTAGCACGACGGAGATCATGTACACGCCCAAAGGCAACTTCCGCGGTTCCGACTCCTTCACCTACGAGGTGAGCGATGGAAACGGAGGCACGGACACCGGTACGGTCACTGTCACAATTACACAGGCGAACTACATGCCAGGATTCGTCGAGGGCCCTAGCGCCACCCGCACTGTTCCTGAGAATGCGGACGTAGGGACAGCAGTGGGTGGTCCGGTGACAGCCAGGGACGGGGACAATGACCGTCTGGAATACTGGTTGTCAGGAACAGAAGTGTCAACTTTCGAAGTGGACCGTTGGACGGGGCAACTCACCACAAGGACCTTGTTGGATTACGAGGTCCAGAGCGAGTACTTGCTGCAGATGAGGGTGCGGGACGGCCGAGATGGCGTCAATGGCATCAACGTGACGATAACCGTAGTGGACATGGATGAGCCGCCCTCACAGCCAGGAGCCCCTGAAGTAAGCAGCGCCGGCCCGACCGGCCTAGCGGTTAGCTGGACGGCGCCCGATACCCAGGGGGCGGAGATAACTGACTACGACGTACAGTACCGGGAAGCCGGTGGAGAGTTTCGAGACGCAGGCTACGATGGCGTCGGCCTATCCACGACCCTGGAAGACCTGAGGCCGGGGACCGGTTACGAGGCGCAGGTGCGGGCCATCAACGCTGATGGGGCCGGCGCTTGGTCGGAATCGGGTCTAGGCGAAACTGAAGAGGAGCCTCCTACACCGACGCCGGAACCTACGCCTACACCAACGCCGACGCCGGAACCTACGCCTACCCCGAAGCCCACGCTGGAACCTACAGCTACTGTGCCTCCAGTGTCAACGCCCACACCCACGCCCACGGCGGAGCCATTGCCGCCCGAGGATGGGGACGATGGAGACGGGGGGTTCCCTTGGTGGGCTATCATTGTGGTAGTGATTGGGATAGTTGCTGGAGTCGTTCTCATCGTTGTGGCGCTACGTAGCCGGAGATAGGAGAGGAAAAAGCCTCAGGAGCCACCCGGTCAAAACGTACACCTGGGGAACATCCCGCGGCCGAGGCTCATAGCGCCACGACCAGCTCGAAGGTCGCAGTACGGTACCGCCAGGCCCACCACTTATCATTCGGTCTTTGTCCTATTTTGTCCCAGGTTGCCCATGACGCATATCTGAGTCGCATCGCCTGACCACCGCATACGTGCCCCAGGTGGCCATGTACGTCGCAGGAATTGGCATCCTGGCCTTGGGCATCTTCCCCGGGCCACTGATCGACTTTGCGGAAGCGGCTGCCGCGGTCCTTTTCCTGTAAGATAAGACGCGAATCGACCAGTCGAAGCTTCGTCAGCCTCCCTCCAATGTCGTACCCCCTCATTCCGGCGCATCCCGCTTGACGCTCTTGGCGTCATGATATAATGCCCGCCTAATCGAGATAGGGGAGGGGAATCAGTCTCCCATACTGGTAACATGTCATTGTTGTTTCTCCCAAGTCGTGGGGTGGTCAATGGACTGTTGTTGTGTGCGGTGGCAGCGCTCCTTTTCACAGCGTGTATTTTCAGGACTCCCGAGGACGAATCCTCCGTATCAGTTCTGCAACGCGTGCCGGACTCCCAGGTGTGTCACACATTTTTCGTTCCTGACGAACACCGCAGCTTCACGCTCGATATGTTGGAACTCGTTGACCTGATGGACAGCGGCTTGGAGGGCAGGACGCGCATCATAAGCATCCACGAGGCTCGCAACAAGTTTCCTTCGCTGAAGGAACCGCCCCGGCTTCCAGAGGGGTTTGGGCTGTCCAGCGTGATAATCGATGAGAAACGCAGGGAGAACGACCGGCGCGCGCCTTACCTCCCGTGCAGTGTCACACTAAAATACACGTCCGCGGACTCTCCACGCCAGTGGATTGAGATTGGGCATCCCCAGTGCTCCCCCGAAGGCGAGCAAAGCCCCACCGCGGACGCATCGGATTGGAAAGGAATCACAGTAAGCGGGAAGCCGGCAACCATACTGGACGTGGAGGGTAGAGACTCCCTTTCCTTGCACATCTTCGATTCTTACACATGCCTGAAAGTGTCTAGGGACTCCATGTTCAGCGATTCGGAGATGATTGCCATTGCGGAGTCGCTGGAGAGGGTGAACGAGGCGTCTTAGCCGGTCTCCGTACCAGGGACTAGCGCGAAATCAGTCGCCTCGGCTACGCCGATACAGCGACCTTCGCCATTAGCTCATCGTGGGGTACGAGCGTTGCCCCGAAGACTTGGGCAAACCTGGCGGCAGCCTGCACATCGTCGTCAGCCAACCTCGCTCCTCGCTACCGGCCGCGACTCCAACCAGCTCGTCATGTCGCTTGCCCTCCACCTGACGGAGTGGGCCCGACCCTGACGGGCCATGGGAACTCTCCGACCTGCATGAGCCGGTAAATCGACGAGCGGCTCATACCCGTGATTTCCTCAACCTGTCGACGCCTCAGCAGTCTGTAATCCATTTTCATCACATCCTTATGCTCTTCCGTTCGTACCAATTAGGTATCCGGCGCTCCAGCAAGCCGTTGGGCCGCCGGCCTCCTGCACAGGTCTGTGGGAGCGCCTCTCCTGCGCCGTCAGAGGTTCGAGACTAGCGCTCCTCCGCGAAGAGGGTTGACTTGGAACCCCTCGCCCCCCTCCCCCGCAACGGCTCGTATCCCGCCGCAAACTCGTTAGTTCTCTGAGGGCTCATGGGACCGCGGCTCTGCAGAAGAGTGGGAACGATTCGTAGGACGTGCATCACCTCCATGTACGTCTTGGAACGCCACAACGTCCCAGCAAGGAAAATGTAGGCCGGCGCGGCGCCCAAAAGTAGGTCAATAACTCAAAGCTGAGTCGCGCCTTTTCAGAGTTGCCCGTGCACGAGGTGAACGTCCCAGCCAGTGGTCCTGTTGTCTCCGACAGCACACCCCATGGGGAGGGATGTTGGCGACCGGGAAGGGTTGGTAGCGCCTCTACGCGAGAGATGGCGGGATGCGCCGTGCCCCGATGGAGTCTCAGCGCTCTGCGGTATGGAATGGCCCGTGGCGCTTGGCCATGGCCTCCGAGTACTTCGCCATGACGGCCTCAACAGTCTACACCCTAACATCAACCCGACTTCTGAGACAGGCTCAGCAATAAGGGTACAGCGGTGTACCCCGGGTCCGCATTGGGGCACCCCGTTTTAGATTGTGCCAAAAGTCGGGTATCTCGAACGTCGCCTTGGATGCTCGCTGACAGTGCTATACTAGCCACCCGCTGGAAATAGAAGGGAGAAATACGGTGAATGAGTACATGGTATGGCTGGAGGACGGACGCACGGTGATTGTACGAGCAAACGCTGTTGTAGTTAGGTCCACTCAGGCGCTCTTCATGGATGCAACCCGCAATCCTGTTGCGGGCTTTCCGGATCCTGCGGGATGGGCTAAGCGGGACAATGTAAGCGAGTCTACAGACGCTGGAGAAGGCGCCGACTCTACATAAGGGTGCAAAGGGCGAAGGGTCGCTAGGCGTGAAACGCCGTCCAGGACGGCATCGAGGGCCAGGATTCCGAGATTCGCCGGACTCTCAGAAACGGACAAGGACGATTCCCGTCCACGCGGGACCGGCCCAGGGAAAACCAGGGCGGGGTCGCTGAGCCACACCTATTAAGACTCGCTGGGGAGCGGGATCGTTGTCCACCCATCTTGGTTCAAGGTCTTCAATATAGCCGCTGTGTACGCTGGATTGGGAGTTTTCTGCACGACCGCGAATAGTTCTTTACCGGCTGGAGTGAACAATGAGGTGGACCCAGAGAGTTGGACAGGTAGCTAAGATCGTTAACTGCTCCTAGAATAACAGGGGAAAGGAAGGAGCAGACAATGAGAGAGAGTCGCAGGAAGCATAGTCCGGCGTTCAAAGCAAAGGTGGCCCTGGAGGCGTTGAAAGAAGAGGAGAGTACGGCAGAGATAGCCAGTAAATTTGAAGCGCTTCCGGCACAAGTGAGGACATGGAGGTGTATCTGAAGGCATACGCAGACGGCGGGGATGCCAGGGCCGGAATAGCCGAGTATCTCAGTTTCTACAACGCCCAGAGACCTCACCAGGCCTTGGGCTATCGAATCCCGGGGGAGGTATTCATCTCTGGAAGTGGAGGAAATGTGGTAGCATCACCGATGACATCAACATCAACACTGGGGTCTATAAGGGCAGTCCACGATCTTAATCTGGCCTCTAACCTGTCCAGCTAATGGGGTCCACCTCACCTATTGGCTACCGCAGTTGAATCCGACTCGACACGCGGAAAAATAGAGCCTACAACGAGCATACCGAATTCTAGTCGGCCAGAAGCCTGATGTGGTAACATAAGGTAGGCGTGGTACAGGGCAGGGGGATACAATAGCCGCATGGGTATGGACCTGAGATTCTCGCTGGGTCAAGGTGTGGGAAGGCTTGACAAGGCACCCCTACTTCAAAGCTAAAGACGACTCCCCCCTCCACCAACCCCGCAAATTCGAGAACCTTCGCCTTGAAGCCCGTTTTCAACCTGCGATATTGTCCTATCGGAATGAGTGGCTCAAGTGACCCGGCTCGACTTGCAAGTCGGGTGAGACCCCCCAACACACTTCATCAGGATGCGGATCTGTGCGAGACAGGAAGCTGGGATAGGGCTGCATGGACTCACTAGCTGAGTGGCTATCGTCACCCAATGCCTCCGAGGTAGCCCTGACGTGGTGGAAAGCGGTTGTGCTCGTAGGGGCGGGAATCATGGGAGGTTTCATCAACACCTTGGCAGGCGGCGGATCGATGATTACAGTTCCGGCGCTTATGTTGCTGGGGATGCCTGCAGACCACGCAAACGCGACAAACAGAGTCGGTATCTTGCAACAGTCACTAACCGGAGTCAGAGGTTTCAACAAAGCAGGCAAGTTGGAAAAGGGCGCTATTTTGCCCATGCTGATCCCTACAGTGTCCGGCGCTGTTCTGGGCGCGTTGTCCTCCACATGGCTGCATCCCAATGTTCTCAAGCCGGTTCTGCTTGGCGCAATGATCACAATTGCGCTTCTTATGTTGATTTTGCCGGACGTAGTTGCGCCTCCGGCAGGCGCGAAGACATACACCCTGCGAGAGCGCCCAACCGGGGTCCTTATGCTGTTCGGCGCGGGTGTTTACGGCGGGTTTGCGCAGGCCGGGGTTGGCTTCATCCTGATTGCCGCGCTGGCGGCGGGTCTCCGTTACGATCTAGTGCGAACGAATGCCCTGAAGGCGGTGTGCACGGCGCTCTTCAGCATCGCTTCTTTGTCCATATTTATAGCTGCCGGTCAGGTTGAATGGGTTCCGGGCGTCATTCTTGCGGTTGGAATGACGGTTGGCTCGTACCTCGGCGTAAAATTTGCAATAAATGTTGATCAGAGGCTCATCAAATGGATGCTTTTCGCGATGATCTGCGTGGCTAGCGCTTCAGCGCTCTTGTTCAGTTGATCTCCCACCACCCAATCAAACGGGGGTTCCGCTCATCCCCGTACCAAGCGCTGGGCAGGCCCTGAGCGGGAGCAACCACCCATCGTCTTTTCTGCGTAGGCAGGAATTCAGAGCTGAGGCGCGGGGAGGAGACCCCGTCCCATCCCCCCTGGATGCCCGCGTTCGCGGGCATGACGACGTTGCCCCCACCGTCTTTCCTGCGTAGGCAGGATTCAGGGCTGAGGCGCGGGGAGGAGGCCCAGTCCCATCCCCCCTGGATGCCCGCGTTCGCGGGCATGACGACGCTGCTCCCACCGCCTTTCCTGCGTAGAGCCTGCCCCGTATCGTAGTACGGGGCAGGAATCCATACTTGGGCCGGGGCCACATCCCCCATCCCCTCTCTGGATGCCCGCGAACGCGGGCGTGGCGGCCGGGCCGCCCGCGCAGGATGTTGCGCTCATTGTTCGGTTGAAGTAACATAGGCCAAAATGGCCGGTTAGCCGGAGGGATGTGGGTATTACCCACCGACTCTGGCAGATAACTGGCCGTAAACGTGAGTGTAGCTTGACCCACAAGCCGGGGGCGCCAGAGATAGCTCCCAGCCAACCGTCGTTGAAAACGGCGCTGGCTATCCGGTAAGGGTCCAGCGGATCGACTGAATGAGCGCCCATCGGGCGGACCGTGTTCCGGTCGGCGGGAAAAGCGCATCATCCTGCATACCGAGCTTGCTTGTTGCTCGACAACCTGCGCATTCTTGCGCTCGATGCAGGAATCTCACAAAGCCATGTCCCATCCAATCGATGTTCATACGGATAGAGTTGAGGGTGAGCAATGAATTCCGCAGAGAGTTGTTTGCATGACCTGTTCAGGGCGCAGGCGGCCAGAACCCCGGATACCCCGGCCATAGTGTCCGGTTACGGACAGATATCCTACTTTCAACTGGACCAGGCAACGGACTCGCTGGGGGCCTATCTTCGATATCACGGCGCTTCACAGGATGAACCGGTGGGCATATTCATGGAGACCTGCTCGGAGTACATCGTTGCAAGCTTGGGAACCCTGAAGGCCGGAGCGGCGTTCATGCCAATGCCACTCGACTCCCCCGAAAGTCTGCTGCGCGCCATATTGGCCGAATCGCAGCCCAGGGTGGTGGTCACCAAGGCGAAATACCTGTCCAGGCTAAGCCCGTTCACCGATACCCACGTTTTTGCCATTGACGGCGATCAATCCTGGACTGAGTTCAACCCTGCAATCCCCGGCCCGTCCGTCACCGGCGACAATTTGGCGTTCCTCCCTTACACGTCCGGCACAACCGGGGCCCCAAAGGGGGTGATGCAGACCGGCGGCGCTATGGTTTCATCTTACTATGCCAGGTACAAGTTCAGCTCTTACGCCGTTGGAGACAGGGTTGCCTGCAACATTTTCTTCCCCTGGGAGTTTTTACGTCCACTGCTGAAGGGGGGCACGGTATACGTAATTCCCGATGACGTCATATTTCTGCCGCGGGCCCTTGCCTCGTTCATCGCGGAGCGCTCCATTTCTGAGATTCTGTTCACTCCCTCCCTGCTACAAGGGGTCTTGAACTCGGCGGACCATGAGGTTCTGCGAACCCAGTTGGCGTCTTTGCGGGTGGTCTGGTTGAACGGAGAGGTGGCGCCAACCAGCCTGCTGGAGCAGGCGTTGGGCGTCTTCCCAAGCTCTACCCGCGTGTTCAATACGTACAGCATCAGCGAGACCCACGATGTTTGCACCATCGAATTGACGGGCTTGCGCCTGGACGGAATGGAGGTGTGCCCGGTGGGTCTGCCGATGGACGGAGTGGCGGTTCGAGTTCTCCCGGAGGGGGAGTCCGCTCTCGCCTCAACCGGAGCCGGTGAGTTGTTCATTGGCGGCCGCGGGCTTGCCAGGGGATACCTTGGGAGGCCGGACCTGGACACCGAATACTTCGTTTGGCGGGACGGAGAGAGATACTACGCAACGGGCGACCTGGCTGAGGTTGAAGCGCAGGGGATGACGTCAGTCATTGGCCGTGACGATTCAATGGTGAAGATCAGGGGATACAGCGTTTACATCGGCGCAATCGAGGAAATGCTGCGGAAGCGCTGCGCCGTGGCAGACGCCGTGGTGCTGGCTGAAACCGAGGACGAGGCCAACAAGAGGCTGGTGGCGTATGTTGTTCGGGAGCCGGGGGCAACGTGGCAGGTCGATGCCAGAAGCGGGACCAGCAGGGACCTTCGGAGCATACTGGAGCGGTATCTGCCGCACTACATGGTGCCCGGCAGGTTCCTGGAGATGGATGCGCTTCCTATAAACCAACAGACTGGCAAGCTGGACCGCAAAGCCCTGCCCGCATTGCGCCAGGCCAGAACCACTGCTAGGGAGCGCGGGCAGCTCCCAGAGAATGCGACGGCGGCAGAACGCCGCTACGCCCTGCGTGAGCTGTGGGGCGAGGCGCTGGATATCGACAGCGATTCATTAGAAGACGATTGGAACTTCTTCGACCTTGGCGGCCATTCCCTGATCGGCCTGGGTCTCACCCTAGGCATTGAGCGGACGTTTGGGATTCAACTTCGCGGCACAGAGATTTACGAGCGCCCTACCATAAACGAGTTCGCCGCATACCTGGAAGGCGGCGTGGCAGACGCGGGGCCGAGGGCTTCTCTGGCCGACGACGCAAACCTGGACGCGGAGATTATCCCCCAGGGCAAAATCGGCGCTACGCGTCTGAGCGAAGCATCTTCGGTCCTGGTCACGGGCGCAACCGGCTTTATCGGGGCCTTCTTGCTTGACGAACTGCTGCGCGCCACGAGCGACGATACCCGGTTCTATTGCCTGGTGAGGAACCGGGCTTCCGGACAAGGCCGAACGGCCAACCGTGTACTGGAGACGTTGAAGTTCTACGGACTGGCCGGCCAGTTCCTTGAAAATCGGATCGTTCCGGTTGTGGGAGACCTTACCCAGCCCCATCTGGGGTTGGAGGAGGACGAGTATCGGCAGCTTGCGGAGCAGACCGATATGATCTTTCACTGCGCGGCCGCCGTCAACTACGTGTACCCTTACGCGACGGTCAAGCCCCACACCGTTAATGGGACACTGGAGGTACTCAGGCTCGCTTGCAGCGCCAAGACAAAGCCGGTGCAGTACATTTCCTCCAACGGCATCTTCCCGGGAGGGGACGATGCCCCCTACCAGGAAGACAACCTGATAGACGGCTTTGCCGACAGGTTGGAGGGGGGTTACAACCAGGCCAAATGGGTTGCGGAACGCCTGGTGTGGTCGGCCATACAGCGGGGGCTGCCAGTCTGCGTATTCAGGCCCGGCAACATAGGCCACCATAGCGGGACGGCCGTGGTGAACCCCAACGACTTCCAGTCGTCCATAATCAAAGCCTGCGCGCGGGCGGAGCTGGCTCCCCTGGCGCCGGACTGGCGGTTCGAAATGACCCCTGTCGACTTCCTGGCCAAGGCTATCACAAAGATCTCCGACGACCCGGAGCGCCTGGGCAAGGTCTACAACGTGATTCAGCAGAACCCTGTCCCAGCCGACCACGTTTTTACCTACATGGAGAGCAACGGCTACGTGGCGAATCGCGTTCCGTTGGGGGACTGGAGGTCCAGCCTGGAAGCAACGGCAGACCGCGAAGACGACATGGAGTTGAAGGTTCTGGTCCAGGCCCTCGACTCGGTTGAGCCGTACCTGACCGACACCAGCCTCTACGACAACAGCCGGTTCAGCGAAGCCATCTCCCGGATTGGCTTGTCAGCGCCGACTGTGGACGTGGACTACGTGACCAAGTTTCTGCGTATACCCTAGCAACGCGAAAAAGAGGGTAGGTTTCTCGTGTCGAATGGCGGTAGCCTCAGCCCCAGCGGCGGTGTCTCGGGTGGCAATGGCGGTTCTATAGTCTGGCTAGTCGGGATGGTCGTGGTCCTCATGCTCGCCGGGGGTCTTTACTTTGGCGGAGAGTTGCTGACCAATATCGCTGTCGGTGAGCTTGACCACAGGGCGATAGAGACGGCGGTGGTTCAGCTCACCAATGCTGAGAGAGCTAAGGCAGGTCTTGACCCTCTTCTACATAGCGAACGTGTGTCTGAGATCGCCCGAACGCACAGTGAGGACATGGCTCTGACGGGCATCTACGCCCACAACATCAATGGGCAGGGTCCCTCCGACCGCGCGCGCATGGTGGGCTATCCCTGCGGCCTCGCAGAGAACATTCACAAGCGACCACGCTTGGGGTTTAGCGACGCGGAAGATATGGCGCAAAAGTCGGTAGAGGACTGGATGAATAGTCCGGGGCACAAGCAGAACATCCTCAGCTCCAACTACCAGCGCATCGGCGTTGGAGTGTTCGTCGATGAGGGGATGGCAGACGTATGGGTCTACCTCACGCAGAACTTCTCACTGTGCTAACACCCGCGTGCGCTTGACAAACCTCCGGCGTGCGCCGCAGCCACTCCGATGCGTACTCCCTCCCTCTTGCCGCAGGTCTCCCCAAACACGCCGTTCCAAGCTATACTTGCCTGCGTGGTGGGGCTGTAGCTTAGACGAGAGCCCGCCTTCGTAAGCTGAAACGGAGCCGGCCGCGCTATTTTTGACGGCGTAGAAGAAAGGACACTGAAATGGAGCTAATCTTTGCGCTGATTGTTGGAGTCATCGTGGGAGGCTTGGCGTGCTGGTTGACGCAAGAGTTCCGCGCCAAGGCCCGCCTGGCCAGAATGGAATCGGACCACCGCGCGGAGGCCGCCGGCCTGCGGGGGCAGCTGGAGCAGATCGACAGCGCCAACAAAATCCTGGATGCCGCCAAGGAGCAGCTGAGGGAGGTGTTCCAGGCCACGGCCGGCCGCGCTTTGCGGAACAATAATGAGCTGTTTATGAATGTTGCCAGAGAGAACCTGGGCAAGACGCTGGAGTCGGCCAAGGGCGAGTTCAACCAGCGCCACGAGCAGTTTCAAGCCCTGGTCAAACCCCTGGCCCAGAACTACGAGAAGCTCAACCCACAGATTGAGTCTCTCATTCTGCAGAGCCAGAGCTTGGCCGCCGAGACCGGCAAGCTGTCCAACGCCTTGACCAACAATCGGCAAATTGGAAGCTGGGGTGAGGTCCAGTTGCGCCGTGTGGTGGAGTTGGCGGGGATGACTGAGCACTGCGATTTTGTGGAGCAGACTACGGTTAACGGGTCCAACGACCGGCCGGACTTGACGGTGAAGCTGCCGGAGAAGCGGACGGTGGTCGTGGACGCCAAGGCGTCGACGGCGGCGTACATGGAGGCGCAGCAGACGGAAGACGAGTCCGCGAGCGCCGAGGCCCTGAGGCGCCATGCCGGCGCGCTGCGGACGCAGGTGGATGACCTGGCCCGCAAGAACTACGGCGCGCACGTGGAAGGCTCCCTGGACTTCGTGGTTATGTTTGTGCCTGGCGACCAGTTTCTGGCAGCAGCCTTGAACGCCAACCCCAGCCTGATTGAGTATGCCATGAGCAAGCGCGTAGCCATAGCCACGCCGGCGTCTTTGATCTCCCTCCTGTGGGCCGTGGCCAACGGCTGGCAGCGGTTCCGGATTGCGGAAAACGCGGAAACCATACGCCAAGCAGGTGAAGAGATGCACCAGAGGATGCAGGTCTTCATCGGCCACTACCAACGCGTCGGCAGGGAGCTGAGGTCGGCCGTCGACGCCTACAACAGCTCCGTCGGATCGTTTGACTCCCGCGTTGCGCCCCAGGGGCAAAGGTTCGCCCAGCTTGTCACCGACAAAGAGGACGACTTCCCTCAACCACAGGCCATTGAAAAGGTGGTATCGACTTCCCGGTACGCAGACGGGTCTACGAACAGCCCACGTTCAGAAGACTGATATTAGCTTGCCAAGTCCCCGCCGCGCTTGGAACCTTGGCCCGCTACCTACGGTAAAGGGAGCAGCCTGCTAAACAAGCCGCCGTGGACACGTAAGTATTGCCCCGAGCATTGTCATTCTCTATAGTGTGAGGGCAAGCGCCATGTAGCCAAACGGGCCGGAGCGAGACCGAGCGGGACCGCTCTACGCATTCGACCGCAATCCTGCGCGAGTGGATGGAGCGGCCTTGTTGGACTAGAAAGGGTTTGCCATGGAACCGCGCATCAGCATTGTCACCCTGGGGGTTACCGACCTGCCCCGCTCGGTAAAGTTTTACCGGGACGGATTGGGGCTGCCTCTTTTTGACGAAAACACGGAATCCATTGCTTTCTTCCGGAACCAGGGCGCATGGTTGGCCCTGTACCCCCTGGAGTCCCTGGCCGCCGATGCCGGTATTGCCACGGAGGGCAGCGGCTTTTCCGGCGTCACCCTGGCTCACAACGTCCGCGCCCGGGATGAGGTGGCCGCCCTGCTGGACGTAGCCGTAGCCGCCGGCGCCACCCTGGTCAAGCCGGCCGAAGACACCTTCTGGGGCGGTTACTCCGGCTACTTTGCCGACCCGGAGGGCTACCTTTGGGAAATCGCTTGGAACCCACACTTTCCGATTGAGTGACCGACCTGTCTTGTAGCGAGACATCCCAGCTAAAAATTCGCGCTACATCGCCGATTGGCCCACCGTACAAGGAGAATGCCATGCCGATAGCGCTTCCATCTCGTCTCAGGCCGGCCCCCTCGGAGCCGTGAAGGTGGCCCCCGGCGAGGCAATCCAGATACGCTCAATGCAGGTTCTGACGGTGCTTGGCGACCTGGGCGCGCCGAGCCAGCGCGGCGTGGCTATGGTGCTGGCAGACTATGGCCCCATCATGGGACACGACGTCTTGATGGGCGCCGGCTTGGACTCCCTCTGCGCCGCGGAGGGCGGCCGCGCCGCCGAAACGGTGATCGGCCACCCAAGGGTAGTGGGAGTAATTGGCTCCTTCTGCTCCGTAGCCGCCGCTGCCGCCTCGCCGCTCCTCAGCCAGGCCGGCCTTGTGATGATCTCCCCATCCACCACGTCCCCATCGCCGACCTCAGATCTGCGCGGCAACGCCGGCTCCAACTACCACCCCGGCTACTACCGCACCGCCAGCAACGACCTGTACCAGGCGCGCGCCGTCGCCGAGTTCGCCTACAATGAGCTCGGACTGCGCAATATGGCCACCATAGACGACGGCGAGCCGTACACAAGCGGCCTCACCGTCGCTTTCGCCACTGTCTTTCAGGAGCTTAGCGGCTCGGTCACGACCGCCGCCTCCGTCCGCAGGGGCGATACGGACATGCTCCCCGTCCTCAGCCAAATTTCGGACGGCAGCCCGGACGGCCTGTTCTTCCCGCTCTTCACGGAAGAGGGAGCGGCCGTTGTCCGGCAGGTAGGCCGGACGACAAGGCTTGAGGATGTCACGCTCATCGGCGGCACAGCCCTGCTGGTCTCCGAGTTTCTCGCCATCCCCGAATCGGAAGGCATCTATCTTCCCGGCCCGGACCTGGACTTCAGCGGCAACGTCAACGAAGAGACCGGCAGGAGTGGCGAAGACCTCGTCGCCGGATATCAAGAGCTTTACGGCGCGGCGCCCTCTTCCGCCTACCTGCCCCACGCCTACGACGCCACCACAATGCTCCTCCGGGCCATTGAGGATGTGGCGGTTAGCGACGGCGATACCCTGTACATAGACAGGGCCGGGCTCCGGGAGGCGCTGACCGGCCTCACCGGGTTCATGGGCGTCATTGGCGTCATATCCTGCGATGAGTTCGGCGACTGCGGCGTAGGCCGCGTTCAGATAGCGCTACATGCCGATTCCAGCGTCACGGACATCGCAGGCCTGCCGGTAGTCTACCGCTTTGCTCCCTGACGCAGGCGTCACAGGGAAAGCGCCCGCCCTGCCTCCCGCAGACGCCTGCGTCTCTGATGCGCGTCCGGCATAGCTCCGGAAACCACGGCCCAGAAGTCCGGCGAGTGGTTTCTTACCGTGAGGTGGGCCAGCTCGTGGACTACAATGTACTCAATGAGCGCAGGCTCCAGCATCATGACGCGCCAGTTGAAGCGCAGCGTGCCGTCCGGGCCGCAGCTTCCCCAGCGACGGCGTTGGTCGCGGATGAGTATTCGCGGCTTCTCTCCCGGACCCAGCCGGGGCAGCCATCGGCCAACGCCGTCCGCTAGCCACTCGGCGGCGCGAGCGCGATACCAGGCGACAACCGTCCGCCGTACCTCCTCGGAGCGCTCGCCGTCCTCAAGGCCCTGCGGCGCGGCGACCCGGAAACGCCAGTGGTCGAAGCCGACCGTAGGCGAGGGCACATCGTCCGGCCCCACAATCATTGGGACATTACGGCCCAGGTACGGCAGCGTCTCGCCACTAACGAAGCGCTTTGGAGCGTCCTCCAGCGTGGCCCTGGACATGTGGCTGAGAATCCAGGACGCCCGCTTGCGAACGAGAGCCTGGAGATCGCGGACAGGTGTAGCAGAAGGCGCGGCAACCCGCACGCCGCCACCGGCCACGGTAATCTGTATCGTCTTCCTGCGCCGCTTGCTGCGACGCACCTCATACTCAATGGTCGCATCACCGATGCGGACGCGGCCCCACTCCGTCACCACCCGCCGCCGTCCGCAGCCTCATCCATGAGATGAACGCGCTTGGCCTTGAGCTCGGAGGCATTGATAGTCCTTGGGCCGGTTGGTTTGTGGTCAGGCGATTCCATGCGCGGCTCCTGAGCCGGGAATATGCCTGCATTGTATCATGGTCACTACCATAGTCATATCGCATCTGTCCACTAACGGCCGTGGCTCAACTCCGCAAGCCGCTCGTTAATTTCTCCCGCTGGAGCCGTGGCCGTCTGTGTCCATCCAACTAACCTTGCCAGATAACGCGAGCCATGATATTGTAATAGCGCACAGGTCAACAACACCTGCCTATACCCATTGGTAACCGCCAGGGCCCACCTGACAAGGTATGCAATTATGGGTTGGCAGGCATACTTTATGGCGGTTAGGAATCCTGGATGGCCCAAAGCGACAACGATAAATCAGGCTCCGGATCTTCATTGCAGCCCACCGGCTTTGGCGCCAAGCCGGTCCTATACCGCTTATCCCTTGGCGCGGCGGTTGTTCTTTTAGCGCTGGTAATAAGCCTTCTGATCTGGGGCGACAGTATGGAGTTCCCCACCACCGTAGCCCATCAACCCTCCAGCGACGGCTCCATCATCTTTGAGAGGTCATTGCGAGACGTCACCGGCGGCGCAATAGACGACGCTGTGGACTGGGTGACCGTTGAGGGCGCATGGCTGTTCGACGGGTTGAGCAACGCGATTAACTACGCCCTTGGATACATTGAGGGGGTGTTGAAGTGGACGCCCTGGCCGGCTACAGTTGTCGTTCTTGCCCTGATATCTTTCAGGGTGGGGCGTTGGGGCCTCCTGGCCTTCGCATCCCTCGCGCTGCTTTACATGGGCTTTATGGACTTCTGGGAGAACACAATGGACACCCTTGCGCTGATGGTGGTGGCGGTGATAGTTGCGATGTCAATCGGCCTTCCATTGGGCGTGCTGAGCGCACGCAACCAGCTTGCCAACAACATTATGCGCCCCATTCTGGACGGCATGCAGACCATGCCCAGCTTTGTATACCTGCTCCCCGGCATTCTCTTCTTTGGCCTGGGAAAGCCGGCCGGCATCTTCGCCACCATCATCTACGCTGTCCCGCCGGTAATCCGGCTAACCAACCTGGGAATACGGCAGGTGTCCCCACAGATCATGGAGGCCGCTTCGTCTTTTGGAGCGTCGCCGAGGCAGATGCTTACCAAGGTCCAGATCCCGCTTGCCATGCCCACCATCATGGCCGGCATCAACCAGACCACGATGATGGCCCTTGCGATGGTAACCATCGCAAGCCTGGTGGCCGCCGGCGGCCTGGGCGACAACGTGAACAGGGCTCTCCAGAAGAACGAGCCGGGGAATGGCCTGCTCGCCGGGCTTGCCATCGTATTCCTTGCCATCATAATAGACCGCCTCACCCAGGCCGTGGCCCGCAGCCAGCAGGAGACCCTGAGAAGAGCGGCTGGATAGAGGCCTTGTTCTCTCAGCACATATGGTACAGAGGCTCTAGAATGAGCCATGAGCAGATTAGCAGTACGGACCATCATCGAAACATGGAAGGTGTGCGATCAGAACGTCTCGGAAACGGCCCGGCGTTTGCACGTAGACCGCCGGACCGTCAAACGCTGGGTGGATCGAGGGCGGCAGCCCTGGGGTTACGTGCGCTGGCAGGGCGTGCGGCGCAAGTCTACTGCACCCAAACACCCCAAGCGTGCGCTGTGGGGGGAAGCTGCCGCCGAAGTGCGAAGGTGGAGGGAAGCGACTGGCTTCTGTCGGGAGAAGCTAGCGGTCTTGGCCCAGGCTCAAGGGCTGGAGGTCTCGGCATCGACCATTCATCGGTATTTGCAACGCGTGGGCTTGGTTCGCCCCAGTACGAAGCGACGGCGGCCTCGCTTTCAGAACGGCCAAGTCATGCGGCCTCGTAACTGCCCAGGCTTAGGCTACCTTCAGATGGACGTGAAGTACGTCACTCCTGAGTTGTCTGGGTTGCCGTACACTTGCTACCTGTACGCGGCGATGGACATCTCCTCTCGCTACAAGGTTGGGCTAATCCTCCCCAAGCTGGATGAGGGGGGAACACTCTTGTCCCTGTACTATGCCACACAGCAGTTCCCCTTCCCGTTGCACTACGTCCAGACGGACAATGGATTGGAGTTTCAGAGACGCTTTCACGCCAAGTGCGCCGAACTCGGCCTTGAACACTTCTACATCCACAAGAGTTCTCCCAATGAGAACGCTGTAATCGAGCGGAGTTTCCGCACGGACGAGGAGGAGTGCTTCTTCCGGTTAGAGGAAGCGCCCCAAGACCACCAGGAGCTGAACACTTGGTATCAGCGCTTCCTTGATGCCTACAACACTACCCGACCACACATGGGCATCAATATGCTTACTCCAAAGGAGGCTATCGCCCTGTACCAAAAGTCCTGAGAGATTAAGAGAGGCTGGCGTTAGGCCGGCTTTTGTGGCATGATAAGGGTTGTCGCGTTTTTTACCGGAGACGTTTGATACGGTAATCCAAATACAGGGCATCCAAAATATAGAAGGAGAATCGAATGAAATCCATGTACAAGCCCATCTTACTGATATTGGCGATGGTGACCGTCATTGCTGCAATGGCCTGCAGCTCGGAAGACCCCACCGCTACGCCGACCACGGCGCCTACGCCGACCACGGCGCCTACGGCCACCGCCATGGTGATGCCGGAAGTCGAGAAAGAGGTCATTGTCTTCAGCGACCTTAACTGGACCAGCGCCCAGGTGCAGAACAGAATCGCCCAGTACATCGTGGAAGAGGGCTACGGCTATCCCACGGACGTCGTTTTCGGCGCCACACTACCCCTGCTCGCCGGTCTGCGAAAAGGCGACACCCAAGTAACTATGGAGATATGGCTCCCCAACCAGCTTGAAGCTTGGACGGAGGCTGTCGACAACGGCGAGGTGGAAGCCTTAGGCGAGAGCCTGGGGAAGGACTGGCAATCGGCCTTTGTGATTCCGGCATACCTCCAGGAGCAATACCCGGAACTGGACAGCATTGAGGACCTCAAGGACGATCAGTTCAAAGAGCTGTTCGACGACCTCGGAGACCGGGGGCAAGGCCCGCCTGGTGTCCTGCGTCATCGGCTGGGCCTGCGAGGAGGTCAATGCCGAGCAGATCGAATCGTACGGGCTGTCTGACCACGTCTACGTAATCAACCCGGGGGACGGCGCAGCTGCCAATGCAGATCTGTACGGCGCCTATGAGAAGGAAGAACCCTGGCTTGGCTACCAGTGGGGCACCAACGACCCCGCTTTGCTACTGGATCTCGTCCGCCTCGAAGAGCCACTCTATAGCGACGAGTGCTGGGCTTCCGGCAAGGCCTGCGGGTACGAGGACGCCACGATTCTGATTGGCATAAATACCGAAATAAACGACAGGGCGCCCGATGTCGTTGACATGCTGAATGAGTGGGGCTTCAACATAAACCGCTTCAAGGAAGTTGCCGCTTGGCAGAATGACAACCCGGATGCCGACATCAATGACGCCGCTCTCTGGTGGATGAATGGCAATACAGACGTCTGGAGTGAGTGGGTTACGGACGAGGCCGAGGCCGCCATCATGGGAGCCCTCGCAGCTAACGAGACACCGGACGGCTGGCCGACAGGATAGCCCCGCCTGCAACGGGCAACATAACCAGTGAAAAGCAGCGCGGAGACCTGCGAGACCGGGCGTGCGGCCAAGAGTCGTTGCGCCCGGTCGGAGCAGGTATAGGCGCGTCTTGACCCTCCTGTTGGTTGGAGTCGGCGGCCTTCTTGGCGCGTCCATGCGCTACCTGGCGGCGGCCTGGGTGCAGAACGCGGTCGGCAGCGCCGGCTTCCCGTACGGGACACTGGCGGTGAACGCAGCGGGCTGCTTGCTGATTGGCTTGGTCGTCGGGTTCTTTGAGGCGCGGCAGCCGTTAAGCTCCGAGGCGCAGGCGTTCGTGATAGTCGGCGTTCTTGGGGGGTTCACCACCTTCTCGGCTTTCGGCATGGACACAATCAGGCTGCTCCGAGACGGCGCCTACCTTGCCGGCTCCGCCAACGTGGTTTTGCAGGTAGCCATTGGCCTGTCCGCGGTGGCGGTCGGCCTCCGGCTGGGGCAGTGGATCCAGGCGAGGGTATAGCCGCGCGACGCCGGGCGGTGCGGCCCCGCTCGGAGGCGGGAATGACGGTGAAGGCCCCCCCTCACACCACCAGCGCCGAGCCCCGCGGACGCGCTTTGCCGCCATGCACCGATGGCTCGGCGCACCACTTGGCGGACAGCCGTCGCACCGCCTCGTAAGTGGCGTGGTCGAAGCCGAGGAGGTCGCAGACGGCGCGCTGTGGGACGGACACCAGGCGCGCCATGTCCGCCAGGTCCTCAAGGTCGCTGTCCAGCCAGCCGGACTCCGGAAAGCGGCGCACGTCCTGGGCCTCCTCGGTGAAGACGCAGTAGGAGATGCGGGCCGACGACAGCGCGGCACGGAGGTCGTCGGCATTGGCGACCTCCTCCGGGTAGCGCAGGGCTATCACTGCTTCGATGACGCGGCCGTTGGATGCCACCTCCAGCCCAAGACGTTCCTTCGCCTCCATTTCGACTGTGTGAGCAGGCATATACTCCGCCTCGACGACGACAGGCGCGCGGCCTGGCGCGGTGATCAGGATATCGGGGCGCAGCCCGGGATGGCCGGAGATGGCCTGGGTGTTCTCGGAGCGGACGCTGCTACGGGGCAGCATGGCCTGGAGCAGGCTGCCCGTTGCGTTGTTGGCGCTTGGCTCAGTCTGATGGGGCATTGACAGATATTAGCATATCCGCTAAGTTGACGTTACCACCCCAGCGATTGCATCGCTGGCCTGACGCCTCCCTTGTGGAGGCGTTTATTATTGCTATTCAACGCTCCCCTCGCGGCTCAACCCAGGGCGCTGCTGCCCTGCCTCGATCTCGCCGAGCATGGTCTCTATATCGGCCGTGGGGAAGCTGTGCCGTGACGGATCGGCAATGGCGCGCAGCTTGGCCTCGGCACTCCCTTCCTCGTAGCTCCCTTGCCACGCGCAGCGCCTGGCGGACCCATTCCGCTACGGTTAGACGCTGTCTGCGGGCGGCTTAAGGATTTCCAGGAACTCATCTACATCGATCAGGACCTGAAGGCGTTTGGGCATGGTTATAGTATAATTCACTCATGGCGAGTTAGTCGAGGAGCGGAAGCAGGTCGGGGCTCATGCTCCTGGATTTGAGTTCTCATTGGCAAGTTTCTCAATGCAGTCCCAACTCAGCGCGTTCCTTTTCTCAAGCCAGCCTTGAGCGACCATGAATTTGGCCTGTAGGGTGTTCCTCAGGTTCTCTATCGACCTATTTGCGAGGCGAACCGGAGTTTTGCACTTCTCATCTCTGTGCAATATCCTCATTCGGTTCTGTTGCACATTTTGCAGGAGTAGCCTCTGAGTTGACCTGCTCACGGAGTTCCGCCAACGTAAGATTCGCCCCTTTACGGCTGTTGCATCGTTCACACAGTAAGGTGTAGTTCGAAGCGTCGCTCCGTCCACCCTTTGCGCGAGGAACGATATGGTCCACCTGTATCTCTTTGAACCGGCATCGCTTACCCATCCCCTGCATTCCGGTGATTCCCTGAACAGTGCCCGTTTAGGGTCAGCGTTCACGCGGTTCACCCTCCTCAGATGGGCTCTGAGGGCACGGGTTATGTCTTGCCACTGGCAACTGGAGCTGAAGCATGTGGCGCGTATGCCATTCGGCGTGTCAAAGACTGCACAGTTCCCGGGGGAGCGGTCCATGCCCGAATGCGTCGGCGCAGGGCATGGAATGCGCCAGAACTTCCCGCCGGTGGTCCAAGCTGTAGGGAAATAGGCTAGTGCTAAATCTCTTGCGGTCGGCATAAGAACTTCCTGTTGTCCGCGCTATCCGTAGCAAGGGACCCTGGGAAATGCAACAGAACCCTCATTGCGTCTCCTTTCAGCTATTCAACTCTTGTTTACGGCCCACCGCCACCAGCCTCCGACAGCAGCTTGTTGTAGATGCGGACCATCGCCTCCGTGTCACGCTCGCAGTAGGCCAGCAGCGCTTGCCGGATCGACGCCTTCTCAGACGCAGGCGCGTCAGCGGCGGTCATGCGGGCGTAGGCCATCGACGCGGCCATGCCGTCCTGGACATCCAGGTCGGCGTAGTCCATGTCGGGGACAAGTGCCGGCAGCACGGACTTGAGGGAGTAGCTGCCGTTGAACCCAGGATGGTAGTAGCCGCCCCGGACCAGCTTCAGCAGATCGACCACCCGGTCGCACAGGGCAAGCAGGCCGTCCTTGTGATGCGGGAACCCCTCCGCCAGCTCCCGCATCATCGTCTTCTCGTACGGCGAGTAGGCGACGATTGAGCCCTCGATGGGGACCGCTTCCAGCAGGCCGGTTATGAAACGCTCCCTGGGATCCTCCGCATCGCCGTTCAAAAACGAAGCATGGCTCAGCCGCCTGCCAGCGTCCAGGACGTGCATCGACCACTGGAACGGGACTCTCTGGTACGGCCTTGTCACGACGTATACCGGAACGGCTGGACCGACGGTCTCGAAGTCCAGGAAGGCGGCAGGGAAGGCTATCTCCCCCAGGCGAGAGGCTCGGGCTGCAAGCCACGCTGTTTCTGCGGCTCCCGGGAAATCCGGCGGGATGCCTCCAATCTCCCGGATTCCCGACGCCTTCAGGCGCTCGTAATCCCCACGCTTCAACCTGGGCAGGTCTGTGATTGGCTGCTCTGGCTCATCCTGGTGGCAGTGGCCGTAAAAGGAGCACCGGTGGGGGCTAGTGCAGTGAAGTCCGACCGCGATGTCCGGCGCGTGGTCAAGTTGCAGCGCCTCCCACATCCGGTCCAGGTCGTTGGGCACGCTCTCCGCCACAAACGCCCTGGCGCGGTCGGAGACGTCCTCCAGGGTGAACAGTTGCTCCAGGTCGTGGTCGCCGCCCTGGTACACATAAGCCTTGTTGATGTACATCAGGTACGCCCTGTCGATGCGAACGCCGCAGCCCTCCGCGGCGTACACCTGTATAGCCACGTCCGTGACGTGCTCCGGCTTGACCGACGTGGTGGATTTGGCCTCCACAAGATCGAACCCCTGCCAGCCGTTCCGCCTGAGCACGTCGATTCGCGTCCTGATGCCCTGGAAGGTGAATGCGGCCTCGTACAGGGCCGGGATGCCGTCGTCGGCCAGAAGGGCCTTGGTCGTCTCGACCGCCTGCGCGTGCTCCAGGTACGTCTCCTGGACGAGCCTGCCGTTGGGGAACCGACGCCGCGCCAACTCGCCGACGGCTGTGCCGGAGTCGAATATCGCCTGCAGTCCCGCGCCAACCGGGTCGGCAAGCTCCCGGTGGTAGGCTTCCAGGTAAAGCCGTTTCAGGCACTGGCGGCCGTATTGGAACCTGGACTTGGATAGAAGCGCTGTGGCCATTCGTACACCCCCACTCGATTGTCTCTACGCGCTTCCAATTGTATACGAACTGGGGAAGCGTTGGCAGCCGGCGAAGGCGGGCCTGGGGCCGGGCATTCTCAACATGTGTTGGTAATGGCGCACGACACCGCTCATACTGAGCTTGTCGAAGTAAGTGAGCGGTGGCAGCTACGCCCGCAGTCTACCCGCTCATATGGTTCGAGATTCCTCTTTCTCAATTGACACTAAATCTTCAGTCGGGATACCCAGGATGATGCTGACGTTGTTGCCACGGTCGATTACGATTCGATCCACGATTAGCCGCAGGATGTCCCGGCGCTCCTCGGAGGATAAGTTGCCCAACCCATTCCCAACTCTACCAGTCCACTCGATGATGTTCTCCATAAGAACGCTGTTCTTCGCTGCCAACGACGCTTGGGCGCGGTAGTCATCGAGCTTCACCCGCGCGGCTTCCAGACGTTCGAGTACGAGCTTGCGCTGATGGTCGAGCTGTCCCTCTGTGATCTTACCGGACACATACAGGCCAATTACCCTGTCGTCTTCCAACTGGATTCCCCGGAGCTTACGCTCTGCGTTACGAGCGGTTCCGGTGGATGCCAGTCAGGCGGATCAACATTCCCAAGCCTAACGGCAATACCCGCCCCCTGGACATACCGGCGTGGACGGACAAGATGCCGCAAGAGGTCATCCGGATGATTCTGGAGACCTACTAGGAGCTGCAGTTCTCCGACAGTTCCCACGGCTTCCGGCCCCGCCAGAGGCGCCACACCGCCCTAAGCGATGTGACCAACACATCACCTTGGCGGCGCGCCGGGGCGGGCGCCACGGTGGACCGCGGTAGATGGACCCGCCCTGGACGGTGGTAGCATTTGACTGAGCAACCACTTATAACTTACGCTACTGACTACGTAGATGAGCCAAATTGAGTTGGTAACTGGGGGGTCTCGCCTAGCCGAAGTCGTCGATCATATATCGAGGGCGCCGCGAGTAGCAGTCGACATCGAGTCGAACGGGTTCTTCAGGTATCACGAGCGCGTCTGCCTCGTGCAGCTCGCATCAGCCGAAACTGCCTTCGTCGTCGATCCGTTGGCAATAGACGATGTCCGACCGCTTGGTGATCTTCTCGGTGACCGATCGGTGGAAAAGGTATTCCATGCCGCCGACTACGACCTCCGTAGTCTCGACAGGGACTGGGGATTTCGGGTGAACAACTTGTTCGACACCGGTATTGCCGCCGCCTTCGTTGGCTCAGAGCAGCTGGGCTTGCAGGCCGTGGTGGAGGAGCACGCGGGGGTGGCATTGGTCAAGGACCGGAGACTCCAGAGGTCAGACTGGACGATGCGGCCCCTAAGCCCTGAAGCGCTGACGTACGCAGGAGACGACGTCCTGCACCTTTTGCAGGTCCGCGAATCACTTTCGGCGCGGCTAGAGACGCTATCGCGGCTCGCATGGGCGCAGGAGGAGTTCGCACGTCAGGAGAACATGAAGTATACTCCTCCCGAACGCGAGTTGGCCTTCCTTTCGATCAAGGGTAGCCGCGATCTGGACGGGAGGGGTTTGGCTATTCTGCGCTCTCTGTACCAATTCCGCGAACAAGAGGCCAAGCGTCTCGACCGTCCGTTCTTCAAAGTGATACCGGATTCCGCGCTCGTCATGCTGTCGTCCGAGCCCGAGGCCGACCTCTCGGCCGTCAAAGGGCTGGGCCGGTTCGGTCATCCCCCTGCCAACAGAGACCTGAAAGCCGCCATACACGAAGGGCTCAGGTCCGGCCCAGTGACTCGGCCGAGGCGGACACAGAGTGAAGAGAAATTGAGCCCAGCAGAGCGAGAGAGGGTCAGGACTCGCTCCAAGAGTCTCAAGACGTGGCGCAGCCAGTTGGGAAAGGAACTATCTATGGACTCAGGCCTGCTGTGGCCAGCCGTGAGCCTGGAGCGCCTGGCTCGGCGCCCAAGTGGCTTGCGCTCCGAACTCGTTAGCCCTGAGGTCCGGAGTTGGCAGAAGCGCGAGTTCAGCTCGGCGCTGAGGAGAGTTCTCGCAACTTTGAGTTGAGCCACTTCGGGCAGCTACGGTACGGAGTTCACGGCCGAGGAGCCGGTGAAGCCGAAAAGCCGCAGACGGGAGCCGAAGCCCGCCGCCGTGACCCTTTTCGAGTGAGCTTTTGGACTGGAGCGGGAGGAGTGTCTGGTCGGCGCCGGAATCGTCCCCCGGTCTGGGAACCAGGTTCTGAGTGTTCACGGCAGAGCGCAAACGGATGGCTTAATCCCGGCTGCGGGCTCCGTCGCGGCGTTTACGCTTACGGTCCAAGGCAGAGAGTTCCGCCTTGCGAAGACGAAGATTCAAGGGTGTGACTTCCAGCAGTTCGTCGTCAGAAATGAACGACAGGGCCTCCTCCAGGCTCATCCTCACAGTGGCGTTGAGGCGTTTGGTCACTTCAGACGTTGACGACCGCATATTGGTCAGCTTCTTTTCCTTGCAGACGTTGATCTCAATGTCGCCTTCGCGGCGGTGGGAGCCGACAATCATCCCTGCATAGACCATAATGCCGGGATCGATGAAGGTGTCGCCCCGACCTTGTGCGTTGAGCAAGCCGTAAGTGACAGCCACGCCGCCCTCGGACGCCACGAGTGAACCGTCGCGCTGGGACCTGATTTCACCTTCCATAGGCTCGTAGGAGGTGAAGAAGCTGCTCTTCACTCCATCGCCCCGGGTGGTCCGAAGAAAGAAGGAGTTGAATCCTATCAGTCCCCGGGTAGGTATCTTGTACTCCATGTGGACGTAACCGTTCTCGTCGTACCGCATGTCCCGGAGCTGAGCCAAATGGGCGGAGAGGTACTCGGTCAGCACACCCACATACTCTTCGTGAGCGCTGATATTCAGAATTTCGTAGGGCTCGTATACTTTGCCGTCGATCACCTTGGTGACGGGTGTGGGACGGGACACCTGAAACTCGAATTGTTCACGGCGCATTGTCTCGACCAGAATGGACAGGTGCAACTCACCCCGTCCTGCGACTACGAATACGTCCGCGCTGGGGGTGGCGTCCACTCGCAGGCTGACATTGGTCCGCAGTTCTCTAATCAGCCGTTCGTGAAGATTGCGGGAAGTGCAATGGTCACCATCCCGTCCCATGAATGGAGAATTGCTCACGCCGAAGGTCATGCGCACCGTGGGTTCGTTGATGTCGATAGTCGGCAGGGCCTTCGGGCATTCCGGCGAAGCAATGGTGTCGCCGATGGACACGTCTTCAGGGCCAGTCACAGCCACGATGTCCCCGGCGTGGGCTTCGGGTATTTCAACTCGCTCCATACCGCGAAACACGAAGATGCGCTCGAGGTTGTGGATGGTTGCCTGGCCGTCGCGGCCCAGCAGAGCCACGGCATCCCGCAGCCGGAGCGTGCCATTGGAGATTCGGCCCACGGACACTTGACCCAGATAGTTGTCGTAGTCCAAGGCCGCCACCAGCATTTGCAGCGGTGCGCCGGGGTCGCCGGTGGGCGGCGGCACCGACTCCAATATCGCTTGGAAAAGAGGCTGCATATCCACCCCTGGCGCGTTCGGGTCCGTGGTGGCGCAGCCCTGGCGGGCCGAAGTGTACAGCACCGGATAATCCAGTTGGTCATCCCTCGTAACCACGTTTAGGAACAGGTCCTGGACCATCGCGACAACCTCCGTCACGCGGGCCTCAGGGCGGTCGATCTTGTTGATGACCACAATTGGTTTAACGTTCTGCTGGAGGGCTTGGCGCAACACATAGGTAGTCTGGGGCATGGGGCCGTCAACGGCGTCCACCAACAGCAGGCAGCCATCGGCCATATTCATGACGCGTTCCACCTCGCCGCTGAAATCGGCGTGGCCCGGCGTGTCGATAATGTTGATCCGGACGCCGCCGTAGGAGACCGAGGCGTTCTTGGCCAGGATCGTAATGCCGCGCTCTCGTTCCAGAGGGTTGGTGTCCATAATCAAAGCGCCCACCTGTTGGTGGTCCCGAAAGACTTGCCCTTGCTTCAACAAGGCGTCGACCAGAGTGGTCTTGCCGTGGTCGACGTGGGCAATAATGGCCAGGTTGCGAATTGCGTTGTTTTGGCAGTCAGTCAAATCTATTCACCTCACATATTAAGACATACTATCATAACAGGAAGATGGACTAATTGCTGGGTTTTACACCCATTTTCAAAGCCCAATCCGAAACCGAACTTGAGATACCTGTCGGAGGCGACGCTTGGGCACGACGGCGCAGACCTGCTCATCGCCGCCACGGCGCTGGAACACGGCCTGACAGTCGTTACCCGCAATGTCCGCCACTTCGAGCCGACGGGAGTCCCTACACTGAATCCCTTCGAGTGAGCTAGTAATTGGTCGCGAGCTAGAAGTGGTGAGACGATTCACTGGCTCCTTTTTTCTCTACATTGGGCCAGTAGCTCAGGAGGTTAGAGCAACAGCCTTCTAAGCCGTGGGTTGCGGGTTCGAGTCCTGCCTGGGGCGCTTTCCTTGTGTTGCGGCCTATGTCTCCAATTCCTCACCAAGCTTGCGTTTCTCGGCCCCGTCGCGCCATATTAGCCAAGCGGAGGGTTTCGATGGGCTCACAGGGCCCCATCCGCATCTCAAAGATGGTACTGACTACCGTCCACCCAGCCCCCCCAGTTTTGGCCTTCGTGTTCTGAATGTATAACTGGCCGCAACGGACACTGCTCTATTAGCCAAGAATCATGGCCGGCGAGTCGAAGGGCCGCCGCAACGAGTGCGACGGCCTCTTTTGCCACCTGACGTGTCCGATTTGCGCCTTCGCCCGGACCGTCTGGAGTTCTTGGTTCTTCGACAACGGAGAGTAGGACCTTCATAGTCCTGCGAGGTGTCCACTCGCTGCCTTGAGTCTGCGACTACGGCTTCGTGGGTTTCGAATTACGCAAGCTATGCACGAATGAATGCGTCTGGTTTCGCATAATCTTAAGAGAAATGTAAGAAAAGGCTTGTCAATAATGACTGGTCAACTCACATTTCTAGGATATAATGCGCGGACACTTCGCCCGCATATGGGGAGGTAATGGATTGACGCTCTGTCCGAATCGTTGCGTCCCAGTCGATGGCCGGAGAGCCAAATACACTAGGGAGGAATTGCAATGACGAGATTCCTGGCAATAACCTTGCTCACAATCATGGGGTTGCTCACATTTGCTGCGTGTGGTGGTGAGGAAGCGACACCAACCCCCCAAGGAGGAACAATCGCCGATGGCGTACAGGCGGCGCGGCCCACCGCTACAACCCCCGCCAGGATGGAGCCGACTGCCACTGCGTTCCGCGCGCGGCCGACCGCTACAGCTGTGCCTGCGGCTATGGTGGAGGCTACGGCTGCGCCTGGGGAGCCTACGGCTACGGCGGTGAGGACTGCGAACGACATGAGGGAGCCTACGGCTACGGCGGTGTCACAGGGCGCTCCTCCTCCCGACACGACTTTCGTGGACTACCTGCGGGAACGGTTCGTTTCCGCAGCTGAAGACAACGTTTCCACCTTCAGCTTGGATACAGACCGCACTTCCTACTACCTGGCCCTGAACACGGCTCGGGCCGGGTATGAAGTTGACCCCGACTCCGTAAGGGCTGAGGAGTGGATCAACGCCTTCAATTACAACTACAAGCGCCCTCTGCGCGACGACAGCTTCGCCATCTCCACTGACGTCTTCCGGCATCCCCTGGACGGACGTATGCACCTTGCCCGCATTGCGTTCCAGGCGCCTGAGATAGACTATGACGCCACGCCGGTCAACGTCACCCTGGTGCTGGACGCGTCAGGCTCCATGGCCGATGGCGACCGCGTCTCAATCGCACGGGAAGCGGCGGACAGCATCAGACGCAGCCTGCGCGACCGCGACCGCATCGCGGTAGTCCACTTCAGCACCGACGTACTCAGAGAGTTCACCGTCGAGCATTCACACCCCGACGACGCAGATGTGGCCAACTCCATCAGCCGTCTCTCCCCCAACAGCTCCACCAACGTACAAGCGGGGCTGGACCAGGGTGTGCGACTTGCCGACAGGGCGCGGCGCGACAACCCGGACGCCTACAACTACATCATCCTGATGTCTGACGGCGTCGCTAACGTGGACGCCACCGATCCCTTCGCCATACTGGAGTCCGCCGGCGAGCGTGACAGCAGCAACCCCCTGCGTCTTATCACCATCGGCGTGGGCATTGAGAACTTCAACGACTATCTTCTGGAGCAGCTAGCCCAGCATGGCAACGGCTGGTACCGCTACCTGACGGACACCGGGCAGGCAAGGGCCACCTTCAGCCGCGAGAACTGGCTGGCCCTGTCCATTCCCTTCGCCGACCAGACCCGCGCCCAGGTGACTTGGGACCCCGATGTGGTGGACGCGTGGCGCATTGTGGGCTATGAGAATCGCGTCACCTCGGACGAGTCCTTCACGGAGGCGCGCCGCGAGTTTGCGGAGATACCCGCGGGCACGGCCACAACAGTCTTCTACGAGTTGGAGTTGAAGGACCCACAGTATGCCGGATCCCTGCACTTGGGAGAGGTGGAACTGCGATGGGTGACGCCCTCCAGCGGGGAGTCCAACCGGCAGCACACCGGCATCACCGGTCAGAACAACATCGCATTCTACGCGGTCAACGACTCCATGCTACGGCTAGGGGCGCTGGTTGCCCTGTCGGCAGACCGTTATAGCAGCCTGCCCTTTGCCGACTCTGACAGTCCGTCAGTGCACCAGGACCTCCTTTACCTCATGGACGAACTGCGGTCGCTGGACAGCAGCTTGGGGAGCTTGGGCGCTTATCAGGATGTGCTCTTCCTGCTGGACCATATAACGCGGTATTCACAGGATGCTGTGGAGCCTTCAGGTTATAGCCAGTAGCCCGTAATATGCGACGCGCCATGACGCTGGGTGGCGGCCACCCAGCGTCTGGCGTACTGGCGGGCAGGAATCCTTACGCTAAAATCACCGCGGGCCGCGGAGCCGGGCAGCCTTCCCAACTTGAAGGTCCTGTATCTATTGGCCAACAGGTTGACCGGCTGCCTGCCGCGCGATCTGCTGAGCCAGTTGAACTTGCGCCTGTCAGACGTTGGCGATCTCCGTTTCTGCTGAGGATTTGTAGCCTCAGCCGGAGGCTCTCAGCATCTCATCCAGGATGTCTCGAAGCGCATCCTCCATCCGGACCGGGCCGGCAAACTTGCGGGCCACCCTGCCCTCCGGGTCGATGAAGAGCTTTACCGGGATGCCGTTTACGCCGTATTCCACTTACTGGGATCCAAACCAGCTTCCCTGTCTTTTAATCGACAACAAAAGCTCCGCTATTTGGGGGTGGTCGATTTGGATGCATCTGGGGCCGAACAGGCATGCAGTGTCAACCCTAAGGCTCGCGGGGTAGCCGGGTATGTGATTCCCTATTGATATGTTGTAGGATGACCCTTAGCAATATGGATTCAGAGGGAGCCGATAGAAGCTTATTGTGTCAAGCGCCAGTCCAAGAGGGAGATGAGCAACCCTCAAGCCATTACGATGAAGAATGGCCGCCCGGCCACTCAGGGTGTATGCCCAGTGTGCTCCACAAAGACGTTTCGCATCGGCAAAAATGCATAGTCCGGATCTTCCGGAAGACCCCGGCCACAGCGGACGCCTATCTCAGATTTGGATTCAGGGCTAAGGAAATAACTTGGCAAAGACCGCTTCCAAAACCGCCATCCCGCCGCAGATCAAGCGGAACACGGTGTATTTGGCCTCCTCCCAGGCCTTCAATGGCGCTGGCGCTCAGATGGTGCCAACGCTGGGACCAGTGCTGGTAACCCAAATGATCGGATCGGCTACTCTTGCCGGGATCGGTTCCAGTATCACAGGGCTCAGCCGACTGATCATCGCCTATCCCATTGGCAGGTTCACCGACGCCTTCGGCAGAAAGGCAGGGGTCATCCTTGGGTTGCTTCTGGTAGGGTCCGGCGCTTCGATCACGGGCATCTCAGCCGTAATAGAGTCATTCCCCGTTTTCGTTCTGGGCATATTTGTCCTCGGTCTGGGCACAGGCGCGGTCCAGCAGCTGCGGGTAGCAGCAACAGACATGTACCCGCCCAATCGTCGAGCGGAGGGGTTGGGGTTGGTCCTTACCGGATCGCTGGTAGGCGCTCTTGCTAGCCCAATCCTCATCAAGACCTCAGAAACAGTCGCAGGTGGTATCGGCCTAGAGCCAATCGCCCTTGCATGGTTCTTCATACCCATCCTCGTGATCGCCAGCATGCTTGTGGTCCTGCAAGTTCGACCGGACCCCAAGGAGATCGCCTCCAACCTTGCCGACTACTACCCCGACTACAGGCCGTCGGAAACGCCACAACGTGCCACAGGCAAAGTCGGGCTTCTCTATTTCCTTAATCACTACCCAAAGCTAACCGCCTTTATGTCCATGTTCTCCGCACAGGGCAACATGAATATGATGATGGTCATGACCGCTATCGCCCTGCGCCGCCACGACTACACCCTAACCGCGATTTCTATCTCCGTTGCTATTCATGTCATCGGGATGTTCGGGTTCTCCCTGCCGCTAGGGAAACTTACCGACAGGATAGGCCGAAAGAACGTGATGCTGTTAGGGCTGGGCCTAGCCTCGGCCGGGTCATGGCTTGTCGTGGCAACGTCCGCTTACGTAGTTATAACCACGGGCACCTTCTTTGTAGGTCTAGGCTGGTCCTGCGTCAACATAGCCGCAACCGCCCTCTACGCAGACACTACCAGTCCCGCCGAACGCGGTCGCGTCATAGGCGCCAACGATACATTTACCGCCGCAGCTGCTATCGCCATGCCCCTTGTGGGCGGCGTAGTGGTAGAATATCTGGGCTTACGCATGCTGGGTTTCTTTGGCATGGGTTTGATGGCGCCTCCGCTATTCCTATTGCTTAGATTGCGTGAGTCCCATCCCGGCGTATACCAGGACCGAAGCAAGGCCGACGCCAAGCCAGCATAAGCCCGCTAAAGCTGTCGTCAGTAGTATACCTGGAGAGTACTGATTGTATTGATTCCACGATCTCGTTTGTATTGTCCTCTGAGCCTGAGGAGTCCTCTTACGGGAGATTCCGGTCAGCACGTCCTGAATCCCGGAAGCGGTACTCTTGGGCCGTAGATCGAGATACCCATAGCTAGAGTCTGGGTTGTAAGAGATCAGCCTGAGGCCCTCGGCTTCCAACTTGCAGGTCAAGTCCCCTAGAATGGGCCTAAGCAGACTGAATTGCGAACTTGACCTGACCCCCTAAAACTGAGCCAGTTATAAACTCGTAGACTGGAGTTGTTGAAATGGGCAACAGATGGCAAGGAAGGGGTATACACCGGAGCAGATAATAGGGAAGCTGCGCGAAGTGGAAACGCCGGCGCCCAAAGGGCGCGCCATACGAGGATCTGCAAGGAAGGTAGGTGTATCTGATCACGCCTACTATGTGTGGAGGAAGGCGAATGGCAGCATGGGTGTGGAGCAGGCCAGGAGGTTCAAGGATCCGGAGAAGGAGAACGTACGGCTTGAGAGGTTGGCGGCGGACCTGAGCTTGGACAAGGACATGCTGATATAATGGTCACCCGGATGGGGAAAAATGCTACTTGTATCCGACATCAGTAAAGCCTACTCAAACAAGACGCTGTTCAGTGGTCTCAACCTGGTTGTGGCCGCCGGAGACCGCATTGCGCTGATAGGCGCAAACGGCTCCGGGAAGACCACACTTATGGACATTCTGGTAGGCGATACCTCACCGGATTCAGGGAGTATATCCAAACGACGCAACGTCTCTATAGGCTATCTCAAGCAGGAGCCTGAATCGTTTACCGGCAAACCCCTCCTCCAGGAGGTGTTGGACGCTAGATCTGATGTGGTTGCTCTCACGGAAAGGGTTACTGTCACACGGGAGGCTCTCTCGTCGGAGCGTGATCCAGTTAGGCAAGCCGATCTAATGAAACGCCTCGGCCAGCTTGAAGTGGCGCTGGAAGCCACAGGTGGAGGCGACAGGGATCACGAGGCCAAGGCTATCCTCTCGGGACTTGGGTTTAAGCAAGGCGATTTTCTCCGGCCAATGGGCGAGTTCAGTGGCGGCTGGGTCATGCGGGCAGGCCTTGCCAGGCTGCTGTTCAAGAAGCCCGACCTTCTACTATTGGACGAGCCAACCAAT
The DNA here is from genome assembly GCA_965247645.1 of Dehalococcoidia bacterium. Taxonomy (GTDB): domain Bacteria; phylum Chloroflexota; class Dehalococcoidia; order Lucifugimonadales; family UBA2985; genus JAPPHY01. The sequence continues at coordinate 928,588 of OZ252024.1, forward strand.
CACCTTGACCTTGATGCAAACTTGTGGTTTGAGAAATACTTGGCCTCTTTTCAAGGTGGCGTGATCGTCACATCTCACGACCGCGCTTTTCTGAATCAGGTTGCAACCAAGGTTCTTGCCATTGAGGAGGACGAGGTGGTCCTCATGAAGGGTGACTATGACGAATACCTTATTGCGCGTGAGAGCTTCCTGAAGGTCAAGCAGGCGGCCGCGGCCAGGCAGGATCGCGAGATACAGAGGCAAATGCGATTTATCGACCGTTTCCGGTCCAAGGCACGGAAGGCCACTCAGGTGCAGAGTCGCTTGAAGCAGCTTGAGAAGGTGCAGAGGATTGAGCTGCCAAGGACGACCAGCAAAATCCGCTATTCCTTTCCGGAGCCACCCCGCAGCGGTTTAGAGGTCATATCGTTGACCAACGTCAGCAAATCCTACGGCGAAAACGCGGTTTACAGTGGGGTGAATCTGGCGCTTTCGCGCGGCGACCGCGTTGCCCTCGTCGGGCCAAACGGCGCCGGCAAGACCACTATGTTGAAGATGCTCGCAGGCGTCCTTTCACTTGATGAGGGAGAGAGAAGAACCGGCCACAATGTGGTGACGGCCTACTACGCACAGCATGTACTTGAACTCCTCAATCCAATCAATACGATCATTGAGGAGCTGCAACATGCGGCGCCAAGGGAATCGGAACAGAACCTTCGCACCACGCTGGGCGGATTCATGTTCAGCGGAGACGACGTCCGTAAGCCAATTTCAGTGCTGTCAGGCGGAGAGAAGGCGCGCGTGGCCTTGGCCAAGCTGCTTCTCCAGCCCAGCAACCTGCTACTCATGGATGAGCCGACCAACCATCTTGACATCGCCTCCAGGGAGGTACTCGCGGACGCCCTCGAGGACTACCACGGCACCATTTGTATAATAACCCATGACCGGACTCTCATACGGCATGTTGCGAACAAGATAATTGAGATTGACGCCGGACAGCCCACGGTCTACCCCGGCGACTACGACGCCTATTTGTACCGGAAGCAGACGGAGGCCGGTAACGGAAGCGCCAACTCAGCAGCCAACGGAGCGATTCGCGCAGCTTCAGAAAGTGTCCGCACTAGGAGACGCTCCGGAAGGCCGCTTAGCGCCGAAGATGTCCAGCGCCGATCGCTTAGCAAAGAGGCCCGAAGATTGGCGATACGGATAGAGGAGATAGACGTTTCGCTGTCGGACAGCGAGGCCCGCATAACGGAATTGGAGACCATATTCTCGCAGCCTAATCAGTCTGACAGCCCGGCTTATTTCGCGTCCGCGGGGAAGGAGTACCGTGTACTCAAAGAGGAGGCAAAATCCCTCTGGGAGGAGTGGGAGAGATTGTCCTTGGAGGCGGAGAACATAGATAGCAAGCTGGCAGAACTGGAGACTAGTTAGGTTAACAACATAGAATGGGTTGCTCTCCTGAGGATTCGCCGGAGACGCTGAAGGCAGCTTGGCAGTCCTAACCATCCTATGCGATGCTCCTATAGATTCCGAGTCGCTGACACGGCTCGGTTATTGCGTCCCATGTCGCTCGGGATGGAGTAGACCTGACAAGCAACGTCGCGCCTTAGGCGCGGCATGGCCTCAGGCTTTGTCGAAACACGAGGCTTTCTTAGCCACTAACTTGATTGTCACCACAACTATAGAGATTCTAAGCCCCATTTCGTCCTTGACCTGCCATCTAAGAAGATTCGAACTGCTCAAACATGGTGGAGGTGGCAGATTTATCCCTTAACCCACTCAAGCCGCCTGGTTGAATCAAAACCTATAACCCACCAGTACCGTGGTTTTTGGTGTTGATTGAGAAATATGTATGGACATGCTCAGGAGGAGCGGGATGGGAATGGCGCTCCAACCTACGTTGGCGCTACCAGCGCCTGTAGAGAATATCGATGAAAACGCGGTGGTCATCCAATAGTTTAATGTATGGTACACTGATGTATAGCTGGCGACGGAAGCTATAGCTTGCCAACCTGCTTGCTCGAAGGACTCGCCGCACCCACCAGCTTACGGCCATAAGAAGGCAATCTAGGTAGGAAACAACATGCGTCTCGTTCGGTACTTTGCGGTTGCGCTCGCTGCGATGGCAACCCTGACCCTCGTCTCCTGCGGGTCAGAGCCCACGCCCGCAGCGCGCCCCACGGCAACCGCAGCCCCAACCGCCACAGCCTCGCCAAGTCCAACGGCTACGTCCGCTCCCATAGCCACGCCGACGCGCTCATCAACTCCTGTGCCAACCCCGCTGCCTACCAGCGCCCCCACGCCCACCCTCGAGCCGTCCACGGTCATAGTCAGGGACGACATGGGCAGAGAGGTGGAAATCCCCTATCGCCCCAAGCGGCTGGCCGTGACAAACGCCTTCATGGTGGAGTTGACTATGGCCTGCGGCTACAGGCCCGTAGCAAGGCCGGACATCTCTCCGGAGTTCATCTACCCACTGGAGGCTCACGACATCCCCTCCTTTGGCGTATCCCACTCGGCGGGGCCCAACCTGGAGCAGCTTGCAGCTGCTAGGCCGGACCTATTGATAGCATCTCCCATCTACGTCCGATTTATACCGGCCATTGAAGAAGCCCTGGGCATCCCGGTCCTTGTCCACGACGTGACCAGCGTCAACGGAATCATCGACAAGATACGCGCCTACGGCGGCATATTGGGCTGCGAACAGAAGGCGGAGTTGGCCGCCCAGGACCTGACCGGAAGGATTGATACTCTGCGGGAGGGGCTGCCGGAGGAAGGCCCAAAGGCGCTTGCCCTCTTCGGCACAAACGACGTCTTCCTGTCTTTGACGTCCGGCTCCTACATGGGCGACATGATAAATCTGATGGGGGGAACGCTGCTTAACGAGGGCGACCCTCCTTTTGTGGACAGCCGCTCCGGCCCCACCAACCAGTACACATCGTTCAGCATGGAGAAGATTGTGGAAAGAAACCCGGACGTAATCTTGGTTGTGCGGCACGGCAACCCGTCGGAGGCGCGGGAGCAGCATTTTGCCTCGCTGTTTAACGATCCCGCCTGGGGCGGCCTGACGGCGGTGGAGGAAGGCAGGGTGCATGAGTTGTCGGAGTGGCTCTTCGTCAGGTACCCTGGCCCCCGCGTCGTCCTGGGGCTGGAGCAGCTGCGCCCCCTCATGTATCCCCAAGAGTAGAAGATGGACGTGGAAAGCGCTGTGGAAGGCGCTCAAGGAGCTTCCGCGAGGTTGCCGCGAGTTTCGGCGCGAGGGCTGAGACAGGCGGCCATCATCGCTGCCGCCCTGGGCCTGGCGCTGGCGGGGCTTGCGGCATCGGTGGCCTTTGGCGCGGTGTCCCTGAGTCCGGGCGAGATAAGGAGCGGGCTTTTCGACGACTCCGACCGGGTGGCCCACCAGATAGTTTGGAACCTCAGAGTCCCGCGGGTTATGGTGGCGGGCCTTGTGGGGATGAACCTTGCGGTGTCCGGGGTACTGCTCCAAGGCATTATGCGCAACCCCCTGGCGGCCCCGTCGATAGTAGGAGTCACCGCCGGCGCTGGCCTGGCAGCCACAGCCGTCCTGGTGCTGTTCTCAGGGCTGCCCACATTCCTGCCCCTGGCGGCCTTTGGCGGAGCAATGGCTTCGTCCGTAGTCGTATACATCCTCTCATGGCAGCCCGGTCTGGGCACGTCCCCTGTGCGGATGGTACTGGCGGGGGTGGCCATCACCTCCATGCTTGGAGCTTTCACCACTTCCCTGCTGGTGACTTTCAGCGACAGGGTGCAGCCGGCCGTACTCTGGCTGGCAGGGAACCTGGTTGCGCGAAGCTGGAGCCACCTGGAGCTCATACTGCCTTATAGCATTGTGGGCCTGCTTGCAGCCTTCCTACTGGGGAGGCAGCTCAATGTGCTTCAGCTGGGGGACCAGGCCGCCATTGGCCTGGGAGTCCGCATCGAGCGGGCCAGGTTCCTGGCAATGGCCTTTGCGGCGTTGCTGGCGGCTTCCGCGGTGAGCGTGGCAGGGCTGGTGGGGTTCGTTGGGCTGATGGTCCCTCACATCATGCGCCTTCTGGGGGGGTACAACCATACCTACCTGCTGCCGGCCTCGGCCGCCGGAGGAGCGGCCTTGGTGATCTGGGCGGACCTGGGGGCCAGAACGCTAATGGCCCCAGCCGAGATACCCGTGGGCATCATCACCTCTCTACTGGGCGGGCCGTTCTTCGTGTTCCTCCTTTACCGCACCAGGTTCATAGGAAGCCGCGCCTTATGAATATCCCTGGAATTGAGGTGTGGGCGGAGAACCTGGTTGCAGGTTATGACAAGTCAGACGTGCTTACCGGCGTCGACATCGCGGTTGGGAACGGGGAGATGGCGGCGGTCATCGGCCCCAACGGCTCCGGGAAGTCGACGCTGCTGAAGGTCCTGGGCCGCCTGCTGAAGCCCCGCGGCGGCGCCGTTCTGCTCGACGGGAAGGCCATCGGCGAGCTGTCGACCGGCGAGGTGTCCCGGCGCATGGCGGCGCTTCCGCAAGCCCCGGGCTCGCCGGCGGAGCTGACGGTGCGCGAGCTTGTGGGCTACGGAAGGTATCCCCACGTTCCCTGGCTGAAGCGCATGGGGACGGCCGACCATGAGGCTATAGACAAAGCCATAAGCGAGTGCCAACTGGAATCGCTGGCCCACAGGCAGGTCTCCACCCTTTCAGGGGGCGAGCGCCAGCGCGCCTGGCTGGCTATGGCCCTTGCCCAAGAGCCAAAGCTGATGCTGCTGGACGAGCCGGTGACCTTCCTGGACATATACCACCAGCTGGAGGTTATGGACCTCATTGCCCAACTCAACAAGCAACGCGGGATCACTGTACTGATGGTCCTGCATGACATCAACCTTGCCGGCAGGTACTGTGACAGACTGATAGCCGTCAGCAACGGGCGCATTGCCTATGACGGGCCTGCCCAGGAGATAATCCGCCCTGAAGTGCTGCGGGACGTGTTCAACGTGGAGGCCTATATCGTCCAGAACCCACACACAGGCAGGCCGGTATGCTATCCATACAGGACGTCCGGCGCTGCGGCGAAGCATGGGCCGTCTGACGGCGGCAACCTTTAGCGAAGAGCAGAGAGGAGCGAATCATGTTTGTGGCTACGAACAGGCTCATGGCCATAAAGGGGCATGGGCACGAGTTGGAGGAGCGATTCGGACGGCGCGGCGGCGTGGAGCAGCATGACGGCTTTCTGGGGTTTGAGCTCTGGAAGAAGGAGACCGAGGCCGACCACGACGAATACCTGGTGGTGACCCACTGGGAGTCGAGAGAGGCCCACGACCTGTGGACTCGCAGCGAATCGTTTAGAGAGGCCCACTCCGGGCCGCGGGCCGACTTCATAGTGGGGCATCCGGAGTTCGGCGGCTACGAGGTGCGGCTTACGTCTCACCCCGGAGAGACCAAGGCGCGGCTGTAGCCGATTTTCCGGGCAGGACGACGGACCGGCGTGTTGCCTGTCGCGTTCAGCAGGCCAATTGGCTTTGCTGCACGACAACAAGCCTTGAATTGTCCTACCCATAACCTCCCTGCGTATAATACGGCAAGAGCCAGAATAACAAGACCGCTTCAGCTAGCATTCCTGCCAAAAATAGATCCCATCTCAGTTCATTATTCGGCATACGTATTAGCATGACCACTAGACCCAAAAACCCCAATACAAGACCCAGAACAAAGTCCAACCACGGGTTGGCATCATTCTTTTCCATACCTGTACGCTGGGACCGTGTCATTGGAATGTCCTGTGATCGTGTTGGCCCTGCATTCGGAGATGATGGCCTCAACACGTAGATATTGCGAGCATACTGTCCCTCTGATACGAAGTCTACTTTTACGCCCGGCCGTGGTCCAGATTGCGAGTTCCACTCCTGCCTTGTGTATTGATATCTATTGCCATCGCTTCCGGTTATGACTCCTCCGCCTGTGTTCCAATTAAACGTCCGAACAAGCCCCTCAATTCTGTGAGTGGGAGTCGGGCGCTCTTCTCCGTCGCTCGCGGTAGAATCGCGAAGGCGTTCACCACACAGGGGGCAGTAGGAGAAAGAAGACGCCGAGCTGTATTTCTTGCCACAGTTCGGGCAATACATATAGGTGTTCACGCTGGCCAATTGATTACTTCATCATGTGGCGAGGTGGTCATATCTGACAGGAAATTCCCATATTGGCAGTCTTCAGGTTCAGAGGGCAATCCAAACGAGATACTAGCATCATATTCAAGTCCTGGGAAGCATGTCAGAACCCGCGCCAGCCCGGCAGGGCGGCCGCCTGCCGGACCCACTCCGCCATCTGCGCCTCGTCGAGCGCGCCCTCATAGATGTCGATCCAGCGCGCGTCCTTGTCCTTGCCTGCGCCGGGCGGCGCGGGACGCAGCGACGCGCCTTGGAGGAACGTCCCCTTCACGTAGCGGGCGAAAACGTGGTAGCTCAGAAACCAACCCTGGCCCTCGATGCCATACCAGGGCGAGTTCCACCTCACGGCCTTGCGGACGTCAGGCGCGTTGCGCACGATGAGCGCGTCGAGGCGGCGACCAACATCGCTTTTCCAGCCTGGCATGGCTGCGATATAGGCCTGCACGGGGACATCACCGTCGGCCTTGGCGATCTGAGGGTTGCCGCCACTGAGAAGAACCGGCTCCCCGCCGGCCTTCTTGGCGACCGGCTTCTCTGCCCCTTTAGTTGACTTCCTGGGCGTCTTGCCTGTCATTGCGTTCATTCCAACCCGCGCCTCGCGCGGCTGATGAGGTTATTCTACCACCAGCCTACTGATGTCACGTGGGGATGCAACCTCAATCTGGCGAGACGCATCTCCGAAAGAAATCGAGAGTAGGCTGAGACGAATTCATGGCGCGGGCCCTGGCGTCGCCTCAATGGTTATACGTATCCTCAGAGACGACTTCGACGCGTTCCACAACAGCCCCTGCAATGGTACAATACCCTTCAGGCAAACCGGCCAAATCTTGAACGGCAAAAGGCGCTTATGTCTCAAGACAGCATCGTAGTCAAGGGAGCAAGGGAGCACAACCTCAAGAACATCGACATTGCCATACCCCGGAACCGGCTGGTGGTCATCACCGGCGTGTCCGGCTCAGGCAAGAGCTCCCTGGCCTTCGATACCATCTACGCCGAGGGGCAGCGCCGCTACGTGGAGTCCCTCTCCGCCTACGCCCGCCAGTTCCTGGGGCGCATGGAGAAGCCGGACGTGGAGTACATCGAGGGCCTCTCCCCGGCCATATCCATCGACCAGAAGGGCGTCTCCCACAACCCGCGTTCCACCGTGGGCACCGTCACGGAGATATACGACTACCTCCGGCTTCTCTACGCCCGCGCGGGCCGTCCCCACTGCCACCAGTGCGGCAGGCCGGTGCAGCGGCAGACCGTGCAGCAGATTGTGGACGCCATAATGGGCCTGCCCAGGGACAGCCGCATTATGGTCATGGCTCCCTTGGTGATACACCGCAAGGGCGAGCACAAGGACGTAATGGAGGAGGCCCGCAAGAGCGGGTACGTTAGGGCGCGTGTAAACGGCGAGATACGAGACCTCTCGGAGGACATAGTCCTGAACAGGCAGAAGTGGCACACCATTGAGGTGGTCGTTGACCGGCTGGTGGTGGACGACGGCGCGGACGCCAACCGCTTTGCCGACTCCGTGGAGCAGGCCGTAAACCTGGGCAACGGCGTGGTCCAGGTATCGGTGGTGGGCGGCGAAGAGCTTGTCTTCTCCGAGCGGTTCGCCTGCGTCCACTGCGGCGTGAGCCTGGGCGAGATAGAGCCTCGCACCTTCTCCTTCAACAGCCCCCACGGGGCCTGCCCCACCTGCACCGGCCTGGGCTTCAAGCTGGAGCTTGACCCGGACCTGGTCATGCCCAACAAGGACATGTCCCTTGCAAGCGGGGCCGTCATGCCCTGGACAAGGTCCGGCTCCTCCAGCCCCTGGTACGCAAGCCTGTTGGAGTCGCTGGCACAGGCGCACGGGTTCTCGACAAAAGACCCTGTCAGGAGTCTCGATCAGGAACACCTGGACCTTATCCTGTACGGCAACAAGGGCAAGGTGGTGGAGATGCGGCATCGCACCCACCGGGGCCGTCTCTACTCATGGGACACCACTTTTGAGGGGGTGATACCCAACCTGGAGCGGCGCTACCGGGAGACGGGGTCGGACTACATACGCCAGGAGATAGAGCGATACATGGCCTCCCGGCCATGCCCCGCCTGCGAGGGCCGGCGGCTCAAGCCCCAGTCGCTGGCGGTGACCGTGGGAGGCAAGAACATCATAGAGATGACCTCCGCAACAATCGGCCAGTCCATGGAGTGGGTGGACTGGCTGGACGGCAACGGCGCGGAGTCGCCGCTGACCGTCCGGGAGCAGACCATTGCCCGGCAGATCCTGAAGGAGATCCAGTCCCGCCTGAAGTTCCTGAAGGACGTTGGCCTGGACTACCTCACCCTGGACCGGACGGCCTCCACACTCAGCGGCGGCGAGGCCCAGCGCATCCGGCTGGCAACCCAGATAGGCTCTGGCCTCATGGGCGTCCTCTACGTGTGCGACGAGCCGAGCGTCGGCCTTCATCCCGTGGACGACCACCTGCTCATCGACACCCTCAAGCGGCTGCGCGACCTGGGCAACACCGTGATCATCGTGGAGCACGACGAGGCCATAATGCGCTCCGCCGACCACATCATCGACCTTGGCCCAGGCGCGGGCGAGCACGGCGGCTACGTTGTGGCGACCGGCACAGTGGAAGAGGTGTCGGAGCATCCCGACTCCATCACGGGCCAGTACCTCAGCGGCCGTCGCAAGATACCCCTGCCCCGGGAGCGCCGCGCCGGGAACGGCGGCGAGCTGGTGGTCAGGGGAGCCAGGGAGAACAACCTGAAGGGCATTGACGTGACCATTCCAATGGGGATGATGGTGTGTATAACCGGGGTCTCAGGCTCCGGCAAGAGCAGCCTCATCTACGAGGTGCTGTACAAGAAGCTGGCCCAAATGCTCTACGGCGCGCGGGACAAGCCGGGCGAATGCGACGCCGTCTACGGCATAGAGAACATAGACAAGGTGGTGAACATAGACCAGTCGCCCATCGGCCGCACTCCCCGCAGCAACCCGGCCACATACACCGGCGCATTCACGCCCATCCGAGAGCTTTTCGCCACTGTGCCGGAGGCCAGGGTGAGGGGCTACGCCCCCGGCCGTTTCTCCTTCAACGTCAAGGGAGGCCGGTGCGAGGCCTGCGCCGGCGGGGGCTACATTCAGATAGAGATGCAGTTTCTCCCAAACGTCACCATGCCCTGCGAGGTGTGCCAGGGTAAGCGTTACAACCGGGAGGCGCTGGAGATAACCCTCAAAGACAAGAACATCTCAGAAGTGCTGGACATGACGGTCTCAGAGGCGTTGGAGTTCTTCTGGAATTTCCCGCGGTTGCGCACCAAGCTGGAGACCCTGCGAGACGTGGGCCTGGGGTACATCCGCCTGGGACAGCCTGCCACCACCCTGAGCGGCGGCGAGGCCCAACGGGTTAAGCTGGCGACGGAGCTGTCACGCCGCGCCACCGGCAAGACCCTGTACATACTGGACGAGCCGACCACCGGCCTGTCGTTTCAGGACTGCGCCGCGCTCCTGGGCGTGCTGCACCGGCTGGTGGACGCCGGCAACACGGTCGTCCTCATCGAGCACCACCTGGACCTGATAAAGAACGCAGACTGGGTCGTGGACCTGGGGCCGGGCGCTGGAGACAAGGGCGGAAACGTCATCGCCACAGGCACTCCTGAGGATGTGGCAGAGGAAGAGCGCTCCCACACGGGCTACTACCTGCGAAACGTGCTGGAGCGGAAGAACGGGGCCAAGCCGAAGGGCAGGCGCAAGGTGGACAAGGTGGAGGTTGGAGTATAGCTTACGGACGGCCCAACCGGCTGCGGCTGCGGCCTCTTTGCGTCCGGGAAGCGCAGGCCTCTTGACGAAGAGCGCCGGCTCTGCCCCTGTGAGATCGACCACGGCGATGGTGGAGAGCGCCATCCGGCAGCCGCTGCCCAAGCGCTAATATCCGCATAGTATGAGCTATACAGCGCCATCAGCCACCATGTCGACCCGCCAATGGCGGGCTTTTGCAATCTTGTGGTTCGCCATGTTTGTGATTGCTGCCGGGTTCGGCATGGTGGTGCCCATACTGCCCGTCTTCGCCAGGGACCTGGGCGCGTCCGGGCTCTGGCTTGGGCTTGCGTTTTCAGGATTCGCCGTTACCCAGACGCCGCTGACTCCGATCATGGGAAGGCTGGGAGACCGGTGGGGTCGGCGCCCGTTCATCATGACAGGTCTGGGTATCTACGTGTTTGTCGGCATTGGGCTTGCTCTGGCCGACACCTTCCAGGCAGTGGCTGCATTGCGAATGGTCATGGGCGTTGGTGGGGCCTGCATGTTCACCTCCGCCCTTGCAACCATTGGCGAGCTGGCGCCGCGAGGCCGCGAGGGCAGGTACATGGGGTTGTTCATGGTGTCCTTCACGTCGGGATTCGGCATTGGGCCGCTCATAGGCGGCATACTCAAGGACTCGGTGGGTGTGGATGCCACGTTTCTCACCCTGGCCGGCGCCGCCGTTGTTGCCCTGCTGCTGGTGAGTACACTGATGCCCAGGGTGAGCGGGTCCCGGGACTCGACTCAGGAGAAGATGGCTTCGGTCGGGGATATGCTCCACGATTTCCGGGTGTGGGCGCTTTTTGCCTTCAACTTCAACTTCGGCCTGGGCATAGGGGCGGTCATGACCTTCATCGCCATCTATATGAACGACGTGCTCCTGGCGAGCGCGACTATGGTGGGGCTGGTGGTAGGCTCCCGCGCGGTCCTGTCCAGCATCTTCCAGCCTATTTTCGGACGGCTGGCCGACCGCGTGCCCAGGCAACATATGGTTGCGATCAGCGGCGTTCTTCTGGCGGCGGCAACCACTGCCATTCCCCTGTCCCCCACCGTGATAGCGCTGCTGGTCGTCTTTCTGTTGCTTGGTCTCGCGGAGAGCGCCGCGATGCCGGCCTCCCTGGCCATCACCACCGACCTGGGCAGAGTCTACGGCTACGGGACTCTTATCGGGGTCACCAACTCCATACTGGTCTTTGGTCTTCTGGCAGGCTCATTGGGGAGCAGCGTTGTTGAGACTCAGTGGGGCGTTGACAATGTGTTCAGGCTGTCGGCGGTGGTCATGGCCCTGATGACGCTGCTGTTCATAGCCATATGGAGCAGGGGCAGCCGGCTCAGGGTCCGGACACCCGCAGCCGATTAGGGGCGGATTATACAGGGGCGAACCATGAGGAAACGACGCCTGATAATTGCCATAGTCGGTTCGCTAGTTCTACTGTCGGCGGCCGTAGTCGTGCTGGTCGATTCGTTGCGCTATGACCCGGACCAAGCGCCACCCGCCAGAGACGACGGCTACACGGCCCAGATAGGCGGCGAATTGCCAATAACGAGGCCGACCTTCAAGAACGTTGCCAAGTGGTCAGACATTGTGGTCCTGGGTGAGGTGACGGCGACGAGCAGAGCGCTCGCGCAATGTTGTGACAGCATGGCAACCCGTATGGCCACACGGTTCCCAAATTCAGGGGGGCCAATCCGCTTGCAGGAGACCATAACGATCAGCGTCCAAGACGCGTACAAGGGGAGCGCCCCTGAGACCCTGACGATCCAGCCGCAGAAGCCCGGCGGACCCGTCATCAGGAGTGGTGACGACGAGCTCGAGCTCATGGACTTTCAGGTTGGCGCTAAGTACGTGCTCTTCCTGATTGCGCGCGATGGCTACTACCAAGTCCAAGGGCTCTTCAGGGGCATGTGGGCCGTGGACGGCGATGTGGCAACCCAGCTCGGCACGGGCGAGTCATTTTCGCCGACGCAACTGCGTGAGAAGGTTGAGGCAGAGAGTAGGTAATGTTGCAGGCCTGGCTTACCCCTCCGGGGCTGTGGAGGCGGCCCGGTTTTGGGGAAGGTCCGGCTTCTTGATGAAGAGCACCAGGACCGCCCCAACGAGGTTGATTACGGCTATGATGAAGAACACCATACGATAGCTGCCCTGCGCGTCGTAGGCAAACCCGGCGGCTATGGGGCCGAAGAAGGAGCCTATGACCATCACCGGCTGTGACAGTCCCATTATGGTGGCGAAGTTCCTCGCTCCAAAGAACTCCCCCCGCAGAGCTATGAGAATGGGCGCCCTTGCTCCGTAGCCCAGGCCGTACAGGACGGCGTACACCATTGCCTGGGGCACCGTTTGAGCGGTCGCCAGCACCACAACCCCCGCGGACATCAGGAAGAAGCAAGCAATCAGGATCATCTTTCTTCCCAGCTTATCGCCCAGCCAGCCCCCGGCAACCCGACCCACCATCGCCACAAGGGTCATAAACGCCAGTATTGTGGACGCCGTCTGAAAGGATATGCCGGCGTCCACAAGCAGCGGTATCTGGTGTATGGACACGGACCCGACTATGAACAGCGAGAAGCCGTGCGCGGAGGCTATGACCCAGAAGGCAGGCGTCTTGAGCGCCTGCATGGGGGTGAAGTCGGGGGTCTCGTCGGCGCCGGACGGCCTTCCGTCGGCGGAGGAATCCCCTTGCTCATCCGGGTCGTCGCCGTCGGTCAGGTAGCCGTAGGGCTGTGGTTTGTGCCTCATCGTCGCCGCCAGGGGGAAGCCGAGGAGCCAGATAACTATGCCGATTACAACTGCCGTTGTGCGCCAGCCGTAGAGAGAGATGGACAGCGCCACTATTGCGACCAGCACCCCTCCGACGTTCACCCCCGCGGAGCAGATGCCTGTGGCCAGACCCCTCCGGCGGGAGAACCAGTTGTTGACCGCAGTGATAACCGGCAGGAACCCAGACAGGCTTGCTCCCAGGGCGATTATGGGGAATACCAGGTAGAAGTGCAGAAGCGAGTTGACCATGCTGAACAGGATGAAACTCAGGCCCAGCAACGCGAAGCCTATGTACATGATTCCCCGTGGGCCGAAGCGGTCTATCATGTAGCCCTCCAAGGGTCCCAGGAGGCTACTCTCCAACCGTGTGAAGGAGAAGGCCAGGGACAGCGCGCCACGGCTGGAGCCCAGAGATGCGGCCAGTGGCACGAAGAAGGCCGGGAACCCGTAGGCGTAGAGGCCCCCCTGCATTGCCATCACCACTGTCCCGGCTCCGAGGAGCCACCACCCGTAGAATACGCCGCTCTTTTTGCTTGTTATAGCCACAAAGTCCTGCTCATGCTCCAAAGTTTGCAGTCGGACGCCGCCACAGGAGCAGCGCGGCTGCCGGCTGCTACCCAGGCAGGTTTGACGCCCGCCGTATTCTACCTTGACGAGGGCTTGGTAACAAGGGCGGGTTGGAGCGGGTACTCTCTATACAGGTTGGTTATGGCGCACGACACCGCTCATATGGTTCGAGATTCCTCTTTCTCAAACGACACAAAGCCATCGGCTGGGATACCCAGGGTGATGCTGACCCTGTTGTCACGGTCGATTATGATTTAATCCACGACTAGCCGCAGGACGTCTCGACGTTCCTCGGAGGATAAGTTGTCTAACCCTTTCCCAACTTTATCAGGCTGGAGTTGACCCGCTTTGGTGGGCGCCTGAAGATTACGTAAGGAAGTGTCCACTATGGTGGTAGGTCTCCAGTCAAGAAGCGAGCTATACGAGGCTGTGTAGATGCAGTGAACCCTTAGCTTGCCACGCCTACAACCGTGCAGCGTACAAGAAACCTTGAGGGAAAGGGATTGGGTCTGAAGACGATTTCTCAATCCAAGGCCTTGCGTTTGGCGCGCCACAATGCGACGTAGCCGCTTCCATATTTGCGCTCTGAACTCGGCGCTAAGGCCGCGTATATGCTAAATTGTGGTATTGAGTAAAGGGCATTGGACCCATGACAAAATAACATTCGGGAGGCGGTCTTGGCAGCATCAAGTCCCCAGAATCCCCGATACGAGGCACACCAGAGTCCGCCTCTACTGGCGTCTCTGGGATTTGGCGCTCAGTTCAGCCTGATTGCGTCTGCTACACTGCTGGTGACGCCCGTAGTGGTGGCCAAGGCGTCGGGACGGGACGATGCGTACTTCGAGTGGATGGTATTCGCTTCACTGCTGGTTGCCGGCCTGTCGACGCTAGTGCAGGTGCGTAGAGTGGGGCTGGTCGGGGCCGGCTCCATGCTGCCCATGTTCACCGCGGCCTTCTCCATACCATTCTGTATCTCGGCGGTGTCTGATGGCGGGCCGGCCACCCTGGCTGCCCTGGTCATTGTCTGCGGGCTTGGCCAGATCGTTATCTCCAAGTGGCTGTTCATCCTGAGGGGCATAGTCACGCCCGTCGTGGGCGGGACGGTGCTGATGATACTGTCCATCACCCTGGCCTCAGTGGTGCCCCGCCTGCTGCCGCACGCGCCCGACAGCGATGCGTTGGGGGCGCACATCACAGCACTCTCCACCCTTGCAGTCGTGTCGGCGCTCATCCTGCGCGGCTCGGCGGTGATGCGACTTTGGGGGCCGATCATTGGCATAGTCGCTGGATGCGCTGTGGCCGCCGGCTTCGGCCTCTACGACGCCGGAAAGGCGTTAGAGGCCGGCTGGGTCGGTGTTCCCGATCAGTGGCCCGGATTGGGCTGGCCCCCCATAGTTTCCGGCATCGGCGTTTCGTTCTGGACGTTGTTGCCCGCTTTTCTGTTTCTCAGCGTAATCATCTCCATACAGGCTAACGGGGAGTCCATTGCCCAGCAGCGGGCCGCGCGGCGCGACGTCCGGGCCGTGGACTTCCGGGAAGTGCAGGGGGCACTGACTGGGACAGGCGTGACCAACCTGATGGCCGGCGCTGCCGGGACAGTGCCCTACATCGTAAACCCGGGAGTCGTGTCCTACACGCAGACCACCGGCGTCGCTTCACGCAGGGTAGGATACTGCATCGGCGCCATGCTAATTGCGCTGGCCTTTCTGCCAAAGGTGTCCGCGCTGCTCAGCTCCATACCTGGGCCTGTCATGGCCGGATACCTTATCGTATTGAGCGCATACCTATTCGTCGACGGCGCCCGGACCGTCATCCAGAGCGAGCAGAACCGGCAGAGGATTACGGTGGCGGGAATCTGCTTTTGGATTGGCGCGGCGTTCCAGTTTGGGCTGTTCTCGCTGGGGGATGTCTGGCCGGTATGGGGAACGCTCTTCCAGAGTGGGATTACCACAGGAGGGGTGGCCGCCATAGTAATGGTCTTGTACCTGGAGTTCACCAACCCTCGGCGTATGCGGTTCCATTCGAGGCTGCACATCGACGCCCTGCCGGATCTCAACGAGTTTCTCACGAAGTTTGCCGACCGTCGTGGCTGGGATACGGCGATGAAGGAGCGACTGAGCGCCGTCGCGGAAGAGACGCTCCTAACCTTCGCGCCGCTGGAGTTGGAGGAGCCCATGAACCCGGAAGACGACTATGAACCGGGAAAAGAGGACGAAAGACCCAACCGTCAACTGGTGGTCCTCGCCTCCAGCGACGGCCCGGTGGCGACCCTGGAGTTCATCGGCGGGGCCGGAGACGAGGACAATATGGAGGACCGATTGCGCCAGCTCCAGCAGTTCGACTCGGAAACGCCGGTGGTGCAGGAGCTTTCGCTCCGATTGCTGCGGGCCTACGCCTCATCGGTTAGGCATCAGCAGTATCACAACACGGACATCATTACAGTCCGCATCGCTCCGTAATCGACGGAAGTTTGACTCCGTTCGTTGGCTCGCACCGATACCCGGCGGGCTTGCCCGCCGACCATCCTCCTATGGGCGGTTAACATCTCGTTGAACCGGGGCCGGGGCGTCTGACATACTCCAGCCATCCCATTTAGGAGAATATACGTGGCAATATACTTGTTCCAAGCAGACTACACCCCAGAGGGCATCGCGGGACTGCAGCGTGAGGGCGGCACGGGGCGCCGTGCGATGTTTGAGCGCATGTTCGCCGAAATGGGAGGGACATTGGAGGCCTTCTATTACGCCTTCGGCGCTGACGACCTCTACACGATTGTGGACTTGCCTGACGACGCCTCAGCGGTTGCGGCGTCGATGGCGGTATCTGCCGCCGGCGCGATCAGCTTCAGGGCGACGGTCCTGGTCACGCCCGAGACGATAGACGAGGCGAGCAGGCGCACCGTGAACTACCGGTCGCCTGGGACATAGGAACCGGCGGGCTATCGGCAAGCAATAGAGAAACCTACATCCCAACGGACGCTGGCGCCGCGAAGGCTCAGGCCCCCTTACCGCTCATATGGTTCGACATGCTCACCATGAACGGGCAAGAGAACTTGGTTTACCATGAGCGGGCCACTCTTTCCGTTCGTCCTGAGCTTGTCGAAGGGCGTGAGCGGGGGGGTAACAATCCACCGTCATTCCTGCCACTGAGCAGGAGTCCATCCCTGTGGCGCGGGGGATGGATTCCCGCGTTCGCGGGCATGACGACGTTGGGACGCTCGCGTCCCGCTCATATGATTCGACAGCAACTGTGTAGGCCTCCAGCGACCTCCTAGTAGAGGCTTGGACCGTTGACATCTGGGTTAGGGCATCAGCCCTCGCTCTTTAGGGAAGCTCGTTGGAAAGGCAGAGGTAAGCGGCGCTGTTGCCGGGAGCGAACGCGCAGATCGCTGTTTGCGGTTGTCCGCCCTTTATCCTCACCTGTCTTGGACCGGCCGTGCCTCGGAGCTGCTGGATGCTGTCTATGTACATCGCGGTGCGGGTCCGACCGTTGCCGAGGTTGCCCCCGCCGGAGCAAAACGGGTGTGGCCCTTCCACTCTGAGGTCGCCCCTCAAGAAGTCTGCCGCATCCCCTTTCCTCACATCATGCCACTGAAAGGCTTCCAGGGTGGTCGGAATGAAGGTGGAAAACCCGTCGTACGGGTTGAATATGTCCACGTCGCTAGGCGACCATCCTGCCCCCTCGTATACCAAGCTAGCCACCCACTCCTTGGCTTTCTCGGTGTCATCCAGGGTCTCTTGGCTGCTCCGAGCCCTTCCTCCGCTTCCCTGGCTGTGGTTGGCCACGTAGACCGGCTTCTGCCTCATGTCTTTCGCTCGCTCTGCCGTAGCGAACACAAAAGCCCCCACCGAGTTCACCGGACGGTCGCAGTCCCATATCTTTAGGGGGTGATAGATGTGCCTGGCGTTGACGTAGTCCTCAGTGGTCAGCAGGGATGGGCCGTACTGATTGTAGTAGCTCCATCCTTCGTAGTCGTCGGGATTCTTCAACAACCCGTTACGATGCTGGTTCAGCACAAAGGGGCTTAGCAATTCGTCCCAGCTTACCCCGTACTTAGCGCAATACTGCTGAACGGGCACGTTGGTTGAGGTCATGAGTCCCTGGTAGTCGCCCCATGGCTGACCCCACTGACGATTTCCGGTAACCCGTGGGTCGTCGAAATCGCCTCCCTGGCGGTATCTCCCTTCCAGGTTGTTAGCCGTATAGACATACACCCCTATGTTGTACATGCCATCGGCGCACGCCTGGGCGGCGAACCCCATACCTGCGCCTATTGCGGGTACGTCTTCGGGCGCGTACTCTATGTTGCTTAGCTCAGGCATCTGGCTTCGCAGCCAATTGTTGGTGACCACGGTCAACCCGTCTTCGGAGTCGTACGGAGACGGGAGATAGGGCCTGTGCGGCCCCCAGGAGCCGGCGGGACCGGGGTTGCCGGCCATGTTCTCCGGGCAGCAGAGCAATCCGTCCACCTCTTCAGGGCTGATCCCTGCGTCTTCCAAAGCGCGCTTCATGGCCAGAATGGCGTACGAGCCCAGGGTACTCTCCATGTTCACGCCATCCCACCGCCGGTCCACCGGAGATTGCGCCCAGCCCACTATGGCCACCTCCCCTTGGTGGGGCCAAACCCCCATTCCCAGCTTATTCCTCTGCCAGTCGGAGCCTATGTTCTGCTGAGTCATGCCTTCTTCCCCCAATCCGAATTCGGGCTATGCGGTGGCCTCTACTCCTCAGCCAGCCGCCACTCGTGAATTAGCTGGCCGGGTTCAACCTCCTCGAATATGACCTCCACGGCCGCGCCTATAGGAACCTGATACGGAGGCAGGCCCGGCATGTTGGAGTAGAAGTTGATCCGGGGGTCGTCATCCAGCGCGATTACCGCTAGGTTGAACGGCTGATCCGGCCTAGTTCTCCCCAGCCTCCCGTCTGCCACCACCATGTTCGCCAGGATGTGACCTCGCCCGCTGGTATCCTTCCACTCCAACTCCTTGGAGCCGCAGTCCTGGCAAGAGGGACGGGGCGGATATTGCAGCGTATTGCAGCCACCGCAATGTTGAACCACAAGTCTATTTTCGTTGACAGCATTCCAGAAGGGCCCGCTAAGCTCGTCAGGAACCGGTATCAGCTTTGGCACAATGCTCCTCCGCGTTTCCCAAGAGTAGACGCAATCAAGTGTACCCCATAGGCAGGCGGGTGTCCACATCTATGGCAACCCTGCTCCCCCAGCGCGTCCGAAAGCCGGACGTCGCTTGGCGAAACGAGGCCGACTCGCGTCTCAAGGCCAGCCCGTCGGTCGCCCGGAGGAACCGCGCGAGGAGGGACTTTCCTGCGGCGGTCTCTCAGCCTCAATCTCGCCAAGGTTGGAGGCCGGTGGGCCATGCTGGAAATCGCCGACCGACTGCTCACATGAATGGGGCCACGCCAACAACGCTGCAAGACCGTTCAAGTCAGGGTGCTTGCCTTGCGACATACGGCTCAGGGTGAAGGCGCTGATGCCGCACTCCTCCGACACCTGCTTCCATGTGCATTGGCGGGCCTACCTCTCTGCGTCCAGGGCGGCGAAGAAGGCGCCGTCGAATCTCGCTGTCCTGGCCATAGGCCTCTCCTCGTGGGTCACGATTCCAGATAGTCATAACCGACAGTATGATGGATTGCCCATTCGATTATTGCAACTGTATAATATGGTTGCAATATCCCTAAGGGACTGGTAACAGTTCAGACCCAGGGAGGCGAATGATCCACTTTTCCTTGGGAGAGGGCTAGGGTAAGAGTGGGCGCGACAGTACCGTGCCCACCCGCGAGGAATCTCGCAGCGCAATGCTATGCGATCCCGCATGAGGAGGTGCATTGATTGGCACGCGCATATCGAAGCGGTGAGCCTGCCCCGCTAGGCAAGAGTGGCTACTTTCGGATGACGCAAGACGAACACGAAGCGATGAGGTCCGCCGCGAAAGCGGCTGGCACGTCGTTCTCCGCGTACGTGCGTCAGCGTCTCGGTCTCGATGCGCCGGAAGCCCGGGCTCGTGATCAGCATCGTAGTCCATCCAACTGTACCTGCGGCGTTGCTATTGCAGAAGCCTATAGACTCTGTCCGGAGCGCGACTGCCCCTTTCGCTAGCCTCGGCGTGGCGGTTCTAAAGTGGGAGCCCCTGCTCCCCTTTTGTACTGTTCAGAGTTGAGGAGAGAGGAGCAGTTGACGGCAGGCTGCGGAGGGGCTTGCCTGCCGCGCGCCCCGGTCGATGCTGCACTTAAATAGCGCAGGCGTTGAGAGGCGGGGTTGACCCGGCGCTCCACCCAAGCCCATCCCATCAAAACCAGCAGTTGGCCCGAGTATGTTAACCACTTGAGGGGAATGGTAATATGACCCTGGCGCTCAGACAAGCATTGGGCTTGAAGGGATGGCCTAACTATGTCGGCATACGTAATAGCTGATGTTGAGATAACGGATGCGAATCTCTACGGACAGTTTCTTGAGCAGGTGACAGCTACGGTTGAGGCTCACGGCGGCAAGTTCGTGGCGCGTGGCGGTGCGATGGAGACCATATTGGGAAATTGGACACCCCAACGCGCCTCGCCTTACTTGAATTCGACAGCCTCCAGCAGATCCACGCCAGGCTAGCCTCGCCTGAGTACACCGCGCTCGATGACATTCGCTCCAGGTCCTCCAACGTCAACATGGTGATAGTCGAAGGGCTATAGCTCCGACTAACCAGCGGCGGCGGCGTTCCAGCGCCTGGCGTTTGCAGCGTTACAATCTTTGGGAACAGTACCCGATGTGTCAAGTCATTGGGGCCTTGTCACTCGTCGTACGTGGCCAGGCCACTGAAGAGAGACTATCGAGTCTATTCATACGGAAGGGGTGAACCATGCCGAAAATGAGCGGCGGCGAGGCCCTGGTTCAGTCACTTGTGAGGGAAGGCGTTGAGGTTGTCTTCGGTATTCCCGGTATACACATGTCTGGGATCATCGTCGCTCTAAGGGACGAGCCAAGCATACGGATGATAACGACCCGCCACGAAGCAAACGCGACGCACATGGCCGACGGCTACTCTCGCGCTTCCGGCAAACCGGGGGTGGCGCTGGTGGTCTCGGGCGCCGGTGTATACAACGCCGCCTCCGGCCTCGCTACCGCCTACTCCCGCTCGACGCCAGTGCTTCTCATTGCCGGCCAAATCCCGCGCGGTCAAATCTGGAAGAATCTGGGGGCCGTTCACGAAGTCATGGACCAGATGGACATTGTGCGCTCCGTGACCAAGTGGCGGCGGCAGGCGCTGAGGCCCCGGGAGATACCGAGCGCGGTCAACGAGGCGTTCCGACAGATGCGGACCGGCCGGCCGCGCCCCGTTCTGCTGGACATCCCGCCGGAGGTTACTGTGGAGCGGGAAGAGGTCCAGCTGCGTGACCCAGCCCCCGTATCCAGAATAGCGCCCAGCTCGGAAGACCTCCGGGAGGCTGCCCGCATCATTGCTCAAGCCAGACTGCCGCTTATATTCGCCGGCGGAGGCGTCGCTCAATCAGGCGCGGAGCAAGCGCTCGTCAAGCTGGCCGAAGTTACTAACATACCTGTGGTCACGTCCGGCGGCGGCAAGGGAGCGATTCCGGACAGCCATCCGCTGTGCTACGGGTCGTGCCTCAGTCCCGCAGGTGAGATACACGAGATGAACCAGCTCTATGAAGTGATGCTGGGAGCCGACCTCGTGATAGGAATCGGCACGCGTTTTTCGCTGGGGAATCCGGCCGGCGAGTCGTGCCCGCTCATAAACATCAACATCGACGACACGGAGCTCACAAGAGTGCAGTCCAACACCATTCCCCTGGACGGCGACGCCAGGGCGACCATTGAAGCCCTGCTCCCCTTCCTGATTAAGGCCGGAGCGGGAGACCGCCCTTCACCCGTGGAAGCGGTCAGCGCGGCCCGTCGCCTGATCTCATACTACGACATCAGGCAGCAGGAGCCCCACTACCCTATCCTGGAGACAATCAAGAACGGCATCCCGGAGGAGACCTTTACCGTCTGGGACGTCACGCAGTTCGGCTACTACTCCCGAACCCACTACCCGGTGAACCACCCGAAAACGTACCTGGACTCCGGCTACTCCTTCAACCTTGGTTTCTCCTTCCCGACGGCGCTAGGAGCGAAGGTGGCGCAACCCGACCGCCCCGTAGTGTGCGTCATCGGAGACGGCGGATTCATGTTCAACGCTACTGAGCTTTCAACGGCGGTCCAGTACGGGATCAATGCAGTCACCATCGTCTTCAGAGACGACGCCTACGGCAACGTGGCCCGCGATCTGGATGAGATGTTTGCCGGAACTTACGAGACGGACCTGCTCAACCCTGACCTGGTCAAGTTCGCCGAGTCATTCGGCGCAGTCGGCATGAGAGCAGAAGACCCCATGGACTTGGAAAGGCTGCTCCCCCTGGCTCTGGAGCGCCGAGCGCCGGTGGTCATCGACGTACCCATCAGACACCTGCCACTGCCACGCGCCAAGCAGCATGCGCATCTGGCCCATACCCTGGACGCAGCCCCAGGAAGGCCTGATAACCTCCTGAGGGGCGCTCGCCGCTTCTTAGGAAGCCCCCAGACGCGCGGCGTACAGCCGGGTGTAGACGGCGCCGGTGGGCGTGAGGTCGCTTTGGATGAGGGCGATCTCTTTGACCGGCAGGGCCTCCCTGCGCTCAATGGTGGTTGCGGCGAGGGCTTGTCCCAGCCTCCTCCTTTGCGGAGTGGGCGCGCTTTCCCTGGTTCTGCCCAGGGTCAGGTGAGGAGTGAAGCCGCGCCTCTCCCTGGCAAACCCCAGGCCCTCCAGCTCGCGCTCCAGCGACTGCTGAAGCTCTGACAACGGCTCCAACGCTCCGCCCAAGCCTATCCAGACGACCCTTGGGTCGCGCACGCCGGGGAAAGCGCCGACGCTGTCCAGGGAGAGCTCGAAGGGGGCGGTGAACGCGGCGCATCGGGCCAGGGCCTTGGAGACCACGGGTACGGAGTCGGCGCCGATGCTGCCCAGGAACTTCAGAGTCAGGTGAACCCCCTCCGGCCTCACCCACCTGACCCCTTCGACGGCCCCGGCTTGAAGGCGTCGAGCGACGTCCTCCACGGCCTCCCTTGTCGCCGGAAGTAGCTCGACGGCTATGAAGGCGCGGATTCGTTCCATGTGGGCAGGCCCAGGAGCCGGGCGGCGTTGGTGTACAGGATGCCGTCCTTTGCCTCATCGGATATCGGCGCGTCGGTGACCTGTCGGATCAGCCGCTTCTGGTCGATGAGCGGATAGTCGGTGCCCAAAAGTACCTTGTCATCTCCCACCAGTTGGACGACCGTGGGGAAGACGTCCGGACGGTAGAGGAAGGGAGACGCTGCGGTATCGAAGAAGACGTTTTGCAGGGACGCAAGCACCTCCGGCATGAGGGCGTAGAAGGGCAGGCCCCCTCCCCAGTGGGCGCAGATGAGGGTTGCGTCCGGAAAGCCGGCTATGAAGCGCTCCAGCACGTCCGGCGTGGTCCGGCCCTTCCCCGCGTACGGATGCCCCACAGGCTCCGAGGCGTGGGTGAGTATGGGCATTCCCAAGGCCGTCGCCGCCTCTACGATGGGGGCCATTGTGACCTCATCGCCCAGGTCAAACCCCTGTGTGTCCGGGTGCAGCTCGCCGATGCCCGACAGGCCGGCCTTGGCACAGCGCTCCACCTCGGCCACGGCCGCTGCGCCCCACCGCGGATTGACCGAGCAGAAGCCCCGCAGCCGCATGGGGAAGCGCCGTACCGCCTCTATCGCGTAGTCGTTGGCGTGACGCGCCAGCCCAACGTCGTTCCACCCTATGCCCTGCATAACTGACACGTCTATGCCAGCGCCGTCCATCGTGGACACCAGCTCCTCGGCGCTTGCCATGCGCGCAGCCGGGTTTGAGTAGAGGGTCGATAGGGTCAGGTCTCCGGCGAGCAGGTCGTCCCGGCGCTCCCGCAGGTCCGTCGGAAAGACGTGGGTATGGAAGTCGATAACCATGAGCGCGGGCTAGCCGGATCTCCTGCGAGTGAACAGCAGCCCAGACCAGGTGCGATCAATGGCGCATACCTTGTAGTCCACGAGCCCCGCAGCCAGACCAAGCTCGCGGACGTCGTTCTGCGAAAGGTCGGAGTCGACCCCGGAGGCCTTCTTGGGCCAGGCTATCCAGAGTCCTTCGCCATCGGCCAGGGAGCGGGCCACCTCCTCCATCCGGCTCTCCAGGTCGATGAGTGATCTGTTGAACCAAATGGTCAGTTGGCGCGGAGTGCGGGGCTGTGTGTACAGCATGGCGCCCTTCGGCAGCTCGCCAAGCGTCTCTTCGAAGCCCGGGGGAGCGTCTATGAGCAGGACCGACGAGTCCTCTTTAATGCCCAGCTTCTTCGGCAGTGGTGTGCCGGAGTAGGCCTCGAAGCCGGAGCGCGGCACAACAGGGGCCGCCGGCGCGTCGGCGATGGCGCTCTCCAGTGCGGCGCGTATGCCGTCCCACGGGGCGTAGGCGGCGTCCGGTAGAAGCGCCTTGATGCGCTCCACTTTATTCTGCGCCCCTCCCGCGAAGACCAGGGGCACACGGCGGGTGGACTTGCGCTCTCTCAGGTACAGGGCAATGTCCCGACCGTGGGAGGGCAGACGGCCCAGGTCTAAGACAAACGCGTCCGGGAGGTCGTCCGCCAGCTCGCGCATTTCGGCGGAGCCGTCCAGGGTTTTGTAGACCACCTCATAGCCGGAGCTGCGGAGTTGGTCTGCCCGCTCGGCGGCTTCTGTGGCGTTCCAGTGGATCAGGCGCACCCTGTGCATGGCTAGCCCTTCGCCTGCCCGGCTGTTGGCAGCATTGACCCCACTCGCTGCCAGATGAGGTCAGAGACCTTACGCTGAGCGAGCATTGCGTCGATGGTGTACCACCGCTCAGGCTCCCTGCGGGCAAGCTCCAGGTATCCCTGGCGTACCCGGCGGTGAAAGTCCATGATATCTTCCCGCGCAAGCCCGCGCATAAAGTGGCTCTTTGCATTTGCCGCCGCCGCCACGCTTTGCTTTTCTTCCAACCCAGGCAGGCCAAAGTGAAATGCGCCTTGCCCCAAGCCTGAATCCTGGTGGCCTCCCGCAGACCCCCACTCGAACCTCTCGCCCACGGTAAGACCCCTTTTGAGGCCCTCCTCCGGCGGGATGTCTAGAAGAATGGTCAGGTCCGGCATGAGGCCGGTTGTCGCTGTGTTGTTCACCGCCTCAACCTGATCCAGGGCGATGCCGCGCCCATACCCCTGGTAGGCCAGTGTGGAGTCCGTGAAGCGGTCCGAGACTACAACCTCGCCCTTTTCAAGGGCGGGGCGTATCACCTCCGACACCAGTTGCGCGCGGGATGCGTTGAAGAGCAAAAGCTCTGCCTCCGGGGTCATGGACACATCCGAGAACTTGAGAAGCTGTCGCAGCGAGTCGCCAAGGGAAGTCCCTCCGGGCTCGCGGACCGTGAGTGCGGAGATTCCTCGACGCTGAAGCCGACCTTGCAGCGATCTGACTTGGGCGCTCTTGCCGCTCCCGTCGCCGCCCTCAAATGTAATGAACAAGCCTCCGGGCATCGCTTCCAGTCCTACTTGCGGGAGATGGTCACCCGGCGGTAGGGCTCCCTCCCAACGCTCACCGAGGCAAGGCTGCTCTCCTCGGCTATCTGGTGCTGAAGCCGCCGGATGTAGGCTATCTGAGGGGTCAAGGATACCGTTTCCTGGCCGTTGTGTACCTGCCTTGTCGCCTCCTCTACTTCCTTCACCGCCCTGGTTACGGGGTCCTCCCATCCCCTCTCCCGGGAGAGGCCCATGAGAAACTCCCGTATCTGAGACAGGGTGTTCTTTCTCAGAACGAAAATGGACTTGCCGGTCTCCTCGGCGTTCTTGAGCAGCTTGGGCATCTTGCGGAAGAACTGCTTGGTTGTGAGGAGGACGTCCGCCCGGTCCAAGTTGTCCTCCATGTCAATGGGCATTCTGGCGGTCTGAACTATCTGCGCAACCCTCCCCTTGCTGACCCCAAAGGGCAGCACCCTTACTCTACGCCCCGCGGGCAGGGGCCCGTCCTGCTCCTCGGCTGCGTCCACTGCGCCGCCTTCAGGGAAGAGGGTGGTGGGGACGCTCTCCGTGGACACTCGGACGCCTCCATCTCTGTCTGACGACCTCACCTCCGGGGAGAGTGGGAATCCCCTTAGCATGGCGTCCACCACTCCCGCCACGTTGTCGTGGACGGCCACGCGGTCCCAGGCCTGGATCTCCACCACCACTTCAAAGGTGGGAGGGGATTTCCGCTCCAGCACGCTCTTCTGAGTGCGACGGCGGCGGGCCTCCTCGTCGCCCAGGGTGACCGTCTGTATACCGCCCACCAGGTCGGACAGGGTTGGGTTGAGAACCAGGTTGTTCAGGGTGTTCCCATGGGCGGTGGCGATGAGCTGCACGCCCCTTTCGGCGATGGTGCGCGCCGCGGCGGCCTCCGGCTCCGTCCCCATCTCGTCTATGATGATCACCTCCGGCATGTGGTTCTCCACCGCCTCTATCATCACGGCGTGCTGGAGGGTGGGAGTGACCACCTGCATACGCCGGGCGCGACCTATGGCGGGATGGGGTATATCGCCGTCTCCGGCTATCTCGTTGGAGGTGTCAACGATGATGACCCGCTTGCGTACGTCGTCCGCCAGCACCCGCGCCACCTCTCTAAGCATGGTGGTCTTGCCCATCCCCGGGCGTCCCAGGAGGAGTATGCTCTTCCCGCTCCGCACAAGATCCTCTATGACGCGTATGGTGCCGAATACGGCCCGGCCCACCCGGCAGGTCAGGCCCACTATCTTGCCGCCGCGGTTGCGTATGGCGGATATGCGATGCAGAGTGCGCTCTATACCGGCCCGGTTGTCATCGCCAAAGGCCCCTATCCTCTCCACTACGTGCCGGATGTCCTCCTCCGTGACCTCCTGGGATGCCAGCTCGGTTTCCAGGCCGGGGAACCTGGCCTCAGGAGGGCGTCCCAGGTCGAGGACCACCTCCAGCAGGCTCTCCAGGTTTCCCACGTCCCTCAGGAGCTCCTGGATGTGGCGCGGTAGCGCCCCAATCAGGGACTCAAGGTCATCTACGATGTACTTTCCCATCTGCTCCCTTGTCGGTTTCACCTGTGACGGCCCTATGCCCTGGCGGGAGCCAGAGCCGAGTCCTTCACACGCACGGCTATGGGCTTCACCATCAGTTGGTATTCGCGGACGGGAGTGAACCCCCTTCTCTCCAGCGCCGGTCCCTGGGTGGGTTGATAATAGGGCGCCAGCGAGAGGAAGGGCGACATGGCCCTTCCCTGCTGAAGCCCCCAGGAGACCAGGTCGTCCCATACACCGGCCTCCTCGCCGGGATGGGCCATGACCTCCAGGGTGTTGACGGCGTGCTGTTTGTCAGAGCCGACCCTGGCCCAGCCGCGAAGGCTTCCCCCTGTCTCGTATACGCCCTGATGTGTCCTCTTTCCGAAAGGCTCCAGGGCGTGACTCCACTCATCAAATGTCAGGGCATATCCCAGCTTCACCTTGGCAGGGACACACTTGTTGTAGAGACGGAAGACCGAATACTCATCGGGGCGACTCATGGGACGAATGAATTCGCAGGCAGTGGGAAGGGGAGACGCGAGGGACTCCAGTCGATACAGGGTCTCCTGGGTGCAGTGTACGAAACCGGCCTCCTTGGCCAGTCCCACCACGGGGCTTAAGGCCGGCAGTCTGAGGAAAACCCTCTCGCCCCCGTGCTCGCCAGCCACCGCGCACAACCTCTCCAGAAGCGCCACACCCTCCCTTTCCACCTCCGGCGACAGACAGAAGCGGTCCACCTCCCAGGCGCTCGGGCCGGAACGGGGCCTCACCGAAGCCAGGCCCTGCAACTGCATCCCATCGGTCGAGATGCTGTACCACTCGCTATCTCCATGCAACACCAGCCCTTTGGCAAGAGAGGCGGGGCTGAGGGCGCTGGGCGAGGCTACCCCCACCTTGTCCCAAGTCTGCGCGCAGTCCGCGCCGATACGACTATTGCCCAGAAGGGCCATCAGCAGATCGGTGGAGCGGAGAGTGTGTATCATCGTATCAGTCACCCGCTGCCAGACTCAGGAAGTATGCGTGAAATCGGGTGTCGGTGGTGAGTTCCGGGTGGAAGGCCGTCACCATGACGCGTCCCTCCTGCGCGGCTACAACCTGCCTGCCGTTCAGGAGGGCCAGAGGCCTCACCTCCGGCCCAATCTCCTCTATAGCGGGGGCGCGTATGAACACGGCCTGAAAGGGGCTGTCTCCCAAGGCAGGCACGGGGATGTCCGCCTCAAAGCTGTCCACCTGCCTCCCGTACGCGTTGCGCTGCACCCGGATGTCCATCAGGCCCAGGGGCTGGGGTCTATCTTCAATCAGGCTCCTGGCCAGGACTATCATGCCGGCGCACGTACCCCAAGTGGGCATTCCGTCTTCTACGCGCCCCTTGATCTCCCTGGCCAGCCCAAAGACCTCGATAAGGCGTACAATGGTGGTGCTCTCCCCTCCGGGAATGATGAGAGCGTCTATATTGGCCATATCGTGGGGCAGGCGGACCTGGGCCGGTTCCGCGCCTACAGTCTCAAGGGATCTTGCGTGCTCTGCAAAATCACCCTGAAGGGCCAGTACCCCTACCTTCTTCACCACTTTACCAGCCTCTTACAGCCATGACCTCCTCCGGTTTCATGGTTCTGACGTCCATGCCCGGCATGGCCTCTCCCAGGTCCTCCGACGCCTTGGCTATGACGTCAGGGTCGTTGTAGTGAGTGGTGGCGGCCACTATGGCCTTGGCCCGCACCTCCGGGTTGCTGGACTTGTAGATGCCGGAGCCGACGAAGACGCCCTCGGCTCCAAGCTGCATCATCAGGGCGGCGTCTGAAGGGGTGGCGATGCCCCCCGCGGCAAAGTTGACCACGGGAAGACGGCCCATGTCGTGGACCTCCTTCACAAGCTCAAAGGGAGCGCCCAGCGCCTTGGCCTCTGCCATAAGCCCGTCCTGGGACATAGCCCGTATCTTGCTGACCTCTCCCATGACAGACCTCATGTGGCGGACCGCCTCCACGATGTTCCCTGTGCCCGCCTCTCCCTTGGTGCGTATCATGGCAGCCCCCTCGCCAATGCGCCTGAGAGCCTCGCCCAGGTCGCGACAGCCGCAGACAAAGGGCACCTTGAACTCGTGCTTCCAGATGTGGTTGCTTTCGTCGGCGGGAGTCAGGACCTCTGATTCGTCGATGTAGTCCGCTCCCAGGGACTCCAGCACCTGGGCTTCTACAAAGTGTCCGATACGGCACTTGGCCATTACCGGGATGGTGACTGCCTGCATGATAGCCGTAATGCGGGACGGGTCGGCCATGCGGGCCACTCCCCCGTCAGCCCTGATGTCGGCCGGCACTCGCTCCAAGGCCATGACGGCGCAGGCTCCCGCGTCCTCTGCTATCTTGGCCTGGTCCGCAGAGACCACGTCCATAATTACACCGCCCTTGAGCATCTGGGCAAGTCCGGCTTTAACGCGCCACGTTCCCTGATCCATAAACCACTCCTTCTTGCTTACGGGAATCTTCCCCCTGTTCAGTCCATTATACACCAGGCAAAAACTTCTTACCAACTGGAGGGCGGCCCTCTTAGATGGGCGGCTTGATGACTACTGGCTCGTTGTAGCGGGAGTACTCAATGATGGAGGAGGTCTTTATTGAAGTGGGAGCGCCAAAGGAATCCCGGCCATCAACCTCCGTTCTCCCCACCTCATCGCTGATCATCCAAATCGTGCTGTCGTCTTCGCGCGCCCATAGCTCTATAGCGCCGGTCTCCACCTCGGCTTGCCTTAGAAGGCTCTCTATCAGTTCCTCCCGGGGGACCCCGGCCGGAGGCTCCCACTCTCCGGCCTCCAAGCGCTCCAACATCAGCCTGCTGGGATTGTAGTCGCCCCGGAATACTCTATATTCAACTCCAGCGCTGTCTCCCCGCGACTCCACTAGGCCGTAGCGCCGGCCCCAACGCTCAAGGATCTCCGCCGGGTTGTATGGCGTTGCAGAATCGGATGGCTGCGTTTGCACACTATCCACTATCTCCCACTCTCCCTGGCCCTCCGAAGTACTCTCTTTCTTGTATCGCACACCCTCAAACTCCACCCACTCTGTTCTGCACAGATAGACGTCCCTCCCCGTAGGAAAGGAACACCCTTCGTACTCAATGAATCCTTGCGAGTCGCCCGTGTAGACAAAATCTCCTTCGCCGGACCAGTTGTGTACGACACCATCGCTCATGGCCACCGAACCCCACTAGGCAAAATGGGCTGAACGCACTTCAGCAGACTGAGCGTAGACCCGGTCAAGGAAAGCCTCGCTGTCGAGCTCCTGGCCGGGGCTGATCAGGACAAACGTCCAGACGGCAGTTACAGCCACTGCCACTATGACCGCAACGCGGCCCCACCGAGCGAGTTTCTGCGTATACAAGGAAGTCATGTTTTTGTCCTGCACTCCAATGTTATTATACGACACCCAAATGGAATCTCCAGTATCGATCTCTACGATAAAAGATACTAATCGGCCTATTAGTATCACTTACTTGGATAATGCCAACCGGAGTATCAAATCGGTACTCTCTATACAGGTTGGTTATATCGCACGACACCGTTCGTGGTGAGCATCTCGAACCGTGTGAGCGGGAAGACTGCGGGCGCATCCCATATTCCACTCGCGCCCTTCGACAGGCTCAGGGCGAGGCTCTCGAACCATTTGAGAGGATAGACCGGCGACGCAGCCTACGCGCCTCCGCCAGTGGAGGGGCACCCCTTGTGGTTGTCTCTACGGGTGAGCGACCATCCTTCCCCGTAGGGGCAGGTCTTGTGCCTGCCCGCTCATTGTGCGCCAACCGCCCTTGCCGTTCATGTTAAACCAAAACAGGGGCTTGACTGTCTTCCAACGGGGCAGTAAAATGTTTAGGTTTTCCGAAATATTCAGGCCGTGTAAAATCTTACGATAATCTGGAGTGGCTCCAAATGGATGGACAATCGTCCCGTGACTACATGCTGAACCAGGTCATAGACGCCCTTGAGGAGGTGACCCGCTCCGGGCCACATTCCGTTTCGCCGGAGTGGTTCACCCTGGATCTGAGTATGCCCCAGGTCAGGGTGCTCTTTCTGCTTCTACAGGAGGGGGCCCTCCGGATGAGCGGGCTCGCCTCCACCCTGGACGTTTCAATGTCCAGCGCAACGGGGCTTGTGGACCGCCTAGTGGAGAAGGAGCTGGTCAGCCGGTGGCCAGACCCGGAGGACCGCCGCTCCGTGCTCTGCGCGCTCAGCGAAGATGGACGCCAACTGGCGCAGCGACTGCTTGCGGCGAGGCGCCACCGGTGGGAGGAGCGGCTGATGCCCATGCCTGAGGACGAACTTGAAAAGGTGTGTCATGCTATGGAGCTTGTACTCACCGCAACGCGCCGGGCAGCTGCGGAATGGGAGCAGGCCACCGCGGGAATCCTGGGACGCTAGCGCATGTTGAAACCAGCGAAGCGTTCCTGACTGTTGATTTGTTTAGAACAAGACGCAGATAGCGTCTTAAGGAGCTTCCATGTGGAGACCTTCTAGGAAGAAGACACCGGAGCGGGACGAGGCGGTCCAGGCTCCCGAAGCCACGGACGGAGGCAACGGCCACCGGGGAGGCGGCAACGCGTCCGGTGGCGGCGGGGTTGACGCGCCCACCATCGATAGAGACGGGGACAGGCTGCCCACGACGGCCACGGATGGAGGCAACGGCCACATGGGAGGCGCCCCCCCGGCCAGAGGTGGCCAGGTAGCTATGGGTGGAGGTGGCATGGGTGGAGGTGGAGGCGGAGGCGCGCCCATCTCCCTGCGGAACCTGAGGACCTTCTCCTCCTTCAAGTATCCCGCATTCCGTCTCTACTACGGGGCAATGGTAGGCCAAATGGCGGCCATGAACATGCAGATGGTCGCGCGGACTCTGCTGGTTTTCCATCTGACCGGGTCCGGGACGGCCCTGGGCATCATGGCCCTGGGCAACGCGGCGCCTATGCTCTTCTTCTCCCTCTTTGGAGGGGTCATTGCAGACAGGGTCCAGAAGAAGTACGTCCTATGGGTGGGTCAGGCCGCCTCGGCGTTGGTATCTGCTGCGGTTGCCCTGGTGTTAATCCTCGAATTGATGACTCCTGAGCGTTCAGGCTCCTGGCTCATTCTGGTGGCAGCCGCCTTGGTACAGGGCACGATTATGGGTCTCATGATGCCCTCCCGCCAGGCGATGATCGCCGAGATCGTCGGGCAAGAGGAGTTGATGAACGCCGTGGCCCTCAACACCTTCGGAATGAACGCTATGCGCCTTCTGGCCCCCGTGCCCGTGGGGTTCATCATATACGAGTTTGGGTACGAGGCGGTCTACCTGGCCATGACCGCCATGTACATCATTGCCATCATCTTCATCAGCCTGATGCCCAAGACCGGGATGGTATCCCTCCGGGGCCGCGGCGCATTGAGGGACGTGATGGACGGCCTGAAGTACGTCAAGAACGAGAAGACCATCCTCATGGTCCTCATGGTCATCTTCGTAGTAACGCTCCTCTCAATGCCCTACATGATGCTGCTGCCGGCGTTCACAGAGGGAGTCCTCAACATAGACGAGAGGGGTTACGGGTTCCTCCTGATGGTGTCGGGCGTTGGAGCCATGCTCGGCTCCATAGCCCTGGCCTCGCTGCCAAACAAGAAGCGCGGCCTTATGCTGATCGTGGGTAGCCTCATCCTGGGCCTGTCGCTGGCGGGAATGTTCTTCTCCAGCTCTTGGTTCCCGTCCTTTGCCCTGCCTCTGGCCTTTGGCTTCATCTTCTTCGTGGGCATTGGACAGACGGCCCGGATGACCCTGGGCAACACACTGCTGCAATACTACGTGGAGGACCAGTACCGGGGCCGGGTGATGAGCCTCATGATGATGGAGTTCGGCCTGACCAGCTTTGGTGTCTTCTTCGCCGGCGTTATGACCGATATGATAGGCATACAGTGGGCAGTGGGCGGCCTGGCCATTCTCCTGGTTATCTTCTCCGTCTACGCAATAGCCTTTATGCCGCGCATCAGGAAGCTGGACTAGCAGGCAAGGCGCCAAACAATGCAACGAAGACCAGAAAGCGACGACCCTGCGCTGGAGAGCATCAAGCCAACCGTCGATGGCGACGGGAGCCGGCTTGGCCGCAGGCTCCCGACGGTGGCAGATGAGCCCCCGGACAGGGGCGAAGGGCAAGTGGCGGTGTCTGGGGGCAGGCCTCCCGACGGTGGCTTGGTTGGCGGCACCTTCGCCTCCCTGAAGTACAGGGACTTCACCTACCTCTGGCTGGGCCAGCTTACCCACGCCTTTGCCCTGTGGATAGACCAGCTAGCCAAGCCTCTTATGATCCTGTCCCTAGGCGGGTCGGCGGCCGACCTTGGGTTGATCCTGGTAGCCCGGACCCTCCCCGCCGTCGTCTTCGGGATGCTGGCGGGCGTGATAGCAGACAACTTCAACCGTCGCACGGTGCTTCTTGTCACCAAGGTTACCGTATTCGGGCTTAGCATAGTGTTCACCGCGCTTATTATCACGGGCGTCTTGGAGATGTGGCATATCTTCGCCTACAACATCCTGCGGGGAGCTACGATGGCCTTCGACCAGCCCGCGCGTCGCGCCATGATACCCACCATCGTTCCCGTACACCTGGTCACCAACGCAATGGCCCTCAGCACCGGGAGCATGACCGCAATGCGTATCGGCGGGGCGGCGGCGGCCGGCATCCTGGTTGCCACGATGGGGTTCGGATTCACATACGCCGTAATGACCAGCATCTACCTGGTAGCCATCTTCTTCACCTGGATGATGAGGCCCGCAGACCACAAGCGCACCGGCTATCAGGGAGTGCGAAGCATGGGCGACGACCTCGTGGAGGGTGTCAAGTACGCCTGGAGAATCCCGGACATAAGAGGCATCCTCATTATCTCATTGGGGTGGTTTACATTTGGAATGGCGTTCATGCAGGTGTTCGCCCCCCTCTTTGCCGTTGATGTCCTTAAGGTAGACGCTGATGGCACGGGCTTCTTTGACGGCTTCGTGCGCTTGATCGCCGGAAGTGGAGGCGAAGGCGCGGAGGATGGGACTAAGGGGTCGCGGCTGTTTGGCGCTATGTTGTCTGTGGCGGCCGTGGGCAGCACCATAGGCGCGCTGGCGCTGGCAAGGTCCAATCCCTCCAAGCATCGCGGGTTGATAATGCTTGCTTTGCTCTTTACCTTTGGGTTTCTCCTCATCACATTCTCAGCCTCTACCTACCTCCAGTCGGTGCCCCTGGCCCTTCTCGTCCTTCTGTTCCTTGGCATGGGACAGTCGGGGTTCTTCCCGCTCATCAACGCCGTGCTGGTGGAGAAGGCAGAGGAAGGTATGCGAGGGCGCGTCCTTGGCGTGCTTGCCCTGGACAGGGCAATGACTACGGCAGGCGGCGCTATGGCCGGCTTCATGGCCGAAGCTATGGGCGCGCAGATGGCCCAGATACTCTTTGGCGCGGGGCTTATGGTCACAGCCTTTGTTATGTTTACGGCCTATCCACCTTTGCGGAGAATTGACTAGGCATACAGGAAGGCAAGGGGCAGAGGGCAGCTATAGATGAATGCCAACGTCCAGAGACGAATGGAGCGGATGGCAACCGCCATCCAGGACGCGCCCGAGGTAACCTGGAAGGAACCGCCGCGCTGGCTGCCTCCCACCTTTCACTCCCTGGCGTATCGCAACTACCTGCTGCTCTTCATAGGCCAGATAAGCAACTCCCTGGCAATGTGGATGGACTTGGTGGCGCGGCCGGTGCTGGTGGTGGCTCTCACCGGCTCAGAGGTCCAGCTTGGCCTCATTGCCCTGGTCCGCGGCGTCCCCATGATGTTCCTGGGGCCCATTGGCGGCCTTGTGTCCGACAGGTTTGACCGGCGAATAGTGATGCTCTTCTCCAAGAGCCTGAGCATGGCCGTCAACGTCACATTTGCCGCAATCATCGTCACCGGCAACCTGGAGCTGTGGCACATCTACGCGACGGCCATTCTCCGCAGCCTCCTCATGGCCTTCGACGGCCCCGCGCGTCACGCCCTGCTCCCCAGCCTTGTGCCACCCAAGCTGCTCATCAACGGCATCGCCCTCAATACGGGCAGTATGCAGCTAGTGCGCATTCTCAGCGCATCCGTCGCCGGGTTCTTCATTGCTTTCTGGGCGTTTGCGTTTGGCTATGAAGTGGATGACGCCCGGAGCTTTGGGGGCGTGTACGTTGTCACCGCATTGGCCTACGTGATGGCTGTTACCGCTACCTACATGATGAAGGTGCCGATGGAGGGGCGGGTGGAGCGGGCCAGAGACAGCTGGGCCGGCGGCTTGGTGAGTGGATTCCGTTTTGCCGGACATAACCCGGTCATTCTGGGCCTGTTAGCCCTCTTCGCAGTCCAGTCACTCTTCGGGATGCCATACCTTCAGGTGTTTGTGCCCTGGCTGGCCCTGAAGGTAATGGACCTGGGCGCCGCTGGGGTTGGCATACTCCTGGCTATCTCCGGGATTGGATCCCTGGCGGGCGCGCTCGCCCTTGCCACCCTTGGCTCAAAGCTGCGGTATCGAGGCATAATAATCATAGCCGGCCTGGCCGTTTACGGCTTGGCCCTGTCCGGGCTGGGACTCACCTCAGCCCTGCCCCTGGTGGCTATCCTCGGGCTCTCCGTGCCGGTGCTGCCTGCGATTATGATAATCATTGTTGGGCTGGGCCAGACCGCTATGATGACCATGAGGACCTCAGTGCTCATGGAGGTTACCCCAAATGAGCTGCGCGGCCGCGTGTTCAGCCTTATGACACTGGACAGGGGCTTCAGCACTATTGGCAGCGGCGCCGGAGGCTTTGCCATTGCGCTCGTGGGCGGCCCTCTGGCCCTAGCCGCTTACGGCGCCCTCTGCGCCATTGGGGCCATTGTGGTGGGCGCGTTGCTCCCCAGCCTGCGAAAGGTCGACTGATCGCCGCTCGTCGTCTCCCGCTTGACCTGCGTCCCAATTCCTCTACAATTCCGTACAGACGCCCGGTATCTCCGGGTCCACGAAACATGGCGCTTATGGATAGTGTAAATGCGATCTGCCAGAGGACGGCTTGACTTCCGGACTCGGCTCACTGCTCCGTAATGTCCTCGCAGCGCCTGCGCTGCGCTTCCGGAACTTTCGCCTTCTGTGGCTGTCCGGGATATTCAACTCCACGGGTTTCATTGGAGAGCAGGTGGTCCTGGGATGGCTGGTGCTGGAGCTGACGGACTCCGCTCTGGCGGTGGGGGCGGCGCTGGCCCTGAGAATGTCGCCGTTCCTTCTACTGGGAGCCGTCGCGGGAGCCATAGCCGACAGGGTGGACCGCCGCAGCCTCCTGAGAGGAGTCAGCGTTGGCATGGCAGGACTGAGCGCCGGCGTCGCCCTGCTCATCGCGCTGGACATGATAGCCCTGTGGCACCTGCTGTTGATCACATTTGCGGGCGGGTGTATGCGGGCCATGCACCAGCCGGCGCGGCAGAGCCTGGCCTACGACATAGTGGGGCCAAGCAACCTTGTCAATGGCCTGTCCTATCTCTCACTGGCAATGAGAGTGGGCGGCATAAGCGGCTCTCTGGCGGTAGGCTTCCTAGCAGGACGTCTGGGCGCGGATGCGGCGTACGGCGCGCTGGCCGTCAGCTACATAGGAGCGGCCCTGGCCCTTCACTTCATTCACTCCCCGGGAAGGCCGACCGCCGGCGTTCAGCAGCCTCTCTGGCAGGACCTCAGAGAGCTGGGCGTCGAGGTGCGTCGTAACAACACCCTGCTGGTACTGCTGGTCCTGGCAGCGACGGTAGAGATCCTGGGGTTCTCCCACCAAGCGCTTCTGCCGGTCCTGGCCAGGGACGTGCTGAAGGTTGGAGCGGAAGGACTGGGCGTTATGAACGCCTTGCGCGCCATAGGCGGTATTGCAGCTATACTGGCCCTGTCATCGCTGGGCGAGGTACGGCGCAAGGGGATGCTGTACCTGGTTGTGCTGCACATCTTTGGCGCCTCCCTGCTGTTCCTGGGAGTTGCAGACACCTTCTACCTTGCGGTTCTGGCGATTATAGCCGTCAACGGTATGGGGGCTTTATCGGACATCCTCTCGCAGAGCCTGGTGCAGACCGCGGTGCCAAATGAGCTGCGAGGCCGCGCTATGGGCTCCTGGGTGCTGGCCGTTGGGATGGGGCCATTGGGGCATCTGCAGATAGGAGCGCTGGCTTCCGCCCTGGGAGTGGGTCTGGCCTTCATGACCCACGGCGTTGGCCTCCTTGTTCTTGCGATAGGGGCGTTCACACTCTTCCCAACGCTCAGAAAACTGTAGGCTGTGGGACCGGGCTACAGGCCGGGCTAATGGCCGCTATGCTCTCATAAGCGCATCCATGCGCATGTGCCGGCAGCGTTGCGCTGCCATGCAGTCTAAACTCCTTGTCCTATGCCTACCCTCATGTTATTTTGTGGATGGGACCCCTCAACACGCTGCAAGGAGGCTCGCAGGTGGCCTCAGATGGCTGACCGGGACCCGCTCCGAATACTGGTGGTCTGCACCGGGAACCGGGCGCGGTCGCAGATGGCCCACGGATGGATGCGCCACCTGGGAGGCCCACGCGTCCGGGTACGGAGCGCCGGCACACAGCCCAGGGGGTTCATCCGATGGCGATACGCGTCATGGCCGAGGTCGGGATAGACCTGTCCGGCCATACGTCCGACCACGTAGACCGGTACGTCGGGGAGGACTTCGACCTGGTAGTCACCGTGTGCGACTCCGCCCGTGAGAGCTGCCCCGTCTTCCCCGGCGCCAAGCGGGTGATGCGCCACGCCTTTGAGGACCCGGACCGTCCGGGGATGAGCGAGCCGGAACTGACGGAGGTATTCCGTCGCGCCAGGGATGAGATCGGCAGCTTCAGCCGCAGGCTCCTGGCAGAGGAGCTTGCGGGCGCCGCCGCGCCTCCCCGGCAACCCTGAGCGCCGTCCGGTATTCTCTACAGGCGCTGGTAACTTCCGGGTGAGGGTTCTGAACACACCCAAGCCGCGTCGCTACTAGGTGCGAACGCAGGGTCAGCCACCAGACCACCCCTACGAAAGCAGGGGTCTATCATGCGCTATCACGGGGCCCCTAGATTCCTGCTTCCGCAGGAATGGCGTGGCGCTTCGGACAGCGCTGGATTACCTGCTATCCACCAACCGGGTGGAGCTACCTCCTCCGGTGAGCCGTCAGTTAGCCCTAAGCCTAGTGCCCGGCCTCCTCATCCCACTTGGTTGGCTCCTCAGACCCAACTATCTGCTTCTCGTACAGCTCTTCTATCCGCTCCTCGGAGTAGCCGAGTTCCTGCAGAAGGCTGTGGGTATGCTGGCCTCGCAGCGGGCCTGAACCCACCCTGGTAGGCGTGCGGGACAGGTTGACCACCGGACCGTAGCGCCAGTAGCTGCCTATGCGGAGAGACTCAGCAGGCTGGATGAAGTCGTTTTCCGCCACGTGAGGGTCCTGGGAATAGAAGTTGAACATACCGCTTTCCTCCACCTCCACGCAGGCTACGTCCGCGTTGGTCAGCAGCTGCTCCCACTCGTCGGGGTTTCGTGTGGCGAAGACCTCCGTCAGCCTCTCGATCAGGGCCTCGTCGTTCTCCAGGCGGACAGCCGAGTTCTCGAAGCGCGGGTCGCTGAGCAGATCCTCCAGGTCCAGGGTCTCACAGAGGGCGCGCCACTCCTCTTGGAAGAGGCAGGCCAGGAAGACCCAACCTCGCCGGGCCTGGTAGAGCCGGTAGAGGGCGTGGGGGCCATAGCCGTCGCTGTCAGGAAGGAGGCGTTCCGGTTTCCCTTCGTAGGAGAAGAAGTCGTCCACGTTTGCGTAAGCGTTGGCGCCGATCATGGTGGAGAGGACGTACTGGCCCCCACCGAACCTCTCCCGAGCGCA
Organism: Dehalococcoidia bacterium; assembly: GCA_965247645.1. GTDB lineage: Bacteria > Chloroflexota > Dehalococcoidia > Lucifugimonadales > UBA2985 > JAPPHY01. The sequence goes on from OZ252024.1 coordinate 966,776, forward strand.
GAGGCCAAGCAGGGCCCCGGTGGAGATGACCATCGAGGAGTTGGGGTCTGGGTTGGTCTCGTTGGCGCGGCCCAGGCGGCGTGCGAACTCCTTGATCTCGTCCACTGTCATTAGCTGCTCCGGGGGCGGCATTATGTCCCGGCCCAACTGGTGGAGTACCCCGCCCAGGACCGCTCCGCCGATGGGGTGCATGGCGGGCCGGTGGGAGTGGGGGCCCGAGTCGCCATAGCCGCCCGCGTAGACGTAGACAATCCCGGGGTTGGTCTTGCTCACCTGGTCGTACCCGATTCCAAGCCGCTCCGGCGCGCCCGGACGCATGTTGTGCACAAGAATGTCGGCTTTTGCAGCCAGGCCGTCGAATATCTCCTTCCCCTCCGGTGTCTGGAGGTTGATGGAGATGTTCTCCGCGCCCGCCTGGGTGCGGTTGGCTCCCAAGCCATCGAAGTTGCGGCGCATGGTGTCTCCCTCCAGGGTCTCTATGCGGATGACCCTGGCTCCCAACTCGTAGTTGAGGGACGTGGAGAGTGGGCCGGCGATGACGGTGGAGAGGTCCAGTATGGTGAAGCCAGTCAGTGGGTTGGACGGCAGATCCATGACCGCAGGACCGGTCCCTCCCATGACGGGGGTGGCTTCCAGTAGGCCTAGTACCTCATCGTTATGCTCCCCAAGGCTGGGGGCAGGCCCCTTGACGCTCCCTGGAGTCCCGTCCAGGCGGACCAGCGCGCCCACCTGGCGCATTCTTCCAACCGTGGGGTCGTCCACCTCCACCACATGGTGATTGTGCGCGACCTGAGAATGGTTCAAGCCCTGTTGGCTGGTGAGGAACGTCTCTGCAGCCACGTTGGAGGTCTGGTTGATGAAGATGTCCATCCATTCGTCGCTGGTCTTCTCCAGCGCCTTCTTCAGGACCATCTCCCTCAGCTCCTCCCGCTGCTCGGGCATGAGAGTGGGGGCCCGTTCAAACCCGGGCTGTTTCAGGACGTCGCCCAGACCCATGACCTCCAGGGACTCGCGGAAGAGCCGGACGATGACGTTTGCCATCTGAATCCACTGGCCGTCCTTGGTGCGTATGGGCTGGTAGCCCACTCCGGGATGGCGGTTGGGGTCCGACTGTGGGTCGTCCTGGAACCTGTCGGGGAACTTTATCATCATCTGCCATACAAGCCAGTTGTTGACGTCAAAGGGGCTGATGCCCTGCATGAGGCTGGTCTCCACCCTCTGGCCTACGCCCGTCTTCTCTCGCACGATGATGGCAGACAGGATGCCCCTTACGGCAGCCATAGCGGTGCCGTGGTTGGCAACCTGCACCGCCGCAAAGTGGGGGCCGGGGCGCCTGGACTGCCCGGTGAAGACGGAGAAGCGTCCGACCTTGGCGGCGACGATCCCTTCATAGGGCTTGTAGTGAGCATAAGGGCCTTTGGGGCCGAAGGCAGTGATGGAGCAGTAGATGAGGTCCGGTCGCTGAGCGCTGACCTGCTCATACCCAATGCCAAGGGCGTCGGCCTCGCCGGGGCGGAAGCTCTCCACCACCACGTCCGCGCGCATCATCAACCGCCGGGCGCGCTCCTGTCCCCCAGGGGTCTTCAGGTCCAGCGTCACGCTCTTCTTTCCCCTGTTCCAGAGGAGGCTCTGTGAGAACTCCCTGTACGGGTCCCCCTCAGGCGGCTCCACCTTGATGACCTCCGCTCCGAAGTCTGAAAGTATCATGGTGGCAACAGAGCCTGCCCGGCCTGACGAAAAGTCAAGCACAACGATGTTATCAAGTACCTGCGTCATCGCTTTCCTCCTAACGGCTATGTCGGCGTCCTGCGGTGGGGGGAGTTGGTCTATCCTGAAACTCGCGGGAGAGTTGCGCTACAAAGGCGGCCCACTGTCCTCGTCCAGCATCCACGGCTGGTCGGTGGTCGTATCCACCGGGAGAAACACAAAGCCGGACTTCATGGAGTAGTCGCCCGTATCCCTAGTGCTGATGAGGTAGCACTCGTCAGCCTGGAACTGAGGCTTCAGGTCCCCCAGCCTGTGCTTGAGGACCGTGAAGTCAACGTTAATCCCGTGCTTTTCCCACATGGCGCGCTGCTGGGGAACGGGAATGTCAGAGCAACTGCCTATGATGTATCCCATCTCCTGGGCCCTCTTCACCATACGGAGGGTAATGGGGCCGGGTTCCACGGCTATTTCCAGCACACTGTCTATGTCGAAGCTTATAAGCCTTGTCAATTAACGGGCGCCTCCACCATCATATGTGCTCGCCGTTCCACTCCTGGGTGTTGTATCGGGTGGGCTGTTTGGGCAGGTTGTTGGGGTCTATTGGCGCTCTGCCCTCCGGCCCCCAGTCGGCTTTGCCGTCCGGGCCCAGCATCCAGGGCTCCGGCTGCATATCCTGCACCTGGAGAAACTGGAAGCCGGAGCGCTCGGCGTAGTGCTTATCGAGCTCGGTATCGCCGATGTGGTAGTATACGTCCGCGTCAAACTTGGACTTCACGCTGTCCAGCAAGTGCTTGAGCACCGTAAACTCCACCTCTATCCCGGACTTCTCCCACATGTTGCGCTGGTCTCCCACGGGTCTGTCCGAGCAGCTCCCTATGACGTAGCCCCACTCCTTGGCCCGTCTCACCATCTCCAGGGTGATTGGGCCCGGGCCGTGTCCCGTTACCAGGGTGCCGTCTATGTCGAAGCTGATGAGCCGCCTCAGGTCATGGTTGGCGAGTTCCGCAGCCCCGTCATCGCCGGACCCGATTGGTTTGTGGTCTTCCAAGTGCCGTCCTCCTTTAGCCGTTTACCCTCATAATAGCGGACGCGTACCCAGTACGGAAGGCTGAGCGGCAGCCCCTGAGGGAGTAGTCGCCGATTCTCCGCTCCGGCAACCGGCCTATATTTTTTGATTCACGCTCAGGAAGATATGCCCATTGCCTCCGGGTGTAACCTGGCCCATTGCGGCGGTCTCCGCCCTCAGCTTTATCTGCCGCGGGCCCGCTATGCCGCGAAGCTGCTCTATGCTGTCCGTGTACATGGCCGTGCGCGTGCGGCCGGCGCCCAGGTTGCCGCCGCTGGAGTTGAACGGGTGCGGCCCCTCCACCCTTATGTCGCCGGCGTAGAAGTCAAAGGCCTCGCCTCGCTTGACGCCATGCCACTGGAATCCCTCCAGGTAGGACTGGGTGAAGGTGGCGAATCCGTCGTACGGGTTGAACACGTCCAAGTCTTCCGGCCCCGCCGCTCCGGCGCCCTCGTACAGCCTTTTCGCCAGGCTGTCGGTCCAGGCCTCGTGGTCCTCAAGGGTTGCCATCGTGCTCCGGCTGGGTTGCTGGACCTGGGCGTGGCTCAAGACGTATATGGGCTTTTGCTTCATGTCCTTGGCGCGCTCGGCTGTGGCGAAGATCACGGCAAAGGCGTGGTTCACCGGACGGTCGGAGTCCAGCAGGCCGTTGGGCCAGCACACGTAGCGCTGGGTCAGGTAGTCCTCCAGGGTTATCTGATAGGGCTCGTGCTGGGCGTAGTACCCCCACGGGGTCATCAGGCCGTTCCTGCGCTGGTTGATAACGAAGGGGGCCAGGTTGTCATGGCTCCCGCCGTACTTGGTGCAATACTGCATGAAGACGAAGGCGTGCTGCATCATAGCCGAGGTCATCCAGCCCCACGGCGCAGACCACTTGCGTCCTCCCTCGGAATACAGGCCCTCTTCCAGGTGGTATCGACCGGGCACGTTGCCCATGTTGTAGATCATTATCAGGACGTCCGACATGCCGTCGCCCACGGCCTGGGCGGCCTTGCCGGTCTCCTGGCCGATGGCCAAGTCGTTGCGGTCTATGTACTTGAGGTTGGTCATTGGCGTCCCCTCCCGCGCCATGTTCGCAACCAGCCAGTCGGCAGACGTATAGGAGAGGCCGTCCTCGGAGTCGTACGGCGGGTCGAAGAAGGGCCTGGGTACGCCACGGTCCGCCTGGGACCAGGTGTCGCCTGCCGCGGCCTCGCTGCACATGAAGCCGTCGATGTCTTCGGACGTCAGCCCTGCGTCTTCAATCGCCCTCTGCATTGCCAGGATCTGGTAAGCGCCCAGAGTCTGGTCCATACTCATCCCGTCCCAGCGCCGATCTATGGGGGAATACCCATAGCCCACTATTGCCACCTTCCCACTGTGCTCCCAAAGTCCCATGCCTTCCTGGTATCTCGGCCAGCCTCCAGCGCTGCTAGTCATTCTTCCTCCTAATTAGTATGTCGTGGAGTATCTTCGATAGTTCGCCGTCTGCTCTGCTGACTATTACACTACCTTCCAGTCGTGGATGAACCGGCCGGGGGCCAGCTCCTCAAAGACCAACTCTACCGCCGCGCCCTGCGGCGCTTGCTCTGCGGGCGTACCGGGCAGGTTGGCAAGGAAGTTGATGCCCGGGTCCTCGTCCAGCGAAACCACCGACACGTTGAACGGGACGTCGCCCTTGCGGCGCACCACTCGCGTGTCGTGGACAACCATGGTCTCCAGGATGTGGCCTTTCCCCTCCACCTCCCGCCAATCGAGATTGTCTGCGGAGCCACACTTCCAGCACCGGGGCCGTATGGGATATTGCAGCATCTCGCAGGCGGTGCAGTATTGAAGCACCAGCCGCTTCTCGTCCACGGCGTCCCAGAATGGCTTATCCAGGTCGTCTGCTACCGGAATGGTCTTGGGCATAGGTCTACCTCCTTCTTACTTGGGACGGTTCTTTTCCGCATGTTTGTTGGGGAGTTAGCTCGCGAACCACGGGTTCGCTTCCTCCCAGTGCACAATGCTTCGCTCTCTGTAAGCGTCTATCTCCTCGTCGCTGTAGCCCACCTCCCGCATGATTTCGCGGGTATGTTCGCCAGCGTACGGAGCAGATCTGTATCGTCCGGGCGTCTCCGACAGGTGGACGATGGCTCCAGGACGGACGTAGCTGCCAAACCTTGGGCTCGCCGTCTCCGTCTCCACTGAAAAGCCGTTGTCGCGGGAGTGGGGGTCGTCCAGGAAGAATTCCTCCGCGTCATCGCTGTTGGACACCCGAACGCAGGCCACATCCTGGCCGGTGAGCAGCTCCTCCCACTCGGTCGCCGTGCGAGTCGCGAAGGCCTGGGACAGCTGCGCAATCAGCTCCTGGTCATGGGCCCTACGGGCCGCGGGCGCAAATCGCGGGTCGCCTATCAGGTCCGACCTGCCTATGGCATGGCACAGAGCGGTCCACTCCTCCTCAAAGGGGCAGGCCAGAAACACCCAGCCTTCCTTGGTCTGGTACAGCCGGTAGAGAGCGTGGAGGCCAAAGCACTCGCCGTCAGGGACGGCGTACGTGGGCCTGCCCGCGTAGTCGTAGGCTTCATCGTGGTTGGCCCAGCCGTTGGCGCACAGCATGGTTGCCTGTATGGCCTGGCCCCGTCCTGTGCGTTCTCTGGCCAGCAGGCCCAGCATGACGGCGGTTCCCACGGCCTGGGACGAGTTGGGGTCGGGATTGCCCTCGTTGGCCCGCATCATCCGGCGGGACACGTCCTTGATCTCCTCCATAGTCATGGGTTGATAGGTGGGAGGCGGCATATCCTTGCCGGCCTGTCGCAACGCTCCGCCCAGCAGGGCGCCGGGGACCGGATGGGCGCCCGGCCTGCGATGGTGCGGGCCGGTTGCTCCGTAGGCTCCTACGTAGACATGCACCATGCGCGGGTTGATGCTCTTGCACGTCTCGTAGTCGATGCCCAGGCGTTCCGGCACTCCCGGACGGAAGTTGTGCAGTAGCACGTCCGCCTGCGCTACGAGCTTGTGGATGAACTTCCGACCCTCTTCAGTCTGGAGGTCCACCTGGATGCACTCCTTGCCGGCGTAGGTCCTCATACTCATGAGGTTCTGCACACCCACCCTTGGGGCCGGAGCGCGTCCGGGGGTGGCGTCCACCTTGATGACGCGCGCCCCCAGGTCTGCAATCATGGAAGCGCCGTATGGGCCGGCTATGACTGTTGAGAAGTCCAGCACTGTGACGTCATCCAGCAGGTATGTGGGCGAGTGGCCGTTGCCGTGGCCGTTGCTGGCGCCCGCCGGGGCCACGGGGACCCGCTCGGTCAGACCTTCCAGCGCCTCCTCCGTGTGCTGCCCAAGATCAGGGGCAGGACCGCCCACCTCACCGGGCGTTTCCGCCAGGTCCGCCACCAGGCCCACAACCTTCATCGGGCCCACGCGGGGGTCGTCTATCTCCACTATGTGGCGGTTATGGACGAACTGTGGGTGTTTCATCCCTTCAACCGTATACAGATACGGCTCCGCCGCAATGTCTCCGTCCTCAACGTATATTTCCATCCACTCGTCTACGGTCTTCTCCTGCATACGCTCCAGGATAAGCTCCCGCAGCGTTTCGCGGTTCTCCTCCGAGAGGCTGAAGATGTTCTTGAACCGCTCATCCTCCAAGACCCAGCCCAGCCCTATGGCCCGCAGGTGGGCGGGCAGCAGCCGCGGCCCCTGCCTGTTGTTGGCGTGCTGTAGCCAGCGGCCGTCTTTGGTGCGGACCGGTATGTATTCCAGGGTGGGCAGTGTCCCGGCGCCCTGACCCGTAGACGGGAATCGCTTGGAGTCCTTGCGGCTGAAGTAGATGGCGAGGGGACGGCTGCCGTAGTAGGGGATCATACCCTGCAATACGCTGGTCTGCACCCATTGGCCCCGTCCTAAGCGGTCCCGGATGCGGAGGGCGCCGAGGATGCCTCGCACGGCCCCCTGGCTCGCGGCCCAAGTGGCCGTCCTGACGGCGGCGTACACCGGGCCTGGCCGGTCCAACTGGCCTCCCCAGGTGGACATACGCCCGCTTTTGGCGGCTATGATCCCCTCGTAGTCCTTCAGATTGCTCAACCGACCCTTCTGCCCAAACCCCGTAATGGAGCAATACACCAGATTAGGGTTGATCTCGGACAGGGTCTCGTAGTCGATCCCGAGGCTGCGGCTCACTCCGGGGCGGAAGGATTCCACCACCACGTCTGCCTTCCGGGCCAGCGCTTGCGCCTGCTCGCGACCCTCCGGGGTCTCCAGGTCCAGTACGATGCTCTTCTTGCCGCGGTTCCACGCCAGCCAAGCGCCTTGGGAGCGGTAGGGGTCGCCTGTCGGGGGCTCCACTTTGACGACCTCAGCGCCGAAGTCGGCGAGCACGGCAGTTGTCAGAGCCCCCGGCATTCCAAAGCTGAAATCAAGCGCCATCAGCCCGTTGCACGGTCCTGCCATAACAACTCTCCTTTGCTCCCAACGTACGGAGCGCTATGCAATGCACAGCGCTCCGATGCCAGGGTCGAACGATAGTCTATGTGCCTCTCAGGCGAGGATCCAACACGTCCCTCAGGGCATCACCAAACAGGTTGAATCCGTACACCGCCACGGAGATTGCCAACCCCGGCCATATGGCCAGCCAGGGAGCAACGGCGTAGTAGTTCCGCACCCTTCCGGTGAGCATACTGCCCCATGAGGGATCCGGTTCCGGCACGCCCAGCCCAAGGAAGCTCAGCCCCGCCTCTGCGATGATGGCCGTGCCAAGCCCCGCCGTGGCTATGATCAGCCACGGGGCCACGCACTGGGGCATGATGTGCTGGAGGATGATGCGCATGTCCTGGGAGCCTATGGCCCTGGCCGCAAGGACGAACTCCGATTCTTTGACCGCCAGGGCCTGAGACCGCACCACGCGGTTGGCGCGGGGAATCTGTGGAATGGCAATTGCCAGCACCACATTGTTGAGGCTCTGCCCCAGGGCAGACATGATGGCCAGCGCAAGTATCAGCGTTGGGATGGCCATCATGGAGTCCATTATGCGTTGGATTACCGCATCCACCTTGCCCCCATAGTAGGCGCTGGCCAAGCCGATAAGCGCCCCGCCCAGAGACCCCGTGGCAACGGACAGAAATCCCACGTACAGCGATATCCGGGCTCCGTAGGCTATGCGAGTCCATACGTCCCGCCCCCAGGTGTCGGTCCCCATCCAGTGCTCGCCTGATGGGGGCAACAGGTCATCCACGAAGCTCGTTCTCGTTGGCTCGTAGAAGGTCACCAACGGAGCAAAGATCGCCACGAGCGCCATGACGAAGATTATGCTTCCGCCCACGGCTCCCAGAGGCTTCCGCCTGAAGAAGGTCGCTATCGTCTTGACCGTCCTGCGTACCCGGGGGAGCCCGCCGCTCTCTGATACTCTGGCTGCGTTAATCATGTCCAGTCTCCTTCGCCCAAGACTCTAGTATCGAATTCGCGGGTCCAGCCAGGCATAGGTTATGTCTACAATCAGGTTGGTAATTATAATCCAGGTTGCGATGACGACGACCATGCTCTGCACAACGGGGAAGTCCCGCTGGTTCATGCCGCGCACCACGTATATCCCTATTCCAGGCAACTGGAAGATGGTCTCCATTATGACCGACCCGCCGATGATCACCGCCGCGGAGATCCCAATTATGGTCACAACCGGCAGCAGGGCGTTCTTCATAGCGTGTCGATATACCACTACCGAGTATCGCAGGCCCTTGGCATGGGCCGTTCTGACGTAGTCCTGCCTCAGAACTTCCAGCATTGTGGAGCGCATCATCCTGGACTTGGTGGCCGCCGATGCGAGGCCACCGATGAGCGCAGGCCAGAAGAGGATGCTTATGTTGCCGGTCAGGCTCTCCCAGGGATGCTCAAACTCTAGTCTTGGCGACCAGGAGAAGAAGTACACCCCCGTCGCGATGACCAGGGTGGCAAGCCAGAAGTTCGGCATGGACAGTCCCGCCAGAGAGATTATCCTGCCCACGTAGTCAACCCACCCGTCCTGCTTTAGAGCCATGACAATCCCCAGTGGAATGCCAATGACTACCGACAGTATTACGCTGTAGATGCCAAACTGGAGCGTGACGGGCGCCCTCTCTAGGAACTCCTCCATTATGGGCTTGGAGGTGTAGTAGGACGCTTCCCAGTTCAGGGTGACCATGTCACTGGCCCACCCCAGGTACTGCATGTACAGGGGCCGGTCCAAGCCAAGCAGCTTCTGGATACGCTGCAAGGCTATGGGGTCTACGTCCTCCGGGTTGAAGTCCTCTTCACCCTGCGAGATCACCATCATGGCCACGTCGCCGGGCGCAACCCGGATGAGCAGGAATATGATTAGGCTCACCACGAAGACGGCCAAGACTCCCTGGATAAGACGTCTGATTATGTACTGTGTCACTTTCTAGACCTCCCTACGGATGAGAGCAACCCTGAAGTAGAAGGGTGGGGTTGCCGTTGGGTTTCATCATCCCCTCCAGCGCCGTTGTTATGCCGGGGCAAAGGCCAGGCATACTATGGTGAGTAAAACCGTTGTTGCTTGGTTTACGCAAGATTAACGTTTATGGTAGTGACCGGAGAGGGCCGATTCCCTCTCCGGTCACTACCCGGTTGCTCACACACCAGCCTCTATCTGGCTACCCAGGTGCGCTGATGTATCTTGAGGTGTGAGGTATGAATGGAGTGGTCGGGAAGGATGTCAAATCCCTTGACCCACGGCTGGTAGCCGGTGAACAGGACCTGCCACTCCATAGCAGCTGCCGGTATGAACTCGTTGTACATCAGGTATTCAATCCGCTTGCTGATCTCGGTCCGCCTGACGAAGTCCAACTCCGCCAGGAAGTCGTCAATGAGGTCGTTTATTTCACCCTGGACCTCAGGCTCTACGCCTCCCATGCACGGCCTGGCGCCCTGGAGCTCCGAGTGGTACGTCCTGTAGCGGAGATAGGGGTCCGGTGTGCCTTCCCATCCGGGCATGACCGTCACTGCAAAGGTATGCTTGCAAGCGCTCATCTGGGATGAGAGGGTCGCGGCGTCATAGGTGTCAAGGCTGAGGTCCATGCCCAGGTGCTCGAAAATGGTCCCGCCCATGTATATACAGGCGTTGGTGGAGGTGTCGTCCGCCCTGGACAGGCACTTGAATGGGCCGGGCCGCTCCCCCTCTCCAAAAACCTCGTCCATCAGCCGTATGGCCTCGGCAACATCGTCGTCCTTGGGCTGGCGCCAGCCATCCCAGGTGAGGATCTCCTCTAAGGAGTTGCCCATGGGGTTAAAGGCCCGCCCCTCGGCGTTGAAGAATCCCGCTGGAGAGTAGCCGGCGAACAGCTCGGTGCCCGGTATGCGCTGCAACTCGTGCCACTGCTGGCGGTCCATCACCAAGTTCACCGCCCGGCGCACCCGCACGTCGTCAAAGGGAGGCTTCTCGGTATTGAATCCAACGGCGCGGGCGCCGAAGTAGTGGTTGGGAGCAAAGCCCTTCTCAGGGAAGTCCCGGAGCGACTGTTGGACCTGGGCCGGGTACGGGGAGCCGCTGCCATGACCCATGAGGTCTATCTTGTCCGTGGCAAAGGCGGCAAAGGCCGTTGCCGGGTCTGCGATGGTGTGATACTCAAAGACATCCAGGAAGGGAAGTCCGTCTTTCCAGTAGTTGGGGTTCTTGACCGCAGAGGCTACAACCTCTGGCGTGAGGTCTGAGGGCATGAAGGGCCCTGTCCCCAGGTGGATGGTGTATTCAGGGTACGTCCTGATCGCCTGTGGTTCCAGGGTCGACAGAGCCCACTCCATCCATTCCTTGTTGGTGACCCCGTACACTCCCGGAAGCGTCAACAACTCCATTATCCCAGGGAACGGGATACCGCCATCCAAGGCGCCCTGCACGGTGTACCCGTCAGGCCCGTCCGGGCAGGTCCAAGTGGAGCCACCGGGCACGACGGAGCCAAGCGAGCCACCCTCGTCCCAATAACGGTCGGAGTCTATAAAGTTCATGTGGAACGCAACGTCCTCGCACACGAGCTCCTGCCCATAACCGGGCATGTCAACCTCGTGCGCTTCGGTCCTCTCGTGGAACATTATCCCCTGGCGCAGGTAGAAGGTGTAGGTCAACTGGTCGTCGGAAACCTCCCAGGTCTCTGCCAGGTTGGCCTGGATGCCACCGGACCAGCCGAGCCACGGGTCAACCATCACAAGGGTGTCCCGCATGGTCATCTGGTTCCCCACGTAGTGGCTGTTGCCGCTGCCCCGGAAGGGGGAGCCGGTCCTGACCGGTACGTTGGTGCGCAATTTGATGGTGCCGCCGTACTGGGGCTCGCCCCACTCCGACTTGAACGATGGGTGGTCCATCAAAGCCGCAGCGCTCAATCCAAGGTTGAACGACGCCTCTGGCGGCAGCGTCGCCGTGGGCTCCATCACCGCAGGAGATGTCGCAGTTGCCTCCATCGCCGAAGTGGCCGTGGGCACAGGTGTATTGGTAGGCGGGCTGGTTGGAGTGGCAGACTCGCCACAGGCAATGGCAATCACCATTACCATACCGGCCAGCACGGCAGTCAATGGCCTAAGGCGCAACGCTTTTCGTAACATTTCCCCCTCCGTTATAGCGAATTACAACAGTCGAGTCGGCTCTGTCGCCAACTGGCAGATACCCTACCACGCGCCAGATGGCCGTGTCAAGTAAGCGCAAGGGCGCCTTTTCACTACCTGCGGCCTGTATTTTGCCTTCAGGACGGCCCTCCAAACGTCATCTTCGCCGCGTAATTGTAATAATTTTCCAATGCGCACGGCCTCGCCAGATTTTCCAGGGCGCGCCTACACGCCTCCGTGACGAACAACGCAGTACTCGTCCACTTCGGGTATTCTCAACGCGCGTTGGCAATGCCAACGCCGGCTGGAGCACCACCCTCATCCCGCTCATAGCCTGCCCCGTAGTTGATACGGGAGGCGAGCGGTAACGGGGCGACCCCGCGTCCCTCCCTAGACCCCTGCTCGCCGTTTTCACGAGGACAAGCTTTCGCAGGGGTGTTTCGGGCTTGAACCACGTTCACCAACAGACCATTGCTAGGAAAGGAGACCTTTGAATAACCCATAGCGTCATCCCGCAAGAATTGCCCTCATCGTCATTCCTGCGGAAGCAGGAATCTAAAAACGCTGTCTGCAAGGCTGCGATGCCTTGAAAGAAGGGCTTTAGATTCCCGTTTTCACGGGAATGACGGAGAAGATAGCCTCTTCTAGGAGATACACCGGAGTTATGCAAAGGACTCCGAAAGCAGGAATCCAGAGCGCTTCACACAGTAAATCGTAGCTTTATGGGCAAAGGCCTTGGAAACCCAAACTCGCTATGCTCTGTTCGGAATGACAGTGAACGCGTGTCATTTGGAAAGACCCCGAGGTGATTCAAAGATCCGCAGGCTGCTGGCATATCGCACCGCAGCGTCTGCCGGAGCAGACGCTGCGGTGACTGTAAACTTCCTGGTGGCGGCGTCTCAGGGAGCGCCCGTTGCTAGAGCGCCTCCATTGCCGTGACTCCCCGCTCTGCGAAGTCGCTGATCTGTTCCTCGCTGTACCCCATCTCCTGGAGTATCGCCTCGTTGTGCTGGCCCCGCAGCGGGCCGGCGCCCGCCTTGGGCGAGGTCTTGGAGAAGCGGACTATTGGGCTGTATCGCCAGAACTTGCCGAACCGGAGCGACTCCACCTCTGTGAGATAGCCGTTCTCCGCTACGTGAGGATCCTCCGTGTTGAACTGGTACGGCCCGGAGTCCTCCGCCTTGACGCAGGTAACGCCTGCGCCTACCAGGAGATTCTCCCACTCAAGGGGCTCGCGGGCAGCCAGCGCACTTCCGAGCTCCTCCGCCAGGGCCTCGTCGTTCTCCTTGCGGGCCTCCGGCGTGGCGAACCGCGGGTCTTCCAGGAGGTCTCTGCGGTCTATAGTCTCGCACAGCGCCTGCCACTCCTCCTCAAGGGGGCAGGCAAGGAATACCCACCCCTTCTGCGCCTCATACAGGCGATAGAGGGCGTGGAGGCCGTAGCCGTCGGCGTCCGGAATGGCTCGCGGGGGTTTGCCTTCGTACCAGAAGAAATCGTCGGCGTTCGCATACGCGTTGGCCTGGAGCATGGAAGAGGTGACGTATTGCCCCTTCCCGGTGCGTTCCCGCGCGTAGTACCCCAGCAGGGCAGCTACTGAGACGGCCATAGAGGAGTTGGGATCCGGATTGCCCTCGTTGGCCCGCCCAAAGCGCCTTGAAACCTCTTTGATCTCTTCCATGGTGAGGGGCTGGTCTACGGGAGGGATAGCGCCTTTGCCCATCTGGGTCACGACTCCACCGCACACCGCCCCGGGTATGGGGTGCATGGACGGGCGATGGGAGTGAGGGCCCGTGGGCCCGTAGCCGCCCGCGTAGACGTAGACCAGCTTGGGGTTGATCTCCAGCAGCTGCTCGTAGCCAATCCCCACCCGTTCCGGCGCGCCGGGCCGCATGTTGTGGACCAGTATGTCCGCCTTGGCCACCAGCTCATGCACAATCTTCTGGCCCTCCGGAGTCCTCAGGTCCAGGCACATGCCCTCTGAGCCGGCCATAGTCTTGTTGGCGGTGACCCCCCTGGACATTCCGCGCAGCAGGTCTCCCTGGGGCGTCTCTATCCGGATGACCCTTGCCCCCATCTCCCCCAGGAGAGCGCACCCAAGGGGGCCGGCAATGACCGTGGCGAGGTCCAGCACCGTAACGTCCTCCAAGGGATGCTTTGGCAGGGGGGCAGAGCCGTAGCCGTTCGTCCTGCCGTTTGAGTTGCCAAGCGAGTCCAGGACCTCCTGGGTGTGCTGGCCGGGGTAAGGGGCAGGCCCCTGTATCTCGCCGGGGGTCTCGGACATGAGCGATATGGGGCCGAGCTGACGCGTCATGCCCACTACCGGGTCAAGCACGTCCCGGACGTGGCCGTTGTGGAGTATCTGCGAGTGGGTCATACCCTCTTCGGCGGTCCTGTAGGGCTCCGCCGCCACGTCTCTAGTCTTGTTGATGAACAGGTCCATCCACTCGTCAAGGGTCTTCTCCTGGAAGCGCGCCAGCATAATCATCCGCAGCTCTTCCCTGTCCTCCGGCATCAGCACGGGCGCCTTCTCGAAACGAGATTCTTCAAAGATGTGGCCCAAGCCTATGTCGTGGATCATGGCGACGAAGAGGCGCTGCACAGTGTTGGCCATCTGTATCCAGTGGCCGTCCTTGGTGCGCACCGGCAAGTAGGCCAGGGTTGGGTATCCCCGCAGCCACGGATGCTCGCTGAACACGTCCGGGAACCTTACCATCATCTGCCAGAAGACCAGGTCTATGAACTCGTAGAGGTTCATGGCCTGCATGAGGCTGGTCTCCACCTTCTGTCCATGGCCGGTCTTGTCCCGCACATGGAGGGCCGCTATTATGCCTCGCACCGCGCCCATATTTGCGGCGTGGGTGGCTGTCTGCACCGCGGCGTAGTGAGGCCCCGGCCGGTTTGCCTGCCCTGAAAAGACCATCATCCTGCCAACCTTGGCCGCCACCGCCCCCTCGTAGGGCTTGTAGTGGGCATATGGGCCTTTGGAACCCCAGCCGGTGAGGGAGCAGTACACCAAGTCTGGGCGCTCTGCGCTGAGGGTCTCATAGTCTATCCCCATGCTCTGGGTGGTCCCGGGGCTAAAGCTCTCGATGACCACGTCCGACTGCCGGGACAGCCTTTGGGCATAATCCCGGCCCTCCGGATCGTTAAGGTCCAGCACAATGCTCTTCTTACCGCGGTTCCACTGGACGGACCCAGGGTTGCTGCGGGAGCGGTGCCCCCCGGGAGGTTCCACCTTGATGACCTCTGCGCCGTAGTCGGAAAGCGCCATAGTCGCAACCGCGCCCAGCATCCCCTCGGTAAAGTCCAACACCTTGAGTCCCTCAAATATCTGCGTCATCACTTCCTCCTTCTTTATATAGATAACTCAAACAGAGATCTCAGGGCCATCCCAAGCCTCGCGGCGTACACTTGCCATATTGTATCACGTTCTGATCAGGTTCTCATTATGTTGCTCCTTTTGGCGCTTTAGCGCTCCCGATATGTACTGCAATGGACGGTGAGATGGAGTCCGCTCACCCCCGTATCAAGTCCGGGGCAGACAATCAGGGGCGGCAGGCCTTCCGTGTTGGGGCCGGCATTGCGCCAGTCCTCTCTTTCGCGCCGGGGCCGGAGAAGGGCACCGCGAGGGTTGCCCCTACGCTGCGCCGTCACTAAGGCACGACGCAGGTGTGTTCACAAACCGAACCGCAATTCCAGCACGCGTCTGGAATACCATAAGGGCTGCCTCGTTGCTGAAAGAGCGCCCCAGTGTCATAATAGAGTCATGGTGCTGAATTTGTGCGATAAGATCGTGGGTAGGGAAGTCTTTTGATGGTGAAGAAACTCATTGTCGCGCTGCTGGTTGTTTTCCTCGCTCTGGGCGGGGTTGCCGCTGCGGCAAACTACGGTTTCATTTCTATTCCCTGGCTTACCAAGCATCCCGAGCACTCGGCCCGGTACTACCCGACCGATACCCTGGCGTATACCTGGCTCACGCTCTACCCCTCCAACGGTCAGCGAAGAGAGTCGGAGGAGATATGGGGCCGCTTGGACGAAAGGCGCGCCTTTCGCAACCTTATAGAAGACTTTGAGGACTTTGTGGAGGATGAGACCGCGTTCGACATTGAAGATGACATACTGACCTGGATTGGCGCGGAGTTTTCTGCGGCCGTTCTAGACTTCGATCTAGATGACGGAGACGTGGACGCGGCCATGACCATAGACGTGCGCGACTCGGAAGCCGCCGCCGATTTCCTCTCTGACTGGCGGGACTTCATGGAGGACATGAACGGCGCAGACTACGATAGGGATTCTATCAACGATTACGACGTCTGGTTGGATGAGAACAGCGACCTAACGCACGCTCTGACCCCGGACCTGATGATATTTGCCACCAATGAGCGGACATTGGAAGACGTTCTTGATCGCGTCGCCGGCAATAACAGCCGCACTCTGGCCTCAAACGAGCAGTTCATTGAGGCCAGGGCCGCGCTTCCGGAGCGCCGGTTCACGTCCGCGTACGTCGACTATCGCGGTTTGACGGATGCGCTGGATTCCGGCATTGGCGGAGGTCTCCTGGACCTGAACGCGCTGGAGGACTTCTGTAACCAGGCTCTCGCCGGCGCGCCCGACTGGGTGGCGGCTTCGGGCGCATGGGTGGACCGCGGGCTGGTCGTTGACTTCGTATCCCCCACAGTCAATACTTTGTGGCCTCCCTTCCCCAATGCTGCGCGGCAGAGGCGATCCCGGAGGGCGCTCTGGGGTTCATCTCCCTTGGGTTCGATCCGAACCTGGATAACTGGCGCGAGCCTCTGCGCGACTGCCCTCTCGCAGACTTGGAGCTGATTTGGGACGAGGTGTTCGAAGAGGTTGACGAGGGCATTATCGGAATCGTAGAACTATTCAGCATTCTGGAGGAAACGGACCTGGTCCCAATGCCAATGCTTGGCGCCAACTCCACCCTGGCGGACGTTCTGGACCTGGGGCTGTGGGCTACAGACCAGCTGCTCGGCGTGCACCCCGAGGAGGACTTCCTCGATTACCTTGCTGGCGACTTCATACTCGCGGTACATGGCGTGAACGTGGATTTTGAGTCTTTGCAGTCCTCAGACCCCAATGCCTCCATTGTTGACGGGGTTGTCATCTTATCCTACCGGCCTGGCGAAGAAGACGTCCTGAGAGCGACTGTAGACGGCTTTATGCAAAGAATTGTGGCCAACCCCCCGGATGAGGTTGAAGTGGGCGCAGAAATCCCTGCCCGCATCTATCCTATGGAGGGCGCTGGCCTCAGTCCCGGCTACGTTTTTCACGATGGCTACCTCACAATGGGCTCTACGGAGAAGGCGCTGGCCGACACCGTGGAGCTTCAGAAGGGCGAGGGTCAGCCGCTCTCTTCGGACGTGGTCTACCGCCGCGCCGTGAGCCGCCTGCCCCAAGAACGGCAGCTACTTATGTATGTCGATATTAGTCGTATCATTGACAGGCTGGATCTGGAAGACCAGCTTGAAGACAACGACCTGTACGACGTGCTGATCTACAGCGCCGGCGCAATGGCTATGAGTGCCCACACAGACGACGAGTTCAGCAGGGCTACCTTTTCGATTACCCTCTTCCCCGGCGATTAGGACATTTAGGAAAGGGCGTCGGCTCCGAACCCGCTTCCGTCTTCATTCACGTCCACCACCAAGAGGCATTTGCACAGATTACTGCCATTCTGAGCACAGTGAGGATCGCAAAGGTCTCCAATTGGGGAGGGAGGAGCTTGGCCTCCGCATCAGGCGCCGGGGCAAGAGGCTCTGAGCCTTTCGGAGGGCGTGAGCGGACCCGCGGGCGGCTCACGCCTACTCGTCGCGTAGCAGCCGGCTGCCGGTCGAAGCCAGCAGGAGGGGGAGCGTAGAGTCGACCAACGTCCATACCAGCCCCACGTCGTTGCTGGGTTCCGCCCACTGGACACCGAACCAGTTCCAGAGAAGCATGAGCATGAGCGCCGAGTAGTAGAAGGTGAATTTCGCCTCCAGATACTCTCGGTCGATAGACTGGCCGATTGCAGAGCCGTTCTGGCTGATCTTCCTGGCGAAGGCAGCCACCAGCGCCAGCGCCAGTCCGGCCACCATAAGAGGGTCCAGGATCTTCCAGACCTTGAGGCCGGCGTCTTCCAACATCGGGGCGTAAAACTGGGTAGCCAGGAAATGCGTTGCCACCGCCGCGGCCAGCAAGAGCATGTAAACTGCCGCCAAACGCTTTAGCATGGTCAATCCGTACCTTGCGCCAAGGGTAATATCGGCCGGCAGCTACACTACATCTACAAGGTGAACGCCTGTCAACTTGATGCATGAGGATCCGGTTACGCCGATTGACTACACTAGACGGCGCAGTTACAATTCCCTAAGTCGGCTATTTCCCGCGGACGAGGCTGGCGTGACGGCCCCGTCTAACTTGATTGAACTGAGGTGATGGTTAAAGCATGAGAATAGGTGTGATTTCGGACACGCATACCCCTGGGGCCGCCAAGGAACCGCCTTCGGAGATAGAGCAGGCCTTTGAAGGGGTGGACCTCATACTCCACGCGGGAGACATCTACATCGCCTCGTGCTTGGACTGGCTGGAGCGGATAGCGCCGGTTATGGCGGTGGAACTGGGTTCCCAGGCCCACTTCAACGGAGACCCCAGGGTTGCCGAAAAGCGTGTGTTTGAGTTGGAGGGGTATACCATAGCTATGGTGCACGATCTGATAATACCGGGCATGGGCGGCGAGGTAATGCCCGGGACGGTTCCCGTGCATTTCGCCGCAGAGGATAGCCTGCCCAGGGCATTGAACGGTGTGTTCGGCGAAACGATAGACATCGTGGTATTCGGCCATACCCATCACGCTGTGGTGGAGAATCATCAGGGTGTGCTGCTGGTGAATCCCGGAAGTCCCTCCCTGCCCCGGCAGGTCCGGCGGCTTGGCCAGGTCGCCATCCTGGAGCTGCTCCCGGAGGGCCCGGAGGCCAGGATAGTGGAGCTGCCGCAGTTCAGCCAGGCAAGCGAGTAAAACATACATAGAATGGGGTCGTTCAGAGAGTTACCTTGGTCGACTTAGTCTTTCGCTTGGGCTAGAATATCGCTGACCGCCTGGCGCTTGGTTGAGAGCGGTCGGCGAGCATTTGAATAGCAGATACATGGTTTCAGCGGAAATCTTGCCGTAAGACCTTTCAACAGGAGGTGAGAGCATGGTGCAGACCGAGACGAGAGTAGCGACTACTCCAAGGGCGTTGGAGGGGGTCCGGGTGCTGGACTTCACGTGGGTACGGGCGGGGCCGTGGTGCAACCGTTGGCTGGGAGCGCTGGGAGCCGAGGTCATCAAGGTGGAGTGGCCCCAGAGCCCCAACACCAGGGGCATAGGGGGGCAGCCCGTGCCTGGCTTTGAGCCTACCCTGAACACATCCGGCCACTTCAGCGACACCAACGCCAACAAGCTGAGTGTCACCCTCAACACCAGAACGGAGCGTGGCTTCGATCTGATCAAGAGGCTGGTAGCGGTTTCGGACATCGTAATCGAGAACTTCGCCTCCGGGGTGCTGGACCGGTGGGGTCTCGGCTACGAGGACATGAAGAAGCTGCGCCCGGACATCATCTACCTGTCCATGTCCGGCTTCGGCCACACGGGCAGGGACAAGGACTACCAAACGATGGGCCCGATAGCCCAGGCGCTGTCCGGGCTGACCTACACATCCGGGCTCCCTGGTGAGCAGCCTGCGGGCTGGGGCTGGTCCTACATGGACGATACGGGAGGCTACTTCGGCGCCATATACGCCCTGAGCGCCCTGTACCACCGGAACGCCACGGGCCAGGGGCAGCACGTAGACCAGTCGCAGTGGATAACCGGCGTGCCACTCAACGGCGCCGCCTTCCTGGACATCCAGGCCAACGACCGCTCCACCGTAAGAGAGGGGTATCCCGCGGGGAACCGGGCGCACTGGCCCGGCACCCCACTGGCGAACAGCTACCGGGAGCGGACGGTGGCGCCGCACAACGCCTACAGGACCAGCCCGGAGGGTTACAACGACTGGTGTGCGATAGTCTGCTTCACGGACGAGGAGTGGAGGAGGTTGGCCGGGGTCATGGGGTCGCCGGACTGGGCTGCGGACGAGAGGTTCGCCACGCTTGGGGGCCGCTTGAAGAACCAGGAGGATCTGGACGCGGGTATAGAGGCGTGGACAAAGACGCTGGACAAGTACGAGATCATGGAGCGGTGTCAGGCGGCGGGAGCGCCGTGTATGCCTGTGCAGAGCAACCAGGACCGGTTTGAGAACGACCCGCAGTTGCAGCAACGGGAGATGTTCATAGAGATGGAGCATCCTGTACTGGGGACGTGGCCGTTGCAGAACGCCCCGTTCAAGATGTCTGAGACACCTGCCTACAACCACCTTACCGGGCCGCTGGTGGGGCGGCATATCAAGGAGGTGTTCGAGGGGCTGCTGGGGATCAGCCACCAGGAGCTGGTGGACGGCTTTGAGGACGGCACATTCTGGCCCAAGGGGTTTGACATGGCGCCATACCCGTATCTACAGGAGATGATAGAGGATGCGTCGCCTGTGGAGTGGAAAGGGCTCGCCGCGGGGCCGAATCCGCCGCCGGCGCCAATCAGGACGCCGGACGCCGACACCGCCGGGGCCTTTGGCGGGCTGCGGGTTCTGGAGCTGTCGGACGAGAAGGGGCAGTGGTGCGGCAAGCTGCTTGGGGACCTGGGAGCGGATGTCATCAAGATAGAGCCGCCCGGCGGAGAGTCGTCGCGGACGATAGGGCCGTTCTACCAGGACGTGCCGAACCGGGAGAGGAGCCTGTACTTCTGGCACTACAACACATCCAAGCGAGGCGTCACACTGGACCTGGAGACGGAGGACGGCCGGAGGCTATTCCGGCAGTTGGCGGAGGGAGCGGACGTGATACTGGAGACCTTCCGACCGGGTTACATGGAGTCGCTGGGGCTGGGGTATGAGGATTTGAAGGAATGGAATCCGGGGTTGATCATGTGCTCGCTGACGCCGTTTGGACAGACGGGGCCGTGGAAGGACTACCTGACCAGCGACCTGCTGCACCTGGCAGCCGGTGGGCAGATGGCCTGCTGCGGCTACACGGAAGAGGACTTGCCGGGCGCTCCGCCCATTGCGCCGGGGGGCGGGCAGGCGTGGCACACGGGCAGCCACTTCGCTTGCATCGCCATCGGGGCTGCCCTGATGCACCGGACGACCACCGGTCGCGGGCAGTACATAGACACGTCCGTGCACGAGTCGCTTGCCCTTACTACTGAGATGCACGTCAACACCTGGATCTACACCAAGCAGATAGTCCAGCGGCAGACCGGACGCCACGCCGCCGCTACGCCAAACCAAAAGTCACAGCACGTGTGCGGAGACGGCAAGTACGTCAACGTGGGCGCTCAGATAGTAACCAGGCTGACCGGAGAGCAGCTGAAGGTGCTGCGTGGGTGGTATGATGAGCTGGGACTGCCTGTCGACCTCATCGACGAGAAGGAGCGGAACCCCGATGTTATCACCGACAACGAGCTGTTTATGATGCTGCTTGCAAGCGCGACCCGCGACCAGATCTACCACGGCGGGCAGAAGCGCGGATTCAACCTGGGCGCCGTGCGTTCGCCGGACGAGGTGATGGAAGACCCCCACCTGGAGGACCGCGGGTTCTGGGCGGAGGTTGAGCAGCCGGAGGTTGGCAGGACGTTCCGCCATCCCGGGCCTGCCGGCATACTCAACGGCTCGCCCTGGAAGATCTCGCGGCGAGCGCCCCTGATAGGGGAGCACAACGAGGAGGTCTTGTGCGGTGAGTTGGGGCTGTCGAGGGCAGAGTTGGCCGTCCTGGCCGAGGGAGGCGTGGTCTAGCGCCGGCGCGCATACCCTGGGCAACGAATACGCAGCTTGCGCGATATACCGGGTCTCGCGGAGACGGGTCACAGCCACACAGGTGGTTTCTGACCGAGGCGAGACCCGGTATATCCTTTTCAGGGGGCCAACACGACAACGCCACAGGGCAGAGGAGTGAAATTGCAGCCGCCCGTTACCGCTCTCCCACGTATCAAGTACGGGGCAGGCTCAGACAATTGAATGGCGAAGACGCTACAACGGGGCCCTCAGGGAGATCGACAGACCTCCACCGAACCCTGATCTCCCGGGTATCGAGGTGTCCCATTTTTTGCTGGTTGCTGAGCTTGTCTCATAAAGCTCCCTGGCAGGATTCCCGCTTATCAGTATAGACCGATTGCGGCGTACGCTCTCGTGGATTGCTCGGCAATATGTGAAAGATATCCGCAATGCCGACGGACTCCGGAAGATAAAGATCAACGACCCAGAGTGCACCCGATTTCTGAGACAGGCTCTGCTAAGAGTCGAATTCAACCACAGGCTGGCAGACTACTAGAACGTGCTCAGGGGCTGAATCGACCTGCCGAAACAACATGTCAATTTCATGCTTAAGCGCTATGAGCTATCCGCTGGGCCACGCGGCCAAGACAGATGACAGACTTCCCCAGCAAACAATGGAGCCATCGGTCCTCACGCCACAGGAGTGATCCCACCCGCAACTGACGGAGACGAACTCGCCCGCAGGGGCCCTGGCTTGTCTCAAGGAATTGCTGCCCCAGCAAGCGACTGAGCCGTCGGTCCTGATACCGCATGTGTGGTAGCCTCCGGCGCTGACGTCGATGAATTCCCCCTCAGGGGGCGTGGCTTGGGCGAAATCGTCACGGCCCCAGCAGGCGACGGAGCCGTCAACCATCATGCCACAGGTGTGATACCAACCGGAACTTACGCTGGTAAATTCGCCCTCAGAGGCCTTGGCTTGGCCACGGTCATCGCTGCCCCAGCAGGCGACGGTCCCGTCAGCCTTTATGCCACAGGTGTGGTAGCCTCCGGCGCTGACAGAGGAGAACTTACTCTTAGGGGACGTGGTTTTTCCGGACGAATCGCTGCCCCAGCAGGCAACGGAGTCGTCGGCCATGATCCCGCAAGTGTGGTAGCCTCCGGCACTGACGTCGATGAATTCGCCCTCAGGGGGCGTGGCTTGAGCGAATTCGTCGCTGCCCCAGCAGACGACGGAATCGTCGGCCGTCACCCCGCAGGTGTGCTTGATCCCGGCACTGACCGTGATGAACTCGTCCTTGGGGGGCGTAGCTTGATCATACACATCCCCGCCCCAGCATGCAACGACGCCTCCCACCCTAGTCCCGCAGGAGTGTTCCCACCCGGAATCGATAGAGACGAACGCTTCGCCTGGGGGCGTAGTTCGACCGTCCCGATTGCCGCCCCAGCAGTCGATGGCGCCGCTGGTTGTCACCCCACAGCCGTAAAAGGCGCCGATGCTGACGGAGATAAACTCTCCCTCAGGCGGCGGCGATAGGACGAGTCTTCCGCCGCCCCAGCAGGCAATGGTGTTGTCGGCTTTCAAGCCGCATGCGTGGTATTCCCCAGCGCTAACGCTGGTGAATTCGCCCTCAGGGGGCGTCACTTGGCCGTATTCGTCATAGCCCCAGCAGGCGACGGAAGCGTTGGCCTTTACCCCGCAGGTGTAAAAGTTCCCAGCGCTAACGGAGACAAACTCACCCTCCGGAGGCGTGGATTGGCCGTATTCGTCATAGCCCCAGCAGACGAGAGAGTCGCTTGGCCTGATACCGCAGGTGTGGGCCCCTCCGGCGCTGACGGAGACGAACTCGCCCTCCGGTGACCTGGCTTGGCCATGGTTATTGGCCCCCCAGCAGGCGACGGAAGCACTGGCCTTTACCCCGCAGGTGTGTCCCCACCCAGCGCTGATGCTTGTAAATTCGCCCGCAGGAGGTGTGGACTCGCCGCGATTGTCGTTACCCGAGCAGTCGACGGACCCGTCGAGCCTTATTCCGCAGTTGTATCTCCACCCAGCGCTAATGCTTGTGAACTCGCCAGTAGGAGACCTGGCTTGGCCGTACTCGTTATTGCCCCAGCAGATGACAGCGCCATTTGTAGTTATCCCGCAGTTGTGATCGAACCCGGCGCTGACAGAGATGAACTCGCCTGCAGTCATGCTATCAACGTCGGATGTGGGGCCTCCACAGGCAGCCAAGGAGACCGCAATGGCCAGGATGGCAAGCAGCAGTACCAGAGGGCACCGTAAAACGGTCTCCGGACTCCAGGAGCAGCTTGTTCTAGCGGTCATCGTGGCGCTTCCTGCGATCTGGTCAGGCTTAGGCCTGTAGGTCGCAGTATATCGGTTTACCTGATGATCTGCCATATAGACCCCGAGAGCAAGATTTAGTGCATCTATCGATCTGAATCTCCTGCAGAGTTTAGTCGTGTCCAGGCCGCAACCGGTATGTGAGAAGACTGATGGATGTCAAGGCACAGGCTACCAACTCAATGCTGTCGTCCTTGCCTCATCAGTGGTACACTCATGATGAGCGTTTGGACAGGAGAGGGCCTCATGGCTACCGGCCTCGTTTGCAGAGGCATATGCTTGACCCTGGTCTCGTTGCTGATGGGACTCTGGCTCATGGTTCATCCGGAGCGAAGTTATGCGTGCTCGTGCATTCCTCCAGGCTCGCAATTGGAGGAACTAGCAGCCTCGCATGCGGTCTTCGAGGGTAGAGTGGCCTCTCTTCATTATTACGAGTCGGGTGACAGTACCCGGAGCGATGGCGAAAGTACCTGGAGCGGTGGCGCACCTTGACCCCACGGTAAGATTCGAAGTCGAAACCGTCTGGAAAGGGCCCGTTTCCGAAACCATATACGTCCAGACCGCCAGTTCCGGCGCAGCCTGCGGATTCGGGTTCCGTGAAGGCTCCAGATACATCGTTTACGCCCGTGGCGGTTTCTACGTCAGCCTGTGCAGCAGGACCGGTCTATGGGGAGCCTCGGATGAATTGGCTGCACTAGGCGAGGGAACAGGCGCCAGAGCCGGGCACAATCTCTCCTGCTTCGTATGCGCCTAATGAACAGGTTCCCAACTAGAGACTGGGGCGGATCCCACACCAAATGCACCGGAGGGCAGGGCAAGCGGCGGATGCGTGGAAATCTCAGAACACTGCTGACGTATCTTTAATTGGACTCATAAGTCGGCGTTGCTATGGTTCGCCTTGCAAGGAAAGCGAAACTCTGATGGCGCAAAGAGTTGGCAAGTGTAAATGTTAGGAACCGCCCTCCAGACGGGCCAAAGTTGGCTTGAATCAGCCTATACTTTGGAAGGCGCCAGAATAGGGTACCCTTCCCCTGCACTGGCCTCCTTAGTCCAGAGGCTATTGCCGATGGGTTCACACAACCCTATGCTGGAAGCAGCGGCCGAAGGGTTGGCGGTGCAGCTACGCAAAGTTGGCGCCACTCGAGCGGGAAAGCCTGACGTTACCAGTCAGTCCGGCGTGAGCTCCAAGTGGCTAGCGAGGCTCCCGAGCAGCGCAGTACTGTAGAGGCCAACGTAAAGAAGCTCCTGGGCGCGTAGCGTGGAAAGAAAAAACATTGCCGTCAGCCACTTACCCGCTCATATGGTTCGACATGCTCACCGCGGGCGGTAAAGAGGTCGACAGCCCTAGTAAAGCGTCTACTTTCATGGTAATGACGTGGGCCGCGGTTGCCCAAAGGTCTCCGTCTGTGGGGGAGGGTTAGAGCCTGCCCAGTACTTAAGCCTGGGGGAGGCGGTGGCGCCCATCCCCCGGCCCCGCCCGCCCAATGGCGAAGCGCCGGTAGACCAATCCATGTAGAATAGAGGTGTCATGGAGAAGGTCAACGTACTGGTAGGCTGGGCTTTGCCACCGCCTTTGATGGAGCGCATCGGCGCTCTGGACCCCCGCGTTCACCTGCTCAACGACCCGTACCTGAGCCTTCCGCGGCCGCCGGTATGGCCTCCATTCCTCTTCCCGGAGCAGCTCCTCCCACTGCTCCCCCGCGCCCAGGTAGTTTTCACCTCTCGGCTGCCCCCGGACGCGCAGCGCCTGGCTTCCAGTCTCCGATGGATCCAACTCCTGAGCGCAGGCGCGGACGTGGCTATAGGAGATGGGCCGGAGCGGAGCGACATCCTGGTTACGACAGCCAAAGGCGTCCAGGCCATCCCCCTGTCCGAGTGGGTTATTGGCGCCATGATCGCGCTATCCAGGAGATTCCCACAGGCCGTCCGCGCCCAGGGCCGGAGGGAGTATTGGAAGTTCATAGGTGAGGAGCTGGCCGGGCGCACCGCCGGTATCCTGGGTATGGGCAACATCGGCCACAGAGTGGCGCGGCTATGCAAAGCGTTGGATATGCGCGTCCTGGGGATGCGCCGCTCCGTGACTCAGCCCCAGGAAGGCCAGGGCCCCACAGACCTGCTTCTTCCGCCGCGAGACCTGCCACTGATGCTGCGAGAGAGCGACTTCCTTATCATATGCCTGCCAGGGACGCGGGAGACAGCGGGGCTCCTGGGACTCGCTGAGCTCCGGCAGATGAAGCAGGGGGCCTGCCTCATCAACGTGGGCAGAGGCGGCATCGTGGACGAGCAGGCCCTGGTAGAAGTCGTAAGGGCGGGCCGGCTTGCAGGAGCGGCCCTTGATGTCTTTGCGCAAGAGCCGTTGCCGCAGGACAGCCCTCTGTGGGATGAGCCGAACATACTGCTGACGGCCCACGTCGCCGCCAACTCCCACCTATACGAGGAACGCGGCACGGAGCTATTCCTGGAGAACCTGAGAAGGTACCTGGACGGCCGGGACCTGCTCAACATCTACGACCCGGAGATAGGCTACTGACAGCCGCATCCTTTCCCCTGTCCGACCGCCATGCTATACTACATTCATATCCTGCGAATCGCCCTTGCGCCATAGACTACCCGGACACGTTTACCTCCCCAAACTGCCCAATGAAAACCTCACTGGACAACCCACGCCGGCACGCGAGCGCTCTACGGACAGTGGCGCCGGGCGGCGCCGCGCTGTGAGACGCGCTCCATGACACCTGCAAAGGTCCTGGTCACGGGAGGGTCGGGATTCATAGGCTCCCACGTAGTCGATAGGCTGCTGGAGCTGGGGCATCCGGTGGTGGTCGTGGACAACCTGAGTTCAGGCAGTCCCTCCAACCTTCCTTCGGGCGCAACCCTGTATCGAACGGACATAGCGGGTCCGGGCCTGGCGGAGGTGTTCCGTGAGGAGAGGCCGGAGCTTGTGTGCCACTACGCCGCCCAGATCAGCGTTCAACTCTCCATGCAGGACCCCCTTGCCGACGCCGACACCAACATACGCGGCTCCCTCAACCTCCTCCAGAACTGCGTTCAGTACGGGGTCAGGAAGGTGGTGTACACCTCCAGCGGAGGGGCCATTTACGGCGACCCACAGTACCTGCCATGTGACGAGACCCACTCAGTTCATCCTCTGTCGCACTACGGCGCGTCCAAGTTCGCGGTGGAGAACTACCTGTACGTCTATCGCCTCTCCCACGGCCTGGACTACACCATACTACGCCTGGGCAACGTCTACGGCCCAAGGCAGGACCCCAACGGGGAGGCCGGAGTGGTGGCCATCTTCTCCCAGGCCATGCTCCGCGGGAAGCCAATGGTCATAAACGGCAGTGGGGAGCAGGAACGGGACTTCCTATACGTGCTGGACGTAGTGGAGGCCAGCGTCACAGCTTTGGAGAAGGGGGGTGGGGAGGCCTTCAACATAGGCACGGGTGTAGGCACGTCCATCAATCGGATCTACTCGCTGCTCAAGGAGAACGCCGGCTACTCCGGCGAAGCCGCCTACGGACCCTCAAAGCCCGGCGAGGTATTCAAGATATACCTGGATATCGCCAAGGCTCGCCAGGGGCTTGCATGGAGTCCCAGGTTCTCTCTGGAGGAGGGTTTGAGGGAGACGCTCCGGTGGTTTGGCGGCGCCGCGTCACAATAGAACCTGTCACCGGCCGCGGCCGGGACGCCGCGTTGAATATAGGAGACGCGTGTAGTATCATTGACAACGCGCCGACCTCCACAGCTTTTGAGTGGAGCGCTTCCCATCATGGACAAGAACCTGTACAGGTATTCACAATGGGACGGAACTCAGCAGGTCTTCGAGCCGTCTGGAGAAGACGTCATGGAAGAGATGGCCGACGACCTTATGAACCACGGCGACCTCATGCGGTCGCTGCGCAACCTGTTCCAAAGAGGAATGCAAGGCGAGTCCGACCAGCGTATGGAGGGACTGCGGGATATGCTGGAGCGCCTTCGAGGCCGCCGGCAGGAGCAACTCCGTCGCTACAACTTGGACTCGATGCTTGACGACCTCAAGGAACGTCTGAAGCAGATCGTCGAGGCCGAGCGCCAGGGCATCGACCGGCGCCTGGAGGACGCAAGGCAGCAGCAGGCCCAATCGTCCCCTGAGGACGCCGAGGAACGGGAACGGCTGATGAAGCTCCTGGAAGAGCGCGCCGCTCGCGGCAGAGAGCGCATGGAGAACCTGCCGCAGGACCTCGGCGGGGCGGTTAAAGACCTCAGCGATTACGACTTCATTGACCAGGAGGCCCAACGCCAGTTCCAAGAGCTTATGGACCTGCTCAAGCAGAGGGTCTTGGACAATACCTTCCAGGACATGCGCCAGCAGATACAGGGCATAACCCCCCAGGACATGGAAGCCACGCGCCGGATGCTCCACGACCTCAACGAGATGCTGCGCGACCGGATGCAAGGGAGGGAGCCGGACTTCCAGGGATTCATGGACCGCTATGGCGACCTCTTCGGCCCAGACCGGCCCCAGAACCTGGATGAGCTTATGGAGCAGCTACAGAGGCGGATGGGTCAGGCACAGTCGCTTATGAACAGCATGTCTCCGGAGATGCGCCAGGAGTTGCAGGAACTCATGGAGGGCGCGCTGGACCCGGAGACCATGAGCGAGATGGCTCAGCTGGCCGCTGCCATGAACCGGCTCTATCCACCGGACGACATGGCTAACCGGTACCCCTTCATGGGCGAGGACTCCCTCACCTACGACGAGGCGATGGAGGTCATGGGACAGATGCAAAACATGGATGAGCTGGAGCGCCGGATACAGGAAGCGGCTCGTCGGGGAAACATCCAGGACCTGGACCTTGAAGAGGTACAGGCTCTGCTGGGCGAAGAGGCCCGGCGCAACCTGGAGCAGCTTCAGCGCATCACCAGGATGCTGGAGGAGGCGGGATACGTCACCCGCAAGGGGCAGCGTCTGGAGCTAACGCCAAAGGGTATCCGGAAGATAGGCCAGAAGGCCATGAAAGACACCTTCTCCCAGATCAAGCGTGACCGCCTTGGCCAACACGATCTCCACGCCAGAGGCGCGGGTGGAGAGCGCTCCGGAGATACCAAGACATACGAGTTCGGCGACCCCTTTGACATCCACCTGGAGCGGACCGTCAGGAACGCCTTGCTAAGAGAAGGCGGGGGATCCCCAGTGAAGATAACGCCCCCGGACTTTGAGATCCACATTACCGAGCACATGGCCCAGGCATCCACCGTCCTCCTGCTGGACCAGAGCCGTTCGATGGGCCTCTACGGGAGCTTCCTGGCGGCAAAGAAGGTCGCCATGGCCCTGTCGTCCCTCATCCGCACCCAGTTCCCCAGGGACAGGCTTTACATAGTGGGGTTCTCCGACTACGCCATCGAGATCAAGGAGGATGAGCTTCCGCAGGTCTCCTGGAACGACTGGGTCCCCGGCACCAACATGCACCATGCCCTCATGCTCTCTCGGAAGCTCCTGGCCAAGGACAAGGGAGGGACCAGGCAGATTCTCATGGTCACCGACGGCGAGCCGACGTGCCACCTGGAGGGAGACCACTCCTACTTCAACTACCCGCCCAGCTACCAGACCATCCGCGAGACGCTGAGAGAGGTGCGGCGATGCACCCAGGAAGGGATAACCATCAACACCTTCATGCTGGAGAGCAGCGCCTACCTGGTGGACTTTGTGGACAGGATGATGCGTATCAACAAGGGACGAGCCTTCTACTCCGGCCCCAACAACCTTGGGGAGTACGTACTGGTGGACTACCTCTCCAATCGGAAACGGCGTATAGCCTAGCCGGAGCAACCTCCGTACATTGCAAAAAAGGGCGCCTGCTGCCACCACCGTACTCCCTGCGGACGCGCCCCACACCGCCGTGCCCGCGCACGACGCGCGTCTCCGTCCCGCGTAGGGGCGGTTCGCGAACCGCCCCTACATCACATCGCCGAGATGCAGGAACAACGACTGAGAGGGCCTCCGGCTAGCTCCCCTCCAGCGCTTTGCGGATCTGCTCACCCTCTCGCCTCCAGAAGTTGAACAGGATGGAGAGGTCTGTGCCAACCGAGAAATGCCTGACGCCCATATCCAGGTACTCCCTGGCCTGGTCGGCTGAGCCTATCTCCGCCCGGGGCGGCACACCCATCCTGATTGCAGTGGTGAACGTCCTATTCCTGGCGGCCGCCACTTCCGGGTGGTCCGCTTCTCCCGGATGCCCCACGTTCATTGAGAAATCGGCTCCTCCCCACTGTATCATCTCCACCCCGGGCTCCTGCAGGATCTCCTCCAGGTTGTCCAGCGCCCCCTTCTTCTCAATCATAAACGCGAGCACGGTATCGGCGATTGCCTGGACGTACTCCGGCGTCCCGCCGTAACCCATGTAGGCGTTGCGCCTGTTGGCCACTCCATATCGGCCGCCGTAGTCCGGGTGGTCCGGCCTGACCGCCCTGATGCAGTCCCTGACCTCCTGGATGTCCCGCGCGTCCGTGAACAGGACGCTGCCAAATCCGGCGCCTATTCCTCTCTGGGCCAGGTATGGCATGAGGCTCTGGTCCACCTTGATCATGCTGCCCATGTTGTGGAGCTCGGCGGCGCGGCAGAGGTTGTCCAGGTCGTGCAGGTCGAAGGAGCCGTACTCAGCCACGAACTCCACGTAGTCGTACAGCCCCGTATGGCCGATGGCCTCCACCTCCGCGGGCCAGACGCCGCTGAGGTGGGTGCTGAGCGTAGGCTCTCCGTTCGCCAGCTTCTGCCTGAGTATGTTTGGCCTTGGCATGTTTTATTCCTCCCTCTATCTGCAATATTGCGAATGAGACCGAATGTAGCAACTGTGCGGGTTCAGGGCCTGCTCCTATCAGACCGGTAGGCCTCCGGGTTGGCGCAGTTGGGAAGCGGCCTCCCCTCAAGGCCGGCCACCAGGTTGTGGACCGCCATGTTCGCCATGCGAAGGCGTGTGGCTACGCTCGCGCTGGCAATGTGCGGCGTCATTACGAGGTTGGGCAGCGTGAGGAGCTCATCCTGCGCGTCGATAGGCTCCACGGCGGTAACGTCCAGCGCGGCCGCGGCGGGCCGCCCTTGCCTGAGGGCAGCCACAAGCGCCTCTTGGTCGATAACCCCCCCGCGGGCTGTGTTTACCAGTATGGCCGTCTCCTTCATCAACGCCATCTCGCGGGAGCCGATCATGCGCCGCGTCTCTTCCGTGAGGGGTACGTGGAGAGAAACGAAGTCGGACTCCCGGAGCAGGTCGTCCAGAGACGCGGGCTCGGCGTGGATGTCGGGAGGCGGGGGCGTTGAGGAGAGTCGCGTGTACAGTACGCGCATCGAGAACCCCTGGGCCCGGCGCGCCACCGCCTGTCCGATTCCGCCCAAGCCGACTATTCCGAGAGTTGCGCCGAAGAGGTCGCGGCCCAGCAGCACACTGGGTCCCCAGGTCTTCCAGTGTCCCGCGCGGACGAAGTTATCCCCGTCTACGATGCGGCGCGCAGACGCCATCATCAATGCAAAGGCAAAGTCCGCGGTTGTATCCGTCAGCACGCCTGGAGTGTTGCCTACGGGGATGCCACTCGCCGTCGCTGCAACAAGATCGACGTTGTCAGTGCCAACAGCCATGTTGCTGATAACACGCAAAGAAGGGGCCGCGTCCAGTAGAGCCGTGTCTATCCTGTCGGTCAGAAGGCAGAGGAGGCCCGCGGCCTGCGCCGCGCGCTCCCGCAGGCTGTCGACGTCCGGGGGAATGTCGCTGTCCCAGAGGTCGACCTCAAAGTGGGCGTCAAGACTGTCCAGGACCTCCTGTGGCAGTCTCCGGGTTACAAACACACGGGGTTTTTCAGTGGACATCGCTTCTCCCTCCCAGGAGGTCGGCGACGGCCCGGGCCGTCGCGGCCTGGATTAGACCCGGCGTTGACTCCGAGCCCGGTATCGCTCCCTCCGGTGAGCTTGCCAGGGCAAAGACTGCGTCTATGCCGAGAATGGCCGCTTCAGTCTCGCTCAGTCCGTTCTGGCCGACTATCGCGGCGACCAGCGGGTCTCCACACTCCTTTGAGAGGGCGGCGACGCCTGAGACACCCTTGCCGCCGGCGGTCTGGGCATCTATCCGCCCCTCTCCGATCAGGACGAGGTCTGCTCCACCAAGCGCCTCTGTCAGACGTGCCGCCCTGCTTACGACCTGGAAGCCGGGGCATAGCGCAGCGGCGCAGAATGCCACTAGTCCCGCTCCCAGCCCTCCTGCGGCTCCCGCTCCTGGGATGTCCCGCACATTGCGCCCCATTTGGGCTGCGGCCACCTCAGAGAAACGGCCCAGGGCGGCGTCCAGCAGCGATACCTGCCGAGGTGTGGCCCCCTTCTGAGGCCCAAAGACGGCTGAGGCTCCCCCCGGACCGCAGAGGGGGTTGGTCACATCGCAAAGCGCCGTAATCCTGGCGGAGGAGAGGCGCGGATGAACATCCTCTAGCTCCAAGGAGTGGAGTCGCATCAACGCCGCGCCGCCGTTGGGAAGGTCGCGGCCCATGTCGTCCAGGGCCCTGACGCCAAGGGCTTGAGCCATGCCGACCCCCGCGTCGTTGGTGGCGCTGTCGCCGAGACCTATCAGTATGCGCGTATATCCGGCGTCCAGGGCGGCTCCTATGAGGTCGCCGGTCCCCCTGGTTGTCGTTATCGTCGGGTCTCGCTCGGCCATGCTGAGGAGCGAGAGGCCGGAAGCGGCTGAGGTTTCGATAACGGCCGTCTCGCCATCGCCCAGCGCTCCCCACCGGGCGGCGATGGGACGGCCCAGGGGGTCGCCGGCGGGGGAAGTGACGTAACGGCCTCCCGTGGCGGTCACCAGGGCATCGACGGTGCCGCTTCCGCCGTCCGCAATGGGGATCTCGACAACCTGGCTATGGGGCATGGCCTGCAGGACGCCACGGCTCATGGCTGCGGCGACCACAGCGGCGGACGCCGTGCCTTTGAACGCCTGTGGAGCCACGACAACCTTCATGGCGCCTCCGGAGATTGGATGGGCCGAGCGGCTGGATTCTCCCCTTACTTCTCGTACCAGCCTGAGGCGAAAAGCAGACCGTCGTGCTTGATTACCCACGTATGCTTCTGCTGGTCCTGTCCCGTCTCAGGGTTACGCAGGACGTAGTCAACCCAACGGCCCTCCTCCGTGGCGGCGAGCAGCTCGTCGCCGAAGAAGTAGCCGGTGGCGTCGACGAGGAAGCTGGGATCCTGGCCTACGAACTCAGGGTTGGGGTGTGCGATGGTATAGCCGTTCCCGTCTACGATGAACACGTACCACTGGCCGTCGACGCTCTCGCCGGAGCTGTGGTATTCAATGGCCGCCTGCCTGCCGTCCCGATCGTAGCGCCGGATAGCCTCATCCACCATGGACTTGGTGTATTGCCCGTCGTCATGGCCCATCAGCGCCATGTAGGCCACCGCAGCCACCACGCCCACCGACGCCAGCAGGGCCGCCACTGCAACCACGGCAATCAGTTTGTTAGACATTCTGTATCCACGACCATCTTTAACCGCGGGGCTTCCCTCGTGTGCAAGTTTATCATGGGCGGTCGAACTGTCAATCTACAGGAAGCTCACCCGCGCTCTCACCCGCGCTCCACAGCGTAATACGGTGTCCGCATGGCACACAGCGCGCCGCGAGGCATGGCCTCGGCATCCCACCGCGGCAGGACTTTGCCTCAATGCCAGGACTTGCCTGCGAGACCCCTTCACACGCATACGCGCGCGGGTTAGAATGGGGAGCGCGCCACGGGCGGGCATTGCGGACAATCACACCTCGGGAGGCATAAGATGACTCAGGAATTCGGAGACGGCGCATTTCGCTATACATTCGCGGCGGGCTGGGCCAAGCTGCCGCCGGGCGTGAGCTTCCTGGAGTGTCCCGGGGTAGCCGTGGATTCGCAGGACAACGTCTACGTCCTGACCAGGGGAGAGCGCCCAATCATGGTCTTCGACAAGGAAGGCAACTTCCTGAAGTCCTTTGGCGAAGGCCTGTTCAGCAACCGCACCCACGGACTCTACATAGCCCACGATGACTCGCTGCTGGTGGCCGACGACGGCATCCACACCATACAGAAGTTCAGCCCCCAGGGTGAGAAGCTCATGGAGATTGGAGAGCGCGACCATCCGGCGCCCAAGTGGAGCGGACAGCCATTCAACCGTCCCACCTCGGCCGCCATTATGCCCGGCAACGGCGACGTTTACATTTCGGACGGATACGGCAACGCTCGCATCCACGTCTACTCTGCCAACGGGGAGTACAGGTTCTCCTGGGGCGAGTCCGGCATAGACGCCGGCCAGTTCATACGTCCTCACAACATCGCCATAGACGCCGACGAGCGGGTGTACGTGGTGGACAGGGAAGCCCACCGTATCCAGGTGTTCACCGCCAGCGGCGACTTTCTGACCATGTGGAACAACATCCACCGCCCGGACTCTATGGCGCTGTGGCAGGACCACATCTACGTAGGGGAGCTCAACGGTATGCCTGGCGTGGACGACGCCCCCGGCCTGGGTCACCGGGTGGGCATCTATACCCTGGAAGGGGAACTGGTAAGCCGCTTTGGAGACAAGGAGGAGGGCGAGGGCCCCGGCCAGTTCATTGCTCCACACGGCATTGCGGTGGACTCCCAGGGCGCGATCTACGTTGCGGAGGTCTCATACACCATCCGCGGGTCTCACATGGACCCTCCCAGGGAGCTGCGTAGCCTGTCCAAGTACCACCGGGCCTGACCTGCAGGGCCACAGTGGAAACCATAGAGATTAGCGGGCGGGGCATGCGACCGTAGCCGTTGCTGCCCCTTGGGCCTGAGTCCGCTTCCGCGGA
This sequence comes from Dehalococcoidia bacterium, assembly GCA_965247645.1. Taxonomy (GTDB): domain Bacteria; phylum Chloroflexota; class Dehalococcoidia; order Lucifugimonadales; family UBA2985; genus JAPPHY01. The sequence continues at coordinate 1,001,108 of OZ252024.1, forward strand.
GACCTTTGCATAACCCCGTTTGCCGGGCCCCGTCCTACCCTTCCCCTGAAAGAGCGCCGAACATCTATGGGCCGGAGGATCGAGCCCAGTGAGTAACAACGGACATGGACTCCGTCGACGCCTGTGTCGGCGGGAGCTCTACCTGCATCCGGCAAGTCCTTGAGCGAACGAACCTGGAGGTCCGCAGAGGGAGAACTGTATCTTGAGGACTAGCAGAATGAAGGCTGTGCTGTTGACCATCCTCTTGGGCGTAGGGCTGTATGTCCTGCGGCAGCTCTTCATAATCGTCTTCCACAACACAGTCGAGCTCCTGGCGAATAACTTCGGAGTGGAAATCGTTGGGCCTATTCTGGTTCTGGCAATCCTGGTGGTGCTGACGATCGACATTGGGTCCATAATTGCGGCCCTCGCCACCGGGAAGTACCTACTGACACGATTGAGGCCGGCCACAGGGAGCGGCGAGGTGAGGAGCACCCTAGCTATCCTGCTTATGGGTCTGGGGTTGGCAGTCTTACGGTATGCATCCCTTTTCCTGTTCATCAACCTGACCTTGATAGCGTTGTCGCGCTTTTTTGACTACGACAGAGGGACGACGAGCCGGTTGCTAGACATAGTGGCGACAGCTATAGATGTGGGGTTTTTGATAGCGGGAGTGGCCTTGGGAAAGCGTCTGCTTGGAAGGGCAAGGGAGGAAGGTGAGGAGGTACGACAGCATGCCGGGTGACCTACCCCTGTAAACTGGACCAAGAGAGATGTTAGTTTTGGGCAGTAGAAAACAGGCGCTGACTTATCTCCTTGACACTCCTTATACCCCTCGGCGTAATGATTCGAAGACTACGGCCCAATGCCTGCCTCTACCTCGCTGGTAGCTTGACCCCCGCGCTCGGTGTTGCGCCGCTCGGGTCCGACTAGAGCCACTGTTTCTGGCCGTTGACGTAGATAGTCTGGAAGTCTTCATCGGACTTGGTCAGGTAGATAATGCCTTCCACCACCCCAAGTATACCAGCCGCCATCAGAGCCAAATAGCCAATTGCGTATAGCAAGAACCCAATAATGACGCCAATGCCGAAGATCCCCAAAAATATGAATATATTGCCCACAATCAGCGCCAACACCAAGCCGCCGCCGCCAACTGCCAGCTGCATTATTGCGGGCTTCTTAATGCCCAGGTAGAACTTGTGGATGCCGGCCCAGCCGAGGAATATCCCTAGCAGCCCGGCAACAACCTTGGTTTTCTCGGAGCCCATCACGCCCTCAAGGGCGCCTCCAATCCCTCCGCCGGAGGCCGACATAGCTCGGTATATGGCTACTGCATCGCTGCCCTGCGCCTCGAAATCCACCCGCATTCCCCGGTTGGGAATGGCCTGGTCTTTCCACTCAGCTCCGACGAAGTTGTATCGGCTGCCGTCATCCCCCGTGATTAATCCTGAGTTGGTTTGAGGGGAGTAATCCAAAATCTGTCCATTCATTTCTTGTCCTTCCTTTCCTGCTGGCCTGCTGGGACCTAACGAGTTGTACCGGTTGACTAACTCTCTACGTCAGACAGTCTGAATATGAAGCCCTCCGCATTGCCTTCATCGTCAATATAGCCTTCATATCGAGAGTCAACCTCGTTGTCCAGCTCAAATGCTGCCAGCAACTCCAAGTCATTGGCGCTCTCCGGTAAGTCGTATTCCAGAGATATGCCAACGTCTGCCTGATTATCGGGGCTTTCTCCATATGGGATCTTGCCGTCACGGATGGTTCCACTGAATTCACAACTGGAGGCCCCGTAGAACATCCCATCCCCGTCGCGGATTACCAGGTTGTCGCTGCAGTCAGGCAGCGGCATTTCCGAGTCCGGCGTGAGGTTACTGAGCGCCAATTCAAAGGTGAGCTTCCTGCCGTCCCGTTCCATATACCAGCCGCTGACAGTGCATTCATAGGAGCCGCACATAGCGTAGTAATCGTCAACGTACGCCAGGTCTACCTTTACTTCCACGTCTCGAAAGCAATCCGACCCACCCAGTCGATAGCGAACGAGGGGGGCAAACTTCTCCCAAGCCTCGTTTATCAGTTCGAAGTCCTCATCCAACCTCTGCACGATTTCCTCATTATCAGAAAACTCCAGGGCGGTGCTGTCCCTGGGCTGCGAATCTATAGCGTCCTTTAGTTTCTTTATGAAGTCGGTGACAGCGCTGTCGTAGGCGTCCAATTCATTGGGAAGGTCTTGTGATTCCCATGCGTCAAGGTCTTCCCCCAAGGCCTCCGACCATTCGGCGATTGTTGAGTCTTCTCCAATCTGAGAAACGGAGCTCTCAAGCGGCAAGATGCAATTCTCTTCATACGCGGCCAAGTTCTCCCAATCAATGGTTGACGATCCGTTGCTTTCTGAGCTTCCCGGGAGGGGCACGCCGCAGGCTGCAACGGCTGCAATGGCGATAATGTTCGCCACCAACCACGTCGTAGTGGTTACCTCGCTGCGCTCTTTGTGCGGTTTCCGCGAAGGACGTCGGGCATGCGTGGGGGGTCTATTAGGAAATAAAAACATAGGCTGTATATCTAATTCATAGTGTCCAAGACTTGGGGGGAGGGGGAAGTGAAACCGGTTGCGCACTGGCAGTCAAGTATGTATAAGAGGGTAAAATAGCAGGTATCCCATAGCTTGTCAAGCGAGGGAGCGGGGTCAGTGAGGCGCTTCACGGGATTGGGGCTGTCTGAGCCGATTCCTGATGAGAGCGCCATCCTGCACTTTCGCCACCTGCTGGAAGATCGCCATCTGGGACAAGGGCTGTTTGCGGAGATCAACGAGCATCTGGCGTCCCAAGGTCTGCGGCTCAGGGAAGGGACCATAGTGGACGCCACCATCATAGAGGCGCCGCCCTCCACCAAGAACCGGACCGGGCAGCGGAACCCGGAGATGCGCCAGGTGAAGAAGGGGAGCCAATACCACTTCGGGATGAAGCTGCGCATCGGGGTGCAGAAACGGGAAGAGCATCTGGAGTTGGCAGTACAGTGGCAGGTGGCAATGAAGCCTGGACAGAGGCGGAAACTGGAACCGGAGGATCCGGCGGCAATAGGGGAAAAGGTGAAGGCTTCTATCCGGGCCAAGGTGGAACACCCTTTCCTGGACGTGAAGAGATTATGGGGCTATGCCAAGAGCCTGCCCTCGCGAAAGCGGGGGTACGCTATCGGGGCTTGACCAAGAACACAGAGCGGCTGGCGCTGTTGCTAGGGCTATCCAACTTGAAGCGGGCTAAGGGCCTCTTGGTTGGTTGACCAGGGGGTAGTGGGCCCAAAAGCGGGACTGAAGCCGCGAAGAGGCCGAAAAGGAGAGGGCAAAGAGCCGAAGTTAACCGCACCATCAACAAACAAGGCAAAAAGCCAGGAGGGAAAGTCTGCTTCTGTACCCGGCAATCAAAACATCAGCCTGGCGGCGCTTTGTTCAGACCTTCCCTAGTAGCAAGGAGAAATTAGGGACATCCCCATTGCGGGTCAAAACCAAGTTCATCAAATGTTCGGCAGTCTTCTCGTTAGACATGGTGCTCATCGTTGCTCCACCTCACAGCCTTGACACATGCTAGCTTAGCAGGCTGTGAAAATACCATTTTATGAACCAGTGTGCCACAAAAATAGAGTTGGTAATCCTGTTACGCCGCCGCCTTACCTTGCAAAGCCACATTCGCCTTCTAGTCGAAGCTCTGCAGGCGTTGAACGGCGCCCGCGTCCAGCCTGCGGATGACGGCTTCCACCAGGTCAACCGTGCGGTCGAAGTCCTCGCGGCTGATTATTCCGTAGTGGCTGTGGAGATAGCGGGTTGGGACGGCTATGTTGATGGCGGGAGCGCCGCCGTGCGACCGCTGCATCTCGGCGCCGTCCTCGCCATAGCCGCTCAGGACGTCGAACTGTACGTGTATCTCCTGGGCCTCAGCCACGTCCAGAACAAGGTCCCGCAGCTTAAGGCTGGGCAGCATGGAGGAGTCGTGCAGGAAGATGGCCGGGCCTTTGCCAAGGCTTTCCTGGGACTCGTCCTGGGTCATGCCTGGGAAGTCCCCGGCAACCCCCGACTCTATGTTGATGCCTATGTCTGGCTCAATGCGATAGCTGCTGGTGTGCGCCCCTCGCAGCCCAACTTCCTCCTGGACCGTTGCCACGGCGTAGACCGCGCAGGGCGGCGCGCCGGCCTTGAGACGCTTCATCACCTCAATCATGACCGCCAAGCCAACGCGGTCATCCCAGGCCTTGGCAAGGTACAGCTTGCCGCCGCTCAGGGGCGTGAAGAGGCTGTCCGGCGCTATGGGGTCGCCGGGACGGATGCCAAGCCGCTCCTCGGCGTCCTTCAGGTCGGCGGCGCCCACGTCAATGAACATCTGCTCCCGTTTGAAGACCTGGGCGCGCGCCTCCGTCGTCATAACGTGGACGGTCTTGATGCCCGACATGCCGCGCACCGGGCCGTGCCTGGTCTGAATGACCCAGCGTTGGTTGATTAGGGCCTGGTCCAGCCATCCGCCCAGGGCCTGGAACTTCACGTAGCCCTCCGGGGTAACGAACCTGACCATCAGGCCAACCTCGTCCATGTGGGCGGCCATCATAACCCGCGGAGCGCCGCCGTCCTCGCCCAGCCTGCCTATCAGCGACCCGATGCCGTCAGTCTCGACGTGGTCGCAGAGGGGCGATAGCTCGCGCTGCATGACGGCCCTGACCGGGCCCTCAAAGCCCGATGGCCCGTGAGCGTTGGTCAGCTCCTCAAGCAGAGACTCGATATTGTCCATTGCTGCGCCCCCTGTACGTGTGATACCGGTAGCGTACTCATATTTCGTGCAGTGTCAAGCGCAGAGCCGGGTGCGCAAGAGCGCGTTCATAGTCCAATGAGCCTGTCGCAAACGGGTGGCTTTGCCAGCTCTGTCCTTGTATCCTAGAAAAGGACTTGCGAGAGGAAGGAGACAGCCCGTCTTGGAAGGAGCCCTGAGCGAGAAGCTGATGGACGTGTACAACAGGCTGCTTGGCCGTTACGGGCCGCAGCGCTGGTGGCCCGGAGACGGAGCCTTTGAGGTTATCATTGGGGCCATCCTCACCCAGTCGGCCGCCTGGACCAACGTGGACAAGGCGCTGGATAACCTGAAGGCCAGGGGTCTTCTGACCCCGGCGGCACTGAGGTCGCTTCCCATCAAGGACCTGGCTGTCCTAATACGTCCCTCGGTGTACTTCAACTCCAAGGCGTTGAAGGTCAAGGCCTTTGTGGAGCGCTTGGGCGACCATTACAACGACGACCTTGAGGCGATGTTCCGGCAAGATGTCCAACCTCTCCGCCGTGAGATGCTCTCCATCTACGGGATAGGGGAGGAGACCGCCGACGATATTCTGCTGTACGCCGCCGGCAAGCCCATCTTCGTGATCGACGCGTACACCAGGCGCATATTTGGTAGGCTGGAGGCCACCCCCGCCGAGGACAAGTACGTCGCCTACCAGGCCCTCTTTATGGACAACCTCACCCACGACACGGCGCTGTTCAACGAGTACCACGCTCTGCTGGACCGTCACGGAGTGGAGGCGTGCCGAAAGCGGGAACCCCTGTGCGGGGGATGCTGCCTGCTGGACCTGTGCCCCACTGGAGCGCAGCGGACTGCCGGACAGCCGTGGGCTGACGCCCGCTCATAGCCTGCCCCCGCATCAAGCGTGGGGCAAGCGCCGTACTTGATACGGGGGGTGAGTGGGTCGAACCATATGCGCGGGTGAAAGGCGTCCACAGGACGCTCCCGCTGCCGACCGTGCGCGCTCTTCAAATATTGCGATCTCTTGCCGGCAAGCATCCTGGCTATTGATCAACAACCTCCAGTAGTATCGTCACTTTCTCGTAAACCAGGGTCTTGTTTCCCCCGGCGTCCACGGCCCAACGTTGGAGGCGTTGGAACAATGGGTTCTCAACCACCAGCTCATAGCGCGCCAGTATATACAGTGGCTCCAGGTCATCGAAGTAGGGCAAGCTGTAGCCTGGTTCGTTCGAAAGACGGAGATACTGATAACTAGGCGCGGAGTAGTCATACTCTCTCTCGTAAATGACTGTCCTCTTTCCGTCCCAGTCCCCTTCGCCCACCTTTTCCAACCCAAGGTCTGCCAGTTTTTGAGGAGCGCTCTCGGCACGCCGCGCCCACTCCTGGAGGGAGTAGGGGGTGTATGGGGCGCGATGCTCCCTGTCGCAGTTGGCATACTGGTGAACGATCTCGCCATCAATCGTCTGGCTCGTCATATAGGCATCGCCGTTGATCTCTGTGGACCTTCCCCGTCTTTCGGATGCAAGGCCATCATTGTCGACTTGGATCCATGACTCGGAATAGAATCGTTCAGGCTGAGCACATGGATCTGATGCAATTCTGTCTGCCATGGGGCCATGCCGTAAGTACCGCTCGTGTACTCTGTGCAGCGTTATCCCGGGCAGCAGCTCGTCGGCAAAAGAGGTTGATGCAGCCTGTTCCGGAGCAGTGGCGCCCGCTTCCGCTGGAGGCTCAAGCGCAGCACACGCAAGAAGTATGCCGGCGAAGAACGCTGCCAGTGACCCTCCTACCATAATCTTTCCAATTTGACGTTTCATTACAACTACACTGTAACACATACTGGTGGTCTGTTTGGCAGCCGGCAAAAGTGAGCATCAGCTTCGAGAGATCAGTGGTCGGATTGAGGTCTTGTAAGCTCCCTGAGGTCCCTGTTGCCCTGACCCACATACAACGGCTTTACTGTGCCCGTTGTGTCCTGATAAACTAGAGGGGAAGACTTGGGGACGGTCAGGAGGTGTTCCTATGAGTGACCGAGACTACCGGCATCGAGAGACCAAGAAGCCGAAAAAGGCGAGCCGCCCCATCAAAGTGGAGGCGCTGGCGCCTTCGGTGGAGGTCGCGGTGGTGAGGAAAAAGAAGTCAAAGCGGGAAGAAGACCCCTCCGGCTAGAATGGCAAAGCATGAGGGACTTCATGCCGTAGCGCGCGGGCGGGTGCAAGGCGTCGGCTTTCGCGACTTCGTGTTGCGCAATGCGAAGAGCCTGGGCCTGAAGGGGTACGTGCGCAATCTGCCGGACGGCTCTTCCGTGGAGGTGGCGGCGGAGGGAGGACGAGAAGATCTGGATGAGCTTCTGGGACATATTCGCCAGGGGCCGCGGTCTGCTGAGGTGCAGGGGGTGGATGTACAATGGACGGAGGCATCGGGCGGTTACGAGGACTTTCGCTTGGTTTACCGGACGCCCGCAGGCGGGGCGTAGGTCTCAGGAGGGTGACATAAATGGAAATGGACGTTAACAGGGGTCTGCCCTATATGCTGAGCGTAGAAGAGGCTCAGGCCAGGATTCTGGGCATGTTCCGTACCCTGGAGTCGGAAAGGAAACCCCTGCTGGACGCCTTGGGCCAGGTACTGGCCGAGGACGTGGTATCCACGCTGGATATTCCTCCCCTGACCAACTCCGCTATGGACGGATATGCCGTGCGTTACGAAGCCATTGCAGGTGCAACCTACGACAGCCCCAGGGAGCTGCGGGTCATTGGACACCTGGCTGCGGGCCAGCTTCCTGAGCAGGAGGTGTCCGGCGTGAACGCGGTGCGCATAATGACCGGCGCTCCAATACCCCCCGGCGCGGACACGGTGGCGCCATTTGAGGAGACGGACGAGTTCGAGAGGAAGAGCCGGGGTATGGGCCCCCTGGACATAACGGAGATAATGGTCAGGACTGACGTTGCAAGAGGGTCAAACCTGCGGCCCGCCGGTCAGGACGTGCAAAAGGGTCAGATGGTACTGGAGAAAGGCGCTCTCCTGCGCCCTTCGGAGATAGGAGTGCTGGCGTCCCTTGGCCGTGACGCGGTGGAGGTGACGCGCCGCCCGGTGGTGGCGGTCATAGCCACTGGGGATGAGCTTTTGGAGCCTGGAGAGCCCGCCGCCGCCGGCAAGATCTACAATAGCAACAGCTACAGTGTAGCGGCGGCCGTTCTTCGCTACGGCGGGATTCCCAGGATGCTGGGCATAGCCGGGGACAACCTGGAGTCGATGAACGCCAAGCTGGAGGAAGGGCTGACGGCGGATATGTTGTTGACCTCCGCCGGGGTGTCCAGGGGGGACTACGACATTGTGAAGGACGTGCTGGCCAGCCGCGGGGAGATCGACTTCTGGTCGGTCAGAATGAGGCCGGCAAAGCCCCTGGCGTTTGGGGTTTTCCCCGGTCCGGGAGGCAGGAAAGTCCCCCACATTGGTCTGCCGGGGAACCCGGTGAGCGCGCTGGTCGCCTTTGAGGAGATGGTGCGTCCCGCCATCCTGAAGATGCAGGGGCGCACAGACCTTGGAAAGCCTGTTGTGAGAGCGGCGCTGGAGGACGACATCGTCAATGGCGATGAGCGGAGGGTGTACGCCAGGGCGGTTATTACCCGTAGAGACGGGCGCTACTACGCTCGATTGACGGGAGACCAAGGGTCCGGGGTGCTCACCTCAATGGCGCTGGCTAACGGCCTGGCCATATGCCCGGAGGACGTTCCGGTGATGAAGGCGGGTGAGGAGGTGGACGTCCAGATGCTGGACTGGCCGGAGGACGCGGGGCAGCGCTGAGGCCGGACTACACGGGAATCGTGGGTGGGGGTCCCGCTCACCCACGTATCAAGTACGGCGCAGGCTCTGAGCCTGTCGATGGGCGTGGGCGGAGATGACAGGCAGAGATCCCAGCCTAAGGGACGTCCTCGGACGTTTCGGCGGACGTTGTGGTTATGATCCCCTTAAGAACGTCGGCGCCCGTGGGGTCGTGGCTTCCCTCGACCGGCTCTATGGACACCGCGATATTATCGAAATCCCTGATGGAGCCTATACCCTGCACCATTAGCTGGCCGTAGCCCGCGCTGTTCACGGTGAATGTCCCTCCGCTTTCCATGGCGCCGTTTGTCATGAGCCACAGCTGGTACGCCTGGTCTCTTGGCAGCGGTTGCAGATTCAGCGCTTCCAGGACGGCCCAGGTGGCGCGAGGGCTGATCATGAGCATACCCCTGGACTTGGGAGCGGCCTCGGCTCCGTCCAGCATGACGGTGGAAACCCCGGGCATGGCCGCGACGTAGGCCAGGTCCAGCTGGTCGAAGATCAGCTGGGATATCTTCTGGTTCTCCTCTTGCATCTGCTCCAACTGTTCCCGGAGGCTCGCCGAAAGACGAGCGTCCTCGTCCTTCAACTCACTCACCTCCATCCACAGCAGCAGAGCGCCCAGGCTCAAGCCCACCAGCGATATGGCTACGAGGGCCATCGCCGAGGCGGCCAGGGGTTGTCTCAGGCTGCTTCTGAGGAGCCCCAGTATTCCGCCCGTCATATCCGGCCGCGTCTTCGGCCTGGCGCCGGAGTCCACAATCGCCAGGATGCGCTGCTTGAGTCCCAGCGGCGCCGGCAGCGAATCGCCCATTCTAGATAGGGTTACGGCGGCCGGGCTTTCCTCGTAGAACAGGGCAAGACAGCCCGGACACCCCTGCATGTGGGTCTCCAGCGCGGCCCGCTCATGCTCATCAAGCGCGCCCAGCAGGTAGGCAGGTATTAGCTCCTCCGCCTCATGGCACTTCATAATAGCTCCTCCGCCGGTACTCCAATGCTCTCTCTCAGCCTCTTCAGGGCGGACCTCATGTGGGTCTTCACCGTGCCCAGGGGTTGGCCCAGCTTCTCGGATATCTCCTTCTGGGTGTAGCCCTGGAAATAGCTCAGGTATATCACCCTTTGGTACTGGTGAGGCAGGTCGCGGAGAGCGCCATGTATCCGGTAAAACTCCGCGCCCGTTTCCAGTGAAGGGGCATCCTGAGACTCAAGCTGCTCCAATATCTCATTCTCAAGAGGGATTTCCTGCGACCTTCTGCGTCGCTTCCTGAGCTCGTCCACGGCGCGGTTGTGGGTAATGTGAGTTATCCATGTCGAAAACCGCGCTTTCAGGGGATCGAAAGTCCCACTGTTGCGCCACACAGACAGAATTACGTCCTGGGTCACCTCTTCCGCGTCCGCACGGTCTCCCAGAATGGTCATAGCCAGAGAGAACACCCTGGAAGAATGCCGGTCATACAAGGCCGCCAAGGCCTGTTGGTCGCCGGAAGAGACCAGGTAGGTTAGCTCCGTGTCCTCCAGGAGGTTGTATTCCACGGCGTTCCCTCATCCGGACACACACAGCCGCGCGACTTAATATACGTAGCAACCGCGCGTTCGGATGTTATCTTAATGGGTAGATTATAAATGAAACGGCCGAAAATCCCTAATCGTTCCTACGGCTGAATTGCGCTGCCATGCAGAGGCTGTTAGAATTCCCTCAGCGCCATCGGTGTGTAGACCCGTTTCGGGAGGGTAGCATGGTCCTTAGCGACCGCACAATCAAGGATGAACTGGAGCAGGGGAGGATAGTCATTGAGCCTCTGGACCCTTCGTGCATACAACCGGCCAGCGTGGATCTCCATCTGGACCGCAGGCTGCTGGTGTTCCGCAATACCCGGCACCCCTTTATAGACGTGCGGAAGGAGATGCAGGGCTTGACGGATGTGGAGGACATACCCGACGACGATCCGTTCATCCTGCACCCGGGGGAGTTCGTCCTGGGCAGCACCTTGGAGTCGGTTGCCCTGCCGGCGGACATTGTGGCGCGCCTGGAGGGCAAAAGCTCACTGGGCAGGCTGGGCCTTCTCATCCATTCTACGGCGGGCTACGTGGACCCGGGTTGGAAAGGCCACCTGACCCTGGAGTTGAGCAACGTTGCCAACCTGCCCATTACGCTCTACTTTGGAATGAAGATAGGCCAGATCTCCTTTCTACGGCTTACTTCGGCGGCGGAGAACCTATACGGCTCCCCGGCCCTGGGAAGCAAGTACCAGGGACAGACCGAACCCACCGCCAGCAGGATTTACAGGGACTTCACGAAGAGCGGATAACGCCCATGGGCTACATGAAGCGGGCTCTGGAGCTGTCCCGAGAGGCTTTGGGCCTTTCCAGTCCCAACCCCCCGGTAGGGGCGGTGGTGGTGAAGGATGGGCGGGTGGTAGGCGAGGGTCACACGCTGCCACCGGGCCAGTCTCACGCAGAGGTCATCGCCCTGGAGCAGGCGGGGGAGCAGGCCAGGGGAGGCGCGCTGTACACCACCCTGGAGCCCTGCTGCCACTTCGGAAAGACCCCGCCCTGCACCGGAGTCATAATCCGGGCGGGTATCGCCCAGGTTCACATTGCTACCCTGGACCCAAACCCCCTGGTGAACGGCAAAGGCATGGCCGAGTTGGAGGGCGCGGGACTCAGCGTTCACATGGACGAGCGCGGCGAAGAGGCCAGGGAGGTGGCGGAGGCGTACATCAAGTTCGTGACCACCGGCCTCCCGTTTGTGATAGCCAAGTTCGCTATGAGCCTGGACGGGAAGATAGCCACGTCTTCAGGCGACTCAAAGTGGATCAGCTCAGAGGCAGCTCGCCGCTGCGCCGGTGAGCTGCGGCGGCAGGTCGACGGCGTAATGGTCGGGGCAGGCGCCATCCTGAGCGACGACCCAAGGTTGACCGCTCGCGATACGGAAGGCAACGCATTGGCAAGGCAGCCCCTGCGTATAGTGGTGGAAGGCTCCGCCCCTGTGCCTCTGAGCGCGCAGCTTTTCCGAGAGGACGGCCCGCTCCTAGTGGCGGCGGCGCGCTCGGCAGGGGACAGGATGGAGGCGCTGTGCGCCGCCGGAGCAGAGGTAATGCTTCTCCCGACGGAAGACGGAGCCGTGGACTTGGCCGCCCTTCTCCAAGCGCTGGGAGAGCGTGGCATAACCAGCCTGCTGGTAGAGGGAGGGGGCAAGCTGCTGGGGTCCTTCTTCGACCTTGGCCTGGTGGACAAGGTGGTGGCCTTTGTATCGCCCGTCATTCTGGGAGGCAGGGACTCTCCCTCGCCGGTTGCGGGGACGGGCGCAGCCACCATGGCCGACGCCCTGCGCTTGAGCCGTACAAGGGTGGAGATAATTGGAAATGACGTAATGATGACTGGGAGCGTGAGGTAACAGAGGGTGTTTACAGGCATCGTACAGGAAGTGGGAAGGCTGAAGGAGAGCGATCATGGCTCCATCAGCGTGGAGGCCGCGGCCTGCCTGGAGGGGCTTCGAGAAGGGGACAGCATAGCCGTCAACGGGACGTGCCTGACCGTGAAGGCCATAGGCGAGGGGAGCTTCTCCCTGGACACCATGCCGGAGACCCTCAGACGCACCAATCTGGGATCCCTGAAGCTAGGAGACCCGGTGAACCTGGAAACGGCGCTTACCCTCAACACACCCCTGGGAGGGCATATTACCCAGGGACACGTGGACGCTACCGGCGCCATTTCCTCCATGCAGCCGGAAGGCGACGCCCTGCTGATAAGGTTCCAGGCGCCTCCCCAGGTGATGAAGTACGTGGTGGAGAAGGGTTTCATGGCCGTGGACGGCATCAGCCTCACAGTGACGGAGTGTGACGACTCTACCTTTGGGGTATCTGTGGTAAAATACACGTTGGAGCATACAAACTTGGGCCGGCGCGGGCTTGGCGACGTTGTGAATCTGGAGGTGGACATCCTGGCTAAATACGTGGAGAAACTTCTGTCTTCCCGTGGGCCGCAGTGACGCTCCGCGTAACGGCCCCAACATCCCCAAAGCTATTTGGAGGGCGCTTATGGCTCTAGCCACCATAGAAGAGGCGATCCAGGACCTCCGGGACGGCAAGTTCGTCATCCTGGTGGACGACGAAGACCGGGAGAACGAGGGCGACCTAGTCATGGCTGCGGAGAAGGTTACTCCTGAGTCCATCAACTTCATGGCCACGCACGGCCGAGGCCTGATATGTATGCCGGTCACCGGCCAACGCCTGGAGGAGCTCAGGCTGCCCATGATGGTCCAGGATAACACCTCCCGCTACACCACGGCGTTTACAGTCACGGTCGACGCAATCCACGGCGCTACCACCGGCATCTCCGCTTTCGACAGGGCTGCGACGGTCAAGGCCGTTCTTGACCCCGCCACCAAGCCGGAAGACCTGGCAAGGCCGGGACATATCTTCCCACTGCGATACCAGGAGGGCGGCGTCCTGGTTAGGGCAGGCCAGACGGAGGGGTCGGTGGACCTGGCCAAGCTGGCCGGCCTGTCTCCGGCGTCCGTCCTCTGCGAGATGATGAAGGAGGACGGCACAATGGCCCGTATGCCGGACCTGGAGGAGTTCTCTGAGCTTTACGGAATCAGGATTATCAGCGTAGCCCAGATTATCGCCCACCGCCGCCGCCATGAGAATATGGTGCAGCGAGTGGCCGAGGCCAGGCTCCCCACGGACTTCGGAGAGTTCACCGCTGTGGCATTCAAGAGTGAGGTGGATAGCGCGGAGCACTTGGCTCTGGTTATGGGTGACGTGAAGGCCGAGGCCCCGGTACTGGTCAGAGTGCACAGCGAGTGCCTCACGGGAGATGTCTTCGGCAGCCGGCGCTGTGACTGCGGCGCTCAGATAGACCTGGCGCTGGGACTCATTGCCAAGGAAGGCAGGGGTGTCTTCCTCTACATGCGACAGGAAGGGCGGGGCATTGGACTGCACAACAAGATAAAGGCCTACGCGTTGCAGGATACAGGGTTGGATACGGTGGAGGCCAATGCCAGCCTGGGCTTTGCGCCGGACCTGCGCCACTACGGCATTGGCGCTCAGATACTGGTGGAACTAGGGGTACGAAACATGCGCCTCCTTACCAACAACCCCAAGAAGGTGATAGGGCTAGAGGCCTATGACCTCAAGCTGGTGGAGAGGGTGCCGATAATAGCGCCTTCCACGCCGGAAAACGAGAGGTATATGGAGACGAAACACCGGAAACTCGGCCATCTGTTGGAGACGGAGGAGGCGAAGAGTTGAAGGGCCCTTCCTTTGACGACGATGAGCCGCAGGGCCCCGGACTCCACCTGAGGGGCGGCCTGGACGGCCGCGGCCTCAGGATAGCGATAGTCGCCGCCAGGTTCAACCGCTTCGTCACATCCAAGCTGGTAGAGGGCGCACGCGAGGCTCTCATATCCCACGGCATTGCGGAGAATGACCTGGTTGTTTCCTGGGTTCCCGGCTCTTTTGAGGCGCCGTTGGTAGCTCTGGAGATGGCTAGGACCGGGGAGTGGGACGCCTTGGTCTGTCTGGGCGCCATCATTCGAGGGGAGACCGCCCATTTCGATTACGTGGCCAGAGAGGCGGCGCGTGGCATTGCCTCTGCCTCCGTAGAGACGGGAGTCCCCATGTCATTCGGCATCCTCACCACGTACACGGAAAAGCAGGCGCTGGAGCGTGCGGGTGGCAAATCCGGCAACAAGGGCTACGACGCGGCCCTGACAGCCATAGAGATGGCCAATCTGATGCGCCTTCTGCGGCGGACAGAGGACCGGCAACCCCCTGCGTTCCGCTCATCCTGAGCGTGTCGAACCAGGTGAGCGGAACTCCACCACTTGAAAGCCCGCGGCTGTGATAGTAAGCTGTCTTGCAGAAAGGGGGTGAACATGACGGAGCTGGTACAGGAAAAATGCGTGGCGTGTCGCAGAGATTCGCCCCTGGTGACCAATGAAGAGGTGGCCGAGCTGCATCCCAAGGTGGCGGAGTGGGCGATGACCTCCGAAAACTCCATCCCCCAGTTGCAGCGCACGTTCAGCTTCCCCAACTTTGCCCAGGCCCTGGCCTTCAGTCACAGCGTTGGTGAGGCGGCAGAGGACGAAGGGCACCACCCGCGCATCGTCACGGAGTGGGGCAAAGTAACGGTCACCTGGTGGACTCACAAGATACGAGGGCTTCATCGCAACGACTTCATCATGGCGGCCAAGACGGACCGGCTTTACGGCTAGCCTTCCAGGAGCCGCCGGACATCTGAGAAGACATCCTCGAACATCTCCCGCGTGAGCCTGCCGGTCTGGGTGTTCTGCCGGCTGGGGTGGTAGGAGGACACCAGGGTCTTGCCGTCCGGCAGCCGATGGGCCGCTCGATGGGAGAAGCGTGGCTTGGGCACAGGCGTCTCCTGCCCCATCTCCCGCCGGGCCGACAGGTAGCTGTCGAAGGCGATCTTCCCAAGCGCCACCACGACGCTTACCCCGGTGAGCAGGGACAACTCTTGCAGCAGGTAGGGGAGGCACTCGGCTTTCTCAACGGTCGATGGCTTGTTGTCCGGAGGCGCGCACCGCACCGCTGCCGTGATATAGGCGTCCTTCAGCGCGAGCCCATCGTCGCGGCGCCGTGAAATGGGGGAGCTGGCGAACCCGAACTTGTATAGCGTCTCGTAGAGCCAGTCGCCGCTGCTGTCGCCGGTGAACATGCGACCGGTGCGGTTTCCGCCGTGGGCTGCGGGGGCCAGCCCAATGATCAACGCCCGCGCATCGGGATCTCCAAAGGAGGGCAGCGGCCGGCCCCAATACTCCTGGTCAAGGTACATACGGCGCTTCTCTCGGGCCATCCGCTCCCTGTGCTCCACCAGCCGTGGGCACAGGCGGCAGGCCGTCACCTCACGGTTCAGCGTCTCAAGGGCCTGGGCAATGCCCGTTTGCGCGGCGTTCTGCGTCATGGGGTGATTCGCAGGAAGATGTTCTGGAAGCGTAAACGGCCCCGGCCGGCCTACTCCTGGGGCCGAATCAGCAGCACGGGGCTGTAGGACGACCTGAGGACGCGATCGGCCACGCTTCCCATTATCCAGCGTCCCAGGCCGGAGCGGCCGTGGGTGCACATTACGATGAGGGTTCCATCATTCTCGGCGGCCAGGTCGACTATGTGGTCCGCCGGAAAGCCGACCTTCACCGTGCAATCGACGTCAAACCCCTTCATCTGCAGCTCCGCCTGCTTCTCATTCAGATAGCTGACGGCGGCGCTCTCTATGCTCTCGACCATCTGCGGGTCAAAGGCGTAGCCCTCCATGGACGGGTAGGCCATTGTGGGCGTGGTCACCACCTGCACCAGGGACAGCTTGACGCCCATTGGCTCGGCCAACGCCTCCGCGTGGGACAGCGCCAACTCCGCCAGCGCTGAGCCGTCCAGGGGCACCAGGATGGTGTCGATTGGCTTTCTCTCCAACGCTGTCTCTCCGCTGTCCTTGGGCCGTAGGAGGAACAGGGGGACGGACGAGGAGAGCAACAGCTTGCCGGCGTTGCTGCCGTACACCCACCTGCCCAGCCCGGAGCGGCCGTGAGTGGACATGGCTATGAGGTCGATGTCCTCCTCCTGGGCGATGGCCGTTATTGCCGATGCGGGGTCGTCTCCGTGGACGGCCCTTGTCCTGGTCCTGAGCGATGGCCACGATGCGGCGACCTGCTCCAGGCGCTCCTCCGCGGCGCGGAGGGCGCGCTCCATCATCTGCTCCCTGGTCTCGGCGGAAGCGACCGAGGGGTCTGGCAGATCGCGAAGGTATGACGTCCCCGCCATGCCGAACGCGCCCGTGGCCTCGTCGACCATGGGTATGGCCTCCAGCCAGGTGCCTCCGATCTTGGGCTCCTCCACCACCGTCAGCAGAAGCGCCTCAGCGTCGACCGCCTCCACCAACTGAGCCACCCGCCCCAAAACCGCTTCCGAGAACCTTGAGCCGTCCAGAGGAACGAGGACCTTCATTGCAACCTCCTGTCCTGCTTGTCCGCAGGCTGAGTATATTATACTCCACCGTCAACCTCCTCACGTCATAGTTGCGTGTGGTATTATTTAAGGACTTGGGTTGTTGAAGGCTTGCGAGCCTTGGAGTTGCTGCCATGCATATAACGCGGATAGATAGTCAAGGCTTGGCAACTAACAGAGCAGATGGAGTCTCAATAGATGGTGTAGGCTCACTTACGTGATAGGCTGTAAAGGCGTTTTTGCTTGCCCGTTGCCGTGGTCTAATTGCGCTCGTGATGGTTGACCTGAAAAGGCTCGGCTCAGTGCTTAACTTGAAAGGGTATATGTTCAAAGGCAAGAAACGCCTTTCCCTGACAGTCCTGCTATAGTTAATGGTTGTGCCAGACCTGATGAAAATAGTCTTAGTAGTTAGCTGCCGCTTCCTCAAAGAGGAGAGCCTAACCGGCATGAGGAGACGTAGTGGTACTATCAAGGAGGACATAAAGATAGTATGAACGACTACAACCCGTACAAAGACTTCACGAACCGGCTAAAGTTGTTTATTGGCAAGAACCCTGATCTAATCACAACCACACTCAGCAACATCTTCACCATGCGCCTCATTGGGAACAAGACCCACGGTGACCTAGCTGAGATAGCCATCGCGGAATTCATCAACCAATACATGTACGACTTCAGTTCGATTCATGTCGGGAAAGACCTCTACCGTGCGAAGTCGAAAGAGGAAGACATCACGATTATCAATGACCTAACTAAGGCGGAATTCCCAGTCAGCCTCAAAGCCTACGGGGTTGGTCCATTGCAACTCTCTACAGATAAGGACTTCCGAATGTTCCTAAGGCTCGAGCAAGAAGGTAGTCAGATTGAGGGGCGCGCCGCCGTCGAGGAAATCATGCGGTCTCCGTCCTTCTCGGAGTTCAGAAATATCAATGTGCTTCCGCTGATATACAATGAACAAGAGCAAAAATGTAACATTCTTGTATTCGACTATGACCGCGCAATGGGTGCAACCGTACGTATAACCAGGATCGAAGCAGGCGGCGGCAGGAAGCACCCGATTTATCGCTTTTTTGACAGTTCCGAATCTTATATTTGCGAAGTACGTTACGGGGACGCAACGGCCAATGCTCTCCAACGCGGTTTGTGGACACATACCAAACTAGGACTGCCATACTTCGAGAGTGTGACGAGAGGATGGATAGATTATTCACATAATCAACTTCTTGTCGACTTGTTTTCGCACGCTTTGGTATCCTCTGGGACCGGGCACAAGTCTGCTCTAGTGGCGGTCAAAGAGGATATTGCTCTACTGAAGCAGAGAGCAGGGATATCAACATGATGCAGACACTCCCTCTCTTTAGCCACCTTGTACTTGACTCCCCACCTACTGAGGGCATCAAGTATGCAGGGTCGAAACTGAAATTGATTCCCTATATCCTGCAATTAGCTCGGAAGGTTGGCGCCGATACCGTTCTGGACGGGTTTTCCGGGACAACTAGGGTATCGCAGGCACTCGCTAAGCGTGGGCACACCGTTATATGTAACGACACCGCAGTGTGGTCTGAGGTGTTTGGCACATGTTATCTACTGAATAGCGCAACAAGGGTTGCATACCAACCGCTGATTGACCACCTCAATTCTGTCCAGGAAACTGACGGATGGTTCACAGAGCATTACGGAGGGCATCCCAATGGCGGCTGTGCTATACAGGCTAATGGTCTCAAGAAACCATGGCAGGTCCATAATACCCGTAAGCTGGATGGGATACGGTTAGAAATCGACAAGCTAAACCTCGGCCATATTGACAGGGCAGTGGCATTGACAAGTTTGATTCTGGCGCTTAACAAAGTAGACAATACCATTGGGCACTTTGCGTCGTACCTCAAAACATGGTCATTGAGATCATACGACCACCTATGGCTTAAAGTGCCCGATGTTTTTGAGTCGTCGCAACGTCACCAAGTACATCGATCTGACGTGCTTGACATCGTTCCTAGTGTATCCCCAGACCTTGCTTATTTTGACCCACCTTACGGCTCTAATAACGACAAGATGCCACCATCGAGAGTGCGTTATTCAGCGTATTACCACGTATGGACTAGCGTCTGTCTTTTTGATGAACCGGATCTGTTTGGCAGGGCAAATCGTCGCCAGGATACATCGGACATTGTGTCACCCTCGGCATTGGAAGACTTTCGCCGCTCATCCGGTGGCAAATTTGTGGCGGTTGAGGCAATCAATCGGCTGTTAGGTGCGACTAACGCTCATTGGATTCTCCTTTCCTACAGCTCAGGAGGTCGGGCCACAGGTGAAGAACTGGACGAGGTACTAAGGAGTAACGGGAAACTGACGGATGTGATAGAGATAGACTATAAGAGAAATGTTATGGGAAGCATGACTTGGACAGAAGAGTGGATTAGAGAATCAACGGAGCCTCACCGTGAATTCTTGTTCTTGTTGGAGAAATAGGTGACTCGCAAAGACACGGTTGGATTGATCATGATCTGTGCGGTGGAGTCGTCGCTGTGAACACTCCAGTCTTATAGTAGCAATTATACGGGACACGTTCGTTTTCATTCAAGGAGGGGCAGCATGCAATCTAGCGCACGGGATTTCAACCCAAAGCACATGAGCCAGGAGATAACCCAGGGACCGGAGCGTGCCCCGGCCCGCACCATGCTCAGGGCAACCGGACTCGATGACGCCGCGCTGGCAAACCCATTTGTCGGCATTGCCAACCTTGCCAGCGACGTTACACCCTGCAACATGCACCTGGGACGCCTGTCCGTCAGGATTAAGGAGGGCATACGGGCCGCCGGCGGCACGCCATTTGAGTTCGGGACCATCACGGTCAGCGACGGCATCTCGATGGGCACAGAGGGCATGAAGGCCTCCCTGGTCAGCCGCGAGGTGATCGCCGACTCCATTGAGCTTGTGTCCATGGCCGAATGGTTTGACGGCCTTGTGACCGTTGGAGGCTGCGACAAGAACCTGCCGGGGTGTCTCATGGCAATGGCGCGGCTGAACATACCCTCCGTTTTCGTCTACGGTGGAACCATCCTTCCGGGCCGGTTCCAGGGGCGGGACGTCAACATCCAGGACGTGTTCGAGGCTGTGGGCGCCCATTCCCGCGGCAATATGTCGGACGCCGAGTTGCTGGAGCTGGAGCGCGTTGCCTGCCCAGGGGAGGGTTCCTGCGCCGGCCTCTTTACCGCCAACACCATGTCCGCGGCCATTGAAGCCCTGGGCATGTCTCTCCCAGGCGACGCCTCCATTCCGGCGGTTGACCCCCGGAAGGCGGACGAGTGCAAGCGCGCCGGGGAGGCGGCGCTTCATCTGCTGGAGTTGGGCATCAGGCCCAGCGACATCCTCACCCGCGCGGCCTTTGAGAACGCCATTGCCGTGGTGGTGGCGATGGGCGGGTCCACCAACGCGGTGCTTCATCTGCTGGCCATCAGCCGCGAGGCTGGCGTACCGCTGGAGATAGACGACTTCGACTACATCAGCCGGAACACTCCCTACATCGCCGATATGCGGCCCGGCGGGAAGCACGTTATGGCAGACCTGGACCGGATTGGTGGACTTTCCCAGGTGATGAGGCGTCTGCTGGATGCCGGCCTGCTTCACGGCGATACCCTGACCGTTACCGGCAAGACCCTTCGCGAGAACCTGGAGGGAGTTGAGGAGGCGAGCGACCAGAGCATTGTCTATCCCGTGTCCTCGCCTCTGAGCGAAACAGGCTCCCTGGCCATACTCAAGGGCAACCTGGCTCCGGAGGGCGGAGTCATAAAGGTGGCCGGCAACCAGAAGATGTACCACCAGGGGCCCGCCAGGGTGTTTGACCGGGAGCAGGACGCCTTTCAGACGGTGCGGAACGGGGGGATCAACCAGGGCGACGTGGTGGTCATTCGCTACGAAGGGCCCAAGGGCGGGCCGGGGATGCGGGAGATGCTTGCGGTGACGGCGGCGCTGGTGGGACAGGGGCTTGGCGAGCATGTGGCCCTGCTCACCGATGGCCGCTTCTCAGGCGCAACCCACGGGCTGATGGTTGGACACGTAGCCCCGGAAGCGGCCGTGCAGGGGCCAATCGCCGCGCTGCAAGACGGGGACATCGTAACCCTGGACGTCCCCAACCGGCGGCTGGACGTGTCTCTCTCCGATGACGAGATAGCGGAGCGGTTGTCGGCGTGGACTCCGCCAACTCCAACGCACACCACAGGCGCGCTGGGGAAGTACGCGCGGCTGGTGGGCTCCGCGTCGATGGGCGCGGTCACGGGGTAGGCGCGGGGGTCGTCGTGCCGCCCGGGCTCTTGGGGGGCGCCCTGAAATACAGGCGTTGCGCGCTCTATTGACTACGGCGTTGCGGGGATATACTATGGTTGCCAAATATGGGGAGCCTGTGAGGAGAGAAGGGTATGCCTAGAATAGGACCCACAGAGCTTATAATCGTCTTGGTCATCATCCTTATCATATTCGGCGCGGGCCGCCTGCCTGAAATAGGCTCAGCGCTTGGCAGGGGCATCAAGGAGTTCCGCAAGGGTCAGTCCGACCAGGTGGACGCGGAGATCGTCGTCGAACCCAAGCCGGCGGCAGGCAGGAAGAGGAAGGGCAAGGCGTAGCTCTTCGATACAGGTATTCGACAGGCCGAGGCCCCATCTGCATTGAGGGGTCTCGGCCTTCTTGTTTCCGCTAGCTTCTGGAAGTCTTGGAGGGCGCCGCCTCAACCAACTGATCCTTCTGGCCCAGGCGGGCCAGCCTTGCCAGCCAGATGCCTATCTCGTACAAGAGGACTATTGGCACCGCGACAAGGGTCTGGTTGACTGGGTCGAAGGTGGGCGTTATCAGCGCGCCAAGGATGAAGGCGGCAACGACGGCAAAGCGTCGCTGGCGCGCCATTGCCCTGGGCGTAATAATCCTGACCTTGCTCAGGAAGAACATGACAAGGGGTGTCTGAAATGATACCCCAAGCCAGAACAGCAGGGTCACCACCAGGTTTATGTAGTTTCCCACCCTTATCATCGGCGTTGCTATGTCTGAGCCGAAGGTAAGCAGGAACCCGATGGCGGGAGGCAGCAGGAAGAGGTACCCGAAGGTGGCGCCCGCCACAAAGGCAATCATGGTCCCGGGGAGGAGAGCAAAGAGATAGCGTTTCTCTCTGGGGGTCAGGCCGGGGGCCACGAACATGACCATCTGGTACAGGATGACGGGAGAGACCAGCGCCAGCCCGCCCATCAGGGAGACCTTCATGGTAATGCCGATCATCTCCGTTGCCTGGGTGAAGATGAGCTTGTTGTCCCTGAGCGACTCGAAGCCCTGCGCCGGGCCCATCAATAGGTCGAAGATCATTCTGTGGAAGACGAATGCCACCACGGTGCCCACAATGAGGGCCGCTACGGCCACGACGAGCCTGCGCCGCAGCTCTATAAGGTGCCCTGCAAGGGAAAGCTCTCTATCTTGCAACGGGGCCCTCCTCGTCGGGGCCACCCCCTGCCGGCTCTGCCTTCTTATCCGTTTCGGATGAGGGCTTTTTTGACCCCTCCTCCAGCTCTAGCAGGTTGGGCAGCTCGCTGGTGGTTCGCCTCACCTCCTGAACGAAGCTGCTCAAGGAGCGCGCCAAGTTCACCATCCGGGCGGGGCCCAGGACCAGATAGGCAACGAGCAGTATTATCAGGACCTCTATTGGGCCTATTCCCAGGAAATCCATCTACCGCTATCCTCACTATCGGGCGCGAAGGGTTGTCCTTCCAGGCACACAGCGCTCTAGGGGTTCAACTATACCCTATCGGTAGTGGAGCGCCAAGGCTCATACTCTCAGCTCCATATGGGGAGCCTCCAACCTTACTCCTCCCATCCGCTCGTTGGGTTCCACGCGCTTACCCCCTCCCGCTTATGGTGAGCTTGTGGAATCAGGTGAGCGGTAGGGCGGAGGGTCTCCAACCGCGCGTGAACGTCGCGCTTATGCAGGGTTTGTCCACGCGTGTTACAATAATGGTATCCCACGGACTCCAGAGTGTGGAGGCCCACATTGCCAGAGCTGCTCCCGGAATCTCTCCGCAACGTCTGTGACGACTCGTGTCTGCAATTCCAGACCACTGCAGACCTGCCGCCACTGCAAGCCATAATAGGACAGCGGCGCGCGGTGCGGGCCCTGGAGTTTGGGCTTGGTATAGAGGAAAAGGGATACAACGTATACGTGGCCGGCCAATCCGGGACGGGGAAAACCTCCGCCATAACCACCTTTCTCCAGGAGCGAGCCGGCGACAGAAAGCCTCCCCCCGACTGGTGCTACGTCCAGAACTTCAGGGATCCCAGCCAGCCCAGGGCGCTGCAACTGCCCGCCGGCAGGGGCCGAGAGCTCCAGCGAGACATGAGGAACCTGGTGGACGAAGCCACACGCGACATCACTCGTTCCCTGGAAGGCGAGGAGTACTCCAATCGCAGAGAAGACCTTATCCAGGAGTTCCGTCGTGAGAGAGAGAGCCTCTTCGGCACCCTCAACGACCGCGCCAGGGAGGAGGGGTTCCTCCTTCAGACAACCTCCACCGGCCTGGTCCTGGTCCCGCACAGAGACGGCAGGCCACTATCCGAAGATGAGACGGCCTCCCTTACCGCCACTCAGCGAGAGAGACTGACCCAGACGCGGGAGTCCCTGGAGAGCGACCTGAAACAGGTCTTCACACAGGTGCGCAGGACCGAGCGGCGCTCCTATGAGCGCATCCAGCAAGTGGACCAGGAGATAGTCCGCTTTGCCCTTGATTTTCTCGTTCAGGAGCTGACGGAAAAGTACGACTCCCTCCCGCAGGTCAAAATCTACCTGGATGAGGTGGAGTCTGACATGGCGGAGAACGCCGACCTGTTCCGGGCCAAGCCCCAAGAGGAACGGAACCCAGCCAACGCGCGGTCTGCTACAGACTCCTCTCACACCATGCGGCGTTACGAGGTCAACGTCATCGTGGACAACTCCCAGACTCAAGGCGCGCCGGTGGTGTCGGAGTTCAACCCCACTCCCGGCAACATCATGGGGCGCGTGGAGAGGGAGGCCCAGTTCGGCGCTCTGGAGACGGACCTGACCATGATACGGCCGGGCTCGCTGCACCGGGCCAACGGTGGCTTCTACATCCTCAGAATAGAGGAGATGCTGCGCAACCCCTTCTCCTGGGAAGGACTCAAGCGGTGCCTCAAGGAAGGCAAGATAGCCATTGAGGAGACGGCGGAGCGCATGGGCTTTATGGCCACCAAAGGGTTGTCGCCGGAGCCTATACCCCTGGATATAAAGACCATACTCATTGGCAACCCCATGCTCTATCACAGGCTGTACTCCCACGACCCGGACTTTGTGGAGCTGTTCAAGGTGAAAGTGGAGTTCGATAGCAGCATGGACCGCACGGACGAGAACGTCAGGGACTACGCCGCCTTCATCTGCGCCCTTGGAGAGAAAGAAGATCTGCTGCCGGTGGACCGCAAGGGCGTGAGTAAGCTGGTGGAGCACAGCTCGCGCCTGGCAGACAACCAGTCGAAGCTGTCCACACGCTTCTCGGAGATAAGCGACATCGTCCGCGAGTCCAACTACTGGGCCAAGAAGGACGGCGCGCCCTGCATCTACGCGCAGCACATGACCCGCGCCATCGACGAGAAGATATACCGTTCGGACCTGATACGGGAGAAGGTCCTGGAATTGATCGCCAGCGGCACCATAGACATAGACACGGAGGGCGAGGTCATAGGGCAGGTGAACGGCCTGGCTGTCCTGGACCTGGGCGACTTCTCCTTTGGACGGCCCGGCCGCATCACGGTCAGCGTCTCACCAGGCAGGCAGGGACTCATAGACATTGAGAGGGAGGCCAACCTGGGAGGAAGGCTTCACACAAAAGGGGTGATGATCCTGGGCGGCTACCTGGCGGACAGACACGCGCAGGGTGTTCCCATGTCGCTTGCAGCCCGCCTGACAATGGAGCAGAGCTACGCGGAGATTGAGGGCGATAGCGCATCCAGCGCAGAGCTGTACGCCCTTCTATCTCGCTTGGCGGACCTGCCCATCAAGCAGGGAATCGCGGTTACCGGCTCCGTAAACCAGAAGGGGCAGGTACAGGCCATAGGAGGCGTCAACGAGAAGGTGGAGGGGTTCTTCTACGTCTGCCAGGCCAAGGGTCTGACGGGAGGCCAGGGCGTGATGATACCCGCGGCCAACGCGCAGAACCTGATGCTCCGGGAAGAGGTAGTGCAGGCGGTGAGCGAAGGCCGGTTCCACGTCTACAGCGTGAGCGCTATCGACGAGGGAATCGAGATCCTCACCGGGGTGAAGGCGGGCGCAACTGGAGCCGACGGCTCCTTTGAGGAGGGATCGGTGAACCGGCGGGTCAGTCAGAAGCTGCGAGACATGGCCCGGGGTCTCCGTGACTTCGGCCGCCGGGAGCGCAGCAGGCCCGCGAACGGCGCGGAGCCAACCGCAGCCGAGGAATCGCCCGGCAGCCCCACCGAAGGCTGAGGCCGGAACGGCGGGCAGAATCAAGGGAAGGGGACACACTTGACGGACCGGCCGTCTGAGTTGAAGGCGCTGGCTGAGAAGGCGCGCGCCTTCTTCGGCGACAAGCACGCCGCGCGGGAGCGCGCGTTGCAGCTCTCCCGCGTGACCATCCAGCTATCCTCGACCGCCATCCGCGCTGTCCATCGCAACGAGTACGACGAGGCCCGCGCGCTCATCCGCTCGGCCGGGGAGCGCGTAGCCGAGATGAAGGACATCCGGGAGAACCACCCGGACATCTACTACACCGGCTTCGTGCAGGACGCCCAGAAGGAGTACGTTGAGGCCAACGCAACCCTGGCGTTCATCACCGGCGCATCGCTGCCCTACCCGGAGGAGCTTGGAATATCCTACGGCGCTTACCTAAACGGCCTGGGCGAGACCATTGGAGAGATGCGGAGATACCTGCTGGACTCCCTCCGCCGCGGCGATGTGTCGCGCTGCGAGGAGCTGCTTGATCTGATGGATCACGTCTACACGGAGTTGTTCACCATGGACTTCCCAGAGGCTATCACCGGCGGACTCAGGCGCACGACGGACGCCATGCGGGGCATCATGGAGCGCACTCGCGGAGACCTCACCACGGCCCTGAGACAGCAGAGCCTGGAGGAACGGCTCAGCCGGCTATGGGACAGGTTAACCACGCAAAACCTTGACTAGAAGATTTACTAGTGATAGATTGCACATTTGGATAGAACCGGGCAAGAAGCCTGCCATCGACTTCCCTGGCCCTTTATCCCGCGCAGGGCGAGACTATCATTGCCCGCTCATGCCGAGCTTGTCGAACCATAGGAGATAGCAAGTGGAGAACATATACATAGCCATAGCCACAGGCGCGCTGGCCCTAATCTTCGCTTTGTCGCTGACCTACCGCGTCCTGAAAGAGGACCAGGGCACCGACGCCATGAAGGAGATCGGCAGGGCCGTCCAGGAGGGGGCATCAGCCTTCCTGCGCCGCGAGTACACGACCCTTGCCATATTCGTGGTCATAGTGGCCGCTGTTCTGGGCGTGTTCATAGACCCGGAGACGGCCGTGGCCTACGTTGTTGGAGCAATCTGCTCCGCAGGCACCGGATACATAGGCATGAGCATCGCTGTGCGGGCTAATACGCGCACTGCCAGCGCCGCTATGAGAGGCCTCAACCCCGGACTCCGTGTGGCCTTCAACAGCGGCGCGGTGATGGGGACTACGGTGGTGGGGATAAGCATCATTGGCCTCTCCATTCTGTACCTGATCTTCCAGGACATCACGGTGGTAGCCGGTTTCGGCTTTGGCGCATCC
Source organism: Dehalococcoidia bacterium (assembly GCA_965247645.1). Lineage (GTDB taxonomy): Bacteria > Chloroflexota > Dehalococcoidia > Lucifugimonadales > UBA2985 > JAPPHY01. Next base: position 1,027,448 of record OZ252024.1, read on the forward strand.
TCCATCGCCCTCTTCGCCCGCGTGGGCGGCGGGATCTTCACAAAGGCCGCAGACGTTGGCTCGGACATTGTGGGCAAGGTTGAGGTGGGCATTCCGGAGGACGACCCACGCAACCCGGCCACCATTGCCGACAACGTTGGCGACAACGTGGGTGACGTGGCAGGCATGGGCGCCGACCTGTTCGAGTCCTACTCCTCCTCTATCATAGCCACCATTGCAATCGCCGCCGCCGTAGCCGCGGCGGGCTCCAGCGACTTCGCGCCGAAGATCGTCCTGCCGTTCCTTATCGCATCTATGGGCATAATAAGCTCCATCCTTGGCACGTTCCTGGTTCGCACGGGCGACGATGCGTCCATGAGCAAGCTGCTATGGGCGCTGCGACGCGGCATATACTTCGCCTCCATACTGGTTATAGGCCTCTCATACGCCGTTATACATATGCTTGGCCTAGAGGACGGCAACCGGATCTTCATGGCCATCGTAACCGGGCTTATAGCCGGCAACGTCATAGGCTTTGCAACGGAGTTCTACACCTCCTACGAGTACTTCCCGACCCGGCGCATAGCCGAGGCATCCCAGACCGGAGCAGGCACAACCATCATCACAGGGTTTGCGACTGGCATGATGAGCACCCTCATCCCGGTTGCCTCGGTGGTCGCGGCCATCCTCATCTCCTACTGGGCCGCAGACCTGTACGGCGTGGCGATTGCGGCCGTGGGTATGCTCTCCACTCTTGGCATCACCCTGGCAACCGATGCCTACGGCCCCGTGGCCGACAACGCCGGCGGCATCGCCGAGCAGTCCCACCTCGACCCTGAAGTCCGGGAGCGCACCGACGCCCTGGACTCCTTGGGCAACACAACCGCAGCTACCGGCAAGGGCTTCGCCATCGGCTCCGCGGCCCTGACATCCCTGGCTCTGCTGGCCGCCTACGCCCTTACCATTGAAGAGCTCAACCCGGACGGCGGCAAGGTGGTCTTCGACATTCTGGACCCGAATGTGCTGGTTGGCCTATTCATTGGGGCGCTGCTCCCCTTCGTCTTCTCCGCCCTCACCATGCAAGCCGTCGGGACCGCCGCCTACGCGATTGTAAACGAGGTGCGCCGCCAGTTCCGGGAGATACCCGGCATTATGGAGGGCACAGGCCGCCCGGACTACGCCCGTTGCGTGGACATCAGCACCCAGGGGTCGCTGCGCGCCATGATACTCCCCGGCACAATGGCGGTCGTTGCTCCCATAGCGATGGGCTTCATCCTTGGCCCCGAGCCGTTGGGCGGGATGCTCATAGGCGCCATAACTGCGGGATTCCTCCTTGCAGTGACAATGGCGAACGCTGGCGGCGCCTGGGACAACGCCAAGAAGTACATCGAGGCCGGCCACTTCGACGGCAAGGGGTCGGAGACCCACAAGGCCGCCGTGGTTGGCGACACCGTTGGCGACCCATTCAAGGACACCTCCGGCCCTTCGCTGAACATCCTCATCAAGCTCATGTCCGTGGTGGCCTTGGTGTTCGCACCTCTGTTCGTGTAGGCGCAGCCGTCCCGCGGGGTATGTTTGAGGCGTGGTCCGCTCATGCCCACCCCCACCCGTTCGTGGTGAGCCTGTCGAGCCATATGAGTGGGCCAACGCTTGCCCCTGCGGCAGCTCGGGGTAGTATGCTATAATCGTGGGTACAACAAACGCGGGCCGCGTACCTCGCGCCAGGAGTTGAAACATGACCCAAAGCGACTATCCTCGCCCGGATCTTTTGGTGGAGTCGGAATGGCTTGAGGCTCACCTGAACGACCCCGACATCCGCATCGTAGACTGCGACCAGTACGACCTGTACACCCGCGCCCACATCGCGAACGCCGTGGGCATCCCGGAGCACAACTTCATCAAGAACCCGAACTTCCCCAGCGATCCCACTGGCTATCCCCTGGTGGCGTCGGCGGAGGACTTTGCGCGTTTGATGGGCAGAATGGGCATTGGGAACGACACGACTGTTGTGGCCTACGACGCCGGTGGAGGAACACGCGCCGCCCGGCTGTGGTGGGTTCTCAACTACTACGGACACACCAAGGCCATGATGCTCAACGGCGGCTGGAAGAAGTGGCACGACGAGGGTCGGCCCACGTCGACGGACGCGCTGAGGCCACCGGAGGCCTCTTTCACCTCTACGGAAGTCCCCGACTTGGTCTGCCTGATGGACTACGGAGTCTCGTGCGTCGGGGACCCGGACACGGTGTTCCTGGACGTGCGCTCGGACGACGAGTGGACCGGAGCCGGCGCCCGCGGCAACAAGCGAGCCGGACACGTGCCCGGAGCCGTGCACCTGGAGTGGCTCAACTTCGTGACCAGCGACAAGCATCAGACCGTCAAGCCGGCCCATGAGCTCAGGGCCATGCTGGAGGAGCGCGGCGTAACGCCGGACAAGCAGGTGATCACCTATTGACAGGGAGGAATCCGTGCGGCGCACGGCGCGTTCGTTCTCACCCTTATGGGATACAACCGGGTCCGTAACTATGACGGCTCCATGGGAGAGTGGGCCAATCGAGACCACACCCCTCTGATGGTGGAGAGCGGGGGCTGATCCGGAGCGGCGCCATCCCCAAGATGCGGTATTCGTTGCCAAGGCTGCGCTTGGCGCACCCACAGCAGGCCCCGGCAAGGTCGGGCCTGTCCCGGGAAGGAGGACCACGTCCATGCTGCTCAGCCCAAATGACTCGCGTATCACGTGGCAAGGCGCCATATCCTTTCAAGACGCCGGTGAGTGGTTACAGCCCTGGCGGCTCCCCTACAGGGATCTGGCCCTGTTCCCGCCGGACGCCCTGAGGGAACGAGCGGCAATGCCTGCGGGCGTGCGTATCAGCTTCCACAGCGACGCGACCACGCTGGCGGGCCGGATAGAGCCGTCCCCTGAGGCCTCGCCGCTCGACATCCTCTGCGACGGGCTGCCCTTCGGCTCAGCGGAGCTTGCGGGCCAGAGTTCCTTTGCGTTCCACAATCTGCCGCCCGGCGAGAAGCTGATAGAGCTGTGGCTGCCCCAGTTCGGCGAGTTCCGCCTCAGGTCGCTGGAGGCGCCCGATGGCGCCACCATCGCCCCTTACGATGACCCCAGGCCGCGATGGATTACGTACGGCAGCTCCATCACCCACTGCCGCACCGCAGAAAGCCCCAGCCTCACCTGGCCGGCCATAGTCGCCCGTGAGCACGGCCTGAACCTGACCTGCCTTGGCTACGGCGGAAACTGCCACCTGGAGCCGATGGTCGCACGAATGATGCGCTCCCTTCCCGCCGATTTCATCTCCATCAAGGTGGGAATCAACGTCTACGGCAACGGGAGCCTAAACCTTCGCACCTTCCGGCCCGCCGTCATTGGCTTCGTGGAGATACTCAGGGAGGGACATCCGGACACACCCCTGGCAGTTATTTCGCCCATCTACTCGCCCTCGCGGGAGGAGACGCCCAACGCGGTGGAGTTTACCCTGCGGGACATGCGGGAGGAGGTCGCCGAGGCAGTGAGCGCTCTACAGGGGCGCGGCGACCGCAATATCCACTACGTGGACGGGCTAAAGCTGTTCGGCTCCGAGTACACACACATGCTCCCGGACGGCCTGCACCCGGACCCGGAGGGATACAAGACGCTTGGATACAACTTCCTGAGAGAAGTGGCGACGCCCCTGTTTCGGAAAGCCGCCGCCTCTTCAGTATCCTGAGCGCATCGGCTGAAAGATACCATTCCCACTATGTTAGGAGGACGACGCAATGGCGATATTTCTTCGTGAGGAGGACGTGGTACGCCTTCTGCCCATGAATGAGGTCATAAGATAGTGAGCAGGGCATTTATAGCGACCCTGGCACTTGCAATGCTGGTTTTTGCCCTGGCGTGCCAGGAGCAGGAACCTACTGCCGCGCCCAGCGCAATGGCTACACCGGTTTCAACATCAACTCCTACGCCCGCGCCGACAGCCACCGCGACGGCAGTCCCAACGGCTTCGCCGACGCCCATTCCAACGCCTACTCCTACCCCAGAGCCTACGGCTACCGCGACGGCGGTCCCAACACCAACACCAACGCCTACGCCCACTCCCACACCGGCGCCCACCAACACGCCAACCCCAACCCCAACGCCGGCGCCCACATCTACCCCCACTCCCATGCCCACGCCGGTTCCGGTCGAGCTTGACCTTTCACCCATATCGCCGACGCAGATGGACGTCAGCTGGTCGTTGGGTGTCGCAGATGCGACGGCGCTCTCTCTTTACCGGGACGGCGACCTCATAGCCACACCATCGATAGAAACCCAGTCCATAGAAGACGCCGATCTCAGCCCCAACACCCGATACGTCTACAGGCTCGTCGCGAGCCGCCAGAACGACGCGGAGGTCGCAGATGAGAAGGCGGTGGCTACCCTTGCGCATCCTCCCAAGATTTCCACTCAGATGGCCACCCATTGGACGGGATTCCAGCAGCCCATAATCGACGAACTCAACCCGGACTACACGGAGTACCGCGTTACTCTAACCAGGCATGGTAGGATCATTCCGGGGGAAGACGTGGCAGACTCCGGCTGGAGTACGAGCAAGTGTAGAAAGCTGGACGGCTTGCAACCGGGGCAGTCCTACACTGTCTCGGTCGCCGCAAGGAACCTGGACGGAATCGAGACGGGACCCGCGAACCTGATTAGAGGTTCCCCATTTGATTACTACGGTCATGCTTCTACCAGACAACACGCAGCCAACGAAGACCCGTGGGCCAAAAACCGGGTGCGCGACGTCGTTCGCATATACGGGCTTACGGAAGCCGCCGAGGAGTGGATGAATAGCGACATTCAAATCAGGTGGGAACGAGGCGAGCCGGGATATGCCGGGGCTCAGTGGGGTAGGCCCACTATAGGGCACAGCTATCCGGGAACGCTTATGCACGAGGTAATGCATGTGTTCTGGCACTTTTGGGACGGATTCCCGGAACCGTGCGACCAGATGAACTTATACACATTCAGGCGAGATGTGGCACAATTCGTTATCGACTTCCGGGATTACTACCACTCCGACTTTAGCGAGGATTTTGACTGGGAATCTTGGCGTCTGTACTACGACATGATGTTAGGCTTCCTTGAAGACGCATCCCCTGACAACGAGGATTTTTGGGAGATCCTGGAGCGACGTGAATACATAAAGCTATGGTGGGGATTCTTCCACAGCATGGAGACCAACATACCGCTCCAGGCTCCACGGAGCTTGTCCCTGTTCCCACCAACGGTCCAGAAGTATTTCCAGGGGTTCATTGAGCCGGGGGAAGACATTACATGGGAGGAACACATCTTCTGGTACTCGCGGCTCGCGGAAGAGGACCAGGTACTGGCGCACCCCTTCGCCTCCCACGCCATTACACACCATACGATTGAGTCAATCGCAGACCCCGGACACCCGCGAACCCGGCTCCCTGAACCGTTGAGGACGCATCTGAGGGAAGCCGACAGGCAGATGCTCGTCGACTTCATAAATACCCTGGAGGACATAAGACCCTGGGAGTGGCGGGAACAGTCACCCTGGTTCTGGCACTACTACATCAGATGGCATATCTCCCGTGCAGACATATATGGCGCTGAGATTAGCCCTGAGATGGGAATAGAGATGGACGAGGCCAACCTCCAAGCCGTTCTAACGGCGCTGGAGGCCTTATACAACTACCACTGCCTGCCCAAGGAGATTCCGAATTGCGGATACGACCCCCACTCCCTTAGCCCTACGAGAAGGGATGCCGCCCACGAGACCATTACGAACCTGGACGCACTTACAGATAAACAGCGGAGAGTTCTTCTTGAGATGATAATGTTGGAGCGAGGCTAGCGGTGTGGCTACCAGGCACATGGCCCTGGAAGGCTCCACATCCAGTGGCATCATTTTCAGTATCCTGAGCGCATTGGATGCAAGAGTTCTGTTGCATTGCTATGACAATTGGCGCTTTACAGGGTTGTTGACCTCTTTCCCGTTCGTGGTAAGCTTGTCGAACCACACGAGCAGGAAGACTACGGATGTGCGGCTCCTGCTCGCGCCCTTCGATAAGCTCAGGGCTAACTGTACCGGGGCGGCCCCATTTTCATTCGCGCCTGTCCCGACTGACAAGGTCCAATTGACAATGCCTACAGGCGGTGTTAGCCTGCTGACCATCCAACCTCCCTACGTAAGTCTGAGAGGATATGCCTCTGCTCAGCGCGATAGCTAGGCCATCGATTGTGACCTTGGCGGTTCTAATGCTCGTGGCTGCCCTGGCGTGCCAGGAGCAGGAGTCCGTCAGCACACCAGACACGCAGGCCACCATAGACGCCGGCGTGGCCGCGACCATTACAGCGGCTACCGTAGATGCCAGCGTAGCCGCTACCATTGAAGCGATGGCGACTGCTATTCCTGCACCGTCCCCTGGTCCGACAGGCTTCACAGCCATCAGCAGCAGTGCGATACACACGTGCGCACTCCGCGCCGACGGCTCACCAGTCTGCTGGGGCAGTGACAGCGCAGGCCAGGCGTCGCCGCCGCTGACTAAAGGATTCACAGCCATCAGCAGCGGCGGGATACACACATGCGCACTCCGCGCCGGCGGCTCGCCAGTCTGCTGGGGCAGTGACAGCGCAGGCCAGGCGTCGCCGCCCACGGACGAGAGGTTCACCGCCATCAGCAACGGAAGTGGGCACACCTGCGTACTACGCGTCAACGGCTCCCCATTATGCTGGGGCTTGGATGAATATGGTCAGGCGTCGCCGCCCACGGACGAGAGGTTCACCGCTATCAGCAGTGGAAGTTGGCACAGCTGCGCACTACGCGTCAACGGCTCCCCAGTCTGCTGGGGCAGTGACAGCGCAGGCCAGGCGTCGCCGCCTGCAGGCGGAATGTTTACATCAATCAGCAGCGGCTGGCGCCACACGTGCGCACTCCGCACCGACGGTTCCCCAGTATGCTGGGGGTCCGACGTGTTTGGACAATTATCCCCACCTGCAGGCGAAACGTTTACATCAATCAGCAGCGGCTGGAGCCACACATGCGCACTCCGCACCGACGGCACGCCCGTCTGCTGGGGGGACGATGAAAACAGCCAAGCATCGCCACCTCTTGGCGCCATCGGCACCTTCCTCAGCAGCGGAGCTGAGCACACCTGCGCAATCCGCGCAAACGGATCTCCTGTATGCTGGGGTTGGGATGAATACGGACAAGCGTCGCCGCCTTAGGTGTAAACTAAGATTACCCCTCGTTGACACCACGAGGCGCTCCTGAGAAAATGGCGCCAGCCCATTCGGCGCTATACAGGAGGACGACGCAATGGCGATATTTCTTCGTGAGGAAGACGTGGTACGCCTTCTGCCCATGAGTGAGGCTATAGAGGTGGTGGAGCAGGGCTTCATGGAGCAGGGCAACGGGACAGGGGTAAACCTCCCCAGGGAACGGGCGCAGGCCGGCGAAACAGGGCTGACCATGATGGTGGCGGTCCTGGGCGGCCTTGGAGTGGGCGGCTTCAAGACTATGGGCGCAGGCAAACCCCTGGTCATGCTGTACGGGGGCGAGCCCCGGCAGGTCCTGGCGGTAATGGAGGCGGGGAACCTGGGGCAGATTCGCACGGGCGCGGCCAGTGGTGTGGCTACCAGGCACATGGCCCGGGAGGATGCCTCATCCGTCGGAATCATTGGGACGGGTTTTCAGGCCATGTCTCAGCTTGCCGCCGTCTGCGCCGTCCGGCCCATACGGACCGTCAGGGCGTACAGCCGGACGCCTGAGCGCAGGGAGGAGTTCTGCCGCGACATGAGCGACTCCCTGGGCGTAGAGGTCTTGCCGGTATCCTCAGCGCAGGAGGCCGTCCGTGGGGCGGACGTCGTCATAGCCATCACCAACGTCCGGACGCTGGACCCCGTGCTGCTGGGCGACTGGCTTGAGCCGGGGATGCACGTCAACGCCGCGGGCGCCAACTCCCTGAACCGCCGGGAACTCGACGACTCGGCGGTGGAGCGCTGCTCCGTATTAGTCGCCGACGACGTGAGCCAGGCCATGATCGAATGCGCAGACTTAGTCATGCCCATCGGCTCCGGGCTGCTGGACTGGAGCGCGGTACTGGAGTTGGGAATGGTGGTCACCGGCCAAGCGCCCGGCCGCTTCTCCGATGACGACATCACCCTCTTCGAGTCCCAGGGGATAGCCCTGGAGGACGTAGCGGCGGCGGCCCACATCTTCCGGCGCGCCCAGGAAGAGGGCATCGGCGTACCCCTCCCGTTTTAGGCAGTGGACCGAAAGTTGCTCGCACTGATGTATATCCTGGCCCTTGGGCTGCTGCTCCTTGCAGGCTGCGCGGGGTCGGCGGAAGCGCCGGCGACTGCGCTCTCCCCTACGGCAATCACACAGCCCGCGCCGACGCCTACGTCAATCCCGCCGGCAACAACACGGCCTACGCCAACTCTGCCGGTAACCTCTACGCCCACCACGGCTACAGTACGTCAGCCCCAGCCCTCGGCCAACCTCACTACAACGCCGACAGCCGCGCTTGCAGACGAGCCTCTATCGGCGCTTCGAGTCCAGCGAGCCTTTCCCAACCTGGCCTTCCGTCGACTCACCAACCTGGCGCAACCCCAGGACGCGCCAGACCGCATCTTTGTCACGGAGCAGGCGGGGCTTGTCCGCGCGTTCCCCAACGATCCCCAGGCAACGGAGGCAGTGGTTTTCCTGGACATCCGGGACAGGGTGAGCGAGGCCGGCAACGAGGAGGGGCTGCTGGGCCTGGCATTCGACCCGGACTACGCCGCCAACGGCCATTTCTACGTCTACTACTCCGCAGACTCGCCCCGGCGCTCTGTGGTGTCTCGATTCACCGTCCTGCCGGACAGCCTCACAACAGCCGACCCTGACAGCGAACTGGTCATCATGGAGATACCACAGCCATATAGCAACCACAACGGGGGCCAGCTTGCCTTTGGGCCGGACGGCTATCTGTACGTTGGGCTTGGCGATGGCGGCAGCAGGGGCGATCCAATGGGCAACGGGCAGGACCTCGGAACGCTCCTGGGGACGATACTACGCGTCGACGTGGCGGGCGCGTCCGTGGATGGGGGCTACGCCGTACCTTCGGATAACCCATTTGTCGGAGTGCAGGGCGCGCGAACGGAGATATGGGCCTACGGGCTGCGCAACCCCTGGCGCTTCTCTTTCGACAGGGAGACCGGCGCGCTCTGGGCGGGCGACGTGGGGCAAAACAGGTGGGAGGAGATAGACCTGGTGGAGAAGGGGCGGAACTACGGCTGGAATATCGCCGAAGGACATAGCTGCTTCTCCCCTTCCACCGGCTGCGACGACGCCGGGCTGGAGCCGCCTGTGGCGGTGTACGGCCGGGGCGATGGCTGCTCGGTCACCGGCGGATACGTCTACCGCGGCAGCGACATGCCGGCCCTCGCGGGTGTCTACGTGTACGGCGACTTCTGCTCCGGCAAGATATGGGGCCTCCGCTACAATGGCGAGGCGGTTGCAGAACAGGCGCTGTTGGTGGATTCCGGCCTCTCAATCACGTCCTTCGGAGAGGATGCGGAGGGCAACCTGTACGTCCTCTCCCGCGATCAAGGCATATATCGTCTGGCCCCGGCGTAGCAGAGCGTCCCTTTGTGGGTCACAGGTGGAGGGTCACTTCGCCGGCTGCCAGGGTCTGTATGGAGCCGTTGACCCTAGCTGAGAGTGTAATTCGTCTTCATTACATGAGATACCTGAGAAAGCTGCCATCAACAGCGTGTAATGGTCCTGCTATACTTCTACCATGTTGTTCTACCTCTACGAATGTGTTTCGTTCTTAGCGCCTCGCCCAAAGAGTAGCCGTCACAGACGACCAGGCTACGTTGCCAAGTTGGCGACCGTTTTTGTGATACCACTCCTTATTCTCGGCTGTACCGCCGGCGAAACAGCGCCTACCTCCATGCCCCCGTCGGGATTTGAGGAGGTGTGGGTGTACGAACCGCCGTACACTGGCGAGTTCCGCGCCCAGGACCTGGAGATCGCTGCGACCTTTCAGTTGACCCATAGCGACGAGATCATCTACCGGTTCTCAGACGTATCCATGAAGGGCGAGCTAGCGGTATCAGCCTATCCTGCGGTGATCGACGGAGCGCTTGAGGCCGCCTGCGGCCTCTGGCTTCTGAGCCCCGAGACCGGCCAGATCCAGGAGATCTCAAAGGGCGTTCTGAGCTATCCATGGGGCGCCCTGTTCTCGCCGGACGGCGAACGGATCATATACGCCGCCGGGGAGGAGTGCCCCTCCGCGACCGCTCAGTCCATCGATGGGGGCATCTGGCTCCTGGAACTCCGGACCATGGAGAGAAGCGCCCTCTACGAGAGCTAGCGAGCTCCGGTCCTCCGGGGCTGGGCGTACCTTGATATTTTCCTGGCTATGCGCCACGTTCCAGATGTAGGCTGGACCTACAGGATCATACACCTGGGCGAAAGCAGCGAAAGGGTGGTCCCCGACCTGGCCTTGGAGTACCAGGGGTTCTACCTATTCACCGACAGGCCCTCTCCCCAAGGGGATCTGCTGCTGCGAGTTGACCAGGACCTCACCTCATCCTTCAACTCTGAGCTCTCCCTGGCCTCGCTGATAACCGGCGAGCCGATCGTCGACCCGTGGCAGGGATGGCCGCATCCGCACGCCGGCGATTCCCCTTGGTCGCCCGACAACCGTTCTCTGCTCTATCTCGTGGCCGGCAGCATTCAAGAGGGTATGCCCATCGACCTGATGACGCTCGACGTGAGGACGGGCGAGCACAGGGCGATTCTGAGCGGCCTGAGCCCGGAGGACGCGTTCATTCCGCAGGCGTGGTCGCCGGACTCCCAGGTGGTCCTGCTGCTGCCCGAGGACCGGACAACCCTCCACGCCGTCAACGTCGATGGCAGCGGCTTCGGCGAGGTGGCCGGCTCCACCCTGAGCGCCCCTAAGTCCAACTACCGCGGCGTCCGCTGGTCTCTGGACGGCGGCTATCTCTTCTTCCATCGTGACCCGCCGCTGCCGCGGGGGGAGATCGTGACCACCATGGAGACCGAGATATGGGCGGCGGTGGTGCGGCTGCCAGGAGAGAGCGACGCAGACCTGCAGGAGCGGGTGCGGCAGCTTCAAGCAGGGCCCTGGCCGGTATACCTGCAGCCCTCAGCGCCCTGACCGCCGTGGATGGCTCCCATGCAACCCTCGGTATTCTCAACGCGTGTTGGCAATTGTCAGCGCTGGCTGGAGCGCCAAGTCATTCCCGTTCGTAGCGAGCCTGTCGAACCACTTGAGCGGGAATGAACGGACCGCCCTGGATTCCTGCTTTCGCAGGAATGGTATGCCCTTAATGCCCACGCCCGCGCTCCCACGTAACCACCCCTGCGAAAGCAGGGGTCTACCGCCTCTTGCTATGCGGCGCTCCGTATCGTAGTGTGGGGGATGAGCGGTACATTGCGACCCGCTCATGCCAAACATTGTCCCCACTCATGGCCCCCTATTCCCGCTCGTGGTGAGCCTGTAGAACCATATGAGCGGGAAGACTGCCGGCGTAGCGGCGCGTCCCTTTAGCGGGTCACAGGTGGAGGGTCACTTCGCCGGCCGCCAGGGTCTGTATGGAGCCGTCCGCCTTGCGCAGGAGCAGGCTCCCGTCATCGTCCACCCCCTCGGCATACCCTTCGTATAGCGCGTCCCCGGAAGCCACCCGTATATGACGGCCCAGGGTGTCCAGCAGCCCTGCCCACTCATCCCGCACGGAGCCTCCCCACCTGATGCCAAGGTACAGCCACTCCAACTCCGCCATTATATCCGCCAGGAGCTCCGCCCGCGGAACGGGCTGCCCCAGCTCCTGCCGCAGGCTGGTGGCAATGTCCCTGATCTCCGGGTACTCCCCGGGGTCGAAGTTGACGTTGACCCCCATGCCGATTATGGAGAAGCCGTCTGCGCCCTCCTGGGCAAGGGAGCTCTCTATGAGAATGCCCCCTATCTTCTTCCCTCCGACGCGGACGTCGTTGGGCCACTTGATGGTGACCTGCGAGGCATCCGGGACAAGCCTGCGAAGCACGTTGGCGAGGGCCAGCGAGGCCACCATACTCAGTTGTGAGGATGCCTCGGGCTCCGGGCGCAGGACCAGGGAGAACAGCAGGTTTGCGCCCGCCGGAGAGACCCACGTCCTCTGAAACCGGCCTCGGCCAGCCGTCTGCTCCTCGGCCACCACAAGGGCGCCCTCCGGGGCGTTGTCTAGGGCGGCCTTCCTGGCGTCGTCCATCGTAGACGCGGTGGTGGGAAGATAGTCCACGCGCCTGCCCAGCATGGCGGTGGATAGCGCGCTCACAATAGTCTCGCGGCTCAGTTGGTCGGAAAACATATCAAAGCCCCCCAATGGGTGACGGATCCGTTACTACGGTCTCAGCCTCCGCAAGCCGGGGCTGCGCCGACCGGTTCGAGAGCATGGTTGATAGGCAGGCCTGTAAGCCGAGTCCTGTATCCCGGCATAGCCGGGACGGCGATCATCTATCTGGGACTCCAATTGCTTGAAGCCTCTAGCAGCCAACCCGGGGACGGCACGGGCGCCCTTAGTCCCCCTATTCGGCCTTGCTCCGGGTGGGGTTTGCCCTGCCTCCAATGTCGCCATCGGAGCGGTGAGCTCTTGCCTCGCCATTTCGCCCTTACCCCGTTAACCGGGGCGGTATAGTTTCTGTGGCACTTTCCGTCGGGTTGCCCCGCCTGGCCGTTAGCCAGCACCCTGCCCGCTGGAGCTCGGACTTTCCTCCCCGACGAAGTCGGAGCGATCGCCCAGCCTACCTATCAACGCCACTTAAGTTTAGCGCCGATAGGCGCGCGGGTCAAAAGGGGGCGGTCTCAAGCCAAAGCCTCTCGTCTGTTTCCCCTGGACAGCCTACGGGCGAGCGGCCTCACTCCGGGCGCTCGCTCTCCTGTCTCAGGGAAAGCTGGACGGAGTCGTCTCCCACAGAGACGCGAGAGACCAACGCCCTGAGAACACGGCCGGCGCCCTCCCCGTCCAGGGAGTCCCAGTGTTGCAGCAGAGACGACCTGTCTCCGGTGGCAAGCGCTTCCTCCAGGGGGCTTGGGGATGAGAGGCCGCCCTCCGGGCCGGCTCTCTGGGCGTCCAACTCTGCAATGGTTGAGCGGAGCCGTCCCAAAGACGTGATGCCGGCGGCGGCGCTCTCAAGCGCTTTCAGGAACTGGGGGCTGAGAGGCCGATCGCCCGTTTCTGCGTTGGGTTGGCGATCAGGCGGGTCCAGCCTGGACTCCCCGCTCTCCAGCGCCTCTTTGGCCCGGTCTAGCGCCCGGCGCTCCAGGGCGTCGGCGCGCCAGGTATGATAGCGGCACATTCCCTGGTTGGTCCTGGACTGGCACTGGTAGTAGCGGTACTGCCCCTCAACGCGAGAGCCGTCCTTGCGCTTCCACCCCTGACGCCTGCTCACCCCAATCATGCGATTCCCGCAGGAGGCGCAGTACACCAGCCCCGATAGGAGGAACGGCTGGACTGGGTGAGTCCTGCGCCTCTTCCTCCCTTGCTCCATCTTGTCCTGGGCCAATCTGAAGTCGTCTCGGCCTATGATTGCCGTGTGGTTGCCGGGAACCCTCATCCCAAAGCGGGTGTAGGTGCCAATGTAGGCGCGATTTCGCAGGATGTCCCTCACAGTGACGATGCTCCAGCCCCTGCCGCCCCTGGTTTGGACCCCTCTCTCGTTCAGGCTGCGTACTATGCGCCTCATGCCCAGATTCTCATTGTTGTACATGTCGAATATGAGCCGCACGGTGGCGCTTTCATCCGGCACAACCTCAAGCCTGCGATCGGAGCCAATCCTGTATCCAAAGGGAGGCTTGCCAAGCCCCTCGCCCCGTATGGCCTTGGCGATCATGGCCTCCTTGATACGCTCCCCCCTGGGCTTGCTCTCTTTCCCCCTGTTCCAATGCTTCAGGGCTTGCTGAAGCGGGTCCGGAAACTCCTCGTCGCTGCATTTGACCTCGGCCCCCAGGGCATCCAGCTCCAGAACGCGGCGCACGGAGGACTCCAGGGTGTCTCCAAGATGTTGGGCGCCGGCGATGATAACCAGGAACTCAGCTTTGGACTGCTTGAGGTAGTCCAGCATATCCCCATAACGGAGGCGTCCGCCGTCCGGGTCGTCCTCTGCAAAGGTCGCTACCTGTTGGTGGCCGCGCTTTTGGCAATAGCCATAGAATGCCTCCTGCTGGCCAAGCAGCGCGGTCTCTCCCTGTGCCCCGCCCTGGACGGAGAAGTAACCTATAGCCCTCATGGGTGGTCAGCTTACATACAGTATCCGGCTGCAACTGGGGCATTGAGCCGGCTCTTGCGCAGTACGGGCCATCTGCACCGCCCTGGTGGGCAGAGAGATGCGGCAGCCCTGGCATATCCCTCTTTCGACTTTGGCCACCGCCTGGCTCTGGCGGGTGGAGCGAAGGGAGTCGTAGAGCCTCATATGATTGGGGCTCACCTGTGAGGATAGGCCGTGACGCCGCTCCTCCAGCAGAGCCAACTCTTTCTGAAGACGCGCTTTCTCCTCCAGCAGCTGCTCTTGCTCCATCTGCTTCGCCGTCTGTACCTTGCGAAGGGTCTCTTCCAGGCCGCCAAGCCTCTGTTCCGCCTTCTCTACGGTCTCCAAGGCCAGGAGCAGATTATCCTCTCGCTGCTTCTGTTGTTCCCGGAGGAGTTCCAGCTCTTGCTGCATACCCTTCAGCTCGCGGGGGTTGCGCACCGTTCCTCCGTAGAGCTTCTCCTCCAGCTGTTTGCCCTTGTCCTGAAAGCTCCCTACGGTCAGGTCCAGGTCCTTGCGCGCGACCTCCTGCTTGCTCAGAGCAGCCCGCGCCACCTCCACTGCCCGCCGGGACCTCAGGAGCAGCTGGTTATCCGCCAGTGTCTCATTAATAGAGGCTATGGACTGCCCGTGACGGTCGATTCCCCCGTCTATGCCTGAGAGGTCGTAAAGCTGCTGAACGACTGTCATCGTAGTCTCCGCATCGCGTTCATTGTAGGGATAGGAAGCTGTCCTTGTCAACAAAAGTGGGGGGTTACGTCGGAGGCCGCGTCCTCCGCTTCTTGGCGCCAGAGCATAGTTGGCTTGCCGCCGCAGGGTCGCCGGGCGGCCGAGCCGGGCGCGGCTATCGGGGAGCGCCTGCGGACGACGGCTGCCAGCGAGTCACCACGGTCAGCAGCGCTGTGGACAGCACAACCCCGGCGCCGAACATGAACGCCGCCTTTGTGCCCATAGCGTCGGCCATTACGCCCGCTATGGCGGGCGCAAACGCCGATACAATGATGGCAGAGCCAAACACAAGGGAAACCGTGGTGGCCTGCGCTCCCGCCGCCACCAGGTCCATTGCGGAGGCAAGCAGGATGGACATCAACGGGAACAGGAAGCCACCCATGAGAAACACCACCACTGCAAACACCCAACCGTACGGCGCAACGCCAAGCCCGATGAATGTCAGCCCAAGCACGACCAAGCTGGGCGCCAGGATGAGCTTGCGCCCAAAACGGTCCGAGGCAAAGCCCAGAACCGGCTGCGACGCAATCCCTCCTACCTGGGCCAGGGACAGGAACAGTCCTGTGGTGGCGCTGGAGGCTCCCAAGTCTTCTTTCAGGTATATTGGCAGGAAGGTCAGAATTGCGCTCTGTCCTCCCACAAATCCGGCCGCAAACAGGAGCACCAGCAGGAGCCGTCCATTCCGAAGAAGGGTGGATGTGTCCGCCAGGTAGCTCGAGACACTCGCCCCTGACGAACCCGTAGTGGGGATGCTCCTGAGGAAGAGCCATATCAGGACTCCGCATACTAGCCCAAGTCCTATACTCCTCTGAAGGATAACCTGCCAGGTGATAAACCCAAGAAGCCACCCTACCAGAACGGGACCCACTGTCTCGCCTATGCTGCCACCTGTGCCGTGAAGGGAGATGGCAAATCCCCTGCGTGAGGCGAACTCCCTGGAAAGGGACGATATAGCCGATGGATGCCAGAACGTGATGGCAATGGTGAATAGAGAGGCGGCTATCACCGCCATCCAGAAATTGGTAGCCAGCCCCAGCGCCATCGCGAAAGCCGACACCAGGATGATGGAGAGGCTAAGGATCTCGGCCCGCCGGTGGGCGAACCGGTCGCCCATAAAGCCCGCCGGGATGTTGGCGAGCCCTCCCGCAACGTTCTTGAACGTGGACAGGGTGCCCACTTGGGTATTGCTGAGACCCAGCCCGGCCTTGATGTCCGGAAGCAGAACGAAGAAGGCAGCGTTGAACATGTGCTTCAGGCCATGCCCCGCTACCGCGACCACCAGCAGCGTAGTGCGCTGACCGCCTGTTATCTGCCGGGTTCCGGGGGTCGGATGTTCTCTATCCTGCATACACGTCTCTTCGCGGTCGGTATTTCTCCACGTCATATTACCACATGCCAAAAGGCTTTACCTGCCACGTGTAGGGGCGCCCATTCCCGTTCGCGAACCGCCCCTACACGTGGCATCGCCCAGACATAGGAATGGCGGTTGAGGCCGACGCTTCAGCCGCACACGCGCGCCTTCTCTCTCGTTCCTTCAGCATACACGCTGACAGACGGGGCTTACGGTGTTAACATGTTCGGGATGCACAGAATCAGGGGAGGTGAAGCCGTGCAAGAGTTCGTAAGGGTAGCTTCAACCGAAGACCTGGCGCCGGGCCAGATCATGCTGGCGGATGTGGATGACAAACGCATTATGCTGGTCAACGTTGACGGCCAGTACTACGCCCTGCAAGAGGAGTGCACCCATGCAGCGTGTCCGCTGTCGGAGGGCAATTTGGAGGGGCAGGTCATCGAGTGCCCATGCCACGGCAGTGAGTTCGACGTGACCACCGGTGTGGCGCTCACCCCGCCCGCCAACGAACCGCTGGCCATGTACGCCGTCAGGGTGGAGGATGATAACATACTGGTCGGCCCGGCCGGTTGAGGGAAGTGGCCTGTAAGCCGTCCCTGTCCCGGCGTTATGCCTCAGGGGCTATGTAGGAGACCTCCACCGCGGTATGGATGCCTCCACGCGTCTTGAAGTCCAGCGTCAGAGCCAGACGACTGGGTTGGCAGACCGCCACCAGATCTGCAAGGATGCGGTTGGCGGCGTGCTCTTGGACTATTCCCACCTGCCTGTAAGACAGAAGGTAATACTTGAAGGACTTTAGCTCCAGCAGTTTCCGGTGGGGCGTGTAGCGGACCGTAAGGGTCCCAAAGTCGGGGAGGCCGGTCCAGGGACACACGGCGGTGAATTCATCACTGTCCATAACTATCTCGCACTCCTGCTCCGGGTACTCGTACTCAAAGGCCAAGAGGCATGAAGCGTCTACGGCTCCCTCTTCCCGTACCTCGTAGCTGTGGTCCAGGCTGGAATACGCCTCCCGTAGCTCCTCCGCTTTAACCATGCTCTCACCTCTTTCCGGGATGTACCGCAAGTATAGCATGTCCCCAAGGCCCCGGAGCTCGGAGTGGCCGACCGCCAGGCCGAAGGCTACCTGCCCAGCTCTCCCACCTGGTACATCGCAGCAGCGGCCATGACAAGCCCCGCCGTTTCGGCTCTGAGCGTGCGATGCCCCAGGCTCACCGGCGTCACCCCCGCGTCCCTGGCCTCCTCCACCTCCTCAGGCTCAAAGCCGCCCTCAGGGCCAACCAGAATGCTGACCCCTTCCGTCCTGGCCGTCTCCAGGCGCTCCATCAGGGCCTCTCTGAACCCCCTCTCCTTTTCTCCCTCCCAGGCCATGAGCCTCACGCCGGGGGCCGTATCCAGGACTTCCCTCAGCGACGCCAGGGGCCTCAGTAGCGGTATACGAGTGCGACCGCACTGCTCCGCCGCCTCCCTGAGAATACTGTTCCAGCGTGGATACCGGCCATCGGCCCAGCCCTCGGACGCCCTGGGTATACTGCGACGGCATAGCACAGGGACGAAGGTCGATACGCCTATCTCGGCGCCCTTCTGGAGCGCCATCTCGAACTTATCCCGCTTCAGCACTCCCTGGTACAGAGTCAACGCCAACCCCGGCTCGCCCGGCCCGCGCCTCTTCTCCACAACCTCACCCGCCAGGCGAGAAGGAGACACGGTATGCAGCGTCACAACGTACTCGCAGCCAAGGTTATCCAGCAGTACCACTGGGTCGCCGGCGTGGAGACGGAGCACCTGCGCCGCTTGACGGGCTACCGGGCCATCCACCACGGCCTGCCCGCCCTGAATGCACCGTGGGTCTACGAAGAACCGGTGCATCGCCTACCCACCGGCCTTCGAGGCCACGAGCGCCGCCCAATCGCCCTCGCGGTCCACTCGGAGAAGCGCGCAGCCCTCTGCCGCAAGCGACCGCTCCACCTCCTCCGCCCTGTCCGCCATGATGCCGGAAAGCGTGAGGATGCCGCCGGGAGCAAGCTGGGCCGCCAGGGCCTGGGTCATGCCCAGGATTACCTTGGTGTAGAGGTTCGCCACCACCAGCCCAAAACCGCCTTCCACGCCGGCGCCAGGGGACAGGGTGCGGCACTGCACCTTGACCACGCGTTGCAGCCCATTGGCCCGGACGTTGGCGCGCGCGGCCCTGACGGCAACCGGGTCTACGTCCAGGGCCAGGACGCGGCCTGCGCCCAGCCTGGCTGCCGCAATGCTCAGGATACCGGAACCCGTTCCCACGTCCATCACACTCATCCCGGGGGTCACCAGCCTCTCCAACTCAGCAAGGCACATCCGGGTGGTGGGATGGTGGCCCGTGCCGAAGGCCATACCGGGGTCCATGTCGATTATCACCTCTCCGTCCCTGGCCGTGTACTCCATCCAGGACGGGCAAACGACAATGCGCCCAACGTGCAGCACGGAGAAGTGGCTCTTCCACGACTCCATCCACTCGTCTTCCTCCATCTCCCGCTCCTCAAGTGGAGAGAGGGGACAGAGGCGCGAAATCAGGGCCACGGCTATTCCAATCTGCCCCCTTCGAGACGCCGTCGTGTGGTCGATCGGAAGATAGCAGCGGAGAATGGCCGTAGGCTCATCGACCGGCGTTTCGTCCTCGTCCGGATTGTAGCCTCCCTCCAGTTCCACAGCCACGCCTCCATAGCCGTAGCGCTGGAAGACCACAGAGAGAGGCTCAACGTACTCCGGGGGCGCCCTAAGGCTCAACTCAAGCCATTTCATAGCTTATGACCAGTCCTGCTCATCCCCGTACCGTATGAAAGGGCGGCCCAGCGCCCCTGCTCCCCGTTCACCAGCAGACCATGCCTGCGAAAGGAGACCCTTGCGCAACTGCCCCAACGCTCCATTTGATGTCATTCCGAGCGTAGCGAGGAATCCAAGACGTTGAGCCATAGTCATGGGGAGATTCCAGCCACAGGAACCCTCGTGGAGGATGAGAGCCTTTAGATTCCTCACTCCGCTGCGCTCCGTTCGGAATGACAGTTGGGTCGTCTCTTCACAGGATGGCGCCCAAAGTCGCGCAAAGGTCTCCGAAAGCAGGAATTCAGGAGGAATGGGTCTTTGGACGCGGATGGGTGGCGCGCATGGGCGCTATGGATGTAGGAGGTCAAGAGTCCTTGCCGTCTTTGCCAAGGGCTTCCTTGAACTTCCCAAACCAGCCTTTATCGTCCTTGGAGCCGTTGCCCATAGTCTCCGCGAGCTCCATGAAGAGCCGACGCTGACGCTCATCCAGGTGACTGGGCGTGACGACGTTCACGATGACCATCTGGTCGCCTCGCCTGCCCTTGGCAGAGTAGGGGATGCCCTTGCCTTTGATCCGAAACTCGGCGCCGGACTGGGTGCCCTCCGGAATGCGTATGGTCTCCGGGCCGGTCAGTGTGGGGATCTGCAGCTCATCGCCCAAGGCCGCCTGGGCGAAGTTTATGGGAAGCTCAAGCAGAATATCGTGGTCCCTGCGGGCAAAGACCTCGTGGGGCTGCACTCTAAGCTCTATGTACAGGTCGCCGGGCGTTCCGCCGTTGCTGCCTGCATCGCCCTCCCGGGTCAGGCGGACCTGCATCTCGTCCTCCACGCCGGGAGGAATATCCACCATGATCTTGCGATGCCGCCGTTCACGCGCCGACCCACGGCAGTGGGAGCATGGGTTGGTTATAATGGTCCCCTCCCCGTTGCACTGTGTACACGGGCCCACCTGTGTGAACTGCCCAAAGATGCTGCGTTGGACCCTCCTGACCTGGCCCGCGCCGTTGCAATGAGCGCACTGCTCCGGGGAGGCCCCCGGCTCCGAGCCCGTGCCCTTGCAGGTGGCGCACTGCTCCACTCGCTCCACCTCTATCTCCCTGCCCACCCCAAACACAGCTTCCTCAAAGGTGACGGTGGTGGCAGTATGCACGTCGCGTCCACGCTGGGGCGCCTTGCGCGTGCGAGCGCCGGAGCCCCCGAAGAAGGCGTCGAAGATGTCGCCGAATCCTCCAAAGGTCTCTGCGCCCTCGAAGCCGTGGCCCGCGCCTCTCCCGCCTCCCACACCCAGGTGGCCGAAGCGGTCGTATTGCGCCCTCTTTTGGGGGTCGCTGAGCGCCTGGTAGGCGGAGTTGACCTCCTTGAACTTCTCCTGCGCGTCCGGGTCCTTGTTCCTATCGGGATGGTACTCTAGGGCCAAGCGGCGAAACTTGGTCCGTATGTCCTCCTGAGAGGCGCTGCGGGGAACGCCCAGAACCTGATAGTAGTCTCTCTGATTAGCCATACCCTTAAATCATCCGTGCAGATTACCAGCCTACATTATATTCCATGCCCTGCATAGGACACAACCGTATGTTTGGCGCCACCGGGGGTATGGAGCGGCCCCCCGGTGGTGGATGGCGCTATTGAACAGGCCCCTTTGGTGGTAGAATCCTCAAAGCGTATCCCATAGACGGAGGAGTGGAGCAATGCCCGGCCCGCTGAACGGAATCGTTGTGCTAGACCTTTCCCACGTTCTGGCCGGACCCTTTGCGGCCATGACCCTGGCGGACCTTGGCGCGCAGGTCATCAAGGTGGAGCAGCCGGAGATAGGGGACAGGTCCCGAGCCAGCGGCCCGTTCATAGAGGGAGAGAGCTCCTACTTTATGAGCATCAACCGGGGCAAGCTAAGCGTGACCCTGGATCTGTCCAAAGCCAGGGGCAGGGAGGTCTTCCTGCAAATGGCTGCGCGGGCTGACGTGGTCCTGGAAAACCTATCGCCCGGAGCCACGAATAGGCTGGGAGTGGACTACCCCGTCCTCGCGCAGATCAACCCGGCCATCATCTACGCTGCGATATCCGGCTTCGGGCAGGACGGGCCATACGCGGGCAAGCCGGCGCTGGACGTCATTGTCCAGGGGATGGGAGGCGTCCTGAGCATTACGGGAGAGCCGGACGGGCCGCCCATTCGCCCCGGCGTCTCACAGGGAGACATCACAGCCGGCCTCTTCACCATAATCGGCATACTGGCGGCGCTGCAAGACCGCAGCCGCAGCGGCCTGGGCCAGATGGTGGACATATCCATGTTGGACTGCCAGCTATCCATACTGGAAAATGCCTT
The DNA here is from genome assembly GCA_965247645.1 of Dehalococcoidia bacterium. GTDB lineage: Bacteria > Chloroflexota > Dehalococcoidia > Lucifugimonadales > UBA2985 > JAPPHY01. Next base: position 1,048,923 of record OZ252024.1, read on the forward strand.
TTCCCGCTACTTCGCCACGGGAGAAGTCCCCAAACCCCTGGGAACCAGGCACCCCGTTACGGCCCCATTCCAGGCGTTCCGCACCAGCGACGGCTATATCACAATCGCTCTGGCCGACGGCCGGCGGGAGAAGTGGCCCCTGTTGTGCTCCGCCATAGACCGCATTGACCTGATAGACGACCCGCGCTTCGATAACGGTTGGGAGCGAAGCCTGCAATGGGACATCCTGGAGCCCATTCTGGCCGAGGCGATTAGCAAGAAGACCACCCAGGAGTGGCTGACGGAGTTGGAATCCCTGGGTATCCCATGCGGCCCAGTGAACACCATAGACCAAGCGGCCCATGACCCCCAAGTGCGCCATCGCGGGATGATCAAGGACGTGCCTCACCCCCGCCTGGGCAAGGTGACGATGATAGATACCCCGGTGAAGCTGTCCCGCACCCCGGGCGGCGCCGAGCTCCCATCCCCCGACCTGGGGGAGCACACCGCTCAGGTACTCATGGAGATGCTGGGCCTCACCGAGGAGCAGATAGCCTCGTTAAGAGAAGAGGGGGCCATATAGCGCGCAGGCCCTAACCGGCCTCCTCAAACAGCGACCGCGCTCCCTCAAGGTCCTCAGGCGAGTTGACGTCCACCCTCACAACGGGGTTGTCCATCGGCAGTTCGTAGATGTCCTTGCTATGGCGGCGGGTGATCTCCCTCATGCCCTGGCCCTCCTCCGTGATGGACATGATCTCAGGGATCAGGCTGGAGGCAAACACCATCGGATGGCCCCCACGCCCCTGATACACAGGGCTGGTAATGAGCGCGGAGCTCGCCAGGTGGGCCCCCACAATGGGCCGCAATACGCTTGGGGGCCTGGGTTGGTCCACCGCCAGTAGCAGGACTCCCCGGACCGGCCCGGAGATGGCGCGCACCCCCGCCTTGATGGAGGTTGTCTTCCCCTGCTTGTAGTCCGGGTTGACCACGGTGGTTACCCCGGATCTGCCCCTTACCGGCGCTCCAACCTCATCTGCTCGGTGGCCCACCACCACGACAACCTCGGCGACTCCCGCGCTCAAGAGAGACTCCACCTGGTACTCTATCAGGGTTGAACCCTGCCAGGGCAGGAGGGCTTTGAGCCGCCCCATGCGGGTAGACTCCCCAGCGGCCAGGAGAATAGCGGATATACCTTCCATTACCGGTATGCTATACCGGGACCCCCACCTTTTGGGCCAGCCTCTGGAGGTATCTGCCCTCCATAGTCATAGCCTTGCCGGGGCGACCCTCGCGGAAGGCCACAATCTCCGCAACTATGCTCATGGCTATCTCCTCCGGCGTCTTGGCGCCGATGTCCAGGCCAACGGGCGCATGGACAGCCTGCAACCTTTCCAGGGGGATGCCATGCCGAAGCAGCTCTTCGTAAATGAGGATGGTCTTTCGCCGGCTGCCCACCAGTCCCACGTAGCCTGCGGGGCTGCGAACGGCAGCCTCCAAGGCCCGGTCGTCCTCGCGGTGCCCCCTGGTCGCTATCACAATCGAGCTGTTGGGGCGAATGTCCAGTTGAGTCAGACCCTCGGCGTAGTCCGCAACCACCACGCTGTCAGCCTCCGGGAACCGCTCTTTGTTGGCGAACTCAGGCCGGTCGTCCACAACGTGCAACCGCAGGCCCATCATCTTCACCAGGGGAGCCAGGGACCTGCCTATGTGGCCTCCTCCCGCAACTATGACGGAGGCCGGCATGGTATAGCCCTCCAGGAAGACCTGCGCGCCGTCCTGTGTGACCAGCATCTTGACCCTCCCGTAGTCCACAAGCCCACGGAGAGCCTCGGCCACCTCCTTGTCACGCAGTGGGTCGCCCACAGACCCACTGACCTCCCCGTCATCTCCGATAAAGAGCTTGTCCCCCACCTTTCCCTTGTCCTGGGAGGGCTTTAGAAGGGTGGCCAGGCCCACGCCGGGGTTCCCGTCGTACGCGCCGACGATTTCGCTCACAGGCTGCATGACAGCCCCCGGCTCCAGGACGGGGTCGATGAGGAAGTACATGGTGCCGCCGCATACCAGCCCCTCCCTGGCCGCGATGTCCTCGTTCAACTCGTAGTCGGTAACGGTGGGCCCTCCGCCCTCCTTCAAGAGCATCTTAGCGGCAAACCATATGTCCCCTTCCACGCAGCCGCCTCCCAGGGTGCCCACGCCGCTGCCGTCCTCGCGCACCAGCAGCTTGGCTCCGGGCTTCTGGGGAGTGGACCCCTTGGCGCCCACCACCGTGGCGATTACAAACGGCTCGCCCTTGTCCAGCAGATTCAATGCTTCCCTGAAAACTTCTTCCATGACTGCTCCCTAATTACCAGGATTGGAGATATACCACAAGTCTAATTATACCACATTGCGTTGGGTTTGCCTCAACAATTCGAACGCAGCGTCGCAATGGGCCAGTCCATTGTACGCCATCCTCCCGTTTTGCGCGCGTAAAAGGGGTTGACAGGCCTTATCAGGAGCGGGTATCATGTAAGCAAACGCTTACTTGCAACTATGCTATGAGTACACGGATAGAGAGACAGAGCACCCGGATACGGCGGCGCCAGATTATAGAAGCTGCCAGAAGTCTCATCACCACCACGGGTATGGAGGGCGTGACCATAGACGCCATAGCCGAGCAGGTGGGACTGACCGAGGGGGCCATCTACCGCCACTTTGCCAGCAAGCGCCAGATACTCTCCCTGCTCATAGACGACATAGAGACAAACCTGCTGAATACGGTGCGCAACGCCCGGGTGGAAGGGGCCTCCGCAATGGAGAACTTGGAGCGCATCCTTGAGGCCCATCTCAGCGACGTAGAGAGTCACAGAGCGGTCTCCTTCATCATCATCACAGAGGCCGTGAGCTTCGACGGCATTGGCCTCAGCGCCCGCGTATCCCTGATGCTTACTCACTACCTGGAGTTCCTGCGGGGAGTCCTGGAGGAGGGTATCCGGGAGGGCAGCATCAGGCCTGACCTAGACCCGGATGCAGCGGCGACCGCGTTTCTCGGCATGGTGCAGAGTACTGCCACTCTGTGGGCCCTCAACAGCTACTCAATGACGTTGGCGGAGCAGCGGGGCCAGATGTGGAGTATATATAAGAGAGGGGTTGCCTCCGAGGTTTAACCCCAATCTCAAAATCGCCTCCCGGCGTCATGGGGCCGCAGAAGTTGGACGGACCCGGTGAAACTCGTCCGGGAGAGGCATAGATACACCCGGGGCATCTGCCCCGGAGGAGACCCTGCGATGGACATCGCGACAGGAGGATATGCGCTTGAACGGCGCGTCCACCATGAAGGGTAGACCAAGGAGGTAATCCATGAGCTTGGATAACGGACTGTCAACCGGCGGGACCGCCGTAGCCGGCGCTTTCTCACGCGACGTGAGCGGGATCTGCATTTCCGTCAACTCGCTCTGGAAAGTGTTCGGAAACAACCCGGAACGGGCCATGACCCCGGAATACGCCGACTACACAAAGGCGGATATTCAGGCTGAGTTGGGCTGCGTGGTAGCACTGCAGGACGTGAGCTTTGACGTGTCCCTCGGCGAGATATTTGTGGTCATGGGACTCTCAGGAAGCGGCAAATCTACCCTCATACGATGCCTTATTCGCCTCATAGAGCCCAATGCCGGCGAGATAGTGATAGACGACGAGAACATTCTGGAGTACGACGACCGCAGGCTTAACGAATTCCGCCGGCGCAAATCCGCTATGGTTTTCCAGCACTTTGGCCTGCTCCCCCACCGCACCATCATAGACAACGCGGCTTGGGGGCTGGAGGTACAGGGGATGAGCAAGAGAGAGCGCCACGAGCGAGCCATGGATTCCCTTGAGCTTGTGGGGCTGCGGGGATGGGAGAACGCCTACACCACGGAGCTGAGCGGGGGTATGCAGCAACGCGTGGGACTGGCTCGAGCCCTGACGGTTGACCCGGAGATCCTACTGATGGACGAACCGTTCAGCGCCCTGGACCCCCTGATACGCCGCGAGATGCAGGACGAGCTGTTGAACCTGCAACAGCGAATACAGAAGACCATAATATTCATCACCCATGACCTTGACGAGGCGCTGAAGCTGGGGGACCGCATAGCCATTATGCGGGACGGCAAGATAATCCAGATGGGCGCCCCGGAAGACATCGTTGAGAATCCCGCCGACGCTTACGTGAGTGAGTTCATAAGAGACGTTTCCAAGACCAAGATCCTGGGAGCCGGCAGCATAATGGAGAGCCCGCAGGCCACTGTGCCGGGTTCCCAGCCGGCACAGGCGGCCCTGGAGGCGATGCGGGGCAACAACGCGGGGTATGCCTTTGTGGTGGACTCCGAAGGCGCCTTCATAGGAGTAGTTACGCCAGAACAGGCGGCCGCTGCCGCCCAACGCGGGTCCACGCCCCTTCAGGGCCTGGACTACCCCGAATCTCCACACCGGCCCAGGGTCTCCCCGGCCACCTCCATAGATGCCCTTATCCCCCTGTCTGCGGCGACCGATTGCCCCATTGCTGTGGTGGACGACGGAGGCAAGCTCCTTGGAGTGATACCCAGAACAGCGCTCCTATCCAGCTTGGCCGAGAACCAGCAGAATCAAACGGATGCCCCCGCCACACCCACCAGATAGGACGTTTCGAATACCCGGCGGCACGGCCGGTCAAACATTGCACACAGCCGGACTACGAGACCTGACACCTTACCTACATAGGAGGATACAATGGACATTCCTCGTAGCATGAGCACAGTTCGCACTTGGGGAAGCGCCTTTTCCATATGGCAATGGGCTTTGCGCGGCGCCTTTATTGTGGTGGCTGCCTTTTTGATCTGGGACTTGGCTATGAAGTTCATGGCCGGCCCAACCATGGAGGTCTTCTTTCCACGGCTCTACATGTGGCTTTTCCTGGGATTCATGGGATTCCTCCTGTGGAACACCCTGAAAGCCCTGAACCGCTGGACGTGGCGGCTGGCTCTCGGCGTGGTGGTGATCCTGGCCGCCACAATCGCCACCGTTGGCCCCACAGACTCGTTCCCGTTCCGCGCGCCGAGCCAGGAGATCACGGTGGAAGGCCGAAACGTATTCGTAAAGCCTCTGAGCGTGAATGTGTTGGGCCTTGAGGTCCGCCCCGGCGCCCTGGACAACTGGATAGATGCCAGGGTGAAGTGGATGGTAGTCGAGTGGCGCGGCTACTTCCAGTCCTTCAGAAACGTCTTGAACAAAGCCCTTGTCCCCCTGGAAAAGGGGCTGATAGCAATGCCCTGGTGGCTCTTCATAGGGTCAACCGCCCTGATAGCGTGGAAGGTGAGTGGGTACAGGATAGCGCTCATTGCCATCCTGGGTCTTATGGGCATAGGGATATTCGGCCTGTGGGATAACGCCATGCGCACTATGGCCGTGGTGGGCACTGCAACCATGATGTCCGTAATCGTGGCCATCCCCATGGGCATTCTGATGGCCAAGAGCGAACGCCTCCAAGGCGCGATGGGTCCCGTCCTGGACCTGATGCAGGTCATGCCCGCTTTCGTATATCTCATACCGGCCATATTCTTCTTGGGAATCGGGAAGGTTCCGGCGGTGATGGCCACCATGATCTACGCCACACCCCCGGCCATGAGATTGACCAGCCTGGGTATCCGCCTGGTGTCTCCGGAGCTGATCGAGGCCGCCAGGGCCTTCGGCACCACCCCCTGGCAGCTGCTAGTCAAGATTCAACTCCCCCTGGCGCGGCCGACCATAATGGCAGGGGTAAACCAGACCATAATGATGTCTCTTGCAATGGTGGTAGTCGCCTCCATGGTGGGCGCCGCCGGCTTGGGGGCGGACGTGCTTGCGGGTATCAACCAACTGGAGTTCGGAAGAGGCCTGCTGGGTGGCATTGGCATCGTCATTCTCGCCATCATCATAGACCGCACGTCCCAGGGTCTTGCAAAGGACCCCCGCAACCAACGCGACTCATAGCAGCGCTCGGCTGAAGGCTAGCCGGAGTGGTGGTCCGTTCCCCCGTGCCCATTGAAGGCGCACCGGGTTCAAGGGGAACGGACGCCCTCACCCACTCCAACCTCCGCGGCGTATTGCCGTTGGGTCGCCGCGCGTATCGCAGTAAGGCCACGTTTTGCGCTATGATAGAGTCATTAATTTCAGGAGGTACAAATGCCGGCAGAGGTAGGAGACAAGGCGCCAGATTTCACACTCCGCTCCCACACGGGTGAAGACGTCACCCTGAGCCAGTACCTTGGACAGAAGACGGTGGTGCTCCAGACCCACGTTCTATCCTTTACAGGCGGTTGAACGCACCAGTGCTCCTCATTCCGGCTGGATAACCGCCGGTACGAGGAGCGCGACGCCCAGGTCTTGGGCATGAGCGTTGACAGCGCACCCACTCAGAGGGCTTTCGCCACAGGGCTGGGAAACCTCCCATACCCGCTGCTGGCCGACTTCCACCCCAAGGGACAGGTGTCGGACCTCTTGGGCATCTACAACGAGGAGCGGGGCGTAACAAGGCGGGCCGTGATCATCATAGACAAAGAGGGTGTGATAAGGTTCAAGAGGATCTACACCGAGGGCTTGCCGGACTCCAAGGAGATTCTGGAGGAGTTGGACAAGCTGTAGAGGCCGCCCCAATCCCTTTCCCCGCTCAGAGCCTGGATTCCTGCCCCGTATCGGAGTACGGGATACGCTTTCGCAGGAAATACGGTTGAGCGCAAAGGGCAACATCGTAATCGTAGGGGGGCAGGTTTGAAACCTGCCCCCCTACGCGCCCGATCCCCCCTCCCCTCTGGATGCCCGCTTTCGCGGGCATGGCGATGGTGAGAGTGTGACCGCTCGTGGTGAGCCTGTCGAACCATATGAGCGGGGGATGGGGCCCTGCCTGCGCGGGAACGACGCGGTGGGATTGCGTTTGCACTGCGGCGTCCTTCGCCCTACAATACCCTCATGGCGGCGGACCTTCACCACGATACGGCAAATGGGCGGCGCCTGTTTGCAGAGGGTGACCCCGCTCTACTGGTGGACAGGCGCGGCAGGAGGTATCTGCTCTCGCTGTCGCCGGATGAGTCCTACCACACCCACATGGGGGTGGTAGCCCACAACGACCTGATTGGCCGGGCAACGGGAGCCCGGCTGTACACCACCACCGGCCACATGCTGCTGGCCTTCTCCCCCACCCTGGGCGACTACGTCCAGGAGATGCCACACTCCACCCAGGTGATATACGCCAAGGACTTGGGCGCCATACTGATGTACGGAGACATCTTCCCCGGGGCCACAGTCCTGGAGGCCGGCCTGGGGTCCGGAGCCTTGACCATGGCCCTTCTGCGAGCGGTAGGAGAAGGGGGAAGGGTCATCTCCTTTGAGATGAGACCGGAGTTGGTGGAGAAGGCTCGAAAGAACATCGAGACCATAGTCCCGGACCCGGCCAATCTGGAGACACAGGTTAGAGACGTCTACCAGGGCTTGGACCAGACCGTTCTGGACCGGATCGTACTGGACGTTCCTGAACCCTGGCGCGTAGTCCCGGATGCCGCCAGGGCGCTGGCTCCCGGTGGAATCTTCCTCAGCTACCTTCCCACGATTCTTCAGGTACACCAGCTTCACGAGGCGCTGGCGGATGATCCACACTTTGAGCTGGTGGAGGCCGTGGAACTGCTGGCCCGGCCGTGGTCGGTTACCCATCGCAGCGTGAGGCCAGCGCATCGTATGATAGGCCACACCGGCTTCATCACCACCGCGCGAAAATGCGACCCAAAGCAGGCCACGCCGGCAGAGGAGAGCGACCCGCCGGTTGACTGACGGTCCGGGCAACTCGCTTAAGGAGGTTGAGGATGGACAGAGAGAGCGCATGGGCGCTGGTTGAGGAGTACGCCAAGTCTGAGAGGCTGTTGAGGCACTGCATAGCCGTTGAGGCGGCCATGAGAGCCTACGCCCGCAAGGCCGGCGAGGACGAGGAGCTTTGGGGGATTACAGGTATGCTTCACGACTTCGATTGGGACGCCTGTCCCTCAGACGACCAGCACCCCCAGTTTGGAGCCAAAATCCTTGAGGAACGGGGCTACCCGGAGACGATAGTCCGCGCCGTCCTCTCACACGGCAACCACACCGGCATCTCCCGCGACAGCCTCATGGAAAAAGCCCTGTTTGCCCTAGACGAGCTTTCAGGGTTTGTAACGGCGGTGGCCCTGGTGCGGCCCAGCAAGAGCCTGTCGGACACCGACTCCCGCGCGGTGCGCCGGAAGATGAAGGACAAGGCCTTTGCCCGCAACGTCAGCAGGGATGACATGGTCCAGGGCGCCGAGGACCTGGGGGTAGACCTGGATGAGCTTATCGAGTTCGTGGTGGAGTCCCTGAAGCCTGTGGCAGGGCGCCTTGGCCTAAGCCCCAACCCGTAGAGAAGGCGCAATCGCTACCTGGCCGCGGCGTACCTGGGCGTCCAGGGGACACGCGCCGGGAGTAAAGCTGCGAGGCTGGTCGGCTCAGACCGTAGCGGTTCGCGGCGCTTTGTTACGGGTGCGCAGGCAGCGCGTGCATAGGGATACCCTACGGAGGTTGCCCCTAACGTCAATGGTGGCCCGTTGGATGTTGGGCATGAAACGGGTCTTTGTCCTCCGCTTGGAGTGACTCACGTTGTTCCCTGAGTGGCCTGCCTTGCCACACAACTCACACTTAGCCATTTCTCTTCTCTCACCCCGCGAATACGCCGTTCAGACATCATCCACCGCTGGAGTCCGGCGCATCCGCCACTTTGACGTATGCCTGTGGATTAAGTACAATTCAGGGACTTAGACTACCAGATGGCGGTTACTTTGGCAATGCCCAGGGCCGCAGCGCAAACCACTGCGTGGCAGCCTCGCCATATGGGAAGAGATGCGGGGGCTACTATGTTCTCTCTGGACGCCGTTGACCTGCGGCGTATTCTCCTGCACGGCCGCATGGCCCTTGAAGCCAAGGTTGAGGCCGTCAACGCTCTCAATGTCTTCCCCGTTCCGGACGGAGATACGGGCACCAACATGCTTTTGACCATGAAGGCGCTGGAGGAGGCTACGGCCAAGGCTGTGGACGTCCCCGCTTCGCAGCTCATGTCCACTATGGCAAGAGGCGCCCTCCTGGGATCCCGTGGAAACAGCGGGGTGATCCTGGCCCAGTTCTTCCAGGGGATTGCCAGGGGACTGGGCGACAGAGACAGCTTCGACTGCCAGGCGATAGCTACGGCGATGTCGGAAGCCGCCTCAGCAGCCTATAGAGCGGTTGGTAACCCGGTGGAGGGCACCATGCTCACCGTCATTCGAGAGGTCGCCGAGGCATCCCAGGCAAAGGCGGCTGTGAGCAACGATGTCTTGGAGCTGTGGGAGGCCATATGCGCGGCGGCCAAGGCCTCGGTAGCCAGGACTCCCTCCCTTCTCCCCGTATTGCGGGAGGCGGGAGTGGTAGACGCCGGAGGACAGGGGTTGTCCATTCTGCTGGAGGGAGCGCTCAAGGGCCTTCGAGGAGAGGACTTGGAGGGGATTGAGCTTACCGCTCCGGAGATGGAACCGGCGCAACGCGGCGTCAGAGAGACGTTTATCGCGGCCACCGAGGAAGAGCTCTATGGCTACTGCACCCAGTTCCTCATACAGGGAGAGGCGCTGGACGCCGAAACCCTGAGAGGAGAGATGCAGTCGCTGGCTACCTCAACCGTTGTCATCGGCGGGGACGCGGTGGCAAAGGTGCATGTCCACGCACGGGACCCCGGCCCCGTTCTCAGCTACGCCGTAACGCTGGGCACACTCTCCCAAGTGAGCATTGTCAACATGGATGAGCAGCATCAGGAGTTTGTGGAGGCCCGGCGCAGTGCGCAGAAGCTCCAGCCTGTGGGTGTGCTGGCGGTGGTCTCCGGCCAGGGTTTCGCGGATATATTCCTGGACTCCGGCGCCTCCGCCGTCCTGCCGGGAGGAGACACCATGAACCCCAGCGCCCAGGAAATCCTGGACGCCGCCGGGGGCATAGCCGCCGAGCGAACCATCGTCCTTCCCAACAACCCCAACATAACGCCGGTGGCGGAACAGGCATCCTCTCTATCCCCAACGCCCATGACAGTCATCCAATCCAGGACAATCCCGCAGGGGATCGCCGCGCTCCTCGCATTCAACCCGCAGCAGGACTTCGAGGCCAACGTGGAGGCCATGACCCAGGCCGTCTCCGGCGTAATCTCCGGGGCGGTATGCGTGGCGCAGCGAGCCGCGGAGATTGGGGGCGTTAAGGTAGCCGAGGGCCAGCTAATGGGACTCCTGGAGAGGCGGTTAGTGGTGGCCGGGGATAGCTGCATCGCCGTGCTGCTTGATCTGGTGGGCAGGATAGCTCCCCAGGACGGGGCCCTAGCCACCATCTACCGTGGCGCCGACACCCGCGAGGCCGAGGCGTTGGAGGCGGCCGATGCGGTCCGCTCCGGTTTCTCTGGCGTGGAGGTGGAGCTGGCCTTTGGCGGGCAGCCCCACTATGATTACATAATATCCGTGGAGTGAGGAGCAAACCCCATGCCCGTTAAGGTCGTCACCGACAGCACCGCAGACCTGCCCCCAGCTCTGGCGAAGGAGTTGGGAATAACCGTAGTCCCCCTCAACGTACACTTCGGCACAGAGGTGTACCGGGACGGCGTGGAGATCTTCCCTGACGAATTCTACCGGAGACTGGTAAGCAGTCCTCGCCTTCCAACCACGTCCCAACCTACTGTGGGGGACTTTCTGCGGTCGTACCAGGAGCTGAGCCAGGACACTGACGAGATACTTTCCGTCCACATCTCAGCCAAGCTGAGCGGGACGATGAACTCGGCCAACCAGGCCAGGGAGCAGTTCCAGGGCGACTGCCGCATAGAGATAATGGACTCCCTGCAAGGCTCCCTTGGGCTGGGCATGGCAGCCATAGCGGCCAGCCGGGCGGCCCAGCGTGGAGCCGGACTGGACGAGGCCGTCGAGGAGACACGCCGCGCTATTCCCCAAGTCCGGTTTTTCGGCCTGCTGGACACACTGAAGTACCTGGAGAAGGGCGGGCGAATAGGGAAGGCTCAGGCCTTCGCTGGGTCTCTACTCCAGATCAAGCCCATTCTGACCACTATGGACGGAGTGGTCCACCCACTGGAGCGGGCGAGGTCCAGGGCCAAGGGCGTCGAGCGTCTCTACCAACTGGCGCAGGAGCACATGCCGGTTGATGACTTGGCCGTGGCGTACAGCACCACTCCGGACGAGGCGCAAGCCCTTGCCCAGCGCCTGAAACCCCTTCTGCCCGGAGGAGAGGTATTTGTCAGCCAGGTGGGGCCGGTGGTAGGGACGTATCTGGGTCCTGGAATACTGGCGATCGCCTTGAGAATGCAGGGAGCGGGGGGTCCCTAGCGCTCCTGGGAGACCCCTGCAAAACGGCTGCGGCTCGCGTACTGCTGGGGGGCTTCTTCTCGACTCAAGATACTCTTGCGCAACCACCTGCCGGACCACAAATCCCTTCCACCGCAGACGGGTGAGTGTGGAAGAAGCCGACCCATCATAGCTGCCTGCGATACCCCGAAATGCTCCATCCTGAACTGAACACACTGAGGAAAATACTCTCCCTGGAGAGACAGAAGGGCTACGCGGACACCGCGGTGGTCGGCGGCCTCGACCGCTTTCTGGCCGGACGGCTGGAGAAACTGCCGGACGACCCACCCATCAGGCTTCCCCGGCAGGGCTACGCCTCCATTACCGGCGCCCAGAGGCGGAGATGGGTAGAGGACACCCTAAAGCTGTTGGGCGCAGAGCAGGAACCCAACGCAAAGGCCGCCGGCGCCTCGGCTCCCAGGCGGACGGCCGCCGCATCGCGTCGGAGGGAGCCGGAGCAGAGCCCTACCCTTGACTCTCCCGTAGCAGCCCTGCCGCGGGTCACCCCGGCGCTGGCCGGCAAGCTGAAGCGCCTGGGAGTGAGCGCCATACGCGACCTGCTGTACCTCTTCCCGCCCAGGCACAACGACTTCGGAAGCCTCCGCAAGGTCTCCGGCCTGGAGGTGGATACAGAGCAGACGGTGATGGTCAACGTGTGGGAGGCCAGGGAGACGCTCCTGGGAGGCCATAGAAGGTCTACCGAAGCGGTGGTGGGAGACGAGACCGGAAATATTCGCGTCGTCTGGTTCAACCAGCCTTATCTCGCCAGGCGGTTCAGGCCGGGGACGCGTCTCGTGCTCAGCGGAAGGGTGAGCGTCTTCAGGGACGCAAGGGTGATGGAGTCCCCCGAGTACGAGGTAGTTCAGGACGACGGGGAAGACCTGATACACACTGGCCGCCTGGTTCCCATATACCCTCTGACAGAGGGCCTTACGCCCCGGACCGTTCGCCGCCTGATCAAGGGAGCCCTGGACAGCTGGGCTTCCCGCGTCCCGGATCCCCTGCCGGAGGCCATGCGCCGGCGAGCCGGCTTGTTGGACCTCCCGCAAGCCGTCTACCAGGCCCACTACCCACAGGACTGGGAGAGCAAGGATTCAGCCAGACGGAGGCTTGCTTTTGACGAGCTGTTTATGATGCAGCTATACGTGTTCTCTCGCCGCAGGGAGTGGCGGGAAGCCGGTGGCGCTCCTCCCATGAGCAGAAACCGGGACGTGCTGAATGCCATACTCTCTCGCCTTCCGTTCGCGCTTACGAATGCCCAGAGCAGGGCGTTGGAGGAAATTCTGGGGGACATGGAGAAGGAGCGGCCTATGAGCCGCCTGCTACAGGGGGACGTGGGCAGCGGCAAGACCGTGGTGGCTCTGGCGGCCCTCCTCTCCACCGTGTCCAACGACTACCAGGGCGCGTTCATGGCGCCCACGGAGGTGCTGGCTCAGCAGCACTTCAACAGCATATCCCGCCTTCTGGAGGGGCTGCCCAGGCCGGAAAGTGATGAGACCTGGTTCACGTTCCGGCTGGACCCCTTTCCGCGCCCCATCTCCCTGGGCATCCTCATAGGTAGCCACAGCAGGAAGCAGAAGAGGGAGACGCAGGAGATGATGTCCAAGGGTGGCCTGGACATGGTGATAGGGACTCATGCCCTTCTACAGCAGGGAGTGGATCTCCCCGGCTTGGGCCTGGCGGTGGTGGACGAGCAGCACCGCTTTGGAGTGATGCAGCGGGCCGGGCTGCGTCAGAAGGGAGAAACGCCCCACCTGCTGGTCATGTCCGCCACGCCCATACCGCGCTCCCTGGCGCTCACACTGTACGGCGACCTGGACCTGTCCGTGCTGGACGAGCTGCCGCCGGGACGCCAGGCGATCCAGACCAGGAAGGTTCCCTCAGACCGCCGCCGGGACGCCTACGAGTTTCTTCGCCGCCAGGTAAGCCAGGGACGCCAGGCCTTTGTCGTCTGCCCGCTCATCGAGGAGTCGGAGACGCTGCAGACCAGGGCCGCCACAACCGAGTTCCATCGCCTGTCGGCGGAGGTGTTCCCGGAGCTGTCCCTGGGGCTGCTGCACGGCCGGCTGCCGTTCAGGGAAAAGCAGGAGGTCATGGCCGGATTCCAGCGTGGCGAGCTGGATATTCTGGTGTCAACGCCGGTGATTGAGGTGGGGATCGACAACCAGAACGCCACCGTCATTCTCATAGACGGCGCCGACAGATTCGGCCTGGCGCAGCTCCACCAGTTCCGCGGCCGTGTGGGCCGCGGCGAGCATCCCAGCTACTGCCTTCTGATGTCCGACTTCCCGTCGCCGGAGGCCAGGGAACGCCTGGAGGTCATGGAGCGAATGAGCGACGGCTTCGCCGTGGCCGAGGAGGACCTGCGGTTCCGAGGCCCCGGGGACTACTTCGGAACACGGCAGAGCGGCCTGCCGGACCTGCGCATGGCCCGCCTCTCCGACCAGGACATACTGGCGCTGGCGCGTCAGGAGGCATCGGCCCTCCTGACGGAGGACCCCAACCTGGAGCTGCCTCAGCATCAAGCCTTGGCGCAGGGTCTGGCCCGGTTCGCCGGCTCTTCCCAGGAGCAGATCAGCTAGTTCTGTCCGCCTTCCGACCCGCGCTGGGCTGCCGAGCTCACAAAGGACTGGAGCATGCTGGTGAACTCCATAGGGAATATGAACTTGGTGGCAGGGCTGCCTCCCAGATCCTTCAGGGTTTCAAAGTACTGGAGGCTCATTGTCCGGGCGTCTGCGCCCTGCGCCACGTTGTTTATCCTGTCCAACGCCGTGCTGAATCCGTCCGCCCTCAGGATGGCCGCCTGCTGGTCGCCCTCGGCGGTCAGGATCTCCGACTGTCTGGACCCCTCCGCCATCAGGATGGACGCCTGCTTCTCGCCCTCCGCCCGGTTGATGGCCGCCTGGCGGGAGCCCTCGGACTCGGTGATCTCCGCGGTCTTTATGGCCGCGGCGGACTTCTCACGCTCCATCGCAGCCTTGACCCCCGGCGGCGGATCTATCTCGTTGATCTCCACCTGGCTCACCTTGATGCCCCAGCGCCCCGTAACCTCGTCCATCCTCACCTGGAGCTGGTCCCTGATCTTCTCCCTCTCAGAAAGCGCCTCGGACAGGCTTGTAGACCCTATTACCGCCCTGAGGGTGGCAAATGAGAGGTTTATGGTGGCTACCCGGTAGCTCTCTATCTCCATGACAGACTTGCGCACCTCGTCGTTGTCCGGCAGGACCCTGTAGTAGATGACGAAGTCCATGTCCACTACCACGTTGTCTGAGGTTATGTACTTCTGTGTCGGCACCCTGTCCACCTGCTCCCGCAGGTCAACCTTGTAAGGTTGGTCCATGAAGGGCACGACCAACCTGAGGCCCGGCCCGCGTACATCCAAAAACTTGCCCCACCTCAGCACCACCATGCGTTCATACTGTTTTACAACTCTCCAGAATACCATGTGACCTCCTTTATCATTCCCGTTTTGATACCCTAAGAATCAGCCCGTCAAGGCCAACCACCTCCACCTTCTCACCGGCGCCAATCACCCCGTCATCGGCGGCGACTGCGCTCCACAACTCGCTGGTCAAGCGCACCGTGCCCTTTGGAGCCAGCTCCGAGACCACCGTCCCCGTCTGTCCTACCACCATCTCAGCCGTGGAGTCGCCAACGATCTGCCTCCCCCTGACCATAGTCGCCAGGACCCAGCCTCCACCGCCCAGCAGCAGGGCAGCCATAAGCAGCAGCACCCATAGGTTCACTCCTACCGACGGCATGGTGGGAGACGGAGCGCCGAAGCGGTTGAACAGCAGCAACCCACCTATTATAAAGCTTATTATAGCCCCTGCGCCCAAAATTCCAAAGCCCGCCGCCTGAACCTCCATGAACAGCAGCGCCATTGCCAGAATGATGAAGGCAACCCCCGCCCAGTTCACCGGCAGGTTGCCCATGGCCAGGAAGGCCAGAAGCAGGCAGATGACCCCCACGACCCCAGGTACTACCAGCCCAGGATTGAACAGCTCGATCATGATGCCCAGCCCGCCAACGGTGAGCAGGATGAAGGAAATGTTGGGGTCTGACAACACCAGCAGGAACCGCTCCACAAAGCTCATGTCTATCCTGCGCACGTCCAGCCCCAGGGTGGCCAGAGTGGCGGCGCCCGCGGCAGTCTCAACTGTCCTGCCGTCCAGGAGTTCCAGCATCTCCTCCACATCCTCAGCTATGAA
Organism: Dehalococcoidia bacterium; assembly: GCA_965247645.1. Taxonomy (GTDB): domain Bacteria; phylum Chloroflexota; class Dehalococcoidia; order Lucifugimonadales; family UBA2985; genus JAPPHY01. Next base: position 1,064,494 of record OZ252024.1, read on the forward strand.
GTCCACTACGTTGAGGTCAACCGCTTCCTGCGACGTGTAGGCTTTGGCTTCCAGCACGGTTGCCTCCAGCGCTTCAACGTTTCTACCCCGCTTGGTGGCGATGTCCCGGAGGAGCGCGGCCGCGTCCTCCATAGCCTTGCTCTTGATGGTCTCCGGCAGCTCCGCGCCACCGGCGCCAACGGGGCTGGCGGCGCCGATGTTCGTCCCCGGGGCCATGACCGCAACGTTGGCCGCAGCGGTTATGAATGTGCCGGCGGAAGCGGCGTGAGCGCCGCCGGGCGCAACGTAGACCACCGATGGAACATCCGCTTCCAGTAGGGCGGTCACCATGTCCCTGGTGGAGGACAGGAACCCTCCGGGAGTATCCAACTGGACTATGATAAGCTCGGCTCCGTCCTCCTCCGCGCTGTCCACGGCCCTGTCCAGAAAGCCGGCTGTGGTGGAGTTTATGACATCGTTGATCTCAATGAAGACGGCGTGGCTGCCCTGGCCCAGGGCAACCCCCGCCAACCCGCCCAGTAACGCCAGGGCCGACAGCCCCAGGACGATTGGGCGCAGCAACGCCTTGGACGAGAGCGAAACAGCTCGCATTTCCCAGGCAACCTCCAGGTTCCATCATGCCCCCGCGCGCGCCTGTTGTCAATCTTGACCCGTCCGCTGCTGTGCCGGTTGGTACACCAGCCTCACCACCCCGTCCTCAAACGCGTGGGAGTCCACAAGGTCCAGCCGCGTAGCGGTGTGATGTTCCACAAACAGGGGAATGCCCGCGCCCAGCAGCACAGGCATCACATAGACCTCGTACGTGTCCACGGCGTCAAGCTCGCGGAAGGCCCCAATGCTCTTTGGCCCGCCAAGGAGCCAGACATCGCCCTGCAAGGCCATGCCTCTGAGGCGCTCAACGAGCTTTGCAGCGCCGTCCTGCCAGGCGACGGTCAGTGGGGGAGGGTTGTCTATGGGCCGCGAGGTGAGCACGTATGTGTGGCGGCCCTCATACGGCCAGAGGCCGAAGCCCAGGACTTGATCGAAGGTTGCGCGGCCAATTACGATAGCGTCTATCTGCCGGATGAAGCGGTCGTAGTCGTAGCCTTCCGGGTCGTGGAATGCGTCTAGCCACTCGACGCCTCCGTCGGCGGTCGCCACGAAGCCGTCCACGCTTGATGCAATGTATACGCGGAACTTCATGGGAGACGCCTCCCCAAAAGCGCTATCGCTTGGTGTACTGGGGCGCTCTCCTGGCCCGCTTGAGGCCGTACTTCTTGCTCTCCTTGATCCTTGAGTCCCGTGTAAGGAGGCCGCGCTGCTTGAGCGCCGGCCTGAGACTGATGTCAAAAAGCAGCAGAGCGCGGGCGATGCCGTGACGCAGGGCGCCGGCCTGGCTGGACACACCCCCTCCGTGGAGCTTGACCACCGTGTTGAACTTGCCCTGGCTTTCGGTCACCTTCATAGGCTCCAGGATTGTGGCCTGCCAAGCCTCCAGTGGGAAGGCGTCCTCCAGCGACTTGTTGTTTATGCTGAACTCCCCGCGGCCAGGGTACAGCCTGACCTGGGCCACCGAGGTCTTCCTCTTTCCTGTTCCATAGTAGTAGTGTTGCTCAGTCATCAGTTCTCCACCTTCTCATTTTCGGCGGGCTCCCCGGACGCGCCTTCCCCGGCGGGCTGCTCGCTTGCCTCAGCCTCAGCCTGGGTTGGCTCCTCGACCATCTCATCGACGGGCTGCTCGACTGCCTCAGCCGTGGTTGGCCTCTCCGTCTCCGCCGGCTTAACTATAACTTCATCGCGGGACATGTCACTTATCTGGGCCCCGTGTGGGTGGGACTCTTCCGCATATATCTTGAGCCGCCGCAGCATCTGCCTGCCCAAGACCGTCTTGGGCAGCATCCCGCGAACGGCCTCGCGGATGATACGGTCCGGGTAGTTCTCCTGCATCTTGGACATGGTCGTCTCCCGCAGAGCGCCCGGATAGTTGCTGTGGCTGCGGTAGATCTTCTGGTCAAGTTTGTTGCCCGTCACCTTTATCCTGGAGGCGTTGACCACTATGACGAAGTCGCCCGTCAGGACGTGTGCAGCGTACATGGGCTTGTGCTTCCCCTGCAGTAGTACGCTCACCTCTGTCGCCAAACGCCCCAGGACCTTGTCCGAAGCGTCGAATACGTGCCACCGAGGTTCAACGTGGGACGGCTTTGTTGAGTACGTCTTCATTGCATTCATATGGCTCCAATCTCCAGGAGCGCCTGCTCCTGCACGTCCATCGCGTCCTCCGACCGGAACAGGGGAGTGGGGTAGTTTACCCGTAGCAGCGTGAGTCCCATTGCGGAAAGCGCCCTCTCGGCGGCTCCGTGCTTGCCGCTTTCGGCCAGATCCCTGAACCCGTGCAGATCCAAACTGCCCAGCCCTACCTCCAGCAAAGCCCCCGCCGTGCGGCGCACCTGCTGGTGGAGAAAGCCGTTGGCCTCCATGTCCAGAACCACAAGGTCCGCTACCCTGCCGACGGAGCATCTGAATACAGTCCGCCTTGTGTTGTCCAATCCATTGGAAAGCGCGCCGGCAAAGGGCGCAAAGTCCCTCTCGCCCTCCAGGAGTCGGGCCGCCGCTTGCATGGCGTCCGTGTCCAACGGCTGCCTGACGTGGTGGACAAAGCCCCTGAGCAGCGGCGAGGGCGTGGCCCTGTTGAGTATCTTGTAGCGGTACTCCCTGCTGGCGGCCCACCTTCGCGGATCGAAGTCCTGGGGGACCTCTACGACCTCCCTTATCGAGATGTCATGGGGCAGATAGTGGTTGAGGGCTTGGAGGAATACCCCGGCAGCATGGGGGGAGCGGGTATCGAAAGCCACCACCTGTCCCTGGGCATGAACGCCGGCGTCCGTGCGGCCTGCTCCCTTGACGCGCAGGCGCTCCCCGGTGAGGCTGCGTATAACCTCCTCCAGCGTCTCCTGAACGGTCCTGGCGTTTCTCTGGGCCTGAAAGCCGTGGTATGCGCCGCCATCGTACTCCACCAGCATGGCAAGCCGACGTAGACCCTCCGGCGCGGAGCCCATACCATCTCTGCCTTGAGCTATCACTGGACCAGCTCCAGAAGAGCCATTGAGGCGCCGTCGCCCTTCCTGCGCTCCATTCTCATAACCCTGGTGTAGCCGCCTGCTCTGTCGGCGTACCGCTGGGCCAGCTCATCGAACACCCTCCTCACCATTCTCTCATCGGTGACGAAGGCCAACGCCTGGCGCCGGTGGCTCAGAGACCCCTTCTTGCCCAGGGTAATCACCTTCTCCACCATGCCCTGCACCTCTTTAGCCTTGGCCTCAGTGGTGCGGATCCGCCCGTGGCGGATGAGGTCCGTGACCTGAGTCCGGTACATCAACATACGCTGCCCCGTGGGACGGCTGAGCTTGCGGCCTGACACGCCGTGTCTCATAGCCCCTCCACCGTGGTGGCTTCCACTGTGGCTGCCTCGCCATCACCCTCAGGGGAGTCGTCCTGCCCCTCCGGGCCGGCACCCTGTTCGACCCTGTCGGTCAGGTATCCAAGCTCCCTGAGCCTGTCGTTCAGTTCATCAAGGGACTTGGCTCCGAAGTTTCGTATCTTCAGGAGCTCCGCTTCATCCGTCCCCAGTATCTGGCCCACCTTGTTGATGTTGCTCCTCTTGAGGCAGTTGAGGATGCGAGAGGAGAGGTCCAGCTTCTCTATGGGAGTGTTGTACTGCTCCATTGGGATGGTTGCGGTGAAAGACGGCCTCTCCGCGGTGCCCTCTCCGGCCTTGTCCGCGTTGGCGAACAGGAAGAAGTGCTCCAGAAGAAGCTCCGCGCCCTTCTTCACAGCGTCAACGGGGCTGACTGTGCCATCGGTCCAGACGTCCATGATCAGCCGCTCGTAGTTGGTAATCTGTCCCACGCGGGTGCTCTCCACAATGTAGTTCACCTTGCGTACGGGGCTGAAAATGGCATCCACGGGGAGGACACCTATGGGCAGGCCCTCTGTATGACCGGCTGGCACGTACCCCTTTCCCTGCTCCACGTTGAACTCCACCGAAAGCCGTCCATCGGAGGACTCCATGTTAGCCAGTTCTACCTCAGGGTTGACTATCTCAAAGTCCGATGAGACGCTGATGTCCCCAGCCGTCACAACCCCTTCTCTGGCGAACTCCAAGCGCAGCTTCCCGGGCCTGTCCGCCAGGGACTTCAGCCGGACCGCCTTGATGTTGACCAGGAACTCGGCCACGTCTTCCTTCAGGTGGGGAATTGTGGAGAATTCGTGGAGTATGCCATCTATCTTGACCCAAGTCACCGCAGTCCCCGGAATGGAGGTGAGAAGCGCCCTCCGCATGGGGTTCCCAAGCGTTACCCCATAGCCGGGCTCCAAGGGTTCCACGGCGAATTTGCCGTAGTTGTCCTGGGTCTCCAGTACCCGGATCTCCGGCTTTGGAGCCTCATCCAAAACCACTGCTGTTTGCACCATGTATGTATATCTCCTCCGCTATCTGGAGTAGTGCTCCACCACCAGCCTCACGTCTATCCCTGTATCCATCTCCGACGGCTCCGGGGCAGCCATCACGCGTCCGGCCATTCTCTCCGGGTCCAGGCTGAGCCACGTTGGCAGAGGCCGTCTGGGAATATCCTCCGCCATCTGGGCGTAGATACCGGTCTCCTTGCTGGACTCCTTCCAGACCACCACATCGTCCACCTTGACCCGGTAGGACGGGATGTCGACCTTGCGGCCGTTCACCACGATGTGCCCATGCCGGACCAACTGCCTGGCCTGGCTCCTGGAATCGGCGAAGTTGAGACGGTACGCCACATTGTCCAATCGCCCCTCCAGGATTTGAAGCAGGTGCAGGCCGGTCATGCCGGGGCTGCGCTGGGCCTCGTCGAAATACTTCCTGAACTGCTTTTCCAAAACCCCGTATATCTGGCGGGCCTTCTGCTTTTCCCTCAACTGGGTCCCCCAGTCGGACGTGCGCCTCCTCCTCATGGGCTGGCTTCCGGGGGGCTTCCTTCTCTTCTCAACGGCGCATCTGGGCGTGTAGCAACGCTCTCCCTTCAGGAACAGCTTCACCCCCGCACGACGGCAGAGCCTGCAAACGGCATCGGTATACCTGGCCATGCTATCTCCCTCTGAATTTCTTCTGCTCCCAACCGGAGCGCGTCTCTTTGCTCATTACGTAACCTGAGTGGGTGTTCAGCCCCCCTATACCCGCCTACTCTTTGGAGGTCTGCAACCGTTATGGGGTATGGGCGTTATGTCCCTTATGATTGTGATGTAGAGCCCGGCGCTCTGAAGAGAGCGTATGGCGACTTCACGGCCGGAGCCGGGGCCCTTTACGTATACCTCTACCTGCCTCAATCCATGCTCCATAGCCTTCCTGGCGGCGACCTCCCCCGCTCTTTGGGCAGAGAAGGCGGTGCCTTTTCTGGACCCCTTGAAGCCGGCCGTGCCTGAGCTGCCCCACGACAGGACGTTGCCCCGTGGGTCCGTAAGGCTAACGATGGTATTGTTGAAGGTGGACTGGATAAAGACCTTACCCTGAGGAACGAACTTCTTCTCCCGCCTTCTGGCCCTGGGTCTTCGTCTGGTTGTCATCCCCGCCTCCTTATCTCCTGGTCCCGGCGCGACGGCGTCCAGCCACGGTCTTGCGGACACCCCGCTTGGTTCTGGCGTTGGTCCTGGTGCGCTGGCCCCTTGCGGGCAGGCCGCGACGGTGGCGCAGTCCGCGATAGGAGCCTATGTCAATGAGCCTGCGAATGTTGCCGTTCACCTCCCTGCGCAGGTCTCCCTCCACCTTGTGGTCGTGGTCTATAGTCTCGCGAATACGCGTCAATTCCTCTTCGCTCAGGTCTCTGACCCTGGGGTTGCCATCCACGCCGGCCTTTGTCACCACGTCTTTGGCGACCATGGGGCCAATGCCGTAAATGCGGCGCAGGGAGTAGTCCAGCCGCTGCCCGTCGGGTATGTCTATGCCGGCGACTCTAGCCATATCCTGACCTCACTTCCTACCCTTGTCTCTGGTGGTGTCTTGGGTTCTCACAGATGACCCTCACCGTTCTGTGTCTCCGGACCACCTTGCACTTTTCACATCTTGCTTTAACCGAGGCTTGAACCTTCATGTCACCTCCGTCACTTGAAGCGGTACGTGATCCGACCCCTGGTCAGATCATAAGGCGAGAGCTCTACCAGAACCCTGTCTCCCGGCAGCACGCGGATAAAGTGAACCCTTATCTTGCCGGAGGCGTGGGCCAGTATACGATGTCCGTTTGCCAGGTCCACCCAAAACACGGCGTTGGGCAGAGACTGGACCACCGTTCCTTCTACCTCTAGTCCCGGTTTCTTAGGCATTTGCTCTAGCAACCCGCTTTAGAGTATGTGGACTTATTATAGCCGAGTCAGCACCTCCGCATCACCATCCGTGATGAGTAGAGTATTCTCGTAGTGAGCCGAAAGACTTCCATCCGCGGTCACTACTGTCCAGTTGTCCTCCAGGACCCTGGTCTGCCACCCTCCGATGTTCACCATCGGCTCTATGGCTATCACCATGCCGCTTTTCAGCAGCGCTCCGGAGCCCGGCGGGCCAAAGTTGGGCACCTGCGGCTCTTCGTGCAGCGCCCTCCCTATTCCGTGGCCCACGTACTCCCGCACCACCGAGTAACCCTTCTCCTCTACAAAGGACTGTACGGCCCACGATATGTCTCCCACGCGGGCGCCGTTTGTGGCCGCGGCAATTCCTCTCTCAAGGGCTTCCCTGGTTACGTCTATCAGGTCCGCAACCGCGGGCGTGGCGGCTCCCACCCCCACCGTCACGGCGGAATCGCCGTGAAACCCCTCCACAACTGCCCCCACGTCCAGGCTCACAAGGTCGCCGTCACGGATAACCCTGTCCCCCGGTATCCCGTGGACTATCTCGTCGTTAATCGAGGCGCAGATGGTGCGCGGGAACCCCAGGTAGCCTTTGAAGGAGGGCTTTGCCCCCAATCTCCGTATTTCCTGGACGGCAATGTCATCCAGATCCGCGGTCTTCATGCCCGGCTCTATGGCCTTCACCAGCGCAGCGATAGTCGAAGCGACCACCTTCCCGGCCTGGCGCATGGACTCGATCTCTCTGGGGGACTTAAGGGTGATGCCCCTGTCCCTGGTTGCCGCACTCGCAAAGAGTGGCCCTTTCTCCATCTCTATCCTTCCACCTTATGCCATGGCATTGAGAAGCAACTCCCTCACCGCTTCGATACTCCCCTCGCCGTCCACCTCCACCAGCCCCCCATTCTCGCTGTAATACCCTATGAGCGGGGCCGTCTGCTCCGCAAACACCCTGATACGCCGGCTTACCGCCTCGGAGGCATCGTCCTCCCTCTGATACAGCTCTCCTCCGCACTCATCGCACACGCCTTCCTGGCGTGGAGCGGAGTTCACCTCATGGTACGGCTTCTGGCACTGCCGGCAGACCCACCTGCCTCCCAACCGCAGCACCAGCTCCTCCTCTGAGACGCGTATGCTCACAACCTTGTCGATGGCCTCTCCCTGCTTTTCCAGGGCCTTCTTCAGGGCCTGGGCCTGCTCCACAGTGCGGGGAAAACCGTCCAGTACGTAGCCGCCCCGGGCATCGGGAAGCTGTATGCGCTCCTCTATCATCCCGATGATCAGCTCGTCCGGCGCCAGCAGCCCCTGCTGCATGTACGACTGCGCCGTGTTCCCCAACTCCGTGTTTCGCTGCTGGTGGTCTCGCAGCAGGTCGCCGGAGGAGATGTGGACTATACCCAGAGTGTCGGACATACTCTTGGCCTGAGTGCCCTTTCCCGCCCCCGGGGGCCCTAGAAGAACTATACGCATCGCTGTGCTATCTCCCTACTTGATGAATCCTTCGTAGTTTCGCATGAGCAGCTGGGCCTCCAGCTGCCTCATGGTATCCAGAGCCACCCCAACCATGATGAGCAGGCTGATAGACGGGAGTTGAAGGGCGCGAATGTTCGTCGCCAGAGTGGCAATGAAGGGTATCACTGCCACAAGGCCCAGGAACAGGGCTCCTCCCCAGGTCACCCGTACAATTATGCGGTTCAGGTACTCTTCCGTAGAGCGGCCGGGCCGTATGCCGGGGATAAACCCTCCGTTTCGTTGCAGGCTCTCTGCAAGGTTCTGCTGCTTGAAGACGATGAGGGCATAGAAGAAGGTGAACGCCACCACCAGGATGAAGCTGAAGAAGTAGTAGAAGAACTTGGTGGGGTCGAACAGGCGCTGAACGAAGTCCGCCGCCTGGCTCATGAAGGAACTGCTTGCGGGGTTGATGAAGTAGCTTGCCACCACGCCCGGGAATATCATGATGGAGAAGGCGAATATCAGGGGTATCATTCCGGCTGAGTTCACCTTTATGGGGAGGTGAGTAGCGCCTCCCTGGCGGTACATCCGCCCGCCGCGGAATACGGCCCGCCCGTACTGCACCGGAATACGCCGCTCCGCCTCTGTGAACATCACTATCAGGTACACCATCAGGACCCCAATGACCACCAGAAGCGCGAGGCCGGCAAAGTTGTCCCTTTCTAGGAACCCCTGGCCTATTATCTGGGGCAAGGTGGCGACTATGCCTGCAAATATGATGATGGAGATGCCGTTCCCAATGCCCTTCTCAGTTATCAGCTCCCCTATCCACACCAGGAATACCGACCCGGCCACCATTGTTATTATGATGGACAGGGTGGGGAGCAACAGGTCGCCGGACACGCCAATGCCCCCGATAGCCCCTCCCTGCTGGAGGAGCGTCAGCTGGCCGAACGCTTGAAGGGCGGCAATTGGCACCATCAGATAGTGGGTTAGCTGGTTTATCCTCTGACGTCCCACCTCACCCTCTCGGCTAAGCTCCTTGAGTTGGGGGAACACGGGGACCATCAGCTGCATGATGATGGACGCCGTGATATAGGGGAAAACGCCAAGCGCAACTACGCTCAGGCTCCTGAGCGCCCCTCCACTGAAGACATCCAGGAAGCCGAAAAGGTCGTTCTGGCGGAAGAAGTCCGCAAGGGCCTGCCTGTCCACCCCGGGCACGGGCACCTGGGCCAGGAAACGGAAGACCACCAGCATGGCGAACACAAAGAGGAGCCTGGCCCTCAGCTCTGGCACCTTCATGGCCTCTACCACGGCCATCAGCAGCCTGGGCGCCCCGCTCTCTGATCTAGCTGCCTGACTTTGTCGAATCATGGTCGTATCTCCACTGCGCTTCCCCCCGCTGCCTCTATCTTACGCCTGGCCTCCGCGGAGAACTTATGGGCGGTGATGGTGAGGGCCTGGTCGATCTCGCCTCGGCCCAGCACCTTTACGGGCAGGTTCAAGCCACGTATCAAACGGGCCTCCTTCAGGACCAGGGGAGTCACCTCCGACTCCCGGTCAAAGCGGGCGGCCAGCGTTTCCAGGTTGACGATGGCGTATTCCTGTCTGAAGATGTTCACAAAGCCCCGCTGGGTGGGCAGCCGCTTCACCATGGGATTCTGTCCTCCCTCAAAGCTCGGCCGTACGCCGCCGCCTGAGCGGGCCTTCTGCCCCTTCAGGCCTCGGCCGGAGTACGTGCCCTGACTGCTGTTGCCCCGTCCCACCCGTTTTCGCGAGCGGCGGGCTCCAATTGGCGCTCTAAGCTGGTCTAATCTCATTCCTCTCCACGCTTTACCTGCACAAGATGCCTGACCTTGTGGACCATACCCATGATTACGGGCGAGTCCTCCCGCTCAACCTCATCGTTGAGGCGCTTGAGCCCCAAGGCTCGGACCACTCGGCCCTGCTCCTTGGGGTAGCCTATGGCGCTTTTCTTCCACGTTATGCGTATCTTGCTCAAGACATCCTCTTGTCAGTGTAGAACTGTTGCTGAGTCCGGAACTATGACTGGCTGCCGCCCTTCCTCTTGGCGATCTCCTGGGCAGGGTCCTTGAGTTTGGTCAACCCGTCTATGGTGGCCCTGACCACGTTTATGGCGTTGGCGCTTCCGATGGACTTTGTAAGAATATCGCGAATGCCGGCGGACTCCACCACCGCCCTCACCGCGCCGCCCGCTATCACGCCCGTACCGGAGGCCGCGGGTTTGAGAAGAACGGAGGATGCGCAATGGCTTGCCATTATCTGATGGGGGATGGTGGTCCCCTTCATCGGCACTGTGACAAGGTTCTTCTTGGCTATGGTCACTCCTTTGCGCACGGCGTCCGGGACAGCGTAGGCCTTGCCCAGCCCCATCCCCACATGGCCTTCGCCGTCGCCCACCACAACCATCACGCTGAATCCTCTGCGCCTTCCGCCCTTCACCACCTTGGTGACCCGTCTGATCTTCACAACCCTTTCCATGAGTTGCGATTCAGAGGGTTCCGTTCTCCGCCGCTGTTCTGCCTGTAGCGTCATTAGAACTCCAGTCCAGCCTCTCGGGCTGCGTCGGCAAACGCCTTGACACGCCCGTGATACTTGTAGCCTCCCGTATCGAAAACCACCCGCTCAATTCCCCTCTCCATTGCCCGGCGAGCCAGCAGCGCTCCCACCATGGTGGACACCTGGCCCTTGGGCTGGGAGTCCCTGCTCTCCCTTATCTCAGAATCCAGGCTGGAGGCCGCCGCCAGGGTGACCCCCTGAGAGTCGTCTATAACCTGGGCATAGATGTGGTTCAGACTCCTGAAAAGGGCCAAGCGCGGCCTTGAGGGAGTACCCTCTATCTTCCGTCTTATCCGCCTGTGGCGAATGAGACGCATAGCCCTGGTATTCTTCACCCTGGACATGGCTACGCCCTTCTCCCTGCAGACTTGCCCGGCTTGAGACGTACCCTCTCCCCGGAGAATCTTATTCCCTTGCCCGTATATGCGTTGGGGCGGCGGACCCTTCGTATGCGAGCCGCCAGCTCTCCAACCACCTGCTTGTCCACGCCGTCCACGTGAATGCGATTGTTGCCCTCCACCAGGAGCGTGGCGCCCGGCAGCGGGGCAATCTCCACGGTGTGGCTGTACCCCACCTGAAGGACTATGCTCTCCCCGGACTGCTGAGCGCGATAGCCTGCGCCAACCAGTTCCAGGGTCCGACGATAGCCCTGGCTCACGCCTATGACCATGTTGGCCAGGAGCGCTCCGGTGAGGCCGTGCAGGGCCCTGTGTTCCCTGTCGTCGGTGGGCCTAGTCACTCTCAGCACGTCTCCCTCTTGAAAAATGGAGAGGTCCGGGTTGAAGGAACGGGTCAGGGCGCCCCTGCTGCCCTTTACCACAACCGTGGCCCCGTCTATTTCAACCTGCACGTCCCCTGGCACGGGTATTGGCTTTTTACCTATTCTGGACATATCTCTCTACCACAAATAGCATACAAATTCTCCCCCAATCCCCCTGCGCCGGGCCTCCGACCCGGTCATAACGCCCTGGGACGTGGATATTATAGCCACGCCCATACCGCCGTAGATATGTGGTATCTCCTTGCTTCCCACGTATCTACGCAGTCCCGGCTTGCTCACGCGCTTCAGGCCGGAGATGGCAGACTCCTTCTTGTCTCTGTATCTCAGGCGGATTCGCAGGGTGCGCTGCACCCCGCTGCGCAGGATCTCAAAGTCGTCTATGAACCCCTCGCTCTTCATTATCCGCGCCAAGGCCAGCTTGGGGTTTGACCCTGGCGCCGATACGGTATCGTGGCGCACCGCAACGGCGTTCCTTATCCTGGTCAGCATATCGGCTATGGGATCGCTTAAGTTCATATGACTACCAGCTGGCCTTCCTGATGCCCGTAATCTCCCCCCTCAGGGCAAGGGTACGGAAGCATATCCTACAAAGTCCAAAGTGCCTTATGTAAGCCCTGGGACGGCCGCAGAGGTTACACCGGTTATGCTCCCTTACGGCGTACTTCTGGGGCTTTTTCCACTTGGCTATCTTGGATGTCTTGGCCAATTAAATCTCCCTCAATCTACCCGACGGAACGGTATTTCACGGATGTGTATTCCACGCCATGACCTCTAAGCATTGCCATCACCGCCAACTCCCGCCGCATCGCGGGTGAACGGCATACCCAGGAGGTCCAGCAAACGCATGGCTTCCCGGTCGGTGGAGGCCGTGGTGATAATCGACACCTGAAGGCTGCGTACGCGGTCTATCTGGCCGTAGTCTATCTCAGGGAAGATGACCTGCTCCCGGACGCCAAGCGAGTAGTTGCCGCGTCCGTCAAAGGCCCTCCTGGACACCCCGCGGAAGTCTCGAATACGGGGCAACGCCGCGTTCAGCAACCTGTCCATGAACTCGTACATGCGATTGCCTCTGAGGGTCACCGCCGTGCCTATTGGATCGCCTTCTCTCAGCTTGAACCCCGCTATAGACCTCCTGGCTCGCGTGATAATCGGCTTCTGGCCGGTTATGAGAGACAGGTCACGGGTGGTGTTCTCCATAGCGCGCGGGTTGGTCTTGGACTCTCCCAACCCCACGTTGATGACCACCTTCTCTATTTTGGGTATCTGCATGACGTTCCGATAGCCGAACTCCTGCTGCAACGCCTCCTTGACCCGCGAGCGGTACTGGTCCAGCAGGCGCGGAACCCTCACGGCCTTGACGGGCGTCTCCTCCGGCGGCGCTTCCACAGCGGCCGACGCTTCGGACACAGCTACGTCTCCCGCAGGGGCCTCAGCGGCGCGGGGCCGCCTGGCACGCGGCCTTCTGGCCGGCGGAGCCTCGGTTGCAGGAGCCTCTACGGCCTCCGCAGCTTCGGGCGCAACGGCTTCTTCCAAGGGAGCCTCCGTGGCGCGGGGCCGCCTGGCACGCGGCGTTCTGGCCGGCGGAGCCTCGGTCGCGGGAGCCTCCGCGGCCTCCGCAGCTTCGGACGCAACGGCTTCTTCCGCAGGGGCCTCAGCGGCGCGGGCGCGTCTGGCGCGCGGCGTTCTGGCCGGCGGGGCCTCGGTTGCAGGAGCCTCTACAGCCTCCGCAGCTTCGGGCGCAACGGCTTCTTCCGAGGGAGCCTCCGTGGCTCCGGTTTCCTCTAGTCTATCACTTCCCGGCATGATTTACACACCCTGACCTTCTTAGAGTCTTCCAGGAACTTGTGGCTTACCCGCACCGCGTGATTGCAGTGGTCGCAAACCAGCATTGCCTTTGAAATATGGAAAGGGGCCTCCTGCTGGACTATCCCCGCCTGGCGTACGTCCGGGCGAGAGCGGACGTGTCTCTTGATTATGTTGGCTCCCTCCACCACAATCTTGTCCTCCCTTGGGAAGACGTACTGCACCTTGCCCCGTTTTCCCTTGTCCTTGCCCGCTATGACCTGGACCGTATCCTCTCGCTTGAACCTCACTATAGCACCTCCGGAGCCAGAGATACTATACGCATGAAGGCCTTGTCCCGCAACTCGCGGGCCACCGGGCCAAATATGCGAGTGCCCCTGGGGTTCAGGTTTTCCGTGAGCACCACAGCGGCGTTCTCGTCGAAACGGATGTAGGATCCGTCCGGGCGCCGGTGGGGGGCCGCGGTACGGACGATAACCGCTCGCACCACCTCTCCCTTCTTCACGGCGGCGGCGGGCGCGGCCTCCTTGACCGAGGCCACTATGACGTCGCCCACGCGGGCGTACCGCCTGCGCGTCCCTCCGGGGACGTTGATGCACATGACCACCTTGGCCCCGGAGTTATCGGCCACTGTCAAGCGGGAGTACACTTGGATCATGCCTTTTCCTCCTGGTCATCGTTCCCCTGGGTCTCATCGCTTTCGTCAACGTCGTCCAACTCCGCCTGGGGAAGCTCCTGGAGATTGACCCCGGCAGCGGCGTCCCCGGCTGCAATGACACGCGTCACCCTCCAGCGCTTGGTCTTGGATAGAGGGCGCGTCTCCGTGACGTTCACCACGTCTCCCACCTTACACCCGTTGTCCTCGTCATGGGCGTGGAGCTTGGTGACCCGCTTTACCGATTTGCCATACAGGGGATGGGTCTGGCGCCATTCAACGGCGACCACCACCGTCTTGTTCATCTTGTCGCTCACCACTCGGCCCACCCTGGTCTTCCTGCGTCCTCTCAGCATACTCATCCCTCCGCTATTCCCCTCTGGCGGATCACCGTCTTCACTCTGGCTATAGACCTCCGCACCTTTTTCAGCTCCTGGGGGCTGTTGATCTGGCGCGTGCTCAGGCGAAAGCGGACGTTCATAAGCTCCCTATAGGCGCTATTGAGCTCCGACGTGAGCTGTTCATCCGTAAGGGCCCTGATCTCCAGAATATCCACTTGCGTTTCCTCTACTCCTGTACCTGCGCTTGGGCCGGTTGGCCGTCCGCCCGGCCTATCATGGCAGTGCTTACGGGCAGCTTCTGAGAAGCCAGCCGCAGGGCTTCCCGGGCCACCTCCCGCCTTATCCCGGACACCTCAAACATGACTCGGCCGGGTTTGACAACCGCCACCCATCGGTCCACGCTGCCCTTTCCGCCGCCCATCCGGGTCTCAGCGGGCTTGGACGTAACCGGCTTATCCGGGAACACGCGTATCCACACCTGCCCGCCTCGTCTGAAGTGGCGGGTTATAGCGCGGCGGGCGGCCTCTATTTGCCTGGCCGTGACCCAAGCGGTTGAGGTGGCCTTGAGACCATAGTCTCCAAAGTTCACCTCGTTGCCCACCTGGGCGCTGCCACGACGGCGGCCCCTATGCATTTTCCGGAACTTGGTTCTCTTCGGCTGCAACATCTTGTGTTTCCTCCTGCCTTCCCACGGTAACCTCTATCAGGCGCATCTCTTCAGCGTCTTCCTCCACCTCCACCTCCTTGGGCTCCGGCAGTATGTCTCCCAGGTATACCCACACCTTAACGCCAATGCGACCCATAGCCGTGCGGGCTTCCGCCAGGCCGTAGTCTATGTTGGCTCTAAGGGTATGGAGGGGCACGCGGCCCTGCATCACCTTCTCCCGGCGCGCTATCTCTATGCCGCCCAGCCTTCCGGAGCAGATGATCTTTATGCCAAGGGCGCCCGCCTGCATGGCCCTCCCCACCGCCTGATGCATGGCCCGGCGGAACGCTATCCTGCGTCCCAACTGCTCTGCAATGCTCATGGCAACCAGTTGCGCGTCCAACTCCGGCTGGCGTATCTCCTGTACGTTCAGTCGAGCGCGTTTGTTCGATAACCCCTCCACCGCCTTTCGCACAGCCTCCACCCTCTGACCTCCGCGGCCGATTACAATGCCGGGCCTTGCGGAGTGAATGGTGACCGACAACTCCTGGGCGCCCCTCTCCAACTCAACCTTGGATATGCCGGCCTCCGGAAGACGAGCCATAATGGCCTGGCGTATCCGCAGGTCCTCCTGGAGCAGCGAGCGGTACTGCGAGGACTTGCCCGCATACCACCTGGCCTGCCAGTCCTTGATTATGCCCAGACGAAATCCCACGGGATGCGTCTTTTGGCCCATTACGCCACCTCCTCTTCCTCAACCAGCACCGTGATGTGGCTGGTGCGCTTCATAATCCGGCTGGACCTGCCCCTGGATCTGGCCCTGGATCTGCGAAGAGTAGCCCCAGGATCGGCGTAAATTGAGACTATCCTGAGGTCTCCCTGCGACATCATGTTGTTGTTCTCGGCGTTGTTGGCGGCGGACTTCACCACCTTGGCAACCTGCTTGGCCGCAGGCGTAGGCAGAAAGCCCAGGATCTCCAGGGCCGCGTCCACCTTCCGACCCCGAATGGCGCTGAGCACTCTGCGCATCTTCTTTGGGGAGACGCCCACGTTCTTGGCAACAGCCTTTACCGCCATCCTGCTCTCCTACCTTCTCACCTGGGTGGTGCGCTCGGACTTGGAGGAGTGGCCTCGAAAGGTCCTGGTAGCAGCGAACTCACCCAGTCTATGGCCCACCATGTTCTCCGTAACGAAGATGGGGACGTGCCTGCGGCCGTCATGCACGGCGATGGTCAAGCCCACCATCTCCGGCATTATCATGGATGCCCTGGACCACGTCTTGATCACGGCCTTGACCCCGCTCCTCTGCAGGACCTCCACCTTCTTCATCAGCTTGGGGTGCACAAACGGCCCCTTCTTTATGGATCTAGACATCCCACATATCCTTTCCGGTCACCACGTCCTCTAACTCCTCCGCCTTACAATCATGCTGCGGTCCTTGCTGGGACGCCGGGTCCTGTACCCCAGGGCGGGCTTGCCCCAGGGGGTCTTGGGACCCGGCATTCCTATTCCTGAGCGGCCCTCCCCGCCACCGTGGGGATGGTCGTTGGGGTTCATAGCAGAGCCTCTCACCTGCGGCCTGCGGCCTATGTGCCGATTCCTGCCCGCTTTACCCAGTTTGATGTTCTTATGGTCCATGTTGCCCACCTGGCCAATGGTAGCCATGCACTCCGGGTTCAACCGGCGAACCTCTCCGGAAGGCATACGCAGAAGAACGTGGCTCTCCTCTCTGGCAAGCACCTGGGCGGACGTGCCCGCGCCCCTCACCAGTTGACCACCCCCTCCAGGCCGCATCTCCACGTTGTGCACAGTGCTGCCCGAGGGGATGAGCTTGAGGGGAAGCGCGTTGCCCACGCTTATCCCCGCATTTGGGCCGGCCTCAATGCGGGCTCCCACCGTCAGCCCCTGGGGAGCCAGGTTGTAGCGTTTATCCCCATCGGCGTACTGCACCAGGGCAATGCGAGCAGAACGGTTGGGGTCGTATTCTATGGCCACCACCTTGCCCGGGACCCCGGCCTTGTCTCGCTTGAAGTCTATGATCCTCAGCCTGCGCTTGGACCCCCCTCCCCGGTGCCGGACGGTCAGCCGACCCTGGTTGTTCCTTCCACCCTTCTTGCGCAGGGGGAGCAACAGGGATTTCTCCGGCTTCTTCTTGGTAATCTCCTCAAAGGACGGCAGGACAACGCCTCGCCGGCCGGGAGAGGTTGGTTTTACGTTTCTCAGCGGCACTTTATGTACCCTCGAATATCTGAATCTTATCGCCGGCCTTCAGGCTCACCACGGCCTTCTTCCAGGAAGGTCTCTGGGACACCCTTCGTCCAAACCGCTTTCTCTTGCCCTTGACGGTGAGGATGTTGACATCGATCACATTGACGCTGAACGACCTCTCTACGGCCGCTCTGACCTGGGGCTTGTTGGCCCGCGAGTCCACCTCAAAGGCATACTTGTTCTGCCCTTCCTGGAGGAAGGTGCTCTTCTCCGTTATCAGTGGTCTGCGAAGGACCTGGAAAACGTGCATTGGCATATCTTCACTCCTCCCCCTGGCCCTGGGCGTCCCCATCCGTCCTCGACTCCATCGAAGCCCACAGCTCCTCCGCTCGCCGCACCGCCTGGACCGTCATAATGAGACGGTCGTGTTGCAGCAGGTCCAGAGGGTTTATCTGAGGGGCCGGCAGGGTCTTCACGCGGCCGATGTTCTTGGCGGAGAGGATCACGTCCATCTGGGGGGCGGAAGTCACTATGAGGGCTGGAGTGATTACTCCCAGGTCAGACAGCACCTTGAGCATCTCTTTGGTCTTGGGCTGTTGCAGCCGGAGGTCATTCACCACCAGCAGCTTATCCTCGCGAGCCTTTTGAGATAGGATGCAGCGTATGGCTCCCCTGTTCATCTTCTTGGGTATGCGTTGCGAGTAGTCCCTTGGGTGAGGCCCGAATACCACGCCGCCGCCTCTCCACTGGGGCGATCGATTGCTGCCCTGCCTGGCCCTGCCGGTGTGCTTCTGCCTCCAGGGCTTTGCGCCGCCGCCCGATACCATGCCGCGGGTCTTGGTGGACGCGGTGCCCTGCCTGGCATTGGCCATGTGGGATACCACCACCTGATGCACCAATGCCTGTTTCATGGGAACGTCAAAGAGGCTTTCGCTCACCTCAATGGCGCCAATCGTCTCTCCGGAGGAGTCCCAAAGTGGAAGCTGCATCTTCTACGTACTCCTCCGAGACTCTTTTATCACCAACATTCCGTTCCTTGCCCCCGGAACGGACCCCCTTACCAGCAGGAGGTTGCGCTCCGAGTCCACCCGCACCACCTTGAGGTTGGAGGCGGTTACCCTGCGGTCTCCCATGTGCCCGGCCATTGGGGTGCCCTTGAAGACCCTTCCCGGCGACGTGCCGGCTCCAACCGAGCCGGGCGCCCTCGCGCGGTCCGACTGTCCGTGGGTCTTGGGGCCCCCGCTAAAGTTGTGGCGTTTCATGCCTCCGGCAAACCCCTTGCCTTTTGATGTGCCGGTTACGTCCACCAGATCTCCGGCCTGGAAGACCGTTGCGTCTATCTTCTGGCCTACCTGAGCATCGCCCAAGTCGTCCACCCTGAACTCACGCAGGTGTCTCACGGGGGTCACCCTCTTCAGATGGCCGGCCTCCGGCTCGTTGAGCTTCTTGGCCTCTTGATAGCCAACCTGTATCGCCTGGTAGCCGTGTCGTTGCCCGGTCTTCACCTGCGTAACCATGCAGGGTCCAACCTCAACCACGCTGACAGCCTCCACCGAGCCGTCCTCCAGGAAGACTCTGGTCATACCCTGCTTTCGTCCCAAAATGCCTTTCATACGTCTTACCAATAAACTAGGTCTTTATGGATATGTCCACGCCCGCCGGCACACTGAGCCGCGTCAGGGCGTCGATTGTCTTTGAGCTGGGGTCCAGAATATCTATGAGGCGCTTGTGAGAGCGCAGCTCGAAGTGCTCGCGGGAGTCCTTGTCTATATGTGGAGATCGAATGACGCAGAATCTCCTTATGGACGTGGGCAACGGCACAGGCCCGGCCACGCCCGCGCCTGTACGCTCCGCCGCCTCCACTATCTGGGTAGCGGAAACATCCAGGACCTTGTGGTCAAACGCCCTTAGCACTATGCGGATTCTCTGCTGAGGCATATTCTCTACCTCAATTCCTTTACCAGTTCTTGGGCAACCCCTTGGGGGACCTCTTCATAGTGATCGAACTCCATGGACTGGCTAGCCCTTCCCTGGGTGAGAGAGCGCAGGGATGTTACGTATCCAAACGTCTCCGCCAACGGCACGTTGGCCCGCACGGTCTGCGCGGTCTCCTGGCCTTCTAAGGTTCGGATGCGAGACCGCCGTCCGCCCAAGTCGCTCAACACTTCACCCAGGAAATCGCCCGGGGTGACCACCTCTATCTCCATGATAGGCTCCAAGAGCACAGGCGCCGCTCTCCTGATGGCCTCTTTCACGCCAATAGAGCCGGCCATCTTGAACGCCATCTCCGAGGAGTCCACCGGGTGAAAGCTCCCGTCCACCAGGGACACCTTCATGTCAATGGTGGGGAATCCGGCCAGAATGCCGGTCTCCAGCGCCTCGATGACGCCCTTCTCCACCGCCGGAATGAACTCCCTGGGGATGGCAGCCCCCACTATGCGGTTCTCGAACTTCACGCCCTGGTTCCTCTCCAGTGGCGAGACCTCCAGCCACACATGGCCGTACTGGCCGTGGCCGCCGGTCTGGCGCACGAACCTGCCTTCCGCCCTTGCGGGACGGGTAATGGTCTCTCGATAGGATACCCTGGGCCGCCCTATGTTGGCCCCCACCTGGAACTCTCTTCTCAGCCTCTCCACCAGCACCTCCAGGTGCAATTCTCCCATACCCGCCATTATGGTCTGCCCCGTCTCATCATCCACCTTGATCCTGAATGTGGGGTCTTCCTCTGACAGCTTGATCAGGGAGTCGATGAGCTTCTCCTGGTCAATCTTGGTCTTGGGTTCAATAGCCACAGACACCACCGGCTCCGGGAATCGAATGGACTCCAGCACCACTGGCAGGCTCTCAATGCAAATGGTGTCGCCCGTAAAGGTGTTCTTCAGTCCCACCGCCGCGGCTATGTTGCCCGCGGAGACAACCTCCGCCTCCTCCCTGCGGTTGGCGTGCATACTGAGAACCCTGCCCATACGCTCTCGGACGCCCTTGGTGGAGTTGTACACGGAGGACCCCGTCTTTACCTGGCCGGAGTACACCCGCAGGTAAACCAGGCGCCCCACGTGCGGGTCCGTCATAACCTTGAAGGCAAGGGCGGAAAAGGGGGCGGCCTCGCTGGCCTCCATGCCCACCTCTTCGCCGGTCTTGGAAAGGACACCTTTGACGGGGGGGACGTCCAAGGGAGAGGGCAGATAGTAGCAAATGGCGTCTATCATGGCCTGTACACCCTTGTTGCGGAGAGCGCTGCCGCACAGCACCGGGATCAGGGTGTTCTTTATGGTAGCTCTCCTCAGCGCCGCTCTTATCTCCTCCGTGGTGATGGGTTCCTCTTCCAGGTACTTGTTCATCAAAATTTCGTCGGTCTCTGCCACCTTCTCCACAAGGCGCTCCCTGTAGTTGCGCACCTCCTCCAGCATCTCCTGGGGAACCGGAGCTTCCGTCGGCGCGTAGTTGCCGTTGCCGTTCTCCGGGAACATCAGAGCCGTCTCCTCCAGCAGGTCTACCACACCATTGAAGGCGTCTTCCTGGCCCACCGGGAGCTGCACCGCCACGGGGTTTGCCTTGAATCTGTGAGCTATCATGTCCACAGTCCGCTCAAAGCTGGCTCCGACCCTGTCCATCTTGTTGATAAAGCAGATCCGCGGGACATGGTATCTGTCCGCCTGCCTCCATACGGTCTCGGACTGGGGCTGCACGCCGGCCACCGCGTCGAAGACCACCACCCCGCCGTCCAAGATCCGGAGGCTCCGCTCCACCTCTGCGGTGAAGTCCACATGGCCCGGCGTATCTATGATGTTTATGCGATGGTCTTTCCACTCGCAGGTGGTAGCCGCGGCGGTAATGGTAATCCCCCGCTCCCTCTCCTGGGCCATCCAGTCCATCACCGTAGTGCCCTGGTCCACGTTGCCTATCTTGTAGGTACGCCCGGAAAAGAACAAAACTCTCTCTGTGACGGTGGTCTTGCCAGCGTCAATGTGGGCAATAAAACCTATATTCCGTATGCGATCCACGGGAATTCCTCTCAATCCAACGCAAGGGGATCTGACTATCGATCTGTGGCGCTGACTCTCACCACCGATAGTGTACGAAGGCCCTGTTAGCTTCCGCCATGCGGTGCGTTTCCTCTCTTCTTCTCACTGCCGCTCCCTGTCCCCTGGAAGCCTCCTGAAGCTCAAGGGCCAGTCTCTCCGCCATAGGACGTCCTGTCCTCGCACGGCTGGCCCCGAGAAGCCAACGCATGGCCAGGGATAGTTGCCTATTACTTCTTACCTCGATGGGCACCTGATAGGTGGCTCCTCCCACTCGCCGGGGTTTCACTTCCAACTGAGGGGTGGCGTTCCTCAACGCTTGGGTGAAGGTCTCCATGGGATCCTTGGAGCTCTCCTTCTCAACCAGGTCCAGCGCCTGGTAGACTATGCGCTGGGCAGTTGATTTCTTGCCTCTGGTCATTACCCGGTTGATGAAGCCGGCCAGATACACGCTGTTGTACCTAGGGTCCGGGGCGATCTCTCGCTTGGTAGCGCGTCTGCGGCGACTCATTATTCTAGCCTCCGGGCCTTCTTGATTGCTTGGTCCCGTACTTGCTTCGACCGCGCTTCCGGTCCGCCACACCCGTGCAGTCCAGAGCTCCTCTGATTATGTGATACCTGACTCCGGGGAGGTCCTTGACCCTTCCCCCTCTTATGAGCACCACAGAGTGCTCCTGAAGGGTGTGGCCCTCTCCGGGGATGTATGCCGTTACCTCCATGCCGTTGGCCAGGCGCACTCTACCCACCTTCCTCAAAGCCGAGTTGGGCTTTTTGGGAGTCACGGTGCGCACCTGAACGCAGACACCCCGCTTCTGGGGGGAGCCGCTTGTTCGCGTTAAGCGATTCTTCAGGGAGTTGAAGCCATATCGCAGAGCCGGGGCCTTGTTCTTCTTGACCACTTTAACCCTGGGCTTTCTCACCAGTTGGTTCACCGTAGGCATACCGGAACGCTCCTTAAACCTTGCCAATCAAAGCCAATCAAAGAATACCGTATCGGTTGCGATTGCCGAATAGTAAATGTATAGCCATACAACGGTTTTGTCAACCTCTCAATTCTATGAGGAGAGAAGCGCATAAGTCCCCCTTCGGGCGGGTTTGCCTCTTGCTCTTGGGCGCACTACCATGCGGGCATGGCAAGCGAAGCTGAACGCATCAGCGACCTCGTTCTCAGCTACAAGGCTGCGGCCTCTGACGAGGACCGGCAGGACCGCTCCCTCAAGTCCAAGACCGAACAATTGCGTCAGTTCTATTTGGCGCTCCAGTCCCGGGCGAAGTATGTACTCGCACCCAGGGGAGACGACGCTCTCACGATAGTGCCATTGGAGGCGACGGAAAAGATGCTGTCGTCATCCCCCTGACCTTGCTCAGCAACATTCATGCGAGCCTCGTTTCCTTGCTGAGCATCAGGGAGGAGAAGGAGCAGCTTGCGGGACAACTGCGGGAATTAGGCATAGGCAAGATCGACATCCAAGACCCGGAGCCACCCAGCGGCTTCATCTACGTCAAGAGCGACGGAACCAGGCGGCACTAGAGCTACTCGCTAGTCGGCTAGAGGCTCCCGTATCCAGGACTTGGTGGCTAAGAGAATTGCAACTCTGACATAGCATGCTGTACAAAGTTCGGGGGCAGGTCAATGGCATTGACAAGCATGACGAGAGACAGCTAGAAGATGGTGGCAAACGCGATACCTCTAATGTTCACCATAATGGCTTCGTCTAGCGTATATGCCATCTATGCAAGGCCTTGACAAGGTTTTCCCGCAACGCCAACCGATAAGGAAGTGACGTGATATGACCGCCATGAATCGTCCCGAACAAATCACGTTCGACTTCACTCGAAGCCCTTTCTTCAGAGTCATCCACTCAAACGGAGCATGGGGTGGCCTCACGCCGCGTAAGGAACTCTCGGTAACTTTTTTCTCAGAGCGAATGGCTCTCCCTCAACGTATAACGTATAGCCTGACACCAGAGGGAGGTCTCGGACCCGAGATCGGCCGCGACGACACGGAGAGCGTACACCGCGAGTGTGAGGTTGAGGTACTAACGAGCATGGAAGAAGCAGTCAGTCTCCATCAGTGGATTGGCACTAAGATAGATGAGTGGCGAAAAGTCAGTCTGAGCATTCCAAAGGACAACTAATCGGAGGCGTCATGACGACTTTAGAGATTGCTGAGCCACCAAATGGCTCGCTAGCTGACAAGTGGATTAAGGTGGGAAGCAAACCTGACGTTTCGGCGGTCGTCTTATGGGATGAGCGGAATAGACAAGAGGGGTTAATTAGCGCAGACGGAATCCCGTACTATCTCAGCTATGGGCCTCGTGAAGGTTTCTCTGAAAACGCTGATGTTGGAGTCTTGCCAGGAGCGGAGATGGAGTTTAAGCGGCTAACGGCTGAGTGGAAGCAGGAAACGGCGCACCTGTCTGCACCCAATATGATAGCAGAGCATCGTGCATATCAAGAGATCATAGGAATGGGCAAAGATGCTATACCTCTGATCTTACAAGATTTAAAGCAGACGAAAGCACAGTGGTTCTGGGCACTCAGGTCTATTGCAAGGGAGTCTCCTATAGAGCCGGATGACCGCGGCGATGTTGACGCCATGACAGTTGCTTGGCTCCACTGGGGCAGGAAGCATCGGTATATCGACTCTGTCTCCTGAGACGGTAGCTTGACATCTCACCTCTGCAGCATATTCCCAGTTCTTAGTGATTTCGGTGTTACGAGCCGCAGGAAGGGAGCTACAACTGCGTCGCTTGGGCTGCTGGCACAAATGCACGTTGGTGGTGGCCTGACGCTGACAGTTACTGGCCGCCGGAAGTGCCTATGGAAAGTAACGTCTCAGCGTTCATTCAGGCTTTTGGTACGTTAGGATACGAGCCGGGCGGCAACGGCAACCTAGAAGAAGACTTTGAGAAGGTCGCAATTTACCAGTTGCCGACCGGGGTCGGGCACATGGCTCGCCAGTTGCTAACTGGTCGTTGGACCAGCAAACTCGGAGGACTCGAAGACATTGAGCATGCGAGCCCAGCTGAGTTGGAAGGTAGTGACTACGGCACTGTCGTTCAGTACATGCGCCGAGCAATCAATGAAGTCGCCGACTCATCCGCACACTAAACGAATCGAAGGTACTCCAGCTAGTCCCGCCGCTTGAACCTCAACCAGAGCATCATGCCGCTGCTAACGAGGCACGCTACTAGGGGAGGGAAGCGCAATAGTCCCCTGATGCATCGAGAATCAGTGAACGCGCAGTAAATTGTCGCAGATACCTCAAGCGCACGGTGGCCCAAGCCTCGCGAGGCGCTCTAGCACGCGCCACTGCCGACCTTGCCGGGTCTGACGCGCAGGTCGTTCAGGGTTTCGACGTCAAAGGGGTCTTGACCAGCCTCCAGCTTTTCGATCCAAGCTAGACGGCTGGGGCTGTAGTGGTCTTCGCAACCCTCCTCAGCCGACTCGCCGGCCCAAGTGAGGAACGCTCGAAAATCTGCAACGGCGTCGGAGCGCCGGCCCATTACAGCGTAAACGAGGCCCCGGCTATCCAGCGCCAGGTTGCCCTGGTCCTCCTGCAATGCCAGCTCACAGTAGGGCAGGGCTTCCTCCGGTTGCCTGTGTACGCCCAACTGCCAGCAGAGGGTGTTGTTCACCTTATAGTCCAGAGGGTCCAGTTCCTGGGCACGTCGCAAGTCGGCAATAGACCTTTCCAAGTCTCCTATGGCAGAGAAGACCAGGCCCCGATTAAGATATGCCATCGACGAGTCGGGGTCAATCTCAATCGCGCGGTTGAATTCACCCTGGGCGCGCTCCAGGTCGCCGTCCAGCCCGCGTTGCAGGTAGGCGTTACCACGGTTAGCATAGGCTGTCGCCAGGCCGGGCTGAAGTTCTATAGCCATCTCCAGGTCTTCAAAGGCGCGGTCCAGGTCCCCGGGAGCGCTCATACGGGTGTAAACGGCGGCCCGGTTGACCAGTGCTACGGCAGACTCAGGGTCGAATCCTATGGCCCGGTTCAGGTCAGTGAGGGCCTGTCGCAGATCGCCCGGCTGGTCACGTTCCATGAATGCGACGGCGCGGTTGATGTGCGCGGCAACGATCTCGGGGGATATTGCCATCGCCTGGGTCAGGTCGGCGATGGCCCTGGCGGCGTCACCTTCTCTGCCGCGAGCCAGGTAGGCCAGGCCGCGGCTGTTGTAGATGTCCGCCGAGCTGGGATAGACGGCCAGAGCCTTGGAGAACAGCGCAATGGCCTCATCCAAGTCGGCCAGCTCGCCGCCCTGGTAGGCGCGGCCAAGGCGGTACCACAGGCTGGCCAGGGCCACCGGATTCACGGGCGGTTGCGCCAGGGCCTGTATAAAGACGACCTTTGCCTTATCGAAGTCCTGTCGCTCCAGGTAAAGCTGGCCCAGGGTGAGCAGCGCAATGGAGCGCACCTCGTCGGCCAGGTCCAGGTTGATTATGGTGGGCAGTTCCGCCGGGGAGGACGAAATGTCAACCACGCTTTGATCAATGGCCTCTCTCTGCGCCTCCGGCACGGTCAGGGTGGCCCTTACGCGGCCGCTGTCGTACTCTCCCCAAATGACAATTGTGGCCCCGGAGAGCCGACCGGCTTCCAGGGCCATATCCTCGCCTTCGATCTCCTCCGGCCAGTCGGCGGTCCTCACACCGGCCAGCCCGGCTTCCATTATCTGCCGGTCTATCTCAGCCTTGATGCGGCCCCTTACGTTGAACCCCTGCTGCCCACCTGTGTAGTTGACGAAGGACGCAACTACTATGAGCGACTCACCGGGCGCGGCCACCGGGAACGGCGATTGGCTCAGTATCCGGCCAAACGCTAGGGCTGCGACCGCTACGACAACCACAACGCCGGCCACCACTCCAGCAATCAGCAGGGCGCGTCTCCGCTGTGGCGGGCTGGTGAAGGATTCTGCCGTTCCCCCGGTCTCATCCACCGTCGCGGGCGTCGCGGGCATCGCGGGCGCTTCCGGCGACTGTGTCTCGTCGACCGTCGGGGCGGCGTCCGGCGAGAACCCGGCCGCCAGCAGCAACGAGTCTCTCTCGGCTAGCGTCAGTCTAAGGAGTTCGGCGCATTTCAGGACATCCTCCCGGTAGCGCGGGCGGGCCGTTACGCCCTCCTTCCACCTGATGAGGGTGAGACGGCTCACTCCGATCCGGCGCGCCATCTCTGCGTCCCCAATGCCGATTCGGGCCATGTATTCGGTGAGCAGCTCGGCGAAAGTTGACAAATGTTACATCCCTGCTATGCAATACACGCCAAATGTAACACAATTGTAGTCGGTAATGTACGCGCCTCTTTGTCACACTGGAGCCGTCCACAGGACAGAAAGATAGAAGGAGGCATTACAGATGGAACGCATTATCAGGATCACCGGCATTACCCTTGGGATGGCTTTGCTGCTGCTGGCGGCGGCGTGCGGTGGCGAGGAAGCCACCCCTACAAGCGCCCCCATGAGGGAGCCCACCGCTACAAGCTCCGCCATGATGGAGCCCGTCGCTGAAAGCGACGCCTTAATGCGGGCCGCTCTGCAGGCACGGCGCGGTCAATGGACTCTTGCCAGCTCGGAGGGCTTCAACACCATAGGAGGCTCGGCCACCGTTAACGACGCTGCGTACGACCTGACGTTCTTCAAGAACTACGGAGTCAACCCATTCATAGACACGGAGGACGACCACCTGTCGACCTTTGCGGTGGACGTCGATACGGCTTCCTACACGGTGGCGCGGCGCTTTGTGCAGGACGGCAACCTCCCGGACCCCGATTCGGTACGCGTCGAGGAGTTTGTGAACTACTTCGACCAGGGGTACGAGCGGCCGGAGGAGGGCGCGTTCGCCATTCACCTGGAGGGTTCGCCATCGCCCTTCGGCCTGGAGAACCACTGGCTGATGCGTGTGGGTCTGCAGGGCAAGTCCGTCAGCGACGAGGAGCGAAAGGACGCCACCCTCATATTCACCATTGACGTGTCCGGATCCATGGGCCGCGAGGACCGGCTCGGTCTGGTCAAGCAGTCTCTTAGGCTCCTTGTCGATGAGCTCCGGGACACGGACAAAGTCGGGATAGTGACCTACGGGTCCCGCGGTTCGGTACTGCTGGAGCCCACAGACGGCGAGGACAAGGCCAGGATCATGGGGGCCATAGACTCACTGCAACCAAACGGGTCTACCTATGTTGAGGATGGACTGCGACTTGCGTACAAAATGGCATCCGGCGAAGTGGAGCCAGGTAGAATCACCCGCGTCATAGTCCTGTCCGACGGCGTCGGCAACGTCGGAAACACAGGGGCGGAGTCGATCCTGAGGCAGATCAGGGAGAATGTAGAAAAGGGCATTGCCCTGACCACCGTTGGATTTGGCATGGGGAACTACAACGATATCCTGATGGAGCAGCTGGCCAACGACGGCGATGGGTCTTACCACTACGTAGATACCCTGGCTGAGGCCCGCAGGATATTCGTCGAGAATCTTACCGGGACGCTGCAGGTAATTGCCAAGGAGGGCAAGATACAGGTTGACTTCAACCCCGATGTGGTCACCCGCTTCAGGCTGCTGGGATACGAGAACCGCCGTGTGGACGACCAGGACTTCCGGAACGATGAGGTGGACGCCGGCGAGATCGGCGCAGACCACAGCGTTACCGCTCTATACGAGCTGAAGCTCAGGGACGACGCCGACGGCCTGCTCAGCACGGTTCGAGTACGGTACGAAGACCCGGACAGCGGAGAGGTTTACGAGATATACCGCGAGTTCAACCGAGCCGATCTGGAGGCCTCCCTTGAGCAGACTTCGCCAAGATTCCAGATGGCGGCTGTGGTTGCAGAGTACGCAGAGATACTCCGGGAGAGCTACTGGGCGCAGGAGGGAAGTCTGGAAGACGTCGTCTCCGAAGCTCGGCGCGTTCAGGCACTGCTGCCGGAGGAGATCGACTTTGCGGAGTTCACGGATCTGGTAGTTCGAACGGAGAAGATCCAGGCGCTGCAGAACGACAGGTAGCCAGATGTAAGGCTGTCCACCCCTGATACCGGTGGAGCAACGGAGTCTTGCTGGGAGTTAGCGAGAGGGAGACCCGCTATATGGCGGGTCTCCCTCTCATCTGTCTTGCTTGGCGCTGCCTGTGCCTTCACCCAGGCGAGTCTTGGCTGGCCTCCATCAGTCTTCTAAGCCGTATGTCATGACGGAGTAAGACGAGAGCGGTAGAGCGGGATTGCCCGGAAGAGAGGGCGGGTTCGGTCTACTCTTAACCGAGCCCGGGTGCGGTCACAGTTGGTTTGGGGAGCGCGGGGTCCGGTGTGCTTGTTGCCGGATCAGTGGCGGCTTCGGGCTGGGTGGATTGCGCCAGCCGGAGCTCGCCATTCCGGTCCGCCTCCACAAGGACGCGCAGGTCCGTGCCGTCCATGGAAAGGGTGTAGAGACCGGTTGTGGGCGAGCGCCAGCCCTTTCTTTTGTAGGCGGCAATCCTCGACCCGTCTGGTGACCAGGCGGCCAGGATACGGTTTGCACTGGAATGCAAGCTGCGTAGACCGCTTCCGTCCGGACGTACGATAGATATACCGTTGTATGCCCATGTGTCATTTGTGCCGTTGGACACGAAGAGAATCTCAGAGCCGTTGGGCGACCAAGACACCTGGGAGATGCGAGCGTAGTCGTCGGGCCTATCTCCCCAAACTCGGCGCAGGTCTTCACCGTCAAACCGTACTGTGTGGATGGTAACCTCTTCGCCATTAAACCCCGCAAAGGCAATGCGCTCCCCGTCTGGGTGCCATGCAGGAGCCACAGTTAGGTCATCGGGGTACGGGAGTGAAGCTCCCATTTCCCCTACTTTGACCAGTTCCGACCCGTCAGGCCGAACCGTGTAGACGGTACGCCGCTCCCGCGTATAAAGCTCTCCTTCGTTTGCCACGAAAGCCAGGCGCTGGCCGTTAGGCGACCAAACTGGGGGGACATGGGCGACCCTCACGTCGACCAAGCCCAACGACTGAACATCCGACCCATCCGGCGACATCGTATATATTTCGCCTCTATAGTCCCCTCCCCCCGCGATAACGGCGATACGGTCACCGTCGGGCGACCAAACGGGGTAGTGGTCAAGCCTCAGGTTGTTCGTGATGCGCTGCTGGTTACCGCCTTCCAGCCCGGTCAACGCTATCTAGTAGTTGTACAGGCTGCGTTCATACCATTCCGGTCCATACCGGTCTCTACTAGCTTGGGCGGAGGCAGGGTCCTCGTATTCAGTGGGGAATTGGCAGGAGGTGTAGGCAAGCTGGGCGCCGTCCGGCGACAAATCGGCGTGGAACCCATGTATGAAATCGATATATCCAAGATCGGTTACATATAAAGCATTGGCATCAAGCGCCATTCGCAATCGGGCGCCTTGTTCATCCAATGTCCAGATAACACTTCCATAGCTGAACACCAGATGAGAGCCATCGGGAGTCCAGAGGAGGACATGCGGCGTGTATTCCAAAATGGGGCCCATGAAGGGGCCGCATGGAAATACTACTTCCCCGATTAGGGGTTGGCGATGTGGGTACAGGAGTAGGCGCGGGCGTGTTGACGGTGGTGGGAGTTGCTGACAGCGCCGCGGTAGGCGCGGTCATAGGCGTTGGCCGCGCTTCGTCGCACGCCGACATGGAAACGGCCAGCAGTACCAACAGCGCCGGCAGAGCCAAGCTTAGCATTGCGCGAGAGACCATCCTTGTCCTCCTCTCCTCGCATAGGAGTGGGAGTGGGGAGTCAAACTCCTCGGCGCTCTTCCGTAGGGGGGTGGGGGCCACAGTTTAGCATACTTACCGACGTGGAGGCGTTACAGCGCGGGAGTGAACTGTATTACGAAGGTTCGTGATTTTGTCCAAGTGGGTGGGCCTGTTTTGGCGGTAGGCGGCGCTATCTTCGAGATGAGGGTGGGGTAAGCATCGTGGATTTAGGCGTATGACCTCAACGCCTGTGCCGTACGCCGGCAACTGCTCGGACTATCGCCATCGCCACCTGCGGCACGCCCCCGCCGCGATGAAGCCTAGGACGATCAGCCCGGTGACAACCCAGACCCAAGCTGGATCGCCGCCCTCTTCTATCGGGAGCGGGGCCGTGGCCACCGGTGCGGCCGTCGGCGAGGGCCGTGGCGTGGGCCCAGCCGTCGCGGTAGCAGTGGGGCGCGGCGTAGCTGTAGGCGCCGTGGTAGATGTGGCCGTTGGCGATGGCATGGGTGGTGCCGTTGGGGTGGGCGACGGCGTAGCTGTGAGCGCCGTAGTAGATGTGGCCGTTGGCCTTGTCCTCGGGTAGTGTGACCGTGCCATTGACCGCGCTGCCTACAGCGGTGATGGTCAGAGCATCGTCCTCGGCATCGGAATCGTTGGCGAGCAAGGTTGACGCCGTGATGTCGATGCTACCGCCCTCGTCCACGGTTGCGGTGTCATCGGCAGCGATGGGCGCGTCGTTGCGCTCGCTCACCGCCAGGGCGAAGTCCGTAATGGCGGATGTCGGCGGCTCGCCGTCGTCCGTGGCGGTGACGCGTATGGTCAGCGTGGCCGGAGGGGACCGGCTGGACCCGGAGGGTTACCCCGGCGGGCATGCCCAGGGCCAGGACGGTGACGTCGCCCATGCTGACGCGCTGGTCCGTGGTAGGCGCCGTCGTGGGCGCCCTCAGTGCGCCTGATATGAGTACGGTAACGTCAGCATGCGCCGGAGCGGTCAAACCGCCGTCAACCGGGAGGCCGACAGAAGGAGAGGCTGATACCCGTTTCTCGGCAGCGCCATGCGCCATAGCCAACGCGCGCTGGGAGCCCTTCCGGGCGATATGCTGTCCGTCCCCGGCTGAGGGCGCGTGGCTTCAGCAGAAGGACATCTCGCCAAGGTAGGAGACGCCAAAGTTCAACTGGTCTTCCAGGCTGCTTGGCACGCACCCGCCCAAGGAGTTGCCGCCAAGGCGCAGCCATTTCAGGTTGGAGAGGCTGCCCAACTCCGCCGGTATCTCCCCGCTCAAGCCGTTGTGGTCGAGATCCAGCTCTGTCAGGTTGGAGAGGCTGCCCAGCTCCGGCGGTATCTCCCCGCTCAACAAGTTGCCTCGGAGCTCAACAGTTGCCTCGGAGGAACAGCTCTGTCAGGTTGGAGAGGCTGCCCAGCTCCGCCGGTATCTCCCCGCTCAAGCCGTTGTGGTCGAGGCTCAGCGATTCAAGGTTGGAGAGGCTGCCCGCCAGCAGAGCGAAACGAGGCCCTAGGGGCGGGCCAGGCATAGTGCACCTGGACGGGGTAGAACCGGGTCTCACCGTGGCGTATGTAGATGTGCTACGAGCTCACTCGAACATCTACTTAGGTACACAAGGTAGAACGGTGACCCCGTTCGGCTATGCTAGGACTAACTCGTAGTTCTCGCCCGTTCAGCCGAAGCCCACATAGCTGGATGTAGTCACTTCCATGAGCGTCGTGGAAGAGTATCGTAAGTCGTCGCCGCCTTAGCGAATAGCAGGTACCTGGTTTCGGCTATCAGGGTTTGCGCAGGATATAGATGATGAACTCGGGGACGCGCAGGTTGTCGCTGACAAATGGGTACTGCCTGGCTTGCTCCTCAGTCGGTGTCGGCTCGCGGATGTCTTCGAGTGTGAACCCGACGCCCAGGAACGCGCCAAAGTGTGTCGATAATGTCCGATGGAAGTTGGTCCAGGGCTGGTCCTCCTGCCTAGAGATGTCGCGCTCACCCTCGTCGAAGTAGCGATCAACCGGATAGTAGATCTTCCGGCTCCCTTGCTTGATCCAGCCGGGACTCGCCGAGACCATCGGTTGGAGATTGCAGACGACGAATCGCCCGCCGCGACGCAGGACTCGGAAGGCCTCGCCTACCGCACTTCGCATGTCCGGGACGTCGACAAGCGTCACGTATGAAACGGCGAGGTCTAACTCGTCGCCGGGCACCCCATGGAGGTTCTCCATGTCGCCGATCATGTAGGCCTCGTCGGAGACCCGATGGTTATTGGCGAACTCTATGAATGGACGGCATAGGTCCACACCGGTCACCATCGCACCTCGTTCGGCGAGCATCCGGCTGAAACGGCCCTCGCCGCAGCCGAGGTCAATCACCTTGAGGTCCGATGCGTCGCCAACGGCGTCGAGCATCCACCCGTCGAGCATGGCCTTGCGGTGTGATGTCTCGCTATCTTGGATCTGGCTGATCCAGTCCTCTGCCATCGCTTCCCATTGGGCCTTCAGTTTGTTTTTCATGGTAGATTGGTCGGTCACGGCGGCTCCTTTCGGGGTTCAGGTGCTTATGCTACTGATAGGGAATCGCTATTAGACTATGCTATCCAGGTAGCCTATTCTTGATAAATCTTACAACACGATCCAGTGTCTAGGTTAGGAAGGCTCGAAGCAGACTGTCCCCGAGCAGGTAGGCGTCCATTCAGAACTCTGGCCCATCGCTCAGCCCTCTTCTCTAAAGGACCACTCTGAACCTCATCGTAAAGGTTCTTGATTTTGTCCAGTTTGGTGGGCCCGGCAGGGATCGAACCTGCGACCAATCGGTTATGAGCCGACCGCTCTACCACTGAGCTACAGGCCCCAGTACAAGATAGAATGAAGCCGTTAGGGTGTCAAGGAACAGCGGGATCCGGCAGGGCCTTCATCACCCTGTCCAGTATCCGGTGTCCCACCTGGTACTTGGTCATCAGAGGAAGCTCCTCAGCATCTCCATGCCTGTCTAGGATGACGACCCTGTTGGTGTCTACGTTGAACCCGCTATCCTCTGCGGTGATGTCGTTGGCGGCGATGAAGGCCAGGTCCTTCCCCTCCAGCTTTTTGCGGGCGTTGTCCAGAAGGTTCTCGCTCTCGGCCGCGAACCCCACTCGCAGGACTCCCCTGGGCACCTCCGTGAAGAAGTCGTCGTTTTTAACCAGGCGCAGGACGATCCCTTCGCCTTCCTCGTTCTTCTTGATCTTCTGCGATGCAACCTGGGCCGGACGGTAGTCGCTGACGGCTGCCGCCATGATGAGGGCGTCCGCGCCCTCGCAGGCGCTCAGCACCGCCTCTCGCATCTCGGCCACCGTGGCTACCCTCCTGATCTCCATGCCCGCCGGGTCCGGAAGAGACGTTGGCGCCGTGACCAGGGTCACTCGCGCGCCTCTGTCCCTGGCCGCCTGCGCCACGGCATAACCCATCTTTCCGGAGGAGCGGTTGGTTATCACCCTCACCGGGTCTATGGGCTCCTGAGTGCCTCCCGCGCTGACCACAATCGACCTGCCGGCCATATCGCCCTGCCGCCCCAGGATGGCGCGCAGGGAGTCCACTATCTGCGGGACCTCCACCAGGCGGCCCATTCCCGTGAGGCCCGATGCCAGATGCCCCTCCGCCGGCCCTATGATGGCGACCCCCCTGCGTCGCAGTATCTCCAGGTTCTCCTGTGTGGCGGGGTTATCGAACATATAGCCGTCCATGGCCGGGGCAACCACTATGGGCGCGGGGGAGGCCAGCGCAGTGGTAGTCAGAGCGTCATCGGCCATGCCGTGCGCCAGCTTGGCAATGAGGTGCGCGGTTGCGGGAGCCACCAGGACCACGTCCGCGCTGTGGGCCATAGCCACGTGGTAGACCGCCTGCTCCGAGTCGGCGTCAAACAGGTCTGTGACCACGGGCCGGTGGGTCAGGCTCCGAAAGGTAAGCGGCGTGATGAAGTTGGCGGCGCCCTGTGACAGGATGACGTCCACCTGGGCGCCCTCCTGGGTGAGCTTGCTGGCCAGGTCGGCGGCCTTGTAGCAGGCAATGCTCCCGGTTACCCCCAGAATGACCCTTGCGCTCACAAGTGGGCTATTCATGGCTCTCCCCTCCGTGGCCTCGCCTGGCATCGGCGTTGAGCTTGTGGATGAAGCAAAGGCCGATAAGGGTGAGGTCCAGGTTCACCACGTCGAATATGGAGGTCTCCCTCTGGATCAGGGGGGCCATGCCGCCGGTGGCCACCACCTTGGTATCGTCCCCGATCTCCCTCTTGAAGCGGCCCACCATTGCCTCAACCATGCCCACGTGCCCAAAGATTATACCGGACTGGATGGCGCTCTCGGTGTTGCGGCCGATGGCCGCCTTGGGCGCCATCAGCTCTACGCGTCGTAGTTGGGAGGTGCGCTGGTACAAGGCTTCGGCGGTGAGGTTGATACCGGAGGCTATGGCTCCGCCCAGGTAGCCCCCGTCCCTGGAGATGGCATCGAAGACCGTGGCCGTGCCGAAGTCTACGACTACGACCGGCCCGCCGTAGAGGCTAAACGCGGCGGCGGCGTCAACCACGCGGTCGGCTCCCACGTCCCTGGGATTCTCGTAAAGTATCCGTACCCCGGTGCGAGTCCCTGTTCCCACCACCAGTGGGGGGACGCCGAAGTAGGCGCTCCCCAACTCCTCGAAGACCTGGGTAAGAGGCGGCACAACGCTGCACATGGCGATGTCCCGGATGTCCTGGGGGTCCACACCCTTGAGGGGGAGCAGGCTTCTGATGAGGAGAGCGTACTCGTCCGGCAGCTTTTGGGTATCCGTGGCCATGCGCCACGTAGCAACAAGCCTCTCCTCTTGGAAGACGCCCATTGTCACATTGGTGTTGCCTATGTCTATGGCCAGCAGCATTACCCACCTCCCACTTCCCGATTCCAGGGTGATTATACCCAAGGGGCTGGTTTGCTTCAACCGGGGCTAAGGCGGGAGCGAGCCGCCTTCCTTTACCTGCTTGATAGCCAGGGGCAGCCGGGGCAGAAGGTCGCTTGCGACCACGCCGGTATCCCCCATTTCCAGTCTCAACTGCTCCCCCGCCGCTCCATGAAGGTAGACGCCACAGGACGCGGCGTCGAATGGCGACATGCCCTGGGCCAGCAGCCCCGCTATGGCCCCCGCCAGCACGTCGCCCGTTCCCGCAGAAGCCAGGGCCGGATTTGCGAAGGGGCTTACTCGAACAAGACCCTGGGGTGAGCCTACCACGGTATAGGCGCCTTTAAGCGCCACCGTCGTGTTCCAGCGCGCTGCCCACTCCCCGGCGGCGCTCATGCGGGTGGAGTTGACCTCCGCCGTACTCATTCCGGTCAGCCGGGACATCTCGCCGGGATGGGGGGTCACCACGGCCTCTCCCCTAAGTCCAGCCCACCATTCCGGGATTCCGGACAGGATGTTCAGGGCATCGGCATCCAGCGCCATCGGCGCGCCGGGGTAGCGATTGGTGAAAAGGGTCTGCCTAAGCAGCCGCGCCACGTCAGACCCACGGCCCAGCCCACACCCCACCAACAGCGACTGGCAGTTGCTTGCCTCCGAGAGGAGCGCCTCCGATGCCTCCGGAGACAGAACGCCGTCCTCTTCCGGCAGGAGCAGGTAGGTTACCTCGGTGAGCTTGGAGGCAAGCATGGGCTGAAGGCTGGCGGGTATCGCCAGGGTGACCAGCCCAGTGCCCACCCTGGCCGCTCCCTCGCAGGCCAGATACGCCGCCCCGATGTACCTGGCCGAGCCGGCCATCACCAGCGTCCGGCCAAAAGTGCCCTTGTGGGAGTCCTGGGGCCGTTTAGGAAGAGAGTCCCTCACCCACGCCGGAGTGATGAGCTCGCGTGGCGCGTCCTCCGCAAGGCGCGGCGGTATCCCGATGTCCGCCACCTCCAGCCTTCCCGCGCGAGCGGCTCCGGGGAAGGCGAAGAGGCCGACTTTGGGATAGCCTAAGGCTACCGTAACGTCTGCCGTGGGGCAGTAGACGTCTGCCTCTCCCGTATCCGCGTCCAGCCCGGTGGGAACGTCCAGCGCCATGAGTTTGAGGTCCGGCCTAGCGGCCTTTGCATCGATCAGCCGGGTGAGGACCTCTGCCGTCGCCCCATCTATGGGCCGCCTTCTTCCCGTGCCCAGTATGGCGTCTATCACCAGCCGGCATTCGGCCAACCGCTCTGTCAGCCAGGAGTAGTCCGCATCCTCCACGGAGTGGCGAATGGCGACTCCCCGCTCAAGCAGCAACTGGCGTTTGGGGTCGTCCTCCCTCCGAGGCAGGGGCAGGTATACCGTCACGTCCTGACCCCAGTCGCTGAGGTGGCGCGCTGCCACCATTCCATCGGCGCCGTTGTTGCCGGGGCCGACAAGCGCCAGTACAGGGATGCTACGGTCGCCGCCCAGAAGCTCCCAAGCCTTCCGCGCTACGGCCAGCCCCGCCTTCTCCATCAGGTCGTCGGTGGAGACGCCCTCCGGGGCGCACCGCGCCTCCAGGAGGCGCATCTCGTCAACGGTTACTATCTTCATTGACGTTCATAACCACGGAGGCTACGGCGTAGTCCCTGGAGTGCGACAGGCTTACGGCTACCTGGATCATGCCCATGCGAGCGGCGCGAGCGGCGCCCCGGTTGTGGAGGGCTATCTGCGGGGCCTGGCCTCTCCTTCGGGTAACCTCGATGTCGCGCCAGCCCACTCCGCGAATGCCCGTGCCCAACGCCTTCATAACCGCCTCCTTGGCGGCGAAACGCGCAGCCAGCTGGGGTATGCGTCCCCGACAGTACGCCTGCTCGTCCGGGGTGTATATGCGGTCCAGGAAGACCTGCCCCCAGCGGTCCAGCACATCCTTGAGCCGCCAAAGCTCCACCAGGTCCACGCCAACGGTCAGCATTCGCGCCATCCTTTCAGCTTGCTCTCAGTAGGGCCGGTACCCGTACTTGCGTTCACCCAAGCCCCTGAATTATATGCGTGCGACTGTAGCCGTGTCCACCTGAAGACTGGGAGCGACGTCGCCGGGGACAGCATACGCCCGTTGTTCCGACAGCTCGCCTATGCTAAGATTTCAGCGCAAGACCACGTAAGAGGAGAGCCGTGAGCGCCGTAATCATAGACGGGAACAAGACCGCGCAGGACGTCCGCAGTGAGGCGGCCCTGGGAGTAGCCGATCTCCAGGCCAAGCATGGCATTGTCCCGGGCCTTGCGGTGATCCTGGTGGGGGACAATCCCGCATCCGCGGTGTACGTGCGCAACAAGGGGCGAGCGTGCGAGGAGGTCGGCATCCTGTCGGAGACCATCCGGCTGCCCGGCCAGGTCGCCCAGGAAGACCTCCTTGGCAAGGTCAGGGAGCTCAACGACGACCCCCGCGTTCACGGGATCCTGGTGCAGCTCCCACTGCCTCCCCATCTGGACGAGCGCGCCATTATCCTGGCCCTGGACCCGGACAAGGACGTGGACGGACTGCATCCGGTGAACATGGGCCGCCTGATGCAGGGCGAGCCGGTGTTTGTGCCCTGCACACCGGGAGGTATCCAGCAGCTCCTTCTGCGCAGCGGCAACAGCCCGGAAGGCAAGCATCTTGTGGTATGCGGGCGAAGCGACATCGTGGGCAAGCCTATTGCAATGCTGATGATGCAGAAGAGGGAGGGAGCCAACGCCACCGTCACCGTGTGCCACACGGGAACGAGGGACATGCCCGAGGTCACCCGCACGGCGGACATCCTTGTGGCGGCGATGGGCCGCGCCAGGGCCGTCACAGCGGACATGGTGAGGGAGGGAGCGGTGGTGATAGACGTGGGCATCAACCGCGTGGAGGACTCCACAAGGCAGCGGGGCTACCGCATGGAGGGGGACGTGGACTTCCAGGGGGTGTCCGAGAAGGCCGCGGCCATTACGCCGGTCCCGGGCGGCGTTGGCCCCATGACCGTTGCCATGCTCCTGCTCAACACCCTCAAAGCGGCGCGGCTAAGGGCCGGCTCTGCGTCATAGGGCTATCCACGCGCCTTTATTGTCTCGCTCAAATGGTTCGGTCTACCCGCGCGATGCGCGTGGGCAGACGGCAGCTTTCAAGCGACTGTGCGCCCGGAGTGGGTGACGGCTGCAAAAACGAGAGCGAAGGCCGCCGGCAGGTAAAAGACGCCGATTGAGAGTATCGCTAGCGCGCATAGTCCCAGAAGCAACCCGGCTGCACCCCACAGGATGGCTTTGCGCCTTGCCCGCCAGTCACCGGGACGCCGAGTGGCCCACAGCGCAATGCCGGTCAGCAGGACAGGCACAAGCAGCAACCAGATCACGTACAGGCCATTCACCTCTATCAGCGTAGCGCCGCTACTATATACGGGCGCGAGCACAAGCAAGGCCCCGGCTGCCCAGGCCAGGGCGTGCGCGACCCATGCTGAAACAGATGTGGCGCCAACGCGCTTCTTCATTTGGATAAGGGCGCTTGGGGCAGTCTCTTGTGGATGTAATATGTCCGAGATTGTAGAAGGCGCTGCCGTCTTCCGGATGCTGCAATGGTAGCACGGGGCGCCTGATACAGTGAAGGGAGATTATCTCTTTCCCAGGGTGGTTCCCTGCCTCAAGGGCAGTACAGGGCTGGACAGAATTCACCGCACACTTCCCCGACGGCCTTGCCGTCCCTCCCGCGTCAAACCCCGTGTGATATGCTTACCATATGCGAGAGTGGACGGCATGACCGGGATGGACTCCCTGGGAAGGACGCTGCCGCTCCTTGGGAGAGCGCTTGCCCTCCTTGGGCTTCTGCTCGTGCTTGCCCCTAAAGCGCCCTACGCAGGTCGGCTTCCAGGCGACCTGGTATTCCACAGGGGCAACCTCACCATCCACCTGCCTCTGGCTACCATGCTGCTCGCCAGCGTAGGGCTGACCATTCTCCTGAACCTTGCATCCCGCCTCTTCCGAGGCTGACGCCGTGCGAACCAGCGACTTCGACTACCACCTGCCGCGTGACCTCATAGCCCAGACCCCCATCGAGCCGCGCGACCACTCCCGC
The DNA here is from genome assembly GCA_965247645.1 of Dehalococcoidia bacterium. Classification (GTDB taxonomy): domain Bacteria; phylum Chloroflexota; class Dehalococcoidia; order Lucifugimonadales; family UBA2985; genus JAPPHY01. The sequence continues at coordinate 1,103,025 of OZ252024.1, forward strand.
CTCATGGTTGTGCGCCGCTCCACCGGCGAGCTTGAGCATTGCCGCTTTTATGAGATAGGCCGGTTTCTCAGGCCGGGAGACCTGCTGGTACTCAACAACAGCCGAGTGATCCCCGCTCGGCTGAGGGGTAGACGGCTGGGCACGGGAGGAGCAGTGGAGGTCCTGCTGCTGCATCGCGCGGGCGCAGGCGAGTGGAAAGCCCTGGTAAAGCCGGGGCGACGCCTTCGGCCGGGGGCCGGGTTTGAGGTGGACGGCGTGGAAGGACAGGTATTGGAGGATACCGGCGGCGGGACGCGGTTGATAAGCCTCTCCGACGAGGAGGTCATCCAGCGCGCCGGGGAGACGCCCCTTCCACCCTATATCGACGCTCCGTTGGCCGACCCGGAGCGCTACCAGACGGTGTACGCCAGCGCAGAAGGCAGCGCAGCCGCCACCACCGCAGGGTTGCACTTCACCCCACATCTGCTGGAGAGATTGAGGCTGGACGGCGTCCGCTTTGCCCAGGTCACCCTTCACGTGGGTCTGGGCACCTTCATGCCGGTGAAGTCGGAGGAGCCGGAGAAGCACGGGATCCATTCGGAATATTTCCAGGTTGGGGATGACGCTGCCCGTGAGATAAACCTGGCCCGCGCCGAGGGCAGACGCATAATAAGTGTGGGCACCACCGGCGTCAGGACGCTGGAACAGGCAGCCATTCTCTCTCACGGCCAAACGGAAGCTGCTTTGATGCCGGTCTCAGGTTGGGCAGACCTATTCATCCTGCCGGGCCACCGGTTCCGGCTGGTGGATGGGTTGATAACGAACTTCCACCTGCCTCGCTCCACCCTGCTGATGCTGGTGAGCGCCTTTGCCGGAAGCAACGCCCCCGCGGACTACGGCCGGAGGCTGGTGATGAGGGCCTATCAGGAGGCCATAGACCGCCGCTACCGGCTATTCAGTTTTGGGGATTGCATGCTTATGCTCTAGTGGTATTATAGATTCATCTCGCTTCCTGCCGTTAAACGGCCTATCCAAAAATTGAGAAAAATCGAGAGGGAGGAAACTATGTGGAACGCGCAGCAGACGGATGACATTGGGGGAATGACCGCGGAGGTGATAACGATAAAGGGATACCAGGGCGACCAGGTGCATACCTACCTGGTGCGGCCCAACGGGCCCGGCCCCTATCCGGCGGTGGTGCTCGCGCATCACATGCCGGGATGGGATGAGTTCTACCGAGAGACGGCGCGGCGGTTTGCGGATCACGGGTATATTGCCATCTGCCCCGACCTGTACGACCGGTTCGGACACGGCGCCCCGGCAGACGTGGCGGCGAAGGTGAGGGGCGAGGGCGGAGTTGCGGACGACAGCGTGGCCGGCGACTGCCAGGGCGCGCTTGAGTACGTGAAAGCGCTGCCCAACTGCAACGGCAAGGTGGGCATCATAGGGCATTGCTCAGGAGGCCGTCACGCCTACCTGGTGGCCTGCCGAGTCCCGGGGTTCAGCGCTATAGTGGACTGCTGGGGTGGGAACGTGATCATGGCGTCCGACCGCCTGACCGCCAACCAGCCGGTGTCCCCAATCGAGTACACCATGGATCTGTCTTGTCCCGTACTGGGCCTCTTCGGCAACGACGACCAGAACCCCCCGCCGGAGCAGGTTGACCAGCACGAAGAGGAACTCAAGAAGCATGGCAAGACCTACGAGTTCCATCGGTACGACGGGGCGGGGCATGGCTTCTGGTACTACGACCGCCCAGCCTACAGGCAGGAGCAGGCGATGGACTCGTGGAACAAGACGTTTGACTTCTTCGCCAAGCATCTGGCTTAGACTAGACCACCATACAAGAAGGAGCGCGGACATGTGTACTATGATTGTGGAGAAGGCCCAGATTACCGGCAGCGGCAAGGGCCCAAAGGGCTGGTTTGAGCTGCGGCAGGCGAACGTGTCCTTTGACCATCCATTTAACGCCCAGCTTGAAAATGCGGTGAACATAGACTTCGTGAACAACGAGCTTGGGATGGAGACAAGGGTGGCGGTTGAGCTCTCGGCGGAATCGGCCCGCCGTCTCATAGAGGCGATTGAGACCACCCTGACCCGCGGAGAGGTGGAGGCCGGACTCACGACGCGCTAGAGCCGGCAGCCTGCGGATTGCGCCCCATGAGAGAGGCCGGGCAGTTCCGTTGCCCGGCCTCTCTCTAGTTCCGATTGCCAGGGGTATACCCGGACCGGACCCCAGCAGTTGAGGCGGCGCAGCCGCGTCGCCATGCCCGCGTACGCGGGCATCCAGAGGGACAACGCCACTCCCGCCGTATACCATTACAGATGCGTACCTGAGACCGCAAGGGGTTGACATCCTGGCGGAAACCCTTTAGTTTAGGTGTACTCTAACTGTCCTCGACTGGAAGAGGCTGCTTAAAGATGGGTCTACGGACGTAGGCCCACTCACTCACTCAGAAGATCCCCAAGGCGCTCTCATGTGCCTTGATGACCATTGCATAGACCGCCTACTGGAAGCGGGGGCGCTCAGGGATCGGTTAGATAGGGAGACAACATTGCAGGAGGTGAAGAGAGGTATTGCTTCTAGCTAGTGTCCTGTGTCCGAATCAAGAGAAGATTCGTTCTTGAGGCGCTAGTCTGTCGGTAGGCCCTTAGATTTGACCCAAAGCGTTTGACAAGGTTAGGAGGCAATTGCATATGCGAAGCAAACTCGCCGGCCCCAGAATGTTGGGGCTTCTTGTAGGAATAGTGGGCTTAACAGTCCTTTTGGTGGCGGGGTGCAGCTCCGACCCCACAGCAACTCCACAACCCACGAATACACCGGCGCCCACGGCCATGCCGGAGCCCACAGCTACCACCGCCGCCCCCAAAGAAGCCATCAAGCTGTACTCCAGCAACTGGACGAGCATTGAAATCAATACTCGCATCCCTGCGTACATCCTGCAGAACGGCTACCAGTACCCCATAGAGTACGTCACGGGAGTCACGGGGACCATGAAGGTTGCCCTTCCCCTTGGGGAAATGCATGTGAACATGGAGCTGTGGCGGCAGAACATCTACGACTGGTACGAGGAGCATATCGACGCAGGCAACATCGTGGACCTGGCCGGGACCGGGGATAGCCTCCCCAACGGCTCCAAGGGGCAGATACTGGAGAACTCCGCCCAGGGATTCTACGTGCCGCAGTACGTCATCGATGAGAACCCCGGCCTAGTGTCAGTGTCCGATCTCCCGGACTACGTAGAGCTGTTCCCGGACCCGGAAGACTCCAGCAAGGGATTAATCTACAACTGCATCATCGGCTGGCAGTGCCAGAAGATCAACCGGGCCAAGTGGTATGCCTACGGCCTGTTTGACACCTACACCATGGCGGAGCCGGGGTCGGCCGGAGCGCTTGACGCCAGCATACAGGGCGCTTACGACGCCAGTGAGCCTGTCCTGGCCTACTACTGGGAGCCGACCACCATTGTCAATGAGCTGAACCTTGTCCGGCTGGAGGAGCCGGAGTGGACACAGGAGTGCCAAGACGCCATTAACGCCGGCGTGGAGTCAACTCCCTACGAGTCCACAGTGGGATGCGCCTACCAGATATGGGACGTCCACACGGCCGTCCACTCCAGCCTGGTAGAGCGGGCGCCGGACGCGACGGAGTTCCTGGCCAACGTGTTCATAGGGGCCCTTGAAGTGGGCCAACTGGAGCTCTGGAAGAACGAGATGGACGTGGAGTTCCGCGACGTGGCCATCTACTACCTGAAGAACAACAGGGACCTCTGGACATCGTGGATCACCGACGACAACGCGGACGAGATCATAGCAAGGGTGGATGAGGCCCTAGCGGCAGAGTCCTAGACCCTGACTCAGTCCATATCCGTCCTTCGTACAAGGACGGACGCAGCGCAAGCGGGGGGAGCCGGCTCCCCCCGCTTGCCGTTAACACACTTCCGGTAGGCGGCGCGAAACTTTGGAGTTGAACCCGTGGCTAATCCACACGCGCTCATCCAGGCACAGGAGTACATGGCGCAGTCCGGTGTGGACGGCTGGCTGCTCTACGACTATCGCCGGTCCAACCCCTTCTTCTCGCAGACGCTTGGACCGCTTTCAATGGTCACTCGCCCCGCCTTCCTCTTCGTCCCAGTGAAGGGCGAAGCCCTCCTCCTGGCGCATCACGTAGACCTGGGCCGCTTCTCTCATCTTGAGTTCCGGAGAGTCGGCTACACCGGCCGCGCGTCGCTGCTGGACCACCTGCGCCGGACCCTGGCGGGCAGCAAGAGAGTGGCTATGGAATACTCCCCAATGGGGGCCATACCCAGGGCCTCCCGCGTGGATGCTGGAACCATCGAGATGGTCCGAAGCGCGGGGGTAGAGGTCGTCTCATCCGCAGACCTGGTGCAGTACGCAACCCAGCGATGGAGCCAGGCGCAACTGCAATCCCATCGACGAGCCGCGGACAAGCTGAGCCGGATAGCTATGGAGGCGTTCCGGTATGCAGGGCAGCGACTGGGACGCGGGGCGTCTGAGCTGGACGTCATGGACTTCATCCAACGGCGCTTTGGAGAGGAGGGCTTGGAGTCGCCGGACGGCCCGGTGGTGGCCGTGGACTCCCACAGCAGCGACCCTCACTATCTCCCCACGGCGGAGACCTCGGCGCCCATAGGCGCGGGCAGCTGGGTACTGATTGACTTGTGGGCCAGAGAGCCGGGCCCGGCCGGCATATTCGCGGACATCACCTGGGTGGGATACGCGGGAGACGATGCGCCTCCTCAATACAGGGATGCCTTTGACGTGGTGTGCGGCGCAAGGGACGCGTCCCTTGCCTTCTTGCAGGACGCCGTCTATAGAGGGGGGGCCCCCCAGGGATGGGAGGTGGACAGAGTGGCCCGGGATTACGTCTCCGCCCGGGGATACGGAGAGTATTTCACCCATCGGCTGGGCCACAGCCTGGACACAGAGGTACACGGCGAGGCCGTGAACCTGGACGGATGGGAGACCCACGATACGCGATCGGTGGTCCCCGGCATCGGGGTTACCATAGAGCCGGGTGTCTACCTACCGGGATTCGGTATGCGCTCCGAGATAGACGTCTACGTGTCTGAGTCCGGCCCGGAGGTTACAACCGCCGTGCAGCATGAGATAGTGACGATAGGGTAGCAGGCTTGCAGACGCCTCTTTCCGCTCGTCCTGAGCTTGTCGAAGGGCATGAGCGGGTACAACCCAACCACCGTCATTCCTGCTTGCGCAGGAATCCATCCCTGTGGCGCGGGGGATGGATGCCCGCTTTCGCGGGCACGACGACGTTGGGACGCGAGCGTCCCGTTCACATGGTTCGAGACGAGACACCGCGCAGTAAGGAACGGTAAACCCCTGCTTTCGCAGGGGTGGTTAGTGGGCGTGTGGGCCGCGAGTCGCCTTTGGCCGCAACCATTCCTGCGAAAGCAGGAATCCAGGGGACCGTGGGGATGGATTCCCGCTCGGGGGTGGGAATGACGGTGGAAGGTGGCGGACGGTGGCGCGGGCGGCCCACATTCCCCCGGCTACAAGGCGGAGCGGGCCTTCTCCAGGTCATAGACAGCCACTACCAGCCTGGAGTTGGTGCCCATGTAGACCATGTCTATGTTGACCCCGGCGTTGGCTATGTTACGAGCCACCTTGCCCAATTCGCCTGGCCGGTCCTCCATGTCAACGGTCACCACCTCACGCTCTTGGGCTATCTCAAGGCCGCTCTCCATGAGCGCGCTCCGGGCTGTCTCCACGTCCTCCACCAGAACGTGGAGGTGGGTCTTGACCCCGGAGGTGAAGGAGCAGTAGCCGCCTATGTTGACGCCTGCGTTGCCCAGGGACTCACCCACCTGGGCCAGCGTTCCCGGTAGGTCGTCTAAGATAACTGTAATGTCGTAGGCCATGATATGTCTCCTTTCATGTTGTCCTGGCGTTGTCCCTCGTCTCCCTGATTGCAATCACGCGCGCATTGCGCCGTTTCACCCGGCGGGCGGTCTGCTCCGTCCTCCGTCAGGTGGTTATCGCTTCTTGCCCCATGTACGGCCGCAGGACCTCCGGGACTGTGATGGAGCCATCGGCCTGCTGGTAGTTCTCCATTATAGCTATGATCACCCTGGGGAGGGCCAGGCCGGAGCCGTTGAGGGTGTGTACAAACTGTGGCCGCCCCCCCGCCTGGGGCCTGTAGCGGATGTTGGCCCGCCGCGCCTGGAAGTCGGTGCAGTTGGAGCATGAGCTAACCTCCAGCCACTCCTGGCAGCCCGGCGCCCACATCTCCAGGTCAAAGGACTCCGCAGAAGGAAAACCCATGTCTCCGGCGCACAGCCGCACCAACCTGTAGGGAATATCCAACCGATCGCAAACGTCCATAGCATCGCTTAGCAGCCCCTCCAGCTCCCGGCGGGACTCCTCCGGCGCCGCCACCTTGTACAGCTCCACCTTATCGAACTGATGTACCCTCTTGATGCCTCTGGTATCCCTTCCGGCCGCGGCCTTCTCACGGCGGAAAGACGGGGTGTGCGACACGTAGTAGATGGGAAGGGAGCCAGGCTCCAGAATCTCGTCCCTGTGCAAGCCAGTAAGGGGCACCTCCGCCGTAGGGATAAGCCACAGGTCGTCCTCTTCATCGTGATACAGGTTGTCCGCGAACTTGGGAAGGTTGCCGCTGCCCACCATAGTCTCCCGGCGCACTATGTACGGCAGATAGACCTCCTTGTAGCCGTGCTCTTGGACGTGCAGGTCTATCATCCAGGCAATGAGGGCGCGCTGGAGCTTGGCGCCCGCTCCGGCCAGGATGAAGAAGCGTGAACCGGAGAGCTTTGCGCCCCTGGAGAGGTCTATGATGCCCAGGCGTTCTCCCAGGTCCCAATGGGGCGCAGGCGTGAAGTCGAAGGAGCGAAGCTCGCCCCAGGTCTGGACCACCGCGTTGCCCGACTCGTCAACGCCCGGAGGCACGTCGTCGAAAGGCAGGTTGGGAATAGCCAGGAGCTCGTGATCCAGCTCGACCTCCACCTCCTTCACGCTTTCCTCTAGGGCCCTTATCCGGTCTCCGGTCTGCCTCATCTCCTCCAAAAGGTGGGGAGGCTTCTCCGACATGAGGCCCAGCTCTCTGCTGACCCGGTTCCGATCGGCCCTTAGGCTCTCCAGCTCGGTGAGGATGGAACGACGTTGGACGTCCAGGGCTATAATCGTCTCAAGGGGGGTCTCCTCTCCCCTTCTCACCAGGGCCTCTTTCACCGCGTCCGGGTTCCGGCGTATGAGTTCTATGCTCAGCATGTCGGCTCTACCTCTCCTTCAGTTGAGGGAACAGTATGACCTCCCGTATTGACGGCTGCCCGGTCAGGAGCATGACCAGGCGGTCTACGCCCATACCCAAGCCGCCGGTGGGCGGCATACCGTATTCAAGGGCCAGGAGGAAGTCCTCATCCAGCCGGTCCGTGTCCTCCTCCGGCCCCGTTCTCCTTCGCAGTTCCTCCTGCTCCATGAACCGCCGCCGTTGCTCGTCCGGGTCATTCAGCTCGCTGAAGGCGTTGGCTATCTCCATTCCTCCCGCGAAACCCTCGAATCGCTCCACCAGAGAGGGGTCGTCCGGCTTCTGTTTGGCCAGGGGTGACATCTCCAGTGGGTAGTCCAGAAGGAACGTGGGTTGGACAAGGTGAGGCTCCACGCCGGCCGTAACCAGCTTGTCGATGAGCCTTCCACGACTGCTGCGTCCCTCTACGGGTATACCCTCCGCTCTCATCCTCTCCTCAAGGGCGCCTGCGTCCCGGAAGTCCTGGAAGTCTATGCCAGTACAGCGCAGGACCTCCTCTCGCAGGGTGACCCTCCTCCATGGAGGGGCAAAGTCGATGACGTCCTCGCCGAACCGGACGCGGGTATCGCCCAACACCTCCTTGGCCACGCCCGATACCATCTGCTCCACCAGGGCCATCACGTCGGTGTAGTCGGCATAGGCTTCGTAGCTCTCCAGTAGGGTGAACTCCGGATTGTGGTCCTGGTCTATGCCTTCATTGCGGAACACCCGGCCTATCTCATAGACCTTTTCCAGTCCCCCCACTATGAGACGCTTTAGATAGAGTTCTGTGGCAATGCGGAGGTAGAGGTCTCGACCCAGAGCGTTGTGATGGGTGACAAATGGCTGTGCCATAGCCCCGGCGGCGACTGGCACCAGTACGGGCGTCTCCACCTCCATGAAGCCCCGGCCCTCCAGGAAGCGGCGCATAGCTTCGATGATCCTGCTCCGTACCCTGAAGTTGTGCAACGTCTCCTGGTTGGCTATCAGGTCCAGATACCTCTGGCGGTGCCGCGTCTCTACGTCCGACAGCCCATGTCGCTTTTCCGGGAGGGGTCTCATAGCTTTGGCCAGCAGGGTCACCTTCCTGGCCTCCAGGGTGACCTCACCGGTACGGGTCAGGAACAAGGGACCCTGGACTCCCAGAAAGTCCCCCAGGTCCAGATCGCGGGCCAGATCGTATTCCTGCTCCAGGATGTCCCTTCTCAAGTGCGCCTGGAGCTGGCCCGTGGCGTCCTGAATGTCAAGGAAGGTAGCCTTGCCCATGCCTCTCAATGCCATGACCCGCCCGGCCAGAGCTACGGGGGACGTGCGAACCTGCGTCCCTTCCGCGGCCTCCCGAGACCTGAGATGCGCTATCGCCTCTCCTACGGTGTGAGTGCGGTGGTAGCGACTGGGGAATGGTTCTCTGCCACTGCTCCTCAGACGCCGGAGCTTCTCTCGACGACTCAGGAGTAGGTCTCCGCCTTTTCCGACCATGATTGTACGGTGGACCTCGTCAGAGGATTAGTTTATGCTCGAAATCGTAAGGGTGACCGTGCCGGCGGGTGTCTTGACCTGCACATCTTCCCCCACCTTCTTGTTCAACAGCGCCTTGCCCACGGGAGACTCGTTGGAGATGCGGCCCTGGGCGGGGTCAGCCTCCGGGCTGCCCACTATGGTGTACTCTTCCTCGCCTCCGTTCTGGTTCAGAAGGGTAACGCGGCCGCCAAGCTGCACCTGGTCCGAGTGGGCGGCATCGCCGCCAATTATAATGGCGTTGCCGGTGATCCTCTCCAGCGTGAGGATGCGCCCCTCCACAAAGGCCTGCTCGTTTTTGGAGTCATCGTACCCGGCGTTGTCCACGGTGCCGCCAAGCTCCTTGGCCTTCTGGATGCGCTCCGCGACCTCTTGACGCCGGACCGTGCGAAGCTCCCCCAGCTCCGCTTCCAGCTTGGTCAAGCCTTCCCGGGTGATATATGTACCTCTATCCGGCAAAAACCCCTCCATAAAGAAAAAGCTGAGAGAGGAGCTGCGGTTAGCTTCCCTCAGCCGGGTCGTATTGTAAAGCCACTATAGTCGGCTGTAAAGTGGCGCGGGACATCTCTCGCGTCGATTTCAGGGCTGTTTTGGCGGCAGATATCCCCGGTCGCCCTGGGGCGTACGTGGCGGCCCGACCACTGGCAACTCGTTGTAATCCGGGGAGAGGCTCCTTTAGAATGGGCGATATGCTATAAGACTACGCGGCAGACCACAGGGTGGGAGTTGAACATGGCCAAGGTTGCAGATCGGCAAGGCAAGGACGGCGACAAGCTGGTATTCATATGCGACTTCTCGCCCCCAAGGGGGCCGGACCCGGCGCTGCTGGACGGGGCGAGTTTGCTGGCGGAGGCCGAGTTCCTGTCCGTGGCCTACAGCCCCGGGAAATCGGTCCGGGTGGATTCGGCTATGGCCGCCCACGCCATAAGGCAGCGACTGGGGAGAGACGTGGCATTCACCATCGCCACAAGGGACATGAACAAGCTGGCAGTCCAGAGCCACCTGCTTGGGGCCGGCTTGCTGGGACTCGATAACGTCATTGTGGTGGCGGGGGACGACTTCAGCGAAAGAGAGCTCGCCGCGGTCAAGGACGTCGGCGACTTCAAGCCCACGGAGCTGATAACGGCTGTCAAGTCCATGAACCGGGGCACGGACTACAGGGGATTGAAGCTGAGGTCATCCACTGATTTCTGCGTGGGAGCCACTCTTGACCTGAGCAGGGACATCCAAAGGGAAGCCAGGCTGGCTCATAGCAAGCTCCTGGCCGGCGCGGACTTCTTCATCACGCAGCCCGTATACAACCTGGACCGCGTGAGGAGGTTCCGGGAGAGCTACGAGTCCGTGGCCGGAGAGAGGCTCTCCGTCCCTCTGTTTGTCGGTCTGCATATACCGGAAGCCGGGGGTCTGGCGCTTGGAGATATGCCGGAGGGCGTCAGGAAAGACCTGGAGAGAGGCCGCGGCGGGGAGGACATTGCCATTGAGCTGCTGCGTCTTTTTATCGCCGAGGGAATCACAAGCGTCTACCTGCTTCCGCCTGTCCTCAGAGGCGGTCTGAGGAGGTACGAAGCGGCCCAAAGGGTGATGGAGGCCGCCCGAATGCTCCAGGAGACGCCTCCACACATGAACGCTAGGGGACCCTCGTGAGAGCCAACGGTCGCCGGCGCGGCTTTGCCCCCTGCCGTACCGCTGTGCTACACTGCTGTATGTCGCAGGGCTTCGTTCCGGACGGTTTAAGAGTAGTGCCGGATGTGCCGGAGTCCCGGACAGACGGCCAACGGCAGGAGGGGCTTTAGGCGGTCCAAGATGATTAGCGCGCCGGTCCTTGTGCTTAACCAGAACTATCAGCCACTCAATGTGTGCGCTGTGCGACGCGCGGTTGTCCTGCTGGACGTTGGAAAGGCCGAGCTACTGGAGAACGGCAGGGGCGAGGTGCATACCGCCTACACCTCCTTCCCTATCCCATCGGTGATCAGGCTGTTGTATCTCATCAAGCGGCCAGTCCTACAGCTAAGGCTGTCACGCAGGGAGGTCTTCCTTCGGGACAACTATACCTGCCTGTACTGCGGCCGCGAGACAAAGCAGCTCACCCTGGACCACGTGTCGCCGCGCTCCCGCGGCGGGACTCATACCTGGGAGAACGTGGTCAGCGCCTGTATATCCTGCAATCACCGCAAGGCGGGACGCACACCACAGGAAGCAGGGATGCATCTTCCCGGAGAGATACGCCCCCCCAGGGTAAATCCCTACTCCATGTTCATACACAAGCCGATACAGGATGAGTGGCGCAAGTTCATCCCCTGGCTGAGCGGGTAACAGGCTACTCTCCCGGCTTCAAGTCCTCAGCCGTGGCTTTCCTCAGCACGGCCCTGAATGGCCCGCCTGCTTCGCTGTACACCACCTGCGCCGGGCCTATGACGACCATCGCCGTTTCCGTCCCCCCGTCCGTCTCCACCACCACGCTATCGAGCAGGTCTACATCCAGGTCTCCCGGATCAAGGTAGCGCACCCTGTCTTCCGGTCGAAAGCGAACGCCTATCAGCCTTGACACTTAAACCGCCTTCCTGCCGGGTTGGTCCTGCATTCGCGGGAGGGAAAGCATCAGGACCTCCAGCGCCAGCCTTGGGTTTACGTTGGCCTCCATATGGCCTATGGCGTCGCGGGTCCCGTTTATGGCGTCCACAACCCGCGGAGAAGAGACCCAACCGGCGTGGCGCTGCAAGGCTTCCAGGGCCGGCGTGTTGGATACCAACTCCCTCTCGCCATGCTTCAGCACCAGCAGGTCGCGCCACCAGCCTACGGCCATATTCAGCTGCCCAAGGGCCTTTTCCCGGTCCCTGGCATACAGCGTCGCCATGTCCTCGGCATAGGCGAAGCGTTCCTCCAGGGTCTCGTCCAGGAGGGAGGCTATGCGCTCCAGGACTGCTGCGTACTCCTCCATAACCGACGGCTCCCTGGCTGCCTCCAGCGCCCACCCGATTCTTCCCCTGGAAAGCCGGGCCAGGTCCATTGCCTCCTTGGGAGGAGCGCCCAGCGACTGCTGCAACTCCCGCGCAACGGTGTCTATGGGGAGATGGTTGAGGCCAACCCACTGGCAGCGAGACAGGATGGTGGGGAAGATGGACTCAGGGTAGCCGGTCAGCAGTATGAACAGGACGGACTCCGGGGGCTCCTCCAGCAGCTTCAGGAGGGCGTTGGATGCCTCCGGGCTGAGTGACGAAGCCTCTTCGACTATGAACACCCTGTGTCTCCCCTCAAAGGGCTTGAGCATGGCCGAGCGCTGCGCCTCCCTAACCTGGTCAATGCCTATCTCTCTTCTGATCGTCGATCCCGAGGGGCCTGCCGTCAGTCCCATCACCTGGACGTCCGGGTGATGCCCCGCGGCTATCCGGAGGCACTGGCTGCACTCGTTGCAGGGTCGGTCGGACGGCGATGCCAGGCAGTTCACTCCCTGAGCCAGGTTCACGGCCAGGGTCATCTTACCCACCTGCGGCGGCCCGGCAAAGAGGTAGGCGTGGGACAGCATATCCTTCTCCAGGCTTCTGGACAGCAAGGCGACTGCCTCTTCATGTCCTGCTATCCGCCACATGGCCTGACGACCTCCCTCAGACCAGGTCGTTCCGCATGAGGTCTTCGTAGGACTCGCGGCGCCTTATGAGGCGGGCCTGCCCGTCCTTCACCATGACTATGGCCGGCCTGGGCACCAGGTTGTAGTTGCTGGCCATGGACGGCGCATAGGCTCCGGCCGCCGGGACCGCCAGGATGTCTCCCGGCTCCAGCCTGGGGATGAGCACGTCTCGCAGCAGCACGTCTCCGGACTCGCAGAACTTTCCGGCAATCGACACCTGCTCCAACTCCTCCTCCACCATCTTGTTGGCTATCACCGCCTCGTACTGGGCCTGGTAGAGAGCGGGCCTGATATTGTCTCCCATACCGCCGTCAACGGATACGTATTTCCTGATCCCGGGCACATCCTTGGAGGCCCCCACGCTGTAGAGGGCTACTCCGGCGCGGCCAACAATGGCCCGGCCCGGCTCCACGGTCAGGTGTGGGCTGACAGGCCCCCCCAGCGTAGAGGCGATGGCGTCCGCGTACTCCTCCACCGCCGGCGGCCTCTGGTCGCGGGTGTAGGCTATGGCGAACCCTCCTCCGGGGCTTATCTCTTGCAGCGACAGGCCCACCTGCGCGGCGAAGTCCAGAGTAACCTCCATTGCCCTGGTGTATGGCTCCAGCTCGAATATGGGAGACCCCAGGTGGAAGTGGAGGCCCATCAACCTCATGCCACTCCCGTTCATTGCCCTGTCCACGGCTTCTCCGGCCTGCCCGGTCTGGATGGAGAATCCGAACTTGCTGTCCAGCACACCCGTGGTGGTGTAGACGTGGGTATGTGGGTCCACTCCGGGGGAGACTCGCAGGAGAATGTCCTGTACCACGCCCCTTTGAGAAGCTATCTCGCCAAGAAGGTCAATCTCATGGAAGTTGTCCACCACCACCCGGCCGATGCCGTACTCCAGCGCCATCTCCAACTCCTCACGGCTCTTGTTGTTGCCGTGGAAATAGACCCTCTCCGGTGGGAACTCTGCCCTCTGGGCCACGGCCAACTCACCCCCGGATACCACGTCCAGACCAAGCCCCTCTTCCTTGAGCAGCTGGGCAAGGGCAACGTTGATGAATGCCTTGCATGCGTATATGACGTCGCTATATGGGTAGCGCTCACGGAATCCTCCGACGAACTCCCTGCACCTTCCCCTAAGGGTGTCCTCGTCGAAGACGTAGAGGGGCGTACCGAACTCTTCGACCAACTGCCCGGTGTCGCAGCCACCCAAGACCAGGCTGCCCCGCGAGTCGACCTCCGCAGTGTATGGAAATAGGGACGCGCTGGGGAAACTCAAGGGGCCACCTCCTGAGGCCGGCGTGGGCAGGTGAGCCCGCGGGAGGTTGTCATGCTGGGCCGCCTACGGCTACGCCTTCCTCAGTCACCGCGCTGTCCTCAATGCGGAAGGCCCTTATGGGAGGATTCTCCTTGTGCAGCAGGGAGATCAGAATGTACAGGGCCTCCGGCCAGGTCGCCAGCCGCACGTCGGTGGCGGACGGGTACGCCTCCGAGTGGGTATGGGAGTGGTAGATGCCGACTATCTCCCACCCGCGATCGTCAATCTCGTGGTAGACCTTGAGGAGCTCCTTGGGGTCCATGCGATAGCGGTACGGGCTGGCCTCTATATTCGCCATGCGGTAGAGGTTCAGTATCTCTCCGTCCTTGCCCGCCAGGATGCCGCAACACTCGTTGGGGTCATCCTCCAGGGCGTGGGCCACCATCTCCCGGGCGTACTGCTCGTCTATGTAAAGCATCTCTCGTCACTATTGTAACTGCTTCCAACCTCCTTTGACTATCCCTCTGATTAGGGTCAGACACATATCGGACAAAGCCCCCTTTCCGTAGTATGAGTATCTTGCCAGTGGCGCTAGAACTGGTCCGGGGTCATGTAACCCAGGGCTTGATGGGGGCGCGCCGTCTCGCAGGCGCGGTCCCAGGCCAGGAGAGCTCACTCCATCGGCGCGGTAGGTAGTACCCACCGGCTTATGGCGCCAGGGCTGTACCCCAAGTGACGCCCTGTCAACAGCGCCTTCCCTTCGTGTTCCTCACACCATCTCACTACTTTCCATCGGCGCTTGGCTTCTTTTGAGGGCTCCGCCGGGAGCCGCGCCAATCTCGCCGCTCCCGGCAGTATGGCCCCATATACGCTCATCTTGATACCGGTGTTCCAATCGACGTCAAATCTTCCGTTGGGATTGCCAGCGTGAGATTGATGTTGTTCTCACCGTCGATGGTCACCTCATCCAGAAGGAGCCGCAGCGCCTCGCGACGCTCCGCATCGGGCAGGTCGTCCAGCCTGTCGCCCACCCTGTTCGCCCATTCCACCACGCGCTCCCCCAGCGCCCTACTCTCCATCTCGGCCGACTCCCTGGCGCGGTAGTCGTCCAACCTCGCCCGCAAGGCATCCAGTCTCTCGGTGATAGACTTGCACTGGCGGTCCAGTAACTCGATACCCGCCAGGATGAGTTCGGGGTTTTCCCTCACCTTCTTGACCTCGCCCCAGATCAGGCCCTCCAGCCGTTCCGCTCGGATCATCGTGTGTTCTCGACATCCCGTGCGAAAATGCTGCGTCCCATAGCGCTTGAAGCTGCGCTGCCACCGAGAGGTCCACGTCCTGTCGGTCGCTGGACACCCAGGCGTAGAGCGTCGCCGGTGTTAGCGGTTGGTGTTTCTTCATGCTGTCCTCTTTAAGCCTACCTATTCAGTCTGTCGGTCCTTTCAGCATCTCATGGCGCTCTCGTCTCGACTCCCGCTCTTCCATGGAGAGGCGTAGGGCCTCTCGGATGAGTTCGCTCATGGTGCGGCCCTACTCGCGCATCACCTCCTGCACCTGCTCTGCCATCTCAGGCGGCAGAGAGAAGGTGATCGTCTTATTCATTCTTAGATCGAGTATGCTCCCCGGGGGTGATCTACCTAAAGTCTGTCAGCAAGCGGATGATGGCAGTGAGGCCAGACTCGCTATTGAATGGGTTCCTCTCGGGGCCCCCGATTTTGGGAGTTGCCTCAACTCGTATGACGCTCTCCGGCAGCCATACTGTGGCCCGCCATGCTGAGAAGTCGGCGCGGTGGGGTAGAGGGTCCTCGGTGACGAGCATGATGGCTTCTAGACCAGCTATCTGGGTCTGCTCGCCTTTGGGAACGTCGCTTTCACCGCGTGGCCGCTCCAAAAACAACAGGAGCCTGGAGCTAAGTTCTGCAGTCCCGTAGGCGAAACGGACGGGCCAGATGCAAGACGGCTCCGGTGGGCATGCGTTTGCCTCGGTCAACGTCAGCGCAGTTAGCTCCATTTCGTTCTGGGCCGGTTCACCAGACCTCAGCCCCAGCCAGAGCACGGGGAAATCCAAGGACCTGACGTAATCCAGGTTTTCCTCCAGGACGCTCGGCTTCAGAGCTTCCTCTACTTCACCGGATTCCGCCAACCTGGACGACCCCGGCTGGGCCCAGCCACGGACCTGCAGCAAGTAGTCGTTCCCATAGCCAACGTAGCGAAAATCACCCGGGCTGCCTGGAGCATGGCGCATTGGGGCGTCGTTGAACGGATTCGTGGGCCAGACTAACCCCAAGGCTTCAAATGCATCCCCCACCGTCTCGGGCGTCAGCGCATCGGGGTAGCGGCCGTGTTGTGCCTCGTAATACCTCAGCGCCTCGTTGAGCGCCCGGAAGCCGCGGTCTGCCAACCAACCCAGGGCATATGCCTGCCGGGAATCCATGACGTCGGTGGGTACTTGCAGCTTTATGTCGTCGCCATAGCCCCAGAACCCGATCGCCTCATATTCGTCCCAGTCTGGGGAGACTGGACGCGTCCCCAAACGACGTACCAGGCCCGTTTCCACGTCTATCCACAGTCGGACCTTCGGGTCTTGAAACTGCTGACGCAAGTCCTCACGTGCGTCCTGAACAACAGGCCTGACCTGTGCATCCTCGATGAGGTCCGGGTCGGCTCCATACGCCTCCAGGGCTGCCCGAAGCTCCTGCTTCGCCGAGGCTTCCAGGGCAGCGGCCTCGTTGATGATGACGGTGACTTGTACATCCCATTCGTCCCGTGGCTGACCTGGACTGTCGCCCCGCTCGGAGATGCTCAACTGGTATGGCCCCTTGAACGCCTCCCACATGGCGGAATCCTCTAGCAGGGAGCCGGATACCTCGTAGCCCAGCTTCTCAAGCTCCTGGGCGTCGGCCCTTTCGGGGTACGGGAAGCCCATGCTAATGCGTACGTGCAGCTCCTGGAGAGGCGTCATACCCAAGATAGCTTCCAGGTTGAGGTCGGCGGACACGATCAGGTGAGTGCGACCGTCGATGACTTCCTCTCCAACGATCTCTGGAGAAGCGGCGAAACGGAGTGCAACCCGCGGGTCTAATAAAACGCCTAAGAAGACCCAAATGCCGGGGCCATCGGGCGTCGTTACCCACCTAGCGCCGCTACGCGAGGAAAAAGTCTCCCCGTCTAAGAGGAGTGTGTATCTTGCAAATTCGCCGCCAATATCCTCAAACAGCGTGAGTCCTGGAACATAGGAGAATGCTGATTCAGGCTGCGATGGCTCGAAAGCCCAGCCACCCCGGAAGCTCTGCCGGTCCATCACCCCTTGGGCATGAGCAATAAGCTCCGTTGCATTGGGGTGACCTCCACCGGGGGAGCCCGTAGCGCTGGCAGGAAACTCAGTTGTGGCGGTGGGCGGAGGGACCTCGGGTTCGTCTGTTGTCCCACAGGCGACAAGAAATGCACCGGACACAAGCACAACAATCACAGCCACTAGTCTATTCACCAGTACTCCTCGACCCATCAATGTTCAACATGGTGGTCCCACCAGCACAGTCGGACTGAGGGGCCTCTTCGATCATCCGGCGGAACCGAGGCTGGTCGGCGATACGCCCGCTCTCGGCCTCATCGATGTACTCCCGTGCGACGCTGTGCGCCAAGCCAGTCTCCGAATCCACCCCGATGCGCAGCTTCATCCCGAAGTGGTATTGGTTCCCCTTCTTCACCTGGCGCATCTCCGGGTTCCGCTGCCCGGTCCGGTTCTTGGTGGAGGGCGGCGCCTCTATGATGGTGGCGTCCACTATGGCCCCTTCCCTGAGCCGCAGACCTTGGGACGCCAGATGCTCGTTGATCTCCGCAAACAGCCCTTGTCCCAGATGGCGATCTTCCAGCAGGTGGCGAAAGTGCAGGATGGCGCTCTCATCAGAAATCGGCTCAGACAGCCCCAATCCCGTGAAGCACCTCACTGACTCCGCCTCATACAGCAGAGCCTGCCCCCGTGAAAACGGGGGTCTTCCATTCCAGGGTCGCTCACGTTGTAGCAGAGCTGGACGATGTGGACCCGAAGCATCACCGACAAGGGGTAAGGCCGGCGACCCCGCTCCGCCTTAAAGTAGTGGGGCCGGATGCGCTCCTCCAACCTCTCCCAGGGAATAAGGGAGTCGATTCGCTTCAGAAACACCTCCCGGCGAGTCTGACGCCTCTTGTACTGGTACTCCAAGTCGGCAAAGGTTGGCTGCTCCCTCATGGTCAATAGCCCGGCGAAAGCGCCTAAGACAGGTGATAAACGCGTAGTCGCCTCGCCGAAGTCCACTATGAGACCCACCCCAGAAGCGAGCGCCCCAAGGGCGACCAGTACATTCCGAATCGGCCCAGGCTAGCACCGCCTCCATGTTGTGTCAAGTACATAATCACCGTTCTACTACCACTGGCTCAATACTAATTCAACGGGAAAGGAGGCCTTGTCCGATATCTCCTGACCTCGTACATTTTCTGGACTCAAGCCCGCCTTTACTGCTAAGCTGAGAGGGACATTCCCCCAAGCAAAGGTCACATGAACACCGATACAATCAGCATTCCGGAGGAGGACCTCCGGGAAAGGGCGCTTGAGCTTCTTGAGTTGCCGCAGGTCATAGAGCGTCTGGCGGGCCATACCCAAACCCCCCTGGGCAGAGAGCTGGCCCTGTCCCTCAAGCCGGCCTACACCCATCAGGACGCGCAGCGGCGGCAGCATGAGACATCGGAAGCGGCGCTGCTACTTGAGCGCAGCAAGGACGTGGAGTTCAGCGCCGCGAGGGACGTCCGCAAGCCGGTGGAGAGCGCCGCCCTTGGAGCGACGTTGTCAGGGCCGGACCTCCGGGACGTGGCCGGCGCCGCAAGGGCCCTTGGAAGCGCCAGGTCTGTCGTCGGCTCCCAGAGCGACCTTGGCATACTCTCCCATCTCGCCAGGCAGATCCCCGACTTCCGCGACCTTGAGAGGCAGCTGTCCGGGGCCATCGGTCGGGACGGCGAAGTCCTGGACGGGGCGTCGCGCCAGCTTGCAGAGATGCGGATACGCGCTCGTGAGACCTTCAACACGCTGGAGTCCTCCCTGCAGAGGATGATGCGCGGGCTATATGCCAGGGGCGTCCTGCAGGAGGCTCTGATTACCCAGCGCCAGGGCAGGATGGTGATCCTGGTGAAGGCGGAGATGCGCCAGCGCGTTCAGGGCATAGTTCACGACGTGTCCGACAGCGGGGCCACGCTGTTTGTGGAACCGCTCCCGGCCATTTCCCAGGGCAACCAGTGGCAGGAACTGCGCCTCGCTGCGCTTCGAGAGGAGGACCGCGTCCTGCGCGAGCTTTCGGGGCTGGTGGGAGACAGGAAGGACGACTTTTTGCTGGGTATGGACATGCTGGCGCGGATTGACCTGGCAATGGCCAAGGCCCGCTATTCGTCCTCCATCGGGGGATCTCCCGTCGCGCTGGTACAGGCCGAGAAGCCGTACATCCTCCTGTCTGAGGCCCGTCATCCGCTGCTGGCCGGCAATGTGGTGTCCAACACCATTCAGCTGGGCAACGGTTCTTCGATAATCCTAGTCACTGGGCCGAACGCAGGCGGCAAGACCGTATCGTTGAAGATGACCGGCCTGCTGACGGCGATGGCCCAGGCTGGACTTCACGTGCCTGCCCGGGAGGCCATCATTAGCGTCTTCGACGGCTTCTACGCGGACATAGGCGACCAGCAGAGCATACAGCGCTCCCTCTCCACATTCAGCTCTCACGTCCAGAACCTGGGCAAGATTTTCGATCACGCCACTTCACGATCCCTCGTGCTCATAGATGAGCTCGGCACTAGCACTGACCCGGAGGAGGGCGCAGCGCTGGCCAAGGCCATCCTCCTGGAGTTTCACAGGCGCGGGGTTCCCACCGTCGCCACCTCCCACCACCATGACCTTGCGGCATTTGTGCAGGACAGCCCCGGCATGACCAACGCCAGCGTCGAGCTTGACCCCGACACACTGACGCCAACATACAAGCTCAACATTGGCCTACCGGAGAGGAGCTACGCTCTCACCATCGCCACAAGGCTGGGTATGCCACAGGTGGTCATCGACGACGCCCGCTCCATGCTTTCGGGTGAATTCCGGCAGACGGAGGGACTACTGAACGACCTCCAGAGCGAGCGGCGCCAGGCCATGGAGAGAAGCAGGGAGGCCCAGGAGGAACTGAGGCAAGCCAGGGAGCTGCGGCAGGAGATGGAGGACAGGCTTGCCGGACTGGAGCAGGAGAGGGACATGAAGATTGCGGAGTCTCGCAGGGAGCTGGAGGCCAGGGTAGAGGAGGTGCGACAGCGGCTGCGGGCCGTTGAGCGTTCCTTCCCGGCGACAAGACAGCCGCAGCCTGCCCCGTCCCTACACCAGCAGCGGCAGGAGGTCTCGCAAGTGAAGAGGGAGCTGCAATCGCCTGCGTGGAGGGGAGAGACCGCCCGTATCCGCTGGCTCAGCACGCTGAGGCGCGGCGACTTGATCAACGTACGGGGCATAAGCCAAGCCCTAGAGGTGCTGTCGGAGCCGTCGGGTGAGACCGGCGTGGAGCTTGCGCTGGGGTCCATGAGAATCAGGGTCTCCCTTGACGAAATCGAGCGGAGGGTTGAGGCCGCCGCTCCCAAGCCCGGAACAGCCACAGCCGTCAGGCCGCCCACCGTCGACGTCCCCGCCGAGCGCGACCTCGACCTTCGGGGTATGCACGTGGCTGACGCGCTGGACCGGCTGGACAGCTTCCTGGACAAGGCGGTCCTTGCCGGCCTGTCGTCGGTGCGACTGGTGCACGGAGTGGGCACAGGAGCGCTTCGCAGCGCCCTGCGCGAGCGCCTCGCCGGGCACGTCCTTGTCGGGTCCTTCGCCTCTGAGGAGGGCAATCGCAACGACGGCGCAACCGTGGTTGAGCTGGCGTAGAGGCGCCAGCGCCGGAGCGGTTGAGCAACCCCCAGCCCAGCAACTGCTGAAAGTCCCATACCCAGGACCCTTTTCTGGAGCCACTTATGGAGCATCGGGACATAGCCCTAGGCCCAATGCGCAGCCTTGCCGGCGCCTGGCACGATCCGGCCAGGAGCGGGCGCACCCACTGCCTGCCGCCCGGCGCCGTCCCGCCGGACGATGCTGCCCTGGACGAATCGCTCGCAACGGCAGTGAGGGATTCCGGGACCGGCGCAATCCTGTTCTGGAGCGCCGGCGAGGCCCACGCCGTGCTCCCGCCGTTCCCGGTCGAGACGGCCGCTGAATTCGACGGTTGGGACGCAGGCCCACTGCTCGCCATCCTGGACAGGCCTCGCGCCATCCTCGTCCTGCTGCTGCGACTCAGCGGCTACGCCATCGGCGTCTTCGAGGGTGAGCGCCTGGCGCAGTCAAAGACCGGCAGCCGCTTTGTCAAGGGACGTCACAAGAAGGGCGGCAGCTCGTCCGGGCGTTTTGCCCGCCGGCGAGAGGGGCAGGCCCGTGCGCTCATGGACAAAGCGGCAGAGACCTTTCAGGAGCAGGCGGAGGCCTACGACGGCGCCTTCGACCACCTGCTGCTCGGCGGGGACAGGCTGACGCTGCTGGCCTTCCAGAAGCGCTGTCCGTACCTGCAAAAGCTGGAGAGCATTCGCTTGCCCCGCATCCTGAACATCGACGACCCAAAACTGGAAACCCTGCGGTCGCTGCCGCGCCTGATTTACACTAGCCGCGTCATCAGCTCCGGCCCATAGCGGCCTGTGGCCTCGTCAGATGGCCGTGAACTTCGCCGCTTCCTCAGAACCGCCCGTGGCGTCGCCCTCGCTGTAGGAGTGGGCCCCCGTGCCGGCAAGGCCGCCCCCCTGCACAATCAGGTACTCCTCCCTGATTGGCTGGCCGTCCATCCAGCGCTCCAGGATCTCGCGGACTCCCGCGGCGTACCGGGCCTGCGCCGAGAGCGACGTGCCGGACGTGTGCGGCGTCATGGCGTGGTTGGGCATCGACCGCCAGGGGTGGTCGTTGGGAGCGGGCTGCGGGAACCAGACATCGCCGGCGTACCCCGCGAGCTGTCCGCTCTCCAGGGCCCTCACGATTGCGTCGCGGTCGCAGATCTTGCCGCGGGCGGTGTTGACGATGTATGAGCCGCGCTTCATCCTGCCGATGAGCGCATCGTCAAACATGTGCTCAGTCTCAGCGTGGAGCGGACAGTGGATGCTGACCACGTCGCACACGCCCACCAGCGACTCCACGGCCGGGTGGAACGTCAGGCCCAGCTCCTGCTCGACCTCTGCGGGCAGGCGATGCCTGTCGGTGTAGTGGAGATTCACATCGAAGGGCTTCATTCGCTTCAGGACTGCCAGGCCAATCCGACCGGCGGCCACCACGCCCACGTCCATACCCTCGATATCATATGATCGCGAGACGGCCTCTGCGATGTTCCAGCCGCCCTTCATCACCCAGCCGTACTGGGGAATGTAGTCCCTGACCAGCGCCAGCATCTGCATGACCGCGTGCTCCGCCACGCTGATGCTGTTGCACCAGGTCACCTCGGCCACCGTGATGTCCCTGGCAATGGCCGACTGAAGGTCCACGTGGTCCGAGCCAATGCCAGCGGTAATTGCAAGTTTGAGCTTGGGCGCCGTCCGGATGCGCTCCGCGGTCAGGTACCCGGGCCAGAATGGCTGGGAGATGACGACGTCGGCGTCCGGCAGCTCACGTTCGAAGACCGAATCCGGGCCGTCCTTGTCCGAGGTGACAACGAACCGGTGGCCGCGCTCGATCACGAACTGCTCCAGCCCTAGTCCGCCCGACACGGACCCCAGAAGTTGCCCCGGGGTGAAGTCGATGGAGGTGGGCGTGGGCAGGGTCTGGCCGTCCGGGTAGTGGGAGAGGGTGGGTATGCCCGAGCGGGCGTAGTCCGGAGGGAATCCGGTCACGGGGTCCGGGTAGAGAACGCAAAGGATTTTGAGTGCAGATGCAGATGAGGAGCTCATGCCCACCTCCACAGTTAATGTTTGGCACATTATATACGGAATCGGCCTGCTCAGGTACTTTGGCGCTCCCGTCATTCTTCGTCGCCGGGCCAATCTTCAATCCCTCCCAGCTATCTGTAGGGTTGGCAATCGGACGGACGCACCCTATATGAGCCATACGCAAAGAAGCGGTGAAGGAGGCGAATTTTTGCGGCTGGTATTGGCTGGAGCTGTGACCTTACCCCCGAAAACGGTAGCAAATGCAAGGAGAGCCCTCCGGAACAGTTCGTGGACTCTATAGCTGGACTACTAGCCAATGATACTGACTTCGGGGTTAGGTCAGAGGAGGTCTACCTGAAGGCATACGCAGACGGCGGGGATGCCAGTGCCGCAATAGGCGAGTATCTCAGTTTCTACAGCGCCCAGAGACCTCACCAGGACTTGGGCTATCGAACCCCTGGGGAGGTATTCATATATGGAAGTGGAGGAAACGTGGTAACATCACCGTTGGGATCAACATCAACACAGGAGTCTATAAGGGCAGTCCAAGAGTGATCCACCCAACAAGCCTGTTATAGCAAAGGAGTTGAGGTTTTGAGATCAAGCAGAACTCGGTTTTGGACTCTAGGGCTGGTCAGCGCCGTAACGCTGGCGTTGATCTTGGCTGGGTGTGAAGGACCACTGGCTCCCACGCCTACTCTAACTCCGACGTCCACAGCCATTCCAACATTGACGCCCGCTCCGACATCCACTGCTATTCCAACATTGACACCTGCCCCGACGTCCACAGCCATTCCAACATTGACACCCGCTCCGACTACAACTCCGGTTCCTATGCCCACACCGGTCTACACATTGGAGCCCAGCGCAGGCCTCTTGGCCAAGCTGTCTCTGATACCGGCGCAATTCAAAGACGAAGGAGTGTGGTATGGCGACGTTGGCCGGGCGCTGGAGATAGCCGGTGTTCGAGCGCCGCGTAGCCGAGATGACTTAACTCAATCAGATAGCGCCCGGGATGCGTACGTGGATGCGCGCAGTGGAATCGTCCTGGCTCCAGGATTCCTAGGCGACGTGCACGGCAACCAAGAGTGGGAGGAGGTCTTCGGATTCAATGGTTACGAAGTAGCTCAGGCCGTGAGCTTCGGCGAGAAGAGTTCATGGCCACTCTCCGCGGCGTTTTTGGAAGGTGACTTTGACGATTATGCGATTCGGCAGAAGCTCGTGGACCTTGGGTATGAGGAGGTAGAGGCCTCTGGCCGCACCTACTTCTCGATAAGGGATGACTATGCGTGGGGTTCCTTTACAAGCCCGGATGCGATTGCTGCTGGCGCAATGAACCGCGTCTACGTGAGCGGCGCTGCTCTGATCGCCTCTCCAGCTACCGAGTTTGTCACCGGTATGCTGGCGGCCTGGGCAAACGAATCGCCATCACTGGCAGATGACGCCGCCTTCTCCAACATGACCCTTGCATTGGGCGACCCGCTCTCGGCCGGGCTCCTCACCAGGGAGGCTATTCTGAACCATGAGACTGACGGCTCGGAAGTCCTATCGCAGTACGAGAAACCGGCGGAATGGGGCACGCTTCACGAGTGGTCTGACATGGGCGCAGGATACGGACGAAGCGAAGAAGGCCGTTGGTGGGTCATATCCCTGTTCTACCCCGAACCAGACGCAGCGGATGCCGACGCGGATGAGCTCATCCAGCGGATGCTGTGGTACGATACTGCCCTGACGGAGCTCGTCGAGCGGGGTTGGCCACAACAGCCTATTGAACAAGCATGCAGTCAACTTACGGCGGACACCCAGCAACATGAGGACGGGTCAACCTTGAGCATTCGTTGCGCAATGAGAGAGGACGGGCCAACGGCATTGCAACTGGTGGACCTCCGAGACCTGGGTTTTCTGCTGCCGTAACGTCGAAAGTACCCTCCAACGGAAACGGAGGAGAGAAACAGACCTGTCTTGATGTCCAGGGGAAATGTCCACTTACCGAGGCTCGAACCGGCAACCGTAGCGGGCGTAGGGCCAACGACGACCAAACTCCCTGGACCCGCTTGAGCAGCGCCACCTTCGCGGTATTCTCTGTCACGTGTGGGCTTCCTGGGCGGCGATGCGGCAGTTTTGCGAACTCAGCCTTGGCCGTTCCACATGGACCCGTAGTCTCAATCAAACGCCTTCAAGCTCAACTGCCCATGTATACTTGAACTTTTTGTTTCAATTGGATAACCGATATCTTGACCACCGGCATACCTCCCTCTCATCTCTCTAATCGTAATCAATTTCTTTTGACAATGCCTGTCCGCAAGAGTATTCCCCGCAAACGTCAATATTCGGGAGGTTTGAGTTGAAGCATGGTGGATTCTCGGTTCGGGCGTTAAAAGGCGCCCTTTTGCCGCTGCGGCTTGTTGCGCTTCTAACGGCGGGTGTGCTCCTGGTCGCGGCGTGTTCCGGCAGTGAAGGGCCCGCGGGTCCGCAGGGTCCTGCTGGGCCGCAAGGGCCTGCTGGGCCACAGGGAGAACAGGGCCCCCCAGGATCTTCAGATATGTCTATGATGCCTGAGCATAGCGGCCCGGTGATGGTCGCATTGTCCATCACAAACCTCACGCGCGGGCAGATTCTGTCGCCAGTCTTTGTGGCCAGGCATGACGGGGACGCCGGTCCTCTCTACACCCTGGGCCAGCCGGCAAGCAGCTCGCTGGCAATGATGGCCAAGGACGCCGATGCGTCCGGCCTTGCTGTCCGACTGGTCGCCTGAGGGTAACGCCGGTATCAGCGAGGCTATGGCTGTAGCCCTCAACGAAGGACCGATTCCACCCGGCGCCACCGTCACAATGAGCTTCGAGGTTACGGACGGCAACAGTCTGGTTTCATTTGCCAGCATGCTCGTTACCACAAACGATGCCTTCATCGGCGCAAGCGGGCTGGACGTCTCAACGTCCCGCACCGTTAATCTGAACGCCTACGACGCGGGCAGCGAGGCCAACAGCGAGAGCTGCGCCTACATTCCTGGTCCGCCCTGCGGCAACCACGCCGAAGACGAGGCGGAAGCCGAAGGTCATGTCCATGTCCACGCGGGCATCCACGGCGGCGACGGCTCGGATCTCAACCCCGCCATGCACGACTGGCGGAACCCTGTAGCCCGGCTGACGATAGTAGCGGAGGAGATCGGCGGCTAGCACTGCGCATCCCGGTACTGGTACCGGACACCACAGAGAATGCGAGCAGGAGGCGGGATTCTGAATCCCGCCTCCTGCTCTTTATGCGGGCGATGATTGTACCTTCAACCGTTCCAAATGCCTGTCCACCTTCGGAGGCCCGGTTTACCTACCTCATGCGGGAGGAAATGCCGTGAGCGGCTGTTGCTAGGAACAATGACAAAGCCGCGGGAAGGAAAAAGGGGCCGATGCTCATGGTAACTGAGCAGGCAACTAGGAAGCCTATAGTCACAATCCAGGCAGCCCTCTTCGCTTTGACGGAGTGAGTTGCCATCCACGTGTACAAAGCCCCTGATCCTGCCAGCGCCAGAATCAGGGGCACAAACAGAATCGGGAGCACTCCCAGCCCGTCAATGTCCAGAATGCTTTCTCTATAACAAATTGGGCATGTCGTCTGAATCGGAATGACGAGCCACGCAATGCCAAGGGTGGCGAGCATACCCGATAGTCCGGCTAGCAGGAGTGAGGCGATGTTGGCAACTGTCAGTCTATGCTGCATTGCTTGCGCTAGGGGAATCTACAGCGGCCCGCCCCGTTCCACTCACACAGAGCCTAGTCAAAGGGCGTGAGCGAAACTCCACTCTCACCATGCCTTTTGGCGAAAAAAACGAGGTGGGGAGCCGGACGAACCTTGTCCGACTCCTCACCTTATGCCTCTATAGGATAGCTCCTGCCGCGACCTGGGTTAGCTGAACTGGGCCGCTTCCGTGGAGCCGGTCAGGGCTGCGGTTGAGGCGAGCTCTTCGCTGACGCTGAGGAGCACCTCGTCGAAGTAGCCTGCGCCAACCTCTGCCTGGTGCTTTGTGGCGGTGTAGCCGTCCTTCTCCCTGGCAAACTCCTGCTCCTGTATCCGGACGTAAGCCGGCATACCTTCAGTGGAGTAAGCCTGAGCCAGCTCAAAGGCGTTCAGGTTGATCATGTGCCAGCCCGCAAGGGTTATGAACTGGAACTTGTAGCCCACCTTGCCCAGCTCATCCTGGAACTTGGCGATGGTGGCGTCATCCAGGTGGTTCTTCCAGTTGAAGGATGGCGAGCAGTTGTACGCCAGCATCATGTCCGGGTACTGGGCGTGGATTGCCTCTGCAAAGGCGATGGCCTCATCCAGGTCCGGGTCGGAGGTCTCGCACCACAGCAGGTCTGCATATGGCGCGTATGCCAGTCCCCTGGCAACTGCGGTGTCAAAGCCGTCCCGCACCACGTAGTACCCTTCCGGGGTACGCTCTCCGGTGACGAACTCCTGGTCCCGCTCGTCAATGTCGCTGGTGAGCAGTGTGGCGCCGCGTGCGTCCGTGCGGGCGCAGAGTACGGTTGGCACGTCCAGAACGTCTGCGGCGAGCCTTGCTGCGTTGAGGGTGTGAATGAACATGTTAGTGGGAATCAGGACCTTGCCGCCCATGTGGCCGCACTTCTTGGCCGCGGCAAGCTGGTCCTCGTAGTGGACGCCGGCGGCCCCGGCCTCTATCATGCCCCGCATAAGCTCAAAGGCGTGTATGGCTCCTCCGAAGCCGGCCTCCGCATCGGCCAGGATGGGGGCGAACCAGTCGATGTCCGTCTTGCCCTCAAGCGACTGTATCTGGTCGGCTCTCATCAGGGCGTTGTTGAGCCTCTTGACGACCGCTGGGACGCTGTTGGAGGGGTACAGGCTCTGGTCCGGGTAGGTCTGGGACGACAGGTTGGCGTCTCCAGCCACCTGCCAGCCACTGAGGTAGAGGGCCTTGAGGCCCGCCTTGACCATGTTGACTGCCTGCGCTCCGGTCAGCGCTCCGAACGTCCTTACGAACTGCTCCTGGTTCAACTCCCGCCACAGGCGCTCTGAGCCTCGCCGGGCAAGTGTGTGCTCTATCTTTACGCTGCCCCGCAGCTTGACCACGTCCTGGGCGGTATAGTCGCGCTTGACTCCCTTCCAGCGTGGGTTTGTAGCCCAGCTCTCCTCAAGCTCCGCTACCTGCTGGGCAAAATCCGGGTGGTGGTTGTTCATACACGGTCTCCTTTCCCTGTCTCTCTTCCGTTTCTTAGAGCGCGGCGCGTTGCGCCTTTCCGTTGCGCTCTTTACCAGTATACCCATTGTGAGGTATAATTCAAGGGGTGCCCTTCCTATTGGAGTGATAGGAATATCCTATCGCCGGATGGATGCAAGCCTGGGATACAGGGTGGCAACGGGTCTCTACGACCGGGAGGGAGTCCGATGGAGTTGGCGCAACTGGAGGCTTTTTTGGCGGCTGCGGAGCGCGGCAGCTTCCGCCGCGCCGCGGAGGCTCTGTTCCTGTCCCAGCCGTCTCTGAGCGCCAGGGTGCATACCCTGGAGGCGGAGTTGGGGGTCCCGCTATTCCATCGCATGGGACGGGGCGTGCGTTTGACGGAGATGGGGAAGGCGTTTCGCCCCTATACGGAGCGGGCAATCGAGGCTCTGCGCCAGGGACGGGAGGTCGTCGACACGGCGCGGGACGCCTCCGGGGGAGTGCTGCAGATAGCCTCGGCGCGGGCGATAGGCACGTATACCCTTCCATCCATTCTGGACAGATTCCGCCAGGAGTATCCCAGCATAAAGGTGCACATCAACGTAGGGCGCTCATCCAACGTGCTTCAGATGGTGGCGGACGAGGAGGTCCAGGTGGGGCTGTCCAGGATGCTTACCGACCAGGACGTGGTGACCATACACCTCTATGACGAGGACATCTGCCTGGCCACCGGCCCACAGCACCCGTTTGCCGTCAGAGGCGAGGCCAGCATCTACGAGGTTGCGCAAGAGCCCCTGATCCTGTATGACCGCGACTCCTCTTACTTTGTGCTCATTGGCCAGGTGTGCAGGGAGGCGGGTATCTCGCCGAGAGTGGAGATGACGCTGGATAGCATTGAGGCCACCAAGCACATGGTGGAGTTGGGCATGGGGATATCCTTCCTGCCGCGGAGCAGCGTGCGCCACGAGCTGGAGCGTGGCAGCTTGTGCCTCATTCCTCTCAAGGAGGGGCACTCCGTTTCCCTTCCCACCGCCGCTATAGTGCGCCGCGCTCAACACTACAGCCCTGTGGTCATGGCCTTCCTCCGCATTCTGCAAGAGATGTACGGCGCAGACATCTCGTCGTTGGAGGAAAAGCAGGCCGCGGAAGACGCGGGCATTTCCCCCCGCGCTGTGGAAGTTTCTGCCAGGGAGGGCGTATAATAGGAGCATCGGGGCGTAGCGCAGTAGGTAGCGCGCCACGTTCGGGACGTGGAGGTCGCTGGTTCGAGTCCAGTCGCCCCGACCAAGCCAGCCTGAGCGGGCATATGTGAAGCAGGGGAGATAGATGGAAGGCATGGGCTCAGCTGGCCTGCGCCTATCCGGGAGGCGGTTTTGCCGGAGTACAAGGTGCTGGTCATCGAGGACGAAGAGAACCTTCTTGAGGCTGTGAAATACAACCTGGACAGGGAGGGCTACTCGGCCATTACCGCCACAGACGGCGAGGAGGGGCTTGAGTGCGCCAGGGGCGCTTCCCCGGACCTCATCATCTTGGACGTTATGCTCCCCAAGCTTGACGGCTTGGAGGTATGCCGCATCCTTCGGCGGGAGACCAACGTGCCCATCCTGATGCTGACGGCCAAGGGCGAGGAGGTGGACAGGGTGGTGGGGCTGGAGCTGGGCGCCGACGACTATGTTACCAAACCCTTCAGTATGCGCGAGCTGCTGGCCCGAGTCCGCGCGATGCTGAGACGCTCCGGCATGGCCTCGGAGGCCGCCCCCGCCGCCTCTGCCACACTGCTCAAGGCGGGCGACATAGAGATAGACCTCGTTGGGCACATTGCCAGGATTGGCGGGAGGCCGCTGGACCTGAAACCCAGGGAGTTTGATCTCCTGGCGCTCCTGGTGTCCAACAAGGGAAGGGCTTTCACCAGAGACCAGATTTTGGAGCGTCTCTGGGGGTATGACTACATCGGCGACAGCCGTACCGTGGACGTGCACATGCGCTGGCTCAGGGAGAAGATAGAGGCCGACCCCGGGAGTCCCAGAAGGATCATCACCATTCGAGGGGTAGGTTATCGGTTCGAGGTATGAATCTTCTGCACAGTCTCCAATGGCGCATTGTGCTGTCCTACACCATCCTCATCATAGCCTCGATGGGAGCGGTCAGCCTCTACCTGGTGAACTTCGTTCGCGGCACGTACATATCCAACCTTGAAGAGCGCCTGGAGAACGAGACTGGCCTTGTGGGTGAAAGCAGCGCCCGGTTCTTCATAGGGTCGCTTGACCCGGACGGCCTCCAGGAGACGAGCGAACGCATTGGCAGCCTCATCAACGCCCGGGTAACTGTAATTGCCCTTGACGGCACGGTCCTGGCTGACACCTGGGAGGTCCCCGCATCAATGGAGAACCAGGCCCTG
The DNA here is from genome assembly GCA_965247645.1 of Dehalococcoidia bacterium. Taxonomy (GTDB): domain Bacteria; phylum Chloroflexota; class Dehalococcoidia; order Lucifugimonadales; family UBA2985; genus JAPPHY01. Next base: position 1,133,171 of record OZ252024.1, read on the forward strand.
CGCCCGGAGTTCCAGGAGGCCCTTGGCGCGGAGTTGGGCAGAGACACGCGGCTCGGCTCAACCTTTGGCCGGGAGATGCTCTACACAGCCGGCCCAATCCGAGTGGACGACACGCTCGTGGGCGTGGCAAGGGTGGCCATGCCAACCTCCACCATCCAGTCCAACGTCAACCGCATAATTACCACCATCTCCTTCTCCGCCGTCATTGTGACTGTCCTCTCGTTGGGGCTGGGCTATTACCTGGCCCGTCGTACCTCCAGGTCCGTGCGCTCCGTGACGGACGCGGCCCGCCACCTTGCCAGGGGCGACCTGGACCATCAGGTGGAGGCGCTGTCTTCGGACGAGACCCAGGACCTGGCCGAGGCCTTCAACAGCATGGCGGCTGCCCTCAGGAGGATTGTCCACGAGCTGTCCGGCGAGCGCGACAAGCTCTCCGCGGTCCTGGATACCATGGCGGACGGCGTCGTGCTCATTGGGCCGGAGGGACGGATTGACCTCCTGAACAACGCCGGCCAGGCGCTGCTGAGCGTGAGGGAGCCGAGTCCCGTCGGCGAGCCCTTCACGGAGGTGGTGCGAGACTACGACCTGAACCGGCTTGTCTCGGTGTGCCGGGAGACGAGACAGCAGCAGCATGGCGAGGTGGAGTTCTTCCATCCCAGTCGTTTTCTCAGCGCCATAGCCACTCCCCTGGCCGATGACGGCCCTCCCTGGGCGCTCCTGACCCTGCACGACCTGACCAGGGTCAACCAGGTGGAGACGACTCGCAGGGAGTTCGTGAGCAACGTCTCTCACGAGCTGCGCAGCCCCCTGGCCTCTGTGAAGGCTATTGCGGAGACCCTTGACAACGGCGCTCTGGAAGAGCGAGAGGTAGCCAGGGATTTTGTACGCAGGATGCACGTAGAGATCGACCGTATGAGCAGGATGCTGGAGGAGCTCCTGGACCTTGCCCGTCTGGACAGCCGGCAGGAGTCCCTTCAACTGGCCTCGGTTGACCTTAAGCTCCTCCTGGAGGAGGTCAAGGCGAGCTTCCAGGAGCGCGCAGACTCAAAGAACGTCCGGGTGGACGTCATCACTCCGGAAGACCTTCCGTTAGCCGTTGGGGATGAGGACAGGCTTCGCCAGGTGCTGACCAACCTGCTGGACAACGCCCTGAAGTTCACGCAGAGCGGGGGTTGGGTGATGCTTTCCGCGTACCCCGAGGACCTGATGCTCAGGATTGGGGTGAGAGACAACGGCGTGGGAATCCCGGAGGAGCATCTTCCGCACATCTTTGAGCGGTTCTACAAGGTCGACCGGTCTCGGCGGAGCGGCGGTACGGGCCTCGGCCTGGCTATTGCCAAGCACATTGTCCTGGCCCACGGCGGGGACGTAGCGGTCGAGAGCCGCGAGGGGGGGGGCAGCGCCTTCTCCTTCACGCTTCCCGCGAACGCGTAGAGCAAGCGGAGCGCACGCCCCCCGGAACGCGTAAGGCCCTCCTACCGGGGGCCTTTTGTTCACAGTCCCTTCAACAGCCCTTAAACAACCGTTAACGCCGGGCTAAAACGGCGTTAACGGGGCCGGGGTATCCTGTGGCAGGGGTGAGCCTCAATCGCCAGAGCCTGTTCTACCCCTGCCACCAACAGTCTGAGCGCCGGAAGGTGGGACACACCGCGCTCCAAGTAGTCTTAACCCAACCTTAACGGTGGTATAACGCTCCGTTAATTTTCCAGCGCTATCTTGAGGTCGTAGATCATGGAAGAAGCAAAATTCGATAGAGAGGTGATGCCTATGTCCAATATTCACACTACAGCGCCGGAAGACCGGGTGTACCCCGAAACCAGGAAGATGTCCCTGGGCGAACGGCTTTTCGGGGTAGCCTTTCGCGTCCTGGGACTGCTGGCGCCCGGCCTGCCCAGGCCCAGAAGCTGTCGCTCATGCAAGCGCTCCATGGAGCTCAGCGGCGACTTCCTGTTTGCGGATGACGACATAGCCAAGATAGAAGCCGTGCGTTTCTGGATATGCTCCGGATGCGGAGACGGCATAAGGGAGTGGTACTGCTACCCCAAGCGCCTGGACCCACTGCAATAGGGAGTTAACAGTCCCTTAAAGGCCATTTAATATCCTGTTAAAGTTAACCTCATACACTGGACGGAGTTGTGAAAAAAGGCACATGAGCCACAATAAAAGGGTAACTGGAAAGAGGTCGGTGGGCTTCCGGCTAGTGTCGGTGGCCTTGATTTTTGCTGTGCTTGCCATTGGGCTGCTGGCTGTCGCTTGCGGTGAGGAAGACCCAAATGCTGCGCCCACGGTTACGTCGGGCGATACGATGATGACGTACAGTGGTGAGGTGGCGGTAAATGGGTCGAGCACGGTGTTTCCGATAAGTGAAGCGATGCAGGTGGAGTTCAAGGCGGTTCAGCCGGACGTTAAGGTAAACGTAGGGTCGACCGGAACGGGAGCCGGCGGCAGGGCGATGTGCGCCGGTGAGATAGAGATATGGGATGCTTCGAGGCCGGCGAAGCAGTCGGAGTTGGACACATGCGCTGAGGCCGGGATAGAGGTCATAGAGATACCGGTGGCGTTCGACGCTCTGTCGGTGGTGGTGAACCCTGACAATGACTGGGTGGAGTGTCTGTCTGTGGAGGAGTTGGCGACGATCTTTGGCCCTGAGGCGCAGGGTACGATAACGAACTGGAACCAGGTGGACTCGTCGTTCCCGGACCTAAACCTGCGGTTGTACGGGCCTACGCCGGCATCCGGGACGTTTGACTACTTTACGGAGGCCATCATGGACGAGGGTGGAGCGCACCGCGGGGACATGGATCTGGCTACGGAGGACGACCCGTTGATAGCGCAGGGAGTGAACGGGGCTCGTGGAGGAATAGGGTACTTTGGGCTGGCGTACTACGCCCAGTACCAGGAGCTGGTGAAGGGAGTGGAGGTAATGAACCCGTCTACTGGTGAGTGTGTGGCGCCGTCTGCCGAATCAGTGGAGGCTGGGTCGTATCTGCCATTGGCGAGGCCGATCTTCATCTACGTGAGGGCGGACACACTGGATGAGAGTCCGGAGTTGGAGGCGTTTGTGAAGTTCTACCTGGAGCAGGCGCCGTCTCTGGTGACGGAGGTTGGGTATGTGCCGCTGCCTGCGGAGGTGTATGCCTGGTGTCTGAACAGGCTTGAGAACCGGGTAACCGGGTCTGTGTTCAAGGACGTAGCCGCGGGCACACCCATTAACGAGGTACTGGAGAGAACGCAATAGTGGCGAATGTGGTCGCCGGATCACTGAGGAACAGGCGTCTTCGGCAGAAGATGCGGGAGGCGCCTATCCTCGCTTTCCTTTTCCTGTGCGCCCTGGTGACTATCGTGACCACCGTCGGCATAGTGATCGTGCTGCTGGCGGAGGCGTTTCAGTTCTTTCGCGAGGTCTCCATTGTGGAGTTCCTGACGGGGACCGAGTGGACACCGCTGTTCTCAATCAAGAATTTCGGCGTGCTGCCGCTCCTTTCGGCGACAGCCCTTATTTCCTTCCTGGCCCTGGGTATTGCCGTCCCGGTCGGCCTGCTGACCGCCATATACCTGAGCGAGTACGCTCCGGACAGGGTGCGGTCAACGATAAAGCCCGTGCTGGAGGTGCTGGCGGGCATACCTACGGTGGTCTACGGTTTCTTTGCTATCTCCTTTATCAGTAAGACCATAATCAGCCCCATCTTTGAGACCGAGACCCAATTCACCGCCCTGGGCGCCGCAATGGCCATGGGAGTAATGCTGATTCCCATGATGGCCTCCCTGAGCGAGGACGCAATGCGCGCCGTGCCTTCCGCCCTGAGAGAGGCGGCCTACGGCGTAGGGTCCGATCGCTTTCAGGTATCGGTGCGCGTGGTAGTGCCGGCGGCTCTCTCAGGGATTATGGCAGCAGCTCTCCTCGCATTTGCGAGAGCGGTGGGAGAGACGATGATCGTCACAATAGCGGCAGGCGGTATTTCCAACCTCTCCGTGAACCCCCTGGAGGGCATGCAGACTATGACGGCGTTCATTATGCAAGTGTCTACGGGTGATACGGAGAGAGGCTCTGTGGAGTACGAGAGTATATTCGCCGTTGGCCTGATGCTCTTTGTGTTCACGCTGTCGTTGAACATGCTGGCCCAGGTGGTTATAGCGAAGTTCAGGGAGATTTACGATTGATTCCGGCCGTAACGTACGATAGACCCGTCCACAAGAGCCAGGCGAAACGCAAGGCGCGAGGTGGGGCGTTTGTAGGGCTGGCTATACTGGCTACATCCTTGGGCGTGGTGGTCCTGGCGGCGCTCCTTATCACCGTTACAAAGGACGGAATCGGCGTTCTCAGCTTTGACTTTATCAATAGCTTCCCGCACTACAAGGCGGTGGAGGCCGGGGTGAAATCTGCCCTTGCAGGCACCTTGTGGGTCATGGCGGTGACGGCTATGTTTGCGATCACCTTTGGCGTGGGAGCCGCAATCTACCTGGAGGAGTTTGCGTCCCGCAACTGGTTCACCAAGGTAGTGGAGATTAACATCAACAACCTGGCCGGTGTGCCGTCGGTGGTTTACGGACTGCTGGGCTTGGCGGTCTTCGTCTACGGCATGGGCCTTGGGCCTACCATACTGGCGGGCGGTCTCACTCTGGCGCTGCTCATCCTGCCCATCATAGTGGTGGCGTCAAGGGAGGGGCTGCGATCAGTGCCTCCATCCATACGGGAGGCGGCGATGGCCCTGGGCGCTACTAGATGGCAGGCTGTCAGATTTCAGGTCCTGCCCGCGGCGCTGCCCACCATCCTTACGGGCTTCATCCTTGCGCTGGCGAGGGCAATAGGCGAGACGGCGCCCCTAATAGTCGTAGGAGCTTATACGTCGGTCCTCTTTGTCCCAACCTCGCCTTTGGACGCGTTTACGGTGCTGCCGGTACAGATTTACAGCTGGATCGGCAAGCCCCTGCCGGCATTCCAGGAGAACGCGGCGGCCGGGGTAATTGTGCTGCTTACAGTCCTGCTGTTGATGAATGCAGTTGCCATAACACTGCGAAACATTTACTCTAGGAGGAGCAGATGGTAACAAGGAACGAAGTGAGCCTGCCCAAAATCAAACCGGTGGAATCGCAGATGGAAGTGGCAAAAGAAGCGTCTTCAGGAACGGCCATCGATGTTCAGGGGCTCCGCGCATGGTATGGGAAGAGCCTGGCGCTGAACGACGTTAGCCTCTCGCTTCGCCGCAACCGCGTCAGCGCAGTCATCGGCCCATCCGGGTGTGGAAAGAGCACGCTGGTGCGCTGTCTCAACCGGATGCACGAGATGTCATCCGGGGGCTACGTGGAAGGCCACGTCTTCTACCAGGGAGAGGATATCTACAACCCCAGGGTAGATCCGGTGGAGCTTCGCAGCCGTATAGGTATGGTCTTTCAGAAACCAAACCCGTTCCCAAAGTCGATTTTTGACAACGTGGCCTTTGGCCTCAAGGTGAACGGGATCAATGACCATACCTCGGATAGGGTGGAGCGCTCCCTCAGGCGAGCGGCAATTTGGGACGAGGTGAAGGACAGGCTGAAGGAGAGCGCCCTACAGCTTTCTGGTGGACAGCAGCAGCGTCTGTGCATCGCCAGGGCCTTGGCTGTCGAGCCGGAGGTGATCCTGATGGATGAGCCGTGCTCGGCCCTGGACCCCATGGCTACTCTGGCCGTAGAGGAGTTAATCCGGGAGCTATCCCAAGAGGTCACCATTATCATAGTAACCCACAACATGCAGCAGGCCGCGCGGGTCTCCCACGAGACGGCCTTCCTTATGACGGACGAGGGCAAATCCGGTTACCTGGTAGAGTTCGGCCCCACCAACGAGATTTTCACCAACCCAAAGAACGAGCGCACTGAGGCGTATATCACAGGCCGATTCAGCTAGCAGATAGGAGGTGGTTTATGGTAAGGGCCGACTTCGACAGGCATCTGCGGATGCTTCAGAGCGATCTCCTCATTCTGGGGAGCATGGTGGAGAAGGCCATTGCCAAGGCGCTGGACGCCCTCAAGCGACGAGACCTGGAGGCGTCCCGGCAGGTGATCCAGGAAGACGACGTTATAGACATGAAGCGCTTCCAGCTGGAGGAGCAGTGCCTGGAGCTGATCGCCACCCAGCAGCCTATGGCCGGCGACCTCAGAAGCATCATCTCCATCCTTCATATCTCGGTAGAGCTTGAGCGTATGGGGGATTACGCGGAGGGCATAGCAAAGATAAGCCTTATGATGGGCGACGAGCCTCCTATGAAGCCACTGATCGACATCCCCAGGATGTCCGAAATGGCGATGGACATGCTCCGCCGGAGCCTGGACGCCCTGGTGCACAGGGACACCGTCGCGGCTATGGGCGTGTGCCAGGATGACGATGACGTGGACGCCCTGTACAACCAGGTATACCAGGAGCTGCTCTTCTTCATGATCCAGGACCCCAAGACCATCCAGAGGGCCACGTACCTGCTGTGGGTGGCTCACGACCTGGAGCGGGTGGCAGACCGGGCCACGAACATAGCCGAGCGCGTCATCTTCCTGGTCACGGGCAAGATGACGGAGATCAACGTGTTCAAGTCATAGTCCGTGCCCGACGTAGGGAGGAAGGCCGCCCCCGCCTGGCGGCGGGCCATTACCGAGGCGATTGGAATGGCAGTCCTTGTCTTTGCCGGGGCCGGAGCCATCATCATAGATGAGCTTTCGGGCGGGCGGATTACCCACTTGGGGATTGGCCTCACCTTTGGCATGGTAGTAGCGGCAATGATCTATGCCACAGGGCATATTTCGGGCGCGCACATAAACCCCTCCGTAACCCTGGGCTTTGCCCTGACGCGTCACTTTCCCGGGCGAGAGGTCCCCATGTACTGGGGGGCGCAGCTGATTGGAGCCTCCATAGCCGGCGCCGGACACAGGCTGCTCTTTGGCCTCGTTGGCGACATGGGGGCAACACTGCCCTCCGGAAGTCCCTGGCAGTCGCTTGGGCTTGAAGCCGTCCTGACGTTTATCCTGATGTTCGTCATCATGGCGGTTGCAACGGATGTGAGGGCGGTGGGCCAGGCGGCGGCTCTGGCCATAGGCATGACGGTAGCCCTGGGGGCCATATTCGCCGGGCCTATTTCGGGAGCCTCAATGAATCCGGCAAGGTCCTTTGGTCCGGCGCTGGCGGGCTGGGTGTGGTCGAGCCACTGGATTTACTGGATTGGGCCTATGGCAGGTGCGGCTGCGGGCGCGCTTCTGTACCGTTGGCTCAGGGGCGCTGACAACGCTTCCTGAGGTCGGCGGGCCGTGGTCGGCGCGCCGGTTGGCCTGCTCTTGCAAAGCTCGCCCTCCGGGATACGGCGGCTCAGGAGTCCGTTTGCGTCCTGCCACATTCTCCACTAGAATGCGGTGAACGAGCATTCCGGTATCCTGTGCCTTGATCGGTGGAAGAGTGTTCTCATGCTAGAAAAGCGCCCCGGCGACGAGTACCAGGAATGGGAATATCCCGACCCCAAGGATGTGGAAGACCTGAATGAGCTCGTTGAAGACTATGACCCGGAGTCGCAGAGGGGGTCTCGCCTCCCAAACCTCCGCCAGACAATTATCGGAATCGTTCTCCTGACCTTCGCAGGGTCTCTTCTCCTGCCGTTCTTGCCGTCGCTGGGGCAAAGCCCCGGCGTCGCGGAGCAGGTTGACGTCCCACCCGCCCCGGGTAGTACGGCTGAGGAGTTCAGAGTCTACGAGCAGTGGATTGAGAGCAACGTGAATGCCGGGCTGAGAGAGTGGGGCGCAACCGACCGGGTGGAGTACCTTGGCGTCCAGTTCAACGACTCCATCCAATATCCTGTCATTGGGTTGCAGGTGGAGGCGCTGGACCCCGAAGGCGGCGCCGGGGTTCCGATGTTGCAGAGCTACAGCATTGAAATCTTTGACCGTGTCTTTGGGGATGAGCGCGCCCAGAGCGTGGTCCTGGCGTGGTTCAGACCTGCCGCCGCCGGAGGCGACTCGCCGGGCCTGGAAGAGGTCATGCTGGTGGGAATCCTAAGCCAGACCGCTCAGGGAATCGACTGGTCCAACTTGAGTGCAGAGGACCTCAGCGGAGTGGCCGACCTTTACAGGGACATACGGTTGGGGAGTGGAGAGTCGTCTATGGGGTAGAGCCGCCGGCCAGGGCGCGTAGAAGCCTGAGCAAGGGTAATGAACAAGCAAGGAGGATATGGTGATACGGAGCTTTGGGGACAAGACGCCAAGGATTCACCCTACGGCCTTTGTCAGTGAAGCGGCCTACGTTGTGGGGGACGTGGAGATAGGAGAAGGCTCCAGCATCTGGCCCGGCGCCGTCATCCGAGCCAACCGGTACAAGATAAAGATAGGCAGGTTCGTGAACATACAGGACAACTGTGTCATCCATGCAGACGAGGACTGCACCTACGGCGACTACGTGACCATAGGCCACAACGTGATGTGCCACGCCACCACCGTTGAGGACCACTGCCTGATAGGGAACGGCGCCACGGTCAACGGGTACAGCGTCATTCGCCACCACTCACTGATCGCCTCCGGAGCGGTGGTCTTGGAGCGGGTGGAGATCCCCCCAAACTCCCTTGTGCTGGGAGCTCCGGCGGAGGTGAGGCGCACCGTCATGGAGCGGCATCTTCAGATCATGGAAAAGTACTCCACGGACTACCAGCGCTACAGCCAGGAGTTCAAGGCAGCGGGGCTTCAGGACCCGGACCAGGAGAAGTTCACCGACCCCAACGTATAGCCTGGGCGCTGCTAGGCTGGGTATGCTGGTAGAATATGATGCGTACACGGGAGGCGCTCCATGAGGCAGATAGATCTGCGCAGCGATACGGTGACACACCCCACGCCGGCCATGCGCCGGGCAATGGCTGAGGCCGAGGTGGGCGACGACGGCTGGGGCGACGATCCCACGCTGAACCGATTGCAGGAGAGGGTTGCAGAGATGCTGGGCAAAGAGGCCGCGGTCTTTGTTCCCAGCGGCACAATGGCCAACCTGGCCTCTGTGCTGAGCCACTGTGAGCGTGGAGACGAGATAATCGTGGGGGACCAGTCCCACATCTACCTCTACGAGTACGGCAGCGTCTCGGCCCTGGGGGGAGTGGGATACCGCCAACTGACAAACGCCGAGGATGGCACTCTGGACCCCGGCATGGTGGAGGAGGCCATTCGTCCCGCGTCTCCACGGTTCCCCCGTACCGCTCTGGTATGCCTGGAGAACACTCACAACCGGTGCAGCGGCGCGGCGCTAACCCCGGAGTATACGGACGCCATAGCCGGAATAGCTCATCAACGCGGCGCGGCTCTCCACCTGGACGCCGCGCGCCTGTTCAACGCCTCCGTATACCTGGGCGTGCCCGCGCGGGAGTTGGCTCGCTCCGTGGACTCCCTCATGTTCTGCTTCTCCAAGGGTCTGTCCTGCCCGGTTGGCTCCATAATCTGCGGCGATAGGGAGTTCGTCAGAAGGGCGCATCGCATCCGCAACTCCCTAGGGGGTGGCATGCGCCAGGCGGGAGTCCTTGCGGCGGCGGCTCTTGTGGCGCTGGATGAGATGGTGGAGCGCCTGGGAGAGGATCACGCCAACGCCCGTATACTGGCGGAGGGGCTGGGCCGTATCCCCGGCATCGTCATAGATCCGGCCCGGATACAGACTAACATCGTAATCCTGGAGCCGGCCGACGGAGACGCCGTCGGCTTCCTGCGGCGGCTTGCGGAGCGGGGAGTGCGCGGCTCTCACACCCACGGCTCCAAGGCGCGGCTGGTAACCCACTACGGCATAGATCGGAGAGACATAGACGATACTCTGGAGGTGGTGGAGTCGGTTATGAAGGAGGGATCAGGCGTCCGTAGGTAGACCGCCGCCCACACCCCATTCTCCTCCGTGACCTGTCTGCGCCCACCATCGCCGGCCTGAAAGCGACTGCCTGGAGTACGGGTCATTGAAGGACCCTCAGACGTGAATGAAGCGCTCAACGCATACGGACGCCAAACGGCAAGAGACGCAGCCGATACGCGCCGGCCTCACCGCGGGGTCGGTTGCGGCAATGGTTGGCGTCCTTGCAAACCTCCCCCTGCACTCGCCAAGCGATGGGTTCTTCAACAGCGCCACGGTTATGCCGGCCGCGCTGCTAGCGGGCTTGGGCGCCGGCCTTCTTTGGCGCGCCTTGAGCCACAGGAGACGCCGTACAATCTACTTCGCGGCCGCGACGGTCCTGGCCTTTGGCCTGGTCTGCATCGCGGCGATAGCCGGCGAATCGCAGATGGAGCGTTCAGTGTCATACATGGTTCCTCTGGCGGCAATTGTATTGGGGCTGACGGGCTTTCTCACCCCAATGCTTGCCAGGGCAGGAGCGTCGCTGCCCCGGTGGGCGACTGCCCTCATGGTTATACTGGCAATCGGCCTTGGCGCCGCCCTGGCCGGGCATGGCGACCAGGAGAGCGGCAGGCTGGAGCTGCCGCCCAGGAGCGCGCCGTGGACAACTTCAGAATCTCACCCATCGTAGGGATAGCGCAGGAGTAAAAGAGTATGCCTATATCCATTCCAGGCTCCAGAACGTTGGCGGCAGCCATCGCCGTATGCGGTGTCCTGCTTCTGTTTCTGACGGGCTGCGGCGGCTCCGGCGATGCGCCAACGTCCACGCCCACGTCACCGTTGCCTACGGCCACCTCAAGGCCGTTGCCAACGGCTACCTCAACCTCGCCGCCGTCTACCGCTGCGCCAACGTCGCCGTCGCCAACGGCTATGCCGTCTCCCACCCCTGGGAGCAGCGGCGCCCCAAGGAGCGTGGGGGAGTATGACGGCGTCTCCTTCATGGTGTCCGCCGGCTCAGAGGCTACCTTCACGGTGGAGGAGCAGCTGGCAAGCCTGCCCCTGCCCAACGATGCCGTGATGCGGACCAGCGCCCTTTCCGGAGAGGTCCACCTGGATGGCAGGCCGTCCGTCATCCGGATAGACCTTCAGAAGCTGTCCAGCGACCAGACGTACAGGGACAGGTACGTGAGGAGCAGGATGTTCGGCGAATACCCCGTTGCGGTCTTCACCGTGCCAGACATAGGCTCGATACCCGATGGCTTGGCCCTGGGTGAAGAGATTACGACCAGCGTGGACGGCTCTATCGAGATCCGCGGGGGTACATTTCCACTTAGCTTCGAAATAGAAGCGCGAGATGACGGCGATTCGTTGTTCATCCTGGGTCGCGCCACCTTTACGTGGGACCAGCTGGAGATCCCCAGACCCACCGCTCAGTCCGTGGTGAGCATCGAGGACGAGGTGCGCGTAGAGATACTGCTGGCGGTGGTACCCGCGTAGGGAAGGAGCGGATGAGCCGGCGGGCGCGTCCCGCGGGAGTCCTGGAGTAATCGGGCAATCGTATAGAAGGAGGAAAGCGACATGAAGGCAGTCCAGATCGCGCAGGTCGGTGGCCCGGAGGTCCTGAAGTATACGGACGTTCCGGACCCAAGTCTGGGGGAGGGGCAGGCCCTGATAGAGATCAAGGCTGCGGGCGTCAACTACATGGACGTGTACGCCCGCTCCGGCCAGAACCCCCCGTCTCTCCCGGCCATCCTTGGCGGGGAAGGGGCGGGCGTGGTCACCCAGGTCGGAGAGGGCGTTTCGGAGGTGGAGGTGGGCGACCTGGTGGCGTATACCGGCGTGGGGGCGTCCTACGCGGAGAAGGTGGCGGCGCCGTCCTGGCGCTTGGTGAAGATGCCCGACGGCCTGGACGCCGAAGCGGGCGCGGGCGCCATGCTCCAGGGTATGACCGCGCACTACCTCTGCTACTCCACGTATCCCCTGAAGCCGGGGGATACCTGCCTTGTACACGCGGCCGCGGGAGGCGTAGGGCTGCTGTTGACCCAGATGGCAAAGGCCCTGGGCGCCCGCGTGATTGGAACGGTGTCCACCGAGGAGAAGGCCAGCCTTGCCTACGAGGCCGGAGCCGACCACGTCATCAACTACGCGGTGGATGACTTTGGGCGGGAGGTTGACAGGATCTCAGAGGGAAACGGCATACAGGTGGTGTACGATGCAGTGGGCCTCACCACATTCGAGCAGAGCGTAGCCTGCCTTGCCCCGCGCGGCTGCATGGTGTTGTACGGCCAGGCCAGCGGGCCGGTCCCTCCCATGTCGCCGGCCATCCTTGGACGAAAATCGATCTTTCTGACCCGTCCCTCGTTGGGGGTTTACACGGCCACAAGGGAGGAGCTGCTCCAACGAGCGAATGACGTGCTTGGATGGGTCCAATCTGGTAAGCTGGACCTGCGCATCCACGGCAGATTTCCACTCAGCGCTGCCGCCGATGCCCACCGGCAGCTGGAGGGTCGTCTGACCACCGGGAAGCTGCTCCTGATACCGTAGAGTATACGGCCGGCCGTATGTTGAGAGGCAGAGATCAGGGGTTAAGCGAATGAGTATGGCAAAAGAGGAGATACGCGCCCGCATCCTGGCGGTTCGCGAGCGGATCGCCAGGGCTGCGGAGCGCGCCGGGCGGGATGCCAGCCAAGTCACGCTGCTGGGCGCCTGCAAGCAGGTGGACCTGGAGAGGGTCCTCCAGACTATCGACCTGGGCATTGCCCACGTGGGGGAGAACCAGGTGCAAGAGGCGGAGGCCAAGTTCAAGGGGCTGGAACGCCCTGACCGGCTGGCCGGCCTCCACTTCATTGGACATCTTCAGGCCAACAAGGCACGGCGCGCCGTGGCCCTGTTCGACGTGATTCAGTCGGTTGACAGCGTCCGTCTGGCGTCCAGGATAGACGGCATCGCCCGCGAGCTGGACAGGCGCGTCTCAATCTATATTCAGGTGAACGTGGGCCTGGAGTCTGCCAAGGAAGGCGCGAGGCCGGACCAGGTCATAGAGATCGCGGAGTACGCGGCCTCCTGCGCGCGCGTTGAGTTGGCGGGGCTGATGGCCGTCCCTCCACACTCGGAGGACCCGGAGGCGGTCAGGCCGTACTTCAGGATGCTCAGGGAGCTTCGGGATAGCGTGTGCCGGCTGGAGGGCTATGCCGGCGCCTCCCTTGGACTCTCAATGGGTATGACAGGGGATTTTGAGGTGGCCGTTGAGGAGGGGTCAACTATGGTAAGGCTGGGGTCTGCCATCTGGGGAGCCAGGCCGGGTTGACGTCTCGGCCGGGATGCCGGCCTCCACGCTCATATGGTTTGACATGCTCACCACGAGCGGGAGGGGAGTGGCGCTCCAACCAACGTTGTCAGCGCCAACATCTGTAGAGAATACCGGAAACATGGGTGGGTGTGTTTATTTACAGTCTGTGGTATACTACGGCGCAGTGGCAATGTTGTGAGTCCCAAAGCCCGGTTCGTCATAGCGTTCTCTGAGCAATACTCGGCTCCTGGATGGTGTCCTTGGCGCCCAGCGGACAGTCTTGAATTCCTTGGTATCGGTGACCAGCCTCTCGCCAACTATCAGAAGAAAGGAGGTCGCTGATGGAATACGAGGACAAAACCCTTACGTGCCAGGACTGCGGACAGCCATTTACCTTCAGTGCGGATGACCAATCGTTTCACGCGATGAAGGGGTTTACCAACGAGCCCAAGCGCTGCGGCTCCTGCCGCGAGGTACGGCGCGGTGAGCGCAATGGTGGTGGATACAGCCAGGGTCCCCGTGAGTCGCACGCAGTGGTGTGCGCCGAGTGTGGTAAAAATACCACAGTGCCCTTTGTTCCGCGTGGAGACCGCCCCGTCTATTGCAGCGATTGCTTTAGCCGGAGGCGTTCTGGTTCCACGGGTTCAAGTTCAAGGTTCGGCTGGTAGGAGACCATAACATAATTGGACAGAGGGAGTGCAACCACTCCCTCTGTCTCAAGGACTCTAGTCCGTGTTGCGTGGTCGTTAGTCATATAAAGAGGAGTTTGTGTTGAGGATATATGTAGGGAATCTTGCGTACGAGACCAACGAAGGCGAGTTGCGCGGGGCTTTTGAGGCGCATGGGGAGGTCCAGGAGGTCTCTGTCGTTCGCGACCGGGAAACGAGCCGTTCCAGAGGATTCGCGTTCGTGGAGATGCCGACCAAGACAGATGCGGAGGCCGCGATCTCAGCTCTCAACGGCAAGGAAGTGGGCGGGCGGACTCTGACTGTCAACGAGGCAAAGGCTCGCCAGGAACGTGGCTCGGGCGGTGGTGGCGGAGGGTATGGTGGTGGTGGTGGTGGCGGAGGGTATGGCGGTGGTGGTGGTGGCGGCGGCAGAGGCTCTCGCTGGTAGCGTTCGCAGCCTACCTGGGCGATATTGGACTATCGGCGCTAGCAGCCTGCCTGCAGGCTGCTAGCGCTCCATAATTATGCAGGTGTTGGCGACCCGGAGCGGATTTGAACCGCCGATCTCCGCCTTGACAGGGCGGCGTGTTGAACCATGCTACACCACCGGGCCGCTTTGAATGTCCTGCGCCAACCGGCGCATCTGGTCCCGCTTGGGCTATCCCCTGCGTGGGCCTTCCCGTCTCAGCCTTTGGAAGCAGACCGCTTCCGGCGCTAGAAACTTCAACCAACGCCGTGGAACCCCACGGTTACCAGGTCCCCCTCAACAATTACCGGGGTGGCGCGTTCCCCCCCGGTCAGACGCTCCACGTCTGCCCATGCCTCCGGAGTAACGCTCAGGTCTATCTCCTTGAAGGGGATGTCGCTCTGCGACAACTCGTCCTTGGCCGCGGATGAGTAGCCGCAGTCTGGATGGGTATATATTACAAGCGTATCGTCCAAGGGAGTCACCCCGCTGCGAGATTCCTGGCTACTGCTTCCATTCTAACCCACACGGCCGCATTTTGCAAAGGGAAATGGTCGACAGGACGTGGGCCTCCGTCCTCTACGCTGCGGCGCTACCCGGCTATCCTTGCTATGGCTACGATGAGCGCCAGAAGGAGCAGCGCGGCGAAGACCCACCACGGAACGCCTCGCGCAGCCCCTGGACGCGCCCTCTGCAAGGCGCGTCTTCGCTTTCTCCTTGAGCTCATGACTCCTGTTTCCCCAAGCGACTCAGTGCATGATACCCGGACGGGCTTGCGCTTACAACGTCCGGCGGCGGCGGTGGTGGAGCCTGTGCTCCAAGACCCCGGACCGGTTCTAGCGCCACCGGCGAAATACTAATGTCATACGAAAGTAGGTCTGGTCCGATATGCCCTGATCCTATACATAGCATTGCAACTGTGTGTGAATGGTGATAAAGTAGTTTAGTTTTAGTCAGTGCTGGTATTATTCTATATTTAAGGTTGGGAAATGCGAATAAAGAAGCTCTACATAGGTCTTGTCATCCTGTCGCTTGTCGTGCTGGTGGGCTGTAGTTCTCCCACTCCTACGCCTGAGCCGACTGCCACCCCAATGCCGACGGCTACCCCTGCGCCCACGGCCACCCCTGAACCGACGGCCACCCCTGAACCGACTGCTACCCCCGAGCCGACGGCTACCCCTGAACCGACGGCCACTCCCACCCCTACGCCGACGGCCACCGCCCCGCCGACGGCCACTCCCCTGCCGACGGCCACTCCCCTGCCGACGGCTACACCCGCCGCGACCCCTACTCCCACACCCAGGCCGCTTCAGGAGAACGAACTCCCCGGCCTGCCCAACCAGTTTTTCGGCAGTGTAACCGTAGGCGGCCAGCCCGCCCCGGCCGGGCTTACTATAGAGGTAAGGGTAGAGTGGTGGCGTTCGCTATTCCTCACGAAGAGCAACGGGAGCTACAGAGCCATTGTGACTCCCAATGATAAGGCGTTGCAAGGAAGGACCATTACCTTCCACATCGGCGATAGCCAGGCAGCGGAGACGGCCACGTACGATGGAAGGAACTTTGTGCTCCAGCCCCTGAATCTCACCTTCCCATAGCCCCTTCCGGCCCGCCCCCAAGGCGCGAGCAAGAGGCCACGCTCCTGGAGCGTGGCCTCTCTTTTGCCAGGCTCAAGCTGCGCTTCACCCTCTCAGCCCTTACAAGGCTGCTCACAGGCGCTCACACCCTCGCGTGCGCTTCGACCCACTCGTCCCCGTTCCGCTCACTCAGATCCTGTCGAAGGGCGTGAGCGGAACGGGGATGGCGCCCCACTGCGACACCCACCTATTGCCAATATCAGCGCTGGAGTTCTAATATCCTGGCATAGCTGATACAGGAGGCGAATCAATCATGGCATTGACAATCACGGAAGCATCGAAGCTCTCTAACGACATCCTGCTGACGGGGGTCATAGAGACCATCGTGAACGAGAGTCCAATCTTGCAGTCGCTCCCGTTCATAGAGATAGTGGGCAACGGCCTCACCTACAACCAGGAGAACGCCGCGCCAACGGCCTCCTTCTACGAGGTGGGGGACACCTGGGTGGAGTCCACGCCCACCTTTACCCAGCGGACGGCCACTCTGAAGATACTGGGAGGCGATGCGGACGTGGACAACTTCCTGAAGGCCACCCGCTCCAACCTCCAGGACCTGGAAGCGTCGGTGGTGCAGCTCAAGGCCAAGGCAGTGCAGCAGAAGTTCGATGACGGCTTCGTCAACGGCAACACGGACAGCGACGCCAAGTCATTCGACGGGATCGAAAAGCTGACTGTGGCGGGCCAGACGGTGTCGATGGGCGCCAACGGGGCCACCCTCACCCTGGAAAAGCTGGACGAGGTCATCGACAAGGTGAAGGCCGGCAAACCCCACGCGCTTCTGATGAGCCGCCGCAGCCGTCGCAAGCTGACCGCGCTGTCCAGGGCCGCGGGCAGCGGCCTACTTGAAACGGACCGCAACCGGTTCGGCCAGATGGTCCAGTACTACGACGGCGTCCCCATTGGAGTGAACGACTGGGTCTCGGACGCGCAGACGGTCGGCACAAGCAGCGACTGCTCCACCATCTACGCCTTGCAGTACGGCGAGGGCGCGATTGCCGGGCTGACCGGCCCAGGGGGTCTGCAGGTGGAGCGGGTGGGGTCCCTTGAGGTGAAGGACGCCACCAGGACGCGGGTGAAGTGGTACGTCTCGGTCGCCGTATTCAACTCCCTGAAGCTGGCCAAGCTCGCCGGCGTAAGGGACTAGCAGAGGAGGACGAAAATGGACTTGTCCCAGATGAGGACCCGCGTCCGGCAGGACCTCCATGACCAGGACGCAACGAACTACCGGTGGACCGACGCCGAGTTGGACCGCCACATTGAGCACGGGGTGCGGGAGTTGAGCCTGGCCGCGCCCCAGGAGGCCAGGGCTGCGCTCACCACCACGGCAAACAGCCGTGAGGTGTCGGTCGCCTCTATCGCGGATGTGGTGTCCATAGAGGCGGTGGAGTATCCTGCCGACAGGTTCCCTCCGATATACGCGCCCTTCACCCTCTGGGGCGGCGCTCTCACCCTGCTGGTGGAGAACGTCCCGAACGGGGGCGAAAAGGTGAACGTCTACTACGGCAAGCTGCACACGCTGGACGCCACAGGCTCCACCGTTCCATCCTCCCTGGAGGAGCTGGTGGCTATGGGAGCGGAGGGGTACGCGGCGATGGAGTGGGCCAGCTTCGCCACCAACCGGGTCAACGTAGGTGGAACGGAGGTGTGGCGCCACTACCAGGTCTGGGGCAGAGAGAGGCTAGACTCCTTTCTCAAGGGGCTTGCCAACCATCGCAGCCGGTTGAGGACGCGGCATCTTTACAGCGCGCCACAGCACAGCTACGGCCCCGCTACCGGCTGGAGCCGGTAGCCGGAGGAGCGCAGCAGCCTATGAGAACCCTGACGTCAACCCTGCTCGCCGCGCAGCAGGAAGCGACCGGGGCGCCGCACGTTGAAGTGGAGGCGCTGGACAACCTCGCGGGGACGCCTCGCCCCACTCTCACGCGGTTGTACACCGGCAGCGAGCAGGACTTCTACCACGATGCCACCTGTCCCGGGGACGGGTCGCTGGTTAGGGCCAGGGTGACCAGCCCAAGCGGCGGCCTCTACGTTCAGAGGGTGGTCAACCCGGGCCCCACCAGCGACTTCTCTTCCTGGACCTATCTTCACGGCGTTTCCAACGCGTCCGGCATCTCCCTGGTGAGCCGTGGAGCCAATGTATATCTCTTCTACGTCAACTCCTCGCGCAGAAACCTGTTTGTCAAGGAAAGTACCGACTACGGCGCCACATGGAATACCACCAACCACGTCCTGTACCCGGACTTGAGCGGCATAAGGTGGCTGGCAGCCGCCATAAGCGACCAGAACGCCCTGTTCCTGTTCTACGCCTCTATCTACCATGCGGTGTACGGTTCCAGGAAGGATCCCTCCCCCGGGAGCTCCTGGCTTACCCCCTCTCTGTGGCCCCATAGTCCGGCGTCAATCACGGGGATGAGCAGCGTGTACGACAAGGGCTGGAGCCTGATACTTACCGGAACGGAGTCCTCCACCAACGACGCCAAGGTGTGGACGTGCGTCTACGGGGAGGATGGAGATCAGCCCTACGCCACGTGGTCTGCGCTGCGCGAGGTGAGCGCCGCCAAGGCAGACTCCAGGACCACCTTCCACTTTCCCTCCATAGCCAAAGCGGATGTCTTCCGCGCGTTTTGCGTGGAGAAGTTCACCGGCTCCCCTCCCTTCCAGCGTCCTGTGCGCTTCTACACTCTGCCGGGCTCCGGCATGGTCGACAACCTGTGGCGAGAGCCGGTCCCCTTCGACTATTCCTCCGCCTACGGCGTGTCCCTGGCCACTACCGAAGACGACCTCTGGGTGTCCAGCCCCTCCGGAGTATGGAGCGGCCCCCTCACAAACACAGGCCTGGATCTAACCGGCGACGTTCTGGACCTCGCGCTGGACGAGCGCCCTGGAGGCGGGACCGCCGTCTTGACGCTGCGAAACGACGACGGCCGCTATAACAGCATAGGCTTCGGGGCGTACGCCTCTCTCCGCAAGGGGTCGGAGGTGCGCGTCTCCCCCGGCTACGTAACCTCGGCCGGGCGGGAGGTCTCGCCCGGGCCGACCTACTGGATAGAGTCGTGGGAGTACCGGTCGTCGCCTGGCAATTCCTATCTGGTCGTCTTTGCCCACAACGCATGGCGGCTGCTGGAGACGTGGGGAGCAACGCGGCAGTACACTTGGGACAAGGGAGCGAGCAGCGTGGCCGACATCATGGAGTTTATCCTCGCAAGAGTGGGGCTGAGGTTCGATGCCACCCAGGCCGGCAGCGAAGCCACGACCCTTAAACCCGCCTTCACAATCCATCCGGGCGAGAGCGGGGCCGACGCCGTGAGAAGACTGCTTGACAGAATGCCGGACGCCCTGATGTTCAGGGGCAGCCAGGGTCACCTGATACACCTTCAGCCGTCAGACCCCAGGGACTACAGCTACGGGGTTGGGCATCCGGTCCTTCGGGGCAGATTCGCCTCCAGCGCGCAGGCCCACAACCGGGTACAGGCGTTCGGCAGCGCGCACATGGCAGAGGCGTTTGCGTGGGCGGAGGTGGGCGATCTCTCAGACCGCCTGCTTCAGATCCACGATCTGAACCTGGACACTGCGCAGAAAGCCCTGGACAGAGCCAGGGCCGCGCTCCGGGAGCTGCTGCTGGGCGCTCTGGACGGGGAGATTGTGGTCTCGCCCAACCTGGGCCAGGAGATGTACGACGTTATAGAGATAACTGACGACCGCGCCGGCCTCTCAGCCGACAAGCGACGCGTTCTTGGGTTGCGCCTCCACTACTCGCGGGGCCCCAAGCCTGAGTACCAGCATTCCATCCTCCTGGGCGGCGTGTAGGACCGGGTTTGAGGAGAAATGCAAGTGGAGATAAGACAGGGTTCTCTCAAGAGCTTCGACTCCGTCGGCTATACCGCCACCGTGCAGATGGCAGGGAGCCAGGCAGCCTGGCTCAACGGCGTGCCGGTGGCCCGCAACATACCCTCCGCCCAGATGACGGTGGGCCGCAGGTGCGCGGTCATCCTCTTCGACTCCACCAATCCCCAGGACGCGGTGGTCGCCGCCGTGTGGGGCTAGGCGGCCGCGGCGCCGTTTGAGCCGGCGTGCGCCGCAGGTTGACATCACCCCGGCAAATTGCTACTCTCGGAGCAACACTTCAATGGTCATTCCCGGGAGGATTGAGCATGACAACCGCAGATATTCTTCAGAGGGCCCGTCTGGACGGCAGGACTATGCTCAACGAGGTGGAATCCAAGGAGTTGATAGGCAGCTCCGGCATACCGGTTGTGGAGACTCGTCTGGCAACGTCCGTGGATGAGGCCGTTGAAGCGGTCCGGGAGATGGGGCTGCCCGCAGTCCTCAAGATAGTCTCGCCGGATGTGGTCCACAAGAGCGACGTGGGTGGCGTGAAGGTGGGACTGGAGAGCCTGGACCAAGTGAGGTCGGCCTACGACTCGATCATGTCATCCGTCCGCGCGGCCGCGCCGTCGGCGTCCATCATGGGCGTGTCGGCTCAGAGGATGGCGGAGCCGGGCGTGGAGGTGATCATAGGAGCCACCAAGGACCCCCAGTTTGGGCACGTCATTGTATTTGGACTGGGCGGCATCCTGGTGGAGATGCTCCGGGACGTGTCCATGCGCCTGGCGCCCCTGTCCGCCAGGGATGCCCGCGTGATGATAAGAGAGATCAAGGGCTTGCCTCTTCTCCAGGGCTATCGCCAGTATCCGCCCTGCGACCTGGACAGCCTGGAGGAGGCTATTCTGGCTCTGTCGCGGTTCCTGGAGGAGCATCCGGACATAAAGGAGCTGGACCTCAACCCCGTGCTGTGCTATCCACAGGGGCTTCTAGCCGTTGACGCGCGCGTGGTTCTAGAGGAGCCAAGCCCTGCGTCGTAGCCCTGTGTCGGAGGGATCATGGGCCTGGAGCTAGACTACATCTTTCATCCCCGTTCCATTGCTGTCGCCGGGGCATCCGAGTCCCCGGACAAGTTTGGACACACCTACTTCAAGAACGTGCTGGAGCACTTCTCCGGGGAGGTGTACCCCATAAACGCCAGGGCAACCGAGATCCTGGGAGTCCCTACCCATCGATCTGTCCGCGACGTCCCCGGAGACGTGGACTACGTGGTCTCGGCGGTTCCCAACCGGGCCGCCCTTGAGCTGGTGGACGACTGTATCAGCAAGGGGGTAAAGGCGCTTCACTTCTTCACTGCCCGTTTCAGCGAGACCGGCTCGGAGGAAGGGGCGCAAATGGAGCGGGACATGCTCGCCAAAGCAAGGGCGGCGGGTATGCGCATCCTTGGGCCCAACTGCATGGGCCTCTACTACCCCAGGGAGGGGATTGCGTGGGGGAGGGACTTCCCGTGGGAACACGGCAGCGTGGGGATCATATCCCAGAGCGGAGGCAATGCCGGGGAGATGATTTCCGTGGGAGCCGTCCGGGGCCTCCGCTTCAGCAAGGTGATTAGCTACGGCAACGCCCTGGACCTGAATGAAGCCGACCTGGTGGAGTACCTGGCAGACGATCCTGAGACGGAGATCATCGGCGGGTACATCGAGGGCGTGAAGGACGGGCCTCGCTTCGCCAGGGCGTTGGGCTACGCATCCCGCCGGAAGCCGGTGGTATTGCTGAAGGGTGGCAGGACGCAGGCCGGCAACAACATGGCATCGTCCCACACAGGAGCGTTGGCCGGCGCGCATGAGGTGTGGGATGCTATGTGCCGCCAGATGGGGGTCGTCAACGCGTTCAGCATGGAGGAGCTCCTGGACGCTCTAGTCGCCTTCACGCGTATGCCTCCTTCTACGGGGACCAACCTTGTGGTAGGCGGCGGCACGGGGGGAAAGGGTGTGATGTCGGCGGACGAGTGCGAGGAGGAAGGGCTTCACTTGCTGCCCATACCGGCAGACGTGCGCGAGGAGTTGGTTGACAAAGACCCCTTCTTTGGAGCGTGGGTCACCAACCCCGTGGACGGCTCCATTATGGGAGGAAGCAAGCTGACGCCCCACGAGGTGATAACCCTCATAGCCAAAGACCCCGGCTACCACGCCGTTATCAACGGGATCAGCCCCAGCGTGCCACCCAGCGGACGCCGCTCTCGAAGGCCGACCAGATCCACCCGTATGCTGGAGCACACCGCGGCCATAGCCGACGATTGGGGCAAGCCCGTGGCTCTTGTGATAGCCGACCTCATTCCGGACAACGACCGCCTGCTGAAGGCTACGGTGGAGCTTCACCGTCAATGTGTGAAGGACGGGTTCGCCGTGTTTCCCACCATAAGCCGCGCCGCTAGAGCCATAAAGCGCCTGGTAGACTACTATCGTTGGCTGGAAGAAGCGGACTAGGGTAAGAGCCCCCGCCCCCGGCGCTATGCGGACGGCGTGGCGGTCTATTCCCCAAACGTGCCCTGTGCTATGCTAATATGGATTTCCCTATGAACAGCAGTGAAGAAGGATACTGGGTAGCGTTCAATCGAATACCGACCATTGGCAGGGCCAGGTTTGCCATACTGGAAGGCTACTTCGGCTCTCTTGAGCGCGCCTGGCGAGCCTCTGCGGCCGACCTGACGGCCGCGGGCCTTGACCAGCGCTCGGTGAGGGCGGTCGTCTCGCGCCGCCCGTCCATATCTCCGGAGGCGGAGATGGAGCGGGTGGACCGCCTGGGGATAGACGTCCTGACCATTAGAGACCCCGGCTATCCGCGCCTGCTCAGGGAGGTGTACGAGTACCCGCCGGTGCTGTACGTGAAGGGCCAGATCCTGCCGGAGGACGAGCGCTCTGTGACGGTGGTGGGCACCCGCAAGACCACGGCATATGGCCGGGAGGTGACGCATCAAATCTCCTGGGAACTGGCTAAGAACGGCGTCACCATTGTGAGCGGCCTGGCCAGGGGGATAGACGCCGTAGCTCACCGCGCCGCCCTGGACGCCGGAGGGCGCACCATTGCAGTCATGGCCAACGGGCTGGATACGGTCTATCCGCCGGAGTACGCCCACATGGCCCAGGAGATCGCTAGCAACGGGGCGCTGATAAGCGAGCATCCGCCGGGCGTCCGTCCGGAGGCCAAGAACTTTCCTCGCAGGAACCGCATCCTGAGCGGACTGACTCCGGGCACCCTGGTTGTTGAGGCTGGCGAAGGCAGCGGCGCTCTGTGGACCGTGCGGCACGCGGTGGACCAGAACAGGGAGGTCATGGCCGTTCCGGGGAGCATCCTCTCACCAGTCAGCCGGGAGTCCAACCGTCTCATCCAGGACGGGGCCAAGATGGTGCTGGACTACACGGACGTTCTGGAAGAGCTTAACTTTTCGGCGCTGGGACAGCAGATGGAGCTTCGCCCGTTGCTTCCACAGGATGCCAGCGAGTCGCAGCTTCTGACGTGGATCACCTATGAGCCGGCGCACATCGACAGTATACAGAGGGCCTCCGGCCTGCCCGTTGCCGCGGTCAGCAGCTCGCTGACCATGATGGAGCTGAAAGGGCTGGTGAAACAGGTGGGTGGCATGAACTACATAAGGACGCGGGAGGCCTCGGCCGAGTACCAGGCTTCCCCACGGTGATTACGAATGGCTAAGAATCTGGTTATAGTGGAGTCTCCGGCCAAGGCTAGGACCGTGGGTCGGTATCTGGGCAAAGACTACGCGGTGGTGGCCTCCCTGGGCCACGTCCGCGACCTGCCGCAGAAGGAGCTGGGGGTAGACGTGGAGAAAGACTTTGAACCCAGCTATGAGACGCTCAAGGACAAGCAGAAGGTGGTGAGCGAGATCCGCCGCAACTCTAAGGATGCCACCACCGTGTACCTGGCCACAGACCCGGACAGGGAAGGGGAGGCCATAGCCTGGCACCTGGTGCACTCAGCTGGGCTGGGTCGCAAAACCCTCAAACGGGTGGTGTTCCACGAGATAACGGAGAGCGCCATCAACGAGGCTTTTCAGCATCCGCGGGACATAGACGAGAACCTGGTGAACGCTCAGCAGGCCCGGCGAATTCTGGACCGGCTGGTGGGGTATAAGCTTAGTCCAGTCCTGTGGCAGAAGGTTGTACACCACTACGCCCGGACCAAATCACTCTCAGCAGGCAGGGTCCAGTCTGTGGCCCTGCGGCTGGTTGCGGACAGGGAGAAGGAGATCCAGGCATTTGTGCCCAAGGAGTATTGGACTATCCAGGCGGAGTTGAAGAAGGCCGGTGAGCCGGGAGGAAGTTTCAAGGCAGACTTCTACTCTGCAAAGGGGGACAAGCGCAAGCTGGACATCCACGTGGAGGCGGAGGCGTTGGGGTTTGTGGGGGACCTGAAGGGCGCAGCGTACAGGGTGGCCCGCGCCAGGAAGCGCCAGGTCAAGCAGCGGCCGGCAGCCCCATTCATCACCAGCTCCCTTCAGCAAGAGGCGTGGCGCAAGCTCCGTTTCCCGGCCAGGAAGACCATGCAACTGGCCCAACAGCTCTACGAAGGGCTTCCCATAGGCGACGAGGGCGAAGTCGGCTTGATTACCTACATGCGAACGGACTCCACAAATGTAGCCTCGCAGGCCCTTCAGGAGACCATTGCCTACGTCCGCCGTAGGTTCGGCGACGAGTATGCCCCCAAGTCGCCCAGGGTGTATACCAGCAAGAGCAAGGGAGCGCAGGAAGCCCACGAAGCCGTGCGGCCCACCTCGACGCTTCGCGACCCGGAGAGACTTGCACCCTACCTGTCCAGGGACCAGCGCAGGCTGTACGAACTCATATGGAAGCGCATGACGGCCAGCCAGATGGCCGACGCCCTGCTGGACTCAACGACGTTGGACATAGAGGCCGCCGCCGTCTCCGGACGCGCCTACCTGTTCAGGGCCAGCGGCAGCGTGCTCAAGTTCCCAGGGTTCCGCGCTCTGTACATGGAGGATCGGGACGACTCCGCAGGAGACGGGGAGCAGGCCACTCTGCCCGAACTCAAGGAGGGGGACGCCCTGGACTGCCTTGGCATAGCGCCTGAACAGCATTTCACCAAGCCTCCTCCCAGATATACGGATGCCTCGCTCATAAAGACGCTGGAGGAGGAGGGCATAGGCCGGCCCAGCACCTACGCTCCCACCATTTCCACCATACAGGATAGGGAGTACGTCTCCAAGACCGGCGGCAGCTTCAAGGTCACTCCCCTGGGGTCCGCGGTGTGCGACCTGCTGAGCCAGAACTTCCCGGACATTATGAACAAGAGCTTCACCGCCCAGATGGAGGAGGAGCTGGACGACATAGCCAGGGGTGAACGGGAGTGGGCGCCCGTTCTGGGGGAGTTCTACGGAGGGTTCAGCAAGTCCTTAGACGAGGCTCTCACAGTGCCAAAGGTGAAGGTCCCGGATGAGCTGACGGGGGAGCTCTGCGAGGAGTGCGGGAAGGAGATGGCGGTCAAGATGGGGCGGTTTGGCCGGTTCCTGTCATGCACCGGCTTCCCGGAGTGCAAGAAAAGCAAGCCATACCAGGTGCCGACGGGGGCCGGCTGCCCGAAATGCACGGGAGACCTGGTGCAACGGCGAGGCAAAAAGCGGGGCATGGTGTTCTACGGGTGCTCCAACTACCCAACCTGCGACTTCTCAGTAAGGCAGCGTCCGATTGCCCAACCCTGTCCGGAATGCAGCGAGCTCCTGGTATCCTCCGGGAGGGATCGGGCGCGCTGCACGGCCTGCGACTACAGCGGGGCCATTCCGGAGCCGGAGCCTGAGGCTGAGCGGGTGGAGGTCGCGGTGTGAGCGCAGGAGCGGCGGAGGCAAGGGAGCATCTTCCGGGTTACAGGCAGCATCTCTTGGGGGAGCGCAACCTCTCTGAGCCCACTGTGCGCAACTACCTGGATGACCTGACGCCGCTGTTCGAGTCCATGGATCTGCAGGAGGTTGATTCCCTCGCCAAGGTGGACAGAGCCTTCCTGCGGCGATACATATCGTGGCTCATGTCCAGCCGGCCCATAAAGTCGGGTGGCTCCCAGTGGAGACATGGACACGACAGGGCCAGCGTGACGCGGCATCTCGCATCCCTCCGTTCCTTCTTCCGCTATCTTATGGCTGAGGGGGTAGTGGCGCCCGACCCGCTATGGAAGCGCGGAAGCCGCCAGTCCAGATCGCTGATACCCAAGGCTGAGAAGCCTCTGCCCAGGGTGGTGGACAAGGAGGAGATGGAGCGTCTCGTCAGCGCTCCGGACAACCCGGAGGTGGAGGGGAAGCCCAAGCAGGTGGCTATGCAGCTACGGGATAAGGCCATCCTGGAGCTTCTCTACGCCACTGGACTCCGTGTAAGCGAGCTCTCCGGGCTGGACTTGGACGACCTGGACCTTGAAAGTCGTGTGCTGAGGGCCTTGGGGAAGGGCTCCAAGGAGCGGGAGGTGGTGATGGGCAGGCCGGCTCAGCAGGCGCTGGAGGCGTACATCAGGGAGGCTCGTCCTCTGCTTATGGTCTCCCGGCAGACGGACGCCCTTTTCCTCAACCGGTTTGGGGGCCGCCTTACCAAGCGTTCCGTGCAGGAGATGGTGAAGCGGTACGGCCTTCTCTCCGTAGACGCCAGGGTGCATCCCCACATGCTGCGTCACAGCTTTGCCACTCACATGCTGGACGGAGGCGCAGACCTGCGCATCGTACAGGAGCTGTTGGGCCACTCCTCGCCCGCTACAACGCAGATATATACGCACGTAAGCATTGCCAACTCTCGCGGCGTGTACTTGAATGCGCATCCGAGAGCGCGCGAAGACGCGGGCTCGCAATAGACTCTACGCTAGGTCTTGTCTACAGGTGTTGGTAATGGCGTGATACCGCTCATCCTGAGCGCTGTCGAAGGGCATGAGCGGAGACCATTCCGCCCCATCATATGGTTCGACAAGCTCACCACGAACGGGATGGGAAAGGAGCTACTATGAACATAGAATGCTCGCAGGGGCGACACGCGGGAGGGGGACGGTTCTGTACCAAATGTGGTCAGGGCCTAGTTACGGGCACTAATCAAGACGGGCGGAACGATATAATATGGGGCATCGTGATTCTCGCGGTCGCTGGCGGCATCACACTTGGCACCTACATTGCCGCCGCTCCTGGAAGTACATACTTGATAGCATTTGGACCAATGATATGGGGCGGTTTCAAGGTGTTCAGAGGGTTGGCTAGTGCGAGCAATTCTTGGCGCGTTCTGGGTCTAGCCACGTTGGCAGCAGTAGCAATCGGTAGCATACTTGTATTTCAAAGCTCTCGCGATCAATCCGATTACCATAACTCTGTAGAGGTCGGAGACTGTGTCGACCAATACGGACTTCCAACTGAGTGTGCCCGGCCGGGCGCTTATGAAGTTATATCTGTCAAACTATACCCGGATGATATGACCTTCCCAGGCGATGCAAAGTTCTATGCAGACAGCGAAGCCTGCCCAGTACCGGCCAGCGTCTATTTCGCACCCATACGGGAAACATGGGACGAAGGAGACCGCTTGTTGATGTGTGTTATAACGTCAGGGCTAGAGAGTTAAATAGCGTTGCGAAGACTCGGAATCACAGTAGACTCTACGCTAGGCCTTGTCCGGTAGGAGAACCAGGGCTGTGCCCTGGAGCGCTCTGTCTCCCCGTTGAGTCTCAACGTAGACGTCCAGAACCACCCTGTTCTCCCCCTCCTCCGTCTCCGTGTCGGTGACTATGCCCGTAAAGGTGAGCCGGTCGCCCGGCTGTACGTAGCGTCTAAAGTCCACGTCCAGCCGCTTCAGCTCGCCGTCCGGCCCCGCCCAGTCATTCAGGAACTGGGCCAGGAGCGCCATAGTCATGTTGCCCGGGAGGATGACGCCGCTGAAGCCTTCCGCTCTGGCCGCCTCGTCGCTGGTGAACCGGCCTATGCCGGACCCCCAAACCGTGGTGAACGCGTCCAACTGCTCCCTGGTTGGCTCCTTGACCACGGAGGGAAGCTCGTCTCCAGGCTCCACGCCCTGGAAGTATGGCCCGCTCATTGCCGCAGGTCCCTGCGGACGCTGACACGGTCCACCACCACCGCCTTCTCGTCCCTTTGGTTGGTGTAGGTGGTGCGCCTCACGGTGAAGACCATTGTGCCGGTGCGGCCGGTCTTGGCATAGACGTCTTCCACGCGGGTACTGGCCGATATGGTGTCGCCCGCCCGTATGGGCGTGAAGAACTCCGCGTGCTGCCCCGCGTCGAAGCCGCTGGTGCCAAACCTCACCTTGGGGTCAAGGCCCGGCTGAACGCTCAGCATGTTATAGAAGATTGGCGGAGCTATGATGTCGCCGTGAGGGCCGGCCTTCGCGGCTTCCTCGTCCAGGTAAAGGGGGTTGGTCTCGCCCAGAGCCTTGGAATAGGCGATTATCTGCTCCCTGGATACCAGGTGTGTCCCCACCTCCACGTCCACACCCAGGACGCTCCTGTCGAAGTCTATGGAGTCCGTTGGACTCAAGTCCGTCATGCTGTGTGCCTCCTTGTTAAGATAGCGCGCAGAGGGCGTTGTATGAGGCTATGTTATTAAGGTCAGGCCCTGGTATCCTCAAGCCGGACGGCATTGAAGTCCCCCAGGTTGAGCTCCTCAAGCAGTTCCTCTATCCGGGTTATGCGCCTGTCGAAGCGGGTAATGCACCTGCCAATCGTGCTCACGTAGTGGGAGTCGCTGCCGCCTACGCAGTGGAAGCCGTACTCCTGGGCCATGCGCCCGGCAAGGTCGTTCTCCTCCGCGCTGCTTCCTCCGTTGAGCCTCTCTATGGTCTGAACGCCCTCCGGCTGCGCTCCGTTCTGAACGTGCTGCCAGAGGCCGATGCGCGGCCGTCCGGGGTGGGCGGCGATGGCGTATCCACCCGTGTCTCTAGCCGCTTTGAACACCTCGCTGGCGGGGAGGGTGATGTCCTTGAAATCGAACATGTCCATAAGCTCAGCCGTTACGCCGTATACCAGGACGTGCCCCATGTCGGTCTCTATCTCCGCGCCCTTCAGCACAACGGCGTCGTATCGCTCCGCAAGTGGCGTGTAGTCCACCTCCAGGTCAAATCCCCTGTGCTCCGTCAGGGCAATGCCGTCCACGCGGTATCCCTTCTTTCGCAGGACGTGGGTCCACTTCAGGTATCCCTCCACGGTCCCGCCGGCGTCGTCCGACCGCTTGGAGTGTACGTGCATGTCTATGAACACTGTTGTCGTCCTCCTGCGCCCGTTGCCGATGCCCAAGTATGCGCAGCCCGTATTATGCCTGCTTTCATGGGTGGAGGGCAAGCTCACCGCGGGCGTGTGGCCTCAGCGTCCGCCGCGGCCTGCTCCCTGGGCAGGGCCTTCTCTACCGCCCCTTCTCCCGGTTTCCGGCAGGAACTTTCCGCCCAGGAACAGGGAGAAGGCCATTGGAGACACTATGGCGAGTCCCAGGAACAGAGACCCTGTGCTCTCCTGGACGATGCCCACTATCAGCGGCCCCATGGTCGCGCCCATGGGAAACAGGGTGCGCACCAGTCCCAGGGATACGGCCACCTCCCTTGGAGGAAGCTGCATGTCCAGGGGGACTGTTGCGAGGATGGGCGGCACCGCCATCGCGCCCATACCCGCCACCAGCAGCAGGATGGCTGCTAGCGGGACGGAGTCCACCATAATGAGGCCGTAGTAGGTGGCCGGAAGAAACAAGCCGGGAATCCATATGAAGGGCTTTCTACGCCCGATCATCTCTGAGATAGCGCCCGCGGACATGGACCCCAGGATTCCCCCCACTGGGAACGCCGCCATGAGCAAGCCTACGGCGGACAGGGAGATGCCCAGGTGGTCGATGGCGTAGGTTGGATAGAATGTCATAAAGGAGGCGAAGGCCACCGCTGCCCCCACCTGGCACCCCGCTACAACCCACAGGACTTTGCGCCGCCTCAGGACTCCGGCGGGGTTGCCTACCTGGGGGGCGGGCCCGCCCTCTGCCTGGGTGCGCCGCCGCTCCCGGCCAACAAACAGCCACGTCAGAGAGAAGAGCGTCAGGGCTACGGCTACTGCTACGTGGACTGGCCTCCAGCCTCCCATCAGGACCACCAGGGAGGGAGTAGCGGCGATTGCCACCATTTGGCCTATGGAGCGGTTGCTGAAGTCCAGGCTGTTGATTACGGCGTACAGCCGGGGGCGAAACCACTGCTGTATGAATATGATCTGTATCTGTATACGGCAGACGGCCAACAGCACAAAGGAGAACCTGGCGAGCAGGAGGACCTCTACGCTGGGAGCCACGGCGTGGAGCAGGGCGGCGCCTGCCATAGCCAAAGCGCTCACCAGCGTAACCAGCTTTGGGTTGTACTTGGTGAGCCATATGCTGGCCGGCAGGGCCATGATGCCAAAACCCAGGAAGCCCGCAGACCCCATGAGCCCGGCCTGCAGGGGCGTCATTCCCAGGTCGTCCTTCCATACGGGTATGAGGACGCCTATGGACATGAAGAGGAATACGTTGGCAAGGTCCATGCCCCAGAGATTGCCCATTACCACCCAGGCATAGATCGGCTGGCGCTCGGAGGCGGAAGAAGCCGGGGGGCGCGCAGCCTGGGACGGGCCTTCCTGGTGTCCCTGGGCGCTCAAGGCTGTCTACTCAAGGTCTTCACTATTGCGATCCGGGAGAGTTCGCTGCCTGCTTGCAAACGCGACAGAAGCGCTCTTGGCTAGCGCCGGGCGCTTGGAGAGCGGCTCCGAGAGGACGAATCACAGCCCCAATGATACAACTACAGCCTGGGTTTAGCTAGTGGGAAGCGGCTGGACGGGGCGGCTACGGTGAGTTAGGCTGATAGCGCGCCGGGTGGCCGCGACGCGGGACGGAAAAGCGGCCTGCAGGGAGGCGCTTAGCTTATGGATGACATTAGCGGTCGGGAGATAGACGTCCAGGTCAAGCACGGTCGTATGCACTGCACGGTCCAGGGAGAAGGCGACCCCCTGGTTCTTCTGCACGGAGCCTTGGGTACTGGAGCGGCCCACTTCCGGGGGCAGATAGGCGAGTTCGCCCGGCGTTATCGGGTGATAGCCCCCGATTTCCTGGGCTACGGAAAATCGGGGCGCAGGGACTCCTTTGACGCGGACTTCCATAGGCGAGACGCGGAGGACGTGGCCGCCCTGGTGGAGCGCCTGGGGTTGCCCGGTATCCACCTCTGCGGCTTCAGCGATGGCGCTATCGTGGCTATGATGGTGGCCGGCGCGTACGGGGAACTGGTCCGCTCCCTGGTGTTGATAGGCGGACAGGCCGTGTTCGATGAGGAGAGCATGGAGACCGTCCGGCAGTGGACATACCCGGACCGGCTGCCGGCGGGGTTTCAGGATGCCCTGGCTCGCAGCCACGGCGACCCGTACTGGCGGCGGATGGTGACCGACTACGTTAACGCCGCAGAGCGCCTCTACGCCAGGGGGGGAGAGGTGGCGAGCGACTCCCTGCCCGGCATATCTTGTCCCACCCTTGTGATCCAGGGAGAGGACGACCCCTGGGTCAGGCCGATACATGCTGAAACGCTACGGGACTCCATTCCGGGCTCTGAGCTGGAGCTGTTCCCGGGCGCAGGCCACGAGGTGCAACGCGACAGGCCGGAGGAGTTTAACGCTCGGGTGCTGAGGTTCCTGTCCTCAGTGGAAGAGACCTCTGCGTAACTTCCCGACACTCTCCTTATACTCGATACTCGCTACGCTCCGCGCTCAGCCTTGCCGGCCAACGCCAAGGCGGCGCAACTCCTCCTGAATTGCCTCCAGCAGCCCGTCCGCCGATGAGTGCGACAGTCCAAAGGGCTTTGCCCTGGTGGCGGGCATAGTCATGTACTGCCACAGGGCCCTCCATACGCGATCGCGGCCTTCCTGGTTCCTTGCGGAAAGCAGGGCGGGGAGGTACTGCCCCAGAAAGCGGTACACAAGCTGCTCGCAGGCGGCTGGGTCGTCCCCAAGCTCCTCGGCCTTGCCCATGAGCAGCGCCTCCCATTGAGCGTTGTCGAACAGGTCCGGCCGATCCAATCTAGCGTCCTCCTTGAGAGGTAAAAACCGGCGACGGGCTGGAGAGGCCCCGCGTGATTGTCAATTGTGGCTGCATGGCGGATAATGGTAGCCGGAGTTGACGGGCGGACCGTTTCACTGGACCTGGACGGCGCGCCTGAGATAGGAGGACATAAGGCCAATGAGTGACCATGACAGAGAGATTGCGACGCTGGCAGGAGGGTGTTTCTGGTGCCTGGAGGCGGTCTACGAGCAGCTTCAAGGGGTTGTAAAGGTGGAGTCCGGGTATATAGGCGGGCATGTGCCGTCTCCCTCTTACGAGCAGGTCTGCGGAGGTCGCACGGGACACGCAGAGGCTGTGCAGATTACGTTTGACCCCAATGTCACCTCATATCGCGAGTTGTTGGAGATATTCTTCACCATACATGACCCAACCACGCTGAACCGCCAGGGGCCGGACGTTGGACCCCAGTACAGGTCGGCCGTATTCATTCACACCCCGGAGCAGCAGGCCACAGCCGAGGAGGTGATTGCGGAGTTGGAGAAGGCCCGCATATGGGAGCGCCCCTTTGTCACTGAGATAGCCCCTGCCACTGCGTTCTTTGTGGCAGAGGAGTACCATCAGGAGTACTACCGGAACAACGCGTATCAACCCTACTGCCAGGTTGTAATCGCCCCCAAAGTCGCCAAGTTCCGGAAGGAGCGCATGGACAGGCTGAAGCCGGAGGCGTCGTCGGCCATATACTACTGACGCGAGCGCCGGCATCCGTCACCGCCGCTGCGGGGGCGACCACGCCTCGCCGGGCTGCGTGGGGTGTCGATACATGTGGCCGGAGTTTACCTCCGGGAACCGGACGCTCTCCGCTTCGGCAGCGCCCTCCCTGTACGCCCGTAGGAGCTCATCCTCGGCCTCGTAGGCAAAGGGGTCGCCCAGTTGCTGCTCAATTTCCCCGCCTGGCTCCGGCCGGTTTGCCAGGAGCCACTCCGTGGAGCGGGTCAGGGCTTCGGCCACAGACACCACGTCCCGGTATCCCAACTCTCTACGTATCTTGCCGATGTCCATCTCAGACCCGCCGCCGGCCTGAGCTCCTCCCCCTCGATACACCCTGTTGGCTAGAGCAGGCGGCATCTCTACCAGATCCCACTCGTGGTTCAGCAGCTTTGCGATGAACCGGGCTATCTGGCTCTGCGAGTGCTGGGCCTCCTCGCCCACGTTGTAGATCTGGCCCGCGGACTCTGAGGGCTTGTCCACGCCCAGCAGGACTGCGTGGGCGGCGTTTTGCCCGAAGGCGCGGCGACCGGCGCTCCTCCCGACAATGAAATGCTTGCGGGAGTCCAAAGCCCTCCTGATTATGCTCCACTCCGGGTTTGCGGGAGCGCCTGGGCCGTAGATTCCGGGGTAGCGGAAGATGGTCGCATTGTAGGCGCCGTCCCTGTGGCCCTGCAGAACGGTCTGCTCTGTGACCCATATCATGTATGGAAGTCTTGGGCCGTTGGGGTCTTCGGTCAGGGGGCTGTCCTCCGGCATAGCTGTCGGAGCTCCCAGGGGGCCCCAGCGCGGGTCGTTTCTTGGCGCGTAGAGCATCCCGCCGCTCACCGTGATGAGTCGCTGTGTCTTGCCCTTCAGAGCCTCGGCAATCAGGCGTATTCTCCCGTAGGTGGCAATGGCCAGGTCAAAGCTGCGCCCCTCCAGGCTCCCCTCAAGGGTCTCGGCGAAGTGGGGGTCGGTATGGATGTGCTCGACGGGCTGGATGAACTCGGCTTCGTGCTGTCCGCCGTGCAGCACGGCGACTTCGTACTCTCTTTCGATAAGGCCGTTGACTATGTGCGGTCCAGACGGCCCGGTCCCGCCGATTACAAGGGCGTTCATGGCAATACCTCCTAGTCTGTGGCTCTGAGGCCGTAGCGGTCCCAAAACGTATGCTAAGCCATGCTCCATCGGTGGTCAATGGGCTTGTGGGTGTCCAGTGAAAACCCCGGGCGCCCATTAGAGCGCTATCTTTGGGAGACAGGGCTCGCTGTCCTCCTTTTACCGCTCTCCTGTGGTCAACGCCACTCTTTCACGGACCGGCGTTCTCGCTGAACGGTTGCCGTGACGGAGCCATTGCACATTACAGAACGAGTGGCGGGGATTGACGCGCTTCTATAATACCAATACCATTAGAGCAAACTTTAACTGCCTTAAAGTTATGGCCCGGCCTGAAGGGCCGCGACTTATGAGCGACTCTGGGAGGATCGGTATATGATATTGAAAGCGGGAGCCAGATATTTTGCGCTGACGGCTATGGCGCTTGGTATGACTATTGTCATTGGCTGTGGAGGAGGTGGAGGGGATACCACGGAGGCGCCCAGCCTGGCGCAGGCACGCTGGGGACACACTTCCACCTTGCTTGAGGACGGCCGTTTGCTGGTGGTGGGCGGCAATGAATCCCCCTCTCGCAAGCTCGCTTCTGCTGAGATATTCGACCCCGGCCCGAGTGCGTGGTCCTCTGGGGGCGACATGGCCGAGCCCAGGGGATCCGGCCACAAGGCCACCTTGCTCGCAGATGGCCGTGTACTGGTAACGGGAGATAGCGAGGAGGCCACGGCGGAGGTGTACGACCCCTCTACTGGGCAGTGGTCTTCCGCGGGTGTTATGCTGGTAGCGCGAAACGAGGCTTCCTCCACGCTGCTTAATGACGGCAGGGTGCTGATTGCCGGGGGTGTGGATGCCACCAAGGCGGGCAGGCAGGAACTCAATACGGCAGAGTTGTACAATCCGTCTACCGGAGAGTGGACTGAGGCTGCCAGCATGGCGGAGGTGAACTCGAACCATTTAGCAGCGCTGATGGACGATGGCAATGTGATGGTGGTGGGACAGGTACTGACGGAGATATACGACCCCTCAACCGACACCTGGTCATCTGCCGGACCCCCTATCAGGGAACGCGTTGCCGGGGGGACGGTGACGCTGCTAGGGAACGGAAATATCCTGGTGACCGGCGGGGAGTTTCAACGAGGTCGAGGAGCAGGCGTTTCCAGAGCGCCCATCAGGAACGCGGAGATATACGATGTGCCCCAGGGGACATGGCAAGCGGGCGAGGCCATGAATGAGACGCGCGCGTATCATTCGGCCATCGCGCTTGGGGATGGCAACGTGCTGATCATAGGTAGCATTGAGATGGAGTTGTACAATCCTGGCGCAAACACATGGACGTCGGTCGGCAATCTAATGTCGGAGCGGGACATTATGCACACGGCTACCATGCTCTCAGACAGTAGAATCCTGGTTGTCGGCGGCAGGGAGGAGACCGATAGCGGGGTCCGAGGCATCTCTACCGTGGAGTCCTACGACCCGGCCAACCTCAATGAATAGGGTGAAGCTGAATGACAGACCTGGATGCGCCTTTCCACCCGCGTGGCTTCCGAGTGAAGCGGCCGCGGCGTCAAAGAGGGGCCAAGGGGCTGAAGTCCAGGCGGACGGGGGAGAGGCGCCCGGCGCCATAGACCCCCCTTTACAAAACGGCTATAATAGGCGATGAGAACACCCACTTGAGAAGGTAAGCGAAGGTGCCATTGGGCATCGCTTGGAGGGCTTAGATGATAGGAAGAGCAACGGCTCGGTATTTCATTGGAGTGTCGATCATGCTGGCAGCGGCTCTGGCTGTAGGCTGCGGCGGCAGCGAAGAACCGACTGTGCCCGGCTTGGCGCAGGGGCGTTGGGGGCACACGGCAACCTTGCTTGAGGACGGTCGCGTGCTGGTTGTGGGCGGCCAGGAAACCCCCTCTCGCAAGCTCAATACTGTGGAGATATTCGATCCCGTTACCGAGACTTGGTCCGCCGCCGCCAGTATGGCGCAGAAGCACAGCTCAGGGCACACTGCCACGCTGCTGACGGACGGTCGCGTGCTGGTAACCGGCGAAAACGATGACGCCGTTGCTGAGATATATGACCCCGCCACAGACCAGTGGGCTTCCACAACTCCTATGCTCCAGGCAAGGACGTGGGCTTCCGCCACTCTACTTGCGGACGGCATGGTGCTTGTGGCCGGCGGCTTGGATGCGACCAAGGCGGGCCGCGAGGAGCTCAATACTGTGGAGATATTCGATCCCACATCCGGGGAGTGGACCGAAACCAACAACATGGAGCAGGTACACGCCGGGCACAGCGTGGCGGTGTTGCAGGATGGCCAGTTGTTGGTCGTGGGCAAGTACGTGGCAGAGCTGTTTGACCAGTCCGATAATACGTGGTCTCCCACCACCGGCCCGATGGACAGGGAACGGGCCCTGGGGACAACGGCGGACGTGTTGCCGGACGGCCGCGTGCTGGTAACCGGCGGCCAGTTCCAGCAGGGTGGATATACCGGCGTTATTGTGCCCATAAGAAACGCGGAGGTATTTGACCCGTCTACGGGGACGTGGCAAGCGTCTGAGTCCCTGTACATGTCTGAGCCGCGTGAAAACCACCCGTCAGTCCGGTTTGATGACGGGAGGGTAATGGTCATAGGCGATCGGGAGACGGAGATATTCGACCCCACTACAGACACCTGGACATCTGCCGGCTCTCTGAAGAAGTCTCATGGAAATCTGTCCACGGCAATCCTGCTTAAAGACGGCCGGGTACTGGTGGTTGGAGGCAAAGAGGAGACGGACGCGGGTCTCAGAGGGACGGTTGCCGTAGAGATATACGACACGGCCACCGGGTGGTAGCTCCGGAAAAGGGACGACCGCGGGATTTCACACGCAGGGCAGCGCGCTTCCGGGCGTAAATGGGGGCTAGAGAAGCCTCTCGCCCGGCATGTTTACCCAAGAGCTCATCTCATGGGGAGCGGTTACGGCCTCCACCCTCTGCACGTAAGCAGGGGTGAGTTGGTCCATAGACGAGACCCCAAGCAGCCCCATTGAGGAGATGATTTCGTCCTCCAGTATCTCCAGGGCTGCCACAAGGCCCGCGGTTCCGGCTGCCGCCAGCCCCCAACACTGGAGCTTCCCAATGGCCGTAGCCTTGGCGCCAAGGGCAATGGCCTTGAGCACGTCACTGCCCCGCTGAATGCCTCCGTCCAGGACGATATCGACCTTGCCTCCAACAGCCTGGGCCACCTCCGGAAGCGCGTCCATTGTTCCGGGCCCGTGGTCCAGTTGCCGGCCGCCGTGGTTTGATACCCAGATCACGTCTGCCCCGTGCTCCACGGCCAGGTTTGCGTCTTCGGCGGTGGCAATGCCCTTGAGTACGAGGGGAAGGCCAGCGATGTCCTTGATCCTGTCTATGGTCTCCCAGGTCACGCCGGACGCGTAGCCCCCGATCCTGCCCCCGGACACCTGACGCCTGTTGGGTGAAGCGGAGCCGAGGAAGTTAGCCCTGGGACTCCATCGCGCCAGCAGCGTTCTGTCCCTGCGGCTGGGGCGGGCGGTATCTACGGTGATGCATAGAGCCGAGTAGCCGGCCGCACGGACCCTGCTGACCATCTCCTTGGTCCACTCCCAATCGCCGTGGAGGTAGAGTTGGAAGACCTTTGGGTTGCCGGCAGCCGCTGCAATGTCCTCCAGGCTTGGCTCCGTTACGGAGCTTATGACGTCCAGTATCCCGAACTCATCCGCGGCCCTTGTGGCCGCTGCGCCGCCATCCGGCGTGAACACCTGTTGGGAACCAATGGGCGCCAGAACCACCGGGATGCGCATATCATGGCCCAGCAGTGTGGCGGACGTCGAGATGTTGGACACGTCTACGAGCACGCGGGGGCGGAAGGCCAGCCGGTCGAAGGCGTGGCGATTGCGGCGCAGGGTGGTCTCGGACTCCGAGCCGCCGGACAGGTAGCCCCAAGTCCCCAGGCTCAGGTTGCTCCGCGCTGCCTGTATTATCTCCTGAACGGTCACGAAGTCGGTTGTCATCCGGTCCTCCTTGCGCAGGGCGCCGACCACCCGTACGAGACGAGCGGTCTGCGTCCGGCTATCCGTCCCTGGGCGACCTGCGGTCCTCAAAACGGGTATGCACGTCCAGCAGGACCGTCTTCCCATCCGCGTTGAGGTCGCGGGCGCTCTTGATGGCGGAGGAAAGTTCACCCGGCTTGGTGACGGTGATGCCGACTGCTCCCATGCCCTCGGCTATCTTTGCGTAGTCTCCGATCATGTGGGAGACCCCGTACTTCTCGCGCGCCGTTGGGAATCCGCCCGGATAGGTAGCCATGCCTCCGTTGTTGAGCACCAGGGTGGTGATTGGGACGCCGGACCTGGCCGAGGTCTCTATGTCCAGGCCGGACATGCCAAACGCGGCGTCGCCCATGAAGTTCAGGCAGAACCTGTCCGGGAAAGCCATCTTCGCCCCTATCATCAGGGGTATGCCGTAGCCCAGATGGGTTGACTTGCCCCAGCCTATGTAGCTGTGGGGCGACGTGGCCGTGAAGAAGGGCATCATCATATCGCGGGGGGAGCCTGCGTCGTGAGTGACAACGCTGTTTTCCAGGTCAAGGTTCCGGTTCAGTTCCCATATGACACGATATGGGTTGATAGGCTCCCTGTCGTCGGTGAGGATTGGCATCCAGGTCTGAAGCCACTGTTCCTTGATCGCGGACATCTGGGCCGGCACGCTTGTCTCACCCCTGCGACCGTTCTCGCCGATCTGCGCCTTGACCTCCTGGATCATCGCCTGAAGGGTTGCCCTGGCATCGCCCGGCAGAGCGATTTCCACGGGGAAGTCCTTGTTGATGTCCTCTATGCTGCCCACGCTGTGGATGATGGTCTTTCCGGGAGGTATGGGTTGTCCGTAGCCGGTCTTGGTCATGCTGGAGCCCACCGCGAACAGCACGTCCGACTCCTGTAGCCACTGCCTGGCCGCCAGCGTGGTTGCGCTGCTGCCCCCGCCAAGGGCAAGGGGATGGCGCTCGTCAATGGAGGACTTGCCTGGCATGGTGGTGTATACGGGGATCTCCGTTAGCTCCGCAAACTCTCTGAGTTCCGCCGTGGCCCCTGCCAGCAGCACGCCCATCCCGGCCCAGATGACGGGCTTCCCGGCTCTCAGCAGCGTTCTTACGGCGTCCTTGACGTCTAACTGGGACGGCGACTGTATGTAGACATTTGGGGAATGGTAGGGCTGGCTTCCCTCCGGGACCTCCTGGTCGGACACGTCGGAGGGCATCTCCACCACAACCGGGCCTGGGCGTCCGTTGCGCAGCGCGTGGAAGGCCCGGCGCATGATGTCGCCAACCATGTCTGGCCGCGCGATCATCTCTGTGTGCTTGGCAGATGCTCTCATAGGTCTTGAATGCGGAGAAGTAGGGCCGCACGGCGGTCCGCTCAAGGCTTGAGCCGCGGGGGAGCACCAGTATGGGCACGTTATCGGCAAAGGCCTGGCTCACGCCGCCCATTGCGTTCTCTGCGCCGGCCTGGTCTTGTATGGCGACTACCCCAAAACGGTTGCGGTCGTTCATTCTGCTGAAGCCGTCCGCGGCCATTACCGCGCCCCGCTCGTGACGGAATGAGATGGGCCGTATGCCCTCCTTGGCAACCGCCTCTATTAGGGGATTGGAGGGAAAACACGCCATCCACTCAACACCCTCAGACTTCAGAATCCGCGCAATGGCCTCCGTGACGTTCATGGATCTCCCCTCCCCTGCTTTAGTGACCTTGATGGATGGTATTATACCCAGGTTATGAGCCTTTCGCATAGCGCGTTTGGACGGTCGCGTCCCTGGGTTGGCCGGCAGCGGCGCCCAGTCTGCCACCGGAGCTTACTGCGGCGCGGTGGATGGAGCGTCGTCTCTTCGGCTCAACGCGCCGTCCACCAGGTTCACGGTCCTATCGGCCACCCCCGCCAGTGTCAGGTCATGGGTGGCCACTATTACGGTGACGCGCCTGTGTTGAGCGGTGTTTCTCAGGATGGATGTGACTGAAATGGCGGTGGCGCTGTCCAACTCGCCCGTAGGCTCATCTGCAAAAACCACGGCAGGGCCGGTAACCAGCGCCCTGGCTATGGCAACCCTCTGCTGCTCTCCGCCGGAGAGCTCGTAGGGGCGGTGTCGCGCCCTTGGGGCCAGCCCCACCAGGTCCAGGGCCTCAAGCGCGCGCCGGCGACGCTCCCGCCACAGGACCCCGCCGATGTGCAAGGGAAGCTCCACGTTCTCCTGCGCCGAAAGTAGAGGCATGAGGCCAAAGGACTGGAATACAAACCCTATGGAGCGTCTGCGCAACTCCACAAGGTCGCCTTCGGGAAGCTCGGCTAGGTTGAGGCCGTCGATGAGCACGGCTCCCGCCGTGGGACGGTCCAGGCCCGCCATGAGGTTCAGCAGCGTGGTCTTCCCTGAGCCTGAACGCCCGGTAACCGCCAGGAACTCCCGTGGGTATACGTCCAAGTCTATCCCACCCACCGCCACTACGGCCGATTCGCCGGAGCCAAACGTCCGGCGCAGGCCGCGGACGGATATTATGGGCTGCCCGGCCTGGCCCGGGGTGGCAGCTTCAGACGCGGCGATGTCTCTCAAAGGGGCGCCCTCATAAGGCAGGCTTGGCGCTCTCAGGCGGGTCCGGGTTCCGGCCCCGGCCGCTCCTGTGGCCTCTTGACGCGGGCTTGATGTTCACCTGGCCGTCGGCTATGTCAGCTTTGGCCAGGCCCTGTATGTGGAGTCTCTCCACGTACTCCTGTGGAAGCTGGAGGCGGCCCACGCTGTCCACCACCAGGTACTCTTCCGGGAGGCCGGCCTCACGCCCACGCGCCGCCTCCTCCACGCGGCTTTCGGAGCTGATACGGCCGTCTCTAATGTGGAGCACACGGTCCATATGCTCCGCCACCCCTGGGTGGTGTGTCACCACTACGACGGTGACGCGGTAGATGCGGTTTACCTCCTGCAGCAGCCGGAAGACCTGTGAGGCCATCTGGGTATCCAGTTCGCCCGTTGGCTCGTCTGCCAGCAGCAGGGGAGGGTTGTTGGCCATCCCTATGGCTATCGCCAGTCGCTGCTGCTCTCCCCCGGAAAGCTCGTGTATTCTTCTATCGGCCTTGTCCTCCATGTCCAGAACGGACAGCAGGTCAAGGCTCCTGGCCCGCCTGGCTGCCTTGTCCTTTCCGGCGATGGCCTGGGGCAGCTCTATATTCTCCCTGGCCGTGAGGTACGGGACCAGGTTCCTGGCCGTGGCCTGCCAGACAAAGCCCACCTCCAGCCGTCTGTACTCCACAAGCTCCTGGTCTGAGATGTTCAGCAAGTCCCTGCGCCCCACTCTCACCTGGCCCGCGGAGGGACGGTCAAGCCCGGATAAAATGTTGAGCAGCGTGCTCTTTCCACTACCGCTGGCCCCTACAATGGCGACCATCTCTCCCGGCTCCACGTCCATGTCCACGCCTCGCAGCGCCACCACCTCCAGATCCGCCTTCTTGAAAATCTTGAACAGGTCGAGGCACTCTATGTAAGGCTCGTCCCATTGGGGCATGGCGCGCTCCTCCCGCATAGGCGCCGGCGCGCTATCGCTCTGTCCGTCCGGTGTCGGAGGTCTGCCGTAGGTTTCCATTGCGCTCTCCTTCTGAAACTCTATACCCTATCCTGCGCTTCCGGTCAAGCCTCGCCGATGCGCAGGACGCGCTGCACCTCCAGCTTGGCGGTGATCCACGCCAGCCACACCACGGTTGCCACAGCCACCGCCATGAGCGCCAGATACGTGACAAGGAGGACGGCCCAGTTGACTTGTAGGACCATCGGCGGGGTAACCCTGAATCCTTCCTCGGCCACCTCCAGGATGGGCAGGACGCTGATGGCTATCTGCTGCCCGGCCCACGTCCCCAGCCCTATGCCGCATACCATGATCAGGAGGAGGTTGAACCATACCACGCCGTTGAGCTGTCCCCTGGAGAATCCTAGAGTGCGGAGAAGGGCAAACTCCGTGTTGCGCTCCCTGGTGTCTGTGTAGCAGAAGAGCATAACTCCCGATGCGCTAGCCAGAACAAGGGCCAGGAACATGAGTATCAGGAGGCCGCCCCATCCGGCGTTGACCAGTGGCTGCTCAACCCGCTGGGACACCATGTCCTCTGCTACGTACGCGTTCCCGATGTCTATCCCGAAACCCGTTAAGGCGCCCTCTATCTTCGTGGGGTCTGCGCCGGCGTCCAGGCCGGCCCAAATCTCGTTGCTTCCTCCGATGAGGCCCTGGCCGTGCAGGTTGGTGTAGTGGTTCAACGTGCGGAGGTCCATCACCACAAAGGGATCCTCCCTTGGGTCCAGGGTGGGGAAGTAGTCGGCTACCGCTGCCACCTGGATTGGCACAGTGGCGTCGATGGTGCCCAGCGTGAGGGTGTCGCCCAGACCTACCCCGGCTATGTCCAGCAATGACCTGCTAACCACTGCCGGTATGGGTGTCTCCGGCTTGCCCACGCGAACGGTCGGCTGTGACAATCCCCCCGGCGTCCAGCTGAAGACCGCCGACCCCTCTGTGCCGGGGTGGGCCACCGCCTGGCTGAGCTCCAGGGCAAACAGGCCTGGGACTTCGTAGTCTTCCACAACGTGCCAGTCATCCAGGAACGACTGAAAGTCGCCCAGGCGGGCTTCTTCAAAGGGGGTTAGCACGGACATGTCTCCCAGGTATATGGCTCCGGGGTCTTGCAGCGTGGACCTCATGCTGACCCGAAGGGAGATTAGGGTGAAGGGTGGAGTGGCGCCCGCAAAGTCCAGCCAACCCTTCGTGTCTACCCGCAAGGGCAGAGACCCCCGGGGCCTCGGTGGAAAGAGGTCGGCGTCAAGGCGTATCCAGCCCTGGGAGTCCAGCTGCCAGTCCTCGAGGTCCAGCGGCCCAAATGGGATGTCGAAGTAGTATCCTGAATCGTCTCTTACACGGCCCACCAGGATGGCGCCGGGGTCGGTGGCGCCCGGATTCACCCATAGCGCCAGGGAGGTAGCGTACGGAGGCAGCTTGATCCCGTCGCTCAGGATGGAGACCAACGGATCGGCGCTGATGGCCTCGGTAATTGCAGTCAGGGACTCCCTGTCGGTGAGGTCCTCACGATACCACGCCACGTCGGCAAAGCTGTCGCTGTCCACCGCCACAATGGATACCCTGGTCTGATCGAACGCGCCGGTGGAGAGTGTGCCCGTGGTGCGCAGCGCCTCCGATATGGTCTCTACCCCCTCCAGACGCTGGGTGAGATAGGACATTCCCAACAGAGATACGGGAGCGCGGCCTACGCCGTGCTGGATGCGCAGGTCTGCCCCGGAATCGTACAGCGCTCTGTCCACCTGGCTGCGCTCTATGGTTGAGCTAAAGGTGCTTCCGATTACCCCCAGGGCTGTGGTCAGCATGAGCAGCACCACAAGGGAGCCGGGTATGATGGGGTCTCTGGAGACGCGCCTCAATCCCTGGAGCAGCCAGACCGGGCCCAGAGACTCCGCGAGCCTTGCCATGAGGGCCACCGCCAGGGGGAAGAACCGCATGATCAGAAGACCCATAGCCAGGAGGCCCAGCACGGGGCCCAGCAGCAGAGAGACGTCCACCTCAAGTTCCCCCGTTCCCAGGGACCGCACCAGAAAGGAGCCGCGGGTCTGGGTCTGCCACCATATCAGCCCTATCAATGCCAGCGCCAATAAGTCCAGATAGCTGCGATGGATGAAGGGCGCTCTGGGAGGCCTTGCGCCGGTCTGTTGGAACTCCACCATTCCCTGCCGGGAGGCCATCAGGGTTGAGAAGGTCAGCGCCGTCACGGCCAGGGCCGCCCCTCCGGCTCCCAGCAGGAAGGCCTGAGTGGAGAGGGACACGGGCACTGGCCCGCTGCTCAGCTCCATGTCTATGAAGGCGCCTCCCAGCGTTCTGGAGATGACCAGAGCCAGGACAGGGCCAAACGCTACAGCCGGAGCGGCCAGCAGAAGCCCCTCCACCAGGGCGAATAGACCCATCTGTGGAGTGGTGATGCCGCGGCTCTTGAGCTGGGACGTTTCCCTGGCGCGTGACTTGACCACCAGCCCGGATACCAGCCCCAGGTAGTAGATGAGGATGCCGGTTGTCAGGGAGACCATGAGGTAGAGAGGGATGCGGGCCAGCAGTACCTGCTCCTGGTAGGCGCTCAGCACATCGTCCAGGTTTATGACAATGCCGGCGTTCTCAAGCCTGCGGGGTAGGGTCTCCCGGAGGCTCTGGAGGCTGTCCTGGATAGCGCTCACATCCCCGGCCCTTATGCCGGTCCAGTCAAGGTAGAAGAACCACTTAACGTCCGCGTAGGAGCCGGGGTAGCTGCGCCCAACGTACTCCAGGATCGCGTCCTCCGT
Source organism: Dehalococcoidia bacterium (assembly GCA_965247645.1). GTDB lineage: Bacteria > Chloroflexota > Dehalococcoidia > Lucifugimonadales > UBA2985 > JAPPHY01. The sequence continues at coordinate 1,177,100 of OZ252024.1, forward strand.
GGTAAAAAGCGGCACAATGGGCACCTGGTCCTCTGTGTGACTGAATGTGCGGCCTACGCCGTACCAGAACTCGTCCTCCGGGTCGACTCGCCGGAAGAACCCTACAATCCTGACTTTCATAGACGTCTCCGCTGCGTTGCCGATTGCCGGAAACACCTCCATCTCATCACCCAGGCCCAGTTGGAGTATCTCCGCTCCGGCCACGTCTAAGGCCGCCTCCAGGGGGGCGTCCAGGGAGATACCGCCACCGGCTAAGGAGTACGGCCATCGACCTTCAACCACGTCTATCCGGTCCGGGAAGGCGCCGGACATATAGCCGATCTTACCCCTGGGACGGACGTCGTCGGCCTGCTCCAATTGAGGGTGGCCCGCGAAGAAGAAGGGGAGAGTCTGGAACAGGAGAGACCGGCCTTGCAGGTATGGCTCAAATGGCTCGCCCGCGTACCGCTCTACGGTGTCCAGGCCATTCAGGTACGTGGAGTCCTGCCTGGAGACTTTGGAGAAGTCCTCCAGGCCGCCGTAGGTTCTCACGGTGAAGTTGACCTGCTCAGGAGTGGCCTGGTTCAGGGCGCTGCGCAGGGCCGCCTCTTCAAGGAGGTTGGAAAAGATGATCCCGCTGGACATCAGGGACACCGCGAGCAGCATCCCCAGGAAGAGGACTATCTCCAATCTCCAGTTGGATACGGTCCTCCGCAGCGCTATAACGTATGCCAGTTGTAGTAGTGACATCTTGCTGTACCGGTTACTACCCTGTCCGGAGCACGTCCGGCGCGTTCAGTCTGCGGGCTGCCGCCACGGTTACCAGGATCCCGGCAGCCAGGGCGGCGGCCAGGCACAGCAGCGCCAGGGCCATGAGGCCGCCGTGAGTGGTCAATAGCATGGGAGGGACAACTGGCGTTCCGTCTATGGTCACGTCCAGGAAACCCAGGACCCAGCGGCTGAGCCAAGCGCCTACGCCCACGCCGATGGCCGCGCCCATGACCGCTACCGCCAACCTCTCCACTATCAGCGACAGCAGCGCCTCCGTCTTGGAGAGTCCCAGGGCCATGCTTATGGTCAGGTCTATCCGGCTTGCCTGTACGGATACCACCGAGTAGGCGCCCAGGGCGATCGCTGCGGCCATTGTGAGCGCCACCATGCTCAGAACGGTGAGGCCGTTCCAGCCTCCACCGGCCAGTGGGTTGCGCTTCGCCAACTCCGCGGCAGCCTCCCTGTCCTCTACGGAGGATACGCCGGGAAGCCGTCTTATGGAGAGGATGGCGCTACTGCGCGCAACAGAGTCGTTCAGGGAGACCCACACCTCTCTTGGGAGAGCCGGCGCTGGGGCGCCGGGCATTCGACTGATGTAGTCACCGTAGTCATCTATGTCCACCAGCAGGAATGGAGTGGATGCGCTGCCGATGGTGGGGAAGTAGTCGGTCACGTTGCTTACCACCACTGGGACCGGATGGTTTCCCGACCGGACGCGCGGCCTCTGGCCCGCCTGGAACGTGGGCCCGCCGACGGCGGGCAGTGGAATAGGACCGGCGGGAATCAGAGCGCCCCGAGGGTTGGGGCCAACCGCGTTCCGCCAGGAGAAGTTGAGGCCGAATCCACCGCTCCGGGCAGCCCCGCGGCTGCGCTCTGCCACGTCGCTTGTTGAGTCGATGCTTGGGAGGCTGACCCAGGAACTTGGGCCCGCGGCCTCCTCGAAGCCCTCCACTACTACGCCATCCGGTGGAGCGGATGCCCCCTTGGCCGTCATATCGTCCAGGCTGAGGCTCCCCGGCTGCGCCCCGCCCAGGGAGCCGCCGAATCCGCTGCTTATGAATATGGAGACCACGCTGAAGGGAGGCTCGGCCTGCTCCAGGGGGAGCGCTGCTTCCAGGTAGGTCCACTCCTGCTCAGGCGCGTCGGTCGGAATCTTGCCGAGGGACAGGCTGTGGTATCTTCCGGAGCCGTCGGCGACTCGCGTCCACATGGTCGGCGTCCGGTTGATCAGCGCCCGGTCCAGCTCGTTTACCCTCACCCACATGCCGACGCTCTCGGTATCCTCCGGAAGGGATATGCCGGGAGACCCTCCCTCGGCCTGCCTCAGGGGCGCAAGGAGGTCGGCCAGCCCCTCGCCTGCCGGCGCTTCCCTGGTCCAGGCGACATCGGGTAGCGCATCCGGGTCCACTCTTATTATGCTCCCCAGGTCGCGGGCAACCGGGCTGACCGCCTGGACACCCGGCAGAGCGGCCAACTCCTCCTGAAGCGAATCGGAAAGGGCGGCGCCTCTGACCACCAGGTCGCCGCCCACACTGAAGAGGGCTTGCTCCTGCTGGCTCCTGGACAGGGTCGATTGAAACGATGCTCCGAACACGCCCAGGGCCGAGACCATCATCAGCATGATTACCAGAGAGCCGTGTGGCAGGGGGTCCCGGGCCATTCGCGTGAGGGTAAGGGATAGCCATGCCGGGGCTGCAAGGTTGCCGGCCAGGGCCAACGCCTTCATTAGCCAGGGCAACAGCCTGGGTATCGTAAACGCCGCGGCGAGCATAACCAACACCGGCCCCATAAGCATACTGAGGTCCACCTCCTCGAGCGCGCTGCCCGCCAACTCCCTCTGAATGAACCCTCCGCGCTCCTCCACCTGCCACCAGATGAGGCCAACCGTGGCAAGGACCAGGACATCGACGTAGTACCTGTGCAGCAGGGGCACGGTGGACGGCCTTGCCCGTACTCTGAGAAACTCCACTATTCCCAGGCGCGCCAGGCCCACTCCGGAAGCAAGGAGTACCACGAGACTCAGCAGGCCGCCTATGGCTCCAATGAAGAACACGCTTGCGGAGAGCTCCACGGGAAGGGGGGAGCCTCCCTCTCCCGCGGGGTTTATGGTCCTAACCAGCAGATACCGCACGATTCCAAGCGCCAGGAGAGGCCCCAGGAACAGGGATAGGATCACCACTATCCCTTCTCCCAGGGCAAAGAAGCCGCTCACCTGGGCCATGCTCGCCCCGCGGCTTCTCAGGATGTTGGCTGCGTCGCTCTGGGCGCGGGCCAGCAGCCCCAGCACAAGGACCAGGAAGTACAGGATGACCACCACCACCAGGGACAGGAACAGGAAGAGGGGGGCGCGGGCCAGCGTCAGCTCCTCCTGGTAGTCGGTGATGGTCTCTTCCAGGAGGCTGAGTACCAGCGAGCGAGGGTACAGACTGTTCAGGTTTCTCTCCAGCCCTACAATCGCCTCCTTGGTTGGCCCGGCCGTATCCGCGGTGAGCGCTCCGGTATCCAGGAACAGGAACCACCAGTAGTCGCCCAGCAGGGAGGGGTACCTGGCCCCCAGGACATTGAAGAAGTCTTCCTCCGGCACGTACATGGGAGCAACGGTCCAGGGGTCCCTGTCCTGGGAGTTGAAGTAGTAGCCGCCCCAGGTCAGCCAATACTCCTCAGAGGGTTCTATGGGCTCCACCAGGCCCACCAGCGTGAACCTGACCCTTTCGGTCGGGTCCGCTACAAAGGGAACCATGTATATCAGGTCGTCCACCTCCCACCCCATGTCGAAGGCAGTCTGCTTTCCCACAACCATCTCCATGTTGACGCCTGTGTCGTGGTAGACCGGATCGGCCTGGGGCCAGCGGCCCTCTACAACCTTGGCATGCTCCTCAAAGCCGGTCAGGAAGAACGGCTGACCGCCTGGGCCTCCACGGGAGGGAGGTCGTCCGTCCTCTGTCATCATCAGGGGCAGGTTGGACTGGGCGCGGCCGGAGCGTTGGATATTCCGCACCATGTGGCCCAGGCTCTCATCCAGAATATCCTCCACAACCCCGCGCAGCTTCTCATAGTCGGCTGGGCCCAGTGGACGGTTCTGTATAGCTACTTGGGCGTTCAGTACCACCGGAGAGGTTAGGGCCAGGGTGTGACGCAGCCCGCCTTCCGCCAGCGCTTTGGAGTAGATGGCTCCAACGGCCATGAGAGTGACGGAGGCCAGTATGCCAAAAGAGGTGACGGCCAAGAGGATCCAGGAGGATCGGAGGCGCCTTGGCAGCAGCCAGATGAGTACCCTGGTCCAGGTCATCTTCTTACGCCGCTATCCATCGGGACAAGCAGATACATCCGTATCACGATATTTCGCTCCTTGCCTTGAATCCGTGGAGACGAACTGTGAGTGGATACAATGGAGGGAGTATAGCAGAAAGACCTGACTGGAAGTAGGATGCTCCAGGGCGCCCTGTGTAGGCGTGGATGGCATATGCCCCAATGAACGCCACAGCCCCCGCGAGAGAGGGAAGCTGGCGCAAGGCCTGCCCGTTCCGCTCACGCCCTTCGACATGCTCAGGACGAGCGGGAGGATAGGGCCCGCTCGTGTGGTTCGACACGCTCACCACGAGCGGGCGAAGACGGCCGTCGCCCCGTCGTGATGCCAGCGAACGTGGGCATTCAGGGGGACGGGAAGCTACGCGAATGTTCCCCGGCAACGGTCCACTTTACCTTACAGGACAACCGAAATGGCCTGCCCTCCCAAGGCCGAGAGCACGACGACCAGCCAGGGGGGCCACTTCCACAATGCCAGGAGAGCAAAGGCCGCAAGCGCCAGCCCGAAGTCCTCGCGAGTGTGAACGGCGCTTGTCCAGACGGGGTTGTAAAGCGCCGCCAGGAGCAGCCCCACCACCGCAGCGCCCACGCCCCTGGACGCTCCCCTGAATCCGGTCTGGCCTCGCAGGCGCTCCCAGAGCGGGACCGTCCCAATAACCAGCAGGAAAGACGGAATATAGATAGCGGCCAGCGTGAAGACTCCTCCCAGCCACGGGGTTTGATCGCTGTAGGCCATTGCGCCAAGGTAAGCGGAGAAGGTGAACAGTGGGCCGGGCACAGCCTGGGCCGCGCCGTAGCCTGCAATGAACTCCTCGTTGCCAACCCATCCGGGAGGGACCACCTGCGTCTGAAGCAGTGGCAGCACAACGTGGCCCCCACCGAACACCAGAGAGCCGGCCCTGTAGAAGCTGTCGAACACCTCAATGTGGCCGTTGGGGACCGCTTGCCTCAGTATCGGTAGCCCCACCAGGAGGATGAAGAAGGTGGCGAGGGATATGGCAGCCACCACGCGTCCAACCGGGAACCGATCTGCGGGCTCGGACTCCAGCCGGCTCTCCGGAAACAGTCGCCAGCCTATTACTGCGGCGATGGCGATAACAGCCACCTGCCCAATTGCCGTCGGCCAGGCCAGCATGACTATGGCGGCTGCTACGGCCAGAGTGGCCCGTGGAGGGTCTGGACTGAGGTTCCGCGCCATGCCCCAGACTGCAAGGGCCACAACCGCCACCGCGGCTATCTTCAGGCCTCTCAGCCAGCCGGAGTCGGCTACATCCCCGATAGTCGAGACCCCGTAGGCAAACAGGATGAGGGCCACGGCAGAGGGTATAGTGAAGCCAAGCCAGGCCGCCAGGCCGCCAAGGAGCCCCGCCCGTCTGATGCCCAGGGCGATTCCCACCTGGCTGCTTGCAGGGCCGGGGAGAAACTGGCACAGAGCAACCAGATCGGCATAGGCGCGCTCGTCCAGCCACCCGCGCCGCTCCACGAACTCGTTGCGAAAGTAACCCAGGTGCGCGACCGGCCCGCCGAACGAGGTTACCCCAAGGCGGAAGAACGCTATCAGGACTTCAAGGAACGGCGTTCGTGGGGACCGCGTCTCCATGAATCAGTATCAGCCTTTCAGCAACCCGCGCGAGGCTCCGCGTTGCTCATGCTCGCAACCCTTCTACCATAGACCAAGCACAGGCATAATGCTAGCCCAGTCCTTGATACGGGGGTGAGCTTGTCAAACCTGTGAGCGGTGTCGTGCGCCATAACCAGCGTCTGTAGAGAACGCCTCTGAGCGCAAGACGTTGCCTTCTCAATTGTTCTTGGTGTATCCTACCTGCTGATATGCGTTACGGTCACACCTTGGCCGGGTCGCCGGGTTGGGGCTTGCGCAGCCTCCTTGAAGAGGTCAACGCAGCAGGCGTATCCGTCACGCGAGGATACGGGTTCGGAGATGAGGATGCCGGCAGAATCCGGGCCATTGAAGAAGGCGTCCCTGGACTCCGTGTGCTGTGACTTTGTGATTGCCATGAGTTGCGCTATGAGCGAGAGCAAGGCAGAAACCACCGGGCTACGGCTACCCACAGAGCGCAAATGGAACGGATAGAGCAGTTGCCCGCGTCTCTACTGAGCGGGAGAGTGGCCTGGGTCGCGCTTACCTTGGTGTTGTCCATGAGTTTGACGGGCTGCCCCAGCGCCGCGCCGTCGCCAACGGCTAGCGGCAACGGCAACGGTCCGGACACCCAGGCCACAGCCACTCCGGACCCCGGCGCGTCAAGGGCCGGTATCACGGACGAGCGCATACTGTTCGGCCAGTCCGCCGCATTCAGCGGCCCAGCCCAGGATTTGGGCTGGGGTATGATGACAGGGATACAGGCCGCCTTCCACGAAGCCAACCTGAACGGCGGCGTTCACGGACGGCAGTTGGAGCTTGTGTCCGAGGACGACGCCTATGAGCCGGAAGCCGCCATTGCCAACACCCTCAGCCTCATTCAGCAGGAGGAGGTTTTTGCGCTAATAGGCGCCGTTGGCACACCCACGTCCCGGTCGGCCACACCCGTCGTGGAGAGCGCGGGTGTCCCATATATCGCTCCCTTCACGGGCGCCGCTTTTCTGAGGGACCCAGAGTGGAGCACGGTGTTGAACCTGCGGGCTTCCTACAACCAAGAGACCGAGGAGATGGTCGCACGCTTGATTGGCGACCTTAGCATTGAACGGATTGCGGTGCTCTATCAGGACGATTCCTATGGGCGCGCAGGGTTCAACGGGGTGAAGCTGGCGCTGGACAAGCGCGGCATGGAGCCTGTGGCAATCGGGTTGTACCCGCGCAACACAACGGCCGTCAAGACGGGCTTGCTGGACCTGAGACAGGGAGAGCCGGAGGCGGTAATAATGATTGGGGCTTACGAGCCGGTAGCGCGGGTGGTCGCTTGGGCGCGGGAGTTGGAGTTTGACCCGGTCTTTATGACAGTCTCCTTTGTGGGCAGCAACGCATTGGCCAGGGAGTTGGGCCCACTCGGCGCAGGGGTCTTCGTCACCCAGGTGGTGCCGTTTCCCACGGACAGCTCTATTCCGGTGGTGTCCAGATACATCCATGCTCTGGCCTTTTACGACATTGGCGCTGTCCCGGGGTTCGTCTCTTTGGAAGGTTACCTGGCCGGTCGGCTGGCAATTGCCAGCCTGGAGAAGTGCGGCCGGGAAGTGGACCGTGATTGCTTCCTGAACAGTCTGCGCAGCGGTGAGGTAATCGACATAGACGGGTTCCAGCTCAGTTACGGAGCCCAGGACAACCAGGGCTCAGACGCGGTCTTCCTGACTGTGATTGGACCGGACGGCCTTTTTCGTTCAGTCAATACCTTGAATGAGGCGGAGCAGTGATCGCCAGTCTGAGGAGTCGGGTTCAGCTCAAACGCATCTCCACTCAGCTGTACGTTGGGATTGGTGGCGCGGTTGCCCTCACTGTAGCCGCCAGCTTGGTGGGCTGGTTTTCCTTCAGCAGCGTAGCAGAGGTCCAGAGCCGCGTGAATGAAGGCAGCGTCCCAGAGATGGGGGCTGCTTTCGGGATCGCTCAGCACAGCAGCGCCCTGGTGGCCGCCGCGCCGCGGCTGACGTCCGCTACCACGGACGAAGACCTTGCCGGCATTGCCGCAAGTGTTGACGCAACGTACAGGGCATTTGAAGAAGAAGTGGCCTCCCTGGAGCAAAGAGGCGCAGGAGAAGAACGAGTCCAGCGTATCCGCGCTCATGCTGACGCGTTGCTTCTCAACATAGAGGAGATAAAGGGGTCCATGCTTGATCTCCTTGAGCTGGCCCAGCGCCGAGAGGCTCTGAATACAGAGTTGACGGAGTTGAACAACCACCTGGAAGACATTGTGACCCAGGCGGTAGATGACCAGTTCTTCTATACAATCACGGGCTACCGCCAGCTTGGCGAGCCTCCCACAAGCCGCGAGGAGCATTTCTCAGAGAGGGAGCTGCACCACTATCGTCATATGGCGGAGCTGCAGGCGGACGCCAACGTTGCATCGCAGATTCTGGCCAGCGCCTTCAGCCTGGCGGATGCTCCTCTGATAGAGCCGCTCAGGGAGCGGTTTGAGGCCGCCAAGAGACGCATTGACCAGAGCCTGGCCATCCTTGAGGACTTTCCACTCCATGAGGAGCTGACACATATATTCACGGATCTGTTTGCTTTGGGAATAGGGATGGAGGACGGGTTCGACTTGCGCGCTCAGGAGTTCGCGCTCCTTAGTCGTCAACAAGAGCTGCTCGCTCTGAATCGCGACATCGCCGTCAACCTTGTGGGTGAAGTCGACGGCCAGGTTGAAGCGGCCAATGCCAACGTACAGGAGGCCACCCAGGCTTCCGCTCAGGCGATTCAGACGGGTCGAACCCTGCTGCTGGGCATCAGCGCTATCAGCGTCGGCGGCGCTCTGCTCATAGCGTGGTTCTACGTCCGGCCCATCCTGCTGCGTCGCCTCCAGATGCTGTCCGACTGGATGCGCCGTATGGCCGGAGGTGACCTGGAGGCCAGAGTTGACGTTGGGGGGAAGGACGAGGTTGCCGATATGGCCGCAGCCCTGGAGGTGTTCCGCCTGCACGCCCTTGAGGTCCAGCGATTGAACCTGGTGGAGCAGATGGCGGAGGAGTTGCAAGGCAAGAACGATGAGCTGGAAAGCGTACTGGCAGACCTGCGCAAGGCGCAGGACCAGATAGTAATGAGCCAGAAGCTGGCCGCGCTTGGTGAGCTTACCGCAGGCGTTGCCCATGAGATCAGGAATCCTCTGAACTTCGTCAACAACTTCTCCGAGGTCTCAGAGGAGCTCCTAGAGGAGTTGAAGGAGATCCTGGAAGGGGGCGGTGAGTTGGGAACGGAGCAGAGGGACCTCATTCAGGACATCTCCCAGGATCTAAGCAGCAACCTGGAGCGCATTCGCAGCCACGGCCAACGCGCCAACCGGATTGTTCAGGATATGCTCATGATGGGCAGAGGCTCCAGTGAGCGCCAGCCCACAAACGTAAATGACCTGCTCAGTGAATACGCCAATCTGGCCTTCCACAGCGCGCGAGCGACCGATCCGGACTTCCAGCTTACCCTGCTGCATGAGCTGGACTCCGATATGGTCGAGATTGAAGCTATCCCCCAGGACTTGGGCCGCGTCTTCCTGAACATGGTGGGCAACTCCTGCCACGCGACAGACAAGAAGCGGCGCGCCGGCCTGGAGCCGGGCTATATGCCTACTGCAACGCTTACCACTAGACGCAAGGAGGAGCAGGTGGAGATCCGTATCAGAGACAACGGAGACGGCATTCCGCCTGACATTATCGATAAGATTTTCAACCCGTTCTTCACAACCAAGCCTACCGACCAGGGAACGGGGCTTGGCCTCGCCATATGCAGTGACATCGTTCGCCAGCACGGCGGCGCAATCAGTGTCGACTCGGAACCCGGACAGTTCACCGAGATGATTATCGAGTTGCCCATAGCGATACCTGCGACGGCGTCGGAGGACGAAAGGGATGAAGAGGACGAACCGGCCGCCCAGGATGAGAACGACTCCCAGGAGCAAGACTAGAGCCGACGCGCTGCGGGCAAGCGACTCTGTGGTCTCGCCGGGAAGCCTGTGATTGATGGGCAGGGAAAGCGCCGGAGAGGCTGTTAGGATTCGGACTCGAACCGGCCGACCATCGCTCTCGGCTCCTCCGAAGAGTCCCTGGGTACTCTGGCAAAAGAGATAGAGCTGGGCAGAACTATGCCACCTGAGAATACCAGCTTCATCGCCGCCTCAACGGAAAGGTCGGTCTCAATAACGTCGTCTTCCGGGACAAAGGCCATGTTTCCGGACGTAGGGTTTGGGACCGTCGGAATGTATACAACCACCATCGACCATTCCCTGGACTGGGAGTACACGCGGCCGGTCACAAATCCCATGGCAATCATCCCCTCCCTGGGCCATTCCACAAAGACAACCCGGCTGAAGTTATACTGGGAGGTGATGGCGGATGTCGCCTGCTGGGTAACTCCGAAAATGGTTCTGACAACCGGTATATGGCCCAAAACTGTATTGATGAAGTCCAGCACCCGTCGCCCACCTGGGATGGCAACCAATACCCCTATAAGATAGAAGATGATGAAAAATACGATTATCCCGATACCGGTGAAGTCCCAGGGCTGGCCGGATACGAAGAACAGCGGTCTTATGAGGCTGTCGGCATTGCCAATAAAAAAGAGGACGACAATGACTGTTGCAAGCAGTGGGACCAAGCCTATGAGTCCCGCTAACGTTCTGCTCTGTATGTGGCGGTCCAACAGCCTCAGAGGGCCGGGGCCTTTGTTCTCCGAGTCGGCGTTCAACTTGTCCGGTCTATCCAACTCTCACACTCCTCCGGACGGCGCTTCTGCGCCTGTCCTCTAGACGGCCGGCCTGGCTGATTTGCGGCAAGGGTAATCTGGCGCGCCATGCTAGCCGGCATTAGGCTGACCAATTCATCAAAAGTCCAGCTTATCTTAATATAACGAGGTTTGCTGTAAACGGTCAAGTCAGTTGCCACGTAATCATTGCAGGGGCGTTGACGCGCCGGCTCCAAAGGAGGCCGTCAGCCCGCGCCTGAACTTCTGAGAGATTGAGATAACGGTGACCGAATGCTCGTTAGAGGCTATAATTGGACATTGACCCTTTGGTGAACAAGAAAGGCCACTCCCACACATAGAGATGAAAAACTTCCTGATGGACCTCCTGGAGACCGTATCGCTGGCGTTGCTGGTACTCTTTGCCCTGCAGTTCAGCGTGAGAAACTACAGAGTGGAGTTGTCCAGCATGGAGGCAACGCTATTTCCCAAGGACAGGCTGGTGGTGAATACGCTGGTGTATTCCCACCTGGATAGCGAGGCCATCGACAGCCTATTGCCCTTTGTGGACATCTGGAAAGACGGCGGTACGCTGTTCCCCTTTCATCCGCCTGAGCGTTCAGAGATTATCGTCTTCCGCTTTCCCAACGACCCCACACGGGACTTTGTCAAACGGGTCGTTGGACTCCCTGGAGAGACGGTTGCGATGAGGCGCGGGGAGGTTTTCATAGATGGGGTTAGGCTGGATGAGCCGTATCTGGCAGAGAAAGACCGAGACAACATGGCCCCTATCCTGGTGCCGCCCGACAGCTACTTTGTCCTGGGGGATAACCGGAACGGCAGCAGCGACTCCCGGCACTGGGGGCCCGTGCCGCTTGAAAACGTAGTGGGGAAGGTGGCCGTCCGGTACTGGCCTTTCTCCGAGTTCTCTTTCCTGTCGGGGAGTCCGGCTGAGGTGGTGGATGCCGGCTCCATTGAAAATCCCTAGCCGCTGGGATAGAATCGGCCTGCGTTACTTGGGCCGTTAGCTCAGCGGCAGAGCTCCGGACTTTTAATCCGGGAGTCCAGGGTTCGAATCCCTGACGGCCCATTTCTTGCAACGCATGCCTACCGCAGACAGCGCCCGGACGTTGCGGCGTAGCAGCCGAAGTAGTCTCGGGCACGTTCCACGCTAAGACACTCGCCCAGTTGCCGAACCGAAGTTGCTTGCCGCGTTGGTCAAAGACAGTTTAACCTACCACGTGCGGTCGCGTGCGCCCTATGCCGATCTTGTGGAAGGTCACGGAGCATGTACCGTGGAGGAACCAGTTGCCTTTGGAGGCCCCAGGGTTAGGATTTTATCTCCACGCCGCCAAAGAGACACAACCCGGTTAGAGTGAGTTGGCCCGCGGGCGAGGTTGGGGCGACACGTTTGGATGCGACACCGCCGAAGACAGCCCTGGTTTGGATATTTACATTCCAGTCTTCAGGCGCTAGGAACCTGACGCTGCCAAAGCTGGCTATGATGTTGATTGTCGCTCCCTCATCGGCAATGTTCGCGCCATGTAAATCTATGTCGCTACTACCGAATACGGCGTAAACCCGAACGGCTCCGCCGTAACCAAGCTGCGGCTGGCGACAGAGCGCCGCCAGGACGGGGAGTTCGAGGCCGACTGGCGCAACGTCGACATCTGGGGCAAGACCGCTTCCGCGGTCTTGCCGCGTGACGTGGAATAGGATTCCCGATTCAGTCGGGAGGAATTCGGAAGGAGATTCCAGGGTAAACCGAACTACCTCAAAGCGAAAGCCTAGGGGGAAGACAGCATGTCGGTAAAGCGGCTACGGTCCGAAAGCGTTGTAGGCCGGTTCCGCAAGACCCGCTCGATAGGTGAAAACTTGATTGTTTGAACCCCAGTTCCCAGCGGTGTATAGCGGCGCCCGTCGGTAGAGCGCTTGTAATCCGGCGCCACTCATGGCGCTGGCCTCACTGCTTGACCGGTGCACCTCCGATGAATGGGCGATGACCGATGCGGTCAATTCAAGGGGACGAACGGGGCGCCTACAGTCGCGCTAGATACGTCCTATGTCGAAAGACCTACGGGATAGGGTTGCGGTTGCCGAAGCAGCACATCAGTTCCAACCAAACCAATACCAATTCCAGGGAAAGCTAAAGATGATTCTCAGCAAAGAGAGGCCGATCAAAATCCCAATCCAACGGAGCGCCAATGCAACGGGATGGCCTCGGGTGGCCTTCGAGTGGGAAACCCATAGCCATAGCCCAATAACCCCGCCGACCACCACGCTGAAAACGAGGTAGCCGAGCAAAATGATTGCAACCGGATTTTCCGGATTTGTAGGCGCCCACCCCATGCTGTGGAGTATGGCCAAACCTTATCCCCAAGTCAAACGGAACGCGGGATAACCTACGGGGGGAGACCCCTATGGTCACGGAGCCCTCGTAGTAGTCCGAGCCGGGGAAAGCCCTGCGCAAGCAGGGGAGATGTTCTTGAGGATGCGCCCGGCTCCTTCAGGCCAATGCCGAAGAAGCAGGTACGCAATACCCGTAACGGCCAGTCCGTCTTCATGCAAGCGCTTGCGGCTACCTTTCTCACCGTCGTATTATTGGGGGGTGTTGCCTAGGAGATTCAGCCGCTACTGGTTTTGGGTCGCATTCCCTAGCGGGCTTATCGCAGCTTTTACCATCTCTTGGTGGGTGGGACTGCTTACGTTCTGGGGCGTAGCGATTGCGCCGGGCTTGGCCTATTTCATCTACACGCGTTTGATAAGAAAACGCTAGGCTTGCGCCACGTTGGGGCGACCCGGTGGCCCGCTTTGGCCAAGGTTGCCCAGGAGGATGGAGATCCTTTGTCGCACTTTGTGGAAGTCTCCTATAGCGATGAACAGGGCGCCAGGGGCATGGACCCTGCCCTCATCGACTTGGCCGGCAAGTACTACGGCGGCGCCTCCGGTCGAGGCGTCACCGGCGACAGGCGCAGGCTGGAGTTCCTGTTCCCGCACTTTGAGCAAGCATCGGGGTTCACCGCCGATGTCCGGGTGTACCTCCCCCAGGTGAGCATCGACCGGGTAGCTTGACGGGTATGCTAAACCAGGATATATACTTAACCTTATGGACGGCATAGGAGGTCGGCGTTGAAGGTATCTGTGCGTTTCTTCGCTTTGTATCGAGAGCGGGCAGGCGTCTCTCAGACCGAGGTGGAGTTGCCGGAAGGCTCTACGCCGGAGGATCTGTTGAGGCGGCTTCGCAGCGTGTACAGTTCGCTGCCCCTTTCGGACTCGGTACTCATTGCGGTAAACTCTGAGTACGCAAGCCCGGGCGCTCCCCTGCGGGAGGGCGACGAGGTGGCCTTTATACCGCCGGTCAGCGGAGGAGAGACATGATACACATTGGCCCTAAACCACTGAACCCCCAGGAGGTGACGGACCTTGTACGCAAGAACAGCAACGGCGCCGTGGTCACCTTCCTGGGCACAACCCGCGACCTGTTCGAAGGCAGAGACGTCCTGTACCTGGAGTACGAAGCCTACCGACCCATGGCGGAGAACATGCTGCAACAGATAATCGATGAGGTCCGGGAGAGGTGGGCCATTGAGGACATGTCCATCGCCCACAGGGTGGGGAGAGTAGACATTGGGGAGATCAGCCTGGTGGTAGCCATAGGCTCGCCGCATCGCAAGGAGGCCCTTGAGGCGTCCGCCTACGCGCTGGACAGGATCAAGGCCGTAGTCCCAATCTGGAAGAAAGAGGTCTTTCAGGGCGGCGAGGCCTGGATTGGCAGCGAGGGCGAGGGGGCTGCCACCGCTTCCGCGCCGTAGCCTAGAGCCCCAGGGATCGGTGTAGAGCCTCCAGGTCGCCGTGCTCCGACATCAGCGCTCGGAACTGTTGTTGCTTCATGGGGTGGTCGAAGAGCGCCTTTTCCTGGATTGACTCCAAGGCGGCGGCGGTGTCCAGTGTGTCCGTCTCAACCTGTATGAGGGGCACCTCCTCCTCGCCCGACTCGTACCTGACGTACTGTATGGGCGAATGTCCGCCGGTGAGCACTATGCAGCTTGTGGGGGTCCTCAACGCGGCCATCTGAATGTCCGGCCTGTCTCCCCGGACGATGACCGCCTTGTTGTCAAATCGCTGAAAGTACAGCACTCCCCAGTCCAGCACCATGCCGCCTATGAGGAAATGCTCCACAAAGTTGTCCTTCTTCTCCTCACAGTTGAGGAACCTGCCGCCCAGGTGCTGCGCCAGTTGCTCCACGCTCATCCCCAGAAGACGCCTGTCCTCCGGTATGGCAGCGATGACCTTCACACCTTCCGCCTCTATCCTTGGGGCGAGGTTGCTCTGCGTCTCCCGGAGCTTGTAACGGGTGACGCCGTTGATGATTACTCCCGCCAGTCCATCCCCAAACAGCTGTTTCGCCCTGAGCGCCTCCTCCGGGCCTGCGCCGGGTTCGTAGCCTATCACCACGACGGTCTGAGCGTTCAGCCTCTCCGCAAGCTGCTGTGAGTTGGCCCCCGCCGCGCCCTCCAGCCCGCTCAAGCCCTCCACGATGGTGACCTCAGCCCCGCCGTTGACCTGCCCGAACGACTCCAATGCCCGGTCCAGCGCGCTCCCCTGCAACGCCTGGTCCGGGGACACGCCGACAGGCCACCCAGCGGACGCGTCTCCCTGGGCGCCGGCGGCCTGCCTGAGCGTCTTGCCGTCGGGGTCAGGCTGCGCTCCCTCCGCAGTTGAGGAGAAGGGTTTGAAGAGGGCCGCCCGCCTGCCGTCCTGGGACAGCCTTTGGGCCAGGGTGACGCATACGGCGGTCTTGCCCGCCCGCGGTCGATTCGAAGCTACGTACAGCGTTGTCATAATCAGCTACCTACGGACGCGTATTTGCAATGGTTTTACCGGCGTGAATTATAGCACAAAAGCCTCGGCGGTGTATCCATCGGCCCCATACATCGATATAAAGCGCTGGCATACTCATTGACCCCGCAAGTCCCAGGGAATAGAATGAAGTCAAATACATCTATTTTCGTCCTAAGGAGCATAAATGTATTCAAGCGTGATCGGTAAGATAGAGAAGGCCAAGAGATACGCCGAGGAGAAGGGCCGGGTTACCTTCAGCAGCTTTGTGGTCACCTTCCATGGAGAGAACGACGACCACAAGGTGGAATACAACGATGGCAACCTGACCTGCACCTGCGCGTTCTTTGCCGGTCGCGGATTTTGCAGCCACTCCATGGCCCTCCAGCGAATGCTGGAGGAGATGCTATCCCCCGTAGAAGCGCCGGCGAACTAGCGGTGCATCGGGGGTTAGGGAGCGGCCTCGCTTGGCCCAAGAAACTTGTCCCCATTGAAATGGATCAAGTGGTCTGGCATCTCTGCTATCCAAACCTCAGTCTCCCAGGCGATGTTGTCCACGTGCCGTTTGAACTGCCGGAGGTCCGGGAAGGCGCTGACGTACAGCGGCCTGGATGTGCAGTCCTTGAGGGCGACTGCCAACTCCTGCACTCGTTTGGGACTCATGGGACCGTGAGATGTGACCGACTCTACCAGGAATAGCCAGTCTCGTTCCTCGTCGTAAAGCACCACATCAGGGAGCTTGTCATGCTCGGTAAATGGAATGTGAAGCCGACCCAGTTTTTCTTTGTCCAAGTGTAGAAGTTTGCGGGCCGCATCGCCCAGATAAAGCAGGATCGCCCCCGGCGCGAACCTCGGCCCGAAGGCCGATACCACTAAGGCTTCCAGTTTATTGTGCCCACCCGGGGACAGACGAATTTCCTCGCCCGTGGAGATGCGGATAGGTATCTCCCGCATCTGCCGCCGCTGCTGGTATACCTCCATGAGCGCCCCATGACTTGAGCGGAATGCGAGGAGCTTGGGTTTCCAATCACTATGGTGATACAACCGGAGCACGTTCAGCGCTTCGTCCGTGAGGCCGTAATGAGAGCGAGGGCTGTTAGTGGGAAGGTCTGGTTGGTCGGGATTGCGGTCCACCAGGCGAGCCTGCTCAAATTGATGAATGACCTGACGCCGCACCGTCTCGCGCGTATTCTCCGCGTACTCCCGCTGTAGGTCTCCTTCATGAATCCGAGGATCTGATGGATAGTCAGGGACGGCTTGTACAACTCGCTCCAAGCACTGTCCTCGGAGATACCGGCGAGAGCCAGGAGGGTCAGGCATGAGATGTCGTTTCGCTGGGCCGGGGGCAGTCCAAGCTGATCCAGGATATTCCGCGCTTCATCAATCTTGCTCATTCCGAGGCCATCTCTCGTTTCATCCACTGTTCGGGGGAGAAGTCAAGAGTCCTGGCAGCAAGAGCATCGAGTTCAGAGAGACCTGCCCCGGCGTTGAGTCGGGCTTGAACCTCTGCGCCAATCGTACGGATGTCCCGTTCGTCTGGCAGCGGCATTGCCCTCAACTCAGTGGCGCTGACCTGGGTATTCCCGTTGGACAGGCGGAAGTACCGGTCCAGAAAGGTCGAGTTTAGGAGGGCTGCAAGCCCATAGGCCAACTCCTCATCCAGGTCTCTCGAAACCCCGCGAATGTAGTTCAAATGGTTCTCCAGTCCCACCATGCCAGCATTCAGGCGACCCCGAACCAATGGAGCGGCCACGAGCCTATGTTTCTCCTCCTTGGCGCTGAAGCGGCGCAGAAGGACGTAATTCTCGTCCCTTACCAGGAGCCTCATAGACTCCGTTGTCTCACTGATCCACTGTGGCTTGTCGGTTCCCGGTGATGGCCATTCGACTCGCATAGGTTGGACGTGATGCATCCATAACAGAGGGGCCGCGGAGAGTCCGGATACAGCTTGCGCCAAGAACCTAGCAGCCCTGAACGGCACCACAGGGCCGGTGGAGATGTCCAGGCCAAGAGAATGGAGTGTGTTAGGCCACGATCGGACAGCTTGCGCCAGTTCCATGTCTTCTGCGCAAACTGGAATGCACAGTTCCTTATGTACACTTGCCAAGTCCAGCACGGAGTTAACACTCACCAAGAAGCGTTGGCGGCGGGCGAGGTCGTTAGCGGCTTTACTGTGTGATACAGCCACCTTGCCGCCGTTAAGGGTCTCGCCTTCCGTCCGGCTCCGCGCCGTGATCACGAGGTTCTCTTGGAGCACGGTCTGGTTTTTGAATACGTCTTTCCTGGACTCGAACAGGTGAATGGCTGTGGGCGTCACTCGTTGGAAGAAGACCTCTCGGAACCTCCTGAAGTACAGCCCGGATGCAAAACTCCTTGGCACAATGAACACCAGACTCCCTGTCCCCGACAGGAGTTCGGCGGAAATGGACATAAACAGGGCATAGATATTCGGCTGTCCATGCACGACAAACGCACCCGCAACGGCCCGCGGGTCGTTCTTTCCTATCTTGAAGTACGGAGGATTGGAAATGACAATATCGTACCTGAAGCCGGGCGCGTCAAGGCTTCTTACACACCCGGTGGCCTTGGAAACGGCCTCAATGGTGGGAGCATAAGCCAGGACGAAGTCCTCACGTTTCACGTCAAAGGTTAGGACAACACCACGTTGGACAAGCCATTCGCGTGAGAAGTCGAGAACGAGATGGGTGAGATTTGCCAGCAATGGGTCCGTCTCGTAGGCGTCTACGTGCAGGTCTTGGACGGCCGCCCTCTCAGACGTCGCCTCGCAAACCGCGGCTGACAGGATACCCACACCGCTCCCGGGATCCAGCACGCGCAGGTGCGGCTCTGAGTAAGAGACAGAATCTGCCATGAACCTGGCTATGGAAGCAGGCGTTTGATAGTGTCCGCCGGTCTTCCGCAGGTCGTGCTCGGCAAATGCCAAGTAGGCGCTTCCAAGGGCCGCGGCGTACTCCACCGGTGTGGTGTTTTCGGTTAGCAAGGGAAGGTTCAACCCAAGCGGAAACAGGCCGAGCGGAGTCTTGAGAGACCGCTCTATCGAGACACTTTTGCTTGTAAGGTTGGGCGTTATCATCAGTGGGATTCTCAACCACCGCCCACCCGCTCACACCCTTAAGTCTACGGCCTCCTGGATGAGACCCATCACTTCGCTGACGGGCCTGGGGCCTAGGTCTTGGCCGTCCCGCAGGCGCACCGACACGGAGTCGGAGTCGATCTCCTTGTCGCCCACCACCAGCATAAATGGCGCCTTGTTCAGCTGGGCGTGGCGTATCTTCGCGTTCATACGCTCCGAGCGGCTGTCTACCTCCACGCGAATGTCGCTCTCCCTCAGCCTGTCCGATACCGCATTGGCGTAGTCCAGGTGCCGGTCCGCGATGGGAATAACCACCGCCTGGACGGGCGCAAGCCAGGTTGGGAAAGCTCCGGCGTAGTGCTCGATGAGCACGCCAAAGAAGCGCTCCATGGAACCCAGGAGGGCTCGATGCACCATGTAAGGACGATGCTCATGGCCGTCCTCTCCGATATAGGTCACGTCAAAGCGCTCCGGGAGGTTGAAGTCAAACTGGATGGTAGTGCATTGCCACTCGCGTCCCAGGGCGTCCACCATCTTCACGTCTATCTTTGGGCCGTAGAACACGGCTCCTCCCTCATCCACGTCATAGGGCAGGCCGCGGGACTTTATCACGTCTCGCAGCGTCCTTGTCGCCATATCCCAGTCCTCCAGGGAGCCTGCGAACTTCCCGCTCTCGTTCCGAGTGGACAGGTAGACATGAAAGTCCTGGAACCCGAATGAGCGCAGGAAGAACTGCATGAAGTCCACACACCGGCCAATCTCATCCTCCACCTGGCCGGGGCGGCAGAAGATGTGGGCGTCGTCCTGAGTGAAGCCCCGCACGCGCAGCAGTCCATGCAGGACGCCCGACCGCTCGTAACGGTAGACCGTTCCCAGCTCGCCAAGGCGCATGGGAAGCTCCCGGTAGCTCCTGAGCGAGCTCTTGTAGATCTGGACGTGGAAGGGGCAGTTCATTGGCTTAACATAATAGTCCTGGCCGTCCACGTCCATTGGGGCGTACATGTTCTCGGCGTAGAAGTCCAGATGACCGCTGGTCTCCCACAGGGTCGACTTTCCGACGTGTGGCGAATAGACCAGGTCGTAGCCGGCGCGGTAGTGCTCCTTGCGCCAGAAGTCCTCGATAATCGACCGTATGCGGCCTCCCTTGGGATGCCAGTAGACGAGGCCGGGGCCGTACTCCTCGTGGAAGGAGAGCAGGTCCAGTTCTCGAGCCAGCCTGCGATGGTCGCGGCGCTGGGCCTCTTCCAGGCGTTCCAGGTGCTCCTCCAGCGCCTCGGCGGTCTCGAAGGCTGTGCCGTAGATGCGCTGCAACATGGGACGACGTTCGTCGCCGCGCCAGTACGCGCCAGCCACGCTCAAGAGCTTGCAAGCGCTTATCTGCGCTGTGGAGCCCACGTGAGGGCCACGGCACAAGTCCACAAAGTCGCCGTGCCTGTAGACGCTGATCACCTCGTCCGGCGGCAGCTCGTCTATGATCTCCAGCTTGTAGGTCTGGCCGGCGAACATATCCATCGCCTCCGCCCTGCTTATCTCCTGGTATCGGAAGGGGAGGTCGCCGGCGATGGTCTCTTTTACGCGGCTCTCGATGGCCTCCAGGTCCTCCGGAGTGAAGGCGCGGGACACCTCAAAGTCGTAGTAAAAGCCGTCCTCGGTGGGAGGGCCGATAGCCAGCTTGGCCTCGGGGAAAAGCTGGAGCACGGCGTCCGCCATTACGTGGGCGGCGGAGTGTCGCATGCGCTCACGGAGGGAGTGAAGGTCACGGTCGCGGTCTTGTGTTGTCACGGCTACATCCAGATAGCTAGTCTATCCGCAAGCGCGCAAACTGGCAAGGCGGGGCGGGGGGTGCAGCGAAGTTGGGCAACACCTTTTTGCCAAGATTGTGCAGGATTACTCAGCCGTTTCCTAGAGCTTGGTTTCGGAGTTCTCGAGCAGCTATAAATTCAATTTGGGCTTTGATAATCCTATCCAGTTCCTTATTCTCGGAGTAGTCGGCAAGCGCCGAGCAGTGGACTCGTCCGTCATCTATGAAACGGTTTGCATTGTCCCGTGCGTTCTTGGTACGAGGCCTATAGACAACTATGGAGAGACCGCCCATATCCTTGACTAACCTGAAGCAAGGTACATCGGTGGCGCCATCACCGATGTACACCATGTTCTCAAAGGGAACAGGACGTTCCTTCATTTCCACGAACTGATTTATTTTACGGTCATCACTGAGGTCGTGTGCATCCTTGTTGATCCGGAATAGGAATTGTGTCTTCGTCGTGAAGTTTATCGCCAAAGCTGGCCAGTAAGCCACGTCGTTCTCATCAAACATGAATCGAGAAGCGTAAATCTTCTTGAATTTTGAAGCTATCTGAGAACCTTCAATAATTTCCGCGTTACCGGATGACACGATGTAATGTTCAATATTCACCCCATTACTCTTGCCAAAGTCGCTGATCCGATCGAACCATTCAGGGACACCTTCGAAAAACTTTATCTCTGCGCCACGTTTCTTGAAGTCATCGGGGTGTACCGATATTCTGGCCGCTCTGGCTTTTTCCAACATCAACAGCATATATATGAGAATGGGATCAGCCTGTCGAACCTTGGCAGTGTGGTTGACCTCTTCCCAAAAGTCGGAAGCTTTCATTCCAATATCAGGGATGAAACGACCTTCCTGCAGATTTCCCGGCGCCAACGTACCGTCGAAATCGTAAATTATGGCCATTGGCGTGTATTTGTTTGGCATGGAGCTTCAATCTCCCTCAAACTGTCGCCGTACCTCTCCCGTACCCACGAACTGGGAAAGGAGCCGGTAGTTGCCTGACTCGTAACGTATCCGTCCGGCGACAATTGCCGGGTGTACGCGGGCTTCAGACGCCATTTGCACCACTGCCATTGGTCCTGGGTCCTCCATAATAACGTCGTCTCCCCAGATTTCCGGCGGTATCAGGGCGTTCTGTGCCCACTGGTCCGCTTCCTGCTCAGTTTTGTCACTCCCGCTAGGCTCAACACCTCGCAGACTGTGGTCATCCACGAACCCCGTCTCTTCGTCGGAGTCGTCGAAATGCAGTCCTATGTGAGCCAACTCGTGCACCAGCGTGAACCAGAAGTTGTCTATTCGGTCATAACGCAGAGTCAGGCCAATCACAGGCCTGCCGTCGGGTAGCCGGAGAGCTGCGCCGTCCAGATGGGTCTTGGGCAGATGATTCACGTACTCAAGGCCAACCCCGTGCCGGGCCAGGAGTTCCCTGGCCTGAACCGGCCCATCCTCCAATACACTCAACTGGGCAATCTGACGCAGGAGCTGGGGAGTAGCGACTTCCGGCTGGTATTTTGCGTCTGTCTGCTTCTCTCGGGCTTGTGCCAGCACTCTCCAACACCATGCCCGAAGAGCGTAATCGTCCGTTTTTGCGTTGATTCTCCTGCTATCGTTCTTGCGGTACAGGGGAGCAGCAGCGAAAGCCCGGCCACCGGCCTGTTCCATCAGCCCGCTAACGAGCTCTTCAGCGCGGTCCCGCAAGTTGGGGACATCAGGAATCCATTCGGCCTTTGCCATTGCTTTGAGCGGGAATCTGGTCCACTCGATATCAGGCATGGCATCCGGCAGGCTAGCGCCCGGCTCTTGCAGCAGAACGTCCGCAGGTATGCCAAGGTGGTGGTGGAGAGCGCGAGCCATCGACATTGTGATGGGCCTCTTGCCCGAAAGCACCTCCGAGACCTTGGCGGAGCTACCGATGAAAGGCGCTAGGTCGCGGCGCGTTAGCCCTGCCTGGTCCATACGGAACTCAATGGCTTCGATTGCGGATGGGGGGGCAATAGCAACCGTCCTAGATTCGTATGCCTCTACCAAGTCGGTCAGTATGTCCAACTCAACCCTGCTAATATGGTCTGGATCCTCAATCTGTCCATCGGGACCTGAGAGTTCGTCCATCAGGTCCCCGATGCGAGCCAAGGCCTCTTCGTAGTCCTCTTCGCTGCGAATCGGCCTGACGCTCACCATAGTTACACCTCCTCTGCGTTAATGCGGTCGTATTCGGCATGTGTGCCTACGAAACGAATGTATGCCATACCTCCCGGATAGAACACTCTTACGATAAGCCGGTAAGCCCCGCCCTTAAGCCGAAACACCACCCTATCTCTACCGACTATGCTGGCAGCGGGGTAGAGTTCCTTGACTCTAGCGGGTGATTCCCATTGCTCCTTCCTTGCCTGGTCATACCAGGCCTTGAGCGATCCCTCGGCGTCGGAATGCTGCTGCCAGAATTCGAGGAGGTTCTTCTTAGCGATGATTCTCACAGGCGCGCATGGCTCCTCCCTTTGGCGTCTATTGTACAATGCTCCCAAATACTATGCAAGTAGATTAGTCCCATATTAGTAGTAGTGGACTTACTTGCACCGGGGCATACATCAAGGACGCGTTCCTTGTGAGCGCCATCCCCCAGATTTGCTATAATGACCCTGTGAAGAGTCTGGACTTGCATCCGTGGGACGTGGACGCTAGGGAGGCCGTAGAGATACAGAAAGCCCTCGCTTCCAGGGTGAGCGTGGAAGACGAGTTGGCTGCAACCCCTCGCTGCGTGGCAGGTGTGGACATATCGCCCCCGGACGCCCTGGGATACGCTGTTGGCGCGGTGGTCCTTGCGGAGTTTCCATCGCTGCAAGTGACGGAGGTCAGGGTCTACCGGGCCAGGCTAACATTTCCATATGTGCCGGGGCTGCTCTCCTTTCGAGAAGCCCCCCTGATGCTGGGAGCCTTGGAGTCTCTGTCGGCCACTCCGGACGTTATACTGGTGGACGGCCACGGTCTGGCCCATCCCAGGCGGTTTGGCCTGGCCTGCCATCTGGGACTTTTAACCGATACTCCCACCATCGGGTGCGCCAAGTCCATTCTCAGAGGACGGACGGAAGGGACACCGGCTCCCGAGGCCGGATCGCACGTTCCCCTTGTGCATAACGGATACGTAGTGGGTTCCGCGGTGCGCACGCGAGGGTCTGTAAACCCCATTTACGTCTCGGTAGGCCACAAACTGAGCCTGGAGCGCGCCATTGAGTTGACTCTTGGCTGCTCCAGGGGGTATCGTATGCCTGAGCCTACCCGGTTGGCGCACCTGGCGGCTGCGGGTCGCATCGCTCCGGGGGAGGCAGGCGCACATCCCGGCCTTGGATCGCGCCGGGGTACACTGCCGTAATCGATAAGGACGGTGTCAATCGATGCAAGAGCTTAAAGGCCGCTCGCAAGACCTTGGCGTACGCATCTCTCAAATGATGGTGCGGCTTTGACGTCCCCGGCAAAGAATCGGAGATAGCCCGGCTGGAGGCTGAGGCCGGGAATCCACACTTCTGGGACCATCCACAGACCGCGCAGGCGGCTATGATGCGGCTGGCCGACCTGAAGGACGTGGTGGATGCCTGGAGAAACCTGGAAAACCGCGCCTCCTCTGCCTACGACCTCCTAACCCTTGCGCTGGACGAGGGAGATACGACTCTTGAGGAGTCGCTGCACTCGGAGTTGGAGGCGATAGCCGCGGAGATCAGAGACAGGGAGTTCCAGCTAACCCTCTCCGGCGAGTACGACGCCCGTAATGCCATTCTGGCCGTACACGCAGGCGCAGGCGGCACGGAGTCCCAGGACTGGGCCCACATGCTCCTGCGGATGTTCCTGCGATGGTCGGAGCGCCGGCGCTACAAGAGCGAGATCCTGGACATGTCGCCGGGAGACGAGGCGGGGATCAAGAGCGCCGTCATCAGCATAGAGGGCAAGTACGCCTACGGGTATCTCAAGGCCGAGGGCGGCGCTCACCGGCTGGTGCGCCTGTCGCCCTTCGACTCCGCTCACATGAGGCACACCTCCTTTGCGCTGGTGGAGGTGCTGCCAGAGGCGGAGGAGAGGGTAGACGTTATCATCGATCCCGATGACCTGCGCATCGACGTCTTCCGGGCCGGCGGCCACGGCGGCCAGTCGGTGCAGAAGAACTCTACCGCCGTGCGAATAACCCATCAGCCAACGGGCATTGTAGTGAGCTGCCAGAACGAGCGCTCCCAGTTCCAGAACAAGGAGTTCGCCATGAAGGTGCTGCGCGCCCGGTTGATGGAGGTGGAGCTGAAACGCCGGGCGGAAGAGCAGGCCAGGATAAAGGGCGAGCACGTCTCGGCGGAGTGGGGAAACCAGATAAGGAGCTACGTCCTCCACCCGTACAGGATGGTTAAGGACCACCGCACCGGCTATGAGACATCGGACACCGGCGCAGTCCTGGACGGCGACCTGGACCCGCTCATCCATGCGTACCTCATGCACACTGTGGGCAAGCAGGGGTAGAGCGAAAAGGCAGGCCCGCGCCCCTGGATGCGTTCGCGGGAACGAGGGTAGAGATGTGGATCCCGTTCATAGCCCGCCCCGTACTTGATACGGGCGTGAGCGGAACGTGTGGGCCTCCCCCGCTCATGTGATTCGACAGGCTCACCACGAACGGGAAAGGGAACTCGGCTTACCACGAGCGCCTTCCGCCCCGCCTCTCTGGATTCCTGCTCGGGGGCAGGAATGACGGTGGGGGCCACACCGCGCCCAAGCCCACACCCCAATCACCCCACCCTGCTACGCCTGCGTCTGGCTGCCTCGTAGGCTATCCCCTGTCCCGGCGGTCTCTCTCCGCCAGCGCCTCCCGGAGCTCCTCCACCTCTTGCCTCAGGCTCCGCTGCCGCTGGGACAGGTAGTGCAGGTAGACAAAGAAGCCTGCCCACGTTACGGCGTAAGCGGCAAAGAGGTAGGGAAGGTAGTTGGCCCCGGGAATCGTGTCCGTTGACATAGTATCGGCCTGTTCCGTGACGCTTTGCTGAGCCAGCGCGTAATCGCCATTGGTGAAGAGGACTATGGCCGACAGCACAAGCAACGCGGTCAGCGTTCTAAGGGCAGTCTCTTTCATGTCGCCTCCTGTCGAGAAAGGGTTGCTATATTGGCCCGGCCATGCCGCGGGCCGCCTCAAAGTCTTCCTCGCTCTGTCGCAGGGACAGCCTGTCCATCAACAGGTATGCGAATAGAAGGGTAAAGGCTATGGTGGAGGCCATCAAAACCATGCGCATGGAGGGGTCGAGGCCACCCGTGGCTCCTGTGCCGACCACGTTGGGGTGGATGGTGCGCCACCAGACCACGGACAGGTAGATGATGGGGATGTCTATGAAGCCCACTATCCCCAGAACGGCGGCGAAGCGCGCTCCCTGCCCTCCCCTGGGCGAATAGGCCCTCAGCATAAGGTAGGCAACGTAGATCAGCCACAGAATCAGGGACGTGGTGAGCTTGGGGTCCCATGTCCACCAGACTCCCCAGACAGGCTTGGCCCACAGTACGCCGGTGACGAGCATAAGGGTTGTGAACACCATCCCTATCTCCGCCGCCGAGTATGCCAGCCGGTCCCATCCCTCGCTGCGCTTCCAAAGGTACCCCACGCTTCCTACCAGCACCCAGAAGAAGGCAAAGAAGCCTACCCAGGCCATGGAGACGTGGAAGTAGAAGATGCGTTGAGAGATCCCCAGGTTCCTGTCCATGGGCGCCCAGATGAAGATGAGGTAGAGCGACAGAAGCATGGCGCCTCCACTCAGGAGGAACAGGAATGTTTGGGCGGGGTTGTTACGATTTGTCAACGCTTTACTCCTCGATGACGTGTTCAAAGGCAAAAGAGCAGAACACCAAAGCCAGAACGTCGAATATGGCTATCAGCTGTACCCACTTAGCGATGTCGCCCCAGGGCCGGCCATCCAGCGCGTAGCCGGAGGCCACCACCGCGCCGATGACTATCGGCGTTACGATGGGAAGGAACAGCACGGGCAGCATGATCTCCCTGGACCGGGTGTTGACGGCAATGGCCGAGAACAGGGAGCCCACCGCAACAAAGCCCAGGGTTGCCAGCAGGATGACCAGCAGGAGCATGGGCTGGAAGGGAGAGACATTGAACAGCACGGCAAAGACTGGGAGCAGGATCGCCTCCGCTGCCAGCATAAAGGCAAGGCTTCCCAGCATCTTCCCCACGTACAGGGCGTCCCTGCCTGCGGGAGCCAGCATCAGGCCCTCCAGGCTGCCCCGGTCCTTCTCCAGGGCAAAGGCGCGGGTCAGACCCAGGACTCCGGCAAAGGTGAAGGACACCCACAGGATACCGGGAGCTATGACGCGGGTCAGTTGGGGAGTTGTGCTCAGCGCAAAGTTGAGTATGACCAGGGAGAGGATGGCAAAGGACAGGACGGCGGTAATCACGTCCTTGGAGCGCAGCTCCGTCAGGACGTCCTTCCACACCATCGTCATAACGGTTGTCCAGTAACCGGTCACCGGGTTACCCGCGTAAACCGGCTGTAAGCGCCCCTGAGCGAGTTCTCATCGATAAGGGCGCGCTCCTCCTGGTACGCTATCCTGCCGCCGGTGAGAATGGCAACGCGGTTCCCCAAGTCAAGGCCAAGCTCCAGGCTGTGGGTTGCCATGAGGACGGTGCGGCGTCCTTGCTCCCCGGCCGTAGCCACGTCCCTCAACATGCTCAGCGCCTCTTGGTCAAGGCCGGTTTCAGGCTCGTCCAGCAGCAGAATGGGCGGGTCGTGGAGTATGGCCCTGGCAAGGGAGGCGCGCTTCTGCATCCCGTGGGACAGGACGCTCACCCTGCGCGCAAGGTGAGGGACAAGGCCCACCAGCGCGGCCGCCTTCTCGATTCGCTCCTCCAGGCGCGTCAGCCCGAACATCCTCCCGTGGAACCGCAGGTTCTCGCGGGCTGTCAGGTCTCCGTAGAGCATGGGCTGGTGTGTCACCACTCCAATGTTTCTCCTGATGGCCGTTGGGTTCTTCCTCCGGTCAAAGCCGGCGACCCAGACGTCGCCCCGATCGGGGCGGGATATGGTTGCCAGGACCTTGATGAGGGTGGTCTTCCCCGAGCCGTTGGGACCCAGGATGACGAGGAAATCGCCCCAGGGCAGGCTCAGGTCCAGTCCACTCAGCGCCACCTGAGGCCCGTATGACTTGCTCAGCCCCTTAACGTGTATGGCAAGGGACCCGTTGCCGTCCGCCTCTACCATACTTATCCCCGGCAATCCAGCATTCCAGGCCAGCGCGGCAGCCTCTTCTTAGGTTCTCAATAATACATCACTTGTGAATTTCCGCGCAAGCGCGGGGCGCGCCGAGGCCCCGCGTGGACGGTTACGGCAACCTGCGCTAGAATCAAGCCACGTTGGAGGTTAACCAATGCCTGAACAAATAGACGACAACGACCCCAAACACGCCCAGGCCGCCGCCGAAATCCTGCGACGACACAACAGCGGCGAGGCCGAGGCCAACATCACCACCGCGGTGAGGGATTTCCTCATCGTCACGGGGTTGGTCAAGGCCGATGAGATGGTGGAGGAGAACCCACCGGCCCAGGGATCGCGCCGCGCCGTCGACCTCACGGCGCTGGATTCCTTTATAGAGTTCAAGCGCAGACTTGGGACCACCGGGGGCTTCAACCCCAACCCGGAGTACATCCGGCAGATAGACGACTACCTGGCGCAGTCCGACAAGCAGGGCAGGGTGCGGATGGGTGTCCTGACGGACGACAAGTACTGGCTGCTGCGCTGGCCCAAGGCCGACCCGGCCAACATTGCCCCGCCGTATGCCTTCACGCTGGAGGACTCGGACCGTTGGTATGCCCTCTACGAGTGGCTCCGGGACCGCGCGCTCTCCGCGGTCGAGCAGGTACCGCCGGACAAGGAGAGCATTGCACAGAGCTTTGGGCCGGACAGCCCCGCCTACCAGCGCGATATAGCCACCCTGAAGGCTCTCTACGAACAGTACGCCGATTTCAACACCATCAAGGTCAAGAGGCAGCTCTGGCAGAACCTGCTCATGGCCGCCCTTGGCGAGATTGCCCACGGCCCGGAGGAGATGGACGACCTCTTTGTGCGCCATACGTACCTGAGCGCCGTCATCGGCATGGTGGTGCAGGCGTCCTTTGGCGGCGACATCTACCGGCTGGCGGAGACCAACCCCGCGGACCTGCTCAACGGGCTCGACTTCCGCAGCAAGACCGGCCTTCAGGGTGTCGTGGAGTCGGACTTCTTTGCCTGGCCCGTGGAGGTGGGCGGCCTGCCCCTGCTCAGGACTCTGGCCCATCGCGTTGCCAGGTTCGACTGGCAGAAGGCCTCCACAGACGTTGCCTCCATCCTGTACGAGACCGTCATTCCGCCGGAGGAGCGCCGCCAGCTTGGCGAGTACTACACTCCGGGCTGGCTGGCCCGCACAATGACGCGGGAGCTTGTTACAGACCCACTGTCACAGCGCGTCCTGGACCCCGCCTGCGGCTCCGGGACATTTATCGCCGAGGCAGTTACCCACCTGATTGAAGCCGCCGACCGCGCCTCCCTTGACCCCAAGGAGACCCTGGACCGGCTGCGTGAATCGGTCGTCGGCATAGACGTACACCCAGTTGCGGTGCACCTGGCGCGGGCCGCCTGGATGCTGGCCGCCCAACCCGCCATCCAAAAAGCAGCCAAAGACGGGGTCGCCACCAACGTAACCGTGCCCATCTACCTGGGGGACGCCCTGCAGCTGCGTTTCCGCACCGGGGACATGTTCGCCCAGCACAACGTCACGGTCCAGGTGGAGGACGAGCAGAACACGGAGCTTGTGTTTCCCGTGAGCCTGGTGGAGCAGGCCGAGACCTTTGACGCGTTTATGGGCGACGTAGCCGAGGCCATTGAGAGGGGCGAAGACCCGTATCTGGCCCTTGACGACCACCACATAACCGATGAAGCCGAGAGGCAGACCCTGAAGGCAACCATCGAGTCGCTGCAAATGCTGCACAACGAGGGCCGCAACCACATCTGGGCGTACTACACCCGCAACCTGGTGCGCCCCGTTACCCTGTTCCGCAGCAAGGTGGACGTGGTCATAGGCAATCCGCCGTGGCTCAACTACAACCAGACCATTGGCACACTGAGAACGGAATTGGAGAGGCAGAGCAGGGACGTCTACGGCATATGGGCCGGCGGCAGGTACTCCACTCACCAGGACGTAGCCGGCCTGTTCTACGCACGGAGCGTTGACCTGTACCTGAAGGACGGCGGCGTCATTGGCATGGTAATGCCCCGCAGCGCGCTTCAGACGGGCCAGCACTCCAGGTGGCGCGCCGGCGAGTGGAAGAACAGGGCCGCCGGCAGGGGAAAGAATAGCGTTCCGGGCCGCACCCTCTCCGTTGACTTCAGCTACAAGACGGCCTGGGACCTGGAGGGGCTGGAACCCAACACCTTCTTCCCCATTCCGGCGTCTGTGGTGTTTGCCAGGCGGACGGGCGAGAACGCCGCGGGGACACCCCTGGCCGGCGAGGTGGAGCGCTGGCTTGGCAATACGGGCGCGGCCGACGTACGGCGTGTGAGCGTAGGCATAACGGACACCTCCGTTGGCGGCGTTTCACCCTATGCCGCCTACTCCCGGCAAGGAGCAACCATAGTTCCGCGCCGCTTATTCTTTGTGGAGGAAACCGAGAATACCGCCACTGTCCAGGCCGGGCAGACTATGACGGTGAACCCTCGACGCGGCTCCCTGGACAAGGAGCCGTGGCGCAGCCTTGGCCTCACTGCCATCTCCGATCAGACCATTGAGACCGTCCACGTCTACGACGTCCTCCTGGGGGAGACCCTGGTACCCTACGCAACCCTGGAGCCACTCAAGGCGGTACTGCCTCTGAAACGCGGAGAGTTCAGAATACCCAGAGACAGAGAAGGCCCAGGCGGCATCCGCCTGGGTGGGCTGGAGCGAAGGATGCGGGAGCGATGGCAGGCCGTCAGCCGCCTGTGGGAGGAGAACAAGGCGCGGGCCAACGAGTTGGATCTGTTGGGGCGGCTGGACTATCATCGCGAACTGTCTGCCCAGTTGGACTGGCGGGAGGACCCAGCCGGCCGGCCGGTGCGAGTGGTGTACACGACGTCCGGTGAGCCAACGGCGGCATTGCTCAGCGACAACAGTTCAATAATTACTGAGCGACTCTATTGGATTACCTGCAAGAGCATACAGGAAGCCAACTACCTGCTGGCCATAATTAACAGTGACGCTCTGTACGAAGCAGTATCCTCGCTGATGTCTAGGGGGCAGTTCGGAGCGCGAGACTTGCACAATCACCTGTGGAAGCTGCCCATCCCTGCGTTCGACCGTAGCAATGAGCTTCACGCTGCCATATCAAAGGTTGGCAGGGCGGCTGCATCGGGCGCGGCGCGGCAGCTTGCAAAGCTGCGCCAGGAGCGGGAAGACCTGACTGTCACAATCGCCCGCCGTGAGCTCCGCGAGTGGTTGCGAGGCTCCCGGCAGGGCAAGGCGGTGGAGAAAGCGGTGGCGCATATCAATACCGCCGCATGCTGATCGTCCTGATGGCGTCGGGCACAGCCACATACGCCGGCCTATTCCGGTTCACCAAGTACCTCGGCATCTGGTTCGCTTGAAGGGCGGACGCCCCCGCTGATCCGGATAAATGAAGAACCCCGAAGCGCTTCGGTCAATGACCGTCCCGGTGGACTGAGCCGGGAACTTCGGGGTCCGGTGCCTGCCGGTATTCCGTAAACGGATACCAGAGCGCCATTTCGTCCGGTGCCGTTTACGCTACAGACACCTCACTAGAAGTCCGTTTATCAGGTAACAAAATATTGATCACCTCCTTTCTTAGCTTACCGAATAAGATACACCAGCCCCTGCGATGATGCAATAGGCTGGCAACGCAATTTTTTCGACATTTATTCGGGCAAAAGGCGTCACGCGGGGCCGGCCATCAGCCTTCCCCTTCGGAGTTGCCCTCCTTCTGCGCCATATCGGCCACCTTCTTGAAAAGCTCGTAGGGCTGAGCGCCTGAGAAGAAGTACCTCCCTATGATGAAGGAGGGTATGCCCTGCACGCCTACGGAGATAGCCTCCTCGTACTGGGCCTGAGCCTGGGCGGTGTAGTAGCCCGCGTCCAGGCGTTCCTTCATCTCCGCAGGGTCCAGGCCCACCTGCTCCCCCAGATGCTGAAGCTCCGAAAGCAGGCCCAAGTTGGCGCCGTCTTCCCATAAGGCGCGGTAGCACGCCCTGTGGAAAGGCTCAAAAACGCCCTTGTCCTTGGCGAACTCGGAGGCCTCAAAGGACAGACGACTGTTGGGAGTGAGGGGCGCGCGCTTCATGACAAGCCCGGCCTCCTCCGCCACCTCGCCGATGTGGCCCGTGAGGGGCGCTCCCGGCTGTTCGCCCTCCCTGGGCGCGCGTACAATGCCGTCCGGAGGCGTGTCCGGCCTGAGATAGAAGCTCTTATAGGTGATGTCCAGTGGAAATTCCCGCTCTAGCTGGTCCAACCTGGCCAGGCCAATGTAGCACCAGGGTCAAATGTAGTCGTACCACACGGTGACGGGAACCAGCTTTGCGCCGGGCTCATGGATTGTCATTGCTTACCCCCCTTGCTCTCCCTCGCTGTCGGAGGTCAGAGACGCCCCGGCGCCTTTCCGGGGACCGGTATGCCGCCCATTGTAGCCCAAGCGGCCCGTCTCCACCAGACATACCCGGGAATATCCGCGCGGCGTTACGCGATGCTGTAGAATTGACGCATGACCCCATTCTCTGCCGGCAGCCGCAATGACCTCATGGGACGGACGCCGCGGATAGTCGTCGTAGGCTCGACCTGTGCCGGCAAGACCACGCTGGCCGGGCGTCTCTCAGCGCTGTTGAATATCCCGCACGTGGAGTTGGACGCCCACAACTGGGAGCCAAACTGGGTTGCCGCTCCGTTAGAGGTATTTCGGCAGCGGGTAGAGGACGCCGTTGCGGGAGACGCTTGGGTGGTGGACGGCAACTACACCGCCACGAGAGACCTCGTGTGGCCTCGAGCGACTACGCTCATCTGGCTCGACTATCCCCTGAGGACGCTGTTCTGGCGGCTTCTTCGCCGGACACTGCGACGGACGCTGACCGGGGAGGAGCTCTGGAACGGCAACAGGGAGGAGTTCCGTGTCCAGTTCCTGAGCAGCGATTCCCTGTTTCTGTGGCTGCTCCGCACCTACCGGCAGAGACGGCGGACCACATCCCTGGACATTGGCCTGCCCGATCACTCCAACCTTGAGGCGGTCCGCCTGCGCTCGCCGGGGGCGACTCGCGATTGGCTGTCGGCCTTGGAGGCCGGGACGGGGCGTGGGTAGCTAGGCCGCGTCCGCCTCGCGCCGGGCGGGCAGCCTCATTATCGTGTATACTGATAGACTTAGCTGTGGACAGCTGCGTCCACAGAAGTCATGCAAGGAGGTGAGAATGGACACGGGCAATGGATCAGACCAAGCCACCCTGGATTATACCCTCAAGTACAACCCGCCCATGGACCTGGCGGTGGCTGAGCGCAACCTGAAGGAGATAAAGGGGATACTGGACGGGCTGGGAGTTGTGTTTCTCCTCGGCTCAGGCTCATGCCTTGGAGCGACGAGAGGCAAGGCGTTCATCCCCTGGGACGATGACGTAGACCTGCTGACGGTGATCGGCGCCAACGGCCTGACGGAGGAGAAGGTCGATGCGGCGGTGGCGGCGTTAAGGGAGAAGGGGTATTTCGTCGGCGAGCTGGACGCCCCCCACTCGACCACCAAGATGACGGTAAAAGACCACGTGAGAATAAGCCTGGAGGCCCTGCGTATCGAAGATGACTGCGTGTACGCCTACCCCGGGATTTCGCTTCCGGCCCTCATGTTTATCCATCCAAAAGAGATAGAGTTCCTGGGCGAGAGGTTCAACGTGCCGAACCCCCCTGAGGAGTACCTTGCCCTGAAGTACGGCGCGGAGTGGATGGTCCCGAAGAAGGCGGGGGCGTATGAGAAGGACGTGGTTGAGAAGATGCCGGTTACGGATCTGCCCGGCCGGCCGAGCTGGATCAGGGTGCTGGACGAGCAGGGCCGATCGGTGGCCGAGGCAGAGGTGACGGTTGGCGGCGGCGGCCGCTCCAGGACCAACGAGAATGGCTACGCCGAGATAACCCTGCCGGCTCCCAACTGGTACGCCCTGATCGTCAAGTACCCCGGACACGAGGAGGTCCTGTACATGGAACAACTGGAGCCGGACAGGACCTACGTCTACAGAGCCGACTCCATGACAAGAGAGCGGAGCCTTGCGGGAGGCGAGGTTGGGAGCATTGGCAACGTCCTGCTACAGGAGTGAGGCCGACCCAGCCCAACGCCCTGCTCAGCGCATCGCAGCTACCTTGAGGCGGGCCTCCGCGTCTGAGGCCCGCCCGGACGCCCAGCCTACCTTGCGGCGGCTTTGATGGCCTTGCGGTTTCTGAAGAGGCCGGGCTCCACAAAGGCGCTTGGGGACGTGGCAGCCTCGTCTATCACCTCAATGACTGAGGCAATAGCAGGGTTGGCAAGGATGCCCTCTCGCTTTTCCGGGGTGTCAGCCAGGGGCATGTAGTCTTGTACCCCGGCGTTCTGCTCGTCCAGGATGTCAACAACCTTCTTCAGCGCGCTCTCGATGTCCGCCTGGCTGATGACTCCGTGCAGTCTCCAGTTGGCCAGGATGGCGCTGTCGATCCTCTCGGTAGCCCTGTCCTTCATCTCCTCCACGCGGTCAAAGTTCAGCACCCCGCTGCAACCTATTCCGCGGTTCACCCAGGGCTCTGCGTAGGCAACCATGCTGTGGATGTATCGCAGCAGGAGGTTCTCCTTTGCGTCCGGGTTCGAGAGCTTGGACGGGTCCAGGAGTGGGAAGGTGAGGAGGGCCTTCCTGCCGATGTCCCGCGCCGGCGAATCCTCCATGACCCGCTGTACCTGGTCAACGTCTATCATGTGGTAGTGCATGGAGTGGAGGTCGCTGGGGTAAGGGGCGGGGACCCACGCGGTGTTGCCGCCGGTCCTGGGATGGTCTATCTTCCTCTGGAGCATCTCCGACATGGCGCGGTTCCGGACCTGCATCCCCTTGCCTATCTTGCCGTGCTTGTGGATGCCCGTCTGAATGCCCACGTCCACGTTATGCATCTCATAGCTCGAGTTGTAGGTTGCCTGGGTGAGGTCGTCCCGGAAGTCTACGGGGCCTGCGTGCATCTGCGCCCTTATCTGGGAGCCGGTGCGGTCCAGGAAGCCTGTGTTGATGAAGAAAGCCCTCCCCTGGGAGGCCTTCAGGGCGTCGGCCAACTGGAGGGTCATGCCCAGCTCCTCGTTCATTATGCCTATGAGGATGGCGCCCTGCGCCAGGCCAAGGCGCGCCTCAATTGCCTCGAACAGCCTCATCTGCTCCTCCACCTCCTCGGCCGTCTGGAGCTTTGGGGTAACCTGGTAGACGTATCCCTTGCCGCTGTTCGGGCCTCTGACGGGCATGTGGCCTGTCCCGTCTTCCCTTTCCTCCCCGTTGGAGCCTTTGTCGTGGGTGGTCGCAATGAGCGTTGTCAGCAGCAGGCCAAGGATCCTCTCCGGGATCTCCTGTCCGTTCAGGGTCACCGCGTCGGTGTACATGTGCAGGGACACGTTGCGAACCGACATCAGGCTTGTCGCCTTCAGCGTCAAGGCGTTGCCATCCACGTCCACAAGGGTCTTATCGGAGTTGATGGCCTTGAGGTTGCCCCTGGAGCCATATGCCTGCAGGTCTCCCCGGATGATCCCCAGGTAGTTGCGCAGGCCCAGAACCATGTCCTCTGCGTCCACAACGGTTACCGCGTCCTCAAAGTCGATGATGTTCGTGAGGGCGGACTCCACAATGAGGTCCCTGAACTGGCCGTTTTCGGGGCTAACAGTGCCGCCCTCGTAGAGCTGGAACTGGATTCTTAGCCCGTTGTCCGACAGGAAGAACTCGGACAGCTCCTGCTCTTCACTCAGGTTGAATCCAATGAACTTGCCGGGTTCCTGAAGGCGCGCCTCCCTCCCGTCCAAGGCGTGCGCTACGAGCTGGTACTTCCCCCGGTCGTCCCTGGCGACCGAGTACGCCGCGATGTCGCCGAATCTCACGCCGCCCTCCCAGCCGGCTACGTGCTCATCCAGGAACGCGTTGGTATCCTCCACCACCATGCGGAGCCTTGCGGGCCGCTGAGTCTCCCTGTCGATCTCCGGATGTACGTCGCTGAGGAAGTAGGCATCGTACAGGCTTCCCCATCGGGCGTTGGCTCCGCCCACCGCCATGCTGGCGTTGTTCACCGGAGTAACCAGCTCAGGGCCGTTTTGGTCCATCTCCGCATCCAGCTGGGGCGTGGTCATCCGGAAGTCGATTGCGCTTTGCGGACGGAGGTATCCGATGTCTACCAGGAACCGCTCCATGTCCTCGGCGTCCTGCTCCACGGACTCGGCGGTGGGTCTCCACCCGTTGTCTCGCTTCTCCCTGTAGTACGCGTCTATCTGGCTCTGGTACTCCGCGCGCTTGGCGAGCAGACCCAGGTTCCTGGGATCGAACTGCTCTACGAGCTCACCCAGCATCCCGAAAACCTCATCGGCTGTCCGGTTGGCGCCTTTGAGGGCTTCGTCCCTCACGAACTCGTACAGAATGTCCTGGATTTCTACCACACTCCCGGAGGCTAAGCTTATCTGTGCCATACGATGCTCCTTACCGATAGTTGGTCATAACGCTGCCAACCAAACCGCCGTCCGCCGGGGTCGATAGAGGGCGGTCGTGGGACGATGCGGGCTGATGGCGTGGACGCCACAACCCATTATCAATCATCGTATACAGACTCGCAATAGGTTGCGCTCCGCGTGGCTTGGGCTTTGCCGCTAGATGGGCGACCCCTTCATCCCCTGAAGTCCCTTGAGGATCCACATCTCCCCCAGGTGGCTGAAGCCGTGTGTCAGCATATTCTCCATTATGACCTGGAGGGCAGGTCTCTCGCCCATTGGCCTGACCGTGAACATCCTCTCCAGGTCGGAGTCGGTTATGGAGTCCAGATACTCCGCGGTGGACCGCCAGACGGCCTGCGCGTATGGGAGGAACTCCTCTATGGACGGGATGCGGACCGCGGCGGCGTCCTCCGCGCTCATGCCTGTTCCCTGGATCGCGCGCTCAAGGCCAAACCGCTCGTTCCAGCCCTCTTCCAGCCACACCGTTGTCCTGCGGTCCTGCAATACAAAGCGGACCAGGTTGTCCTCTGTGCGTACGTAGTGCCAAAGAGAGAATGCGATGTGGTTGCAGTTCTCGGACGGCCTCCAGTGGAGCTGCTCCGGGGTCAGCTCTCCTGTGGCGGCTTCAATGTCCTGGTGGAGACGTTCAATGTGCGAACGCAGCAGCTCGACTACAGTCATGGTGGCGCCTCTCATCTCATTGGATTTGTGGCCTCATGGGCTCCCCTCAAGTATGAAGCTGCGCCTGCTCTCCGTCAAGAATGGCGCTACGCATCCACGGCATGCGCGGGCGCATAGGGGAGAGAGGAGCACCCTCCTTTTGGTGTATAATAGAGGGTAGGGATACCGGACGGACGGGGCGTCTACCCTGTCCTGCCCCGCCACCGGACCGAGAGCGCAATGGAAGTCGCGGATAAACTGAACATCAAGTCGGGAGCGGCGGCGCTTATCGTGAATGCGCCCGAGGGGTTTGCGCTCGACCTGCCGGAGGCGGCCTACCTGGTGGATGCGGAGGAACGCGCCGATGCGGTCCTGGTCTTCGTCAAGGACTCGTCCGAGTGGGAGGCGCACGGCAGACCCTTCATAGACGCGGCGCTCCGTGACGCAATCGCCTACATAGCCTACCCAAAGGCCCGGAAGATGGGCACGGACCTCAACCGGGACGTGTTGTGGAGGCTGGCCAATCGGGAGGGGCTGCGCGGGGTGAGGCAGGTATCGCTGGACGACGTTTGGACGGCAATGCGGTTCAGGCCGGAATAGAGCGCCTCTCAGCTTTGGCGGCGCGCGCCACTGGGCCGCTACGCCGGCTCAAAGGAGGGATCATGGAGCCTGCAGTTCGGCTTGAGAAGCTCACCAAGTACTACGGCGCCCAGCGAGGTGTGATAGACCTGGATCTGGAGGTCATGCCCGGGGAGATATTCGGGTTCCTGGGCCCCAACGGAGCCGGCAAAAGCACTACTATACGCATACTGATGGACCTGATACGGCCCACCAGCGGCAGAGTAACCGTCCTGGGGCTGGATGCCCAGGTGGACTCCTTAGCGCTCAGGCGGCGCGTGGGCTACATCCAGAGCGACCCTGTGCTGTACGGGAACCTGAGCGGGAGGGAGCTCATAGCCTATATAGCGGGCCTCCGCGGCGGCGTTGACTGGCGAATTGTCGACCACCTTGTCCAGAGGCTGAACTGCGACCTCTCCCGCCGTATCGACACGCTGTCCCTGGGCAACAGGCAGAAGCTGGTGGTCATACAGGCCTTTATGAGCGAGCCGGACGTCCTGGTCCTGGACGAGCCTACCAGCGGGCTGGACCCCCTCATGCAGGAGGAGTTTGAACGCATGATGGGCGAGGTGAAGTCCGAGGGCAGGACCATCTTCCTCTCGTCGCACATGCTCCCGGAGGTGGAGGACGTCTGCGACCGCGTTGGCATCGTCCGCGACGGCCGCCTTGTTGCGGTCGAGGATGTGGCTGCTCTCAAGAGCAAGAGGCTGAGAAGCATAGAGATCGAGTTTGGCGGCCGGGTCAGTCCAGGGGACTTTGCGAAACTGGCGGGCGTCCAGAACATGACGGTATCGGACGGCTCGCTCCGGTGCGACATCGTGGGATCGCTCGACCCTCTCTTCAAGGCTGCGGCCCGGTACGAGGTGGTCAATGTAACCACGCGCGATCCCAGCCTGGAGGATATCTTCCTGGCATACTACGGAGTGGAGGAGGGCCCGGATGTCGAGTAGAGTGTTCCTGAAGACACTGCGAGACCACCGCAAGTCCTTCATGTGGTGGAACGTAGGCGCCGGGCTGCTGGTGGCCTTCCTGGTAGCATTCTATCCCAGCATAGAGAGCATGGAGGGCTTGGATGAGCTGGTTGAGCAGTACCCGCAAGACCTCATGGCGCTGCTTGGCGCCGGTGACATGGCCAGCATCAGCACGCCAGCGGGATACCTGAACGCGGAGCTGTTCGGGTTCATGCTACCCATTATTCTTGTAGTATTCGCCATAGCCAGGGGAAGCGGCGCCATAGCGGGCGAGGAGCGCGCCGGGACTATGGAAATGCTGATTTCCCAGCCCATCGATCGCGGCAGGCTAGTCCTGGAGAAGTATGCCTCTATGGTGGTCTCCATGCTCGGCCTCACGTTCACCATCTGGCTGGTCCTGGCGCTTGGGAAGCTCATCATCAACATGGACATCAGCGTGCTGCGTCTTGCCGAGATGACCTTCAGCCTGACCCTGCTGGGTCTGGCGTTTGGGTCGGTGGCGTTCGCCGTCGGCTGTGTCACGGGCCGCTACGGCTTGAGCACAGGCGTAACCGCCTCCTGCGTGGCGGCCACTTGGATCCTGAACGCCATGAGCCTGATAGTAGATGCTATGGAGCCGGCGAAATGGCTCTCTCCCTTCCACTACTACAACGGCTCCTCACCTCTTATACACGGTCTGAATCCGGCCTACGCAGCAGCGCTTCTGGCCATAGTACTGACCTGCCTCGCCGTGGCTTACTCCGGGTTCCGCCGACGGGACATACGCACGTAGCAAGAGATGGCAACGTGGATCGGGATAGGACTTGGTCTGGTCTACGCGGCCGCAGGATGGGCCGTCTACGTGTTCGCGCCCAGGATAGGGCCCAACCCTGTATTCGGCGTGCGGACGTGGTACAGCATGGTGAACAGGGATGTCTGGAACCGGAGCAACCGCGCCGGGGGTATTCTCTTTGCAGCATTGGGCGCCCTGGTTTTCGTTTCATCTCTACTGTCCAGGCTTTGGGTGGACGCCGACTCAGAGGCCGGAGTCCTGACGGTCGTCGGCATTCTACTGGCGGTTACGGCTGTGGGGGCTGTGTGGCTTGTCCTCTACACGCGTCGCCTCGCGGTGGGGGCGCTGGTACAGAACGCGGACGTCATAAGGGTGTCCCCCGTATGGCTTCTTCCCGCCACACTGCTCACCCTTGCGATACTCGTCTTTCTGCTCGCCACAAGCTCCGACCTCCCCGCCGATGGGGTCGCAGTCCACTTCGATGGACACGGCGAACCTGACGGCTGGATGAGTCGCGCCGGCCACACCTGGCTCGGCAGCGCGGCAGTCCTGGGCATGTTCGCATTGCTGTCCGCCCTGTTCCTGGTCCTGACTCACGTCCCTATGCCGAGCGCAGCAACGTGGCCCATTGCCGGGGAGCCGGTGATGCACCTTCTAGCGGCCGCGCTGTTCCTGGCTGAGGCTATTCTTGGCGTCGCATTCCTGGACGTATACTGGTTCAACACCCGCGCCGAGCATCTTCTGGACGCAGGCGCGCTGGTTCTGGTAAGCGTTGGCGCGCCGCTGGCATCGGCCTTGTTGGGCATTCCCTACATCGTCCTCTACGGCAGGGAGATCAGGAAACGATTATCATAGCCGGCAAGCCACATTCCTTCATTTATAGACGGGGGCTGGCGCCCCGCTCACACCCGGATCAAGACGGGGCAGGCTATGAGCTGGAATCCGTTCCCACTCCCCCCTCCAGGCACCCGCTTTCGTAGGCGCCACGACCTGCTCCTGACCTCCGTCTTTCCTGCGTCTGGGTGATGCGATGTAGGGGCGGTTCGCGAACCGCCCCTACGAAAGCCGCGGTTGTCCCATCTCGAATGGCTCTACAGGCTCACCATGAGCGGGGGAGGCGTCTCTCCCCCTAACCCCCGTCCTCCTTGAGCGCCTTGGACACGCCCCCAAACCTCAGCCTCAGCAGGCCCTTCAGGTCGTCGGTGGCGGTCTTGATGACGCGGACGCGGGTGTCCGGGTCGTCCACCCACTCAACGGGGATGTCCCTTATGCGGAACCCACCCTTTTCAGCCAGGATGAGCAGCTCGGAGTCGAAGAACCACCCCTGGTCTTTGACCCTGGGCGCCAGGAACTGAGCGGCCTTGCTGCTGATGGCCTTGAACCCGCACTGGGCATCGGAGAACCTTGTGAAGTGGACGGCCTTAACTATCAGGTTGTATGAGCGTGATGTCACCTCTCGCTTGAGGGAACGCTTCCTCACCACCGAACCCTTCATCAGGCGAGAGCCCACGGCCAGGTCAAAGCCCTCCTCGCCTATGGCCCGCGCCAGTGGCGGGAAGGCCTTCAGATTGGTGGAGAGGTCCACGTCCATGTAGGTTAGGATATCGGCGTCGCTCTCCAGCCACGCCTTTCGCAGCGCCCTGCCCCTGCCACGCATCTCCAGTCGGCTCCAACTCACCTCCTCGTGTTCCTGCGACAGCGCTTCGGCGATGGCCGGGGTCCGGTCCGTGGAGCCGTTGTCGGCAATCACAATGCGAAACGGGTAGGGCGAGTCGCCCTCCAAGAACCCAAGGAGAGAGGCCACGCAGCCGGGCAAGGCGCGCTCCTCGTTCAGGACCGGGATTACAATATCTACCAGTGGAGCCATGAGCAAGCCCTCATCTGACGCGGCCGGCCTGTTCTATTTGGCCCGTATCACGAGCATGGGGTTGCTGGAGGCGCGCAGTACCTTCTCGGTTACGCTTCCCATCACCCACCGGGCGATGCCCGAGTACCCGTGGGTTGTCATGGCGATAAGGGTATCCGGGTCTCTCTGGGCCTCGTCTATGATTCGGCTGGCCGTGTCGCCCTCCCGGACTTCACAGGACACCGATATGCCCTCCTCCCGCAGGGACGCGGCCACCTTGTTCAGGTACTCTTGCGCCGAGACGCTCATGCTGGTGGCAACCTGGTCCAGGTACAGGCCATGCCGTGGGTCGCTCAGTTCAGGGTCCACCGGCTCGATAACCCGCACCAGCTCTATGGGTACGTCCAACCCCTTGGCTATAAGGCTTGCATGGGGCAGCACCTGCTCCGCCAACTCACTGCTATCCAGTGGGATAAGTATCCTAGAGTACATTTTCCGATTGCCTCCTTCCACGTTTGCTGCTAGTGCCGGAAGTGGCGCACCCCTGTGAAGAGCATGGCTATCCCGGCCTTGTCGGCGGCTTCGATGACCTCCCCGTCCCGGATCGACCCCCCGGGCTGCACGACCGCAGTGACGCCGCCCTCCGCGGCTGTCTCCACGCCGTCGGCGAATGGGAAGAAGGCATCGGACGCCAGCACGGACCCGCGGGACGCCTCGCCCGCCGCTCGCAGCGCCAGGTGGACACTGGTAACGCGGTTGGGCTGCCCGGCGCCCATCCCAAGGAGCGCCTGGCCACTGGTGAGGACAATAGCGTTGGACTTGATATGCTTAACTGCTTTCCAGGCAAAGGCCAGGTCCAGAAACTCCTCCTCCGTGGGACTCCGCTTTGTAACGGCCTTCCAGTCCTTCACATCCTCCGCCAGGGCGTCCCGGTTCTGCATCAGCGCTCCGCCCAAGACCTGGCGCGCCTCCCAGCCGGAGCCGCCCTGCGCGCCGACGTCGCCCAGGGCCAGAATCCGGAGGTCGCGCTTCTTGTTCAGTATATCCAGCGCGCCCTGCTCAAAGTCAGGGGCCAGGACTATCTCGTAGAAGATCTGCCGCATGGCCTCGGCGGCTGCCGTCGTCACCGGGCGGTTGAAGGCCACGATGCCCCCAAAGGCGGAAACAGGGTCTCCGTCGAAAGCCCTCTTGTAGGCGACCGTCTGGTCCTGATGCGCGGCAAGGCCACAGGGGTTGGTGTGCTTGATAATCGCCACGGCCTGGTCGTCGAAGTCCGACACCGCGCGCCAAGCAGCATCGGCGTCAAGGATGTTGTTGTAGGAAAGCTCCCTCCCGTGAAGCTGCCTGGCCCCGGCTATGCCCAGGGGCAGGCTCTCCCCGTAGAAAGCTGCCTGCTGGTGAGGGTTCTCCCCGTATCTGAGACCCTGGATCCTCCGGTACGCAAGGGTGATCTCCTGTGGGAAGAGGTCCGTAGGGTCATCCTTTCGCAGGTAGCCGGCGACAATGGTGTCGTAGAAGGCCACGTGCTGAAAGGCCTTGTGGGCCAACCTCTGCCTCTCC
The DNA here is from genome assembly GCA_965247645.1 of Dehalococcoidia bacterium. Lineage (GTDB taxonomy): Bacteria > Chloroflexota > Dehalococcoidia > Lucifugimonadales > UBA2985 > JAPPHY01. The sequence continues at coordinate 1,219,363 of OZ252024.1, forward strand.
TCAAAGGTGAGGCCGTCTCCGGCCATTCGCTCAGCCACCCACGGGTAGTCGGCCGGGTCCACGACTACGGCCACGAAGGGGAAGTTCTTGGCGGCTGCCCGTATCATGGTTGGGCCGCCGATGTCGATGTTCTCCAGGGCGTCGTCCAGGGTCACTCCTGGCCTGGCGATGGTGGCGGCGAAGGGGTAGAGGTTCACAGCCACCAGGTCTATGGTGTCCATTCCACGGCCAGACAACTCCGACATGTGGTCGGGGTTGTCGCGCCTCGCCAGTATGCCGCCGTGGACGATGGGGTGCAGCGTCTTCACCCGGCCGTCCAGGATCTCCGGAGAGCCGGTGAGTTCAGAGACCTGCTGAACGGGCAAGCCGGCGTCGCTCAGGGTCCGATGGGTGCCTCCCGTGCTGATCAGGTCTAAGCCCGTACTCTGTAGCTCGCGGGCAAAGTCCACAACGCCGCTCTTATCGTACACGCTGAGCAGAGCCTTCATTCACTACCTCCAAAGTAACATCCGTCGCCCTCCACCACCTCTCCCACCACGCGGGCCTCGGGCACGAGGCGCGCCGCCTCGTCCACTTGGGACGGGTCGCACGCCAATACCATGCCTACGCCCATGTTGAACACCCGGAACATCTCGTCCGTATCCACCCGGCCGGCTTCCCGGATCAGGTCGAAGATTGGTGGAACGTCCCACGCGGATACATCGAACCTCGCTCCCAGGCCCTCCGGCAGGATTCTTGGCACGTTCTCCGGCAGGCCCCCGCCGGTGATGTGGGCCATGCCCTTGATGAAGGGCAGCACGGGCTCCAGCATCGGGTAGTAGCATCGATGCGGCTCCAGCAGCGCCTCTCCCAGGGTTGTTCCCAGCTCATCGTGATGCCGGCCCAGTACGGAGGGGTCTTCCTCCACGCGGAATACCCTGCGCGCCAGTGAGTAGCCGTTGGTATGCAGGCCGTTGGATGGAATGGCCAGCAGGACGTCGCCCTGAGCAATGGTGGAGCCGTCCAGTACGGCGTCCCTCTCCACCACGCCAACGGCAAAGCCCGCCAGGTCGAACCCGTCCTCCGGGTAGATGCCAGGCAACTCCGCGGTCTCCCCGCCTATGAGAGAGCAACCCACCGCCCGGCACGCCTCTGCTACGCCTCTTACCAGGGCCTCCTCCCTTTCCTGTAGGAGACGGCCAACGCCTAAATAGTCCAGGAAGAAGATGGGCTTGGCGCCTGTGGTGAAGACGTCATTGACGCAGTGGTTCACCACGTCTATGCCAACGGTATCGAAGCGATCCATGAGGGTGGCGAGCTTCAGCTTTGTTCCCGGCGAGTCTGTGCTGGAGACCAGGACAGGCTGACGATAGCCTTGCAGCTGGTACATTCCGCCGAAGAAGCCGACGCCCCCAAGCGCCTCCGGCTGAAGCGTACCGGACGCCAAGGCCTTTATTGACTCCTTGGCTCTCCGCGCGGCCCCCTGGTCTACCCCGGCGGCAAGGTAGGTCTCACCGGGCATGGCGCCTCGTCATAGAGCGGGGACTTCCAAGGCCAGCTTGTTCATTTCCAACTGGACAGGAATGGGATGATTGCCGGTGAAGCAACCCGTGCAGTGGCTATCCGGGCCACCGTCCACGGTCTTGAGAAGCCCCTCTACGCTGAGGTAGCCCAGGGAGTCGGACCCCACGAACTGCCGTATCTCCTCCACGCTCCTGTTGGCGGCGATGAGCTCGCGATAAGTGGCCATGTCCACCCCCAACTGGCAGGGGTGTCGAATGGGTGGGGCGCAGACGCGCAGGTGCACTTCCGTAGCGCCCGCCTTCTGCACCAGCCGGACCACGTGGGGCGTTGTGGTCCCTCTGACAATGCTATCGTCCACCACTATCACCCGCTTGCCGGAGAGCACCTCCGGCAGGGGGTTGAACTTGAGCTTCACGCCCAGATCTCTTACACGCTGATCGGGCTCTATGAAGGTGCGTCCCACGTAGCGGTTCTTCAACAGCCCTTCGCTATAGGGGATGCCAGCCTCCTGGGCGTATCCCACAGCCGCCGCGGTAGCCGAGTCCGGCACTCCGATGACCAAGTCCGCATCCACGGGATGCTCCCGGGCCAGCTGGGCGCCCATCGCCCGGCGCAGGGAGTAGGTCAGCTTTCCGCCAATGATGCTGTCGGGTCGTGCGAAGTATATCTGCTCGAAGATGCAGAACGCCCGCTTGCGCTCACGACTCTTGTAGAGCGTCCTCATGCCCCGGTCGTCGATTACGATGGCCTCTCCAGGCTCCACCTCCCTGAGCAGCTCAGCGCCCAGGTTGTCCAGCGCGCAGCTCTCGGAGGCGACTATCCAGCCGCTGCCCATCTTGCCCACGCAGAGTGGCCTTACCCCAAGCGGGTCTCTTATGGCAATCAGCGAGTCCTTGGTCAGGACCACCAGCGAGTATGCTCCCTGGGCTCGCTTCATCAGGTACTGTACCCGCTCGCCCCAGTCGCGTCCGGGGGCGTTGGCGAGCAACTGTGCGATGATCTCCGAGTCCGTGGAAGCTGAGAACCGGCATCCCCACTCCTCAAGCTCGTCCCGCAGCGACACTGCGTTGACCACGTTGCCGTTGTGGCCCAGGGCCAACTCTCCATAGGGGCCCTTTGCCAGTATGGGCTGAGCGTTGCCGAGGATGCTTGAGCCGGCGGTGGAGTACCTGGTATGGCCGATGGCGATGTGGCCGGTGAGACGCTCCAGGTCCTGCTCGCGGAAGGCCTGCATCACAAGCCCCATGGCGGCGCTGGTTCGAATGGTCTCGCCATCGCTGACGCTGATGCCCGCGCTCTCCTGGCCGCGATGCTGAAGCGCAAAAAGCCCGAAGAAAGCGGTTCGGGCTACGTCTTCCCCTGGGGCATATACGCCGAACACCCCGCATTTCTCATGCGGCAAATCGCTCGCTTCTGCCCCCACCACCCCAGGCGGAAAGGTCACCTTGCTCAAGAGCTACCTTCCTTGGGGAAACGTACTAGCATTGTATGCCTTGCAACGGGCCTGGGTCAAGTGGCCTAGACGGGAGACATTCTCTACAGGCGCCGGCAACCCCACATCGCCATGCCCGCGAACGCAGGCATCCAGAGGGGGGAGGGGTGGCGGAGGTGTGCCGGGCCTTGCGCCCCGCTCATACTGAGCTTGTCAAAGTAAGTGAGCGGCGGCAACTACACCCCCAGTCTACCCGCTCATATGGTTCGACATGCTCGCCACGAGCGGGCAAGGGAACCCCCTTCCGCTCACCCCCGTATCAAGTACGGAGCAGGCTCTGAGCTTGTCGAAGGGCGTGGGCGGGAGGGGAGGGGCGCTTCAACCGACGTTGGCATAACCGACGCCTGTAGAGAACGCCGCGAAGGCTTCTTCGGCATCCCGCAGGCCCAGCTCCTACGCAAGGACGGTGACGCTCAGGGCAACGTTGCCCTGAAGCGCCTTGGAGATCGGGCAGCCGTCTTTGGCAGCCTCGGCGGCTTCCTGGAACGCGGCGGCATCGGCGCCGGGCGCCTCTCCGCGCACTGTCAGGGCGCTGGAAGAGACTCTTGGTCCCTGGCTATCTACCTCGAACGTCACAGCAGCGCTCACCTCCAGGCTGGTGGGAGGTGTTCCCGCAAGGGACAGAACGTGGGACAGAGCCATTGAGTAGCAGGACGCGTGGGCAGCGGCGATCAGCTCCTCAGGGCTTGTCTTGCCGCCCGACTCTCCGGCCCTCGCCTCCCACGTGGACGGCAGGTCTGTGAACACGCCGCTGCTGACCGCGCTCACCACCCCACTCCCCGACATCAGATCCCCGTTCCATGTCGCCTCTGCTCTGCGAGTTGTAGCCATCCATATCCTCCTTGGTCTGCTTTTGGGCATGAACATCTACGGGCGAAGCCATAAAATACTGCGACCGCCCTTGAAGACGGTCTTGATCCTACCATCAAATTGATAGGGGAAGCAAATAAATGGCGCCACGCGCGACGGCCTCTGTCAACAGGGTTTTTCCTTATCTTGAGGGAGCGATAGACTGGTGGCATGAGGACGCATCACAGATACGGACCGGGGGTGCGTCTCAAAGCCTGCCCCCCAGCTACGACCGGGGGCGCAGCCTGGGGTATCTTGCAAGGGGCCAGGAGCAACAGCGCAGCGAGCAGAGCGGAGGTTAGCATAGAGCGAAAGACCATCGTCGTACTCCTCCTAATCTTTGCCCTCAAGGGGTGACATGACAACCGGAGTGGATGTCAATGGCTAGACTAATCCCCGCAAAGGATGCTAACGCTTGCCGCCTGAGGACAGCAAGTTCGGTGTCTAGCATAGCCGAACGTAGTCACAGTCCCAACTCGCTAACCTGAGTGGACTAAGCGCGTGCTCTTCGTCGGACTCCGCACGCTTTTCGTGAAGGATCCCCCTTACAGAACTCGGACAGCATCCTCTATCGCGCTGGTTGCGTCCTGGTAAGCCGTGGTAGGGGCGAAAGTAATTGGCTCGCCGAAGCGTATCTCCACAGACCCGCGTTTGAGTATCGGAAACCGCGCCGGAGAGCCCAGACGGTTGACGTGCAGCTTCATTGGGATGACGGGCAGCCGGCCTTCAACCGCCACCATGCCCGTTCCATTCATAAAGGGCTTAATTGGGCCTCCTACGGTCAGCTCCCCTTCAGGGTAGATCAGCACCGACCAGCCGTTGTCCAGTATCTTGCCCATGTTCTCAAGGCTGGGCCTGACCGCTCCTTGCTGCGCGATGGGGAATCCGTTGCCAAGAAGCGGGTTCAGCACCCAGAATACGGGGTTCCTCCACAGGGTTGCCGCGCCGGCAATGGCCAGGCGCCTACGCAATGACGGGGGGATCGCCTTGATTATCAGGGGGTTGTCCAGACCCAGACTGTGGTTAGATGCGAAGAGCGCGGGGCCTTTAATGCCTTCCAGCTTCTCCCGTCCTGTAACCTTGAGGCCATAGGGGAGCCACATGATTGGAAACACCAACAACCTCTGGATGAAACCCCGCGTCATACGACACCACCAGTCCATGCCCCAGTCTGGGAACTTGGTGACGGGTGGATTGTTAGCGCCCTCCTCCAGGATCTGCCCCAGCTGTCTCAAGGTGGTCTCCGGGTCGATCTGGCTCTCATCCAGGTACACTCCGAGGTCGGCCTCGATTGCGGACAGCAGCTCGACTCTGCCGAGGGAGTCGAGGTTGAGGTCATCTCCCAGCGTCATGTCCGGCTCGACCGCCGAGGTGTCGAGCATGGCTACTTCCGCGACGATGTTAATCAGATTCCTTGCACCCTGCTGACTTCTGGACACCGCCGGGCCGCTCGGAGCGGCCTCGGCGGGGGCCATGTTTCCCTGGAGCCTCTCTATCAATAGAGGTTTCCTGACCTTAAGCGTGTGAGTGCGCGGAAAGTCCTCGTCCGGCCAGACGGTGAAGCCCCTGACTCTCTGCTGCTCCGCCAGCTGTGTGTTGGCCCAAGCGACAATCGGCTCGGCGTCCTCAGCCTCGTTGAGTATGAGGGCGGCGTGGACCTCTACGGAGCTGCCCCGAGTCAGGCCAACCACTGCCGAATCGGTTACGTTGGGGTGCCGGTTGAGCACAGCCTGTATGTCGTCGGGGTATACATTCTGTCCGCTGGGCAGAACTATCATGTCCTTCATACGACCCCGAATGTGCAGAAAGCCCTCGTCGTCGAAGTAACCCAGATCCCCGGTCTTGTACCAGCCGTCCTGGAACGTCGCGGCCGTCTGCTCAGGCGCATTCCAATAGCCGGGCGAGATATTGTCGCCCCTGGCCCAGATCTCCCCCTCTTCGCTGATCCTCACCTCAACGTTGGGAAGAGGGCGGCCCACCGAGTCCGGCCTGCGTTCATTGATGGTGTGGTTGCTTATGACGGGCGACGCCTCCGTAGCCCCGTAGCCCTGAACTATCTTAACGCCAAGCAGCTCCCACTTTCTGCCAAGCTCCGGGTCCAGGGCCGCGCCGCCGGAGACGATAAAGTCGAGCTTCCCACCGAACTGCTTGTGGACACGTCTGAAGAGGCGTCGTCTGAGGGGAAATGGCGTTATCTCGGCCAGCTTCAGCAGCTTGCCCCAGAGCGCCTCCTTTCCCTGATGCCTTACCTCTCGCTCGATACCGTTCATCAGAAGCTCAAGCCCCTGGGGAACCAGCAGCATGGTCGTGATCTGCCGCTCGCGCATGGTTCGGGCCAGCACGGTCGGCTGTCTGCTGGTGGGGTACGTTACGCTGGCCCCGAAGCGCAGCGCTGCAAGCAGGCCCCCCAACTGCTCATACATATGGCTCAGGGGCAGGATGGAGAGGAGCCGACTGGATGTGTCGCAGGTGATGTACTGGGAGATGCCCTCGATGTTGGCGGTCAGGTTCCGGTGAGTCAGCATCACCCCCTTTGGGTCGCCCGTTGTGCCGGATGTGAACATGATTTCAGCGAGGTCGTCCGGCGCTACTTCCACCGGAGCCGGCTCAGGCAGGCCGTGGATAGCGCTCTCCATCTCCTCGAAGGTGATCTCGGGCAGGCCGAGGTCAACGTCGTTTTTGGGAGTGAAGCGCGACGTGAAGGCCAGCTTCGGGGTTATTCTTGAGATGACCCGCTCCACGTAGTCCGGCGCGCTGCGGAGATCCAGAGGTGCCGCGATGACACCCGCACGCAGGCAGCCAAAGAAGATTATCACCCACTGCGGCGAGTTTGGCCCCCACAGGATGACCTGGTCTCCCTTTGTCAGTCCCCGGCTCTGGAGCAAAGTCGCTACTTGCCCCGACTCACTCCACAGCCGCTCATAGGACCAGCGCAGGTATCGGAAGCCGGGCTTGAACAGAAGGGCGTCGCGCGGGCCGTGGGCAGCCACACTCCTTCGGAGGAACTCTATGAGGGGGCTCCCGACCGAGACACCGGCCTTGTGTGGCTGATTCATGTCCCTCTCCTGGCTGTCGCTGGGGTGGCGTGATTGTAGCGCGATCCGCAGGTCTGCGCTACGCCCCTGCGCCGAGGTCAGCCTCAAGTCCTCTCTCTACAAGGCTACGCGCTACCCCAACATGCTGCGAAGCGCAGTGTGCGCCATGCTGCGCTTCGGCGGAAAGTGGCTGAAGCAGATCGCATCGAAGTCCAGATCCAGGAGCTTTCGCAGCGACTTCATAGCCCGCTCCGGGTCCTCCGTAACACCGGGGGCCGGAGGAAAGAGTCTTAGGGACAACTTGTACTGGAGCGCGTCCCCAATGATAACCAGCTTCCTGTCAGGCAGGAACAGGGCTATGCTGCCCGCAGTGTGGCCGGGGAGGTGCACCACCTGCACGGGAAAGGCGAATGGGATAACATCCCCATCCTCCAGTTCGACGTCGACTCTGGTGGGAGCGCCGCTCATCCTTTCAATCACCTGCGCGGTAATGCGGGTCACCAGATTGCTCTGGACTGGCACGGGGGCCTGCTCCCTGCCGGTGAGTACGCCAGCCTCAAGCCGGTGGGCCATGACGGGGATGTCTCTTCCAGCGATCAGCTCAGCCGCGCCGGCGGCGTGGTCCGGGTGACGATGGCTGATGACCAGGCCCTTCACCATGTCGATGGAAAGGCCGATGGCCTCCAGGCTTTCGATAATCATTCCGGAGCTGCCCTTCATCCCAGCGTCGACGAGAATGACCTCGTCGCCCTGGGTCAGGACCGTTACCCTGGCGCCAATGGCGCGTATCTGAAATACCCCGTCGGCAACGGGTATGGGGTTACCCAGCTTCATGCCTGTCTCCTTATGGGTGATACGCACTCTGGGTTGACCCTCTGGTTCAGAAATCGCCCAGCGTACTATCTCGAAGCGCCACCACCTGCATGGCAAATGTGTTTGAGGTGAACCCCATTAGCTGGACAGGTTAGAGGCCAAATTAAGATCGTGGACTGCCCTTATAGACCCCAGTGTTGATGTTGATGTCATCGGGATGTTACCACATTTCCTCCACTTCCAGAGATGAATACCTCCCCCGGTGTTCGATAGCCCAAGGCCTGGTGAGGTCTCTGGGTGTTATAGAAACTGAGATACTCGCCTATTCCGGCCCTGGCATCTCTGCCGTCTACGTATGCCTTCAGATAGACCTCCTCGTACTTAGCGCTCCGCCATAGCCTCTCCACAAAGAGGTTGTCTCTATAGCTCCCCTTCCCATCCATGCTGATCTGGATACCTCGCTGCTTCAAAAGCCCAGTGAAAGCTTCACTCGTGAATTGGCTCCCCTGGTCTGTGTTAAATATCTCAGGTTTGCCCTTCTCAAGAGCCTCCTCCAGAGCCTTGACGCAGAAGTCTGCGTCTCAATGTTACCTCAATGTTATAGGAGGGCGCGGCGAGGTCAAGGCTGGCGTAGCCGTCGGCCGTGCGATAGACGTAGGGGCTGGTGATAACGGCTCCGGAACGGTCCAGCAGCGCAGCTGCGCTGCCAAAGAATGACGGATGGTCCTCCAGATAGGCCTACAAGCGGTCCGTATACGCAGCGGCATCAGCCGGTTGGTCCTCCGCCAGTTCCGCCGCCAGGGTATCGAGGGTGGTGACCACAGCGCCCTTCGAAGCCTCCTGGTCGGAAGCGTCGTCGCCACAGCCCTGAGCAGTCACGAGGGCGAGCATCGTGAGAAACAGGAGCATCATAGCGCGGTGAAGGTGGCCCCGGTGTCCACCATCGCCTCTATGTCCCGGGCCTGTTGGCGTCCCGGGCCTGTTGGCCGTCCAGGGCCGGAAATCCGCAGCGGCCGCTTGAATGTCCCCATAGAAGGAGCCTCTCCATCGAAGTGTCTACCATCCATTTTACTCGATTTTGAGGGCCTCCCACATCCCACCCTCCCCGCCAACGCGGAGCAGAGGATCGAGACGTCGCCAGAGAGGTAGCCGATGTAGGCAGGGGAGGAGTGTCCTGTTCTCAGCCTTGCTGGAAGGAGGCTCCTGTACCGAGGGTCCTGCCTGTCACAGCTTGATACTCAGCAGGCTCGGCGAGCTTCCTGCAAAGGTACTTCACCCAGGCCTCGGTGTAGCCGTAGCTTTGGGCTAACTCGTCGTATATGCAAAAGTCGGCCCTTGTGTTCTCTGGATGCTCACTGCCTTCTGGTGGCCGCACTTTGTAGTGTTTCCAGCACCGCGTGTGAGTATCCATGGTGAACTTGAACGGAAGGCCCTCTTGGACTCGCTCCACTACGGCCTTCGGTTTCAGGAGACCCTTGCTCGCCACGGGAACCCTCTTATCTTTGATCAGTGCCGTAACTCTCCGTAGCTCTTCCATTTCTGTAGGGCTACTGGGATCATACGGAACGAATTCTACAGAGAGATCGGCTAGATTGGGGCTGTTCACTAGCTTGGGGATAAGGAATACGCGAAGCGAAAATTGAGAACTGTCAAGGATTTCCGGTGCAAGTCCTGCACGGAAGGTTTGAATGTAGTCTCTAACGTCGTCTAGGGCCGCACTTTGAAGGCGTCGCAGTGCCTCCTCCTGCTGATGAGTCCTTAGCGCAGAGAATTGTAGGGCAACTCCGACCTGGTTTAGCAAAGCCATGTCGGTTCCAAACTCCTTAACGAGCATATCCTCAAAATTCATGAGCATCGCCTGGCACTCGCCGTATAGCGCGGGATCGAGTTCCGAGTGGTAGCGATGCTCAATTTTGTTTCTGAGCCCTAGGAAGAACTCTATGTTCTTTCGGGAAGGTGGGTGTTGGTTATCCCAATACTTCTTCACACACTCCGACAGCTCCCAGTGCTTCGGGTCGCCATCAACACGCTCGTAACGAGTACCCTTACCACTCCCACTCTCTACATACCAAGGTTTCACCTTCTTGTCGTAGAAGACTGCGTGGAAGTATGACGTCCATGCAACAGTCATCAGGAGCACGAAGGTGCGCGTACGAAAAGAGGTTCCAGGCCTGTTGTAATTGTCGACCGCAGCTTGAGCTGCGTCGCGTGCCTTTAGGAGATGCTGCTGGACGCGTCTGGAGCGTCGTGGCATTACATGCAAAAGATTGATGGGTCTGGGAGGTGGTTACTTATGTGGACCAACTCGTGGAAGGCTGCGAACCGCGCATTGAAGCTACTAGCGGAAGCATATCACGCTTGTTGCTAGGGGGACAAGCGCATGCTAGGACAGCTAGTGGTGGGCGGTAGTGGACTCGAACCACTGACCTCTACCGTGTCGAGGTAGCGCTCTAACCAGCTGAGCTAACCGCCCTTACCGTGATACCCAGGGGAGACGCCCCTCCACCTTCGCAGTCCGCTTTTCAGAACTCCACGTCGCCGGGCGCAGATTCCAGAACGTGAGAGATGGCCTCCGACTCCAGGGTCAGCTGAGAAGCGGCCAGAGCGTCCCCGTCCGCGCCTTTCCCACCCAGCCCCAGGCGGTCCCTACCCTCTTGAGAGGAGTTGAGATTGGCGGGGATGAGGCGGCCGATGATGACGTTCTCCTTCAGCCCACTCAGGTGGTCCACGGCTCCGTTCATGCTGCTTTCCGTAAGGACTCGCGCCGTCTCCTGGAAGGAGGCAGCGGCCAGGAAGCTGTCCGTGCTCAGGGACGCTCTTGTGATACCCAGCAGGGCCGGCGATGCCATCGCCGGTTCACCACCTTCGGCCAGCACCTTGGCGTTTGCGTCTTCGTAGCTTATCCTGTCCACCAACTCGCCTGGGAGGATGTCGGTATCGCCGGGGGAGTCCACCCTAACCTTCTTGAGCATCTGCCGCACTATCACCTCAATGTGCTTGTCGTTGATGTTGACGCCCTGGGAGCGGTAGACCCTCTGCACTTCGTCCAGCAGGTACTGCTGGACCGCCTCCCGACCCAGTATGCGCAGTATATCCTGCGGGTTGAGAGGGCCTGCGGTAATGGGGTCTCCTGCGTTCACCGTAGCGCCGTCCTCCACCAGCACATGAGAGGCCGGTGGTATCAGGTACTCCCGCTCATCCCGCTCCTCCCAAACCAGGGTGATGGCATTGTCGGTAATCCGGGTCCGCCCGGCGATTCTGGCCGTCAACGGGAGGGGTTGGGGAACGCTCTCCCCGTCGGTTTGGGGCGATTCCTGCTCAGGGCCGGCCAGCGTGGCGCCCACCTCCACCCCTTCACCGTCCGCCACCAAGGGCAGGTAGCCGGCGGGCAGAGCGTATTCCTCCGAGTACTCATCGGTGCTGGCTACCTTTATCCGCCTCTCTTCTCCGTCTTCGCTCCTCTCCACCACGCCGTCGATCTCCACCAAGGCAGCCTGTCCCTTAGGCGACCGGCCCTCAAAGAGCTCCTCAACCCTGGGAAGGCCGCTGGTAATATCCACGCCGGCAATGCCGCCGGTATGGAACGTCCTCATAGTCAACTGTGTCCCCGGCTCTCCGATGCTCTGAGCCGCCATGACGCCCACTGCCTCTCCGGATATGGCTTGCTTGCCTGTAGCCGGGTTGCGTCCGTAGCACAGGCTGCACATTCCGCTGCGAGACTCGCAGTTGAGAGCGGAGCGTACGTGTACCTCGCCGATACCCAGGGCGACAATGTTTGCCGCAAGGTCCTCGTTTATCTCTTGATTACGCTCCACGATGATCTCGCCCGTGGCGGGGTCTGCCACAGGGCTGGCGGCGGTGCGACCCACGATGCGGGTGGCGAATGGGGCCTGCAGGGGCTTGTCGGAATGCGTTTCCAGCGTAATGCCCATAGTGGTGCCACAATCGTACTCCAGGATGATTACCTCCTGCGATACGTCGATCAACCGGCGAGTGAGGTATCCGCTATCGGCGGTCCGCAGCGCCGTGTCCGCCAGGCCCTTGCGCGCTCCGTGGGTGGATATGAAGTACTCCAGGACGCTGAGTCCCTCTCGGAAGCTGGACTTGATGGGCAGCTCGATAATGCGCCCACGCGGGTTGCTCATCAGCCCGCGCATACCGGCCATCTGTTTTATCTGGGCTATGTTGCCCTTGGCCCCGGAGATAGCCATGAGGTAGACCCCACCGTAGGTGGGCAGCTGCTCCTCAATGATCTTGGTCATACGGTCGTTGGTTTCCGTCCATATCTGAACGGCCGTATTGTATCGTTCGTCCTCGGTGATGAGTCCTCTCTGGAACTGCTCTTCAAGGCTGTCGATCTTGCCGGTGGCGCCCTCTATCAGCGATTTCTTCTGAGCGGGCACCTCAATGTCGTTGATCGCTATTGTGGTGCCGGACTGTCCGGCGTAGTGGAAGCCCAGCCGCTTGATCCTGTCCAGCACGTCTGCGGTCACCTTGTTCCCCTGAGTGCGATAGCACTCCGCGGTCAGGTCCTTGAGCAGGTTCTTGTCCATTATCTGGTTGCGGAAGCTGATGCCCTCAGGCAGGACTTCGTTGAAGATGATGCGTCCCACGGTGGTCTTGAACCAGGTGACGCCGGAGCCGTTGTTGGACTGCTTTATGAGAATTGGAGATCTCAGGTCCACCACGCCATTCTCATAGGCCGTTCTGGCCTCATTGAAGTCGTTGTACCTGGAGCCGTCCCCCGCGGCGCCGGGGGTCTCCATGGTCAGATGGTAGCAGCCGAAAACGATGTCAAGGGTGGGGGCCACAATCGGCTCTCCGGAGCTGGGCGAGAGCATGTTCTGCGTGCTGAGCATGAGCTGTCTGGCTTCCTGGACAGCCTCTCTGGACAGGGGAACGTGCACTGCCATCTGATCGCCGTCGTAGTCGGCGTTGAAAGCCGTGCAGACCAGGGGGTGGATCTTGATAGCGCTCCCCTCCACAAGCACCGGGTCAAAGGCCTGAATTCCCAGCCGGTGCAGCGTGGGCGCGCGGTTGAGAAGCACGGGCCTCTTGGCTATCACCTCTTCCAGGATGTCCCACACCTCCGGCCTCACCCGCTCCACCATGCGCTTGGCGCTCTTTATGTTGTGGACGTGGCCGTCCAGGATCAGGCGATTCATCACAAAGGGCTTGAACAGCTCCAGGGCCATCCTCTTGGGAAGGCCGCACTGGTTGAGCTTCAGCTCAGGCCCCGCCACTATCACGGAACGCCCGCTGTAGTCCACCCTCTTGCCCAGCAAGTTCTGCCGGAACCTTCCCTGCTTGCCTCGGAGGAGGTCTGCCAGAGACTTGAGCTTGTGGTTATGGCTCCCGGAGATGGCTTTGCCAACACGCCCGTTATCTATGAGGGCGTCCACAGCTTCCTGAAGCATCCTCTTCTCGTTGCGGACGATTATCTCCGGCGCGCCCAGTTCCAGCAGACGCTTCAGCCTGTTGTTGCGGTTTATGACTCGCCGGTAGAGGTCGTTGAGGTCGCTGGTGGCAAACCGCCCTCCGTCCAGCTGCACCATGGGCCGCAGGTCCGGCGGCAGCACGGGCAGCACGGATAGGATCATCCATTGAGGCTCGTTATCGCTCTTTATCAGAGACTCCACAACGCGGAGGCGCTTTATAGACTTCTTGCGGCGCTGCCCGGAGGTTGCGTCTATCTCCTCGTGCAGATGCAGCTTGAGGGCCTCAAGATTCATCTGCTGCAAGATAGCCAGGATGCCTTCCGCGCCCATGCTGGCCTTGAAGATGTCCCCGTACTTGTCTCGCAGCTCGCGATAGGCGGCTTCCGCCAAGAGGTCCATTGTCCGCAGGCCCTCCAACTGGTCTATCTGGGCCTGGGCCTCCTCTATCCGCTTCTCCCTTTCCGCCACCGAGTTGACCTGATGCCCATTGGCTGCAACTCCATTGGTGGGCGCCGGGGTGGACTCCTCTGCAGACAGGGTCTGCGATTGATCAATCGCCTCTTCCTCCTGGTCCAGGAAATCCTTGAGGGACTGGAGGAAGCTGGAGCGTTTTTCCTCGTCTATATGGGTGATGATGTACTTGGCAAAATACAGGACCCTTTCCAGGTTCCTAGGTGAGAGGTCCAGGAGGAGCCCCAGGCGGCTGGGGATTCCCTTGGAGAACCAGACGTGGGCTACGGGGGCGGCGAGCTGGATGTGGGCCATTCGCTCTCGCCTGACCTTGGCGCGCGCCACTTCCACGCCGCACCTGTCGCAGATTACGCCCTTGTAGCGTATCTTCTTGTACTTTCCGCAGAAGCACTCCCAGTCCTTTGTGGGGCCGAAGATCCTCTCACAGAAAAGCCCGTCCTTCTCCGGCCTGAGGGTACGGTAGTTGATGGTCTCCGGCTTGGTTACCTCTCCGTAAGACCAGGACTTCACCTGCTCCGGGGAAGCAATGGAGATGCGGATAGCGTTAAATTCCATAGTCTGAGGCATTCTCCACCTCCTCTGTTTCGTTTGTTCCGTCTGTTTCACCGACTGTGTCTGCATCGCTTTCGTCGGCGCTGTCCACAAGGTCAGTCCCATCGACCAGGTCCGTACCGCCCACAAGGTCCATCCCATCCACAAGGTCTGTCCCGTCTACGTCCATCACCCAGTCAATGCCGCCAGCCTCATCCATGGGTTCACCTTCCAGGGTGACCCCTTCCGCGGGGTCCTGAAGCACGAGTTGTTCATCATCCTGATGGAGCAACTCCACCGAGAGGCCCAGGCTCTGCAGCTCTTTCACCAGAACGTGGAAGGACTCCGGGACTCCCGGCTGGACCACGTCCTCTCCCTTCACAATTGCCTCGTAGGTCTTGACCCGTCCTATCACGTCGTCGGACTTGACCGTGAGCATCTCCTGGAGGTTGTAGGCGGCGCTGTAGGACTCCAGCGCCCACACCTCCATCTCGCCAAACCGCTGTCCTCCGAACTGGGCCTTGCCTCCCAGGGGCTGCTGTGTTATCAGGGAGTAGGGGCCTGTTGACCTGGCGTGTATCTTATCCTCCACAAGGTGAATGAGCTTCATCATGTAGATGTAGCCCACCGTGATCGGCTGGTAGAAGGGTTCGCCGCTCTGCCCGTCATGCAGGATGCTCTTGCCCAGGGTTGGAGCCGACTTGCCGGCCTCCTTGCTCAGACGAATGGTCTCCCGTGAAATGTCCTCGTCCGACATCTGAGAGACGTCCAACCCAATCTCCTCCGAGAGCCAAATCCTGAGACACGCCCGCCGGGCCTCACCCGGATGCGCGTCGCTCAGGACCAGGTCCGGGTCATACCCCCTCTGGGCTAGCCACTCCCTCACCATCTCCATATTCGGAGGGGAGTCGCCGTTTGGCGAGTGGGGGTCTCTGGCCCCGGACTGCCTTATCATCCATGCCTTGGCAAGTCCGTCCTCAATGGCTCCGTCCTCCGCTCCGTCGAAGACGGGGCTTGCCACTCTCATGCCCAGGCTATGGGCGGCCATGCCAAGGTGGGTCTCAAACAGCTGTCCCAGGTTCATCCTGGAAGGCACCCCAATTGGGTTGAGTATGATGTCCACGGGGGTCCCATCGGCAAGGTACGGCATATCGGCCGCGGGGAGTACGCGGGAGATGACGCCCTTGTTGCCGTGGCGGCCCGCCATCTTGTCGCCTGCTGCGATCTTTCTGGTCTGGGCAATCCACACCCGCACCATGGTATTCACCCCCGGCGGGAGCTCGTCCTTGTTCTCCCGGGAGAGCACCTTCACGTCTATTATCTTGCCTCTTTCGCCGTGGGGGACTTTCAGGGAGGTATCCCTAACGTCCCTGGCCTTCTCTCCGAAGATGGCCCTGAGCAGCTTCTCCTCGGCGGTGAGCTCCGTCTCACCCTTGGGAGTGATCTTCCCAACCAGGATGTCCCCCGGGCCCACTTCTGCGCCCGGATAGATCACTCCGTACTCGTCCAGGTTCCGGAGTCCGTCCTCTCCCACGTTGGAGATGTCCCGCGTGATCTCCTCCGCGCCCAGCTTGGTATCCCGGGCCTCCACCTCGTACTTCTCTATGTGAACGGACGTGAACTTGTCCTTTCGCAGGAGGTCCTCGCTGACGATTATGGCATCCTCGAAGTTGTATCCCTCCCAGCTCATAAAGGCGACCAGGACGTTCTGCCCCAGCGCCAACTCGCCGTGGTCCGTAGAGGAGCTATCGGCCAGTGGCTGCCCGGCTTGCACCACGGTGCCCTTGGTGACAATGGCGCGCTGGGTGATGCAGGTGCCCTGGTTGCTTCTCAGGAACTTGATCAGTGGGTACTTATGCACCTTGCCATCCACGTCTGTGACCTCAATGTTGTTCCCCGATACGCTGGTGACGACGCCGGAGGTGCGAGATATGACCACCTGGCCGCTGTCCATAGCTACTCTGCCCTCCATACCCGTGCCCACCAGCGGGGCTTCCGTGCGAAGGAGAGGCACGGCCTGACGCTGCATGTTGGACCCCATGAGGGCCCTGTTGGCGTCGTCGTGCTCCAGGAAGGGGATCAGAGCTGCGGACACGCTTACTATCTGTATGGGAGATATATCCATGTAGGACACGTTCTCTGGCGGCTCCAGGGAGAATATCTCGCCCCGTCTTATCTCAACCTTTTCGGTAATGAACTGGTTCTTGTCGTCCAGGGGAGAGTTGGCCTGGGCTATGGGGTACCGCTCTTCCTCATCTGCGGCCAGGTAGACGATGTCCTCCGGGTCCGTGGAGGCAAAGGGCTTCACATTGATGGTACACGGAGGCATGGCGGCGAGACGCTTCGCCAGGGCGCCCGTCACGGTCTGCCCGCTCTTGGCGACCACCTTGCCACTGTCATTTACCACGGCCTCGGTGATGGTGCGTCCACGGAGGTCCGGGTTGCTGTTTGGCGCCTCCCGCAGAACTCTGCGGTAGGGCGTCTCGATAAAGCCGAACTCGTTGGTCCTTGCGTAGGTAGCCAGAGAGCCCAAGAGGCCGATGTTCGGGCCTTCCGGGGTCTCTATGGGGCATATGCGGCCGTAGTGGGAGTGATGCACGTCCCGCACGTCAAACCCCGCCCGCTCTCTGGAGAGGCCGCCGGGCCCCAGAGCGGAGAGACGCCGTTTGTGTGTCAGTTCTGCCAGGGGGTTGGTCTGGTCCATGAACTGGGAGAGCTGCGAACCTCCAAAGAACTCCCTGACGGCCGCCACTACCGGACGTACGTTTATCAGTGTAGCGGGGGTAACCTCGGAAGGGTTGGGTTGGGTTGTCATCCTCTCTCTGATAACGCGCTCCATGCGGAGGAACCCCACTCGCAGGGCGTTCTGAAGGAGCTCTCCAACCGCTCTTATCCTTCGATTTCCCAGGTGGTCGATGTCGTCCGGAGGTTCCTGGCCGTTGTTCACCAGTATCATCTTCCTGACCACGGCTATCAGGTCTTCCTTGGTGAGGGTCTGCTCAGACGGACTGACGTTTATGCCCAATCTGCGGTTCAGCTTATAGCGTCCCACCTTGCCCAAGTCATAGCGGCGAGCATTGTAGAACAGGTTCTCCATGAGGCTTCGAGCGTTCTCCACGTTTGGCGGCTCGCCGGGCCTCAGACGACGGTAGAACTCCAGAAGGGCCTCGTCCTGGCTCTGTACGTGGGTGTCCCGCTCCAGCGTAGCCCTGATGTACTGATGGTTGATGTCGTTGTCCACGTCCTGGAACAGGGTCAACAGCTCGCTCTCGCCCACCAGTCCCAGAGCGCGGAGAAGGGTGGTAAGGGGCGCCTTCCGCTTGCGGTCGACCTTCACCGACAGGACGTCCTTGTTGCTGGTCTCAAACTCCAGCCATGCGCCCCTGTAGGGGATGAGCTTGCCCGCGCACAGGTCTCTATCGCTGGCTACGTCCCTCTCCACGGTCAGGTATATCCCCGGAGACCTTACCAGCTGGCTGACCACAACCCGCTCTACGCCGTTTATTACGAAGGTGCCCTGAGACGTCATCATGGGAACATCGCCCATGAAGAGCTTCATCTCCTTCATCTCCCCGGTCTCCTTGATCAGAAGACGCGCAGTGATGTAAAGGGATGCCGCAAAGGTCTTCTCCCTTGCTCTGCACTCCTCCTCCGTGTACTTGGGTTGGTGGAACTCGTGGTCCAGGAAGGACAACTCAAATCTGCCGCCGGTGAAGTCCTGTATGGGCGATATTTCCTGGAACAGGGACTTCAGACAATCGCCTATGAACCAGTCAAAGGAGGTGGTCTGCAGCTGTATCAGGTTGGGGACGTCCAGCACCCGCGGTATTTTGGCGTAGGACTTCTGGGAAAAGGACATGGGGACACTCGAAGGGGAAGCGACAGCTAAAGATTCCACGATAAATCACGCTCCTAGGCGAATTTGGGACGGCATATACCGGACGCGAGAAACCCGCAATCGAAAAAGCTCAAAAAGAAAACAGAGAAATTAGTGAGCATAGATGGCAATATATCAATATACTCCCCATGCAATAAGAAAGTCAACCCCTTATCCCCCGATTTTTGCGTGAATATCCGGCAGTGGCCGGACCGCTTTCTTCTGGGGGGGGGGGCGCGGCGCAAGAGGGTGGTGTATGCTGGAGAGCAGCATGAATCGACGAGAATCATTCGGCCCAAGCCCAAGGCCGGCATCCGCGCGGACGGTGTACCTGCTCATCCTGTTACCTATCGTGTTGCTTGTCGTGATCGGTGGGGGAATCTACTACTCATTGACCCGCGAGCCGGAGACGGTTACCCGTTTCAAGGAAGGGTTCCGCTTCCCGGAGTCTATGCCCGACTGGTTGGGGCGGGCGGGTGGTGATTACGCCAACGCCGGACGGGTGCAGACCGGCGAGATGCTACCCTACGTCACATTCAATTGGCAGGTGTGCGCGGACACCGTTAACCCCAAGACGAGGCTTTCTCTCAGCATCGCCCTGGAACACCAGGAGATGGATCTGGAGGGTCAGTCCCGGACCGCCGTGGAGGTGGATGGCGTGCAGGGATGGCTGTCGCGCCTGGACATCCTGGACTTTGTTTTGCCGAACCTCGACGACCCCAGCTACGAGGACTACAGGGCGCTCCGCATGGAATGGGACTATGACCGGCATATCTATTCCCAGTTGATACGCGCGCGCCGGGGATTCCTGTCGGACCCCTTAGCAGGGCCGGCCATAGCCCTCCAGTGGAATCGAGAGGGCTTCCACTACCTGCTGTTCGCGGAAGACAGGGAACCCCTGAACGCGGAGGTCCTGATGCGAATTGCCAACAGCATGGCGCCCTCGCCCTATCCAGAATATGGCGACATCACCCCCGGGCGGTCGGCGTCGAGGGGTTCCCACTTTGGTGTGCGGTGCCCTGCGGTTTGACTGCCGGCAACCAGCAAGAACGGGACTGCGATAGTCCCACCCGGGCCTCCTCGGCTTGGGTCTGACCCCAAATCACTCCTGAATTCCTCAATTCCTGCGTGAATATCCGGCAGTGGCCGGACCGCTTTCTTCCGGGGATGGGGCGCGGCGCAAGAGGGTGGAGGATAACGCTCCCACCCCGCTATACATGGCATTCGACATTCGTGGTGAGGGTCGTGGTCGGGGTGGGCGGATTTGAACCGCCGACCTCCTGGTCCCAAACCAGGCGCGCTGCCCCTGCGCTACACCCCGCCGCTTCATCATAGGTTAGGGAGTGAAAGGGGTCAAGTTTCTATGCGAGTGCTGGGGAAGCCCCATCCTCTCCCCTCTGGATGCGAACGCGGGCATGACGACGTGCCTTTCCACCGTCATTCCTGCCCCCGAGCAGGAATCCATCCCTGGGGCGGCGTGCGTGGGGAGGTGGAGGCTCTGCCGGTGCTAGTACATTATGAGATTGGCAGGGACCAGCCGCTGTGAGGATGGGTCCACCGCCAGCGCCAGCCCCTCCAGCGTGTAGGCTCCCAGCACGGGCGGAGCGTCATCCGCTCCAAAGGCCACGATGGTAACCTCGCTCTCGCCGTCTATCGTGGCCCACGCCCTCCCGTACTCCATCTCGACGCGCCGTCCATCGGCCACCAGGAACCTGCGCTTTCCCATAGGCGCAATCCCCAGATCGCGCAGCAGTCGGGCGGGCAGCGTGGTGTAGAAAGCGCCGGTATCCACCGTCGGCTCTATGTCCAGGGTGTAGCGACCATCCATGCTTGTGATACGCAGCGGCCAGGTGAAAGTACCCACAGCTGACTCCCTTCAACGCAGTTTCTACGCTTACATTCTAGCCGATTACGCGCGCCCAGGGAAGGATGTGGACGTTCCCACCGTGTGTTGGTAGCGCCAACGCCGTTGGAATACCACGCCCTTCCCGCTCACGCCTTTCGACAAGATCACCACGAACGGGAAGCGTGGCGGCCCCCGGCGCTGACTTCCGCGTCCCCTTGATGAGGCCATTCAATCACGCATATACTCGCGTGATATAATGTAAGAGGTTTTTGGGAGAGGCCGCAGGCATGGCCCATTTGCCGTAAGAACGGCTTGGTTCCGGCCACAGGGGCATCTGATGCCTACTAACCTTGAGTACAAGGAGAAAGGAGAACGGTATATGGGGAAACAGTGGTGGTACCGCCTTGCGGGAGCGCTTCTCGCCGGGCCGGGTGGATGGGCGTTGGGAATATGGATAGGTCACTCATTGACACTGGACGGCGCCGCGGAGTTTGCCCCCTGGGCTTTGGATAATATGGGGGCTGTTCCCTGGGGTCTTGGCGGGGCGCTGGCGGGGGGAGGCATCGGTCTACTCATTTCTCCTTATTTGGTCCAACTGGCCCTTCGTCCGATTGTCCATCTTGGCAGGGCTTTTGCCAAAATAGCCCTCAGCACGGTGGTGTCCGCCACGGCGGGCCTGCTAGTCGGGCTGACAGTGGCGGCGCTGCTCTCCGTCGCCTTTTCCAAGCTGCCGGGCTGGCCCGGAGTGGTTATTCCCATTGCTTCAACCGTACTATTGGGGCTTCTTGGCCTAGTCGTTGCGGTCTCACGAGAGAGAGAGCTGTTCCAACTGCTGCCTGAAGTCTCCGGACGGGGAGAGGTTGTCGCCGGCAGCAACGGCAACGGACGAGTCCTGATGGATACCAGCGCTATCATCGACGGGAGGATCGCGGACATAAGCAAGACAGGCTTTGTGCATGGCACCATGGTCATTCCCAGGTTCATTCTGGACGAGCTCAGGCACGTAGCCGACTCCAGTGACGCTCTCAAACGCAACCGCGGCCGCCGCGGGCTTGAGATGCTGAACAAGCTGAGAAAAGAGGCAGAGGTGCCCATCCAGATATCGGAAGTGGACTTCCACGACAACTCAGACGTGGATGGAAAGCTGGTGAGGTTGGCAAAGAGCCTGAATGCCCAGATCCTGACCACAGACTACAACCTGAACCGCGTCGCCGAGCTTCAGGGCATCCCCGTCCTCAATATCAACGAGTTGGCCAACTCCCTCAAGCCCGTTGTGCTGCCGGGCGAGGATATGGTGGTCCGGGTCATTCAGGAGGGAAAGGAATACGGCCAGGGTGTAGGCTTCCTGGATGACGGCACAATGGTTGTTGTAGAGGGTGGCCGGAAGCACATCAACTCCCACCTGGGCGTATCCATCACCAGGGTGCTCCAGACCGCCGCCGGCCGCATCATCTTCGCCCAACCGCAGGGGACCTAGCGGTGACCCGGAGGCTACCTGCTTCATCGGGCGGTGGCGACGACACCCGCGCCGGGGTTGTCATCGTTGCTGCCGGGTCAAGCCGCCGGATGGCAGGCGTGGACAAGGTCTTTGCCCCTCTGCTTGGGAAGCCACTCATCGCCCACTCCGTCTCCGCCTTCGAGGAGTGCGCCGACGTCAGCGAGATAGTCCTGGTCCTGCACAGGGACAACCTTGATCGGGGCCGGTGGCTGGTCGAGACGGAGGGGTGGACGAAGGTGAAGGGGGTGTGCCCCGGAGGCGAACGACGGCAGGACTCGGTGAAGGCGGGAC
Organism: Dehalococcoidia bacterium; assembly: GCA_965247645.1. Classification (GTDB taxonomy): domain Bacteria; phylum Chloroflexota; class Dehalococcoidia; order Lucifugimonadales; family UBA2985; genus JAPPHY01. Next base: position 1,241,007 of record OZ252024.1, read on the forward strand.
TGGACAGCCTGTCGCCCTGCCGCTGGGTGATGGTCCACGATGGCGCCAGGCCATGCGTCACCCAGAACATCCTCCGGCAGTGCCTCCTGGAAGCGGAGGGAACAGGCGCAGCCGTACCCACAATCGCCGTCAGCGACACCGTCAAGAGGGTGGACGGAGAGGGCGTTGTGGTAGAGACACTTCCGCGTGACAGCCTGCGGGCGGTCCAGACGCCCCAGGTCTTTGAGTACGACCTGCTGCTTAGGGCATACGGGGAAGACCTGGACGGGGTGACGGACGACGCTTCCCTGGTGGAGCGGATGGGGCGTCCGGTCAAGGCGTTCCCCGGGTCTCCGGACAACATAAAGGTGACCACCCCTATGGACGTGCTGGTGGCCGAGGCTATCCTAAGAAACCGGGCCGGTCGGTAGGGCCGGGGCTTTTATGGCTTTCCACGCCGGCATAGGGTACGATGTCCACGCGCTGGAGCCGGACATTCCCCTGTGGCTTGGCGGCGTACGGGTGGAGTTCGAGGCTGGGCTGGCAGGACACAGCGACGGGGACGCGCTGGTACATGCGCTGGTGGACGCCCTGCTGGGAGCCGCCGGGCTGGGGGACATCGGCGCGCATTTCCCGTCGTCCGACCCACAGTATCGCGGCGCATCCAGCTTGCTGTTTCTGAGAGAAGTCGCCGAACTCCTGGGCCGGCAAGGGTGGCAGCCGATAAATCTGGATGCTACAATAGTCGCCGAACGTCCAAGGCTTGCTCCTTACGTACAGAACATGAGAGACACAATCGCGGCAACATTGGGCCTGCCCCCGGCGCAGGTCAACATCAAGTGCACCACCACTGACGGCCTGGGGTTTCCGGGCCGCGGCGAGGGCATAGCGGCCCTGGCAATCGCCACCGTCGAGGCGGTCGCATGAGGCTGTACGACACCCTATCCGGCGAAAAGCGCGACTTTGCGCCCCTGGGGGAGCAGGTAGCCATGTACGTGTGCGGCCCCAACCTGTACGGCCCGTGCCACATAGGCCATGCCCTGTCCTACATAGTCTTTGACGTGCTCCGCCGCTACCTGGAGCGCCAGGGCTACCCGGTCCATCACGTTCAGAACTTTACGGACATAGAGGACCGCATAATAGAGGTGGCCCAGGGAGGCGACCGGAGCATCGGCGAGCTGGCGGAGCATTACATCCAGCGCTTCCTCCGGGAGATGGACGCGCTGGGCATCCAGCGCGCCCACGACTACCCGCGTGCGACCGAGTACATCGACCGCATGATCGAGATAGTCCAGCATCTAATAGACAACGGCCACGCCTACGAACTGGACGGCGACGTCTACTTCAGGGTCCGCGCCTTCGAGACCTACGGGCAGCTCTCCAAGCGTCCCCTGGATGAGATGATGTCCGGCACGCGCGTAGAGGTGGACCAGCGCAAGGAAGACCCCATGGACTTCGCTCTGTGGAAATCGTCCAAGGATGTGGAGCCGGCCTGGCCCAGCCCCTGGGGGCCGGGACGCCCCGGCTGGCACATAGAGTGTTCCGCCATGTCCCTGAGCCTGCTGGGCAACCACGTTGACATACACGGCGGCGGGCAGGACGTTATCTTTCCGCACCATGAGAACGAGATAGCGCAGTCGGAGGTGTACACCGGAGCGCGCCCATTCGTCCGGTTCTGGGTCCACAACGGCCTGCTGCGCCTTCAGGAGGACGACGAGGAGAAGATGACGCGTCACCGGGGCAACTTCGTCAGCTGCCAGGACGCCCTGGAGCGGTACAAGCCGGACGCCATACGCCTGTTCCTGCTCTCCTCCCACTACAGAAGCCCCATCACCTACACCGAAGAGGGGATAGCCTCTGCCGAAAGGGCGCTGGAGCGGCTTCTCAACGCCCTCCGGGTCGGCTCCCAGGCCGACGCCGGCTCATCAATGGACGCGGGCCCCTTTTGGGACCGCTTCCGCGCCGCAATGGACGACGACCTCAACACCCCCCAGGCCATAGCCGCGCTGTTCGACATGGCGCGGGAGATAAACCGGTCCCGTGAGGCGGGCATGGCCGTGGGGCAGGCCCAGGACGCGCTGCGGGAGATGGCCTCGGTTCTCGGCCTCTCGCTGGAGGAGCGCCGCGGCGCCGAGGGATCGGACATCGACGCCTTTGTCGAGCTGCTGGTGGAGACCCGCTCCCAGCTGAGAGCCGAGCGAAACTGGAAGCTGGCGGACTCCATCCGAGACCGGCTGGAAGGCCTGGGAGTAGCCCTGGAAGACGCGGCCGGCGGGACGCAGTGGAGATTCAAAGGCCCCCAGTGATTCCCTCAAGCCTTCCCCCTTACTTACGGGTAGCCGTATGGCCGTAACAGGAAACATTGCCTTGATTTCTCAGTCGGTTGCAACAGAACTCAAGCGAATTGTGGGGTCCGAGAACGTCGTCCTAGACGAGACTGCCCTCGCTTACTACTCCGTGGACGCCTACGGTCGCTGGAGAGGCGCTCCTCTTGCCCCGGACGCTCCTCGTGTATTCGCTGTAGCGCGCCCCTGCTCAACTGAGGAAGTCGTGAAGGTTGTGAAGCTGGCCCACCGGGAGCGCATCCCTATAGTGCCCTTCGGCGGAGGCACGGGCGTGGCCGGCGCGGTGACGCCTCTCATGGGCGGCATAGCCGTGGACATGAAGCGAATGAATCGCATCCTGGAGATAAGCCCGGAAGACAGAACGGCAACCGTCGAAGCGGGCGTCATCCTCGGCGACCTGAACAACGCCCTTGCCGGCCACGGCCTCATGCTGGGCCACGACCCTTACAGCGTTCCCATAGCTACCATTGGCGGCGCGCTCTCCACCAACGGGGTGGGTTACAGAGCGGCCAAGTACGGCTCAATGGGCGAGCAGGCGCTGGGACTGGAGGTGGTTCTGCCCACCGGGGAGACGCTCCACACAAGGGCCGTGACCAAGACGTCCGCGGGGCCATCCCTGCACCCGCTGTTCATCGGGGCCGAGGGGGTCTTCGGCGTCATAACCCGGGCCACCATCCGGGTCTTCCGGCTGCCGGAAGCCCGCCTGTTCAAGACTATTGCCTTTCCACAATTCGAGGACGGGTTCCGGGCAATGCTGGAGCTGTTCTCGTTGGGCCTCAAGCCCGCCCTCATCGACCTGACCGAGGAGCCCGATGAGTCCAAGCGCGAAGCTCCGAATCGCCCAGTCCCATGCAAGACGTGGATGTACATGGTGTTTGAGGGATACAGAGAAGAGGTGGATGCCCAGCACGCGAGGGCATTGCAGGTCTGCAACGCCTCCAATGGAATGGACATCGGGCCGCGCCCGGCCCAAGAGTACTGGGACACACGCCACGACTCGGCGTACCGCTACAAAGAGAGGTTTCTGGACGGGAAGGCATCGGAGAGACCGCCCGCGCGGGGCTGGCCCAGGACAACGGCCTACCCACACGTTGCCATCCCCGCCTCACGAGTTCTGGAGTATCGACGCCGGTGCCAGGAGATCGCCGCCGGCGCAGGCTTGGAGATTCGGGAGTTCGCCCTGTGGACTCAGCCGGACCTGTTTTCGGTAGTCTTGGTTGACGTTGGTCTTGAGGACGATGGGCCGTCTGAGCAGCTGGACCGCGCGGTGGACGAGGCGCTCACGCTGGCCCAGGACATGGGCGGCTCTATGGAGTACGTCCACGGCGTCGGGACAAAGCTGGCCCACCTGGTCCCGCGTGAGCTGGGGAGCGGCATGGAAGTCCTGCGCAGCATAAAGTCGGCGCTTGACCCGCATAACATAATGAACCCCGGCAAGCTGGGGTTGTAGCGCCTCAACGTCGTCATGCCCGCCAGCGCTCGGCTATCTCCCGCGCGATAGTCAGCGTCTCCACTGCGGCGCTTATGGCGGCGCGGCCCGCCTCGGAGTCCTCGTAGCCGGATAGCAAGTACTCCCAGCCTGAGATGTAGAAATCCAGGTAGCTCGCGGCCAGGTCCAATTGGCCCAACTCCGTTAGCATTGAGACCACGCGGGTGCGGTTAACGCTCCAGGCCAGCTCCGTATCGGTTCCCATCAGGTGCAGTGCGCGAGGCCCGGATGGCGAGACCCGCCAAACCAGGTTGCGCAGCGTCTCCCGTATGTACCTGCCCGGCCTGTCGATAACGTGCAGAGGCAGGCCGTCCATGTACGCGCCGTCGGCCAGCAGCCTGTCGCGCTCCACGCGCTTTACGTGGTCCGGGTCGCTGTAGTCGGCAATTGGGTACTCCTCGCCGTATAGCGTCCTGACCGTACTCCTGGGCGAATGGATAAACTCGATGTCCTTCATCAGCTTGTTCACAACCATCAGCTGCGGCCTTGGCAGGTGCAGCGGCTCCCTTATCTTCGACAGGTACGACGTCTCGACCGCGCGCTGGATATTCACCGCCTGCGCGAAAGTCCCGATGCGCCTGGGCCAACTCTCGTCGCTGTAGAACTGGATGTGTATGTCCACGTCGCTGATCTCCGGAACGTAGTCTACGGGGGAGTCCCACTCCTTCTGCCCGGACCCCTTCAGATAGATGCCCTGTATCTCCCCGTGCGGTATTGCGTCCAGCAGCGCCTCCACATAGGAGTCCGCCATCGCCTCCACCTCCCGCCGGAGCCTGAGGGGATCCGGGTAGTGAGAGTCCCACCTTGGGAAAAGTTGATTGGACATACCCTTTCTCCTTATCTGAGCGGTCCAGCCGTGCGAGTGTGGTTCGACATGCACACCACGAGCGGGGCAAGGGCGCGAGCGGGAAGGCGCGAGCGGGAAGGCGCGGCGGCTCACCGCCGCAGCTCCACAACAACCTCGTCGCCCACCTGCGCGCCGAGCTCCCGCGCCGCGTTGCCATTCCTGACAGCAATCTCCAGGCTCCCGTGGCTGCCGACGATAGCCAGTGTGTCCGGTCCGTCCTCATATGACCTGCCTATGCCGCGTATGCGATGGCCGTTCACCGACGCCTCCAAGCTTCTCTGCCGGAGCGCCTCACCGTCTATGGTGGTTATGAGGTTTCCAAACCCGTCCACGTGTACAACATGGCCGGACAGGGCGTTTCCCCGCTCCTGTGGATGAGGGATGCACAAGCAAACCATAGATTGCAGCCGCTCTCCCACCTCCTCCGGTGGAACGCCCAGAGACAGATGCGCCGCCACGGGAGCGAAGACGTCGCGGCCGTGGAAGGTATCGCTCAGGGTAGCGCGCCACAGGCTGTGGTTGGACAACTCGTACGCGGCGCATCCCGCCGGAACGGGGGCCTCCACCGGCTCCAGGAAGCGCCGGCTTCGGACAGCCTCATCGTACTCGGGGCTTTCCCTGACCGGGTAGGTGAGAAGGCCGTTATCCGGAGCCAGAAAGCGGCCTGTTGGCGTGACCAGCAGAATCGCCCTGCGGGAAGTTCCCACGCCGGGGTCAACGACAGCCACGTGGACAGCATCCCCTGGAAAGGAGGGATACGCGCGTCCCAGCACAAAGGCCCCGTGGACCGTGTTCTGTGGGTCGATGTCGTGGGAGACATCCACTATGACGGCCCGCGGGTTGAGTCCAAGAACCACGCCCTTCATCTCGGCCACGTAGGAGTCCCGCGTCCCGAAGTCCGTGGTGAGGGTTATCAAGGAAAGTCCCCGGATGCGGACGAAGTGGTCAGAAGAGCCAGGATGGCCGCACGGCGCTCATTATGGCCAGAAAGGTAAAGAGAACTGCAAGCCCGATTGTAAGCTGAAACAGGGTCTTCTCCACGCCCCGGCGGGTGCGGAACGATGCCTGACCCGATCCGAAGAAGCCCGATCCCTGTCCCCTGACCTGGACCAGGATGATGCCCACCAGCAGTACGGATACCAGAATCTGGGACGTCTGGAAAAAGGCTTCCATTATCCGTTGTCCCCTGGGCCCAGACTCGCTACGAGTATCCGGTTTACCACGGCTGGGTTCGCCCTGCCCCGCGTCTCCTTCATAACCTGGCCTATCAGAAATTTGATGGCGGTCTCCTTGCCTCCAATGAAGTCCTGAACCGCTTGAGGGTTCCGCCGGATGACCTCCGCTACGGCCGCATTCAGAAGACCGGGGTCGTTTATCTGGGTCAAGCCCTGTTCCTGGACTATTGCCGCAGCGCCCATTCCGGACCTGAACATCTCCTCAAACACCGTCTTGGCCGCGGGGCCGCTGATGGCGCCCGCCTCTATCATGTCCGTGAACTCTCTCAGGCCACCGGAGGTGATCCTGGCATCCTTGAGATGCGTGTCGGACGAGTTCAGCAGGCCCGTCATGTCGCCCAACATCCAGTTGGCTATTGCCTTGGCCTTGGCGGCAACCGCCTGTGGGTCAGCCTCTTTGGCCTTGAGGCTTTCCTCAAAGAAGTCCGCCGTGTCCCTAGAGGCGGTGAGCTGGCCGGCGTCATACAGTGAGAGGTCGTACTCGGCGACAAACCTGTCTCGCCTGGCTCCGGGCAACTCCGGCAGGCCGGCTCTTATCTCATTCACCCACTCAGCGCTCATTGAGATGGGGGGCAGGTCCGGCTCCGGGAAGTAGCGGTAGTCGTGAGCGAACTCCTTTGTCCTCTGGGAGGCTGTCTCCCCGCGCTCCTCAACCCAGCCGCGGGTCTCCTGAACCACTCTGCCGCCCTCCTCCACAACCCTTGTCTGCCTCTCCACCTCGAACTCCAGGGCGCGGTAGACCGCCCGAAAGCTGTTCATGTTCTTTACCTCGGTCCTGGTGGAGAACTCCGCGCTGCCCACGGGCCGAATGCTCACGTTGGCGTCACATCGGAAGCTCCCGTCCTCCATGTTCCCGGTGGAGACTCCAAGGTACTGGAGGATGGCCCTCAGGCTCAAAAGGTACTGTCGAGCCTCCTCCGGAGAGCGCATGTCGGGCTCGCTCACCGTCTCCATGAGGGGGATGCCTGAGCGGTTCACGTCCACCAGGCTGTAGCCCTCTCCATCGGCATCCTGATGGTGCTGGAGCTTGGCAACGTCCTCTTCCAGGTGGACCCTGGTTATTCCGATCTTCTTCCGGGTCCCGCCCACATCTATGCTGAGCCATCCGCCCAAGGCGATGGGTTCATCGTACTGGGATATCTGGTATCCCTTCATAAGATCCGGGTAGGGATAGTTCTTGCGATGGAACTGGGCGTTCCCGGCTATGGTAGCGTTCAGCGCAAGGCCGGTCATTATGACGCACTCCACAGCCCGTCGATTGATCACCGGGAGGACGCCGGGCATGGCAAGGCAAACGGGGCACACCACCGAGTTGGGCGAGCCCTGGACGTAGTCGGCCGGGCAGGCGCAGAACATCTTGCTCCTGGTCAGCAGCTGAGCATGGACCTCCAGCCCAATCACAGTCTCGTATTTAGTTGCTAGCGTCATGTCCTGAAATCTCCTCAAAACTCCGGACCGCACGCCAGTATAACAAAGCCAGACCATTGTAAGCAAGGAAGGGGGGGACGCCGGGTATTCTCTACAGGGACTGGCAGTGCCAGCGTTGGTTGGGGCGCCCCTCCCATCCCGCTCGTGGTGAGCTTGTCGAACCATATGAGCGGAAAGCCAACAAGTCCGTTCAAAGCCTTGTAGCAGCACTCTCCTTCTGTCATGCTTGTGTGCACCGTCACAGGAGATTGCATAGTAGTCTCAGGGTTGTTTATAAATTTGGGGGCACTTCTGATGTGTTTGATCTCGTGCCGGGAGAAAAGCTGAAGAGGGCTACACTGTCTGAGTTCTGAAAGCACTCCTTAGCTTAGTACTGCTGAGATTATTATATCTAGGGTGGTGAAAACAATGGGAGAGAAAATTGTAGTTGATTTTAGGCTACTTGAAGTCGGAATAGAGTTAACCACACTTAAAGAACATTTGAAGCGCATTGAAGATCAGATTGAACAACGCAAAAAAGAAATAGCATTAGAGCTAGAGGAAGTACGGAGGTTGTACGATGACTACGCGGAATGGGACTTAGCCCGGCAAGAGCTTAACATCGAGATCGAGATCGAGTTCAGCTTGCCTCATATCTTGCGAGGCCCATTTCTCGTCACATTGTTCTCCGTGTACGAGTCGGCAGTTACAGAAATCGCAGGCTTAATTCAAAAGAAGCAAGGACAGCAGATTGGCATAGATGATCTCAAGGGAGACCTGCTTAACCGTGCCAAAAGATACTACAAGCACATCCTCGAGTTCGCACTGTCAATAAACAACGAGCACTGGAAGCGGTTGATGATCCTTTTAGACCTGCGTAACATAGTTGCACATGAGAATGGTCGTCTTGAGATGGTCAGCAGGGAGCAAAGAAGGAAGATTCTAAGATATGAGGGAGCTAACGAGAGCTACGACTATCTGGTTGTCAGCCGAGACTTCCTCAGCGAGACGCTCGCACTGGTAACAGACGAACTTGAAGACCTTGTGGCAAGGTATAGGGAGTGGGACACAGCCTTTAGGCAACGCGATTTAAGCAAACTCTAAGCTAGCACCATAGGCGAGCAAGCCAAATCGCGCCAATTTCAACCCGGATAGCTTCATAACAGAGCTCCGTGCTCTCTCTCGTACCTGATTACCATATCTTTTGCGTCAGATAGGAACCCCTGGTAACTTGGCAAAGGGGTGGAAGCTAGATCAGCGGGTGCGGACTCCTTCACTAGCTCCCATTGCAAATTCCCATAGTGGATTGAGGATGCAAGCGCTTCCAAGAAGAGTTCCCTGTACAGGCTTCCCATCAATAGCCCATAGAAGAAGGTGAAAACAGACCAACCGTTTGACACTGTGCGCGGAATTCGGGGCGTCTGTAGTTTATTGACCATGTCGGTTATGAGTGGGTAAGACTCGAGTTCTATGCCAGTTTCCGCGTTGGCGTCCACCCAGCTTTGCAGGGACTCCTTCATCTGCGCATAGGTGTTATTGGCATTGTCTCCTGATACCTGTCTTATCATGGGCATGACCTTTGTCGGAAACTGTGCGCCAACGGCTATGCCAAATTTCATTGACTCTACTGCTGCAACCCTTGCCAAATCGAAATGAATCTGAGGACCCGTACCTAAATCTCCAAGGATTATGGATAATGCCCAATCCCGAAATGGGATCTTTTTCTTGCGCCAAAACATGTAGCTGCCTCCTGGTCAATGTTTTGCGCCGAAAAGAATAGCCCCCTCGTGGCAGGATACGGCGCTTGCGAGAGACACCACACCCATAGCGGGGCCACTCGGGGGCACGGAGAATCCGCACCCTGTGCCCACTATGAGCATGTCTCTCGCACTTGGAGTCTAGCACGGAAGAGCGCCTGGTTCAACTTGGCGCTTGAAGCCCATTCCGCATAGGGGCTTGTGGGGTCTCGCCGCTATCTGTTATTATCTATATTCATTGGCAGGAGGGATCGCATAGTGGCCTAGTGCGGCCGCCTGCTAAGCGGTTAGGGGGCGCAAGCTCTCTCATGGGTTCGAATCCCATTCCCTCCGCCACCTTCTCACCAATGACCAATAGCCAAGGAACATAGCAGTTGCCAGGAGCCCAGGTGGACGCTAACAGTTACTATATCTGGACCATCGGCTGCCAGATGAACAAGGCCGACTCCGAGCGCCTGGCCGGCGCGTTGCACGGCCTTGGCTTCCGGGAGAGCGCATCGCCCAAAGAAGCCGGCGTCATAGTGCTCAACAGCTGCGTGGTGCGGCAGAGCGCCGAGGACAAGGTCACGGGCATGATAACCTCCCTCAAGCCCCTCAAGCAGCGAGACCCTGAGCGAATAGTCGCCCTCATGGGTTGCATGGTGGGGCCAAAGACCGGCGACCTTGAGCGTCGCTTCCCATATGTGGACGTATTCATGCCGCCGCAGCAGTACGGGCCTCTCATCGACCTGCTTGGCGAGCGGCTTGGCATGGACGTGGAGGGCTGCCTGCAAAACCTGACGCCCGTCAAGCCACACGTCACCACCTACGTGCCCATAATCCACGGCTGCGATGAGTTCTGCTCCTTCTGCATCATCCCCTACCGGCGCGGCCGGCAGCAGAGCCGCCCCGTAGAGGACGTGGTCCGAGAGGTGGAGCTCCTGGCGCAGCGAGGCGTCAGGGAGGTCACCCTGCTCGGCCAGACGGTGGACGCCTACGGCCACGACCTGCCGGACAGGCCGGACCTAGCCGACCTCCTGGAGGCGGTACACCCCATCGAGGGCCTGGAGCGCATCCGCTTCCTCACCTCTCACCCTCGCTTTATGAGCGACCGCATCATCCAAGCGGTCGCCGACTCCCCCAAGGTATGTGAGCACTTTAACCTGCCCTTCCAGGCCGGGGACGACGAAGTCCTGCTGAACATGCGCCGCAGCTACACCAGAGACGACTACCTCCGGCTGGTCGACAGGATACGCGCCGCCGTCCCGGACGTCTCCATGAGCACCGACGTGATAGTCGGCTTTCCGGGCGAGACGGACGAGCAGTTTCAAGCCACACTTGACATCATCCGGGACGTCAGGTTCGACAAGGTGCATGCGGCCGCCTACTCCACCAGGCCCGGCACCATCGCCGCACGCAGGATGGAGGACGACGTTCCAGACCACGAGAAGAAGGCCAGGCTTCAGGCCATCGAGGATCTCCAGGAGGGAATCGTCGCTGAAATCAACGCGGGGCTCCTGGGACGGACGGTGGAAGCGCTGGTTGACGGCCACAACAAAGGACAATGGCAGGGACGGACTCGCAGCGACAAGCTGGTGTTCTTCCCGCATGAGGCCGACCTCCTTGGAGAGTTGGCCCGGGTCCGCATAAGCAAGACCGGCCCCTGGTCTCTACAGGGGGCTTTGGCTAACTGACCCGTAATGGCGTATAATGTAGTTGGAGGGATAATAACATGCCTATTACAGAGAAACTTCCGTATATACCACTGACGGAAACGGAGCAATCCGCGTTCTGTCGCATCGGTGAGCCGCTGGACGTGAAGCCGCTGGCGGAGGAGTTCGCCGCCGTGGTCAGTTGGCAAAGCATCCCGGCGGAGTACCACTACATGGGCGGCGCTGAGTTGGAGCGTCGCATCCGGCAGGCCAGGGATACACTGGGCAGCCGCCTGGTCATCCTGGGCCACCACTACCAGCGTGACGAGATAGTCCAGTTCGCCGACTTCCGGGGCGACTCCCTGAAGCTGTCGCAGCAGGCGGCCGCGCAGCCACTGGCCGAGTTCATCGTCTTCTGCGGCGTACACTTCATGGCTGAGACGGCGGACATCCTGAGCGCGCCACACCAGAAGGTGATCCTGCCCAACATAACCGCCGGCTGCTCCATGTCCGACATGGCCCGCACCGACGACGTGCTGGACTGCTGGGACGACCTGACGGAGATCCTGGGCGAGGGCGGGGTAATCCCGATCACCTACATGAACTCCACCGCCGCCATCAAGTCCCTCTGCGGACGCAACAACGGCATTGTCTGCACGTCCAGCAACGCCCCCGCTGTGTACAAGTGGGCCTTTGATCGAGGGGAGCGGATAGTGTTCTTCCCGGACCAGCACCTGGGCCGCAACACCGGCCTCAAGATGGGCGTGCCCCTGGATGAGATGGTGGTGTGGAACCCATTCAAGCCCCTGGGAGGCAATACGCCGGAGGCGCTGCGGAAGTCCACGGTAATCCTGTGGCAGGGCCACTGCTCGGTGCATACCAGGTTCAGCGTCGCCCAGATACAGAAGGCGCGGGCCGCCTACCCGGACATAAACGTGGTGGTGCATCCGGAGTGCGTCATGGACGTGGTGCAGGCCGCCGACTGCGACGGCTCAACTGAGTTCATCATCAAGACCATCAATGAGGCGCCTTCCGGGAGCAAGTGGGCCGTGGGCACGGAGATAAGCCTGGTCAACCGGCTCGCATGGGAGAACCCTGACAAGCTGATCTTCTGCCTGGACTCGGTGGTCTGCCCCTGCTCCACCATGTACCGCACCCACCCGGCCTACCTGCTGTGGTCGCTGGAGCGCCTGCTGGACGGCGAGGTGATGAACCGCATCACCGTGGACGACGAGACGGCCAACTACGCCCGCATAGCCCTGGAGCGAATGCTGCGAGAGGTGTAGGGGGGAATATCGGCGTCCCGGTCGAGGGCATATTCCGCCTCTGTCCGAAAGCGCCGAAACCCGCTCTAAGCTGAGTGCTCTTGTGGTTGCGCTCGCCAATATTCCAGGACGAAGGTCGTGCAGACCGGGGACTGGGATGAGGAGGGGACAGCGCATTGCTCGCAGTAATTGCCTGGATGAGAAAGTCACGCCATCGTCCAAAGGAGCCGGAGCCGCCGTGGCGCAGGTACAGGAGCGATTCGGAACCCCTTGTGCTTGTGCAATGGGACGGGACGCAGCCCACAACTCCTAGCTTCGAACAGAGGCCACCCGTCCGGCTGATGCTGAAGGCGCTCCTCAACAATGCCCGGAGCGCCATTATTCGCAACGTCCTCAGGCGCCGCCCGCCTCCGCCGGAGTTGGACGAGGACGGATATCCAGTCGATTGGAGGATCGACCCGTTTTTGGACCCCTATTTCCAGAGTTTCCTGGTGAAGTCTGCGGATCACTGGCCCATCTTCTCGAAGTGGTGTGAGGTCAAATCACTGAAAGCTCTGCCTGCCTCGGAGGAGACGGTACTAATGTTTATTCTTGACCCGCCTGTTGAAGGGGAGGAACTGTACAAGGCTTGGTGGGCAATTTTTTTCCGCCACGAGGCGTACTACTGGATGGAAGATGTGGATCCGTGCTACCTGCTCAGACGCAAAGGTGTGGACGTGGAGCAGGACGGGACAGTGGTGGTCCCTGAGGAGGCGCGGCAAGCGTTTGGCCTATGACGTTTGAGGCAGGTCCGCAAGGTCTCAGTGAGTGTGGTACAATAACGGCTCAAACAAGCGAGTTTGGAGCATCAATGAACGGCAAAGAGAACAGGGCAGAGGTCTTCATGAAGGCGTTTGAGTCCCTGTCAAAGGCGGAGAAGAGGGTGGTAGTTTCTCGGCTGCTTGATGACCTACAGCTCCGAGAAGAGGCGCTGGAAATTGGGCTCGTCCGAGAGTGCGAGACAGAGCCTACCCGACCACTTGAGAAGAACTTGGCAGATAGGGGCGCCAATGAAGGCTGATGGCAAGGAGAGCAGGGCAGAGGTCTTTATGATGGCTCTTGAGTCCTTGTCGAAGGCAGAGAAGAGACTGGTTGCTTCACGGCTACTGGACTATCCCTACCTCCGGAAGGACGTTCTGGACATTGCCATCATACGAGACCGAGAGGGTGAGCCTTCGTACCCCATCGAGGAGGTCATGGCTAGAATGGGAGAGACCTCCTTGGCAGGATGACATATCGAGTCCGGTTCTTGCGCTCAGCTTGGAGGGAACTGTCCAGACTTTCGTCAAGAGAGAGAGCGCCCGAATCGGGGAAAAGGCTTATTCCCTTGGCGACAATCCCAGGCAGCAAGGCGCTAAGAAGCTTACAGGTCGGGAGGAGTACAGCTTACGGGTCGGGAATTACAGGATTCTGTATACCATAGATGACCGGGATAGTGTAGTGACAATCCGAGCTGTACGTCACCGGCGGGAGGCTTATCGTTGAAGAGACTACGAGGACACAGCCACTAATATGCTTGAAATCACGTCTTCTGTAATAGCCATCGTGGCCGGGGCGCTGGAGGAGGACCTGGGGCCAGGCGACGTCACCACCGACGCCCTCATACCGCCGGACATCCACGGGCTGGGGTCGATAGTCGTCAAGGCCGCGGGCGTCATCGCCGGCGTTGAGGTCGCCCTGGAGGTCTTTCGCCACGCCAACCCCGACGTGGAGACCCGCACGCTGATAGCCGATGGCTCCGAGGTATCGCCCGGCGTCGTGGTGGCAGAGGTGGAGGGAAGCATCGCAGGCATCCTCAAGGGTGAGCGGGTGGCCCTCAACTTCCTCCAGCGCCTCAGCGGCATTGCGACTGCAACGTCCATGTACGTGAAGGCGGCGCAAGGCACAAAGGCCCGTATCGTCGATACCCGCAAAACCGTGCCTGGGATACGGCAGTTGGAGAAGTACGCCGTGCGAATGGGAGGGGGCCACAACCATCGCTACAACCTGGCCGATGGCATCCTCATCAAGGACAACCACATCGCCGCCCTTCGCGCGCGGGGGCTTGGGCTGGTGGAGATAGTGAGCCTTGCCAGGGAGAACTCACCGCACACCCTGAGGGTGGAGATTGAGGTGGAGTCCATAGAAGAGGCCAGGGAGGCCCTAGAGGCCGGCGCCGACGTGATTCTGCTGGACAATATGTCTCCGGAAGAGATGCGGCAGGTGGTGACCATGACGGAGGGCAGGCGCCTTCTGGAGGCGTCCGGGGGCATCAACCTGGAGACCGTCAGAGCCGTCGCCGAAACTGGGGTGGACCTAATATCCGTGGGCGCTCTCACCCACTCGGTGATGGCGATGGACATAAGCCTGGACTTGCGGTAGAGGGGCGACCGCCTCTGGGGGATAGCCCCCTGCTCCCTGTTTCCACGAGGACAAGCTTCGCAGGGGTGGTTTTTGGTCACTCATGCCTGCGAACGTGGGCATCCGTCCATCCCACTCGGCCACTCCGGGTTGCTGCCCCGTATCGTCGTGCAGTTCAAGGCGCACTGCTCAGTCTACACGATTCGGCAGGTGCCGCGGCTTTACTAGCGCATCTTGAATAGAATGCCGGTGAAGGTGAACCCAGGATTTAGAGGAAGGTGAATTTGCAAGAGTGATGTGGTCGTCAAGCGACGTTTCAAATCTTGTGAGTTGAATCATGCGCCCATGTCCAAGTCATCGGATGCTTCGTCCAAGGACAACGGCAAGTCAATAACATTCCCCATCGAGACCAACTCTGCTTCCGCCTCGTTTCGTTCGACAAGTGAGGTCGCAGGATCGTCAATTCGCTGGCGAAGAATCTCGGCCCAAAGTGCATCATGGACTGGGAGTCCCTTGTTTCTGATACCCACCCACTGAAGAGCTGCGCGTCTGTGGTGGCCATCCCTCAGGAGACGTTTCACTTCTAGTCCCAACTGCACGTCTCTGTAGTGGGTGTTGTTCCCCGACTTCAGTTCTTGGATCGCACGCTCTGCACGCTCATCACCTAGGCGAACGTACACGTCACATAGTTGAGCGATTGCCTCGAAACGTGGGTTAGCAGTGTCAATGGCACGCTCAGCCTCGCGTCGGGCGTCTTGGAGTCGACCTTGGCCAATGAGGAGGGTCGCCCTTCTATGAGCGACATTCTCTGGGTAATCGAGTCGCTCAAGCCTATCTATGTAACCCTCCGCCTCTGAGTATTCGCGCTTCGCAATTGCGATTTGGGCGGCAAGATCGAGAACGAATCGGTTCTCACCGAAGTGCTGGTCAGCTTGTCTAACGGCGTCCCATGCTTCCGAAATGCGTCCGAGACGGAATAGACAGTGAGCTCTATCCCTCTGCACGGATGGCGAGCGGTGGCCGCTCTTGGCGGCGTCTTCGAATGCAGTAACTGCACCATTTAGATTCCCTTGCTTCCAGAGCATGAACCCTTCCAGATAGAATCGATCTCCCCTGGCATTGGCTTGAATATCCTTAAGAACCGATTCCGCCTGAGGCCATTCGCTCTCGCGTACGTAGGCTTGAAATAGGATCCTTCGTGCGCGGTGGCGATTCGGATCTGCGGTGAGTGCTCGCTGCGCAAGGGATTTTGCGGTGGCCCACTCCTTGTTGTGGTAGCTTTGCTCTGCATACCGCTCAATCATTGAGGGCAGGGTGACGTCACCGAATCCGTCTAACGCTGTGGAATCGCTGCGTGCGATTGATATCAGAGTAGCGTCTATGACAGCAAGAACTGGAAGTGGCAGGTCTGGACCCCAGTGCGCTTGGCGCAGGTGGTTTCCTAGAACCTCATAGTCAGCAGTAGTTGGCCTACCGAATACGGTCTCTACTCCGCGCACAACAGGTGGTGAAACTGCATAAAGGCCAGCATCGGAGACTCCGACTAGGTTTTCATCCATCAAGGCGCGCATATCGGCCGCTATGATCTCCGACTGTACATCTACAACAGCGGAGATTGCATCCAGGGGCAAATTAGAGAATGCAGCCAGAATCCTCAAGATTGCTGCGCCATGCTCCGGAAGGGCTATTCTCCTGAGAGCATCAGCGAATGTGCGCGAGAGAAAACCAACTAGGACAGTCTTATCGGCCAAGATGACATCAAGGCCATACTGCTTTATCAGGGTTACAGCAAGGTCAACTGCTGGAGGGTATCCTCCCATATACTCAGCTAGTTCCCGGATTTGGTTAGGCTGTGACCTCACATCAGCAATCTTTAGATAGCTCTGGAGGAGTTGCTCTATCGAGTTGAGTGCAAGAGGCGCCGCTTGATGCAGTGCAAGAGGTACTGGTGGTGGGAATCCTAAAAGGTCTGGCCGTCGCCGCTGCGCGATGAAGAGGTAGATTCCCTCATGTTTCTCCAACGCCGACATTAAGCGTATTGAATCTTCATTGAATTGTCCCGACTCGTTGAGGAGAGATCCACGATCATGCACGAGAACGGTTTCACCGTTCGTATCCATGAGGCTGAGAATCTTGCCGATTTCCTCTGCCTGTGTGCGCGAATCCAATTCTGAAAAGGCTGCAATCTCTTGAGCTAGGTCTGAACGAGTCTCAAAGCCTCTTGATTCATCGCTGAGCTTGATATAGAGTTCTATCAGTCCCTCGTTCTCGAGTAAATCGACCTCGACCAAAGTGTTTAGCGACAAGTAATCGCTGGCCGCACGTCTTAGTAGGGTGCGGCGCCCGACCCCCTGAAGCCCATGCACTACCACGATCCGGGGAGGGTGGGTGTCAATCGGCGCAAGTTTGGAGGCCATTTCATAAAGTTCTCTCTCCCTACCCATAAAAAACTTGGTCGGAGGATGATCTGCGTTGCGCGCGACTTCCGCTGTCAGGGCCCTTGCAGTATGTTTGGGATTTGACGAACTAAATACCAGTGTTTGTGTAAGCCATCGCGGCAAGTCCTTGACTTCCAGCTCGCCCCTTAGAATTACAGTGACTGCATTCCGTAGTCTGCCAACCGCCAAACGCCACTCCGCTTCATCAATCTCATAGTTTGTCCACACAGACTGAAGAGAGTTGAGGCTCGCGAACAGCACGAACACATCGGAATCGTCTAGGCCTTGTTGCATTGCCTCGAGCAATGAGTCACCAGCCTTGAACGTCCACTTGTCGTAAACGACCGCATGCCGACCTAGTTGGAGGGCGACACGATCAACAAACTGCTTGTCTTGAGACGCGTGAGCTAAGTATAGCATGACAAAGTGACTCCTCATTTCGGCCGCTACCATGCACGGCCTCTTCGACAGTCAGTAAGATAAGTGTATACATTATTAGACAGTAACTCAAGCTTCGTTTCCATAGTGGAGGCCGTGGCAGTCTCCGCTCGCTACCTCCAAATCGACGGCCCACGAGTAACGGAGTTTTTGGTGTCTACTGGGCAATAGGGATTGACACGCTTACCACGAACGGGCAAGGACATTCTCGCAGGCGGCCGTTGGCATCCGCAAGGGTGGCTCGGCTAGTGGGGGCGGTGCCTGCGCCTGGTGGCGGTATTGGCGATGAAGCTGGAGAGGTTCAGGGCGGAGTGGATCAGGCCAATGTGCGAGTATGCCTGGGGGAAGTTGCCCAGCTGCCGGTCTGTGGCCGGATCGAACATTTCGGCGAAGAGGCCAAGGTGGTTGGCCCGTTTGGTGATCATCTCGTGGAAATAGTCCAAGGCGCGGTCGGTCTGGCCGGTGTATATGAGGTTTCCGATTAGCCAGAAGCTGAGCAGGGTGAAGGCGCCCTCGGGCTGGCCTCCCAGGCCGTCGTCCGTCTCCTGCGGGAGGTATCGCCAGACCATTGGGCCGTCGGCCAACTCCCGTTCGATGGCATCCAGGTTTTGCAGGATGCGGGGGTCGTCGCGCGGCAACAGGCCCAGGAAGGGGATGACCAGGTTTGAGGCATCCAGAGCGTCGTCTTCATATCGCTGCCGGAAGGCCTGTTTGGTGGAGGTCCATCCTGAGTCCAGGACCTCTGCCTTGATACGCTCAGCGGTCCTGGACCACCGGCCGGCCAGTTGCTTGTGACCCATGACGTCTGCGATGTGGGAGGCGCGGTCGAGACCGACCCAGCACATTACCTTGGAATACACAAAGTGCTGCTGCTCGCCCCGGACCTCCCAGACGCCGCGGTCCTTCCGATGCCAGTTGCCCATAACGGTTTCGGCCAGGGAGTGGACCATCTGCCAGGATTCCGCCGATATTTCTCCGTGGAGCAGAAGCAGGGAGTGTATGGAGATGATGACCTCTCCGAAAACGTCCATCTGAAGATGCCGCTCAGCGGCGTTGCCGATGCGGACGGGACGGGAGTCCTCGTACCCGCGCAGGTGGTCGAGCGTGTACTCCCTGAGCGATGACCTGGCTGTTATGCCGTAGACGATGCGGGTTTTACGGCGGCTCAGTTGACACTGCTCCAGCAGCCAGTTGATGTAACGGTCGGCCCCGTAGGTGTCCCCCAGCCGGTAGAGAATATCGACGGTGAAGCTGGAGTCGCGCAGCCACGAGAAGCGGTAGTCCCAGTTGCGCGAGCCTCCAATGGTTTCCGGCAGGCTGGTGGTGGGCGCGGCGACTATGGCCCCTGTGTAACGGTACATCATAAGGTGAAGCGCCAGGAAGGAGCGCACTACGGAGTCCCGCCAGAGGCCTTCGTAGTTCATTCTTTCCACCAACTCCTGCCAGTAGCTCCTGGTCTGGTCCAGCTTCTCGGCGGTGCGATACCGCTCCAGGCTGGCCGGACGGCCGTTGCCGTACGCAAGGACGAACGTGACGGTCTGTCCCTTGGCAAGGGTGAAGTCGCAGATGACGCCACGGTCGTCAAAGGGGAGAGGGATGCTGGCGACAAGCGTCATGGTCTGCCCGCCGCCACGCGCCCGGACGGCGGAATTGCCGGAGCGGCCGCGCATGGGACGAAAGCCGGGGAGAGAGCGGGCGTAGTCGTGCCTGGGCTGGAAATCGCAGCGCATATCAACCTCCCCGGACAGACAGGTGACGATGCGGTGGATTTCGTCGTCGGCGTTGGGCGGCGTCTCCGGGTTGTCGTCGTCATCCTCAATGATGGGCATGAAGTCTGTGACGGAGACTATGCCCTCGCTTGTGGTGAAAGTGGTCTCCAGTATGTTGGTATCGTGAAGATACCTCTGCCGGGTGTCAAGGCAGAAGCCGACAGGGCTGATGCGGAAGCGTCCGCCTATCTCCTGGTCAAGGATGGCGGCAAAGACGCTGGGAGAGTCGAAACGCGGGAAGCAGCACCAGTCGATGGAGCCGTCTGTCCCGACAAGCGCCGCTGAGGACATGTCTCCTATGAGTCCATAGTGGAACATAGTTGGTGTGTGGACCGGAGCGCTAAAGCTCAGTGGATGGGAGTGAGTGTACCACCCCCGTACGGCAACGCGCAACGAGCAGGGGGATTTCCCTACCACCACCAACGCCGTTTCGCGCCGGGGGCCGGACGTGGACTCCGCCCCGCCTGCAACTGCGCCGTGCGCGGGAAGCTCAAGGGGTGTGCGGGTATGCCTGGGCCAGCAATTGCTCCAACGCGTGGCACAAACGGCGGAAGGAGCGTGAGTTTTTGTGGGCCTCGCCTATGTCAATGCTCCGGCTGAGTGAAGCCTGGTGGGTCGTACCATACTTCTTTGTAAGCCCGTCCGGTGGGCATTTGGTCGGTGAGCCACTGCTTGGGGTTTTGGATGTCCTCAGCATCCTGAGGCAAGACAGCTGTGCCCCTGATTCCGCATTGTCCCTTGATGGCGTCCAGGCTGGCCAGAAACCAGGACTCGTAACACCTATGGGCGCATACTATCTCTATCGGGCAGGTCAAGCCTAATTTTTCGCAACGTCGCAAGAGCCCCTGGGCTAGACTTACCGGGCAGTCGCCGTCCGTATCCAAAAGGACCAGGATTGCGTCGCATTCAGATCTGTATTGCGCGTATTGAATGAATTTTTCTAACCTGTTTTCTAGAGTAGACCGTCCTTTGGCATTAACTACCATGGTCTTCCCTTGAGCCACTAATACGTCCGATCGGTTATACATCTCCAACAGGATACGGCCTAACAGCCCTGGTAGCGCCGCGACATCTCCGTCTCCTTCTACGACCGATATAATTGTCGTCATTCGGTAGGTGTACCTGCGGCCGCTGGTTGGAGTCCTTCCATGCTGTGCAATTCTCCGGGTAAGAACAGTTTGTCTTGCACTGCCCTCAGCTGGTGTCCCGCGATTCTGCCTACCCTTGTCGAGCCGTCCTCGGCGGTTACCGCCCTGATGGTTTCGATGGGCAGCAGGTTGATCAGGTCGGGGCTATGGGTGGCAACCAGCACCTGCCCCCGCAGCGACGCCTCCTTCATGGTGTCTGCCAGCACTGCCATAGCGCCGGGGTGAATTGCCAACTCGGGCTCTTCCAAGCCAATCAACGACGGGGCCGGGTCCTGGAACAGGGCTGTCAGCATAGCCAACAGGCGGAGGGTGCCGTCGGACTCATGGGACAGGTCAAACCAGAGGCCTTTTCCAACCTCGTTATCCCTCTCGTGCCTGAGCTCAACCACATAGTAGCTACCTGCTTGGATGACTCGAATGTCTCGGATTCCCGGGACCGCAACGCTCAAGGCCTCTTTCAATTCCGGGAGAAAGCGGCTCTTCTTCTGTACCATGTCCCTCAGGACAGACGCCAGATTTTCCCCGCCCGCCGCCAGAGGATGGCTGTCCGCTACCTTCTGTGGTTCACGCAAGGAATTGGGGAAGATGTGGTACATACCGATTTTGCCCAGATCATCTCTCACATTTCTAAGAGCCAAGTGCAGGTGAAAACTGGGACTTTCTACCGTCGAACTCGGTCCGGAGTGAAAAAAAGCCAAGAGAGAAGTAACTCGCGAGGGTTCCGCAGGAATCAATTGAAGGCTTTGGTCTCCCATTTCCCCTATGAAGCTCTTGACTATACTGACCGGCGAAGTTGTACGTTTTCCGGATTTGTTTAGTGTGGATTCCCCTTCCCTCAATATAATCTTGAGGTCGGGTTTGGTAAGGCGCCGATCTGTGATCTCAATCTCGAATGGGTCGCTGCCAGGCTCGGTAGGTTCCAACCGGGCAAATTCATGTTTAACACTGTACTCACCCCTGCCTCGCCGCGTCAATGCAAAACTGTACTCAAGTTCCCCCCTCCGGCCTTCATACTGGAAGCCGATTTCCGGGCCAAGCACCCTTCCGGTTGGCGTCCTGCGGCCAATGGAGTCAATCCCTCCCCGCCGGGTTACTGCTGTTTCCAGGCCGTTGCGCGCCGCATCGGCAAGGAACCCCAAAATGTCCAGCAGGTTGCTCTTGCCGGAAGCGTTGGGCCCCACTAGGACCGTCAGCGGCCCCAACTCCAACTCGGCGTACTCAATGCTGCGGAAATTCCTGGCCCACACCCTGGTTATGTACGGCCGGTATTCCGGTTCTGTAGTCATAACTCTCACCCCGTAGAGATGCGTTCTCCGGTGAATAGTATAACATGGCTTAACGGGAGTTATCAGCTTGCCAAATCCCTCGGCCCCTAGACCTCAAGTTGCCGACTAGCGCAAACGCCCGTCCGGACGTGCTATAATGGGCTGCAAAATTCGCTCAGCGTGAGGCGTCCCATCAAAGCCGCAGTGCTCCATGCCGTCAACACTCCCTTGACCATCGAAGAGGTGGACATGGACAGGCCAATGGCGCGGGAGGTGGTAGTCCGCACCGCCGCCAGCGGCGTCTGTCACAGCGACCTTCACTACGTGGAAGGGCTGTACCCCACCGTCACTCCGTCCATCCTGGGCCACGAGGCCGCCGGCATCGTGGAGGAGGTTGGAGAGCAGGTCGACTACATCCGGCCCGGCGACCACGTCATATCGTGCCTGTCCGTCTTCTGTGGCGTCTGCCGGCAGTGCCTCTCCGGGCATCCCAGCCGGTGCTCCCAACGGCCTCGCCGCCTGGAGGGGGAGCCACCGCGCCTCAGCCTTGCCGGGAGCGGCGCCGCCATCACCCAGGGGTTCAACCTCTCCAGCTATGCGGAGCGGATGCTGGTGCACGAGAACGCCCTGGTCAAGATCGATGACGATATGCCCCTGGACCGGGCGGCCCTCATCGGCTGCGGCGTCATAACCGGCGTTGGCGCGGTCATCAACACCGCCCGCATCGAGCCGGGGTCCACCGTCGCCGTCTTTGGCCTGGGGGGCGTTGGCCTTGCCGCCGTCCAGGGAGCGCGCATCGCCGGAGCCAGGCAGATAATCGCCGTGGACGTTGTGGAGCCCAAGCTCACCCACGCCCTGGACCTGGGAGCCACCCACGTTGTGGACGCCTCATCTCGCGACCCCGTGGACGCTATAATGGGCCTCACCGGCGGCGGAGTGGACTATTCCTTTGAGGCCATTGGCCTCAAGACGGCGGCCGAACAGGCCTTCAACTGCCTGATGCCGGGCGGCACCGCAACCATCGTCGGCATGATACCCGCAGGCCAGAAGATAGAGATAGAGGGGCGCATGTTCCTGGGCGAGCGGCGGATTCAGGGCAGCGGCATGGGCTCCAACCGCTTCCGGGTGGATATGCCAATACTCATCGACTTCTATAGACAGGGCCGCTTGAGGCTGGACGAGATGATCACCCGCCGGGGTCGGCTGGAGGACGTCAACGAGGCCTTCCGAGCCATGAAAGCCGGGGAGGTAACGCGGACCGTCCTGATGTTCGACTAACGGCAGACCGGAATCCCAACGCGCGCTCCAACCTTGCATCTGAATGACCAACACGTCTGAAAACACACACGCCATTGCCGTGAAGGGTCTTGTGCGCCACTTTGGCGATGTGAAGGCCGTGGACGGCGTGGACATGACCGTCCGCAAAGGGGAGATTTTCGGGTTCCTTGGCCCCAACGGCGCGGGGAAGACAACCGTCATACGGATTCTGGTCACGCTTCTGGCTCCCACGTCCGGCAGCATAACCGTGGCCGGGTATGACGCCGTGCGCCAGCCTGACCAGGTGCGGCTGCGGATAGGCGCGGCGCTCCAAGACGCCGCTCTGGACAACAAGCAGACGGGGCGAGAGCTGCTGCGGCTTCAGGGCCAGCTTTACGGCCTGTCGCGGAGGCAGATAAGCGGCCGCATCGCTGACCTTTCGGACTTGGTGGACATCGGCGATGCTATGGACCGGCTCATAGGCACGTATTCGGGCGGTATGAAACGCCGCCTTGACCTGGCGGCAGCCCTGATACACAACCCGGAGGTCCTATTCCTGGACGAGCCGACCACCGGCCTGGACCCGGTCAGCCGCTCCCGCGTCTGGCAGGAGGTGCGAGACATAAACAGCAAGCTGGGCGTCACAATCTTCCTGACCACCCAGTACCTGGAGGAGGCGGACGCCCTGGCCCACCGAATCGGCATCATCAGCCGGGGGAGGCTGGCAGTCCAGGGTACGCCCCAAGAGCTGAAGCGGGCCCGCGGCTCAGACCTCATCATCGCCAAGGTAGACGGCGACGTAGACGCAGCCGTGGATGCGCTCAAGAGCACAGGCCGAGTGAACAGCGTGGAGGTGCATGGCAACGAGCTGACGGTAAGCGTCGGCAACGGCGCGGCGCTTATAAGCGCCGTTGCGTTGGCCCTGGACCATCGAGGGATCGCCATCCAGGAGCTGACCCTGCGCACTCCCACCCTGGACGACGTGTTTCTCCATGTGACCGGAGGGCGGTTGCAGGACGATACAGGCGACCACCAGCAACCCGAAGAGGGCCAGCCTTCGGATTGAGCCTCCGTTGAGCGCAGATTACTCTTTTGCAACGGCATACCACACAGATTCATCGCGACCACATACAAAACCGGCTTAGCCTGAATCAATAAGGAGTTCGAGTTGGCATCCCAAGCATCCACCGCCGCTTCAGTCAGAGCTCGTAGAGCGGGTTTCCTGCGGGACATCCTCGCCGTAGCCGAACGCGCTACCCGCTCAGTAGCCAGAGATCCGGAGGTCACCATTCCCGCACTGATAGTGCCGGTCTTATTTTTCTTCCTGAACATCGGGGCCCTTGCTGACTTCGCCGAACAGATCCCTGGCCTGGACTACAAGGCGTTCCAGCTACCCGTAGCAATCCTGTTTGCCGTCACGGGTGTATCCCGAGCGATAACCGTCGTGACCGACATTCAGAGCGGCTACTTCGACCGGCTGGTCATCTCGCCGGTAAACCGCCTGGCGTTGCTCCTTGGCCTGATGCTGGCCGACTTCCTGCTGGTGGTCGCTCTGACGATTCCCGTCATTATCATGGGTTACCTGGTGGGCATCCGATTCGAGTCCGGCGTCCTTGGCATTCTGACCTTCATGTTCCTGGGCGGTCTGTGGGGCCTCATATTCGCCGGCTTCCCCTACGCAATCGCCCTGAAGACCGGGAGCGCCGCGGCGGTCAACCTGACCTTCCTGCTGTTCTTCCCCTTCCTGTTTATGACAACTCTTTTCCTGCCCCAGGAAGCGATGACGGAGTGGTTGGCAACTGTGGCTGACTACAACCCGGTCACGTACCTGCTGGCGGCGATGCGGTCGCTGATCACCGTGGGCTGGGAGCCGGAAGTACTGTTCAGGGGGGTTGGCGCCGTGCTTCTGATTGGCGTGCTCAGCATTGGTCTGGCCTTAATGGCGCTTAAGGGCCGCGCCACGCGGAGCTAGCGGTGCATGGGGGTTGGTGATCAAGCGCTACTCCCGTATAAAGACAGAGACCACCTCAATGGGTGGTCTCGATCCTACCGCCGAGGCGATAGGGGTAGTAAGTAAACACTATCACAAGCTCTCACGGTTGTCAATTTCTTGGCGAGAGTTTGGCAATGGGCAAGCCCCCTATTATGCAACTTGCCTAGCAGCCCAGCTTGCTCGCCAGGTCTTCGATGTCCGCGGCGTTGACGTCGAAATCCGGTTCAGGGGTTGTGTCCATGGCCTGGTCTGGGCCGAACTCCGCCGGTCTGGCAACGAAGGCCGCCTTGAGGCCCACCGCCTGCGCCGACCGCAAGTCGCCCTTGTGGGCCGCTACCATCATCACTTCGTCCGGACGAAGGCCGAGCAGGTCCACGGCGCCAAGGTAGGCCTCAGGGTCCGGCTTGTAGCGCCTCATAAGCTCAGCCGAGAGGATGCAGTCCCACGGCAGGCCGGAGCGCTTCGCCATGTTGGTGAGCAAGGCCACGTTGCCGTTGGAGAGGGTAGCCACAATGAAGCGATGACGCAGCCGCGCCAGCCCGGCCACGGAGTCCGGCCAGGGCGAGAGCCTGTGCCACACCCGGTTCCAGTGGTCCTTCTCCTCCTCGCTGAGACCAGCAACACCGAAGTCTTCCAGCAACCCGTCCAGGATCATGCGATGCAGTTCGTCTACGTTCGTCCAGGACAGTTCCCCGCTTCTCACGCGAGCCATTGCCGGGCCGTAGCCGCCTCGCCACCTGTCGGCGAAGTCCGACCAGTCCACTTCGATTCCCTTGGAACGCCCAAGCTGCTCGCCCTCACGTATGAGGCTGCTGCGCCAGTCAACAACAGTGCCAAATACGTCGAAGGTTAGGGCTTTCACATCCGAAAGGCTCACGGGATTCTCCTCTTGTGTTGCGACCCTGAGTAAGCTTACCATAGCCAACCGCCGTTTGGGATAAGCAGCGCCCGTAGAGACTGCGGGCAACGCAGCTTGGTCGGAGCCGAACTCCGCCAGCCTGGTAGCGTGAGCATGGACAGATGGCCAAGCAAGGTGGCTTGGGCTGCTACTTTCTGTTTCCGTTGTTCATCTTATCAAAAAGCATAGATTGGGGTTGCGGTATTTCATGGGTATAACTGGACCCTGTTTCCCAACCAAGTCTTTGAATTGCACTAGAATGATATTCCGGCTTTATCTCGAATCCAATGAAATGCCGTCTCGTACTCCTTGCGGCCACGGCCGTTGTTCCGCTCCCCATAAAAGGATCAAAAACTGTTTGATTCTCTTGTGTAGTGAGCTTGATTAGAAACTCAATAAGTTGAAGTGGCTTCTGCGCCTCGTGAATTCGATGTTCGTTCTTTTGAAAGCCAAACTCCAATAGGTTGGTTAGATTAGGGCCATAGACCTGACTGTCCTCAAGGTTTATGGCCCCTACGCCGTGTTCTAGAACATTGTCGGCAACAGTTCCTCCGATCTTGTAGGGCTTCATGAACCAGGCGATGGGCTCATATATGGGGGCTAGATTCCCAAGTCGCCATCCTTTCCATCTCTCTGCAGCATCTCTTAGCCCTCGCCTGTCAAAGACCAGACTTACTCGCTGTGCTCTATGGTGTGCAGACACCTTCTTCCACGCTAGGATGTCCTTTAGCAGTACCCCACTGTCTTCGAAGGCGTTGACTACTCGGTGTATCGTGCGTCGCGCCCCGAATACAAAGATGGACGCTCCACTCTTCAATTTCGGCAAGGCCATCTCGATCCATGACCGGCACCACTCTTCGTACTCGCTTCCTATGTTTCTGTCTGCTTGCGACCAACCGTTAATAGGTTTACCTCTCCGTTTGAATCCGGACTTACCGGCCTGAGCGGGAGATTGGCCAAGTAGGGCCGAGTTTGTGTTGTTGTGAATAACGTCCCAATCGTCAAGGCTTATTCCATATGGGATGTCAGAAAGCAAAAGCTCTATGCTGTCATTCATAAGTAACGGAATATGCTCCCTGCAATCTGCTAAAGTTATCTTGTCAAGATAGGCTCCATTCATGACGTTCATCCGGCCTCCAACAGACCATTGTCCCTAACAGACTTGACAGCCCGTGCTCTGTTCTCAAGTTTGCGCCACTCAAGAACCTCGCGAATTGCTTCTTGGTGGGATAGTCTCATGATGCGCTCTCGTTCCTTGGCCAAGTACTTGAGTGCCTCCTCTTGTGCTATTTGTACTGACTCTACCGCAGCGACCTTCTCTTCTCGCCAAATATCAGCGATGCTGTGATCGGCGTCTAAAAAAGCGCGGTTGACGGTGTGCCAATATGCCACTGCATCTTTAGACGGGTTCATTGCCTCAACGGCTTTGAATACATTATGGAGTAATCGAATGGCATCTGGCTTTCCGACCATTTCAGCAAACCTAACCAACACCGCGAGGTGTGTATAGGTGCAAATACAGACTGATCTGGCTATAGCTTGTTGGTATATCTGGCTGATTCGCGAAGGCAACTGGTAGACAGGGCAGACGACCATGGCAAATGGCTTGCCATGCTTCCAGTTGTCCATAGCCTGCACTTTGAAGTCCTTCTGATTCTTCGCCGTGCGGCTCAGACGAAACGCCTTGGCATCCGCTACAAAGCTATAATCATTACATACACATTCGACATCAGCAACGTCAGCCCGTTCTTTCAAGACTAGGCTTGTGAAATCCATGGCAGTGTATGCTTCGTGAATTACAACATCAGTGTACTTCGAGTACAATTTCTCTTCACTGCTATCGTGCCCATAGCCTTCAGGAATTGCACCACAGAGCCTGAGGTGACCAAGTAATGGGGTGATGCCGCCTCTTTTGATTTCCTCATATATCTCCCATTCTACTCGGTCTGAGTCGACACCGAAGTCTCCGCTGACTCGGCTGATTTCTTCAATCCAGTACGAACGTCTGTCTGTGTTCTGGCTTGTGACCACCGTTAGGTCTATAGCGGATCAGTTTCTCCCTTAGCACTGACCGCAGGCGCGGCAGGTGCTCGACTACCCTTGTCATTATACTGCGAAGTGTAACATAACTAGGAATCTCGTCCACTAGTTTTGATTGACCGAAACCGGCTACGGTTTTGGGAAGACCAGCCGCGTCAGGGCATGTGCTTGATTCTTCTGGAACGAGAGCCTTGTCACGTTGCATTGCCAATCAGGCATTGCCAACCCACCTTCCCGCTCATATGGTTCGACATGCTCACCACGAGCGGGAGGGGAGTGGTACGCCAGCCGCCGTTTGGGATAAGCAGCGCCTGTAGAGACTGCGGTCAACGCAGCTTCATTGACACCGCTACCGATGGGTAGTATATTCTGAGTGCGGTTGTCGATTCTATTGGTGACGGCTCCACAACGGGTTGTTGCCTTGGGGGTTGCAGATGGCGCCTGAAGGGTTGACTCTCAACTACACCGCGGTGGTGATAGCAGGCATTGTGGGGTTTGTGGGTATGGCGATCATGTTCGCCGCCTCCTTCGTGCTTTCCCCCAAGAAGCGAACGGCCATCAAGGACATGTCGTACGAGTGTGGCATCCCTCCCGCCCCCTACTCCTGGTCGCAGTTGCACATGAGATACTACATCTTCGCCATCCTGTTCCTCATATTCGACGTTGAGGCCGTGTTTCTCTTCCCGTGGGCCCTTGTCTTCCTCACCAGCATAGACGCGGTGTTCTACGAGATGCTCCTGTTCATAGCCATCCTCTTCTTTGGCATCATCTACAGCTGGAAGAAGGGGGCCCTGCAATGGAGCTGACCACTGGCGACGGGAACCAGGAGCCGCGCAGCTTACTGAACAGGGCCGCTCCGGGGGTTATCACCGCCCGGTCGGAGCAGCTTATAGCAATGGCGCGGAAGTCGTCCCTGTGGCCCATGACCTTTGGGCTGGCCTGTTGCGCCATAGAGATGATGAGCACCTACATGGCCCACCACGACCTGGACAGGTTTGGCATAGTCACCTGGCCGTCCCCCCGGCAGTCGGACGTGATGATTGTGGCCGGCACCGTGGTGAAGAAGATGGCTGAGCCTATAAAGATACTCTACGAGCAGATGCCGGAGCCCAAGTGGGTGATAGCTATGGGAAGCTGCGCGACCAACGGCGGGCCCTACTACCGCTCCTACTCGGTGGTGATGGGCGTTGACCACATAATACCCGTGGACGTTTACGTTCCGGGATGCCCGCCCAGGCCCGAGTCTCTGATTGAGGGCATCCTGAAGCTGCAAGAGAAAATCATGCAGGATGCCAAGCAGCGTGGTAGAAAGGCATAGGCGGGAGCCGGCGATTCCCCAGGCGCCCGTAGCTCTGGACGAAAAGGGCCTCGCCCTGGAGCTGCTGCTCCCGGAGGCGCTGGCGGAGTTCAAGCCGGAGATAGGGGCGGCGGTGGACCTGGTAACGGTCACCGTAAGCTCCACCGATGTCCCGGCTGTCTGCGCGGCGGTCAAGGAGGCCCCACAGCTTGCCTTCGACTACCTTATGTGTCTATGCGTAGTGGACTACGTGGAGCATCTACAGGTGGTATACCACCTCTACAGCACCACCATGAAACACATGATGACGCTCAAGACCAACCTCTCCCCAGAGGAACCGTCGACCCCGTCGGTGATGTCGGTGTGGGTGGGGGCCAACTGGTACGAGAGGGAAGCCCACGACCTGTTTGGCGTGGCCTTTGAGGGCCATCCCAACATGGCCCCGCTGCTTCTGTACGACGGGTTTGAGGGGTATCCGGGCCGCAGGAACTACGAGATGCCGGAGTATACGGAGTGGTAGACGTGAACGCTGAGAGCCAACTGGACACGGTCCAGATGATGGTGAACATGGGGCCTCAACACCCCAGCACACACGGCGTCTTCCGCATGGTGCTCATGGTGGACGGGGAGCGCATTGTTGACGTGGAGCCGCACATAGGCTATCTCCACAGAGGCTCCGAAAAGCTGTGCGAAGGGGAGATATACGCCCAGATAGTCACCCTCTTTGACAGGATGGACTACATAAGCAACCTCAACAACGAGATGGCCTTCTGCAGGGCGGTGGAAAAGCTGATGGGACTTGAGGTGCCGGAGCGTGCGGAGTACGTCCGTGTCATCCTGTGCGAGCTGAACCGCGTGGCAAGCCATCTGCTGTTCTTCGGGACGTTCGGCATAGACGCCGGAGCCATGACCCCAATCATGTACACCTTCCGGGACAGGGAGAAGATACAGTCCATGTTCGAGGCGGTGACCGGCGCCCGTATGATGCACAACTACATACGCATCGGCGGCGTCAAGAGCGACGTGCCGGAGGACTTCCCCCAGCGCATGAGGGATCTGCTGCGAGAGCTCCGGCAGGGGATAAACGAGGCCGACCGGCTCCTGAGCTTCAGCGAGATATTCCTGGCGCGCACCAAGGGGATTGGGGTTATCAGCGCGGAGAGGGCAATAAGCTACGGTGTCAGCGGACCTACACTGCGCGGCTCCGGGGTGCCTATGGATGTGCGCAAGGACGCCCCCTACTCCGTGTACGATAGATTTGACTTCGGCATACCCATCGGGGAGAAGGGCGACTCCTGGGACAGGTATTACGTCCGCGTGGAGGAGATGCGTCAGTCGCTGAGCATCATAGACCAGGCCCTGGACCAGATGCCGGACGGGCCGACGATCACCCCAACAAGGTTGGTGCTTCGCCCACCTCAGGGAGAGGTGTACGTGCGAGGTGAGAACCCCCGCGGCGAGATAGGGGTCTACCTTGTGAGCAACGGCGCCGACAAGCCGTACAGGGTGAAGGTGCGCCCTCCGTCCTTCTGCAACCTGATGGCGCTCAAGGAGCTTCTCACAAATACCTACGTGGCGGACGCGGTGGTCATCCTTGGGTCCCTGGACATAGTGCTGGGCGAGGTTGACCGATGAGCGCGCTGGACGTGGGCATTATGGTTGCGTCCATGCTGGGCCTGCTGACGGCGCTTTCCGTAGTGGTCCTCTCGCTGACCTGGATAGAGAGGAAGTTCCTGGGACGGATCCAGATGCGCATGGGTCCCATGCACGTAGGGCCGTTTGGGCTGCTGCAACCGGTGGCCGATGCCATAAAGCTCATGGCTAAAGAGGACCTGCTATCCTCCTGGGTGGACCGCGTGGTGTACTGGGTAGCGCCACTGGCGGTGTTTATCCCCTCCTTTATGATATGGGTAACCATACCGGTTGCCAGAGACGTGGTCATCAGGAACCTGGACATGGGCCTCTTCTACATCATTGCCTTCTCCGTCCTCTCCATAGTGGGGCTTGTGGCCGCGGGCTGGGCCTCCTCCAACAAGTACGCCGTGCTGGGAGGGTTCCGGGCCGCGGCGCAGCTGGTGAGCTACGAGATACCATTGATACTGGCGGTGCTTGGAGTGGCTATGCTGGCCCAGTCCATGAACCTGCAGAAGGTGGTGTACGGCCAGGACACCGTGGTCTACGCCTTGATCCAACCCCTGGGGCTGGTACTATTCTTCATTGCAGGACTGGCGGAGGTGGGGCGCACACCCTTCGACATACACCCGGCGGAGTCCGAGGTGGTGGGAGGGCCGTTCGTGGAGTACAGCGGCGCGCACTGGTCGGTATTCTTCCTGGCTGAGTATATCAACACATTCGCCATAGCCGCTCTGACCGTCCTGCTGTTCCTGGGAGGATGGCTCTTTCCCGGAGTCCCCGGCGACGTCCCCGCCCTGGGCCTCGCGGTATTCCTGGTCAAGACATACCTGGTGATCCTGTTAATCTTCTGGATACGGGGCACCTATCCACGCCTGCGTATCGATCAGCTCATGTCCCTGGGCTGGAAGGTCCTGGTGCCACTCTCCTTCGTCAACGTGGTAATCACGGCGGTCTACCTGTTCTATGGCTGGCCCGCCTGGAGCCTCACTCTCATGTCGCTTGCCATTCTGGGAGCCATGATATGGCTGCTCAGCAAGCTAATGCGGACAGGCCCCACTCCCGAGTACACTGTGCGGATATACAAGCCCGTTTCGGAGGCGCGCAATGCTGGGTAATCTCAAGGGACTCATGGTCACACTGGCAACCTTGATTCGCAAACCCGTCACGTACCAGTACCCCAAGGAGCACAAGCCCGTAGAGGAGCGATACATGGGGTTCCCCGTCCTCACGTGGGACCAGAAGGTGGAGGAGCCGTACTGCACCGGCTGCATGGTCTGTGTGCGCTACTGCCCCACGCAGTGCATGACCGCCGTGATGAAGGACAACCCCCTTCACGCCGAAGGAAAGAGCCCCCGCCGGAAGATAGTGGACAGCTTCGAGATAAACCTGGGACGCTGCATCGTGTGCGGGATCTGCGTGGACGTGTGCAACTTCGACGCCATTGAGATGAGCCACGAGCACGAGCTCAGCAAGTACGCTCGCAACGGCAACCGTACAGACCTGGGGACGTTGCTGGAGATGGGCTGGGACTACCAGGTGGAGTCCGGCTGGACGCCCAAGAAGGAGGCTCCTCCGAAGAGGGCCAA
This sequence comes from Dehalococcoidia bacterium, assembly GCA_965247645.1. Lineage (GTDB taxonomy): Bacteria > Chloroflexota > Dehalococcoidia > Lucifugimonadales > UBA2985 > JAPPHY01. Next base: position 1,273,105 of record OZ252024.1, read on the forward strand.
GGAGGGCGAAACGGTGGAGGCCGGGAATTGAGCCTATCCCTGGCGGTGTTCTACCTTCTGGGCATCGTGTGTCTTGGGGGCGCTGTAGGCGTGGTGGTGGCTCGAAACGTGGTATACGCGGCCCTTCTGCTGCTGGTGTCCCTGATGGGAGTCGCCGGGCTGTACCTGCTTCTTCTGGCGGAGTTTCTGGCCCTGGTGCAGGTGCTCATCTACGGAGGGGCCATCACCATAGTCATTCTGTTCGTTATAATGCTCACCCGCGTTCAGGAGTTCCGGGGTATCAGGGACAACCCGCAGTGGCCCCTGGCTGCTTTGACGGCCCTGGGGATGTTTGCGCTTCTTGCGGTGGCTTTGGTCAGGGGCGCTCCCTCAGAGACTACTCGCAGCTCCGTGAGCTTTAGAGAGTTGGGGGAGAGCCTCTTCGCTCAGTGGGCGGTCCCTTTTGAGGTGGCGTCCTTGGTGCTGCTTGTGGCCCTCATTGGGGCCATACTCATAGCCAGGGAAAGGGAGGAAGAGTGAGCCTCCTCCACTTCCAGCTGCTCAGCGCGGCCCTGTTCTCCATTGGCGTATACGGCGTGCTTGCGCGGCGCAGCGCGGTGCTCATACTGCTGTCGCTGGAGCTCATGCTCAACGCGGTCAACGTAAACCTCATAGCCTTTGCCGCGTACGGCGAGCGGGCGCAGGCCACCGGCCAGGTCATCGCCATATTCGTCATCACCGTGGCGGCGGCGGAGGTGGGCTTGGCGATGGCAATAATCCTGCGGCTATTCAGGGACCGCGCCTCGGTGGACGTGGACGAGGCAGACCTCATGAAGTGGTAGCTATCCGTTAAATATGCTTCTTCAGGCAGATACGGTGATGATCTCAGGAGTCGAGTCGGCGTGGCTTGCGCCCGCCCTCTGCGCCTCTGCTTTTCTGGCTATCGTACTCCTTGGCCGGTTCCTTCCGTGGCGGGGAGCCTTCCTCGCCCCTTTGGCTATCCTGGCGGGGTTTGGCGTCTTCTGGTACGTGCTCAGCGAGTTCCTGTCCTCGGGGGGTGGCGTGTTCTCGGTGGACTGGTTCACCGTGGGAGGGAGCACATTCACCTGGGGGATAATGGTCGATGAGCTATCGGTAGTGATGCTTGGCCTGGTGACGTTTGTGGCCCTGATGGTGCAGGTGTACTCTCTGGGCTACATGAAGGGCGAGCCGGCCTTTGGCTGGTACTTCGCCGTCCACTCCCTCTTCGCCGCCGCCATGCTGGCCCTGGTTCTGGCCGACAACCTCCTTCTCCTCTACATAGCCTGGGAGCTGGTAGGGGTGTGCTCCTATCTGCTCATAGGATTCTGGTATGAGAGGCGCTCGGCGGCTGAGGCGGCCAAGAAGGCCTTTGTCACCACCAGGATAGGCGACGTGGGCTTGCTCATAGGGATCCTGCTGCTGTTCAACGAGACGGGCACCTTCGACATCTCCGCCATCTTCCACGTAGCGGAGCAGGGCGGCATAAGCTCCGGGACCCTGACCGCGTCCGTACTGCTCATCTTCTTGGGAGCAATGGGCAAGTCTGCCCAATTCCCACTGCACGTTTGGCTGCCGGACGCGATGGAAGGCCCCACGCCGGTCAGCGCCCTGATCCACGCGGCAACGATGGTGGTTGCCGGCGTGTTCCTGGTGGCGCGCATGTTCCCACTGTTCGTCATGTCGGACACGGCCATGATGACAGTGGCTGTGATAGGCCTTGTCACGGCTCTGATTACGGCGTCTATGGCCTTGGTGATGACGGACCTCAAAAGGGTGCTGGCCTACTCCACCATAAGCCACCTGGGGCTTATGATGCTGACCCTTGGGTCGTTCGGGTTCACCGCGGCCATGTTCCACCTGGTGGCCCATGCCTTTGCCAAGGCCCTCCTCTTCCTTGGGGCCGGGAGCATAGCCCACGGCGCCGATGACAAGAGGGACATACGTGAGATGGGTGGGCTGTGGAAGCGGATGCCGGTGACCTCGGTCACATTTGGCATAGGGCTGCTGGCCCTGGGAGGCATACCCCCTCTGAGCGGGTTCTTCAGCAAGGACGAGGTGCTGGTGGCCGTGCTGGACGGGAGGGGGCCTGTGTTCTTCGTACTGGTCCTTGTCGCCGCTCTGCTGAGCGCCCTGTACATGGCCCGGCTGCTGTTCCTGGTTGTGCTGGGCGACCTGAAGCCGGAGAATGAGCACGCCCACGAGTCCCCGTTGGTGATGACGTTGCCCCTGGCGGCCCTGGCCGTTCTGGCCCTGGGCACAGGTCTGCTGGCCCCCGGCCTGTTCCCCGGCTACGACGGGTTCGGCGCATGGCTGTTCTTCGAGGAGCCTCACCCTTACAAGGTAAATGTATTCGTTATGGCTATATCCGTAGCCCTCTCCATTGGAGGGTTCGCCATGGCCTGGGCAATGTACGGCCGCGGCGTCGTGTCCCAGAACGTGAATCGGGGGCGCCAGCGCGCCTCCCAACGTCGTGATCAGGCCGCGTATGCCCAGCATCCCATACCGGCCAGACTCCAGGAAAGTTTCTCCGGCCTGCATCGAGCGCTGGTCAACAAGCTCTACATAGACGACCTGTACCAGTGGGGCATCGATCGGGTTGCGCTGGCGTTCGCCAACCGCATGGCCCTCTTTGACCGCAAAGTGGTGAACGATACGGGTGTGAACGGAATGGGGCGCTCGGTGTTCCTCTCCGGATTGAGGCTGCGATACCTGGAGACGGGCAAGGTGTACAACTACGCTCTGTGGATGGCGGTTGGAACGGTGGTGGTGGCGTTGATATGGTGGGTCGCACTGCCATTGGTGTGAGGAAAGACACAAATGGACACGACAATGAAAGAGCGGAACGAATAGGTAAGAGGTGAATACCCTGGACTCATACGTGCTTACGGCCCTGGTGGCAATCCCCTTTGTGTGGGGTGTCCTTCTGGCCTTCCTGCCGGGGGAGAGGCTCCATCACATCAGGCTCACCTCAGCCGCGGTGGCCGTGGCGCTGCTGGGCCTCTCCGCCTACGTCTTCCTGGCGTATGACAACGATGCGGGCGGCTACCAGTTCGTCCGGGACGTGCAGTGGCTGGACTCTCTGGGCGTCGTTTTCTCCCTTGGGGCGGACGGCATATCCGTGCCCATGATACTCCTGACCGGCGTGGTGACTCTCACAGGGGTGCTCATATCGTGGAGTGTGGAGAACCGCGTCAAGGAGTTCTTCGTCCTGTTCTTCCTGCTGGTGGCAGGGGTATATGGGGTGTTCGTATCCCTAGACCTTTTCTTCTTCTTCTTCTTCTACGAGATGGCGGTTATGCCGATGTACCTGCTCATAGGCGTATGGGGAAGCAGCAGCGACTTTGGCTCCTTCCTGAGGCCAAAGGAGTACGGGGCCATGAAGCTGATGCTGTACCTAGTGGCCGGCAGCGTCCTGGTGTGGGTGGCCCTCATTGCAGTGTTCGTAGAGGGTGGTATCGGGAGCTTCTCGCTGGTTATGCTGAGGGATGTGACCTTCTCCGATGACTTCCAGCGCCTGTTCTTCCCCATGTTTATGATAGGCTTCGGCATTCTGGCGGGCCTGTGGCCCTTCCATACGTGGTCTCCGGACGGCCACGTGGCTGCGCCCACCGCGGTGAGTATGCTCCACGCAGGGGTGCTTATGAAGCTGGGAGCCTATGGCATCATCCGGGTCGGGATAGACCTGCTGCCCCAGGGAGCGGCGGACTGGATGCCCGTACTTATCATTCTGGGCACGGTCAACGTCATCTACGGCGCCGTGTCCGCCATGGGACAGCGGGACCTGAAGTACGTGGTCGGCTACTCCAGCGTTAGCCACATGGGGTACGTCCTCATGGGCTTCGCCACCCTGAACGCCGTGGGAGTGGGCGGCGCCGTCCTGCAGATGTTCTCTCACGGCATTATGACGGCCCTCTTCTTTGCCCTTGTAGGGGCGATATACGACCGCACTCACGTCCGGGACATAGGGGTGTTGGAGGGTTTGACCAAGCGCATGGGGCTGACGGCCGCCTTCTTCGCCGTGGCGGGACTTGCGTCCCTGGGGCTGCCTGGCCTGAGCGGATTCGTTGCGGAGCTCATGGTGTTCATTGGCGTCTTCCGAGACTATCCACTGCTGGGAATCCTGGGAGTCATAGGAGCGGCCATCACGGCGGTCTACATCCTCAGGCTCCTGGCAAAGGTCTTCTTCGGCCCGCTGGACCCTCGATGGGAGCGCCTGCCGGACCTTAAGCGCCTGGAGGGATTCTCCGCGGCAGTGCTGGTTCTCTTCCTTGTGGTGGTGGGGTTGTACCCCAAGCCGTGGATGGACATGATCGATAGCGGCGTAGCGCCCATTCTTGCCAGGGTGGCGGGTCTGTAATGAACTTCTGGCTGTTCTCCCCCGAGTTCATGCTGACCGCGGTGGCCTTTGGCGTCCTGGGCGTGGACCTCTTTCTGCCCAGGGAGAGAAAAGGCTACCTGCCGGCGCTGAGCCTGGTGGGGCTGGCGGGGGTGCTTGTCCTCTCTCTGTGGTATCTGTGGGGCAAGAAAGCGGACCTCTACGACGGCCTCTTCCTGATAGACAACTTCTCCCTCTTCTTCAAGGCCTTCTTCCTGGTCATGGGGATGCTGGTGGTGCTCACATCGGTGGAGTACGTGAAGAAGCATTTGAGCCGCCCCGGAGAGTACTACGGCATACTGCTCTTCTCCATTCTGGCGATGATGCTCATGGCCGCCTCCGGGGAGCTGCTAACGGCCTACATCTCCCTGGAGCTTTTGAGCTTCAGCCTGTACGTCCTGGTCTCCTACGGCAGGCACGGCCTCAAGCCCAGCGAGGCCGGGGTCAAGTATATTCTGCTGGGAGCTTTTGCCTCTGCGCTGCTTCTCTACGGGATCAGCCAGGTTTACGGGATGCTGGGCACAACGCGTTTCGATGAGATCCACGCCGCCCTCCTCATGGATCCTGCGCCGCTGAACCCCGCGGTGATGGTGGGCTTGGCCCTCATCATAGCCGGGCTGGGCTTCAAGGTGGCGGCGGTTCCCTTTCACATGTGGGCGCCAGACGTGTACGAAGGCGCTCCTACGCCGGTCACCGCCTACCTGGCGGTGGGATCCAAGGCCGCCGCCTTCGCGCTTATTCTGAGGCTCTTCACCCAGGCCTTCATGCCCGCCTTTGACGACTGGCAGGTCATCCTGGTGATTCTGGCGGCTTTCACCATGACGGTGGGGAACCTGGTTGCCCTAGCCCAGCAGAACATCAAGCGAATGTTGGCCTACTCCAGCATAGGGCAGGTGGGATATCTGCTGATGGGAGTGGCGGCCATATCGCCCCTGGCATCCAACGGGGTTATCCTTCACCTGGTGGGGTACGGGATCACCAACCTGGCCGCTTTCCTCTGCGTGATTGTCTTCTACAACGCCACCAGCAAGGAGGATGTATCCGATTTCGCCGGCCTGGCCCACAGGTCCCCCTTTGTGGCGATGGTCCTGACCGCATCCCTTTTCTCCCTGGCGGGGCTTCCCTTCTTCGCAGGATTCACCACCAAGTTCTACCTGTTCACCGCCGCAGCCCAGGGGGGGCTGCTGTGGCTGGTGGGGCTGGCGATGACCAACAGCCTCATATCCCTGTACTACTACATGATGGTGATGAAGCAGATGTACATGATGCCCGCCGCCGAGAGCTCTCCCCTGAGCGTGTCGATGCTCAACAGGGGCGTCTTGGGCGCGATGCTCGCGGGGATAATCATCGTAGGCATATATCCCGGGCCGCTGGTCGGCGCGATTGAGGCCGCCACCAAGGCTATACTGCCCTAGCCCGTGAGGGCCCGCTTCTCCCACTCATAGCCTGCCCCGTACTTGATACCGGGGCCGCTCATGTCAAACCACAGAGCGGGAAAGATGTCGACAACCCCGTAAAGCGTCTATTTTCATGGCAACGACAGTTGGGAAGTCGCTCCGTCTGCTTGTTGACAAGCAGCCATACGGATTGTAGACTAGGTCTCAATTTCACCCCGCCCCCTGTCGTATACTTGCCTGCAAGTTATTGAGACCGAGTATTATGAACGAGCTTCAAGCCACCCGCCCCAACCTAATGGCCGTCCTGGAGGACAATGGGTATCGCTCCACCGCTCCCCGGCAGGCTATCATCGGCCTCCTGGAAGGGAAGCAGGGAGGCTTCACCGTGGAGGAAATCAGCGAAGCGCTGCCCGCCGTGGGGAGGGCAACGGTCTACAGGACCATAAAGCTGCTCCTGGGGGCGGGCGTCATCTGCAAGCTGGCTCTGGCTGACGGCGCTCCCGTGTACAGCCTGTCCCGCGTTGAGCACCACCACCACACCGTGTGCGTCAAGTGCGGAGCCGTTGGCGAGTTCCGGGCCGCAACCGTGGAGCGGCTCCTGCGGGCCATTGGAGACGACATTCAGGGCGAAGTGGTTGGGCACCGCATCGAGTTCTACATCGACTGCAACGACTGCCTACGCAGCGGGAGCGGCTAGGCCGGGCCAGTACCTGAAGCCAAAAACCGAGAACTGTCCGAAGCTGTATTGATATGCAATCTCAATAACCAACGAAGGGAAGTTAATATGTTATTGAGACACATTCCCAAAAACCTGCGCTGCTTCCGGGCATACGCTGTCGCCCTCGCCCTTGCCGCCGTTTTGGCCGTTGCCGCATGCACGGGGGAAGACCACGCGCCAACGCCTGCGCAAACTTCGGACACTTCCACCCGGAAGGCTGAGCCCCTTCAGGTGGCTGCCACATCCAACATTGTGGCCGACTGGGCCAGGAACGTTGGCGGGGGCAGCGTTGAGGTCTTCAGCATAGCGCCGCTGGGCGCCGACCCTCACGGCTTTCAACCGGGCGCTAAAGACGTTGCCAGGATTGCAGACGCAGATCTGGTGTTGAGCGTTGGCCTGGGCCTGGAGGAGTCTTGGCTTCACGAACTCCTGGAGAACGCGGCAAGGGACCCGGAGACCGTCGTGAAGCTTGGCGAACTTGTAGACCCCATAGAGTTCTCAGAGAGCCACGCGGGAGAGGTGGACTTTCTGGACGCGGTAAGCAGCGTAGTCCACGAGGTGGAGGAGGGCGAGATTGACGCGGCAGTGGCCCTGGAAGAGGTCAGGGAGCTGCTCGCCGGGGACGAGGACGACGGGGATGAGAACGAACCGCCCGCTGTGATACGCGCGATCCTGGCCCAGGTTGACGGCGGCCAAACGGACGCCGGCGACGCTATTGAGGAGATAGAAGCCATTGCCGGCGAAGGCGCGGAAGCCCACGAAGGCCACGGTCACGGCCACGGCTTGGATGACCCCCACTTCTGGTTTGACCCCATACGCGTTAAGACCGCGGTGAATGAGATAGCCTCTCGCTTTTCCGCACTGGACCCGGCCCGCAGCGATGCCTTCAGCGCCAACGCCGCGGCCTACAACGCCGGCCTGGACCAGCTCCACGCATGGACTGAGGAGCAGGTTGCCCAGGTGCCGGAGGAGCGAAGGCTGCTTGTCACCTCCCACGATAGCTTTGGCTACTTTGCCAACCGGTACGGGTTTGAGGTGATAGGCGTTATTCTGGGCGTTACCACAGAAACTGAGCCGTCTGCGGAGCATCTGGCGGAGCTGATAGAAGAGGTGGAAGAGGAGGGCGCTCCGGCGGTTTTTGGCGAGACCACGGCCAGTGAGCGTCTGGCAGCCACAGTGGCGGAAGAGACGGGGGCAAAGTTTATCCGGCTCTACTCCGGCTCGCTGGGCCCTGCGGACAGCGAAACCGCAACCTACCTGGATATGGCGCGGACAAACGTAGAAAGGATAATCGATGCGCTAAAGTAACCGCATAACGCCCGCCCCGGCGGTCCTAGCTTGGCCGACCGTCCCACTCCCCCAACGCTCCAAGTCCCAGGCCATCCTCGGCCTTCGGGGCAGTCAGCAGGCGTTCAAGCGTAGTCGCGGAGGGTAGAAGACAATGAGTACAATCTCCAAGCCGGTAATAACCGTAGAGGACTTGACCGTAGTGCGGGGCGGTCACGTAGCGCTAACCGACGTTACTTTCAGCGTGGGCGCCGGCACCCTTATGGGCGTGCTTGGCCCCAACGGAGCGGGCAAGAGCACCCTCTTTGGCGCCATTGCGGGGACTCTGCCCATAGCCCACGGCAGGGTGGAGATCCACGGAGCTGCCAAAAGGGGGGCTCTTGCTTACGTCCCGCAACGGGACAGGATCAACTGGGCCTTTCCGGCCACCGTTCTGGACGTGGTAACCATGGGCCGGCACTGGAGCGTGGGGTGGCTGCGGCAGCCCGGCAGGGAGGACAAGGCTATGGCGAGGCAGAGCCTGGAGCGGGTTGGCCTGTGGGACGAGCGCGCCTCTCTTGTAACGGAGCTGTCCGGCGGCCAGCGTCAACGGGTCTTCATAGCCCGCGCCCTGGCCCAGGAGGCCAGCATTGTTCTGCTGGACGAGGCGTTCAGTGGCGTGGACGTGGGCGCGCAGGAGGACATCATTGGCGTCCTCCAGTCCCTGCGGGACGAGGGCAAGACAGTGTTGCTGGCAACCCACGACCTGACGAACCTGTCCCAGCGCTTTGACCAGTGCCTTTGCATAAACCACCACGTCTGCGCGTGCGGCCCTCCGGAAGAGGTGTTCACCCCTGAAGTGCTTGAGGAGCTTTACGGCTCCCACGGCATTGAGTTTGCGGCCGACCACTATCACGCGGCAGGAGGCCCTCGCGATGACTGACTACCTATTGGGGCCGTTCCAATACAGCTTCATGGTGCGGGCGCTGGTGGTCTCGGTACTGGTGGGGGTGATGTGCCCGGTCCTGGGCGCATACGTTATAACCCGAGGCCGTGCGTTCATGGGCGACGCCCTTGCCCACTCCGTGCTGCCCGGCATGGTGGTTGCGTTTCTGCTGGGCATCAGCCCGTTCTTCGCCGCCGTGCCTGCCGGGATCGCAATCGCCCTGCTGATGGGCGCCGTCAGCAGGCGCACCGGCATTGCGGAGGACACGTCTATCGGCATAATCTTTGCGGGCATGTTCGCGCTGGGCCTGGTAATGCTGTCCAAGGCCACCGGCATCAACGTTGACATAGAGGACCTGCTGCTTGGGCAGGTGCTGGGAGTGTCCCAAACGGACGTATACGTCTCGCTGGGGCTTACCGCTCTGGTGATGGCCGGGCTGTACGCCTTCCACAGGCAGCTGGTGTACACCACCTTCGACCCCGTGGGCGCGTCGGTCGTGGGAATCAGGACGGGACTCGTCGAATACGTGCTGCTTGCCCTGCTTGCCCTGGTTATAGTCATTGGGATTCAGGCTGCCGGCATAGTCCTGGTTATGGCGATGCTCATTACGCCCGCCGCAACCGGATATATACTGGCAAGGCGATTTGTGGGGGTAATGGTCTACGGCGCGCTTGTTGGCTCAACCTCGGCCATAGCCGGCCTGTACCTGTCGTTCCATGCCGACCTTCCCTCCGGCCCGGCGATGGCGCTGGTGGCAACCGCCATGTTCGCCGTGGCGGCGGTAGTCAAGAGGGGTTGGTTGGGCAGAAGCGCGGCGTGAGAAGCTACGCGGGCGGCAGCCGCCTGTCCGTCATGCCCGCGAACGCGCGCCAACGTCGTAGCGCCGGCGAAAGCATGAATGACGGCAACGCGCCCTCCGCGGCAGACCTCCACCGGGGTTTCAGCGCGGCCCGTACCCCGGCCTGCCATCGGACTCCGCGTCGGCTGTCAAACCGGTATGCTCAGGGAGGTTGGACGGCTCCCCATCGGTCTGCTTGAGTCGACCCATGAACGCCTCCTTGATGCGGCGCCAGGACAAGGCAAGGCGCGACTCCTCCGTGGAGGTGGAGTTTACGCCCCCGTACCGCTGGCGGACGTAGGCGCTGGCTACAAGCTCCACGTCCGAGCCGGCTTCAGGGATCAGCTTGGAGAGGCTGCGGGAGAACTCGAACGCCGTTTGCGCCAGTGGCAATGGGAAGCCCATCAACGCCGCCAGCCGGCGCATTCTCCGGTACGCAGTCTGCGCAGAGCGCGGCGGGCCGTACTGCCTGGCCCAGAGGACACGCATCAGCGCTACCCCGGTGAGCAGGAAGATGCCAAACATGGCGCCCCCCGTACCCAGTGGAGTCCCGAATCTGACCAGGGGGGACCGCAGCGCCTCCTCCTCAGACGAAGACTCCGCGGCTTCCCCCGCTACGGCTTGCGCGCTCTGCTCCAGGAACTCGACTCCCCTGGGGCGCGTATCGTAGACGGGCGTGGGCTCAAAGGGGACCCATCCCACGCCCGGGAAGTAGACCTCCGGCCAGGAGTGGTTGTCGCTATCGCGCACCAGGAACCCGTCTGCGTCCTCTTCTCCAGGCCCAAACCCCAGCGCCAGCCTGGTCGGGACCCCCTGGGTCCTCAGCATCATCGCCATCGCAGAGGCAAAATAGTCGCTGTAGCTCTCCCTGGACTCAAAGAGGAAGTAGTCAACCGCGTCGGCATCGTTCGGGAGCGACATGGAAGCGCCGCTGTACGTCAGGGTTCTCAGGTAGGTCTCTATGGCCACGGCCTTGTCGTAGGGGTTGGATGCGCTGGACACTATCCCGGAAGCAAGCGAGGACACCCTGTCGGGCAGGGAGTGGGGAATCTGGAGAAAGCGGTCCGATATCCCCGGCGGGTAGTCCTGGGAAGCGCTGCGGAGGGTATCTTCGCCTACTACCATGACCTCTGAGGAGACCCTGTAGCTGTTGCCCAGCCCCAACGGGCCAATTGCGGTGAAGAGCGCGGGAGAGCTCTCAAGGGGAGCGCGGACCACCTCCAACCCCACCGTCGCGCCGGGGCCGTCTATGGCCCTCTGCAGGTCAGAGGCGTAAGCGGGAGATGCGGAGTCCAAGTCGATAGCCGTCTCGCCCCCGGAAGGGCCGGGCTCCTTGATGACCTTGACCACCAGCAGGTCGCCAGGCATACGCGCCAGGTCCGGGTCTCCCGCAGGGGCGGCCATAGCCGATGCCACCCTCTGCAGGTCATCCGGCAAGCCCTCGTTCCGCTCCTCGTCGGCCAGGTCCAGCCGGAACGTCCCGGAGGCCGGCGCCTGTATCCGGACGTCCGGGTTAACGCCTGTGGGGTCTCCCGCCATCATCAGGTAGGGCGCGTCCACGTACATGTATACCTGGTAGTTGAAAGTCGCAGTGACCGGCGGGGCGTCCGCTTCCACCACCCCACCGTCCTCGGCAGGGGCGGGCAGGAGCATTGTGGCTGTGTCCTGCACCTTCCACACCTTGGACGTGTACTGATCATAGGCTACAGCCGACCAGTACAGGGGTATATCCACTTCTGCGAAATCGATTTCCGCGAAGAGGATGGGCTCTGTGCTGCCAACCACCGGCCTGACCAAAGAGAGGACGGACCCCAGGAATCGGACGGAGTACGGCTCGCCGCTCCGGGGCGCGCCGAACACACGGCGGACCTCGCCCCGGAGGTCGTCCGTCGCGGCTCCATGCACAGGGTTGTAGAACCAGTCGAGGGGCGAGACTGGGGAATCCCCAATGGGGAGGACCGCGGTTATGGCTACGATGACCACGCTGAGCCACAGGCCGTGAGCCAGGGACAGACGCTCTGCGGAGGCGGAATAGAGGGCGCCACCGGCTTGCAGTATGGCAAGCCGACTGAGGTTGGTTGAATGCGCCAGCGCGAGGAGGCTGACGAACAGAAATACGAGGATATAAGGGGTGTAGCTCTCCGGTAGGTATGTGAGATTGACCACCGTGACCGCGCCTGCGAGCAGGAAGGTGGCCCAGATGTTTCCGCGCCTGACGCGGAGCCATGAGGTGAGGTATGCCGTCAGCCAGGTCAGCGCCATTATCCCGACCGATAAGGGCAGTGGGTCGGAAGTCGTTTCCCCGCCCAGCGCGGCGGAGAACCAACCGGATAGGCTGCCGTGCAGGGCGCCAAACCTCTGATGCCATTGGCCGGCATCGGCAAGGTAGACGCCTCCGGCGTAGGCCAGGAGCCCTCCCACCGCCGTGGCCCGCAGATGAAGCACCGGTCCACGCTCCGGGGAGCCGGCCGCAAGGGTAGCCGATAGTGCGCCCAGGAATGCGAGCAGCGCCAGAGTAGGCGCTTCCACCCACCCGGCGAACTGCACCGACGCCGCGGCCGTTACCAGCAGGGCCGCTTGAAGCCAGAAGGCGACGTCCAGCTTGGCCGATAAGCCCGGTATGTTGCCCATTAGTGGCAAGAAACGCCTCTGACCCTCTTGGGGTGGAACACGACCGACCCCGCCCGAGGCAGGCTAATCCTCCGCGCAGAACCTCATCCGGCGCTCCGGAGTATCGAGCGCCGGTTCAGAGGCTCCACGGGACCCAACCCCCCGAGGGCTACGATGGGCTGTTGGAAAGGCAGAGGTAGGCCGCGCTGGTAAAGGGAGCAAAGGCGCAGATAGCGGTCTCAGCCTTGACGTTGACCTGCCGCCTGCCGGCCGTTCCCCGGAGCTGCTGTATGCTGTCTATGTACATAGAGGTCCGGGTGCGTCCGTTCCCGAGGTTTCCCCCGCCGGAGACGAAGGGGTGTGGGCCCTCTACGGTGATGTCGCCGTTGAAGAAGTCTCTCGCCTCTCCCTTCTTCACCCCTTGCCACTCAAAGGCCTCCAGGAAGAACGGAAGGAACCAGGAGTAGCCGTCGTAGGGATTGAAGATGTCCACGTCGGCGGGTTTCCAGCCGGAGCCCTCGTATGCCATCTGGGCCGCCATTGCGTTTGCCACTTCCTGCTCGTCCACCGTTATCTGGCTGCTTCGCGGCCTGCCGGTGTTGCCCTGGTTGTGGTTCATCACGTAGACGGGCTTCTGTTTCATATCCTTGGCTCGCTCGGCGGTGGCGAAGACGAAGGCCCCCACGGAGTTGACCGGCCTGTCGCAGTCCCATATCTTGATGGGCCAGAAGGTTGGCCGAGAGTTGATGTAGTCCTCCATGCTGAGCCCGGAAGCCCCGTTCTGATGGTAGAAGCTCCACCCCTCAAGGTCGGACTCCTGCTTCATCAGCCCGTTCCTGTGCTCATTGATGATGACCGGAGCCATCATGTCGTCCCACTCCACGCCGTACTTGGCGCAATAGCCCTGAAGGGGCAGGGCGTCCTGTCCGCCCGCGGCGCCCCAGGGGGTGTTCCACTGGCGGGCTTCCCTGGCGTAGTCCTCCGCGTTGTCACCGCCACGGCGGTATCGACCCTCCAGGTTGTTGGCCGTGTAGACGTAAACCCCAATCTGGTACATTCCCTCCGCGCATGCCTGGGCGGCGAACCCCATCCCCTCGCCAATGGCCGGCGCGTTGTCCGGCGTGTACTTGACGTTGCTCAACTCTGGCATCTGGCCGAGCAGCCACTTGTTGGTTACGATGCTTATGCCCTCCTCGGAGTCGTAGGGCGGCTCCAAGTACGGGCGATACGGCCCCCACTGGCCTGACGGGCCTGCCACGTTGAAGCCCGCCATGTTGTCCGGGCAGCAGAGGAGTCCATCGACCTCCTCCGGCTTCACGCCGGCGTCTTCCAGGGCGCGGTTGACCGCCATAATGGCGTATGCGCCTAGGATCCTGTCCATGGAGACGCCGTCCCAGCGCCGGTCAACCGGGGACTGACCCCATCCCACAATGGCAACCTTACCCTGGTGAGGCCAGGCTCCCAGCCCCGTCTTGTCTCTTCTCCATCCTGTACCTTCCATAGTCATGGTTCACCTCTTCTCTAATAGCGGATAAGCGCTGATTCATCCCGGCCCATGTGGGCGTTATTCAACCAGGCGCCACTCGTGGACCAGCTGTCCGGGGGCGATCTCCTCGAATATAACCTCGACTGCCGCTCCTATGGGGACCTCCTTCACGGGCACCCCGGGGAGGTTGGAGTAGAAGTTGATACGGGGGTCGTCATCCAGGGAGATCAGCGCAATGTTGAAGGGTTGGTCAGGCACGCGCCGCTGGAGCCTGGTATCCTGTGAGACCATGTACGTCGCAATGCGACCTCGCCCGCTTGTCTCCTTCCACCCCAGCTTGTCCGAGCCGCAGTCCTGGCAAGCAGGCTTTGGCGGGTACTGCAACGCGCCACACTCAGCGCAGTTCTGGACCACCAGTCGCTTCTCGTTGACGGCGTCCCAGAACGGCTTGCTCAAATCATTGGGCACGGGGATCATCTTTGGCAATGCTGACCTCCTAATATACATATACGCGCAGGCTTTATATGGACATAATATGCTACCCAGCCGATTTCATCAAGCGGTAGTTCGTCAAAATACAGCGCAGGAGCGGGGTTTATTCTCTACGTGCGGTGGTAATGCCAACGTTGGTTGGAGTCACACGTAGGGGCGGTTCGCGAACCGCCCCTACGTCGCATCACCCAGACACAGGAACGGCGGTGGAGGCCGACGCTCCAGCCGCACACATACTTCGACAAGCTCAGTATGAGTGGCAGATTCCCCCGTTCGTGGTGAGCTTGTCGAACCATATGAGCGGTGTCGTGCGCCACAACCAGCGCCTGTAGAGAATGCCGGAACGGGGGCCGCGCTTGCCCGCCTTGCCACATGACTGTATACTTTGAGATAGCCGTGGGCAGAGTACGCCACGGGGGCGCATCGGCAGGCCAAAGGGACGCTGGCGCGCATCCGTCCCTGTTCGGCGTAGCGCTCCCGGCTGAGACGAGAAGTGGGCGGTTAGCTCAGCTGGTTAGAGCGCTTGCTTCACACGCAAGAGGTCAGAGCAGGATAACCAGTCAAGCTGAGACCCCAGGGAGAGGAGAAGATAGTGGCCATTAACATCTACGCTGACGTAGGTGACAGGATAAGGAAAGCTGTGGACGATGCCATTCGAGACGCTCTAGATGAAGCTCTTCCTCCTCGAAACACACCAATCACTAGGAGACAAGCTGCCCTCAAGTACGGTGTTAGCGAACGGGCGATCGGCAATTGGATGAAGAAAGACTGGGTCAAGGTTCTTCATAAGGATTCCAGCAAGGGCCCAAAGGCAGCAATATTCATCGACGAATATGATGTTGCCAATATCGTCGCAACTAACAACGTTAAGCAGGGTTCATGGACGCAGCCTCCAAATGGACATCAGTCTCTTTATCTTGCCGTTTACGACTCGGCCGGAAACGTGGTGCCTTTACAAGGCACCCCCATTTCCGTCACCTTGGCTTCTCGGAAGTATGGAGTTAGCCGCCAAACAATCTACTCGTGGGTACGCAAGGGTCAGATTGCGCTTCTAAGTCCAATAGAAAGCCAGCATACTAGAAGAATGCTAGTAGAAGAACGTGACGTTGCAATGATTGTTCACAACAAATGGGCAGACACAAACGGCATGATTAAGTAGAGACTGACAACACCCACATAGCACTGAATTAACGGGCACTCCCTCTGGGGTGTCCGTTTTTGTTGCCTACTCTCGTTGCTTTACGGACCCAACTGGTTCTGACCATAGTCTCTTCCGCGCATTTGTGGGGCGGGCATTGACAAACACGCCTATAGGCCAGTAAACTTTCGCGCGTCTGGTTCGCGGCACGTCTATAGGGAGGCCACAGATGCAGCAGCCCTGGCCCTGGATGCGCGAGGTAGTGGCCGTAGCGACTTTCGCAGTCGGCGCAGTTGACGCTCTGGCATTTGGACTCGTGATCGCCTTTACCCCAATTCCGTTGTGGTTGCAGGCTTTGGTACTCCTCATTCTCCTATTTCTATCACTGGTTTGCCTGCCTTCGGCTTTAGGCAGGAAACCCTTCAACCAGAGGGAGGAGCAATCGTGAAGCCAAATTTCCAATACTCTAGGATTAGTCCAATGGTCGTAGGGGTCACACTCTATTGGTATCCCTCACAGTGGGAACGAGAGGCGACTAAAGAAGGGCGCCCATACACTCTCCGGCTTGTGGGAGTGCCCGGTTCTAACCGCAAGGGCGACGTGCAGCGTCTTACGGTCCACCAATGGACCTGCTCCTCGCCACTCCCCCCCGAAGCATTGCGCCCGCCAGGGCTGCACTCATTCCTTCAGACACTACGAGATGCAATTGAGGCTTCAACTGGCATTAGGCTAGAAGGGTTAAACCCGAAGACCTTTACGTCTCTCATGCTAGATGATGGCACAGAACCATGAGAAAGATGAACGGGAGGTGATTGACATGAAGCCAAACGAGGCCAAACCACGCGAGTGGCGTAAGCTATTTCTCACAATTCTGGATTCAGAGCGGTTTGCTACCCTCTCGGACGGCGCTACCTGCCTTTTATTCCTCCTAATCGTGGCGCAGGACGATACAGGATATTACCCCTGGGAGCCTGCAAAAATTAAGCACCTAGTTACCGGACGGCCGTGGTCCCTTGAAGACACCAACCGCCATGCAGAAGAGCTTGAAGGCGTTGGCCTGATCAGTCGGCGGGACAACGGCTTTTACCTTCGAAATGGAGAGGAACTCAATGGCAACCCGCGGCCTGATAGACCCTCCTTTCTCTACCCCCGCAGCACCCTACTGCTCCCAGAAGGCCGAGGGCAAACCACCGTCGACGAGTCGCTCAATGGAGACCAAGCGCTGCCCTCTTACGCAGTCCCAGCGGTGCCACCCGACGGACATTCGCCGTCACATGACGGTCACGTGACAACCGCTGACGGACATTCGACGCCTAATGTCCGTCCTAGAAAGAGAATAGATAAAGATAGAGATAGAGATAAAGAAACTACATCAGCTAAAGCTGATGTAGCAAAGAAAGCAGCAGCAACAGCATCAACAAATAGAGGCCCAAGGCGCAGCAAGCTCAAAACGATACTGAGTGACCCGGAGGAGTTACGAGCGCTCTTCGAGGAATCCGAGCTTCTCGACTTGCAGAGTCGGTTTCCCCACGCAGATTTGGACGTGGAGATGCGAAACTGCCTCGACTGGCATAACGAAATCAAGAGGGGTTCGAAGAACTGGCGGGTAGCCTTGCGCAACTGGCTGGGCAATGTCCGCGAGCCGGCGCAGAACGGCGCTCGGCCTAGAGATGGCCCTGGAGCAAAGCGAGACGGGAAGCTTCCCACTAGTGTAGAGCTGCCGGCTGACTATGCGGCGCAGCTA
Organism: Dehalococcoidia bacterium; assembly: GCA_965247645.1. GTDB lineage: Bacteria > Chloroflexota > Dehalococcoidia > Lucifugimonadales > UBA2985 > JAPPHY01. Next base: position 1,290,115 of record OZ252024.1, read on the forward strand.
ACGGGGGAGCCTGAGAGGGACGTTCACGTATATGAAAAGTACCGACTGGATAGTATTCGTGGGAGTAATCGAGAATGACGATTGAATCGGTGGACGAACGGCGCAAGTTGGCGGCCGCTACTCGTAAGTTGATGGCCGAGCATCGCGTTCGCCGGTTGTGGGCAAGCGCCAATATCCCGGAATGGTCTCGCCGAACGCTGGAGAACTTCGTGGCGCGCATGGGCACGGAGTCAGCCGTGAGGGCTGCCAGACGGTTTGCGCAAGGCGAGGGTCCCAGATTCCTCACAATGCAGGGCGGCACGGGCGCCGGTAAGACTCACCTGGCCGAGGCGATCATGCGGCAGGTGTGGGAGAGAGCCACGCGGCTAGACAGCGAGTGGGAGCGGAACCAGTGTGAGGATGTGGGTCCAGACTCTTGGAGACCTTCACATGACATGCGGTACGAGCATGTACCGGAGCTCTTGCAGAGTCTGCGATCCGGCTACGCCAGAGGGGACGATGGCGGCGCCGGGAGGCTGGACTGGTGCAGGGAGACGGAGTTGCTGGTCCTGGACGACCTGGGTGCAGAAAAGGCAACTGACTGGACCTCCGAAGTGTTGACGATGCTGGTGGATAGTCGGCTGCGGCGAGCCCTGCGAACAGTAGTAACGACCAACTGCACTTATGAGTCGATGAGCGCCGTTGGTGAGGCGAGGTTGGCGAGTCGGGTTTTCGACATTCGGACTGGAGCGGTGCAGGTGGAGATAATGACTTGCTCGGACTATCGGACGGCGGGCCGTTGAGGGACCCAGGTGGGACTGGCCCCCGACACCTAAGCGCCGACTGCGCCTCCGCGTCGCGTTGGAGGGTTTCGGCGTCACCGGTTGATGAATGCAATGGTTATGAAGCAGCGTAGAGGGGACAGACCCAAGGGGCGCCTGGTATCCGTTCGTCGCGAGAAACAGATGCACAAGGGCCGCCTACGAAGGTGTGAAGGCGGGTGCGGCCACGGGGTGCTGGTGTCACTCTCGGAGGAGAGCCTGTTGCAGAGGCTGCCCAGCATGGAGGTGCGGTGTCTGGAGTGCACCGTCAGACACCTGAAGACTGGAGGTGGAGTAAATGCCTAAAGAGATAAGACACATATCCACGAGGACCAAAATAGTCCAGCTACTTGAGAGCGCCTCGAAGACCTTGAGACTGGCCTCAGAAACGGCGACGGGGAAGGAGCTGCTTGACGCCATTGCCGAGGCCCAAGCCAAGGTCGCTACGGCCAAGAGCCTCGCCGCCTTCAAGCCGGTGGGAAGTCGCGCCCTACCACCGGCGGTACGAAGGGCGACCGAGACCGCAGCGACCCGCCTGGAGGTTCTGGCACAGCGCGTCAAAGACACTCCATTGACGGAGCGGGAGAAGAGCGATGCCGCCAGATATAGGGGCGCCAATGGTAAGAGGTAGAAGATGGCGAGAGTAGCCTTATACCTGAGAGTAAGCACGGAGGCCCAGGAATACGACGGGCAACGGGCAGCCCTGATGCGGTGGGCTGAGGACGCCGGCCATACGATAGTCGCGGAGTACACCGACAAGATGTCGGGCGCTCGGAGGCGTGAGAACCTGGACCTTCTCATGCAGGACGCTCCGTCGAGACGGTTCGACATGGTGGCCTTCTGGGCTCTGGATAGACTATCGCGGGAGGGCGTCCTGGCAACCCTGATACATCTGAACACCCTTCACCGGCAGGGTATTGAAACGTATAGCCACTGCCAGCCATCTCTGAATCCTGCAATGCCCTACTACTTCGTAGCGGTGGCAATGGTAGCCGAGATAGCGGAGCAAGAGCGGCAGATGATTAGCGCCCGTACTCGCATGGGGCTGGAGAAGGCAAAGAGGCGGGGGGTTCGCTTGGGTAGACCACCGGGGTCGAGGGATAAGGGGCGGAGGAGGAGGAGCAACTACTACAAGCGGTGGGAGAGTGACAGGATCGGACAAGACGGCACGTAAGATGGAACACAACAGCAACAAACAGAGGTAGGAGTAGAAACCATGACCACGGATACAGCCAAAGCAGAATCACCCGCCCAGGTAATGCAGGACCTCTCCGTCTCCGCTTCTCAAAGCCTTTGGGAAGGCACAGGCGCCAATTCAAGCCATCCGAATCGCCACGAATGGCTTGATGAGCGCCGTGAGAAGATCATCCTGGTCCTGGAGGCTTTCGGTCCGGCCTACGTTGCCGAGAACCTTAACTTCAACATCAACACCCTCCACTCCTGGCGGAGGCGGCGTGGCTTGCAGAAGTCAACAGCAGAGTGGCACGCGGACGCTGCCCGGCGAAACGGGGCGGTCGTCATGTCCCCTGAGGAGCGGGATAACCTTCAGGGAACAGCGCCTCTAGACTCAATCTTCCCAAACCCTTACCAGCCCAGGCGCACAATGGACCCGGAGGCCCTCCAGGAGCTGGCCGAAAGCATAGCGACCTCGGGGCTACTCCAAACGCCCATAGGTCGGCCTTTGGAGGGCGGCAACGTGCAACTGGCCTTTGGGCACCGGCGCGTGGATGCTATCCGGATGCTGGCAGGTCAAGGCCGATGGACCGGAGGAGCTCCTGTCCTTCTCCGTCCACTGACCGACCAGCAGATGGCGGTATTCGCCCTTGAGGAAAACCGCAAGCGCAAAGACATATCCCCCCTGGAGGAGTACCTGGGGTATCAACGGGTTGTTCAGGACGGCCTTTTCACCATCACCGATCTGGCAACCACCCTGGGAATCGCCAGACCAACGCTATCAAACAACCTCCGACTGCTCAACCTGCCCCAGGTCGTCCTCGACCGCTTTGGCGCCGGCGTCCTAAGCGCCCACGCAGCCAGGGAGTTCCTGAGCCTGTGGGCTGAGGACCACGCGCACCAGGACGATATAGCCAAGGCCATCGAGGAGATTGCCCACCCGTCATACAATGCGCCCGATTGGGGTATGCGCAACGTCCGACAACACATCTCTCACCGCGTCACGAGCGGCAATGCCGTGGCTTGGCGGCCCTTGTCCAAGAAGCTGCCGGTATATGCCAGCTACAGCGCGCCCACCTTTGACGTGGAGGAGTTTCAGCGCGACTTCCCTACCCAAGTCCACCATATCCCCACCAGCGCCAACGAATCAACCCTGTGGACCTGCAACGTCCGCGAGTGGCAGAAGAGGCAGAGCGCGGCGACCCGCGCCGCTAACAAGGCCCGCGGCGAGGGCCAGAACGTAGATCACCCTGCCTTGCCGCCTGAACGGGCCAACAAACTCATGGCCGTCCTGGAAAACGACCCGGTGCGCCAGGCGATTGCTGCCGGCAAGCATGTGAACACTGGGCCCGTTTCCGCGGAAACGCCGGACAGCAGTCGTCAAGAGCCGGACAACGTGAACACCGAGCCCGTTTCCGCGGAAACGCCCGATACTGACGACCGGCGAGCCCAGGAGTTCAGGCAGGTCAACGAATACATAGACGGGGAATTGCTCACAATGGAGCGGCGCGCCAATAACCCTATGGACTATTCACTTGAAGCCGAGACCGAGGATCTCAGTATTGAGGCCATCCGGGATAGGTTTGAGCTTGAGATCCTTACGGATTCTGAGATCGACAAGGCCATCGAGAACGCCATACGCCGTTACGAGGACAAGCGCCGCAAGGCCGAGGAACGCTCTGCTGCCACGGCAGTAGCGCCTGGCCTCACCGAGGAAGAGGTGGAGCAGCTCGGGACCAGGGCAACCTACGTGCAGCTCGACAGGTCGGCATGGTATCAAGCCATTGACTCGCCGTACAGTAACCTTCCATATGGCTTCCCCGACGTCGAGGAGTGTCTAACCAAATGCACATGGGGAGCGACCTATGCCGAGACCTACCCGGGCGACCGCCCGCGGCTCTTTTGCCTGAATCAACGACACTTCCAGGAGAAGCTGACCAGGGGCCGGGCAGCCAAATGGCAGGAGGTCCTGCAAGAAGCTGAGATGGAGGCGGAGGAGGACCAGGCTTTTGCCAAGGGCCTGCTGGACGGCGATATGGACGTGTTTCTGAGGCACGTGGTCTTGTCTCTCTTGTGGGAGCAAGGGGCACACCTGATGCGGAAACCCCTGGGCGTCCGCGACGACGATTGGGGCCTGGCCTACAGCATGAGCAAGCGGATACAGGAAGTCCTGGGTCTTCCGGACCATGACCCTGACGATCCAGCGCGGCGCTACACCGATGGGCGCTTAGGGCTGGAGCTTGCCCTGACGACGGAAGTCGTGGACAAGATTGAGGCCATGAGCGCTCAGGACCTGCGCGAGATGGCCTCTCAGCTCATCGCCTACTCGCACAGGCGGATGGCCGTAGGGCCAAGCAACCGCGAGCAGCAGGGGCGCTCGTCGGAAACCTTGGCCGAACGAGTCCGGAATGGCTACGCCAACCCCAATTCTACGAAGGAAGGATGAATGAAGGACTGGAAGGCGAAGACTCCACCATCGTGGGACATCCTTCAGGGTGACTGCATTGGGGTCATGCGCGGCATGGAGCCGGAGAGTGTCCATTGTGTCGTGACGTCGCCGCCTTATTGGGGCCTTCGTGACTATGGACTACCGGCATCGGTATGGGATGGCGCCCCCACTTGCGAGCATGAATGGGGAGAAGGCATTAAGGGTCAAACTCAAAGTGGCAGCCTGGAAGGTTCAACGCTGGAAGGAACTTCAGCGGGAAGCGAGCGGAGACCATCGTGGGAAAGTTCCTTCTGCGCCAACTGTAATGCGTGGATCGGCGTCCTGGGCCTTGAACCGGACATTGACCTCTATGTAGCGCACATAGTCAAAGTGTTCCGCGAGGTGCGCCGGGCGCTACGCAAGGACGGTAGTCTTTGGCTCAACCTGGGTGATGGGTATGCGGGTTCACCAAAAGGGAACCTGAATGGCCAAGACAAGAGCGGGTTGACCGCCACGAAGACCCAAGAGCGCAGCCCTATCGGTGCGCATAGGCGCGGCAACAGGCTCAAGCCTAAGGACCTCATTGGGATGCCCTGGCGCGTTGCATTCGGGTTGCAGGCGGACGGCTGGTGGCTACGTTCTCCTGTCATATGGCACAAGCTGAACCCGATGCCGGAGAGCGCCACGGACAGACCTACACTGGCGCATGAGTACCTGTTCCTGCTAACGAAGTCGGGAACGTCCCAGTATTGGACTCATCGTGACCAGTCTGGGACCAGAGTGAGGCCCTTGGCTGACTACAGATGGCTCGACCAGAGCAACGACGTGGAATACGATGCGGAGCCTTTGGACTGGTCTGACGAAGTTATGGCCTGCCCCGGTTGCCAAGGGGCGGGTTGGCATGAGGTGCGGCAAGGGCAAATCTCCATGTTCGACGGCATACCGGCCATGCGACTTCCTTGTTCCCGTTGCAACCCAGGCGGTGAGGAGGATAGCGATGGGACGGTTGATAGGTGGAAGCGGGTCAATCTGTGGACGGCGCATGACTATTTCTATGATCCAGATGCTGTGCGGCAAACTGCCGCCAGTGGGCCCAGTGACCTGCGAAAGATGGCAGAGGCCAAGGATCGCATCGGTGGTAAGCACAAGAACTTGGACGACCTGCTATCCAAAGCCAGCAGTACAACCAACATCGGCAGGAAGCGGGCAGTGGGGGATCCATCTGGTCGCAACATACAAACGGTCTGGTCAATCGCCACGCAGCCTTACAAGGGTAGACACTTCGCCACCTTCCCGGAGAAGCTGGTCGAGCCGTGCATCCTGGCGGGAACCGGCGGGCAAGGCGTCTGCGGGGAATGTGGGGCGCCATGGGAGCGGGTTCTGGAACCAACGGGGCATGTAAATCGCCGGAAGATTGCTCACGTTCCGGGCAACACCTCCACCAAAACGGATTCTACTGGATGGGCCCCCTCAGCCCGACCAACTGGTCACTGGCAACCCACCTGCGACCACGATACTAATCCCATGCCGGCAACGGTTATGGACCCGTTCTGCGGCTCAGGAACTACGGGCGTCGTCGCACTTAGGCACGGGCGGTCGTTCATCGGCATCGAGCTCAACTCTGAGTACGTTGAGCTGGCGCGGGAACGCATTATCGCAGATGCGCCGCTATTGAATGGAGCAACTTCTCAATGAGTGACGAAATTGTTCTGCCCCCATGCTCTCGCTGCACAGAGACCGACCGCATGTCATTGCTGGGGAAGGTGTACACGGACTTCGGCGGAAGCGTCACGGTATGGGTCTGTCGTCGCTGTGGAGTTGCTGCCGTGCTCGCGGAAGGGGAGCGGCCTAATGACTGACGTTCTCGCTGCGGCCCTGTACAGCATTCCCGCCGATGACCGGGAGATGTGGGTGCGGATGGGCATGGCTATCAAGTCGGAGCTTGGGGAAAAGGGATTTGACCTGTGGGACCGGTGGTCTCGGCAGTCGGAGTCCTACGAGCCTGCCGACGCCAAGGCCGTGTGGAGGTCCTGCAAACCGACCGGGGGTATCACCATAGCAAGCCTATATCACGAGGCCAAGGCAAGTGGTTGGCAGGGAGAAGTCCCGGTCATGCCTCAGGTCGACCCTGTGGAGAAACGGCGACGAATAGAGGACAGAGCAAAAGCTGATGCCAAACGGCGGCTACGTCAGCAGCGCCAGATTGGGTATGCACGCGCCTTAATTCAGAAATGCGAGTACGGACCGCATCCCTACCTCTTGGCGAAGGGGTTCCCCGAAGAGAAGGGGCTGATTGCTGCCGGCGATCTGATTATCCCGATGCGGCACTACAGGACGAACGAGGTGCAGTCCGTCCAGATGATCGACGCGGAGGGTCGCAAGACCTTCCTGAAGGAAGCGCCTGCTTCGGAGGCCGTGTTCAAGATGGGTCGCGGCGTTGAGCGTTTCTACTGCGAGGGATATGCTACGGCGCTCTCGATTCGTGAGGCGTTGAAGCATCTCTATCGCGATAAGGTCGCTGAGGTCTGGGTGTGCTTCAGCGCCGGCAACCTGGCAAAGGTCGCAAATCCACAAGGCATGGGTTGCGTCATCGCAGATAACGATGCCAGTGGTACGGGCGAGAAGTATGCTCGCAAGACCGGCCTGCCCTATTGGATGCCACCGGAAGTAGGGATGGATGCCAACGACTTTGCCCAAGAGTACGGCATCGAGGCATTGGCCGGCGCATTGAGGAGGGTGTTGCATGGCTGAGCGAGTGTATTTGTCCTGCGTGTTGGGGTTCTATCCGCTAGTACACAAGATTCATTGGTGGATGATATGCCGCGGAAAGGGAGAAGATGGTACAGACAAGAGAATATACGGGATACAAGTCCGTCAAAGAGACGCGACAAGATTTTAGGCGCCTCTTCGCTCTATGGGGGGTAGACCCCTCGGATTGGGTAATGGAGGCCTTGCCAGGGGGCGGCTATACAGTCAGGTGGTGGCTGCCCTACGAAAACGCTCCCTACGAAGTTACCTGCCAAACTCAAAGGACTGAGTATGCCAATCTACGTGTCATCTACCACTTCGTAGAGAGCCTGCAACGCAATTCAGTGCGGGGAGTCCTAGCTAAGTACGGCGGCCAGACCTTCCTGGCTCTGCCAGTAGGCGATAGTCCATTCAACGCCTCCGGGCAATCAGGTCCCAGGAAAGAGAGGCGACGCTCTCCCGGCAAATCACTAAGGGGCCTCCGAGCAGCCTGTGAAGTTCTGGGCGTCAGGGAGGATGCTGCTCAGGAGGTGGTTGATGCCGCTTACCGAGCCATTGCTAAGACGGTCCACCCTGACACGGGAGCGGGCGACATGGAAGCGATGACGCGCCTAAACGAGGCGAGGGACCTTATATATAGGCGGAGGAATTGGGCGTGACGGACGCAGCGCATAAGTTGTCCATTTTAAGGAGAAGACCAGTGTCCAGATGTAGACAATTCGACAAAGTAGCGTTCGTATGCCCAAGCCGAAGGCACTGTTACGCCTGTGACGAACATCGGCGTTACAGGCTTGGGCCACTCAAGTTCCACCTGGAGTGGCGCCACAAGTATTGGGAGAGAGACGACTATGATGATTTCTTGCCCAGACCCTCGGCTATGCGTGGGCTGGCAAAAGGCATGCCTGAAGGGAAGCCGGCAGAGGACTACATAGTGGAGGCGAGAGGGAATGTACCTACCTGAACTGCAGAAAGAGGCCCACGCCATCGCCAAAGAGAAAGAGAACACAGCATGAAAGAGCCGATTGAAGAACGATACGAGGCCAGGATTCAGGAATCATCAATGCCTTGGGTGCCCCTCACCACCCTAGAAGCTAAGGAGGTGGCTGAGAGATACGGCCAGCACACCGAGGTGATCTTGGTACCCACTCCAGAGGGCGTAGTGGAGATTAGGAGGCTGGATAAGGATGATGGACCTGAGTAGTTTACATCGGCCGCCCACTACGGCATCGACCTGGACGCCGCGATAGAGGCCAAGATGGAGTATAACCGGACCCGCGAGTACCGGCATGGGGGAAAGGCGCTGTGAGAGACTTCCAGGCTCAGCTTGAGGCCATCCAAGACCGTAGTCTAGTCTATCCACAAGACGGGAAAGTCGTCTACCAGTCGATCATCCAGTCCCAGTATCCAGACGTAGATATACCACTGCTCTGTGACCTCTTGGCCGATAGCCTTTTTGACTGGGATGCAGCGACCAAGGGATATGTGTCCGTATCGGTGCAAAGGCACGGAGGGAAGGCATTGTGAGCCAGGAGCCGGCTTATCACTCTTTGGGTATCGGTCAGATAATCGCCACTGGCCGGATGAAGTGTGCGTTGTGCGGACACGAACGCCAGCGCCACGCGAAAGAGGCTGACTTACACGATTATGGCTCCCAGCGTGAGCTGTGCGTGATTTGCCCAGGCTACGAATGCCCCGGATATCCCAAGGGTAAGGCGTGGCACAGGTTCAGAGAGAGGAAGGAGACGCAATGACTCTAGTTGACTTCATACGAGAGAGCAACAGGATCGAGGGGCTACACCACGAGCCTACTCGAGCTGAGGTGGATGCCTACACTTCCTTTCTTGTTCTTCCACGGGTAACCATCGCTGACCTGGAGGAGTTTGTTGCGACTATCCAGCCCGGCGCAGAGCTGCGAAGGAAAGAGGGTCAAAACGTGCGGGTGGGGTCTCACATTCCTTCGCCAGGAGGTCCTCACATCGAGAAGGCTCTGGACGTCATCCTGATTGAGGCAAACACCAAGAAGCGGATACCTACACTGTTCCCATTTACTGTCCATTGCAGATATGAGTCCCTACACCCATTCACTGACGGCAATGGACGCAGTGGCAGGGTCCTGTGGCTGTGGATGGTGGGTGGGATAGAGAAGGCGCCATTGGGTTTCCTGCACCACTGGTACTACCAAGCGTTGCAGGCGAGCAGGGCATGAAGCTCCTGGACCTCTTCTGCGGAGCCGGTGGCGCTGCGATGGGCTACGCTCGCGCGGGCTTCGAGGAGATAGTAGGCGTGGACATGCTGCCTCAGCCTCACTACCCCTTCGCCTTCGTTCAGGCTGACGCCCTGGAATACCTGGCCGCGCATGGTGAGGAGTTCGATGCCATACACGCCAGCCCGCCCTGCCAGGGTTACAGCGTCATGCACAATCTGCCCTGGCTGCGCGGGAAGGAGCACCCACTGCTTATCCTCCCCATCGTCGAGATGCTGGAGGGACTTGGCAAGCCCTACGTTGTCGAGAACGTGATGGGCGCGCGTCATGGAGCAAAGGGGCTTAAGAAACGGGGGCTTGAGGCTCATGGACTGAGGGCCGGCTGGCTGTGTGGGGTCATGTTCGGCATGCCCTTCTATCGGCACAGGCTCTTTGCGGCCAACTGGCTCTGGTTGGCTCCGGAGCATCCGAGGCACAAGGATGCTATCCAGCGAGGAAGGAATCCGGGGGGACGGGCGGCCAGGTTGGTCACCATTCCAACCAGGTCTGGGAACTTTGAACCGTATTGGCGGGAGAAGAGACGCAAGGACGGACGCCCCAAGGATGCCAAGATATCCCTTTCCGGCACAGGTGGGGTGAAGTACCGGGAAGGCTATGAACGCGTCGAGTTCTCAATGCCTACCCTGCCCAACTGGCAAGGGAACGGCACTCAGGCCAGCGGCGTCGGCATCGGCCATGCGAAGGCCTGGCGGCGGGCGGCGGAGGCGATGGGCATAGACTGGATGACGCGGGATGAGCTCACCCAGGCCATCCCACCCACTTACACCGAATTCGTGGGAAGGCAGTTGTTGGAGCAACTGAGCGGGACAGCGCGTTGAAAGGGATCGAGTCTGCCTTTAGAACGTGTGAAACGACGAGGCAGGAGCGCTGACACAATAGATCGACTCTACTAGCCAATGATACTAAACTCGGGGTAAGGTCACCTACAGTCAACTCAGGCCCACCAAACTGGACAAAATCAAGAACCTTTACGCTTAGATTCAGGATTGCCTTCGATTGAATTCCCCAGCGCCCCGGCCTTGTCGTCGTTGTTCAGAGAGGTCGTTTCTTATTCGCCATCGTGCAGACACAAGGATAGGCTGGAGTTCGACCAGCCGTCCGCGGCGACCACGTACTCAGGTGTTACCGTAGCTCGTCGCCTAGGCTCCGGACTTCTGTTGCGAGTTCCCGGGACTGTGTGCAAGGGGTTAGTCTCCCTGGGACCTGAGCTATGACCCCTTGCTTTTCATGGCAGCGGCGGCCCGCCGGAAGTATTCGTCGGCCAGTCCTGCGTCTGGAACGAACCCTCCGCAGCCCTGACAGCCATGTTGCCCAATTGGTAGAGCGCCTGGGGATTTCCTTGCTCGGCAGCCCGAAGGAACCAGGCCACAGCCTCTTCGTCGTCCTGCGAGAAGCCGTGTTCCCCTTTGGCGAAGCATAGGCCAATGTCGCATTGGGCCTGGGGATCGCCGCCGTGGGCAAGGGTCAAACGCGCCCAGTAAAGCTCGTTTGTCCTGTACTCCTCCCTCTCGGTCTACTCTTCCTCTTCACGTTCGTCTAATGCTGAATACCGATTGCGTTCGGCTTCCTCTAGGGCTTCTCGCATGCCAGTGTTGCGGAACTCGATAGCCGCCGCCAGGGGGCGTTCGGCCTTCGGCATTCCGACTGTATTGAATTGTTGTAAACGGATGGCTAATATTAGCTAAAATGCCGTTAACATTTATCTTGGGCAATTGTGCTGGTTGGCGCATCGGAAGCGGTCCTGTAGTGCACCCTCCGGTCGAAGTTCGCACTTAACTGCCTTTGTACTGGGAAGAATGGGAGAGGATGTTTGCGATTGGAGTATGGCTCTCCACAAAGTCGCCAAGGAGGATCGTTGGGTAAATGTAACTTGAAACAACGGCTATCACCCCCAGGCCTCGGCAGATGTTAGTCAATCGCGCTCCCATCGCGAGTCAGCGAGCTCGCTACATCCTAATCAAGTTGGGTATTGCCGCTGCCTTTATGGTCTGCCTGTTTGCGGCTGTTGCCACATCCGATCTTCCCGTTTCCGCTAGCAGCCACGGCTGCGACAACGAGATTGCTGTGCCCGGCCAGGACACCCTGCTGATCGCCGATTGCGAAACGCTGCTTGATGCCAAAACAAGTCTTGATCCAGACAACGTGCTGGACTGGAGCGTCAACACGCTCATCGCCGACTGGGAAGGCATCTCCGTGTCGAACGGTAGGGTCGCGCGCCTCACTGCGACTGGGAAGGGACTCAGAGGTGAGATCCCGGCTCAACTGGGCGACTTGGCTGCTCTTACGCACCTCTCCCTTCAAGGCAACGATCTCACCGGTCCGATCCCAGCGGAGCTCGGCAACCTGACCGACCTGACGCAGCTCTACCTCAACGACAACGATCTCACCGGCCCGATCCCGGCTGAGCTGGGCAACCTCACCGGCCTTACGCGCATCTACCTCTACAACAATGAACTCGCCGGCCCGATCCCGCCGGAGCTGGGCAACCTCACCGACCTTACGCGCATCTACCTCCACAACAACGAGCTCGCCGGCCCGATCCCGCCGGAGCTGGGCAACCTCACCGGTCTGACCCTCCTCTATCTCTATAACAACGAGCTGACCGGCCCGATCCCGGCTGAGCTGGGCAACCTGACCGACCTGACGCAGCTCTACCTCTACAACAACGAGCTGACCGGCCCGATCCCTCCTGAGCTGGGCAACCTCGGCAACTTGACCATCCTCCACGTCTTCAACAACCAGCTCGCCGGCCCGATCCCTTCTGAGCTGGGCAACCTGACCGACCTGACACGCATCTACCTCAGCGACAATGAACTCGCTGGCCCGATCCCGCCAGAGCTGGGCAACCTGACCGACCTTACGAACCTCCAACTTCAAGGCAACGATCTCACCGGTCCGATCCCCGCGGAGCTCGGCAACCTATCCGACTTGACAAGGCTCTACCTCAACGACAACGATCTCACCGGCCCGATCCCGCCGGAGCTGGGCAACCTCACCGACCTTACGCATTTCTACCTCAACAACAATCGGCTCGCCGGCCCGATCCCGGCTGAGCTGGGCAACCTCGGCAACTTGACCACGCTCCACCTCAGCGACAATGAACTCGCCGGCCCGATCCAGCCGGAGCTGGGCAACCTCACCGACCTTACGCGCATCTACCTCCACAACAACGAGCTCGCCGGCCCGATTCCGCCGGAGCTGGGCAACCTCACCGGTCTGACCATCCTCTACCTCTACAACAACGAGCTCACCGGCCCGGTCCCGGCTGAGTTGGGCAACTCGACCGAGCTGACGGAGCTCTACCTCTACAACAACGAGCTGACCGGCCCGATCCCGGCTGAGCTGGGCAACCTCGGCAACTTGACCACGCTCCACCTCAGCAACAACCAGCTCGCCGGCCCGATCCCGCCGGAGCTGGGCAACCTCACCGACCTTACGCGCATCTACCTCAGCGACAATGAACTCGCCGGCCCGATCCCGCCGGAGCTGGGCAACCTCACCGACCTGACGGTCTTAAGCCTCCACAACAATCGGCTCGCCGGCCCGATCCCGCCGGATCTGGGCAACCTCACCGACCTTACGCAGCTCTACCTCAGCAACAATGAGCTCGCCGGCCCGATTCCGCCGGAGCTGGGCAACCTCACCGACCTTACGCAGCTCTACCTCTACAACAACGAGCTCGCCGGCCCGATCCCGCCGGAGCTGGGCAACCTCACCGGTCTGACCATCCTCTATCTCTATAACAACCAGCTCGCCGGCCCGATCCCGGCTGAGCTTGGCAACCTCACCGACCTGACGCAGCTCTACCTCTACAACAACGAGCTGACCGGCCCTATCCCTCCTGAGCTGGGCAACCTCGGCAACTTGACCATCCTCCACGTCTTCAACAACCAGCTCGCCGGTCCTATCCCTGATGGGCTGGGCAACCTGACCAACCTGACGGCCTTAAACCTCCACAACAATGAAGTCACCGGTCCTATTCCTCCCGAGCTGGGTGAGCTCACTGAGCTAGTCGAGCTTACCCTGAACAACAACGAACTCACCGGTCCTATCCCTGCAGAGCTGGGCAACCTGACCGAGCTGACGCAGCTCTACCTCAGCGACAACCAGCTCACCGGTCCTATCCCTGCAGAGCTGGGCAACCTCATCAACCTGACGGTCTTAAACCTCCACAACAATGAAGTCACCGGTCCTATTCCTCCCGAGCTGGGTGAGCTCACTGAGCTAGTCGAGCTTACCCTGAACAACAACGAACTCACCGGTCCTATCCCTGCAGAGCTGGGCAACCTGACCGAGCTGACGCAGCTCTACCTCAGCGACAACCAGCTCACCGGTCCTATCCCTGCAGAGTTGGGCAACCTCATCAACCTGACGGTCTTAAACCTCCACAACAATGAAGTCACCGGTCCTATTCCTCCCGAGCTGGGTGAGCTCACTGAACTAGTCGAGCTTACCCTGAACAACAACGAACTCACCGATCCTATCCCTGCAGAGCTGGGCAACCTGACCAACCTGACGGCCTTAAACCTCCACAACAATGAAGTCACCGGTCCTATTCCTCCCGAGCTGGGTGAGCTCACTGAGCTAGTCGAGCTTACCCTGAACAACAACGAACTCACCGGTCCTATCCCTGCAGAGCTGGGCAACCTGACCGAGCTGACGCAGCTCTACCTCAGCGACAACCAGCTCACCGGTCCTATCCCTGCAGAGTTGGGCAACCTCATCAACCTGACGGTCTTAAACCTCCACAACAATGAAGTCACCGGTCCTATTCCTCCCGAGCTGGGTGAGCTCACTGAACTAGTCGAGCTTACCCTGAACAACAACGAACTCACCGATCCTATCCCTGCAGAGCTGGGCAACCTGACCGAGCTGACGCAGCTCTACCTCAGCGACAACCAGCTCACCGGTCCTATCCCTGCAGAGCTGGGCAACCTCATCAACCTGACGGTTCTCAGCTTGAATGCGAATGGGCTGAGTGGTCCGCTCCCTCCCGAGCTGGGGTACCTGACGGACCTGACCGAGCTTCACCTCGGCGGCAACCGCTTCAGTGGTCCCATCCCCGCAGCATGGGATGACCTGACCGCGTTGACAGTCCTCGACCTCGGTGGCAACCAGCTAACCGGCCCCATCCCCGTAGCGCTGCGTGACCTCGTCCACCTAACAGACCTCGATGTCGGCCGCGACAGGATCACGAGGTCCGACCCTGTTGAATTCGGCGATACGTCGACGGCCGAGCACACGGCAGAGACCACCGGGCCGACGCCCTCGGTGACGAATGATAGTGGCCCACAACTTTCTGCCCTTGTTGAATTCGGCGATACGTCGACGGCCGAGCACACGGCAGAGATCACCGGGCCGACGCCCTCGGTGACGAATGATAGTGGCCCACAACTTTCTGCGCTGGCCCTGGCGCTCGTAGCCATCGGGGGTATGGCGATTGGCGCAATCACCGGAGGCATCGTAGTAGCTGGGGTGCAGCGTAAGTGGGGCTGGACGAGGTTCTTGTGGGGAGCCGACAGCCTGCCGACAACGATGGCACGAGGGGTAGCCACGGCGGTGCGTTGGCTGCATAGATCGCTCGATTCCACAGCTCGTGCCCTAGCTACGGCCGCCCATATAGCGGCGCCATGGGTGTTCGATGGTTCACCCAGATCCATAGCCCACGACGTGACCGCCGTGGTCCGAAAGGTGGTGCGAACGGGGAGGCGAAACGACTAGAGGCGGCCGCCTGACGTACTACGTGTTCTCCCAAGCCGACATCTCGTTCTGGGAAAGTACTGGGACCCGGCGATAGGTTGGCAGAGAGCGAAGACCTCTATACAGGAATGACGGGGTGTGTGGAGGCGCCCCGACGTTCCGAAGCCGTAACGAGGTCAACGACGATGGCCATCGCCTTGGTTTGTGAAATGCGCGGGCTTTCTGGACGGGTCCCTTAGTAGCGCCATCTGTGGATAGTGGCCATGCGCACCATGCTTGGCAGACGACGCGCTCTGAGTACGGAGGGAGACAGTAGTCCCTGGGCCATTTGACCTTACCCCGTTATTAGTATCAGGGGCTAGTAGAGTGCAGCTGCCGCTTCAGCGTACTCCTTTGGCGCCCTGCCTTTCAACGAGCTGTGGGGTCTGAACTCATTTTTGGGTACGCCTTGTTTGTTGCTATTGAGGACCCTCGTCTATGCGCTTCATATTGGCCAGAGCTGAGCGCACAAGGAAACCAGATCGCGACTCCCCTACCTGTGCGGCTGCCTCGTCAATAGCAGTCAAGAGATGGGACGGCACAGAGATGTTAACTCGCGCCGCCTTAGTGGAGAGTTTCGACATGTCCACATCGACAAGCGCCCAGATACCATCGGCGAAATCCTCATTGGCCTGGTGTACTTGATAGGGTTGCTTATCCGGAATAGACTCCCTGTCCAATAGGATTCCTTCAATGTGAAAGGCTATCGCTTCCTTGGCTACCAGTAGAGCCTCCTCAAAGGTCTCAGCCCCGGAGAAGCACCCAGGAAGGTCGGGGACCGTTACCCCATAGGAACTCCCGTCATCTGTATGAAGAACAATCAAATACTGCACTCTAGCGATTCCTCCAATCCCAGCCCGCTTGCCGGAATATACTCCGTAGGGTTCCTGTCTGAATGTCATTCACGGGATGGGGAACTGTAACGCGACCAGGCTTATGTGGGTGTGTGAACTGGTGATGACTACCTCTGACCCGTTGCAGCATCCATCCGTCTCGCTCTAGTCTCCTTATGAGCTCCCTACTTCCCATAGGTACATTATACACAAACGTTGTGTATAATGTCAAGGAAGTTAGCTAGTATCCGGCGGGATGCTCGGCTGGTAGCTCGCACTGGCACAGGCCATCTCCGTAGCCTTGGGTGCAACTGTCCATATCTACGTCACAACCGACCGCGTTCGCGCCACTGAGCGGCGAGACGCAGCCCTCACAGACCCTCTATTCTTCGTGGAGATGGTGAACCGGCACGAAGGGAAGACGTTATGAGGGAACAGGCAAAATTGCGGTACAGTAGGAAGGAGGCCGAGATGGTAAAAAGGAACCATTGTTTACCCCGGCAATCTACACCTTTCTCACGCTCAAATTGCAGGTGTGTTTTCGACCCCCCTTTGTTTACTAATGGTTACTGAGGAGAGATATGTTTAAGTGCCAAACCTGCGGTAAGGCGTTCCGGAATCAAGCTGAATTCCTGCGACATGGGGAGAATGGCTGTGGGCTCGATGCGGCCAGTCGTGAAGGGCTCGATGCGGCCCGTCGTGGAGGGACGGATAACTTCGCCGTGCCAATTCGCAATGACGCCCAGGGCCATCTGTCCGTAGGAAGCCCTGAAGCCGCCAAATGGAGTCTCCACCTAGAGGCTATCCCACCTACCAGTGTCTATATCCCAGAATGGATATGGGACCACAACGACAAGGCAAAGGAGGCGCGGGTTGTGTTCCGCATGCTGGCCGACCTTGAGTTTCTGGTGCACCAGTGCGACCGTTGTGGGGGAGAGCACCGACGGATCGTTAGAGGTAAGGACCACCTCATTGATATGCCATGTTGCTGAATGCGAATGAGTTCTGGTCGCGAAGAACACCCTCAACACCCTCTATATGCACCCCCTAAGATCCTACCTTAGCGCAGCTTAGGGAGCGGAGACAGAGTTAGCCATCCGGACCTGCCTGGCCCATTGGAACGACCAGTTCCGGCATGTCGTTGGCAGGGCTGTTGACCAACCTTGCGACCTCGTAAGCGTCCAAGGTTTCGTCGTTTGGATAGGGAGTTAGGATTACACCAAGGGCAGCCGGGTCTCGTATGTCATGGTCCAGCCAGAGGGACTCAAGCTCTCCGGTGAATTCTGAGAGTCGCGATCCACATCTATGCGCTTCTCTTCAAGCGATTTGGGATCATAAATCTTGGAGAAGCCGAAGTGTCTACCAAAGCCCCTATGATATCCATCCTCCAACCAAGTGACATAGAAGCACGCTGGTACTCCTAGGGCGGCGAATATGACCGCAACTATGCCAACTACCATAGGGTCAACAATCGCTGTCCAATAGAGAATCGGGACACAGATGCAATTTGAAAGCAAAGCCGACAATAGCCTAACCCGATAGCCGGGCCCGCCCCTGAAGAAGTGATATATACCGACGACACTCCGCATGCCAAAGACAACAACGATGACAATCACACCGACTATTTCCCTTGCCTCCATTAGGTACGCCCTATTATTGTTCAGACATCTCAGTCTGGAATACCCTGTGTGATCCTGTCTCGAAGTGTGAATTCCAACTAGACTGGAATTATCAAGGATGCGTCGTTGTTGCGAGGCGAATTGACTGATGATGACACTTCGTATGCCTGCATAGCAACTGCGGAATAGGGGATGAGCATCTTGGCAAGGGCGGCCAGATCCTCTGTATCTTCATCTAACCAGAGGGACTCCATTTCTCTCGGCAAGATGACCGGCATCCGGTCGTGGATAGGACTGAGCAGATCGTTGGCCCCCGTGGTGATGATGGTGCAGGAGCGGACGACCTCGCCATTCGGGTTCCGCCACGCGTCCCACAGCCCAGCGAAGGCGAAGGGCCCACGCGACGCCATCACGATCCGCATGGGTCTTTTGCTGGAGCCTTTCCTCTGCCACTCGTAAAAGCCATCGGCCAAGACCAGGCACCGGCGCCTCTGGAACGCTGTGCGGAAGCTGGGCCGCTCGGCGATCGTCTCGGCGCGGGCGTTTATCATCCGGCTGCCCACCGATGCGCTCTTGGCCCAGGAAGGAATCAGCCCCCACCTCATGTAGGAACCCCGCCTTCCGCTGCCGTTGGTCACGGTGAGCGCCATCTGCGTGGGGGCGATGTTGTAGCGCGGAGCGTGAGTCAGTTCAGAGCCGTTGAAGGCGAACCGCTCTTGCAGCGCTCCAATGTCTGCTATAAGACTGTATCTTCCGCACATCTTCATTCAGTTGGGATAGACGATCCCACATTCCGATTCCAGTAGAGTGGTGAGGCAGCCCCCCCGTTCCATGCCCTTCCTTGTTCCTCTCAATTGTCCCACCCGGGGACATCTCTGTCACGCGGCAAATGACGCTCTACTCACAGCGTTGCCGCGCAACTCAGCGCCAATCATGGGCTGCAGGCATCGGCATGCCCGAAAGGACCGCCCGCACCTCAGAGACGATGACGTTGGTGGTCCCGTCCCACCGGGATACCCTTCCCTTTGCTAGGATCACCTGGTTCCCCAGCGCCCTGCGGTACTGGTAGAACACCTTGGGCCAGATGATGAGCTGCACGTCCCCCGTCTCGTCCTCTACGGTCACGAACACGGTCCCGTCCTGGCCCCTGGGATGCTGCCTGGCCACGGGCCATCCCGCCACCAGGACCTTCTTTCCATCATTTACCTCCTCGATGGCAGCGGCGGGCAGCACATCGGCGCTCAGTGTTGGCCGGACGAACTCCATGACATGACCCCTGGGGTAGATGCCCATGACCCGGTACTCTCCTACCATCCGCTCGTACTCGGTGAAATCGGCAAGGTCAGGGGCGCTCTCCTGCCCTGATACAGAGAAGGCTCTCTGCCCGTTTCTGGAGGGACGGATGGGGAGCCCGGCATCCCACAGGGCCTCTCGGCGGTTGAAGGTGACGCTATCGAAGGCCCCAGCCATCACCAGGGACTGGACTGCCTGGGGTTTGAGGCCCGTCCTCCGCACCAGGTCCCCCGCGCCGGTGTAGAGGCCATGCCTCTCCCGCTCCTCCCCGATGAGCTTCCCCGCGCTCTCCCCCACATCCTTGATGAGTTGAAGTCCCAAGAGGACGCGACCCTGCTCGGGGATACACTTCACCTGGCTCCGGTTCACACAGGGGTTCAGGAAGGCCACGCCGAACCGCCGGGCATCCTCCTTGAGGGTCTCCAGTGGGTAGAAGCCCATAGGCTGATTGTTCATCAGAGTGACGAAGAACTCCAGGGGGTGGTATCGCTTCAGCCATGCCGCCTGGTATGCGGTGACTGCAAAGGCGTGGGAGTGGGACTCGGGGAACATGTAGTGGCCGTTGATCTTGGCGAATATCTTCTCGGAAAGCTCTTTAGAAACTCCCCTGCTCTGGGCTCCCTCAAGGAACCGTTCCCGGTGCATGGCAACGAGGTGGTCGCTGTGGGGCCTTGCGAAGGCCCGCCTTACCTCGTCGGCCTGGGCAGCGGTGAACCCCGCCACGTCCATGATGAGCTGCACCACCTGCTCCTGCCACACGATGATGCCGTACCCCCGCTCAAGAGCCCGCTGCTCCAGAGGATGGTCGTACTCCCAGGAAGCCCCATGTCTGTACCGCTCCACGAACTGAGAGACGGAGCTTCCCTGGACTCCGACGCCGGGACGGATGAGGGCCACCTGGTAGGCCAGGTCCAGCAAGGAACGGGACTTGAGGCGCTGTCCCATCTTGAGCTGGGCTGGCGACTGGAGCAGGAAGACTCCCTTGGAACGGCCCGAGTTAATCATGTCGTACACGCCGGGGTCTTCGGGGTTTATCCTGCTCAGGTCCGGCCTCCTGCCCTCCTGGCCTTCGATGAGGTCGAGGGCTTCTTCTAGCTGGTCCAGCACGGGTAAGGAGAGGAGGTCTATCTTGGCGAAGTTGGCATCGGCCACGCTGTCTTTGTTCCAGTCCATGATGTAGCGCCCCTCCATCGCCCCCGACCGGATGGGCGCCATGCTGGAGATGGGAGAGTCGCTCAGGACCATGCCCCCCACGTGCTGTCCCAGGCTCCTGGGAGCATCCATGAGCTGAGGCGCTAGTTCGATCAGGTCACGCCATCCCTGGGCATCCACCTTGTCCCTGAAGGCGGGAAGCTCCAGCATCTCCTCTTTGAGCTTTGCGCCGTCGTGGGAGTGAAGTTGCTTGGACAGCAGCTTCAGGTCCCCCTTGGACAGTCCCAGGGCCTTGCCCAGGTCCTGGATGATGCCCTTGACCGAGTAGGTGGCAATGGCCCCAGCGAGGGCAGCGTAGTCCGGCCCGAAGTGGCTATGCACCCGCCGGATCAGCTCGTCCCTGAGCCCACGGGGGAAGTCCAGGTCGATGTCGGGGAGCTGGGACGTGTCCTCGGAGATGAACCGCTCCAGGGTCAGGTTCCACCTGAGCGGGTCCACGTGGCTGATGCCGATGAGGTAGCCCACCAGGAGGGCCACCGAGGAGCCCCGGCCCCTGCCTGGCGGACGCTCCTCCAGGGGAGTCTCAGGATGGCCCATTCCATTCTCCTCCATGATCTGCTGAGCCAAAAGGACGATCTCCCGGTAGAGGAGTAGGAAGCCTGCCAGCCGGTGCCTCTTTATCAGACGGAACTCCTCCTCCAGGCGTTCCTCCACCCGTTCCGACATGGAGCCGTAGCGTCTGAGCGCCGCCTCGGAGCAGAGCCGTCTCAGGTAGCTCTCTGTGGTGTACCCCTCTGGTACCGCAGGCTCCGGGAAGGTGTAGCCCAGGTCGGAGCTGAGGTCGAAGGCGCACTGCTCGGCTATAAGGAGGGTGTTGGCGAGGGCATCTGGGTGGTCATTAAAGAGCCGTTCCATCTGGGCCTGGGACTTCAGGTGGAGATGGTAGTTGGGCCTGATGAAGGGGAGGGCCTGGTCGATGGTGGTGTTGCGCTTTGCTGCGACCAGGGCATGCTGGAGCCGGTAGCGTTCCGAGGAGTGGTAGTGGACGTCGTTGGTGGCGACCAGGGGCACTCCCACATCGTGGGCCAGTTTGGTAAGCTCCCGGTTGCGTCCGGTGTCCCCCTTCAGAAAGTTCTGCTGAAGCTCCACGTATAGGGAGTCCGCCCCGTACCATTGCAGGTACTCCCTGAGCAACTCGCGGGCGTCTTCACGACGGCCCTCCACCGCCAGCCTGGAGAGGGGGCCGTCGCGTCCCCCGGTGAGGAGGACCACGCCTTCGGCATGGGCAGGTAGGTGGGTGGGGTCCAGGCGCGGCTCCCTGCGGTCGATGCCGTTGGCCAGGGTGAACAGCCTCGACAGGTTGGCGTAGCCCCGCCGCGTCTTCGCCAGAAGGGTCAATCTCGAACCGTCTTTGAGGGTCAGCTCCCCTCCGGTGATGGGCTTGATGCCCAGGCTGCCCGCCAAACGGGAGAACTCCAGCGCCCCGCACAGGTTGGTGTCGGTGAGGGCCAGCGCAGGGTAGTCGTGCTCTTTAGCCTGCGCCAGGAGCTCATGGGTGTGGGAGGCCCCCTCTCCGAAGGAGTAGAAGCTCTTGGCGTGCAGCTCGACGTATCGACCGACCACAGGAAGACGCCCCGCTCTAGGAGCCCTGCTGATACCAGCAGGCCCCTCTCTGGTCTCGGAACAATGTGACCTGCCGCCCATCCTCCCGGCTTATCCGGTAGTAGGTGCGACTCAGTGGCTCGGGCATCCACCAGAGGTCGAAGCTCCACAGGTCGTCGATGCGGGACACCCGCTGCCACCGCTTTCCCAGACGCACCGCGACGGGCTCAAACTCCGACCCCTCCTGGACTGCCACAGCGGTTGGCAAGGAGAGGGGTTTCATGCCGTCGCTTGCCGATGGGTCAATGGGGACCTGCACGGCCCGCATCTCCGGGGCGGGATGCCAGGGGGCGACATCCACCACCTTGAACAGGGCGTGATTGCCATTCATGTGGGCCTGGAGTTGCCGCTCCACCTCCACCAGCCGCCGGCGCCGGTCCTTCTGAACGTCCCGGAAGAGCCCCATCTGCACCCACGATGCCCCGGAGGAGAGGTTGGAGAGGGCAAGGGCCACCTCCTCCACAGGGGCCTGGGGATGGTCGGACTCCATCCGGCCCCTGATGATGCGGGAAGCCCGCTCCCAATCCCCAACGACCTGCTTGAAGTGGATAGGCTTCTCCCACGAGGGAGCGCGATCGAGTATGCAGGACAAGACAGCCCTTCCTGCATACCTGCCCCGCATCTGAGGGCGGGAGTAGGCCCTTTTGAGGAGAGTGTCCACCGCAGTCAGCAGGAGCCCCATCGAGGTGGAGGAAAAGGGGAGCGAGGTGCTTTCGACGATGGACTCCTCGTACTTCAGTGGGATCAGAGGACTGTCGTCGATGCCGCGTGAGAGGCTCCACGCTGTCTCTCCCGCAGGCCCGAACTGGTTTGTAAGGAGGTCAACTCTCATGGAGGCAACCTCCCCCATCGTGTGCAGGCCGAAGCGGTGCAGCTTTTCCTTCACCTGAGAAGCGAGGGGGAGAAGGTCGATGGAGTAGGGCGCCAGGAAGGCAGCCACATCCGAGGGAACCCTGGTTGCCCCCTGGGTCCTGCTCACCCGGGCTGCGACGAAGGCGGGAAACTTGCCTTCTCCCAATCCCACCCGTGGGTGAAGGTACTCGGGTACGGAGTTGAGCAGGGCACTGACCAGTCTGGCCTCACCCCCGTACATACTCTCCAGTCCGTCAAGGCGCACATAGGCTGCGCCCAGCTCCGCTCCTTCCACCCGGTCGCTGATGCGCTGGAGGGAGGTGAGCATCCTGTCGAAGACCTTCTGGTAGGAGGGCTCGTCTGCTTCAAGGATGACGGCGCTCGCATGATGGGAGAGGGCCTGCTCCAGGGTCATCCCCGCCCATACACCAACCGCCACAGGGAAGGCGTCGACGACCAGGGGCCTGCCCTTGGAGCGGTCCACGATGACGGCGGGCCGGTCTTTCAGGTGCGGCTGGTTTCGCAGCTCGACCTTGGCCCGCAGGTGGGTGACGAGCACACAGGCAACCCTCAAGGCGCCTCCTTTGTAAGCCAACTCGGAACAAGGCGCTGAAAGTAGAAATGATAGAGAACGGCTGTTCTTCTGTCAATGAGCTGAGGGCAGGGTGGCGGGACACGAACTGTTCGCTGCCAGAAGTGACGCCTGGGGCGCGTACCCTCACGGTGGTGACGGGATCCGGCAATACATGAACGAAATGCTTGACATGGCTAGTAGAGATCCAGGCAGGAATGAATTCTTTCCCTGTGGCAGCGTTCGCAAATTCAAGAGATGCCATCTTGAGGTAGCGCCTAGTGGCGTGTGTGCGTTTCCGCGGAAACGCCCTCTTGTTCACCCCGGCCGGTCTTCCACGACCACGCCGTCGCAGTTGAAGGGGCGTGGGGGTGTTGCGCCTCTCTCGTTTATCTGAACACCCCCGTCTGCCGGACTACGGCGAAGATGCCCGCGACCGCGACGGCCGCCTGAGCGGCCACCGGCCAAGCCACGGGTGTACCGAAGAGCCGATAGCCCACGAACAGGATGAGGATGGTAATGGCGACGCCCATGCCCACGCCCAGGGGGGCCATGCCTCGTCTCCAGCCGAGGGCTATACTGACACCGCCTGCGACTAGAGCGAGGGTTATGACGCCGAGCTGCAACACTAACGAGGTATCCACCGTCGTCCCTGCGGGGTCGAATACGGACGAGATAACAGCGGCGGTCTCTGCCCGTAGCCCCATGAGGCTGGCGTCGGCGGTAGCATCCACCATCGGCGGGGCTTCGGTCGTCACCGTGGGGGTGAAGCGGACCACGTTCCAGCTCGTCCACTCCGTTAGGCATCGGTCGTCGGCAGCGCCCGCGCAGAGGTCAGCGTCCAGTTTGCGTCCCCGCACCCGAATCTCGACGCGCCCATAGGCCGTCTCAAAGTAAGTGGAGTCAGAGACGTAGCGGACTTTCATGCTCTGTCTGCCTGTGGAGACTTCGTAGACGAGTACCTGGACTTCGTAGTCGTCTGCGCCCGGGACGTCGTCCCAATCCATCCAGAACTCCCCGCGATCGTCCCGGGTGGTGTCCCTGGACTCATCCCGGTGGAAGTTCCGAGGGGCGGCCCCCAATGTCGTGAGAATGGGCCCTACTCGGAACCAGTCGGTGTAGGCTCCCACCTGGTCGTCCTTCACGGCTGCGACGCGGTACTCATAGGTCTGCGCAGGCAGGATGCTGGAGTCCGTGTAGGTGGTATCAGCACCAGGTATCCAGTCTTCACCATCTGGGGCCAGGGTCACGATGTTGGCGAAGAAGGTCGAACCTTCGACGACCAAGAGATCCTGCCTCTGGAGCGTGTAGTTGTCGAAGTCTCCCGTGGGCGCTGACCACGAGGCCACGATCGAGTCGGAGTCGCGGGTCAGAACGAAGTTGCCCGGCTTGGGGATGTCCACCTTGGGACGCGCTCCGCTATAGATGAATGCCGACCAGTCCGACCACGTGTCACCCCCCGCGCCTCTGGCCCGCAGCCTGTACTGATATGTCCGATGGGCCTGGACCGTGCTGTCAACGTAACTGCTGACTCCGGCCTGGGTCCCAGTAATGGTAAACGTGACCGGGTCGCCGTACTCGATTCGGCTCGCATCGACCACCGACACCTGAACCGCAGTGAGGCGCTCAATCTCGTATCGCGTCACGGCACCGTAGAGGGTCCACGCCAACGTAGTGGTTCCGTAATCCTCGCTCCTGGACGCCGTTACCGACGCCGGCGCGGAGGGGGTATCGGCAGCGTCGATGGTATTCTCATCGGTGAGGGCGAATACCAGTACGCCGGTGTCGCCGTCTGAAAGCTGCTGGAGCATTCCCAGGTCGCACGCAAAGCCCTCCCCCGAGGCCTCCTGGCAGTCCGCGTCGATGACGGCCTTCGCCTTGGTCGCAAACCCCAACCTGTTAGAGTCGACCAGGCCCCCGACGCTTTCGGTAAAGGCGAGGTCGCCGTCCGCCGTGGCGGCATCGTCATAGACGCGGTAGTCTATGGCCGCCATTGCTCCGGACTTCGAGAAGTACCACTCGCCTGTCGCCTCCGCGAGCGCATGCAGGTCTGCGTACTCGGCTGTTGAGGCGAGGTGGACCTCGACCTCCATGCCCGCCGCGCCCGACTCCCTGGCGCAGAAGCCGTGAATCGTCGCGTTGACATTGTTGACCGCCACGTCCACCCCGGAGGAGGAGCCGGCGCACTTCCATCCATCGATGGTCGTGATAGACGCCGCTGCCAGGTCTCCGAGTTGGATGGTATCCGGCACGCCCTCGTTGGTGAAGGGCCCAACCGGCAGACCTTCGTAGGTATACACGGTAGAAAAGTCCACCACGCTCAGGGAGGAGCCGTCCCATGTGGCGCCGCGGGGAGAGGAGATCGTGATGTCGAAGTCCTGGTCTGAGCGGTGGGTCCCGGCTGTGTCATAGGTGTAGACCGTACTGCCGTCTGCCACGCGCAGGAATAGGCCGTCCCATGTGATACCTTCGGGCGCGTTATTAGCTGTCGCGAGGTCGAAGTCCTGGGCTGAGACGTGGGTGCCGCCTGTGGTGTAGGTGTAGACCTTATCGTCGACGTCATCCACCACGCGCAGGTAGGCGCCGTCCCAGGCGATGCCTTCGGGGTCTGCATTGGCTGTCGCGAGGTTGAAGTACCCGGAGCTGGAGCCGCCGGTGGAGTATTTGTAGACCCGTTTATTCGCTTCTTCCAGCACGTACAGGAGCGAGCCGTTCCAGGTGATGCCAGAGGGGTTTCTATTCTCGTTCTGGAGGTTGAAGTCCGAGGCTGAGACGTGGTCCCCGTCTGTGTCATAGGTGTAGACCTTATCGTCAGTCAAATCCGGCACCCGAAAGTAGGTTCCATCCCAGGTGATACCCTCGGGCCAACCGTTATCTGCGTTGGTGTCGTTGCTATCTGAGGCGAGGTTGAAGGAGCCGGTGTTGTCGCCCGGCGCGGCGGATGTGGTGGCGGGCAGCAGGGCCGCCGCCAGCGCGAGCGCGCCCGCCACCACGGAGAGCGCTAGGCCGCGAAGGGAGGGCCGGGGGTTCACCCTCTTACCCGTCCTTGCCGCCGTTCCTTGCGCCTTTGGATTGGCTGTGGTCCCTGCTTCTCCTGTTTGGCGCCGTTGCCCCCAAAGGAGAATAGAGCCTTCCGCTTGTCGGGCTTGGCCTGCTCGTCGTCCTCACCCTCCTGTCCCTCATTGGGGCTGCTCATGCCCCCGGACCACCAGGGCGGCGGCATCGCTCCCCACTGCGGTTGCTGGACGGGCACCTGTTGGGCATACATGGAGGTCAGCTGCATCCTGTGGGCTACGCCGTCCAGGAGCGACCCCTGGACGGTGTAGTACGCCTCTCGGAACGGCCAGGGCAATAGGTGGACAAGTTCGTTGACGTCGCGCCCCGCTAGGAGTAAAGCCTTAACAGCCGTGTAGTCCTCGACCGGAAAGCCCAAGGCCAAGTCGCGGGCCCGCTCTCGCATGATCCTGTACTGCCGGACCCTGCACCAGAATATCTGGTAATACGCGGGCGTCAGGTGGACGGCCTCAAATTGCGCTTCCTCGCGCTGAGCGAGCATCTCGCGGTACTCTTCGTAGTGGTTAGACGCAGCTCCGATGCCCCGCATCTCCTCGATGACGCGGCACTGACTGATGAATGCGTCCGCCGCGCTCCACTTGCGGAGCAAGTCTTGAAGTATCGGGTCCTCTTTGGCCCTAGTGTCCGCGTCCAGGTGACTCTCCCAATGGGTAATCCGCAGGTCCTCTTCTTCAAAACGGCCCTGGCGGTTGACGCATGGCGAGTCAAAGATAAGGTCGAATAGGGCGAGCGCCCCCAGGACGGCGCGTTGCGTCAAGGGGTCGGTGATATTGCCGTCCCGCATGAAGGCGATGAGTTTCTGCGACAGCCGGGATAGCTGCGCGAGCGGCTGGGAGTAGCCGTACTTGAGCGCCATCGCCGCTTCGTTGTCTTCCCCTCCGGACTTGAGTTTGAAGTCCGGTTCCTTCCCCAAGAGCAGGACAGGGCCATCGCTGTCGTACTCCCGAGTCTTGGCGTTCACGTCCTCGTAGAATTCCTTAACGCCTCCCTCGTAGTCGTTCGGTAGATTCATGGTTGCCTCCTTTAGCCGGCTAGTAAGTCTAGTCCTCCAGGTCGTCAAACCCTTCTGGCAACGCCGCTCGCACCTTTGCGAAGCACTCTGCGGTCTCATAGCCCTTCCCTCTGACGTTTGAGATGCCCAACCGCGCCAGCGCCGTGCCGACTTGCCGGTTGTCGCACCCCACTTCGGCGGCTATTTGGCCCGGTGTGAAATACGAAGGTTGAGGGTCGTCATACTCGTGGTTGGCGAAGAACAGGATAACGCCTTGTTGTACCCACGCGTCCTTTGCCTTCCTCTTCGCTGGCGACTTACCCAGGAAGACGCCGAGGTCGTCCTTCACCACGTCCCTGTCGGCCATCGTAGCGGCTCCCGCTTGCGCGAGCTCAAAGGTATCGTTGAGTGAGAATGACTGCCGGACGCCTAAGCCGTAGTCGAACGCCGTATACGTAGGCGGGCCAAACCCCTCTTCGTCCACCTTCCCCTCAATGATGTTGGCCTTCCGATAGGGGAAGTCGTCCCAAACGTGCCAGACCAGGAGGAAGTTGGCTGGGTCGGCCAACGGGTTGAGGGAGGAACGCGAGCCGCGCTCCTCGATGACGATGTCCTTGGTGGACACGGGCATCCAGACCTCTTTGCAGTTGAGGCGGATGCTGTAGGCAATGTCTCGGTCCGCCGCTGACATATACACCACCTCAGAATTCTGCTTCCTTGAGTTTAAGTTCATCTCACCGAATGACGTGATCGCCACGCCCCCCCCAAGACGGCTCGACAGATGGGCAGAACCCTCGTCTATCAGAAGCACCGAGTGCTTGGGCATGTAGCCCATCGCGGTATACATCTCCTCGTGCTCCAGGTGCCAACCAAAGAGGCACGAGGCGTTGGAGAAGACCGCATGGCCCTGCCGGAAGCGTTTTCGGGCGTGGTGGATTCCCAGGGTGGTCTTGCCAACCCCATAGTCCCCTATGATGAGGATCTGGTTCCATGAGAAGTTCTTGTGGAGGTTCTTCTCATTGCGTTTTCTGTTGACCGCCCAATCCCGCCAGACCAACTCGGCAGACCGCAGGCGATGGCCATACCGGAACCAGTCACGTGGATCACCATAGGACTGCATGATCCTCTCGCTGCTCACGGGGAGGCCAGGCCACTTCTCCATAGGAGGGTCGGAGCGCTGGGCGTAGCGGACCAGCTCAGGCGGGTCCTTGAACATCGGCGCCATGACTACCTCCCACCATATTGACTACCCCTTTCCCGTTTGTGGTGAGCCTGTCGAACCATACAAGCGGGCAAGCGTAGAGGCCCGTTCCGCTCACGCCCTTCGACAAGCTCAGGATGAAGGGAGGGCGGGTGGAGCGGCTGGTATTTATAAACTCTCTTATATTATATTCCCGCGTGAAGGGCTTTTGACACACACACACAAACAACATGCCTAGAGGGTGTGTCGCAGGCGTGGCGGGGCTGACGATATGCTGACGAACTGCTAATGACATGGCGACGCCTTGGTGACGACATGGTGACGACGTGGTGGTGTCCATTAACGACCCTCCCTTATACGCTTGGTAGCCTGCTGTCTGGCCTTGCGTTCCTGTAGACTCAGCAATGGAGGCACTTCGAGGACGTCCTCCGTGATGTTCTTGTGTGTCCTGTAGTTGACGACCTGACTCGCTACTTGGGGCTTGATGCCAAAGAACTTGGCGATGTCTACAACGGCAAAGCCTTTACGTCTCCACTGGCGCATCCTAACGACGTCGTGGGGTGACAACCTTCTGCGTTTCGTTTTTGTCGTCATGGCTTACTCCTTTACAATCTGGTACGGCGGCGATTCCCGCCATCCATCGTGATGATGATCTCCGGCATCTTGTACGCGCCCTTCTTTTCCTCCGGGCGCGCCCGTCCACGTCTCCGGTTGTTGGCCGATTGCTTGGGCTGGCTGGCGGCTTGGAGCTTCTCAAGGGCTTTAGCGTAGTCCGGGGGCAATCCCTGCGCGTTACGGGCCCGCCGTATGCTCGCCTGCGTCTCGCGGGTGTCAAGGTCGTGGTCATGCCGGACTGTGTGTGTGCTGCTCACGGGCCGGCCTTCGCGCTCCGCCTGCTTGCGTAGGCGTTCCCGCAGGCGTTCCGGGATCTCCGGAGGCTGGGCGTTCCGCGTCACGGTGACGCCGTCGGGGTTTGGCTCAACCTCCCAGGACCCGACCACCCTGGCGTCACGGCTCGGAGGGGTATCGTCCCACCCTGTGACCACCGGCTCGGAGCTGTCCAAGACCTCCGCCTTGAGTTCGCCGGTCAGGGGATCGTAGGAATACTCCACTTGTTCCTGGTGAGAGATGGAACGAGCGAATGTCCCTGGAGGCCTTGGCGCCGATTCCATCTGCTCAATAGGCGGTGTATTCGGCCCGTCAGGAAGTCGAGGGGGCGGTGGTGGTGGCGGTCTAGGCGGCGGGGCTTCCTCGGGCGCTGGCAGGGCGACTTTGGGGCCGGGGATTAGCGTCGGTTCAGGTGTCGGCGTCGGTTCAGGCGTCGGCTCCGGTGTCGGCGTCGGTTCAGCCACGGTCACGTGTTCAGGCACGGTCACGGGTTCAGCCACGGTCACGGGTTCAGGCGTGGTCACGGGTTCAGGCGTGGTCACGGGTTCAGGCGTGGTCACGGGTTCAGGCACGGTCACGGGTTCAGGCACGGTCACGGGTTCAGGCACGGTCACGGGGATGACTGTAGGTGTAGGCGTAGTAGTCGGCGTGGTAGTCGGCGTGGTAGTCGGCGTGGTCACAGGGATGACTGTAGGTGTAGGCGTAGTAGTTGGCGTGGTAGTCGGCGTGGGTATAGGACTGCCAATCGCATCCTCAAGGCCTTGCTGTGCGACGCGGGCCCCTGATGCGCTAATGACACCACCACCACGCGTGAGAAGGTTAGAGCTAGTTCTGCCCTCTCGCTGTAACATGATGTCAAGGTTGGTTTTTCTAGATGTGGGGTTCAGGACCCGCACATCTCCTGGAGGCCCGCCCATGCCACTAGCGGGCGGTTCCCACTGCGCCCGGCCTTGCTCTCCCAATACATGCTTGAGCGTCTCACGCCGGAGGTCGTAAGCCGAGGACTCAGCTATCTGAACGGCGTCAGCGCCAGGGTCCGTTCTGCGTGCCTCTAGCAATGCTTGCTTCAACCGCTCAGAGCGTAGCGAATGGGTTGGAGCGCGGGGATTCATCTCTAGGATTCCAAGGTCGTAAGCAAGGTCAGAGGCCTCTTTGGACAGAGACTCTGCCATACCGCGGTTGGCGCGCAAGTGCGATAGTTGCTCTACCAGGGCCTCAGCGCGCCGTGAGCCGAGCTGGGAATGCACCTCTAGGAGACCGCCCACTGAAGGGGGGTTATCCCCCGATATGGCTAGACCATCAAGGTCTCCCTTGACAAACTTGGATGCTTCCTGCTTGAAGGCATTCGCGGCATTGTCGGCTGCTACTTTGGAAGCTCTGACCGCATCATCGGAGGCCGCGATCTGAGCCGTCAAATGGCGGACAGCCTCTTGCTTGGAAATGGGGTTGCCTGCGTTGATAAGCACGTCCTCCAACTGCTCTTTGAGCGCCTTGTTGTGGAGGACTTGCTGGGCGTGCTCCGTAGCGGTCCTGAACCCTTCACGGATGACGCTCTCGGATATATCCGGGTAACTGGCCCGTAGGCCGTCCACGATGGGGTCAAGGGAGGGCTCAGCGGCTTTGACGCCCGCGGCAACTTCGCGGGTGGGCCCGGCCTTGCCGGCGAATTTAGCTGTGCGGAGAGCCTTTGCCGCGGCGGCGGGGGTGAACATCAGGGCGTCAAAGGCCAAGCTCCAGGCCAGGTCGCCATAGTCAGCGTTGTCATGCGTAATTTGGTAGGCAATGTAGGCTGAACCCACGAATGGCACACTCTCAATAAGGGCCTGTCTGTTAGGCTCAATTATCTTGGTCTCGCCGGTCTCGGAGTCCTTAGTGAAGTAGAAGGCTCCGCCATGCGACAGTGATGTGCCCACGTTGTCGAGCGAAGAATCCCGCTCGTCTGGCACTGGCTCCTTACTCAGTTCCGGTATGGCCTGCGATGTGGCGGGATTCAGGGACTCATCGACGTACTCCGTATGGAAGGACTGCGCTGCGTACGGCTCCGGGGACGTGGGCTTGTAGTAGTACGCGGTCTTGTCTCCACCTTCGCTGAAGTCGTCAGGCACGATCTCGTCATAGCCACTCGCTAGGTACGACGCCCCAGGAGACGCGGGCTTGTAGAAAGATGTCTCGCCGGTGTAGTCGTAGTCGTCTGGCACGATCTCTTGGAGGCCTGCGTCTATGTTCGCTTGCCCTGGAGTCGTGGGCTTGTAGTAGTACGCGGTCTTGTCTCCACCTTCGCCGAAGTCATCAGGCACGATCTCCGCATAGCCTGCGTCTAAGTACTCCTGCCCTGGAGACGCGCCCCGCGAGTATGCGAAGGGGTCGTCTTCTTGGTCAAGTTCAAGCGAAACGGCTGGCGTTGCTGTAGGTGGTGGCGGCGGGGCCTTGTCAAACCGCAAGACGGGGTTGAGGCTCCTCGCTTGGGCGAGTTTCGCTTGGTCTTCCCCGTAGGCCGCGGCGCCCCGATTGTAGACGCGGACCATGTTGGCAAGCTCGGATCGCTCTTGCTCCAACCGCGCATATTGCTTTTGCAGGGAGTCGTACAGGGTCCTCAGCCCATCTTGGTTGTAAACCCCAGGCGGCAAGTTTTGGGCTCGCTTGTATTCGGCGGCCAGGGTGTTGTAGGTGTTGATGCGCCGGGCATAGTCCGCTTGCAGCTGAGGGAACCCCCCGCGAGTATTGACGTAATCCCTGATGTGCTCATAGGCCTGCTCTAGCTGGTAAGACTGGCCGGGCGGCGTGTCCATTTCCTCTGGATTTCCAATGTCGTAAGGTTGGGTTGTAAATATGTCCCCTGGCCCCGTGGGTTCAGTCGGCCCCGTGGGTTCAGTCGGCCCCGTGGGTTCAGTCGGCCCCGTGGGTTCAGTCGGCCCTGTGGACACGTCCCCAGGGCCGCCGTCCTCTTGGTCTGGCTCCGTCGGCTGTGGTGGTGCAGAAGGAGGCTGGTAAAAGGGGTCTTCCTCTTGGTCTGGTTCCTTCGGCTGCGATGTAGGCTGGTGGTAAATAGGGTCTTCCTCTTCAGGAATGGCGGACCAGAGCGAGGGTCGCGCTGAGCCTTGTCCTTCGGTGTCTCTCCTGTCCGGCTCGGAAGGCATAGAAGGGTCGGACATTTGGTCGTTCATCGCGTCCAGCCCAGGGCCAAGGCCAGGGCTGTCCGGGGATTCGTCAGACTCGTCCCCCGGCAACCCATACGGGTCTTCCTCTTCGTCAAGGGCGTCGCGTCGACGCGACGCTTGCGATCGGCTAGAGGTTGTCTTTTTCGTGTCGGCGCGGTGTTCTACTCGGAGTTCGTCTCCGCCATCCTCTTCGGCCCTCCGGCGCGTGTCGGACCGAGAGGGTTGGATACCTTTCTCTGGAATGGAGTTGAGCGGATGTATAGGACTGCCCAATGGGGGGCGACTTGAAAGTAGCACGGCCCCGATTATCAAGACTACGGCGGTTATCATGGAGTCCTCCTATTGAGCAGCTGGGCAGAGACCAATCTCCCCGTCTCGGATACATATCTCCGTCCACGTCCCGTCGAAGTTGAACTGCAAAAAAGCCATCCCACTGGTTGCGCCCGCGAAAATGTACGCCACGGGACCGGAGGCCGCTGAGTTATGCCACTCGATTACGCCGGTGTTGCCCTCGCCAGAGACTAGGCGCATCCAAGGGCCGCTATCCGGCGACCGCACGATCAGCTCCTCGACTTCAAGGACAGCTGGGATCTCAA
Organism: Dehalococcoidia bacterium; assembly: GCA_965247645.1. Taxonomy (GTDB): domain Bacteria; phylum Chloroflexota; class Dehalococcoidia; order Lucifugimonadales; family UBA2985; genus JAPPHY01. Next base: position 1,323,157 of record OZ252024.1, read on the forward strand.
CCCTTCTGATGGGGACACCGCGCAACGCTTGAATATCGGTCTCAGTCTTCACCCTAAGGTTGACCAACTCCCTCTCGATTTGGCGCACCTGGTCGTCAACATAAGCCCTGGTCTCCGTATCGACTCCGCTCGCGCCTTCCGGTCCCGCGGGGCCGGGCTCTCCCCGTCCATCCCGTCCATCCGGTCCCTGTGGCCCTTGTGACCCGGGCGGGCCCGGCGGCCCCGGTGGAATCGCAAGCCCTGCGACTTGGGCCTCCACTTCCGCCCGCACCATGCCTTCCACATCCCGGAGAAACACAAGCAATCCCACCGCGAGGCCAATGACCGCAATGACCGCAATGATTGCTAGGACACCTGTTATCTTTGCACTCATACTAACTATCCTCCCTTTCAGTTTACTGCTGCAAAGCCCGCCAGCGCGGCAATGGCGCCTCCAAGACCAACGAGGGTCAGCCCCAACGAGCTAGTGAGCAAGTTGGAGTCGAATAGGAAGTAAATGAGCGACATTCCTAATCCCACCCATACGAGCGCCGAGATGAGCCGCAGCGCTATGACCACAGTGTAGACTATGCCGTCATCCGACTCGATGAGACCAAGGAAGCCGTAATTGAAGGTTGCCAGCCCGTTTATCATATCGCCAAGGTTATTGGCGAAGTCGAGCACGACTTTGAGGTTTGAGGTGTTGACTTGGCTATCTTGGTCGAGGTCGTCCTCTAACGAGATGAATGTGCCTATTGGCGTGTGGCTGATAAAGCCTGCCGCTCCGTGGTCGGCTATATCTCCCAAGTAGTAGGAAACAGCCATCTGTGTGAAGCCCATGCCAGCGTGCATGACAACCAATAAGATCAGCAGTTTGATAAGTCGCATTTATGCCCTCAACTCTACCGGAGTCTCACTCGCACATTCGGAGGACGGCTTGCCCTCTTGATAGCGCTCCTTGGTGGTCTCACAGCGCCTTGCCGTGTCTGCGTTCTGGCGGGCGCGCGGCGCGTCTTGGCCTTGGGTGAAGGTTTACGGACAGCGCCTTGCCGTGTCTGCGTTCTGGCGGGCGCGCGGCGTGTCTTGGCCTTGGGTGGAGGTTTACGGAAGGAGGCGGCCAGTTGTGCGTACTGGTCGTTGAGCGCTCGCAAGGTCTGCTGGCTGGTGTTAATGAAGCTGCTGGTCTTCGCTGGTATGTTTGCGCCCCGGAGCGCTGTGGCAACCTTGGCGTAGGCGTACTTGGCGTTCAGGCGCTCGCGTATGGACGCGGGAGTTGGCGGCGCAGTGGGGTCCATGCCGGCAAGCGTTATGGCGTCAGATGGAGCTTCTGACTGCGCTTTGGGAGGTTGTGTAGGATCATCGAGCCGTTCTACGGGATAATCCTGCGCCTGGGTAGGTTGCGGAAGGTCATCGAGCCGTTCTACAGGATAATCCTGCGCCTGGACGGGGTGAGCCGCCGCGGGGTCGGAGGCTCTGTGGACAGCGTCGATAGGAGGCATGGGGCCGCCTGCATGATGGGCTGCATGGCTTCTCATGCAGGCGGCACAGTGGCAAATGCAATCATTCATATCGCTCCTCCAAACCGCCTTATTATCCCTCTGGGATTGGCGCAAAACATGGCCTCCTTGCCCCTCTGCCCAAGTCTTCCATGTCGATGTACTACTTGACCCCTTACAGGGGCCTCAGCATAGTCTTTCGGGCAGTCATGGATGATGTTGCCACAGCCGACGCATTTGGCCTGTCCCCGGAGACAACGTGGGCAAAACCCCCATTCGCGAAACCTCTCGTGGGCTCCCGCTGAGACAACTGTGCATGTCCAAGTCTTAGGTGTCACTCAACTCTCAGTTCTGGCCACAAAGACCTTGTAGGTGAAGGCTCCGCTCCCCACGTTCGCCAGGATAATGGCCGCCGCGATGGTGGAGCCGTAGCCGAAGACGACCGGAATCCACGGCGTGAGTATGAGCACGATGGCGGATAGCATTACGCCCCAAGGCGTCGCCGGGGCTCGTAGGATGAACATCAGGTAGACTAGAATCACGATAAGGGTTTGAGCCATAACGGGGCCGCCCGGGGTGGTTTCCGTCAGAAACTCTACGAAGGACGTGGCTGTGGCTGTCGGGTTCGTCAGCTCCGGGGGAAGGACCGGGGGCTCTGCCTGGGGGCGATGCCTCCGAAACTCAAAGGCGATCTCCTCCCCGTTCCGGTCTGCCCAATCCCGCGAGGGTAGCGGAGGGGCCAACTCCAGCGTGTAGTTGCCGCTTCGCTGGCTGAGAAAACCTCCGAGCACAAAGGAGCGATCGTCTATGCCGTCCTCGTAAGTGACGTCAACGGTGATCTCGTTCAACTGCTCTTGGTCGGACTGCCAGTCGTAGGTGGCCCCGCGGGAGTAAATGAAATACCAATGGCCGTCGCCGTCCTCCTTGATCGCGTCCACAGCGCGGTCGTTGCCGTCGTTGAAGAGTTCCCCGGGCCATGTCCCGCTAACCAGGGAGCCGTACTCCCCCGATTCGTAGCCGTAATCGTCGCTGCTGGCTCCCACCGAAATGACGATGAGCCCCAGCATGGCAGGGGCTTCTTGGGCCAATGCCTCCGAGAGCGGCGGCAGCCCAGCCACAGCCCCGGCCGCCAGGACGGCCAACAGCAGCGCATAGCGGCCCCAGGAAAGCCAAACCCGCCCGGCCTTCGGCTTGCTTAGCATTGCCCGTCTCCGTCCGCCGAAGACATCAACGCGTCCTTATGCGATGAACCTTCCCATTCCCGAAACTCCCCCGGTGACAACTCGCGGACGTATTGGAGCCGCCCCTTGCCCTCCCCGCACACGATACATGCTAAGCTTTCGGGGGGGGTGCGCTCTTTCCGCGCGCCGACATACGGGCCAAGAGCCGCTTCGGTCCCGCAGGCCGCGCATCGGTAGAGCAGGTATGCCTCTGCCCCTTGAGATATGCCATTTATCATGAGCATACTCCGTTGTCGTTGGGTGAAAGCGTTGTGGTGTCCAACCATATCCCTAGCGTGCGTTTCGCGCTCAGAGAGCTTTGGACCGCCTCCACGGTGAGCGGGTAGACGCGGTCGGCATCCAGCCCCGCGGTGTCGCTCGCTCCGGCGGGCGACACGCGGATCCGCAGGTCGCCACTCACAAGCTCCGCAACGAAGTAGTACACATAGCCGGAGCCATCAATGGCGTCGGTTAACGCGCTGCCCGTAAGGTCGCCTGCGGAAAGCCCGAAGTCCACGGCATCGAGGGCCGAACCCACGTACTCCCATCCATCCAGGTAGTCGCCTCGATTGTCCGCCGAGTCCACGCACACACGCACGTCAATGGGGTTGACACCCGATGGTGTAGCCTGGGGAGTTGGGGCTGTCGTATCGGCGTGGATGTCGACGAGATAGCGGTTGAGCTCCGCGCCAAGGTCGTCATGCAGCGTCAGTTGCACATCGGACGCCTCAGCGCAGGCAACTAGGCCGATGCCTACGTCCTGTGGAAGTATTACCTCCGAGGCCTCGGCCATTGCCGGTAGCCAGTCGTCCAGATCGGACACGTCGCCGGTTGTGGCGATGCGCGACGTGGCGGGAAAGCGACTATCGTAAGAGGCTTCGACAACCCAGCGCCCCTCGGTCGCGGGGATGCGATAGAGGTTGGATGTAAAGGCCTGGGCGCTATCGGTGGAGGCGGCCACCTCAAAGCGAAGGATGACGCCGTTTGCGGCGATGTCGCCCCTAACCTGTGACACACCAGTCGAATTATCAGTGAGACCCTTGATGTCGGCGCCGACGGGGTAGATGCGGAGGTACACGCTCACGGCTCCCGTCTCCGCGCCGCGAGAGATTGCGCCCCGCACACTGACCTTCTTTCCCGCGGGGGAGCCGCTGGCATCTGCGATGTTATAGACCTCCAGGTCGGTGACAGCCCAGGGCAGACACCCTTCTCCTCTACCTAGCATCTGGACGCTGCCAGTCGAAGGTATCAGCCGGTGGAAAGTCCCTACGCCCAGGTCCACTGAGGCAATCCGAATCTGCACGTCGTCCCGATTCGTATTAAGCCATACCGTTGTCTCGTCACCCTCCTCCCAAACGATAGAGTCGGGAGCTGGCGCTAAGGCGGCGTAGTCGGGTTCGTCGCCAACGGCGTATTCGATTACCCCGACGGCCACCAGGATGGTGAGTAGGCCCAGGATAGCTACGGGGATGTACTTGGCAATGTGCATGGTGTCAGCTCGCGCCTCGGCGTTGAATTGCCGGCTGTATGCAGCCCACGGTGACGAGCGCCATAGGACCGATTAGGTTAACGACCAAGAATACCGACCCCCAAAGGTCCGGGTGGTCGGCGCTGAAGGGTAAGAACTTCAAGTAGACCGTGCTTTGAGTGAGGTAGTAGGCCGTGATCAGCGAGTAGCCGAACATACCCCCAGCTTGTCTATAAGCGTAGTGAAAGGCTCGTTCATGGCTGACGCGCCACAGAGATAGAGGATGCACGTCCACAGAGACCAGTCCAGGATAGGGGGCAGTGTCCACGGGTCCCAACGCCCCATCAGGGCGGTCGATCCCCAAAGTCCCATTACCGAGAGAAAAAACCACATCGCTATTGCCCTCGTGCGGCGCGCTTTGTTTTGCAGTCACCGCACTTGCAGAAGTCTTTGCCCTGCCACAATGCGCTGACGAAAATGGCGAGAATGGAGAAGTAGCCAGGCCACGCAACGAGCTGCGCCAACGGCTCCCTCAGACCGCCGGGCAGATAATTGAGGCCAAGCACGACGGCAAAGAAACCCAAGATGGCCGGAATGAGAAACTTCCATTCCTTGAGGGTGTGTGTACGCATGGGGTTCTCCCTTCAGGGGTGGGCGCAGCCGTGGAGGCCGCACCCACCTTCTCGTTACCGGGGTGACTGGATGGTGAGCTATGCTCCGGCTCCTCCTGAGAGTAGTCCGAAGACTAGGGATATCAGCCCCATCGCCCCCGCGAGGGCTATGGCTTCCGGTCTCCCCATTCTGCTCCAGTCCCATTCTTCATCGTGAGGTTCTAGTCCATCAGGGGTTTTGTCGCGGCAGGACAGCAGGAAAGCTCGCGCGTCCTGCAAAGCGTAGGAGCCGCCTGCGAGAACCCTCCGCAACAGCTTCTCCCATTTCTGCCGTGCGCCGTGCGGGATCCTCTTGGTTGAAGCCAAGGCTATAAGGCGCCGTACCTCTGGGCTAAGGTCGTCTTGCGGTTCGAAAGCGTTATCTTCCTTGTCGCTCATTTTGGTCCCTCTCTACGTCGCTCATTTTGGTCCCTCTCTACTTACCAAGGCGGGGCGCAGGAACATTCCTGCCCCCCACCTTCCCGGTTGACGGGGTTCTCTACATGCGCTGCCCGGAGGCCAGCGCGTTCTTGCCCCGGATCTGTCCTATCACAGACCAGGCGATGATGATGAGTCCCGACACCAGGACGACTCCGTAGAATCGCTTGATGATGACAGACACATTTCCTAAGCCTTCTGAATACATGACGTACCTGGTGCCGTCAACCGCCGTGAATGCTGTGGTCAGGAACGGAATCAGGGAGTTGACCAGCGTGGCTACCAGGAGCATCACGATAACCGTGATTACGGCCGCCAGGATGGGGTGTCCGCCCATCTGCCGCATGAACGACTGGCCGAAATAGCCCAAGGCGATCAGCACTGCTATAGGCGGAGCTAGGCCCGCGGCTTGCAATATGATCTCGATGAGACCACTGAGGCCTCCGGCGTTGAAGACGGAGCCCGCAGGCGCCCATTTGCATCCCGCGATGATAGCGGAGTCGTCGTCTGTCCCTGCCACTACCGCCGCCGACGTTACTTCGGAGCCCAGGGGTGTGTACCAAGTCGCGGCAGGGACCGTGTTGGCCTCCGTGGTTGACGAAGCCCCCACTTTGCAGTTGTCGCCGTCCTTCACCAACTTGTAGGCGGTTGTCGCCGAAATGTCATACGTCGCGGAGTCGGACGTGAATGGCGCGGCCGCGGACGTGGCCTTGCCCCATCTGGTATTGGCGTTCGTGTCCCCCGCCGCTTTGAGGACCACGCGGTCTACCCGTTCCCCTCTGACCTCTCCAGCGTCCACAGCTTGAAGGTACCAGCCGTTGATGGCTCCCAAGAGGAGCGGTGTGACTACAAGCCACACCACAAGCCCGATAAGCATCCCTACCGGGCCGCGAATTACATCAGCGTTCATTTGCTCTACTCCTCAACTTTCTAGGGGCGCAGGACGCGCTTTGCCCTGCGCCCCTTCGCCTTTTGGACTTTACATGCGTTGCCCGGAGGCCAGCGCGTTCTTGCCCCGGATTAGTCCTATCACCGACCAAGCGATGATGATGAGTCCGCTCACGAGGACCACACCATAAAAACGCTTAATAATGACAGCAACGTTGCCTAACCCTTCGGAATACATGACGTACCTGTTGCCGTCAACCGCCGTGAACGCCGTGGTCAGGAACGGAATCAGGGAGTTGACCAGCGTGGCTACCAGGAGCATCACGATAACCGTGACTACGGCCGCCAGGATGGGGTGTCCTCCCATCTGCCGCATGAACGACTGGCCGAAATAGCCCAAGGCGATCAGCACGGCTATAGGCGGAGCGAGACCGGCGGCTTGCAATATGATCTCTATGAGACCACCGAGGCCTCCGGCGTTAAAGACGCTGCCTGCGGGCGCCCATGCGCCCCCTACGATGTTGCTGCCGGCTATGCTCACTTCCGTGCCCAATGGGGTGTAGGCCGTTCCACTGGCAGGGCCAGTCAATGAGCAAGCTCCCCCGGCGGTGGCCCCTGTCAGCTTGCCCGCGACCGTCCCGGAGGCCGTTGCGCCTGAGGTAGCCACCTGGCCCCATCTGGTGTTGGCGTTCGTGTCCCCCGCCTCTTTGAGCACCACGCGGTCTACGCGTTCACCGCTAACTTCACAGGCGTCCACGGCCTGAAGGTACCAGCCGTTGATGGCGCCCAGCAACAGGGGCGTCACGACCAGCCAAACTACCAGCCCGATTAGCATTCCAACCGGGCCTCGAATCACATCAGCATTCATAGCTGTATTCTCCTTACGTTGTTTCTATTTTTGCTTCGCAGCGCCACCGCCCCATGTCCACTCCTTCGCGTTCTTACTCTTTCAATGTCAGTCCTCCTATCGTTAGGACTATTAGCATGCTGTCTACCCGCTACACCCGTACAATAGCGAACGGGCTAGACAGCGCGATAACCACCATGAGTTGCCCCACGAATAACCACATGGGCAAGTAATCAATCGCCGCGGTCCACCAAACACCGGAGCACAGGGCCTCCGACCCGGAGCACATGGCCGCTACGTCCCACGTCTGGATTAGTGTGAGGTTCAGGGTCACGAGAATCGCCCCCAACCCCATAACGGTCAGACTGTGGAGGCCCATTACTTCACCACCACGCGGACCCGTGGGGCGCCGGAGGCGTTCTTGAGGGGTGGCTTCCTCGGTGAAGACGAACGACGGCTTGTTTTGCCCTTTGGTTGTCTTCCCACCATCTCACGCCGGGCGTTAAGCCACGCCTGTCTTTCCGTGAGAGCGCCATCCTCCTGGAGTTCCTGAGCCCTCCGGCGACACCTTTCGACCATCTGCCGTAGTCTGGCGTCAAGCCGGCCCGTGCGTACCAGTTCGCGGCGCTCTCCGGAGCGTTCTTCCTTCAGATATGTGTCCGCTTCCTCTAGCAACATCTCGTCTGGATACATCTGCTACCTCCGGCGTTCTTGTGAGGTCCTGCGCTTCGCCGCGGGCGCGGCCCTCTTGGGGGTTCGGCAAGCCACGGTTGACTTGCGCCGGCGCTTTACCCCTCTCTTCATGACGTCCTCCTTCTAGCCTGTCATTACGACAAGTAGGAACCCTGCGATTACTATGAGACCGGCGATGAAGAACGGCATTAACTCCATGAGGCGGTTGTCGCCCTGGGTGTCTCCCGCGTCAACGTCGGCGAAGTCCAAGGCATTGTCGGAGATCATGCGGTTCCAACTGCGGCGATGGTAGACAGCCGCATCGTTGGCCCGGTAGGGGTCATTCTCTAAGGTGAGATAGTCCCCGGTGGTCAAAAGGGTTTCCTGAATGATGGCCTCGTTTGGCAGTTGCACCCATAGATAGGGTTGACCCTTCCGGTATCGCCAATCATGGGAGCGCCATGCCAGTAGGGTTTTCGGCGCCCACACCTCGGCCTGAGCAGTGACCATTTCGGGGAATACGAGGGAGCGTCTCTCGTTGGCGATTAACAGCATCATGCCCTTGGTGTAACTGCCCGTTCCCCCGAAGAACATGGCACCGGCCGCGCCCAAAGGCGCGAAGCACACAGCGAGAATCACCGTGGGCGCAGTTTGTCCGGCAATAGCGGGGAGGCCAAAGTCTGCCCAAATGAAGCCGGCGACGACACCGGCGACAATGCCCGCGATGGTTCCAAGGGCAACGTGGGTGAAGTTCAAGGAACGACGCCTTCCACTGAGTGTCTCCCACTGCCGTTGACGTTCCTGTACGCCCAGGCCGGCCTGTCCTAAGTATGGCTGTAGCAGGTTGTACTCTTGCAGGTCAGCGAATGCCTTTGCTACCAGGGCGCGTTGGTGCTCAGGCACGCGCGGCATAACCTTGGCCATAGCCTCCCGGTTGTCTGGATGCCAGGGCAAACTTTCCTCTCTGGCCTTAGCGAGCAGACGGTCCTCCTCACTTTGGGGGGGCTCAGCTTTGCGGCGGTCCCTCAGCCTACTAATTGAAGCCAGGTTCAAGAGTTGCCTCCGGTATTGCTGTGGGCTCTGCGATCGGCGTCGTGGCGCCGTCTTGAAGGTTGAAGCTGGCAAGCCAAGCGCAGGCGAAGAATATCAGGCAGGCCACAACGTTCGCGACGATTGCCAGTTGCTTTGTTCCGAGCATTGACCGAATATCCAACTCTATCGCGCCGGTCCTTATGCCCTTGTAGAGCGCAAGGGTGTCCTCAAGCACGTTCCGCGAATCCATGCCGGGGGGTTGCTCCAGGCCCGTCTCTATCAGGATGTTCTCCCTCCAGACCGGCGGGAGGCCTTCCTGGGTGTGGTGGTAGAGTGGAGCGGTGTCCCGATTCCGAATGGACGCGCGGGCCGTTGCAACGATCACCTGCGTCTGCACTATCTCGGCTTCCTCGTCGACGAGCTGGCCCGATTCCATCATTCCCCTGAACCGGACTTTATTGCCCTTGGATTTCAGATTCATCCACTGCATGGCCTGACTCCCTCCGACTCAGCCAGTTCTGAACGGCCGAAAGACCATCCCCTTCTAAGTCGTGCCTACGCCCCCTCGTGCGTTTCCGCGGAAACGCCCCTGTCCACATAGCAATACTCAAAGATAATCCCATCCCCCCTCTATTGGTCAATCACTCTCAAATCCGCTAGCGTTTCACCTTTGAGAGTGATTGACCAATAGTAGGACTCTTTTCTATAATGCAAGCGACGAGGGTAGAATCATGGTTGCAGTAGATAACCACGCCTACACCACTGAAATCAGCCTGCTTCGGCGCACCTGCCTAGCCGTCCCCAATTGGCATATCGACAAAAGTGGGGACAAGGTGCCTGTGGCCTATCGCTTGGGGAAGGATGTATCGGGGGAGTACCTGCATAATGTGTACGGGTGGTTTTCGGGGAACCGGCGTATCAGCCGAAAAGGCTTACTCGTGATGCTGGAGCGTGTGGTGGAGCGCCTGGAGCATATGGAGAGTGATAACTCCAGCCTCAAGCTGGCGGACCAGACCACCTCAGAAGACTAGCAAGCAAGGCGCTTCCTCAGAGCATCGCACCCCGTTGCCGCCTTTCGGTTTCTAAGAACCCAGCGCTCTCTGCCGTCGTGCCTACTGCCCTTCCTGCGTTTCCGCGGAAACGCCCCTGTCCACGAAAGGCAGGTCGCCAAAGGAGTTTGCTGAAGCGGTAGCTGCACTTTACTAGCCCCTGATACTAATAACGGGGTAAGGTCAGCGCTTGCCCCTGTGCCAGACTTGAACAGGGGGGCAAGTACTACGAATGGCAACCGTCGGACTGGAAATCCTCTGTCAAAGATTCTCCAGTATTGGAGAATTGAAATTGCCGTTTGCGTAGGTCGAGATATTTGAGCTACGTGACTGAGGTGTGTTCTTCGAACTCCAGTAGCTCTATTCTCTTGACGCATAGCTCGTACTTGATCTGATCGTAAAGGAAATTGTCTGGGGGGTTCAGGAGGATTGGGTCGGTCATTGAGTGGGCCCATTCCATGATCTTTCTTGCCCTACCAATATCAATGTCCACATCATCTGGGTGGGGGCCGTATCGCCGCGGGTCCATATCGCTCGCATCTCTGTATCGGAATAGCAGCGGGCTGGGTGCAGGCCGTCCATTTACCATTTCCCAATTCGAATCCAATCTGGCTACAAGGATCAAGGCTTCGACCGCCTCTCCGAGGTCCGAGACCAGCACCGCCCTTCCCCCGGGTGTATCCCATAGCGCATTGATAGTCTCCCCATCGGTAGCCGTGCCATCGATATAATTGCGATAGGGACCAGGAGCAAGACTGCGCATGATTAGGAGCGTGACAATTGTGGGTACAAATCGAAACATGGACGCTTCAAGAGAAGCAATCGCTATGCCAAGTCGGTGGATAACTTGAGCAACACTCCGTAGGTCTAAGCCAGACCCATTCATGTACAAAGGGAGCACTTTGTCAACAGCTTGGCTTGGCGTAAATTCTCCAGACGCTCTTCCCTTGTCGAGGTAACCCTTGATGCCCGTGGCTTCAAGAAGGCTCTTGAAGAATTTCGTTCGATCAGGAGTGGGAAGGCGTAAGTCAGCGTCAAAGAACCGACCCAAATACCCCTCGGCTGCGAACCCTTCGCCATAGAGAACCTTAACGGAGTGCGCCAACTGCGAGCGGTCTAACGCCAACACAAACACAACATGGTCGACTGAAAAGAAGTGCTTGGCTACTTCGAGCAACTCTACAGCGTACGAAGGGCGGCAGCGATCAAGCTCATCGATAACAACGACCAGAGGTTTGCCGTCCTTTGACACTTCCTTTGCGCTCTTTTCAAGGGTTTCCTTAAAGGACTCGATTGATGCCTTGGCTTCTCGGAATGAGGATGTAAAGTCTTTGGTCAGAGAATCGATTATCGCCTTGAATCCCTCTAGTGCTTAGGGACCGCCCAGTGGTATCGCCGGTGAGGCAACTCGAAATGCCATACCAGGCATTCTGCGGAGGACCTCTGCAGTTGCACGTTTGATCTTGGCTCGTGCCTCCTCTTTCGCGCTCAAACGGTCGATGATCTCTGCCGTTAGGGCGAGAAACGGGTTCTCGGCAAAATCGGTCTCCCACGCGTTGAAATGGACTACAGCCGGAAAGTCTTTTAGTCGTAGATGGGCTACTAGCATCTTGAGGAAGGTAGTCTTGCCCATACCCCAGACAGCGTCCACAGCTATTACACCGGGACCTTCGTTAGTTCCAATTATTGCAGTTAGGGCCTCGACTGGTGCCTTTCTATCTAGCAGGTCGTTCTTGAAGGGATCATCCGGCGGTATTTCAATTTCCTGTGGTTGCAGACGAATGCCCACGGTTCCTCCCGCTACAGCGTGGTCTCACGTCCGTGATTATAGGCATCCATCCAGACCGTTGTCCAGGGATTTCACGCCCGAAATGACACAAGTGACACAGCCTAAAAAAGGGTCTATTGCCCTTTCTGCCCTAGCTCATCAGCGACAGTCTGTCGGTTCCGTCGGACACGGGTAGCACGCGGCATTCGCCTATTGGTGAACCACTCTCTGGGCGCGCTATCGATGGCTTCTGTGAGGAAATGGCCTTGTTTTCTTGATTCGCCGAGTGACCAAATGGAGTCTTCGCCCGGAACTGACCTGCTAGAATGTCCCAATCACTCCCATATGAAACTCCCACCTCTAGGAGGGTCACAATTGGATACTCACCAAGCTGCAATGTTGTTCTTGGATTCTAAACGTAGTAGTGGTAGGGCAAAGGCCACAATTGCCCTCTATTCAATGGTCCTACTACGTTTCTCTGACTCCTATGTCACTCTACCTTCAGAGCCAGAGCAAATTGAGAAGTGGATGGCTTCGATCGATGGCCAGCCTGAAACCCGGCATGTTTACTTCAGGACATTGCGCACGTTCTACAGTTGGCTCGACGCGCGACATCAAATACCTAATCCAACGCGAAGTATCGAGGCTCCTAGGGTTCCGGGGAAACTCCCTCGATTCTTAACTCCAAAGGAGCTGAGGTTACTGCTCGAATATCCTCATCATTCCAAGCGCGACCGCGCCCTGCTCTACTTCTTGGTTGATACCGGGGTGCGATCTGGGGAAGCTGCTAGCCTGTTGAGTGAAAACATCAAGGAGGGGTGGGCCATTGTCACCGGAAAAAGAGGGCAGCGATTCGTCCCGATGTCCCCGGTCACTCAGGTTATGCTAGCCCAGATGGCGAGCAGCGGTCCAGTTTGGCATGGCTTTAGGGGGCCGCTCACGAGTTCAGGAATACAACAGGCAGTTAAGTCCTCTATGAAGTCTGTGGGGCTGCAAGGCAAGAAACTGGGACCGCACCTGCTCCGCCACACCTTTGCTACTTTATGGAACGGTGAAGAGCTAGTCCTGCAAAACTTATTGGGCCATAGCAGCTTACATATGACCAAAAGGTATAGACAACTTAGAGTAGAACACATCACCACCCAACATACTTTGCACTCCCCATTGAAGCACTTAAACCTAGTTGCTATAATATAGGCATATCCAACCCCTCCTCGGGCGGTTAGCTCAGCTGGTTAGAGCGCTTGCTTCACACGCAAGAGGTCAGAGGTTCAAGTCCTCTATCGCCCACCACCCCTCCGACAACGCCGCGCCGTACCGCTTTGGCAACGCTGGCCGTTGGACTCATCTCACTGTTGACTGGATGGTACCCGTTTGCAATCGAATCCGGCTCCCTAGGATACTGGGGTACACGGCGCGCATCGACAACGAGGTCAAAAGGAGAGCTCTGCGCAACCGGCGTCGCAACACATTGTCCCTCGCGTTTCAGTGTGATATACTTGGCGGGCATTATCGTGGGAGGTTGTTACTGAAGCAGCGGGAAGGCAGGTTGTATGGTCGTATCGGATGAACGGGAGGCGCCGCCTCAAGAGTCGCTGACAATGAAGTCTTTACTGGAGGCGGGGGTCCACTTTGGGCATCAGACCCAGAGATGGCATCCTCGCATGAAGCAGTACATATTCGCCCAGCGGAACGGCATACACATCATAGACCTGCAGCAATCCATGTTTCTGCTGAAGCGGGCGCAGCAGTTCATTTCTGACGTGGTGGCAGGGGGAGAGAGCGTCCTGTTCGTTGGGACCAAGAGGCAGGCCCAGGACTCCGTGGAGCAGGCCGCGAAAAGGTGCGGGATGTTCTACGTCAAGCACAGGTGGCTTGGCGGGATGATGACCAACTTCTCCTCAATACAGAGCCGGATAGACTACCTGATTCGCCTGGAGGAACGCAAGGCGCGAGGGGGCTTCAACCTACTCACCAAGAAGGAAGCCCTGAAGCTGGAGGACGAGGTCCAGCGCTTGAACAGGAACTTCGGGGGCGTGAAGGAGATGACCCGGCTGCCCGGAGCGCTGTTCGTGGTGGACATAGGCCGGGAGAAGATCGCCGTGGCAGAGGGTCGACGGATGGGTATACCCATAGTCGCCCTGGTGGACACGGACGGCGACCCGGACCTGATAGATTACCCCATCGCCGCCAACGATGACGCCATTCGCTCAATCAACCTGGTGACCGCCCGCATGGCCGATGCCGTGATGGAAGGCGCTCACAGGCGCAGGGAGCTCGCCAACGCCGCCGCTGCCCTGCAGGACATGGAAATGGAAGAGGAGGCGGTCATGGATGAGGCGGATATGGTGGAGATAGTGGAGATAGCTTCCGAAATGGCCGCGGCGCCAGACCGGACGGACGCCCCTGAAGCCCAGGGCCTGACGGAAGGGGTTGTATAGAAATGGCCGGCGTATCGATGGAGGCCATCAAGGACCTTAGAGAGCAGACCAGCGCAGGCGTTATGGACTGCAAGAACGCCCTGGAAGAGGCCGATGGAGACATTGCCAAGGCTGTTGAATTGCTGCGGCAGAAGGGCCTCTCCACAGCCGCCAAGAAGGCGTCCAGGGAGACCCTGGAGGGAGTGGTGGACTGCTACATCCACACGGGCAGTCGCGTTGGGGCAATTGTGGAGGTGAACTGCGAGACGGACTTCGTGGCCCGGACGCCTGAGTTCAAGGAGCTCGTCCACAACCTTGCCATGCAGGTGGCGGCAATGGCGCCTCGCTACGTGGATGACTCAGCCGCTCCTGACGAGGACACAGTCAACCCGGAGGAAGCTCTCCTGATGGAGCAGGCCTTTATCAAGGACCCGTCCAGGACCATTAGAGACGTGGTAAACGACGTTACGGCGCGGGTGGGAGAGAACATCCGCGTGAGACGGTTCCAGAGGTTTGCCCTTGGAGATTACCTGGACGTGGACGCCAAAGACTAACGGCTACAGACGCTCCCGGCCTTGCTTGGGCCGATCTCAGCGCGCCAACCCCTGAGCCCACAATCCATATGACCAGGACGCTTCGGCAGCGGCGGAGAAGGGTGACGCCCTACCCAGAGTCATGGCAAACGTCATCTTGCCCTCAGCCCGGCGACCCCCGGCTCTTCAACCCCCGTTTTCCGTCTGAACGCTTTATAGATGCCTATCCTGTATGCTAAACTCCAAGAGTCCCCGTTGCTGCGATACGCGGGGAGCCGATGCCACACAATACCCTCTGTAAAGGAGGTGATCGATGGCCACGATAAGGGAGGTCATTGAAGAAGGCGACCAGAGGAAACGCAGGTCGGTAGAGGCGCTGAGAAGAGAGTTGGGAACCGTCAGGACCGGGAGGGCCAACCCGTCCCTGGTGGAGAACGTAATGGTAGATTACTACGGCGCTTCCACGCCCTTGAACCAGTTGGCCTCTGTCACCGCGGCCGAGGCGCGGCTGCTGGTGGTCCAGCCGTGGGACAAGCAGAGCCTGCCGGCAATGGAGAAGGCCATCCTGAAGTTTGGGCAGGGGCTGAACCCCGCAAGCGATGGAAACGTGCTGCGCCTGGCTATCCCTCAGCTCACGGGGGATCGCCGGAAGGAGTTGGTGCGGCTGGTGCGGAAGAAGGTGGAGGAGGGACGGGTGGAGGTGAGAAACATCAGGAGAGCCATTCTGGAACAGTTCAGGGCAATGGAACGGGACAAGGAGATCTCCAAGGACGAAGCTAAACGCGCCCAGGACCAGCTCCAGAAAATGACCGACCTCTACGTTGCCGAGATGGATAGCCTGGGGGCTGAGAAAGAGAAAGAGGTTATGGAGGTCTAGGCTCTGCTTCAACTCCGTTGCGAAGCAGCTTGGACCTGACCGAGCCATGAAGGTGGAAGAAGAGGAGTTCGTAGAGCATAGGCAAGGCCTCCGGCCTATTCCCGCGCACGTAGCCATCATTATGGATGGCAACGGCCGGTGGGCGGCGCAGAGGAAGCTCCCCCGCCTGGCCGGCCACCAGGCCGGAAGAGAGAACATCCAACGGGTTACAGCCGAGGCTGCCCACCTTGGAGTCAAACACCTGACCCTGTACGCCTTCTCCACGGAGAACTGGGAGCGTCCGGATGAAGAGGTGCGCGGCCTTATGGGCATCCTGGAGGACGTGGTCCACAAAGAGGCAGAGGCTCTGCACAAGCAGGGCGTCAAGCTGTCGCACCTTGGGACCCTGGACCGCCTTTCCCCAAAGCTTCAGGACGCCGTATGCCGCGCCATAGAGTTGACAAAGGACAACGACCGTATCGCGCTGAGCGTGGCCTTCAACTACGGGGGAAGGGCGGAGATACTGGGGGCGGTGCGCCGGATCGTGCAGGATGGAGTGGCTCCCCAGGCCATAGATGAGGCCACCTTCAGCAACTACCTGGACACGGCGGGGATGCCGGAGCCGGACCTGATAATACGCACAGGGGGGGAGATGAGACTGAGCAACTTCCTCCTGTGGCAGTCGGCATACAGCGAATACTACTGCACTCCCGCGTTCTGGCCCGACTTTGACCAGGAGGAGCTGCGCATGGCCCTGAAAGCCTACAGCCGGCGACGTCGTCGCTTTGGGAAGATAGAGGTCTAGGACCTAGCCCCCTCCCGCGGCAGACGCCGTACCCGGCCCTGTCGCCCCGGTGGGGGAACCCTGAGGCCTGCTACACACGGCTAGGGACCGCGTCCTCCACCCGGCGCAACGGCCGAGGCAGAGGCCATACCATAGACGCAATATCGGCTTTCCCCTATCCAAGAGGGTCGCACATCTTCTGACCAATGGCTTTAAGGGTTATAAGTGCCATCGTTGGGATTCCGCTCGTGGTGGCGGCCGTATGGGCCGGCTCACCCTGGCTTTCGCTGCTTGCGGCCGTCATCGCGTCGTTGGGGGTATTGGAGTTCTACCGCATGGCAGAGCGGAGGGAGGCGCGGCCGGCCGTAGCGCTTGGCATTGTATGGGCCCTGGCGTTCATTGTCAGCGGCGACAGAGAGGACTACGTTAGCTATCAGATCCCTCTTGTCGCCATGGTCGGAGCCGCCTTGACCTTCTCATGGCTCCAGCTGCGCCGCATCCCAGCGCTACGATCGCCCACAAAGGCCGGGGTCGACTCCGAAGGCTTTCGAGACTCCCTGGTGGACTGGGCATACACCGCCGCGGGGGCCTTCTACGTGGGTTGGACGCTCTCGCTGTTCCTGCTCCTTCGCGCAGAGCCAAATGGGCTGCAATGGGTCTTGCTGGCGCTCTTGGGGACGTTCGCCACGGATACGGGGGCGTTCTTCACGGGCAAAGCGATGGGTAGAATACCGTTGGCGCCCCGCATCAGCCCAGGCAAGACGTGGGAGGGAGCCGTGGGCGGCTTTCTGGCCGGTACGGGGGCGGTCATGGCCCTGGCTTACTGGCAGGAACTGCCGCTGTCTGCCTGGGAGGCGGCCATCCTCGGCGCGCTGGTGGGAATCTCCGCGCAGGCGGGAGACCTGGTGGAATCCATGATCAAGAGGGCTTCCGGCGTGAAGGACGCCGGGGGCATCATTCCGGGCCACGGGGGTGTCCTGGATCGCCTGGATAGCGTTGTCTTTGTCATCGTAGTCGTGTACCATTTCCTGGTATGGATAGTGAAGTGAAGGGCTTGGCCATCCTGGGTTCCACAGGGTCTATCGGGAGACAGACCCTTGACGTGGTCCGCGCTTTCCGGGGCCGATTCTCGGTGGTCGGGCTGGCCGCGGGCTACAACCTGGAGTTGCTGGGACAACAGGCGCAGGAGTTCCGTCCAAAGGCGGTGTCCTGCCAGGGGCCCATCGATGTCCTGGCATCCGGGCTCCCCCAGGGGTGCAGCGTGGCATCCCCTGAAGAGGTGGCATCCCACCCTGACGTGGACATAGTAATGGCGGCCAGCGTGGGACAGGCCGGCCTGAAGCCCATTCTGGCAGCAATCCGCGCGGGAAAGACCGTGGCGCTGGCCAACAAGGAGCCGGTTGTCATGGCCGGAGACATAATCATGGGGGAAGCCAGGCGTTGCGGCGTGGACGTTCTGCCGGTGGACAGCGAACCCAGCGCTATCTGGCAGTGTCTGAGGGGGGAGGACAAGGACCTGTCCAGAGTTATCATAACGGCCTCCGGGGGGGCTCTTCGAAATCGAACGCCGGAGGAGTTGGCGGCGGTTACGCCGGAAGAAGCGTTGAAGCACCCGACTTGGAGCATGGGCAGGAAGATCACCATCGACTCCGCCTCTCTGATGAACAAGGGCTTTGAGGTAATCGAGTCCAAATGGCTCTTCGACCTGCCCTGGGAGAAGATAGACGTGGTGGTGCATCACCAGAGCATCATACACGCTATGGTGGAGTTCGCCGACGGCTCCGTGAAGGCCCAGCTGAGCCCTCCCGACATGCGTATGCCAATACAGCACGCCCTCTTCTACCCCAAGAGGGTAGAGAACGACGCCCTGCCCCGCTTCAACCCCGCGGAGACGGCTGCGCTGACCTTCGAGGCTCTGGACGAGGCCAAGTACCCCTGCTTCCGGCTGGCCGTGGAGGCCGGCAGGAAGGGGCTGACGTATCCCGCAGTTCTCAGCGCCGCGGACGAGGTTGCGGTTGAGCTGTTCCTGAGCGGCGCCATCGGCTTCACCGCCATTCCCAACCTTGTGGAGTGGGTTCTGTCGAAACACGACCCTGCGCCAAGCCCCGGCTGGGATGACATCCTGGAAGCGGACGCGTGGGCTCGGAGGACGGCCCGTACGTGGCCTGGGTAGCCTGAGCCGGAAATGCGAGGAGCCGTATGCTAGGCGGGTTCATGGTGATAGTCGGTTTTGCGGTCATCCTGATGGTCCATGAAGGCGGCCACCTGGTAGCGGCCAAGCTCCTTGGCATGAAGGCCACCAAGTACTTCCTGGGGTTCGGCCCCACCCTCTGGTCCTTCCAGCGCGGGGAGACTGAGTACGGCATCAAGGCTATTCCGGCGGGTGGGTTCGTCCGGATAGTAGGCATGAACATTCTGGAGGATGTCCCTCCCGAAGACGAAGCCCGCGCGTACAGGGTCAAACCCTTCTGGCAGAAGTCGGTGGTGGTCATGGGTGGAATCGGCACCCACTTCGTCATCGCGTTCGCACTGCTCTGGTTTGCCAACGTAGTCGTAGGGGAACCCGATAGAGAGCGGCCCCTGCTTGACATAGCGCACGTTGTGGCGGAGACCGAGGACGGCTCGCCAACGGCCGCAATGCTGGCGGGCATCCGGGTGGGAGACCGGTTGGTAGCCGTCAACGCGATACCCATCGAGGAGTGGGGAGACCTGACCGAGGTCCTGAGAGACAGCCCCAACCGGGACGTTGTAGTGACGGTGCAGAGAGATGGCGACCTGCTCCGGCTGAACGCCCCTCTGACCTCCAGGACCAACCCGGACACCGGTGAGGAGGTTGGATTCCTGGGGGTCTCTCCGGCGATGAGCAAGAGGCGGGACAACCCAATTCTGGGGGCGGGCAGGGCCGCGGGGGACATCGTCCTGTTCACCAGGCTAAGCGTGGAGGGAATCTGGGGGTTTGTCACCAACTTCCGCGTCTTCATAGTCGCAGTCTTCAGCAACGATGAGGCGCTGGACGAGATCCGCCCCGTGAGTGTAATAGGCATCACCCAGTTCGGCGCCGCCAGCCAGCGAGCGGGACTGAGCGTCACCCTGGGCCTCATTGCCTACATTTCCATCTTCGTCGCCGTACTGAATGCCATTCCCCTCTATCCCTTCGACGGCGGCCACTTCGCCGTGGCGCTCTACGAGAAGGTGACCGGCCGGCGGCCCGACATGCGCAAGCTGATGCCTATGGGAGCGGCGGTCTTCCTCCTCATAGTGATGGTGGGGTTACTGGGTATCTACCTGGATATAGCGAGACCCATTGACCTGGGGTAGCAGTAGGAGGAAGATGCGCTTCGTTTGCTTTTAGGGCTTGCTTAATTTAGGGAATTACTTATTTTATTTCGCAAGCCGTCTCCTCGAACCTCGACAATAGTGTATCCGACAGTTACGATTGCTGACGTAATCACCCCGATGCGGGAGAGCAGGACGGGGAATTCCCACATTTCGTACTTTTCAGGACTGAATGACTCGATCCCTAAGCCAGTTGCAGATAGCAATTACCCAGTAGGTTACGAGAAAAAGGATGGCGAGTTCTTTGAGTGAAAGTTGTATGGCGCAATGATAACTCTTGCGAAGTCAAGTAAGTAATTCCCAAACAATACGCCAAGCGTTAGTCGAAGAACCCAGCAAATATGTCGTCTTCCCTTCGCGTCCGCGTCGCCTTCTTCTTTGTGGATTTGGCCGCAGTCTTTTTGGCCGTGAGCGTCTTTTTCGCTGCCGTGGGCGGCTTGATAATGTTCTTCGCTACTAGACGTTTCTTCAGTTGGGCTTGAGTACCATTTCCCTTCATCGAGTTGCAGGTTGGAGGGCTTGTCGCTCCCACCATTAGAGAAGGGTCTGATATGGTCTACTGTCACGTTCCTGATAGGGAACTTTTCTTCGCACCCGTTGCATTTGCCCTTCTGCTCCCCATACAGATATTCCTTGTCTTTTTGATTGAATGATGGCCGTGGCCGCTGAGTGGGTTCGAAAAAGAACACCATGGCTTTGCCCTCCGTCTAACATGAAACTGCCAACGCGCATGGTTTGGGCTGACGCTATACAACCGCTTTTCTGGTGAATGATAACATGGGCCAAATCCTAAGCGCAAACGAAACTGCTCAGATGGCGCACCAGTCTGCTTGGGATCTTATTCGTATGGTCAATCTTGGGCACCCTACCGGCGGAGCTTCGACTAGCATCGGCAGCGGCTGGTCTCACACCCGTGCCCTCCGCTCCAACAGCACCCCAGCAGACCGGCGAGCGGGACTGAGCGTCACCTGGGCCTCATTGCCTACATTTCCATCTTCGTCGCCGTACTGAATGCCATACCTCTCTATCCATTCGACGGCGGCCACTTCGCCGTGGCGCTCTACGAGAAGGTGACCGGCCGGAGGCCCGACATGCGCAAGCTGATGCCGGTGGGAGCGGCAGTCTTCCTTCTCATAGCGCTGGTGGGGATACTGGGTATCTACCTGGATATAGCGAGACCCATTGACCTGGGGTAGCGCGCCAGCCGGGCTGTCGCTCGCTGTCCGCTGTTGGTTGACTCTCAGGCCTGATTTGGGGTAGGCTGATAGCTATCCGCAATGGGAAGGGGGGCGTTCCAAATGAACCTCAGACGTGTTTCCAAGCCGATACAGGTAGGCGACGTCACCGTGGGAGGCAACGCACCCATAACCGTCCAGTCCATGACCAAGACGGACACGCGGGACGTGAAGGCCACGGTTCGCCAGATCAAGGAGTTGGAGGAGGTTGGGTGTGACATCATAAGGCCCGCCGTCCCCGATATGGAGGCGGCTCTGGCCCTGAGAGAGATAGTGAAGCAGGTCAATATACCTGTCATCGCAGACATTCACTTCCACTACCAGCTTGCCCTGGAGTCCATTGCGGCCGGGGTGGACGGGCTTCGCCTCAATCCGGGGAACATCCGTGACAGGAAGAAGGTGGAGATGGTGGTGCGCGCCGCCAAGGAGAGGCAGATTCCAATACGCATTGGAGTCAACTTTGGCAGCCTTCCCCCGGTGGGGCAGATAGGCAAGTTCGGCGGGCTGAGCAGGCACACGGACGGGGTGAACAAGCTCGCCAAGGCCGGAGAGGCATCCGAGGGGCAGTTCTCGGTAGTCGATCACATGGTTGCGACGGCCCTGTGGGAGATAAGCGTCCTGGAAGACCTGGACTTTGACCTCATCAAGATCTCCCTGAAGGCCTTTGACGTGCCCACCACCGTTGAGGCGTACCGCAGGCTGGCGTACATGGTTCCTTATCCCCTGCACCTGGGCATCACAGAGGCGGGGACGGCCAAGGCCGGCTCCATTCGCAGCGCCGTGGGGCTGGGCTACCTGCTCTACGAGGGCATTGGCGACACCATACGGGTGTCCCTGAGCGCGGACTCCAAGGAGGAGATTGCGGCCGGGTACGAGATACTGAAGTCGCTGAACCTGCGGGAGAAGGGCACAACCCTGGTTGCCTGCCCATCCTGCGGCCGCGCCGACGTGGACGTAATAAAGCTGGCGAACACGGTTGACGAGCTTCTACAGGCCAAGAATTACAACGTGAAGGTGGCCGTGATGGGTTGCGAGGTGAACGGCCCGGGCGAGGCCAAGGACGCCGACGTGGGAATCGCCGCCGGCGTGGGGCGCGCCATCATCTTCCGCAAGGGGCAAAAATCCCGCATAGTGGAGGAATCGGAGATGCTCTCCGCGCTTATGGAAGAAGTGGAGATGGTGGCCGCGGGGCAGGAAGCATAGCAGCCGACTTTGGGAGGGAATAGCGTGGCTCTTGATGTCGAAAATCACCTCAACGCGGTAGAACGCTCCGTGTCGTCGCCGGAGCGCGATGGACAACCCGCTCGCGCGGTCACTCTGACACGCAGCTACGCGACGTCCGTTGAGGACTTGTGGGACGCCGTGACGAACATTGAGCGTATTCCGCGCTGGTCTATGCCGGTCAGCGGTGAGCTTAAAGCCGGCGGCCGCTATCAGTTGGAAGGCAACGCGGGCGGCGTGATCACGGCGTGCGAACCACTATCACATTTTGCGCTAACATGGGAGTTCGGGGGGGACGTCAGCTGGGTGGAGGCGCGTCTCTCGGAGGATGGAGCCGGCAACCACAGGCTTACACTCACGCACACCGCGCTCCTTTCGGAACACTGGGGAGAGTACGGGCCGGGCGCAGTAGGCGTCGGTTGGGAGTTGGGTCTCATGGGACTCGCAATGCATATAGCGCAGCCGACTGAGCCAATGCCGGATGAAGTCGAGTTCGCCACTTCATCGGAAGGCAAGGCATTCATCGCAGCCAGCAGCGAGGCGTGGGGGCAGGCGGCGATTGACGCCGGAGATGAACCGGACGCCGCGCGGGCGGCGGCAAGGAACACGACCGCGTTCTATACAGGTGAATCGGCCGAGCCTGCCTGATGCACGGGTGCTGTCGAACCCGCGAGACTTATCAGGACAGGATAGTCAGAGACCCCATACCCGAATCGACGGAAGGCGCCAGCTGCTCAGCCAGCGCCGCCGGCGCCGTCACCGGCTGCTGGCAGGCGTAGTTCTGGCAGACGTAGGCGGTGGGCAGGCCGTCCTGCATAACCTTGTCCTCCAGCAACGGCAGGTCCTGGCCTGCGCCGGGAACCGCCGGATCGAAGCCCGCCACTACTTTGTTTGGCAGGTAGCGGCTGTGGACGGCATCCAGCAGCGCCACTGTGTCCAAGTCCTCCAGCGACCCCACAATGGCTATCTCTTTGGGCGACGCCAGGTAGAAGTCAAGCGCTTCCAGCCAGTGCCCAAAGCCCTCAGGGACGCGGGACATGAACTCCCGCGCCGACCTCAGCGAGGAGGCGGCCTTGCGGGTGTAATCCGGCTCTCCCATGAAGACGCCGAGCTTCAGCAGGACGTCCGCCGCCACGGAGCTTCCGGAGGGCATGGCGTTGTCGGTGAAGTCCCTGGGGCGGACTATCAGGGCCTCGTGGTCAAGGCCGGTGTCATAGAACACTCCCTCCGCATCGTCCCAGAACAGCTCAATCATCTGGCGGGCCAGGGCGTCGGCCTCGCTGAGCCAGTGGTGGTCGAATGTGGCCTCGTACAGCGTTATGAGGCCGTCGATGAGCAGCGCGTAGTCCTCAAGATAGCCCTTCAGCCTGGCCTCGCCGTCCTTGTATGAGCGGAGCAGCCGTTGGCCGTCCCGCATATTGCGCAGAATGAAGGATGCGTTGGCAATCGCCGCCTGTAGGTAGTCCTCCCTGTGGAGAACGGCGGCGGCCAGCGCCATGCTGTGGAGCATGAGGCCGTTCCAGGAGGTGAGTATCTTGGTGTCCTTGGCCGGAGGGATGCGTCTGCCCCTGGCCTCCAGCAGCAGCCCTCTGCCGAGGTCCACGGCGTCAGCAAGCGCCTCTATGGACAGCCCCTGTTCATGGGCGGACTGGGCGATAGTGGCGGGCGTGTGAAGTATGTTGCGTCCCTCAAAGTTGCCCTCGTGCGTGACCCCGAAGTACCTTTGCAAAGGGGCGGCGTCCTGAGAGCCGACTACCCTCTCTATCTCGACAGGCGTCCAGACGAAGTACTTGCCTTCCTCTCCCTCGCTGTCGGCGTCCTGGGTGGAGTAGAAGCCACCCTCCGGGTGGGTCATCTCCCGCAGCGCGTAGTCCAGGGTCTCCTGTGCAATGCCTCTGTAGAAGGGGTTGCCCGTGGCCTGGTACGCGTGGAGGTACAGGCGGCTGAGGAGGGCGTTATCGTACAGCATCTTCTCGAAGTGGGGAACCAGCCAGAAGGGGTCTGTGGAGTAGCGATGGAATCCGCCGCCAAGCTGGTCGTACAGGCCACCCCGCGCCATGCGCCCCAGGGTTGCCTCCACCATTTCCAGGGCCTGGGGCTCCCCGTCAAGCAAGTGGTATCGGAGCAGGAACTCCAGCGCCATAGGTTGGGGGAACTTGGGCGCCGTCCCAAAGCCCCCGTTCTCCGGGTCGAAGCTGCCCTTCAGGCCGTTGTAGGCGGCGTGGAGGATGTCCCTGGTCAAAGGCTCGACGCCCTGGATAGAACGGCCAGCCCTCTGTATGTGCGAGGTTATCTCTTCAGCCGACCGTGCGATGTCGGCGCGGCGGGTCCGGTACGTCTCGGCCAGCGCCAGGAGGACTCTGGGGAAGCCGGGCATCCCGTGGCGGTCCTCCGGGGGGAAGTAGGTGCCGCCGTAGAACGGCTCGCCGGCGGGCGTCAGGAACATCGACATAGGCCATCCCCCACGGCCGGTCATGGCTTGAACCGCGCCCATGTAGATGGAGTCCAGGTCCGGGCGCTCCTCCCTGTCCACCTTTATGTTGATGAAGTTCTGGTTCATTACCTGCGCTATCTGCTCGTTCTCGAAGGACTCACGCTCCATGACGTGGCACCAGTGGCACGCGGAGTAGCCGATGCTGAGGAAAATGGGCTTGTCCTCCTCCCTGGCTCTACGCAGGGCCTCCTCTCCCCAGGGATACCAATCCACGGGGTTGTTGGCGTGCTGCGTCAGGTAAGGACTTGTCTCGTTGATGAGCCTGTTGGGCATATCCTCTCAGCCTCAGTTGATGGGTGCATTATATGCGGTTCTTGGGTGTTAGGCTACTTTGGGGTCCCGGTGACCTTACCCCGTTATTAGTATCAGAGGCTAGTAGAGTGCAGCTACCGCTTCAGCATACTCCTTTGGCGACCTGCCTTTCAACGAGCTGTGGGGTCTGACCTCATTGTAGTCCCGCCGCCATGCCAGTGGAGAGGGTCCCCATGCCTCCATAGATTCCTGCTCGGAGGCAGGAATGGTCAGAAGGGACATGGACTTACCCGGTCCCGTACCTACGCTTGTAAGAGCGCAGCGCCACACGGTGCAACGTCTCATTCTCCTCTCTAACGCGGTCGGCACTATCCCCCAGCGCTTCCGCTTCAATGTAGCTGGCCAGGGTCTCGATGGCGCTGTACAGGCGCTGGGCTCGCAGGCACATCTCCAGGCGCCGGCTGAAGCCCGCATCCGGCAGGTACGGGAGCAGGTCTTTGAGAGACGCCTCCGGGTTTCGTTCCAGGGTTGGTTCCAGGAGGACGGCAAACTCCAGGGCGGGGTCTCCCAGAGCAATATCGTCCCAGTCGACAATGCGCCACCGGCCGTCGTCCGCGACCAGGATGTTGTCGTTCCATAGGTCGGCGTGCATGGGGGACACCGCCCGGTGCGAGAAGGCCTCCATGGAGGCGACGTCGCCCTCGATTCTGACACTTTCCTCTCGCATCCACTGAAGGGTTTCAGGTGGCGCGAATCCCGGAGGTTGCGCCTCAATGACCGCCAGGTCCAATTTGAACCTTCGTATCCATACGCTGGCGAAGTAGTCTCCGCACGTGCCATCAGGAGTAAGAGGCAGGAGCGTGTCGCGCATCTCTCCGTCCGCATGTAAGCGGGAAGCCAGGTCGGCTACCTCCCGCGTCAGGCGGGGCGATGCGCCAAGGTCGGCGGGCCGACCGGGGAAGTATTCACACAGGAGGCCGCTGAAACCAGTGTCCGGTATGTCAATCCAGTCCACTATCCGTGGCGCCCGGTATCGCTCATGGAGCGCCTGATTCAGGCCGTGCCACTTGCGGAGCTTGCCAATGTGGTCTGGGGAGTAGGCCAGCTTCAGGTGATACTTGATTTCTCCATCGGAGATGGTGAGGGCGCGTCTCTGAATCCTTCCGGCATGAGACAGGCGCTCAACGGACATGGCCGATCCTTGCAGGCCGTAGCGAGGGGCAAGGCCGTCGAAATGGTCTTTGACCAGTTGGGCGAGCTGCTCCGGTCCCATATCCGGCATAGTTCAAGAGCGAAGCTAAATCGGTTACGTGAATACAGCAAACATCTGGCGTAACTTGAATCATACCTTATTCCCGGCATTCTCTACAGCTCTTGCGTAATGGATACGCCGCTTCATCCCTTTGCTCCTCTGAAGTTGCGCTTCCTTAATACTTTAGGCTTGCTTATGCGGGGGTTTACGTATAGAATTCCCCTTAGTGTGTCAGAGGACAGAGGGGATAAAATGATAGTTATTGGGCTGGCAGGCGGCATTGGCTCCGGTAAGAGCGAGGTGTCGCGTATATTGGGTGAATTGGGAGCTGAGACGCTGAACGCCGACAGCTTTGGGCATGAGGTGTATCTGCCCGGCACGGACGGTCATCGGGAGGTGGTTGAAACCTTTGGCGATGACATACTCCAGCCCAGCGGAGAGGTAGACCGGCGCGCCTTGGGGGGCAAGGTGTTCGGCAACCCGGAGGCCATGGCAAAGCTAAACGCCATCGCCTGGCCTCGTATCAGGCAGCGAATAGCGGACAGCATCGAAGAGCGCAGGCAGGCAGACACCCGGGTGGTTGTGCTGGATGCCGCAGTACTCATAGAAGCGGGGTGGACGGACGCAGCCGATGAGGTCTGGGTGGTCACCGCTCCGGAAGCGGACGTCATCCGGCGGATACAGGCCCGCAACAACCTCACGGAAGACCAGGTACGCGCCCGTATCAATTCCCAGATGTCCACCGAGGAGAGGGCGACTTACGCCGACGTTGTGGTGGAAAACGATGGAGATATGGAGGCTCTGCAGAGCAAGGTTGAGGCATTATGGGAAGACCGGCTCGCAGGCAGAGGCCTTGCGGGGAGCGACAATGACTGAACAAGATACGTATACCTCCTTCCGGACCGAGGAGTATGTGATAAAAGAGGAGCCCTTCTACCTGCCGGTGGGCGATGAGGTAGAGCTCTTTGAGGTGGCGTACTCGCAGCAGATGCCGGTCCTGCTCAAGGGCCCCACGGGGACGGGAAAGACCCGCTTCGTTGAGTACATGTCCTACCGCCTGGGACGCCCTGTCACCAGGATAACCAAGGGCAGGGGCAAGGGAAACGGGAAAGTGTCGCCCAGGAGCGTCCCGTTGATGACTATTGCCTGCCACGAGGACCTCACCGCCAGCGACCTGGTGGGCCGATACCTCCTCGAAGGAGACGAGACCAAGTGGATGGACGGCCCCCTCGCCAGAGCCGTAAAGGTAGGGGCCATATGCTACCTGGATGAGGTGGTAGAGGCAAGGAAGGACACCACCGTCCTGATCCATCCCCTCACCGACCACCGCCGGTTGCTCCCCATCGACAAGCGGGGAGAGATCATCGAGGCTCACAAGGGGTTCCTGATGGTCCTGTCCTACAATCCAGGCTATCAGAGCGCGCTCAAAGACCTGAAACACAGCACACGCCAGCGTTTCATGGCTATGGAGTTCAACTCCCCTCCCCCAGAGCAAGAGGCAAAGATAATACAGCACGAGAGCGGAGCGTCCCCGGAGGTGTCTCTTGCCCTTGCGAAGCTCGGCGAGAAGGCGCGCAATCTCAAGGATCACGGCCTGCAGGAGGGTGTGGGCACCCGCCTGCTGATATACGCCGGCAAGCTGATCGACAACGGCATAGCTCCCCGCAGGGCGTGCCAGGTTGCCGTAACCTGGGCGCTTACCGACGATATCCAGGTACAGCGCAGTATCGATGAGGTAATCCACTCTATCTTCGAGTAGCTTGGGACAGACAGCTACTCGCCCAGGGGAGATTCCAGTCCGTGTCAAACCCCTTGCACTCAGGGTAAAGATGGCTTCCGGCCCCAGCCCTCGGAGGCGCGCCGTTGCGCGTGGGGAGCGGCGACCGGCCCGCAATAGGTGACCTAGTGACGTTATCAAGCTACGAGGAAAGGTTCCAACGATTTCCCAAAGAGCTCAATGAGGCTCTGAGGGACGCCTGGGAGGCCGTTTCAGAAACGCTTACTGAGGAAGAACTTGCGGTCTGGGTGGACTCCGGCCTGACCATAGCTCAGCAGGCGGGGCGTTCCTGGGAGGCAGCCAAGGAGTACTTCAGAGCAAGCCCGGCCGCAGTCCAGGCCCTTCCCTTTGTCCACCTCAAGCAGTGGAGCTACTGGGGCAACGCCCTGGCCGAGGAATCCCCGACGGTCTCAGCGGCCTATTTCAGGGCAAGCCCCCGTATAGTCAGGTCTCTCAAGCCTTGGGACGTGCCCGAATGGGCGCAGCTCGGCAAGAAACTCTACAGCAAAGGCCGGCGGGCCGGGGAGCTTAGCGCCAGGTACTTTGAGGTCAGCGGCGACCTGCTGAGCGTCCTATCCTTCAGCGAGCTCCAGCACCTGGTCGTGTTGATGGAGTCCATAGCCGAAAGGTCCGTGGACGAAGCGGTAGCCTTCCTCTCGCTTTCCCATGACGTCCTGCCATCCCTTAGAGAAGACACCAGGTCCTGTTTGTCCCTGATCTCGGTCATAGTGAAGCAGGACTGGCAGCAGGCCACGGGCTGTCTGGAGGCTGTGGTGGAGTCCCTGTCTCGAATTGAGCGGGTTGAGCGTTCCAGGTATCTTGCGCTGGCCGGGCGCATTGCCGAGGGAAGCGGCATAAACGTGCCGACCTTCCTCCGGGAGAGCTCAGAGGCGCTGGGACAGGTGGAAGGGTACATCCATATACACGTTCTCAACATGGCGGATACCCTGTCAAAGATCAACTCCGGCGTTGTCCTGGACTACATCAAGGGGGTGCCGCTGGCGCTCCGTCGCGTGAGCATCAACCAGCTGGAGTCATGGTACGAAACGGGTGTTGCAGTACTGGCGGATAACCCCGAGGGAGGCGCAGCCTTCTTCAGGGGTGAGTCCTCCAAGTCAGAGGAGGTACTGGAGAAGCTCTCTACGGGGGTTGAACTGGGCCGGGTCAAGGACGTAATGCGTCTCTACTGCCGCGCCCTGTCGGCTTTGGACGTGGAGATCGCTGCCATCGCCGAGTCGGAGTCCCAGGGCAAGGGATGGGTGGCCCTGGAGAAGATGATGGCAGAGGGGGCCACCGTGTACCTTCCGCCCGTAGCGGAGCGGTTCAGCAACAAGGAGGAGAACTTCGACTGGTACAAGGTGGTGGCTACGCACCAGGTGGGCCACCTGGAGTTTGAGAGCTTCAGGTTCTCCTTCGATACTCCGGCGACTCAGTTCTCGGACATGAGAAGCCAGCTTGCCCTGCCGGTACCGGATGAGCCCGCCGAGGAAGACGGCGCAACGGACGGGCCTGCCGTTGGCCTTGCGGACATACAGCGCTTCTTTGCCATGTTCGTGGACGGCGTTCTGGCCAGGGACATATTCACCGCTGTGGAGGACTGCCGGCTGGACCACCGGGTCAAGTTGGAGTATCCCGGCATAAGACAGGCGTACACCAACGTGCAGAGGCTATCTCTGTCGGAGCGCCCCCAGATAGAGGACATGCCGGCCAGGGAGGCGCTGGTGGAGCTGCTGATACGCTTCAGCCTTCAGCAGGGCAGGGAGTTGATGGTGCCGGAGCGCTACTCCAAGTGGGCAAGGGCGCTTTGGGAGATAGTCAAGCCGCTGTCCAATCCTGAGGCATTGGTGGAGGACAGCGCAGAAGCCACCATTCGCCTCTACCAAATAATATCCCAGGTTCCCAATGAGGACGTCCCAGAGCAGGAGTGGGAGCAGGGTGACTTCCAGGATGAGCAGCCGCAGGAAGGAATGAGCGAGGAGGAGTGGGAGCAGATGCTCAAAGACCTCATGGAGTCCCAGCAGTCCGGGGAAGAGGGGGACGAGCAGCCCTACCAGTCGCCGCCACAGGTGGACTACAGGGGAGACTTCAAGCCGGAGCTAATGCAGGTGGTCTCCATGCTGCGGGAGTCCCAGAGGGAGCGGGGCGCCAAGGGCGAGACCATATCCAAGGGTGAGATGGAGAGGATCCTGTCCGAGGCAAACCAACCCGTCAACCAGATAGACGCGGCGGACATGAAACGCCAGGGGATATTTGTCACGGACCTCATCAAGGAGGCGGGTTCCAAGGGGGCCCCCCAGGGAGCCATTCAGCAGAGCAGCATGGCCTACGACCCGTCCTTTGACGAAGAGGAGCAGGGCGGCCCACTGGAGATCAAGGAGGCCGCGTCCTTCCTCTACGATGAGTGGGACTACCGGATGTCGGACTACCGGTCGCGCTGGTGCCTGCTGCGAGAGAAGGAGATGTCGGAAGGGGACTCGTCTTACTTCAGCACCACTCTGGACGACTACGCGGCTCTGGCATCGCAGATACGCCGCCAGTTTGAGCTGATGCTGCCGCAGGGCCTGCAGAAGGTCAGGAGACAGCAGGACGGCGACGAGTTGGAGCTGGACGCCGTGGTGGAAGCGATGGTCGACAAACGCTCCGGGGTCTCCCCCTCCGAGAAGGTCTACCTGCGCCGCAACAAGGTCCAGAGAGACGTGGCGGTGGTCTTCCTGATGGACATGAGCGCCTCCACCGCAGAGGCCATAGATGAGTCGCGGCGCCTAGCAGATGAGTGGGACGCGCCGGACGACCCCCTTGAGTACATGTTCTGGCTGCGCAGCCGTCGTGGTGAGGGTGTGCGGCGGAGCTACAAGCGCATAGTGGACCTGGAGAAGGAGAGCCTTGTCCTCCTCATTCACGCGCTGGAGACCATTGGCGACACCTACGGCATATACGGCTTCTCCGGATACGGGCGGGAGAACGTAGACTTCTTTGTCATCAAGGACGTTCACGAGGCGATGTCGGAGAAGGTCAAGCGCCGGATAGACAAGATGGCCCCGCTCCAGGCTACTCGCATGGGGCCTGCAATTCGCCATGCCGTGACCAAGCTGGACAGGCTGGAGGCCCGCACCAAGTTCCTCGTCCTCATCAGCGACGGACGGCCCCAGGACCGCGGGTACAGCCGGGAGGGCGTGGAGAAGGAGTACGCCATCCACGATACTAGGGTGGCGCTCATCGAGGCCCGCAGGAAGGGGATCACCACTTTCTGCCTCACGGTGGACAAGGAAGGCCACGACTACCTAAGGGCTATGTGCCAGGACATGGGGTATGAGGTGCTGGCGGACATCCACTCCCTGCCAAGGCGTCTGCCCTCCCTGTACCGCCGGCTGACCGTGTAACGCCCCGCCGAGGGGCGGCGCCCCTCAGCCTTTGCCCTGCTCCCCGTTCTCCCCAATCCGGCCCAGAAGGCCCAAGAGCTCTATGAGCGCCTGCGTGGCAGCCCTCTGCTTGACCAAGGCGCGTTGCGCGGGGTAGCGGCGGCTGACGTGGAGAACGCCGCCCGAATGGGCCAGCCCTATGTGGACTGTGCCGACTGGATTGCCCTCCAACTCCCCCGGGCCGGCGACGCCGGTTACGCCTATCCCCAGGTCCGCCGCCATTCCATCCCTGACCGCTCTGGCCATGTCCTCGGCCACCTGGGGGCTTATCACTCCATACTCTCGTATCAGGGCGGGGTCCACTCCCGCGGCTATCTTAGCCTCTTCAGAGTAGGACACTATCCCGCCTTTGAAGTAGTGGGAACTGCCTGGGACCTGGGTTATGGTATGGGCCAGGAGCCCGCCGGTGCAGGACTCCATGACGGCCAGGGTGAGTCCCCGCCTCACCAGCTCTGCCCCCACCTGCTCCTCCAGGGCCTGGTCGTCAACGCCCCATACGTAGTCTCCCAGCAGGCGCCTCAGCTCCGCCTCCACCGGCGAGAGCAGTCTCAGGGCTTCATCGCTGTCCTGCCCCCGTGCCCGAATTCGCACATGAACGCCCTGGGCCTGGGCATACATTCCCAGGGCCACGTCCGGGAGGTGGAAGAGTGGAGCTATTAGCTCGTTGATAGCCGACTCCCCCAGGCCGTGTGTCTTGAAGCTCCTGGTAAGGATGACGGCGCCGGTGGAACGGAGGCACAGCAGGGGCAGCGCCTCGGATTCCCACATTGGGCGCATCTCGCCGGGCGGGCCGGGCATGGCGACCAGTATCTTTCCCCCCGTCTCCACCCACCATCCGGGAGCTGTGCCCATCGCATTGTGGATTGACCTTGCAGAGGGGATGAGGTTGGCCTGCTTGACGTTTACCTCCGGCATGGACGCGCCCCGCCGTCTGAAGGTGTCACGCAGATGCTCCAGGGACCGGGGGTCAACGTACAGGGTTTCACCCACAAGCCGGGCGATGGCCTCCCGCGTGAGGTCGTCATCCGTGGGGCCGAGGCCGCCGGTGGTGAGCGCTAGGTCGGAGCGCTGGAATGCTTGGTGAAGGGCCTCCGTCAGCGTGTCCAGGTCATCGCCAACCTGGGTAATCCGCTGCAACTCAATCCCCAGGGGAGGCAGTTGCGCCGCAAGGTAGGAGGAGTTGGTGTCCACCAGCTCTCCCATGAGAAGCTCCGTGCCAATGGATAAGATGTCCGCCTTCAAGGTCTTCCTCGGCGCTCCTAAGCGGGCTCGTCAAGATACGGAGGGTTGTCCGCAATGGCCTGGAGACCATCTACCCAGCCGGCGTCCACCTTGAAAACGTCCGGTATGGCGAACTCGCCCCGCTGAGTCTGGGCGTAGTACGCCGTCCCGTCCTCCGTGAGTCCACCAACCACGAACCGGGCCTGGGATATGACTGTGAAACCCTCCTCGTCAGGACGCTGCACCTCAACGAAGAGGGACAGAAGCGGTTCATCCAGGCCGTACTGCGCCAGGTCGGCGGGGAAGTCTGCTACAAACGTCTGGGTCGGTGTCTCCAGGGATGCCAGCAGGGAAGGCATCTTCGTCTCGTCCACGGCTCTCTGCTCCTCGTCATTGAAGCGCCACCCGTCTCCATCCTTTATGAGGAACACGGGGCCCACCTTGGCAATCAGGTCGATTTGGGCGATGGTGGCCGGGTCTACGTTGTAATACCACTCCGGATAGGGAGGCTCAGTGATCAGGCTGGTCAGGCTCTCCTCCCAACCTGAGAAGACGGTGAACACCTGGGGGAACCCATCCACCTGGGCGTATACGTTCTGCCCGTCCGGCGTAAGCAGCCCCAGAAGCACGTTGATGGACTCTCCGTCCTTCAGGTCCACATCAATGGTGGTGAGAGGGTTCACCAGGCCATACGGGGCCAGGTCGGTGGGTTGTTCCTCCAGCAGGCGGCGGCTTCTGGGGCCGGTGAGGAGGAGCACCACGCCACCCCATCGGTCTCGTCCCACCGGCAGGCCGTCCGGCGCGTCCAGATGCCACGTCCGGTCATCGCCAAAGAAGAAGACGGCCTCCCCTCCTTCATCTTTG
Organism: Dehalococcoidia bacterium; assembly: GCA_965247645.1. Lineage (GTDB taxonomy): Bacteria > Chloroflexota > Dehalococcoidia > Lucifugimonadales > UBA2985 > JAPPHY01. The sequence continues at coordinate 1,356,328 of OZ252024.1, forward strand.
ATGGCTATCCGGGCCATGTCAAACATGTCCACGTTGTAGAACCAGGGAGGCTCTTCCTCGACCTCCGGGGTCTTATTAAGCTGGACGAAGAAGACCCAGCCCGCGACCATTGCGAGGGACACGACCAAGATGATGGAGGTGCGGATACTCACGGCTAGCTTATCTTCTTCGCCACCAGGCAATGCCTGCCAGGAGCATGAGACCCGTTGGCAGCAGGAACCAACTGGAGTAGCGGATGAAATCGAACTCCCTCTGGTCTATGACCAGCAGGCGGAAGGCCTGGGGCTTGGCGCGTATAGAGATAAGGTCATACTTTTGGGCCAGCCAGTCCACTGCGTTGAGGAAGAAGTCGCTGTTGTTCAGGGCGTAGTAGAACTTGTTGGAGGCGAAGTCGGAGTCGCCGAAGACCAGCATAGAGGCAATGGTCATCTCCTCCCCCGGGAGCACCTCAGGAGCCTCCTCTCCAACGGTGGCTATGGCCTCTATGGCCATTACAAGCGAGAACGGACCGGGGATGTCCCCTTCCTCGGAGCAATCGGATGCGTCGCTGGCAACGGTTATGCAGCTGAAGACGGAGGACACGGCCAGGGTTGTGTGGGCGATATTCAGCTCATCCGGATTGGGGGGCACGCCCTCAGGAGCCCTCTCTATGATGTCCTGTATGCCGGTTGCCTCCGTAAAGAAGCTGTCGTCCAGGGGCTTGGTCACAGGATGGTCTGGGTCGTAAGCGCTGCGCCGTATAATCGGGCTCCTGGGGTCGGCCACGGTGGAGCTGGCGAAGTCCACAACGCTGCCCTTGGGCAGGTTCACGCCCCACTTGTTGAAGAGCTTGTTCATCTGGGTGTTGACCGCGTCATCGATGAGGAAAACGGCCCTGCCGCCGCCCATAAGGTACTCCTCCATCATGTCCCGCTCATCCTGTAGGATGCTGTTGCGTGGTCCGGCGACAATGAGGACCGCCGCATCCTCCGGTATGGCCTCCACCTCCTTCAGGTTCAGGATCCGCACCAGGTAGTTGTCCCCAAGAAGGCCGGCGCGGGCCAGGCCGTAGCCGTCGCTGTCCTCCCTTGCGTCGCCGGTGTTGCGCTCGCTGTGACCGGTGGTGAAGTAGACCACCTTCTGCTGCTCGCCGGTAGCTATCAGCAGAGCGCTCACCAAGTCCTGCTCCAAGAGTGTGAAGCTCTCTCCAAAGAACAGCGGCGTCAACAGGTATGGGTTGCGCTCGGAGTCGGTGGCCTTGAAGACAATTGTGGGGTATTCGGTGACTCCGTCCCGTCTGGCCTGCGAGGGTTTCAGGTCCGGATCTATGAACTCGTAGGTGAAGTTCCGGTTTCGCCGGTTGAACTCGAAGAAGAAGTCGTCGGCCTGCCGCTTGATTCGTTCCTGGCGGATGTCCTGCGGGCTGGAGTAGATGGTGGCCTTCACCGGCTCCTCCAGCTTGTTCAGTATCTGCTGGGTCTGTGGAGCCAGGGTGAACTGCCTGGTGGCGGTTACGTCCAGACGGTAGGAGTTCTGCGCGGATATGAACCCAAGCAGGACCAGTATGGCTGTAAGGGCGCTCACCATTACCAGGGTATTGGCGGCATACCGCCCCGTGCGAGCCATGACAGCGCTTCTCACGGTGGGCAGGTGGGTTGCCACAGAGGTGATCAGCATCAGCAGGGCCAGCGCTATCAGAACCTGGGCCGGCCCCCGCAGCTCGCGAATGGTGAGCCACACCACGAAGCCGCCCACCAGTATCACCAGCCCGGACAGCGACAGGATAGGCCCCGCGTCCACCAGCGCATCCTTCAGCTTCTCCAGGGTGAAACGACGCTGTGGCTCCTCACTTGCGCGCCCGCGTGGTTCCCTCCGACGGTCGCTCCGCATGGCTATCTCCACCTCCTGGACTCCAGGGACCTGATGGTGAGGAACAGCATGAAGGTGGTGAAGATGAGGTAGTAGACCATATCGTGGGTGTCAATCACTCCCCGAGCGAAGCTCTCCAGATGGGTGGTTATGGAGATCTGCAAGACTAGGTCCGCAAATATGCCGCCCGCATAGGAGGACGCCAGGTCCACAATGGACAGGATGAGGAGAGTACCCATAGCCAGCACGGCGGCCACTATCTGGTTCCCGGACAGGGACGAGGCGAGCAGCCCCACTGAGAGGGTGGCCATGCCGAAGAATACCAGACCCAGGTAGCCGCTCAGGATGGGCCCTACATCCGGCGTGGCAAACCAGGTGAGCAGAATCACCAGGTAGATGGTGGGAACCAGGACGGACAGCAGGCTGGCCACGGAGGCCAGGAACTTCCCCATGACAATCTCGTAGTCACGCACCGGGGAGGTCATGAGAAGCTCCAGCGTCCCCAGCTTCTGCTCCTCCGCCAAGAGCCTCATGGTTATGATGGGTGACAGGAGGATGAAGATGAACGTGCTGGGCACTATGTACCCGCGAATGGTGGCCTCCGGCAGGACTCCACTGACGCTGGTGACAAAGTAGTAGGCCGCCAGGGCGGTGTATACCGCCATGATAATGTAGGCCATAGGAGAGACGAAGTACGTCCTGGTCTCCTTCCAGGCTATAGTCAAGGTGTTCTTCATGCCTGGTCCGGTTCCGTCAAGCGCAGGAATATCTCTTCAAGGCTCATCTGTATGGGCTGCAATCTGAGGAGGCCCCAGCCACGCTGAAGCACCAGGTTGGATATCTGCTCCCTGAGGTCCGCCCCGCTGGCGGTCTCAATGTTGTAGATTCCCACGCCGTCTCTGTCGATACGGGCCACGTCCTGAACGCCGGGGATGTTTCTGAGGGCCGACATCACCTGGGCGGAGGGGCCCCTTATGTCCACCTCAAGGCGCTCCGTCCCCCTGAGCCGTTCGGACAGGTTCTCCGGCCTGTCTATAGCTACAACCTGGCCTTCATGGATTATGATGACGCGCTGGCAGACCATGCTCACCTCTGGGAGTATATGAGTGCTGAGGATGACGGTGTGGTCTCCTCCAAACCCCTTGATCAGGTTGCGGGTCTCCACCACCTGAATGGGGTCTATGCCGATGGTGGGTTCGTCCAATATGAGCACCTCCGGCTCGTGGAGAACGGCCTGGGCTATACCCACCCTCTGACGGAAGCCCTTGGACAGCTTGCCTATGAGGGAGGACCTATAGTCTCCCAAGCGGCATATGTCTATGACCTCGCCAATGCGCCGCCGCCGCCACTGCTTGTCCATGCCCCGTATCTTCCCCATGAAATCCAGGTAGTCCACAACGCTCATCTCCGTGTACAGGGGCACAGTCTCAGGGAGATACCCTATGTGCCGGCGCGCCTCCAGCGACTGGTCAACCACGTCAAAGCCCGCTATTCTGGCGGACCCGGAGGTGGGAGGCATGAAGCCGGTGAGGACGCGCATGGTGGTGGTCTTGCCTGCGGCGTTGGGGCCCAGGAAGCCCAGTACCTCGCCCTTGTTCACGGTGAAGCTGATATCCTCAACCGCCGGAAAGTCTCCGTAGTACTTGGTGAGGTTCTCCACCTCTATCATCGGGATGCCGGTTGTCTCTTGCATGGTCCGCCTTTCCGGCTATTCGGCCCTGTCCAAGATGCGCATTGATGGATTGTATATGAATGACGTTCCAGCTTCAAGTGGATAATTTTATTCGTAAGAAGTATTGTGGCATTTGCAGCCCCTTGCGTAACTGCCTCAACGCTCCAACTGTCATTCCTCGCCGCGCTCTGTTCGGAATGATAGTTGGAGCGTCTCTTCACAGGATGGCGCCCAGAGTTATGCAAGGGTCTGCTTCCGCGGCAATGGCGGTCGGGCGCCTTCTTTGCAAAGATCCCGAGCTATACAAGGGTCTCCATTTGCAGGAAGCCGAATGGTTCGCTATACTCTCATCAACCGGCATCGGCGGGGACGTGTAGATAGCATGGAAGACATTCTGGTCAAGGCCAAGAGCTACCTTCCTCCGGACAAGGTTGGGCTGATAGAGGACGCCTACAACTTCGCCTGGAAGGCGCATGAGGGACAGAAGCGGCTGTCCGGGGAGCCTTACGTAGAGCACCCGATCAATACAGCCCTGTTCCTGGCAGACCTCAACATGGACGCCTCCACGCTGGCGGCGGCCCTCCTTCACGACGTGATAGAGGACTGCGACGTCTCCTACGAGGACGTCGAGCGCAGGTTCGGCCCGGAGGTCAGCCTGCTGGTAGACGGAGTTACCAAGCTGAGCAAGATAGACTTGATGTCTTCCCGCGATGGCCGACCATACGGCTACGAAGAGGGGCAGGCGGAGAGCCTGCGCAAGATGCTGGTGGCAATGGCAAAGGACATTCGGGTTGTCCTGATAAAGCTGGCGGACCGCCTCCACAATATGCAGACCCTCAAGGCCCACTCTCCGGAGAAGAGGATTGCAATAGCCAAGGAGACGCTGGACATCTACGCTCCGTTGGCCCACAGACTGGGCATATGGGACATCAAGTGGCGCCTGGAGGACCTGGCCTTCAGCTACCTGCAGCCCACTAGATACCGGGAGATATCGCGCCTTCTGACAACCAAGCGGGCGGAGAGAGAGAAGTACATAGTCCAGATATCTCAGGCGCTGAGGGAGGAGCTGAGCAAGGCGGGGATGGCAGCCGAGGTTATGGGAAGACCCAAGCACATCTACAGCATCTTCCAGAAGGTTGAGAAGTACTCCCAGCAGGGCAAGGAGTTCAGCCAGATATACGACCTCTTTGCACTGAGGGTCCTGGTGCCGGAGGTGCAGGACTGCTACACCGCCCTGGGAATCACCCACAGCCTGTTTCATCCCATACCCGGGGAGTTTGACGACTATATAGCCACACCAAAGGACAACATGTACCAGTCCCTCCACACGTCGGTGATGCACCAGGGGAGCACGCCGCTGGAGGTGCAGATCAGGACCTACGCCATGCACCAGGTCTCCGAGTACGGGGTAGCCGCCCACTGGCGCTACAAGGAGGGGCAGGCAAAAGACCTGCACTTTGAGGAGAAGATGGCATGGCTCAGGCATCTCCTGGACTGGCAGAGGGAGGTTGTTGGAGCGGAGGAGTTCTTGGAATCGGTCAGGACGGACCTGTTCCAGGACCAGGTGTTCGTGTACACCCCAAAGGGGGACATAAGGGAGCTCCCGGCGGGTTCAACGCCCATAGATTTTGCCTATCGCATTCACACAGACCTGGGGCATCGCTGCATTGGCGGCAAGGTGAACGGCAAGCTAGTGCCCCTGTACACCCAGCTCAACAACGGCGATACGGTGGAGGTCCTCACCAGCAAGATGGAGCGCGGCCCAAGTCTGGACTGGCTCAACACCAACCTGGGCTATGCCAACAGCGCCAACGCCCGCGAGAAGATAAGGCAGTGGTTCCGAAAGCAGGAGAGAAGCGCCAACATCCAACGGGGCAAGGAGCTGCTGACAAAGGAGTTGAGGCACCTCAGCCTGAAGATGGAGACGGAAGAGGTCGCCGCTCTCTTCAAGCTCGAGACCGCCGCGGAGCTGCTGGCATCCCTGGGAAACGGCACTGTGAGCATCTCCCAGGTGACCGCCAGGCTGGCCACCCAGCAGGAGCAGTCCCCCGTGGAACCTGCTCCCGCGCACATTCTTACCTGGCCCTCCTCCGGCATAGAGGTGCTGGGAGTGGGAGACCTGCTCACCAAGGTCTCGCATTGCTGCAACCCCATCCCCGGGGACGAGATTGTGGGCTACATAACCCGCAGCCGAGGGGTCTCCGTCCACAGGACGGACTGCCACAACGTCCGCAACGAGACCGAGCGGGAAAGGCTGGTGGGCGTGAACTGGGGCAAAGGCCAGAAGCTCTATCCCGTCCGACTCCGCATTGAGGCATGGGACCGGGTGGGCCTGTTGAGGGACGTAACTACCCTGGTCTCCCAGGAGAAGGTCAACATTGCCTCTGTTATCACCACCGAACACGAAGACAACAGCGCCTCCCTCTACCTGACCCTCTACACCACCGGAGTGGGGCAGCTGAGCCGCCTGTTCTCTCGTCTGGAAGGGGTGGGGGGCGTGTTCTCCGTGACGCGCAGCGCCCCGGACGAGGAGGGCCATATCAATCCAAATTCAAGGACCACAAGCTAAAGGAGAACTCAATTGCCTAGCGAAAAATCCGCCAGAGTAGTAGAGCGAAAAAGCCAGCGTAACCGACCCATACGCACCGCCACTCGCACCTACGTCAAGAAAGCCCAGGAGACCATAGCGGCGGGGGAGTTGGAAGCTGCCTCCATGAGCGCTGGCCAGGCCATCAAGGCTCTGGACAAGGCGGCTGCAAAGGGCATAATCCACCCGAACAACGCCGCCCGCCGGAAGTCCAGGTTGATGGCAAGGCTGAACCGGCTGGACGCCACTTAGCCCCCGCGCCCGCCGGCCCTCCTCCAAACGCCCCGCTCCGCTCACGCCCTTCAACATGCTCAGGATGAGCGGATGATCCCCCGTTCGTGGTGAGCTTGTCGAACCATATGAACGGGGCAACCATCCACAGTCATTCCTGCGTAGGCAGGAATCCAGGGCTGGGGCGGTGGAGGCCCCTCCCCCCTCTGGATGCCCGCGTTCGCGAGCATGACAACGTGACCCCTCTTTTCATAGGTGAGCATGTCGAACCATATGGGCGGGAACACTGCGCCATTACCGACATATGTTGAGAATACCAGCGCCACCCTCCCATTGACCGCGTAAGAACATTAGCGCTATTCTCCCTCCGTCACTCTTCTCCCGGGAGAGACCTGTGACAGGAGGGGAGCTTGCCGGAGTCTATACAGGCGCTGATGGCCATCCAGGGAACGCTGACCGCCGCATCGGGAGGCTTCAACGCTGTCTACTTCGCCGGCTATTCAGCCTCTCACCCCGCCAGGAAGATAGCCGCGCGCGTCCTACTGCTAGTGAACCTGAGCTTCCTTCTCCAGGGGCTGTACTGGGCCGTTCCCTTCGGCAACGGCTCTTTCAATCCGACCGGCTCCGGGCCACTGGCCGCCATTGGACTGATAACCCTCGCGTCGTCTCTGGCGATAACGGCGCTGATACTTCGTCAGAGGTACGGCGACAGGCGTGGAGAGTGAGCCTACAAGGAGGGCAGGAAAAGGAAAACGCTTATGACTACCATATCAAAGGCAATCGATAAGCAGGACTGGGAGATGGTGGCAGTCTGCCTGCTGAGGGGTTTTGTGCAGGTGGCCTCCAAGCTGCCCCCGGATACTCTCCACCACCTGGTGGAGTCCCTGGAAGGAGGGGAAGGTGGCTCGAAGGGTTAAGAAGACGCCTGATGACCCCGGCGCTTTCTACGAGGAGGCTCTGTCCCAAGCGGAGAAGGTGCGCCTGTCCCGGGCAAGGCGAATCCAGGGCCTGGATGAGGAGATCGCCCTCCTCAGGGTGCGCCTGGGCGGCCTGGCCGAGGACCAGCCGGAGAACATTGAGCTGCTCATCAAAGGGATAGGGATGCTGGTCAGGGCCGTTTCTGCCAAGTACAGGCTGTCCCCAAAGTCGGAGAAGGACCTGTACCAGAGCCTGCTGGGGGTGTTGCAGGGCGTGGGAAGCGTCCTCCTGCCGGAGGGATTCGATGGGGAGTGAAGACCTCAAGAACGCCATGCGCCGGCTTCGCGGCTCATCGCCCCGGGGCGTGAACCTGTCGCCGTCCTCCACCTTCGATGCTCTGCTGGACCAGCGAATGGGCCACCTGGAGCGGACCGTGGACGAGCTGAAGACGCGGGTAAACGGGCTGGTCTTCCTGGTAGCGGGGGCCGTCATTGTACAGGTCGTATTGAGACTGCTGGAGTGGGGTTGAAGGCATGGACAAGAAGATGGTTGAGCTGAGGCCGTACCAGGTTGAAATCGGGAGGGCGGTCATGGACAGCGTTCTCCACAACAGGGGGTTTACCTTCACCGTGGAGATAGCGCGCCAGGGCGGCAAAAACGAGCTCTCCGCTCAGATGGAGGCGCTACTTCTAGCCATGTTCTCGATCAAGGGAGGGAACCTGGTAAAGGGCGCGCCCACTTTTGACCCACAGGTACGCATCAGCATGGCCCGTCTGAAGGAGCGGTTGAGCGAGGCGGGATTGGGTGGGTTGTGGAGCGCGGAGACGGGCAACGCATTTCGACTTGGCAGAGCGCGGCAGCTGTTCCTCAGCGCGGAACCCTCCAGCAACGTGGTAGGGGCCACGGCCCATATCCTCATGGAGATTGACGAGGCCCAGGACGTAGACCGGGACAAGTTCTACAAGGAGTTCAGGCCAATGGGGGCCTCTACCAACGTTACCACCGTCCTGTACGGCACTCCCTGGAAAGGGGACACCCTGCTGGAGGAGATAAAGCAGGCCAACCTGGACATGGAGCGCAGCGACGGCGTCAAACGCCACTTCCGTCAGAACTGGGAAGAGGTCGCCGGCCACAACCCCCTGTACCGTACGTACGTGGAGGGCGAGAGACGGCGTTTGGGAGAGAGCCATCCTCTGTTCCGCACCCAGTATCTCCTGGAACCCGTCAGCGGCGGAGACGGCTTCTTCTCGCTTGAGCAGCGCGCCCGGATGCAGGGGCGGCACAGCCGCCGCCGCTCCTCCGAGCAGGGTCGAATATACGTAGCCGGGGTAGACGTGGCGGGAGAGGCCCCGGAGGGGGAGGACGAGAATCTGCGAGCCGCCATGCCCAGCCGGGACTCAACCGTGGTCACCATCGGCGAGCTGGACTTCACCAACTGCACCGAGCTCATGCCTGAACCCACCATAAGAATCGTGGAGCACTACTGGTGGACCGGGCAGAGCCATGCGTCCCTCTTCCCCAGGCTGGTGGACGTTCTACGGGACCTGTGGCGCTGCCGCAGGGTGGTGGTGGACGCCTCCGGCCTTGGGCAGGGGATTGCCAGCTTCCTGGAGAAGACGCTGGGAAAGGGCGTGGCAGCCCCGTTCGTCTTCACAGCCCAGAGCAAGTCGCGCCTGGCCTTTGACCTGCTGGCCGGGGTGAACTCCGGCCGCGTGAAGGTGTACGCGGCGGACGGCTCGCCTGAGTTCCAGGAGTTCTGCAAACAGACGGAGCAGGCCACCGGCCGTCTGCGGGCCAACCGGACCATGAACTTCTACGTCGAGTCCCGCCAGGGGCACGACGACTTTCTGATGAGCCTGGCCCTGTTGGTCAAGGCCGCCGAGTACCAGCCTCGTTACGCACGAGGACGAGCGCCGGTGTGAACGGGAAAGCAGCCGTACTGAGAGTGTGATATAAGTGAGCCCAAGAAAGAACGCGCCATTGGTAGACGCCCTGCCGGAGCAGTACCCCTACAGAGACGACGGCTGTAACGTGTCTCCATCCTGCTTGCGCTGCCCTCTCCCGTGGTGCAAGTACGACGACCCTGTGACGTATCACCGCGAGCTGCGAATAAGCCGGGACAGAGAGGTGCTCCAGGTGAAGCGCGACCAGGGCAAATCCGTCCCCCAGCTTGCCCAGCACTTCGGGCTGAGCGAAAGGACCATCCACCGCATCCTGGTGCGCACCCGGGATGTCCTGCCGGAAGGCCTTCAACAGTGACCGGACGCCAAGTCCAATTCAGGAGCAGACTATGAACAACAACATACCTCTACCCCAGCAGGTCGCCCGCATGGACGCCGAACGCTTGAGGGGCTACCGGGAAAACCTGGCCTTCTACGGCGGCGCGCAGTGGACGGGCGCGCCGCGCCGGCGCGAGAGACGCCTCACCTTCAACTACGCCCGCACGTTCATAGACAAGATCACCTCATACCTGATGACGGAGATGTCCCTGGTCGTTGGCCCCACCGACTCATCCGCCGAGGCCCTGGACAGGGCAAGCCGCGCAGAGGAGGCTTTACGCCAAGTACACGAGGCCAACCACCTGGACCAACTGGATTTCGATACGGAGCTGGACGCCGCCATACTGGGAGACGGCTGCTACAAGGTGGTCTGGGACTCCCAGGAGAGACGGGTGAGGATCAGCTCGCCCGATGTCCAGGGCCTCTTCGCCTGGTGGGTGGCGGACGATGTGGGCCGTATATGGCAGGTGGCCAGCCTCTACTACCTCTCACCCGAACAGGCCAGGACGCTCTACGGCGTCAAGCCGCCGGAGCCGGGGAGCAGAAAGAGCCAGGCAACCGTTGTGGAGGCATGGACCCGCAGGGAGTTCCGGCTGTGGGTGGACGATACACTGGTGCAGGAGAGGGCCAACCCGTACGGCTTCATCCCCTTTGTCCTATTCCCCAACCTACGGGAACCCAAGAAGTTCTGGGGCCTATCGGACATTCCGCCCATCGTTGAGCCGTCCCGGGAGCTGAACAGGGCCGTCTCCCAGCTATCCATGATCCTGGAGCTGTCCGGGAACCCCATCGCTGTGCTGGAAGGGGTGGAGCGCGCCGAGGACATCGCCGTGCAGCCCGGAGCGGTGTGGGAGCTGCCGGAGCGGGCCAGAGCCTACCTGCTGGACCTGCTTCAAGGCGGGGGCGTCAAGCTGCACGTGGACTTCATAGACGTCATACATCGCGCGCTCCACAACCTGTCGGAAGCCCCCAGGATCAGCTTTGGCGATAACCCCCGCAACCTCTCCGGCGTGGCCCTAGAGATGGAGATGAACCCCATGCTTCAAAGAGTGCGCCGCAAACGCCTCATCCGCTCCACCGCCTACAAGGAGCGCAACGAGATGGCGCTGCGAATACTGGAAAAGCGCACCGGGGTCAAGTACCTGCCGGTTAAGCAGCGCGTTGTGTGGGGGTCGCTGCTGCCCCAGGACCGCAGCCGGCTGGTCAGGGAGCAGCAAACCCTGGTGGAGGCGGGGATACAGAGCAGACGCCGCGCTATGGAGAACCTGAAGGAGGGGATAGACGACCCGGACGCGGAGTGGGAGCGGATGAGGGGAGAGGGCGACGCCGGCCAGGCAGCGCCAACCCCGGCCGTCTAACGCCCGCGCCGGGGGCGGACCGCGCTCTCACGCCTCATCCAAACACTAGACGAGACCCTCTTCGTGGAAGAGGGTCTCGTCTGGACCTACAAGTTGAGGCATGGAGGGTTGGCGGTTCCAAGCCATTCGCGCGTGGCGAGCCGCCAGACCACCCCTGCGAAGCTTGTCCTCGTGGAAACGGGGAGCAGGGGTCTATCATGCGCTATCACGGGGCGGCTTAGTCCGGGTTGGCTCCCCAGACCACGGAGTAGCTGTAGTCCGGCATGAACGCGCCGGAGACGCCGACCTCGGCCGGCCTCCTTATCTGCCGCGCTCCAGCCCTACCCTGCAACTGCTGTATGCTGTCCATGTGCAGCCAGAAGCGGGTGCGGCCGCTCCCGGCGTTCCCGCCGCTCGGCGACACCGGGTTGGGCCCCTCTATGCTTATGTCCGTCTGGTAGAAATCCAGCGCCTCACCGCGCTGCACGCCCGCAAACCGCAGCCCCTCCAGGTGGAACTGGTGGAACAGGGTAAAGCCGTCGTACATGTTCTCAAAGGACAGGTCGCTTGCGCTTATCCCCGCGCCCTCGTACAGCTTCCGGCCGGTGCTGTCGCTGGCGTCCTGCCACTCATCAAGCGTGGGCACCACGCTCCGGGACGCGGGCAGCGTCCTTACGTGGTTGAGGATGTAGACGGGCTTCTGCTTCATGTCCCTGGCCCGCTCGGCAGTGGTGAACAGGTATGCAGTGGAAACGCAGATGGGCAGGTCGTTGTCAAAGAGGTTGGCGGGCTTGGCTATCCACCGGGCGGCCAGGTAGTCTTCAACGGTCAGAGACTCCGGCCTGTGCTGCGCCCAGAACCCCTCCGGGAACAGCAGGCCGTTCCGCTTTGAGTTCACCACAAAGGGCGCCATCATGTCGTGGCTCTTGCCGTACTTGCGGCAGTACGCCTCGAATACCATGGCCGTTGTGTAGCAGGCCACGGTGCCCCACATGCCGGTCCACTTGCCGTCCCCTCCGATGGTCTCTCCGGCGGCGGCGCCCTGTCCCACGTAGTACCGGCCACCGAAGTTGTGCCAACCCCGCACCACAAGGCAGGTGTTGGTGAGGCCGTCTCCCACGGCCTGCGCGGCGACCACCAGCGCGTTGGACATACATATTGGCGCGTACATGACGAACTTGATGTTGGTCAACTCCGGCATGTTCTTGAGAATCCACTCCGAGCTCAGCTTGGCGACGCCGTCCAGTGGGTCGTCCGTGGACTGATAGGTATTGAGGAAGTCCTCCGGAATGGGCTTGTCCGCCGGCCAGGGAGATCCTGTGGAGGTCTCCGGAGTGAGGACCAGCCCGTCCACCTGGTCCGGTGAGACGCCGGCGTCCTCCATGGCCCTCTGTATAGCGAGGATGGTCCACGCTCCCACGCTGGTATCGGCGGTCTCGTCCCAGCGCCGCGCGGTGGGAGAGATCCCTATGCCTACGGCCGCCACCTTCCCCTTATGCTCCCAGACACCCAACCCTTCCGTGCTTCTATAGATCGAATCCGGAGCCATCTGTGCTTCCACTGGCACTGTTCACCCCCTTAAGTCAGTCTCTGCTATCTATCCGGAACAGAGGTCCGGGGCCTACCGCCTTAATTCAGCCTCCACGGCCTCTGAATTGTAATCCAAGAACCGGCCAAAGTCGAGGGGAGAGCTCCGCTCATGACCTTCGACCGTGCTCACAGCCTGCCCTGTACCTGATACGGGGGTGAGCGGAATGTCCTTGCCCGCTCGTGGTGAGCCTGTCGAACCATATGAGCTGGCAAGGCGTCCCAACGTCGTCATGCCCGCGAACGCGGGCATCCAGAGGGGGGAGAGGGGCGGCGGGGCCTTCCGACCCGGCGGCTCCGCAATGGAAAGACGGGGGATGGATAATTTGCTGTCACGAATTGCCAGTCTAATAGCCCATCAAACAATATGGGAGTGTTTCGGGGAAAGGCGCTCGCCCTGTGGCCGGGACGGCCCGCCTCCCTTGGCGCTACAGGGACGGGATGCAGCAGCTCACGGAAAGAGGCCCTCGCTCAGGCCTGCTGGTAGCGCCGTACGCTGATCTCGTCTGCGCGGGCGCGCATTTGCGAGGCATCGTACCAGGCCTGCATCCGCAGCGTCATGTCCATGCTCACCCCAAAAGCCTTCTCTATGCGCAAGGCCATCTCCGGCGATAGCGAAGCGGTGCCGTTCAGCAGGGCCGAAAGAGTCGCCCGGCGGACACCCAGTATCTCGGCCGTCTTGGTCACGGTCAGGCCCAACTCTCCAACAACCTCCGTACGTATGAAGTCGCCAGGATGGGAAGGGGTCATGTTCACTTTGATGCCGTTGGTAGCCATTAGTGGTAATCCTCCAAATTCAAGCGGTCTATGCAGCCGTCTTCTTCTTCGAATGTGATCCGCCAGTTGCCGGATACCGAAACGCTCCATTCTTCATGCCGGTCACCTGAGAGCCGATGGACGCGCCAGCCGCCAGGAGCATTTGTGATAAAGCTGTCTATATCTTCAGCCAGGATCAATACCGTAAGGATTTTCCGCACACGGTCTACCAAGTCATGTTGCAGAAAACGTGAGTTGTCAACTTCTATCAGCAGGCGCAACCCCCTATGCCGGACAGAGCGGATGATCATGCTTGTATAGTGTACGGCGGCGCCGTGCATTATACAAGCCTTCCCTGAGCTAACTCCTCTGTCAACAGAGCCTACGATTCGCTAACCTTGACTCTCGTTCCGCCAATGGTAGAATAATGCCATCCCGATCGCCAAAAATCGTGAGGACGCTATGGTCACCAAGCGGATTCAGCGGCAGATCGATCGGCTTTTTGACGAAGCCGAGCAGACCACTGTCCTGCGAAATCTAAGGCGCTTCGGTGTCTCTAGTGAGAGGAGGGAGCTATGCCGGGACCATGTAGTGGCTTAACTGTATTGGACTTCAGCCAGGGGATGCCAGGCGCCTTGGCAACGGCTGTTCTGGCCGATTTCGGCGCTAACGTTATCATCGTGGAGCCCCCAACCGGCAACCCATTCCGCTCCAATCCTACCTGGTTGGCGTGGAACCGCGGCAAGAAGGGGATTGTCCTGGACCTGGAGACACCGGAAGGCCGGGAGCAGGCGGCGGCGCTGGCGCGGCAGGCCGATGTGTTGGTAGAGTCGTTCCGGCCTGGGGAGAGCCGGCGACTGGGGATCGACTACAACACGCTTGCCGAGATAAATCCTCGCCTGGTGTACTGTTCCATCACCGGGTTTGGCCAAAAGGGACGATTTAAGAATGTGAAGGGCTATGAGGGTATAGTCGCAGCCAAGAGTGGGCGTATGGTGAACTTCGCGGGCCAGACCCTCCGGGATGGCCCTACGTATGTTGCAGTGAAGACTGCAAGCTGGGCTTCGAGCCAGGCTGCCGTGCGGGGCATCCTGGCCGCGTTGCGCGTCAGGGAAAAGACGGGGCGCGGCCAGTGGGTGCAGACCAGTCTGCTCCAGGGGATGATCCCCTACTACGGTGGCCGCCAGATCAACGCTTTCTTCACTCGCAAGGACCCGGCGCGGTTCCCGTCTGCGCTGCCGAACGCACGGACGCTGCCCAACCTGGGATACATCCCTGTCCGGACCAAGGACGGCCGCTGGCTCCAGCATGCCAACATACAGTTCAGCCCCCGGCTGTTGCACGCCCACCTCCGGGTCATCGGCTTGGGATGGGTCCTGGAGGACGAGCGTTTCAAGAACACATCCAGCCTGACGCCGGAAAACCAGGAGACCCTGCGAGAGCTCATATTGGAGCGAATGCAGGAGAAGACCCTTGATGAGTGGATGGACATCTACGTGAAGGACGGCGACATTGCTGCGGAGCCTTTCCTGCACACTGTGGAGGCGATGAAGCACGAGCAGTTCGTCCATAACCGGCACGTGGTGGAGATAAACGACCCAAGGGTAGGTCCTATGAAGATAGTCGGCCTGCTGGCGGACCTTGCCGACAACCCCGGAGAGGTCGGTGGGCCGGCCCCGGATCTGGGGCAACATACAGAAGAGACGTTGGCCGAGATGGCCGGACTGGAGGCGCCGGCCGTAGCGGGTGGCAGCAGCAATGGAGACAAGCGCCATGCGCCGTCCCATCCGTTGGAGGACATCACGGTGCTCGATTTCTCCACAGTCATCGCGGGGCCCTACGGCGCCGTGATGATAGCCGACCTGGGGGCGCGGGTGATAAAGGTAGATGCCACCCCTGGGCGCGGGATGCCCGGAGTCGGCACAGTCAATCTCAACAACATCAGGACCTATTCCGGCAAGGAGTGCATCCGGGTTGACCTTCAGACCGAGGAAGGTCGGGACCTGGTTCACAAGCTGGTTGCCAAGGCGGATGTGCTGCTGCACAACTTCAGGCCAGGAGTGCCCGATCGTTTGGGGATAGATTACGAGACATGCCGGCGTATCAACCCAAACCTGGTGCACGTGTACGTTGGGGCCTATGGAGCCACCGGCCCCCACAGGCGGCGACCCGGCGCCCATCCCCTTCCCGGGGCGCTCTTTGGTGGAGCGCTGCGTCAGGCGGGCCGCGCCATGCCGCCTCCCACCTACCAGTCAATGACTATGGACGAGATCAAAGAGACATCGCGGCGGATGATGCGCGCCAACGAAGGCAACCCCGACCCCAACTCGTCCCAGGGCGTGGCAACGGCTATCATGCTGGGCCTGTGGGACCGGGATCGCACCGGCCGCGGGCAGGCAATCCAGGTAACAATGATGTGCGCCAACGCCTGGGCCAACCACGACGAAGCATACGACTACGCGGGGCGGCCCCCTTATGCCATCCCGGATGCCGAATGCTACGGCCTGCACGCCCTTTACCGGCTGTATCAGGCCAGTGAGGGATGGGTATTTCTCGCCTGCCTGTTCGAGGAAGAGTGGGCGAAGTTCTGCCAAACGGTGGGACTGGCCGACCTGCTGGGAGACCCGCGGTTCGCGCCCTCGGCCCGCATGGCCCACGATGAAGCGCTGATTGGGCAACTGACAGAGCTGTTCGCCACCCGCACGGCCGCTGAGTGGGAGGAGCTGCTTACTGCGCAGGACGTGGCCTGTGTACGAGTGTCCCACAGCGACGACGAGGAGTTCTTCATGGACGACCCCCACTCCACGGACAATGGTCTGGCTGTAGAGGTAGAGGATGAGAGCCCGCGATTCGGCAAGTACATCCGGAACGGGGGCATTGTACACTTCTCGGAGATGTCTGGGAGCTACCGGTCTGCGCCCTATCCGGGTCAGCATACGCGTGCGATTATGAGCGAGATCGGCTACAGCGACGAGCAGATTGACGACTATCACGAGCGCCGCATTGTTGACTGGGAAGAGGCGAACCCACTATTCGCCAGCTAGCGGAGAGGATGTACGATACATCCCGTAAGCTAATCAAACATGTTGCAGGACAGGAAAGGAGACAGGATATGCCGAAGCTCATCCCGACGCCCGATGAGTTGAGCAAGCCGTTCTGGGACGCCGTCAACGAGAGGAGACTGGTTGTACAGAGCTGCAAAGACTGCAACGCGTTGCAGTACCCGCCGCGGCCCACGTGCCAGGACTGCGGCTCTGAGACGCTGGAATGGAAGGAGACAAGCGGGCGGGGTCACATCTCAACTTTTGTGGTCATGCGGGACATCCATCTCGCCCGGCGCGTTCCTGATCAGCCCTTCAACCTCGCCTTCATAACGCTGGACGACGACCCGCGTATCAACTTCTACTCCAATCTCCCCGGTGTTCCGGTGAGAGAGGTCCCCATAGGGGCCCCGGTAGAGGTCACCTTTGAGGAGGTTGCTCCCGGTCAACTGATCCACGAATGGAAGCTGACCGGCTAGACCGGTCTACGCATACAAACTCTATATAACAGAGAGGGTGAACCATGACGACAGAAGGAACCGGATGGAGAAGAGACAAGCAAGGGCTGGGAGTGTGGCCGCACCAGGGTAAAGTCGCCATCACCGGATGGGCCATGTCGCCGGTCGACCGGCGGTGGGACGGCATGTCCATGGACAGGACCCTGGGCGCCTTCTGCATTCTGGCGGCTCAGCGCGCCCTGGAGGACGCAGGGGTAAAGCCTGAGGAGGTGGACGGCCTTCTCCAGTGCCCAAACAACATGGCAGGCGCCAACGGCGGCAGCGCGGCTAGCTGGGGCCCCTACCGGCCATACTTCCCGCCGCCCTATGACTCCGAAGACGGCCTGACCACTGTGTCCGGGAAGTGGATGCTGAACAATATGCCGGAGCTGAGCAACGTCACGTATGCGCCGGAGGTTGTTCCGGACATCGGCGAGGGGCTGGGAATGGCAGCCCAGGCTGTGGCTGACGGCCTGTGCAACGTAGCGCTGTACATCTACACGGCGAACAACCTTGAAGGACGCTATCGACGGGGAGGAGACAACGCGGAGGACTACGCACGCGGCCCTAACCAATGGACCTTTCCCTGGGGCGCAAACGTCCTGTCCCTGCAGATCGATGGCACCATCGCCATACAGCAGTATTGCGAGAGGTACGGCACAACCTGGGAGGATCTCATGGCTCCTCTGATCCTCACCGAGCATCGCAACGGCCTCATGAACTCGTGGGGCTTCTATGCCACCAACGGCGCCTCCGGAGTTACATTGGAGGACTACCTGGCCTCTAGACCCATAGCTTGGCCCGCCAGAATATGGGACTACGACCGGCCGGTGAACGCCGCAGGAGCCTTTATCATAACCACCGCCGAGCGCGCCAAGGACATGAAGCAGAAGCCGGTCTACGTCCTGAACCACAACCAGGGAAGAGGCGGAACAGCCAGAAGCAGCTATATGACCCTGGACGAGTGGATGGAGGGTAAGTACAACGTGGCCCGCATGGTGTACGAGGGCTCCGGGCTCCGACCGGAGGACGTGGACATCTTCAACCCGTATGACGGGTTCTCGCCCTTTATGCCCCTTGCCCTGGAGGCTTTCCAATGGCACGGAGTGAAGGAAGGGGACGCAAAGGACTTTGTTAAGGGAGACATAAGCGTTGAGGGGCCGCACCCCTTCCTCTCAGGCGGGGGGAACCTCGGGAACGGACGCACGCGCACCGCGATGTACATCGACGGCATCGAGCAACTCCGGGGAACGGCAGGCGCGCGGCAGGTAAACGTCAAGGCCGAGACGGCGATATGCGCTTACGCTCCGGCCATGAGCGCGTCCTACCTCTGCCTCTCCAGTAGTCCTCCGTAGATGATGCGTACATAGGTGCCACGGGAGGATCAGAGGAGATCGCATTTGGGAGAAATGCGAAGGCGAATGTAAGACATAGAACCGCTGCAAAAGGGTTCCACAGGGCACTCTAATCGAGGGTTTTAGGCATGCGCGTATAATGTGTCACGTTGCCCGATAATGAGCCTCGCGAACTCATGCCCCACGGTTTTCGCTATCCAAGGAACAACTGAGCAGCTTACCAACGGAGGCCATGCTGCCAAACTCTGGCTCTCTCATCCACCTGGAGGCCCAGTTCAGCCTCACAGAGGAGTTCGCCACACATTCCTCGGAGGTGGTCAGAGCGTACAGTGTGGTAGGGATACTTCGCGGGGTTCTTTGCTACTCCCAGCCTCTGGCCAGAGGGACAGTGCTGAAGCTGTCAGCCGCCGTGAGATAGACGCCCCGCCTCAGGAGGTAAGAGAGCCAGAAGCGATCCTTGCACCTTTGATACATCACTGAATATCGACGGTCGTGTATGGCTGCTAGAGAAGACTGTTTCTCTCTCGTAGAGGATCTTGGGTCAAATCCGAGAAACCTGGCCCCCCTGTCCTTGGATACCAGCAGTTCGAGACACGTCCGGTAGACCTAGCAATATTCCTGGACGGCCGAGGAGACCTTATTCTCTCGAGACTTAGGTACAGGTTGATGGCCTCCTTAGGTGTAAGCATTGTTGGCAACCAGCAAAAGTGGGACAAGAAGAGAGCCGAGAGATCAGGAGTCGGATTGAGGTCTGGTAAGCTCCCTGAGGGCCGTGTTGTGCTGTCTTCGCCGTTCGATTGTTTGAGCCTGCACCTCCCTTCTGCGTTGTAGTATCTCTTCTCGCCTGCCACTTAGCACGTCCGAGGGCGTCACATTTCCCAGGGCCTTGTGATAGCGGCGGTAGTTGTAGTAGCTGACGAAGGCCACGATGGCCGCCTCCAAGTCTGATGGCAACTCATAGGGCAGTTGGTTCACGTCCCGCTTGAGTGTCTGGTGGTAACGCTCCAGCTTGCCGTTGGTCTGAGGGTGGAAGGGTGTTGCCAGTATGTGCTTGATGCTCACCATGCCCAGGTAGTCCCTGAAGGCTCTTGATACATAGCCGGGGCCGTTGTCGCTCAGCAGCCTGGTGCGGTCTGCTATTGGGACCTGGTCCATGCCAGTCCTGTCCACCGATCCTGGACCACCTCTATGAAGGAGTCGGATGTCATGTCTCGTTGAAGCCTGCAAGCCAGTATGAAGCGGGAGTAGTCGTCCATCACGGTGACCAGGTAATAGTAGCCCCAACCCACCACCCTGAAGTAGGAGGCATCGGTGGCCCACATCTGGTGGGGGCCGGTGGTCTTGCGGTGGTACTCCTTGCCCGCGACCAGCCGCATCTCAGGCCTCTTCACCAGACCCTCCCTGCGAAGGATACGGTAGACCGTCGACTCTGAGACTGAGAAGCCCTTGTTGTCGGTGACCCATGCGGCGAGCTGGCGGCAACTCAGCTCCGGCATTTCCCTGGCCGCCGACAGAATATGGTCGACTTCCCAAGAAGTAAGTCTGTTCCATGGGGGGCTTGCCTCCTCCTGGATCATCCTCAAGTCCTTGTTGGTCCTTCCGCCTTAGCCACCGGTAGTAGGCGCTCTTGGGGACTCCAAGCTCACCTAGCGCCTTCCGCTTGGGCAGGGAGGACGAGGCTACCCTGGTCAGTACCTCCGTCTTCTCCAAAGCGCTCATCCTCTGGTACCGGCGTCGTCCTGGGGCGTCGGTATGGCCGTTTTTTTGAGACGGTACCCCTCCAGGGACAACTCCGCCACCAACTGCTTCAGCTCTACGTTCTCTCTCTTGAGTTGGTGTACCTCCTGCTGGGTAGCGTCTCCCAACGTCTCCCGGGCCAGCCTCTCCTTCCCAGCCTCCATGAACTCCTTGGTCCATGTATAGTAGGAGTGAGGCTTGATCCCCTCCCTGCGGCACAGCTCGTTGACCGTGACCTCCCGGCGGAACCCCTCCAGCACGATACGGATCTTTTCCTCCGGAGTGTACTTGCGCCGGGTTGCTGTCCTGACTCTTCGCACGTGGGGACCTGGTCTCATCCGTCCGCTCCTCTGCGGCCACTGCTTTATCTGATTCTGTCTGGGGCATCTCCGCTCCTCTCTCTGAGTACTCTACCTCATCCAGGGAGCTTAACCCACCTCAAACCCCTCGGCTTTCTCTACCCCATTTTGTGTCCCATTATCGCTGACAGCCACACTTCGTTGCCGTAATTGCCTGTGCCACTCGGTGGGCATCCAACACGCCGTCTGGGTTTCGCCAGCGATTGACGAAGGTGGTGCGGCGCTCAGCGGTGTCGTGGTTATCAGCAGTGCCTCCGAAAGGTCTGTGCTGTCCGAGAAGTTCCATCGCAGTGGGTCGTGGGACGCAATCACCATATTCAGGGCGAAGTCGCGCTCTATGAGGGAGCGGGTCTGTTCCCGGGATGGCCCGGTGCACACGGTGGCGGGCAATACCAGAGCCAAGCGTCCTTCACCGGGCCGTAGCTTTGGCGAGGCCGCCGCCACGAACGCAGCCCCGAGCCCCGCAGTCGCGGACGCCTGCCTCTGTTTCAGACGATGCGACAGTTCGTTCTGAAGCTTCCGGCGTGCTGTGGCTGGGAGGCTGCCAAACAGCAGGTTGCCGCCTACGGAACGGGTGAACGGCGGGTTCATGATTGCCAAATCCAGGTCCGGCAGTGTAGCTGTTACTCCTTCCTCTGCGCCCAGAGAGCCTCTGCCGGATACCCTCCCAGCGTCCCTGGTGGCCACTCCCATGTCTTCGACGGACAGTGCAAATTGGACGGCAGCTTCCCCCGCTCCAAGGAAGTCCAACGACCCCAGCGATACATTCGAGCCTTCCGCGCCCAGAGGCATGACATAAAGGTTCATGCGGTCGAACTGTATGTCCGGGTTGAGCATCACCAGGCTGGTAGCGGCGAAGTGTACTGCGGAAAGCTGCACGTTGTAGCCGTGCAGGGCTTGCTCGACCATAGCTTTGTGCAAGTCAGCCGTGTTCCCTCCGCCAGCGGCTGTATGCCGGCGTTCAACCTCAGGTAGCAACCGCCATCAGCAACGTTCCTGTATCACAAGCAAGGTCGGCCACGTTGAGGGAAGCTGGGAACTCGTGGTCTCTCCAGTCAACGTGCGGCGGCCAGTCGTGAAACACCAGCCGTGAGAGCAGTGTAGCAGCGGGTACCGAAGTGTAGTAGGCGCCGGTGAACTTGGCGTCGGTCAACAGCATGTGGAACAGTCGCCCGGACAAATCATGCCCCTCTAACCGGCGCGTGTCCTACATAGCCTTGACTAAGGGAGCGATGACCGGGGTCTGGATTTCGTCTGGTCCATCGACAAGTACATCGAGGATGTCGGTCGCCAGTTCGAAGACCGGCACGTAGTTGATGTTGTCGCAGATATGACGCCATGCCTGGCGTAGTCCAGGGATGCCCTGTCCCAGCGTCTCGTTGACGGTCGGAACATTTTCATTTGCAGCAGCGAGACGGTCCTGGAATGCCAGAGCATTGAAGAGCACCAGGCATCCAATACGGAGGGCGGCAGCGCGGTCCTTCTCCTGATCAGTACTGGCAATGATGTCGGCGATCCGGCGAGATATCCGAGCGTGCTTAGAAAGTTGCTTCGCCGCCTGTTCCAACGCGTACCCAACCGCACCGGCAGCAGCAGCCACGCGGTCCACGCCTTCCAGTTCCAATGGAAGAGTGCGCAACTGGTCAGCAAGCTCTGCGACGGACCCACTCCTTATTCGTGGCAAAGGTGCCACCGCCCCGCGAGACCCATGCAGCCACCACTGGAGGTCCGTAGTGGCCTCAAGACCAGCGTACGTGTTCTCTTCATTTCGAAGCTCGCCGGGATAAAGAACGTCAACCATTCCAAGGGCTTCGGGAAAGTCTTTCAGGCGTTCCTCGAGCTGACTATCCAGGAGATTGACAGAGCCATCCCATTTGCATTCTAGGATCACCAGATCCCCGCTTCTCAAATCGACACGGATATCTGGAGCGCCTCTGCGGCTGCGGCGCTCTGCCCTGGCCGCGGAGGGACTGAGCGAGAAGGACATTAACACCTTCCTCGCGGATGGTTTCAGGATCGTTCTGCCGAGTAGTCATTGTCGAGATTTGCCTGTAACAAAATCAGATGGGCGAATTCTTCGATCAGTGGTCATCGCGAACCTGTGGTTAGACCAGGTTTGCTAGTCTCTGCGCCCAAGGCGCTCACGACCTCCTTGATTCGAGCCAGACTTGCAGTTGCGTAGTCAGTGGCCTCGTATCGCTGTATCTGTTGCTCCTTCAGCCCGAGTCGTTCTGCTAAGTCCTTCTGACTCAGGCCTTGTGCGACCCGTGCTTTGATCAGAACGGTTGCTAGTTCAGCGACCACGCTAAGCTCATCCATCGGGAATTTGCCAGCCTTCAGAGATTCATACTCGCGCAACTCTCCCTCAAGGTCTGCTAGCTGGCTCCTCAACGCGTCCTCCTGAGCTTTAGCGATAAGGGGATGTATACCCTCGGTCCCGCCGGAGCGATGCCTGAGGCTGTGAAGGGTCTGCGAGAATCGATCCACCTGCGCCCTCGTGATTCGATATTGCCGTTCGTTCTTGATCATGCGAAGCCTCCCAAGTCTATGGCGATGATCCCTTTGGGTCGCCCGGTGTCCTTGTCTGTCTGGAAGAAATCAAGAAACGACAACCCTCCTGTGTCAGCGATGATTGACGCTGGGAACAGCTCCCCCATGTACTTGGCCTTCTGCGTGGCCCTCCCAGGGTCGAAGGTCAAGAGAACAGGGTCGAGAGCCGCGGGATCGACGCCAGGCTCTTCCCAACAGGCGTCGTAGTCATTTGGAAAGTCCTTGCTTGTCACGAAGCTCCCATTGATATGGACGGTCCTGCATCCAGCGCCCTTCAAGTTCTCCAGTGCGGCCCTTAGTCCAATCATGAGGTGATGTCTCCAAGGATTGTTCCCGAGTCTATCTATCAACTCGTCCCAGTCGGCCCAGTGCACTCCTGGCGGAAGAAGCCCATCTGTATCAAACTGGGGTATCATAACACAACAATACTATTGCGTACACGCCCTGTCAAGAACAATGCCCGCCAGCAGACCTACTTGCGCCACAGCCCCAAGTTGAAGACGCGGCGGATCCACCGCCGCCGCAACGCCGGGTTCCGCTCCCGTACCCGCTTGAGGTCCTGGGTGCGCCCTCAGACCTGATCCGCGTGTGGCCTCGGATTGACGCCCTACGCCGGATCGGGAATATCTGTCCCTGCAACGCTGCCTGAAAAGAGAGCCTGCGCTACCTCCTGGCATAGGCCCATACCACAAAACCACCTCGTACACAATGGCTTGCAAGGCATTACATACGTCGCTTTACCATCCACAATGAGATGTTTGGCTATAGCTGACGGGAGCAGTCGATTGATTGTCACGGAGCCACGAAGGCGAACGTTGAACGGCACGACGCAGGCCGGATCGGGTCTCGAAAGGGCCATCCGGGGCTACGTGCGCGCCTACGTTCGGCGGCATGGGCGGCGGAAGACAGCCGAGGACCTCGGCGTGTCCCGCCACACTCTCTGGCGATTCCTTGAACGGGGCCACATGGGGCGCGCCGTGACCGCCGTTGTCCTGAACGCCGTCGGCGGGAACATAGCAACGCTTGATGCGGCCATCTTGGAAGTCATCATTGATTTAGAGGGCCTGCGGCCAGACCCCGCCCTGCGTCCCCTGCGCGAGGGTTTCGAGGAGGCGCTCCTGCTGCTCAGCACCACACCCCTGACCACCGTGTGGATGAGTTGTCGCGCTTTGGGCGCGTTCCGGCCTCCACACTCCGCGAACGCCTTGAGAAGCTCGCCGATCGTGGCATCCTGGGCAACTCATGGCGTCTCCCGCCGCCGAATCCGCCCGACAGGCGCACGCTATCATCGGTGGACACAGTTGCATAAGTACAACTCAGCTGGTCCGACCACTTCCTGTAGGGGCTGTCCCAGCATGGCTGCTGGGACCCTTTTGCAGGAGTTCTCCACCCTTCATGCCCCTTACACCCTGACATGTTCCATTTGTTGCAGATATGATACGTCAAAGGAGGTCCTGCACACTGCACACCCCCTTCGCCTTTCAGCTATGGCTCGTAGCGACACCCGCCCCATCCAGGACCTTGATAAACAGACCCATGAGGCCACGGGAGCCCTGTTCCACCACCACCCCAGACCCGTGCCCACGGTTTCCTGTAAGGGGGCAAAGGGGCATTCCCTGTAACTGACGTTGTCAGCCCCCAACAGGTCGAAACGGGACATTCGTTGCAGCGCCAGGGCCGGCGGGGTCCGGGCACCGACTCCTCCCCGATGGCGGTTGAAGCTCGGTTGCCCGGTGGTGTATTGTAAGACGCAGTGCTACACGGACAGGCGAAAAGAGAGACCGTGCCCCCAAAGTCGAGAAACACCGACACCATCACCTTCTCCCTCCCCCCGGAGATGGCCCAACATCTGCGGCAGGTCGTCCAAGAAGAGGACCGCACCGTGAGCGAACTGCTCCGCGAGTCCATCCGCCTCTACATGGAGGAGCGCTGCGTAGGCGGGAAAGTTCACGTCCAGTAGACAATCAGATAAGACTGCCTTGCCATGTCCAGGTTTATCGGATTCCTAAGCGATTGGATGCTCGCGTTTGGTGGCATACTAGCGGTGGCAGTGAGTCTTGGACTCTTCTTCTCCCTGATAATCCGCCCAACGGCCTCGCTAAACCTGCTTAACCTGACGACGCTTATATTAGCGTCAGTAGCCGGCATCGGTGCCATTCTCTACTCCAACCGTCCTAGATGGTTGCTCACAGTGAATGCTATCCTTTTGCTCGCAGTGATACCAACGGTTTTCGGATGGATTTGGTTGCTGTATGTTACCCCGGTCACGTTTGTGATGATTGGGACAGGGTTGAAAGTCTTCTGGAAGCTACACGAAGTACAGCAGCACAGGTACGATTAGTTATCGTGATAATGTGCTTAGAACCCTCGGGTCAAAGTTGATTCTTGACACCAAAATAGGCCGCACATATGGCCGTGCAGGATGAGGAACACCGCGATTCGGTGTTCCTCATCCTGTGTGTTGTGGTCTAGCGTCCCGCGCCTGCCTGTAGTTAGGCAGACAGGCCGACCGGCTCCTCGGCCATGAACTCCGCCCAAGAGAAGAGCGCCTGCTGCGGCTAAAGGGCCTCTTCGTGGTGGCCGTTGGCGTGACCGTTGGCCGGGACAAGCTGCACTGTCGGACCGATGCCGTCGTGGTGACCGTTGCCGTTCACTGCGACGGTTCCCGGCTCGATCTCCACCAGCTTCCAGCCGTCGTCCACCAGCAACTCCTCGGCCTCGCTCTCGGCGTTCCTGGCCTGGGCGAACACCTCCTCCATCGTCTCGGCCTCGTCCTCCTCGCCGCCGCTGACGATCTTGCAGGCCAGGGCCATCATCATGTCGTTCCCGTCGTCGCCTACGCGGCAGGCCGTCCTCCGGCAGCTCGCCCTCGACGGCGAGGGAACTCTGCATCTTCTTCGCCACCAGCTTCACCGGGCGGGTCTGCCCGATCCGCCATGACCGCCGCGACGCCTGCCGGACGACGTATACGCTGTAATCAACACCGTGCTACTGCCCTGGTTGCGCCTCACATGATGGTTCAGCGCTTTGCCCCAATCCGTCCATGCTAGTGGCCCTTGCTTAACGGGAAAACCCCAGACCTGCTACAACGCCAAGGTGAACCGGATCGTGAAAGTTCTTGATTTTGTCAAGTTTGGTGGGCCTAAGGTTACTGTAACCAGAACCGTTTTTGAACTGATTCTCTCATTATAGAATACCGCCCGTGATGCGACTCAGCAGCGAGAGAGAGGCTCATAGCATACCTTCCTCTTCACCATGACTGTGAGATGCTGAGTTTATACTGGCCATCTTGAGTATCTGGGTCGGACAGCTTGGCTGAGCATCGACGGCAGTGACAGCCGTCAAGCAGGATGGCAGATTGTTTGAGGCTTACTCCTCTACCGGGAACAGCACAACCCGCACGTAGCTATCGGGAGTGAAGTAGCGTTCGGCTGCGGCCGCGACCTGCTCCAGAGTCAACGCATCCAGCCACTCATCGAAGCTGACTATCTCCGTGAAGGACTCACCAAGCTGCACCGCGTCCCGGATCTGACTGAGCCAGAACCCGTTCTCCCTCAACTGCTCCTGCCGTGACGTTCGCAGCTGCTCCTTGACCGTGTCCAGGTATTTCTGCTCTCCTCCTTCGCGCAGCCAGTCCACCTCATCCATCACCTCCTTGACCAGCTCCTCGACGCGTGTGGGGTCGCTTCCGAAAATGACGGAGACCTGGTACTCGGTGTCTGGAAGCGTGGAAGCACTTGCGTTCACCCTAATACTGTAGGTACCGCCCAACTGCTCATGCACTCGCTCGCGCAGGCGGATCCCCAGCATCTTGCCCGCCACGTTGAGGGTGAGCGCCTCCCCGCGGCTCCACTCCATATTCCCGGCAAACGCCAGCACCGTGTTGCTGCGAGGCTCTATGCCGCTGTGGACGACGTGATCCTCCACGCCCATCGGCGGGTCGATGTCGTGGTCCACCCACTCTTCCGCTCGTCCGGCGGAAGGCAGGCTGGCCAGATACGTGGCGGCGAGCGACCGTAGGTCATCCCAGTCGAACGCGCCCACGAAGACGAATGTTGCGTCGCTCAGGTCTGCGAAGCTGTCGACGTAGACCGCCTCCGCGCGCACCGGGCTCAGCTCCTCCAGCAGTTCGACCGTGAGGGGACGGGCGCGGAAGTGATCCTGGGCCAGCACTGCATTGGCGGTGGTTGAAGCGCCTCCAAACCAACCTCCGATAGCGCCCTCCTGACAGACCAAGCTGCCGTCGAGGACCAGCTCTTCAGCTACGTCGTGCCGGCATTCACCGACCCAGACGGCAACACGCTCACCTACACGGCTACCCTTGCCGATGGCGGGTCGCTGCCGGCGTGGCTCCGCTTCAATCCAACAACTCGCACGTTGAGCGGCACGCCCTTGGAACCCGACACGCCGACCACGCTGACCATACGCGTCACCGCCACAGACGACGGCGAGCCGCCGGCATCCGCCATTACGGACTTCGCCCTGGCGGTGAGCGAGCGCAACGACGCGCCCATCGCTGCCGATGACACCGCAACCGTGGACGAGGGCGGTAGCATCGACATCACGGCGTCAACCTTGCTCGCCAACAATTCCGATGCCGAGGGCGACGCCGTGAGCATCCCTGCCTCAACGCTACTCTCCAACGACTCCGATCCCGATGACGACCCTCTCAGCGTCATTGGCCTGGACGCAAGCGTACCGGCCGTCCTCCGAAGGTGTACCCGGTCAGCACGTGTCGCTGGAAGGTGGAGCGTACTCATGGCTGGCTGGACAACTGGCGTCGGCTGGTGGTGCGGTACGATCGGCATACCGACGTCTACATCGCATTCCTGACTATTGCCTGCTTCATGACCACACTGTCAATGATTTTGGGATAGGTTCATGACTCTCGTTTTCTAAGACCTAACGCTTTTAGCAGGCGCGCGCTTTTCAGCGTCGCCTGGCTAAACTTGTTAAGCCCTTTATAGTAGATGGCAATTCCCTAAACGTAGCGACCTTGGCAGTTGCTTCGGACAAATCGTGAGCTGCAGTGAACTCGTTTGCAACCACGATGCAGTCAATACCCGCCGCTATTGCCGACTTCAACCCTCTCGCCGAGTCTTCAATAACTACCGTTTCAGCGGCAGTAGCGCCAAAGCGTTGGAGTCCTCTCAGATAGGGTTCGGGATGTGGTTTAGCTCGCTCGTAATCCTCCACAGTTAAATAGAATTCCATATAGTCTAGAATGAATCGCTTTTCGTGTATTAAGGCGAAGTCAGTTCGTTTGGATGTAGTAACTATACCCATCCTATACGTATCTGCGAGTTCGGCTAGTGTTTGCAGGACACCCTCGATCTCGATGGCTTCGGTCATCAGGTATTCCTGGTAGTATCGGTTTCTTAGTTCTCGGCCACGTTTAATTTCAGATTCGGATATTCCTGAAACTCGTGCCGCCTCCCACGCGGAAACTCCACTGGCCATATTCACTAAATATGCGTCTCGTGGAAGATCAATTCCGAGAGATGCCAGCGCTCGTTTGTTTGCTAGGTAATACCATTGTTCTGTTTCGACTAAAACCCCATCATGGTCAAAGAGAATGTATTTTTTCACTTTTGTGCACGATTCAATTTCGGCTTAACGATCAAGCTAACTTGACGAGCCCCGGCGACGAACCGTCGGAGAAGAGTTAACGGTGTTTGCGATGCGAAGCGAAAACTTTAAAAAACCTTCGCTGGCTCGGTCAAGTTGAGCGCCTGGTTAGCCTACACTTCATGTTTATTGGATAGGGCTTTCTGTCAATTGAAGTGGAAGCAGAATCACCTTGGCCCTATTGCCCTCCGTATACCTTCATGTGATTCCTTCAAGGTTGCTTTCCAAACGTGTCTCGATCGGTTGGTCCGCCTCTGGAAACTCGAAAGAGCGACCAGTGATCTTCTCGTAAAGGTAGATGTAGCGTCTTGAGAGCTCGATTACAAGGTCATCCGGTGCTGGTGGTAGGACCTCATCCTCGTAGGGGTTGCAGTTCTCCCTGAACCAGAGCCGGAGGAATTCTTTGTCGACGTTGTCGGGTTCCTGTCCCTCCCGCATGCGCTGTTGATACGAGTCGGCGATCCAGTAGCGACTAGAGTCGGGGGTGTGGATCTCGTCGATCAGAAGGATCTCACCGTTCTCGTCACGGCCCATCTCATATTTGGTATCGACGAGAATTAGGCCACGCTCCGCTGCCTTGGCTTGACCGAACGCGAAAAGTTCCTGCGCGATGCGGCTACATTGTTCCCAATCATCGGCCGTCATCCAGTTCTCGGACACGATCTCGTCAGGGCTGATCGGACGGTCGTGGTCCTCCTCCTTGGTGGTCGGTGTGAGGTAATTCGTCGGGAGCTTCTGGTTTTTCATTAGGCCGTCGGGCAAATCGTTGCCACAGTAGTGACGCCGACCACTCTGGTAGACCGTCCAGAGGGAAGTGTTCGTGGTTCCGGTGATGTATCCACGCACCACGAACTCAATCGGGAAGACGGTACATTTTTTGGCAATTGTGACGTTTGGATCGGGGATGGATAGAACCTGATTTGGCACAATATGGCGGGTCTGTTCAAACCACCATGCGCTCGTCATGTTGAGGACCTGCCCTTTGAAGGGGATAGCGGCCAGCACCCGGTCGAAGGCACTCTGTCGGTCGGTGGTGATGAGTACCATACGATCCCCAAGATCGTATCGATCCCGTACTTTGCCTATGAACTTCTCACCTTGAGAAATATTCGTCTCAATGAGGCAGTTTCCGAGCTCTTGTCGTATTCGATCCGTGTAGCCCTCTGGGGTGTGAATAGCGTTCTCCATTTATTATTGTCTCCGCAAGGTTCTTCCTAAAATGGCTTCTTCAAGTCTTTTCTGGTTTCAATGGGTAGCCTAACTCATAGTAGACGCCCTAACGGGCGCGATACCCCGCACCATATCCGGTGTCTATCATGTCGCAGCGGTTTCTTCGACGACCTGCTACCAACAGCAGTTCCGGGATTAGATACCAATGCTGGCGGCACGTTATGTTCCATCGTCCCTTCCGTCTCTGGTCATCCCCGGAGGAGAGGCACAGGGTCGGGTCTACCTGACGCGCGAACGGTGTCACAAGGCGGCGCTGACTCTGATTCGTCGATGTTACTCACACATACGTGCTCCGGACTGGCCGCACGGCCGGGGCGTTCTTCGTCGCCGATGCGCCCAGCCGTCTGCCCCGTCGAGAGGGACACTCCAGTACCGTTCCCGAGCCCTGCCCAAGGCCGCCCGTGCTCCTGCTTGGCACGCAGACGGACCGTGTCCCATGTTTTTGGGACCAGTTCTTGTATTGAGCCGTCGACAGAGCCATAACCACACCCCGCAAAATATGCCGTTCGTCGCTAGTCATGACAGCCCCCGCGATTCAGCCTACAAGTATCATATCACACTGTGGCGCGCGCCACAGCCTCCCATTGCGCCGGGAATACTGCGCTCCACATTTGGGCACAACCTGAGTGTCAGTGGGAGCCGCGTGCCCGTTGCCGCTCTGTTTCTCACAAACCCTTCGAGGCCCACCAAACTGGACTCCTTATATCTGGACCTCCCACCGGAAAGTTCGCAATTCAGTCTTACACGGCCCACCCATCTTGGACGAAATCAAGGCACTTCACTCTCAATTCAGGCTAACGCTGTAACAGCAGCAGATCATGAACCCGCCCTCTCTTCCGTGAAACCCCGCTCTACCACTCCCGTCTTACCCCGTCCTGGCATACGGCTCAGAAGACTGATGGAGGCCGGCTGAGACCCGCCTGGGTGAAGGCGCAGGCAGCGCCAAGCAAGGCAGATGAGAGGGAGACCCGCTATACGGCGGGTCTCCCTCTCATCTCTCTCGCTGGTGTCGGACATCTATCTGTCCCTAATCAGATATTGACGTTCGAATCGTGGTGTGCTAGCATTCTAGCAGCTTCGTGGGAGGTGGCTTATGAAATTGCGATATTCGTACCGAATTAGACCATTAATGATGATATTGGGTGCTACAATAGCGGTGGTGGCGCTTGCGTGCGGAGGAGCTGCAGCGACTCCAACCAGCCCACCGACGTCGACCAGTCCTCCGCCTACGGCCACATCGCCTGCGCCTACGGCCACATCGCCTGCCATGGTAGAGGCTACGCCGACCGCGGTGCCTGAAGAACAAAGTGTCCTTGGAACTGCTGCCGCAGATCTAATGGACCACCCTGGATACCGGACTGAATGGGGCGAGCCCCAGTACGGTGGCACATTGAAGATGCGCACCAATGTGCCAGCCAGGGCCGGCGCCGCCTTCTCAGGTCATGGCAATAGCCACTACGAGTTGCCCGCATACACAATGAATGATTCCCTAGTGGAAGTGGATCCATGGCTCGGCTGGGAGGGGGGTATTCGGCCCAATCTGGCAGAGAGTTGGGAGATATCATCGGACGGGCTGACCTATACATTCCACCTGCGCGAGGGGATACACTTCCGATCCGGCACTGAATGGGACAAGATAGAGAACATGCCTGGCTTAGGCCAGGAGCTTAACTGCGAGGATGTGCAGGCTACAATGGAATTCATAGGTTCGCAGAGGTGGTGGGATGAGGGAGGGTCTTTGAGCGTGATGATCGATGGAAGGGACCACACCTGGTCCTGTCCGGACGGGCCAGACGGATACACCGTGGTAGGTGTGCTGGACAAAGGCATCCCAACGCCGGGATTCTTGATGCAGATGGCAATACAGGCGGTGCATGGCATCGTCAATAAAGATTGGCTGGACTGGTATGTGGAAACTTATGAACCTCGGTGGATTGTAACTGGGGAGTTTACGGCCCACGTGGGGACTGGTCCCTGGCTACCAGTTTCGCTTACGCCGGAGACAAAAAACGTGATGGCGCCCAATCCCAACTACTGGAAGCCTGGCCTTCCTTTCCTGGACCGGTTTGAGTTTCACACTATCCCCGATCCAGCCACCGCATTCGCGGCTTGGGCGACGGCAAAGATAGACGTGATGGGCCACGGGAGTGGTTCCATGTATCCTGAGCAGGTGGCGCAAGCTGTCCGGGATTTTCCAGAGAAGCCCATCGTAGCCAACCATTACTTTGGCGCCCGGAACATAGGATGGAATTCTGAAAGACCGCCTTTCGACGATGTGCGTGTTCGCAGGGCGATCCACCTAGCTTATGACCGTCAGCTCAGGTTCGAAAATGAGCGTGTCCCAGGTAGCGATCTATACTACGGCATAATAGCTGGATTCTTTAATGGCGTGGGACAGCCACACAACCCAATGGGCAACTCCATAGAGGAAATCCTGACTTGGCCAGGGTACAATCCTGCTACCAAGGACGCAGATATCGCTGAAGGAAATCGCCTCATGGACGAAGTCTTTGGCCCAGGGGAACGCCCAGGTCCCTTCAAGTGTGTAACACGGAACGACGCGACCTCGATAAATGAGTGCCTGTACGCGGGTGAAATAATGTCCAAGAACTTGGGCATGCCACCACTCGAGCTAGATCTCTACGATCCAGCCAGATTGTCATCCGTTGGTTGCAGCTACACAATACAACCAACAGTCGTACCGAGTTGGGACGCTACCCCTGACCCCTACCTGCGTTACCGCAGATTTAATACCGCTAACGAAGGCTTCAGAATCTGCATGGGAGGTGTAGACCCCGACCTCCAGTCGAAGATAAATGGACTCATCAGCGATATGCAGAAGGAGTTGGATTTCGAGAAGCGAGCCACGATCAGCAGAGAGATTGAGTACCTTCTCATCAATGAGCATTTAATCTCTGCTCCCTATGGATGGCAGTATCTCTTCCATGGCACCCAGCCATGGCTGAGAGGATGGTGGGCCCATAATCAGGCCATACATACCGGTCATATCAAGGTATGGGAGAGGACCTGGACTGTGAATTAGGGCATCACAACAGTGAGTGACTCCACTCAATAACCTAAGGCCCGGAGGTCATATAAGGTCGGGTGTGCATGGCAAAGGCGAATTCATCGGCGTTGCCATGCATGCCCGTTTGATGGGCCACACAGTTGGGAGGCAACCGTGACTCAATACATTATTAGCCGGCTTATGCAGGGACTGCTGGCCCTCATTGTGGTATCAATAGCTGTCTTCCTCTTGAATAGGGTAGCGCCGGGAGATATAGCCCTGATGATCATCGCCCAGGGGATTGAAGAGGTAACCCGTGAAGATGTGGACCCATTAGTTCTCCAGCGCGTTGAATCTAGACTTGGGTTGAACGAGCCGGTTTACATGCAATATTTGGATTGGATGTGGGATCTCGTTACTCTCAATTGGGGAACTGGGTTTTATACCTCAAAACCGATAAAGGAGGAGTTTAACAGCAGAATTCCCATCACATTTCAGCTTGGGCTGTATAGTGTGCTGATATCCATATTCATGGGAGTCCCAATCGGTATCATAATGGCTCTGAAACAGGATTCCTGGATGGATTATGTAGGAAGAATTGTTTCATTGGCAGGGCTGTCTTTACCGAATTTCTGGGTTGCCACCGTGGTGATCGCCATGGGAGTGTACTTCTTCTCTTGGTCTCCCAGGATAGAATACGCCCATCCCTGGGATGATCTCAATGCTAACTTAGTCATGCTCTTCTGGCCAGCGCTCATTGGTGGTCTGGCTAGTGGGGCCACCAAGGCGAGAATGATGCGGTCTACGATGCTAGAGGTACTGCGACAGGACTACATCAGGACGGCCCACGCCAAGGGTTTGCAACAAACGGTCGTGGTCTACCGACACGCCATGAAGAACGCCCTGCTTCCGGTAGTAACTATTATAGGAATCTCCGTTGCCGTAGTCGCGGGCGGTTCAGTGATTATGGAGACCATTTTTCAATTGCCGGGCATTGGCGTATATCTGGTAAGAGGGATGAATCAAAGAGATTACCCAGTCGTCCAATATATAGTTTTCATCATTGCGCTGTGGATTATCTTCGTAAACCTCTTGACAGATATCACATATGCCTTGCTGGATCCGCGAATTCGATTCTAAAAATCTTGCCGTAAGGGGTCCATAGCATGATTTCGTTAACCGAGGGTAGAGCAGCAAGGGGTTCTTACCTCTATAGAGTGTTGAGTTCTGTCAAGCTCTTCTTTAAAAGGAAACCACTGGGCGCTGTTGGGGGAGCTCTGATCCTAACTATGGTTATCGTTGCGGTATTAGCCCCAACGCTCTCAGTTCACGAGCCCCTGGCTATGAACTTGCAACAGAAGCTGGAGGGTCCTTCCGCTTCGCACTGGTTGGGCACTGACGACTGGGGGCGTGACGTGTGGAGCCGAATCGCTCACGGCGCTCGGATATCTTTGTATGTGGGGCTACTGTCCGTCGCGACAGGATCGGCTGGTGGGGCGTTGGTAGGGCTGATTAGCGCATTCTATGGAGGCAGGGTGGATGCCACGATTCAGAGAATCATGGACTCTATGATGTCCATTCCAACTCTAATTCTCGCCTTGGCTATCATGGCAGCTCTAGGCCAAAGTCTGACCAACGTTGTCATAGCCATTGCCGTACCACAACTTCCCAGGGCCAACCGGGTGGTTCGATCTCAAGCTCTGACGGTCAAAGAATCGGAGTACGTGTTGGCAGCTAGATCCATAGGCGCCTCCGACATCCGCCTGATCCTTCAACATGTGATGCCCCAGTGCGTAGCTCCATGGCTAATCATAGCGACGGCGGCTCTGGGTACTGCCATCATCGCAGAGGCTGGGTTGAGTTTCCTCGGCCTAGGTGTACCCGCTCCTGCACCCACATGGGGGAGTATGCTCTCGGGAAATGTGAGGAATTACTATTCCATCGCGCCATGGCTTGCCATATGGCCCGGTGTAGCTATATCCCTGGCAGTGTATGGGTTCAATCTTTTCGGAGATGCATTGAGAGATGTACTGGACCCACGGCTGAGGGGTACCTAGACAAGTCCATCAGTACGGTAGCTAGCAATGATACGATGTAGATTGACTCGGACTCCATGCATTAGAGCAAAGGAGATTTAGTATGGTAGGACCGTGTAGTGGGTTGACAGTTTTGGACTTTAGCTGGGGGATGCCGGGCGCTCTGGCGACGGCGGTGCTCGCGGATTTCGGCGCCGAGGTCATCAAGGTAGAACCGCCTACGGGAGATCCCTACCGTTCCCATCCTTCTTGGCTGGCCTGGAACCGGGGGAAGAAGGGTGTCGTCCTAGATCTGCAAACTCAGGATGGTCGTGAGCAAGCACAGTCCCTGGCTCGGCGAGCCGACGTACTAGTAGAATCATTTCGCCCAGGAGATACAGAAAGCCTGGGAATCGGTTACGAAGAACTGTCTAAGTCTAATCCCTACCTGGTATATTGCTCCATCACTGGATTCGGCCAGAAGGGGCGACTCAAGAATCTCAAGGACTATGAAGGAATAGTGGCCGCCAAGACCGGCCGGATGTTGGGCTTTGCTGGACAGATCTCGCGGCCCGGCCCGGTGTTCGCCGCAGTTCATACCGCAAGCTGGGCTGCAAGCCAGGCCGCAGTACGTGGAGTGCTTGCGGCGCTCCGTATTCGTGATCAGTTGGGACGGGGCCAGTGGGTACAGACCAGCCTGATGCAGGGCATGATACCTTACGATGGAAGGCTGCTCAATGGATTCTTCCATCGCAAAGACCCAGAGCGTTTCCCTGCCGACCCCCTTGCTAATTTGCTGCGTCTCCCTACGTTGCAATACATCCCAGTCCGTACGAAGGACGGCCGATGGATGCAGCACGCGAACATCATGGACCGCCTGTTCCGTACTTTCCTTCAGGCGGTTGGCTTGGGTTGGACCCTTGACGACGAGCGCTTCAAGCACGCGCCCAATATGACTGAGGAAAACCGGGAGGTCCTGCGAGAGGTGATCCTTGAGCGCATGCAGGAAAAAACCCTGGATGAATGGATGGATCTGTATGTTGAGGATGGCAACATCGCTGCGGAGCCGTTCCTATACACTCTGGAAGGAATGCAACACGCCCAGTTCGTGCATAACAATCACGTCGTAGAGATAAATGACCCGCGGGTTGGCCCCATGAAAATCATAGGGGTCCTGGCAGACTTATCTGACACCCCCGGGAAAGTAGGTGGGCCAGCCCCAAACCTGGGGCAACATACCGCCGAGGTTCTGGCCGGAATGAGCGAGCGCGCCCCAGTGGCTGTGGCGGGTGCGAGCAACGGCCACAGCAATGGACATACGCCACGTCATCCGTTGAGTGACATTACGGTTCTGGACTTCTCTACTGTGATCGCTGGGCCTTACGGTGCGGCCATGATTGCCGACCTCGGAGCCAGAGTCATCAAGGTCGATGCTACCCCAGAACGGGAGCAACGTTTTATTGGTACGCGATCGGGACCAAACATAGGCGGCTTGAAGACCTATGCGGGCAAAGAGTGCATCCAGGTTGACCTCCAGACAGAGGAAGGCCAGGAAATAGTCCACAAACTCATTGGCAAGGCGGATGTCTTACTTCACAACTTCCGCCCTGGGGTGCCTGATCGCTTAGGAATCGATTACGAGACTTGCCGTAGCATCAACCCGCGGCTAATCCACGTATATGTTGGGGCCTATGGAGCCACAGGCCCGCACAGTCGACGGCCAGGCGCCCATCCGATACCTGGCGCGTTATTCGGCGGCGCCTTGCGTCAGGCAGGCCTGAGCATGCCACCACCGCCCGGCCAGCCCATGGAAATGGAGGAGATCAAGGAGGTTTCTCGTTGGCTGATGCGTGCCAACGAAGGAAATCCAGACCCCAACTCGTCCCAGGGCGTTGGAACGGCGATCATGTTGGGACTGCTGGCCCGGGATCGTACAGGTCAGGGGCAGGCGGTACAGGTCACTATGATGTGCGCAAATGCATGGGCTAATCATGACGAAGCATATGATTTCGTTGGACGGCATTCCAATCCTATTCCAGATCCGGAGTGCTACGGCCTGAACGCCTTGTATCGACTATATCAGGCCAAGGAAGGATGGGTGTTCCTGGCCTGTCTGTTCGAGGATGAGTGGGTTAGCCTCTGCGATACCTTGGGTCGGATTGACCTAGTAGAGGACCCTCGATTCGCCCACGCGGCCCGCCAAGCCCACGACAAAGAACTGGTAGACCAGTTGTCACAGATCTTCGCTACACGTCCAGCGACGGAGTGGGAAGAGCTGCTCACAGCGAAGGATGTAGCTTGTGTTCGGGCAGACGTAAGCGCCGAAGAGTTCTTCTTGGATGAACCCCATGCACGAGATAATGACCTAGCGGTTGAGGTCGATAGCCCACGATTCGGAAAGCACCTCCGTCATGGCAGTATAGTCCACTTCTCGGAAACTCCGCCGCGTATACTCTCTGGCTCATATCGTGGCCAGCATACTCGAGCAGTCTTGGCAGAGCTAGGGTATAGGGATGAACAAATCGACGACTACAGGAAATCCCACATTGTCGATTGGGAAGAGGTCAGCCCTCTCTTCGTGGATGAGCAAGCTAATTGAGGCCCAGGGGATTTGGCGCTGAGTGAGGCTCGCCTCGTCCATGCTCAGAAGATGTGAAGTATGCTTGTAGCAACTCCATGCCCCTGATGCCAACGAGCAGTGCAAGAATAGCTGCGCTGGTAACAAAGGGCGTATAAGCCCCAGTTTATCGGGTCCAATTCAGAGTGGTTGTCAGGGCATTCTATTAAGGGATTGAGTCCAGAAGTAGGAGGAGCATACCGATGGTACAGGTGTTTGACGAGCTCACAGTATTGGACTTCTCTCAAGGGATGGCAGGATCCATCGCCACTATGATCATGTCAGACCATGGTGCAGAGGTCATTAAAGTTGAACCTCCTGGGGGAGATCCGTATAGAGTCGTTCCTCCGTCGCTTCAATGGAATAGAGGGAAGAAGAGCGTGACCCTAGACCTTGAGGATCCTGACGGACAGGCCTTTGCCCGCCAGTTGGCCCTGGAGGCCGACGTTGTAGTTGAGACATTTCGGCCAGGAGAAGCTGAGAGGCTCGGGATTGCGTACGATAACCTGTGCGCCGACCGGCCTGACTTGGTGTATGCGTCGCTAAGAGGATGGGGCTCCAAGGGGCCTTACGCCCACTACAAGCCCTATGAGGCGGCTGTGGCTGCCAAGATTGGACGCTTCGCAGCCTTTTCTGGGCAGACTCTTCGCGAAGGGCCACACTACCCTGCAGTCCAGACAGGCAGCCACGCTGCGGCCATGGCGTTAATTCGCGGTATTTCGGCCGCTCTCATCATTAAAGACAGGACTGGCCAAGGCCAGTTGGTGGAGACAAGCCTTCTGCGCGGCCTCTCCGCCTACGACTTCCGGGATTGGCTTATTTGGCAGCTAATGATAAAGTTTCCAGACCGCTTCCAGGAAGACCCGTGGGTGGATCGAATGCGAATGCCTTCACCTGGCTACATGCCCATCCGGACACTGGACGGCCATTGGATCCAGATGGCCAACGTGGTAGAGAGGCCCTTCCATGCCAGCATGCATGCCCTCGGCCTGGGCTGGATCTATGAAGACCCACGTTTTGAAAACGCTCCCACGCTCATGCCGGACGCGGCGGAGGACTTGCGGGGCCTAATGTTGGAGAAGGGGCTGGAGAAGACCCTTAAAGAGTGGATGGAGTATTTCATCAAGGAGACCCCGGATGTAGCGGCTGAACCGTTCATGACTGCTCAAGAAGGTATGAATCACCCTCAGATGATCCATAACGGCCACGTCCAAGACGTCGAGGACCCCAGAGTTGGTAGAATGCGCCAGTTGGGGCCACTGGGACTGTTCTCCGACACACCCGGGAGCATCAAGGGTCCTGCGCCCACGCTTGGCCAGCATACTGAGGAAGTCCTAGGAAGGCTGAACGGCTCCAAACGGCAGGCGGTGAAGGGACGGGATTCCATGCCGAAGCACCCGCTGGAGGGAATCCTCGTCCTTGATCTGGCGACGGTAATAGCCGGTCCTCTGGCTTGCGCTTTGCTGGCGGAGATGGGAGCCAGAGTTGTCCGCATAGAGGCTCCGGATGGAGACCTTACTAGAGGTATTCAGCAGGGCATTATGGCCAACCGGACCATGGCCGGCGCTCAAGGTACCTGCATCGACCTAAAGACGCCTGAAGGCCTAAAGATCGTACGCCAGTTGGCAGAGAGAGCCGATGTTCTCGTCCACAACATGCGACCTGGGGCGCCAGAGAGGCTGGGCATCGGTTATGAGCAGCTCAAGGACATTAACCCTGGACTAGTCTACGTTTACGCTGGCGGATACGGGGCCACTGGTCCCTACTCCCATCGACCCTCTATGCATCCGATTCCAGGCGCCGTCTGCGGAGGAGCTCTAGCCCAGATGGGACGATACCCCATGCCTTCTCCTGAGGAAAACATGCCTATGGATGAGTTGAAAGAAACGGCAAGAGTACTGGGCCGCGCCAACGAAGGCAACCCCGACCCCAACTCTTCTATGGCCATCTCCGCGTGTGCGTGCCTGGGACTCTATGCTCGCCACCGCACCGGAAAGGGTCAGTACATTGTTTCCAGTATGATAGGGGCAAATGCTTACGCCAATGCCGACGACTTCTTCTGGTACGAAGGAAGGCCACGCCGGCCCGTTGCTGATGCAGAAGGCTATGGCCTGAACGCTTTGTACCGGGCTTACCAAGCGAAGGGAGGAGGCTGGGTTTTCCTGGCCTGCCCATTTGAAGAGGAGTGGCATGCTCTATGCGAGACTATTGGCCGTGGCGACCTGCTAGAGGACCAAAGGTTCGTCACTGCTGAGCCTCGACTCAACAACGATGAAGCCCTGGCTCATGAGCTAGGGAAGATCTTCGCTACTAAGGATCCCGGGGAGTGGGAAAGGGATCTGGCAAGGGTGGATGTTTGCTGCGTGGAAATAGAGGATCGTACTAGCTACCACTTTTGGGCCGACGACCCTCATGTGTCAGCAAACAACCTGACCGTTGAGGTAGATTCCACCCGCTGGGGCGCCTTCTGGCGACTCGCCAATTTACTCCTATTCTCTCATACCCAAGGGAAATCCGGAGCTGCGCCACTGAAGGGCGAGCACAACCATGCAGTGTTGCAGGATCTAGGCTACAGCGATCTAGAGATCACCTCGTTGGAACAACAAGGAGTCCTTATACAGGAGCAGCCGTAGTCGACAATTTGCTAAACGTGCAAGGCGCTGGCGCCTGAGCTACAAAAGAACAAATTCAAATCAAACGTGTTGAAGGACAGGAAAGGAGACAGGATATGCCGAAGCTCATCCCGACGCCCGATGAGTTGAGCAAGCCGTTCTGGGACGCCGTCAACGAGAGGAGACTGGTTGTACAGAGCTGCAAAGACTGCAACGCGTTGCAGTACCCGCCGCGGCCCAAGTGCCAGGACTGCGACTCTGAGACGCTGGAGTGGAAGGAGACAAGCGGGCGGGGGCATATCTCAACTTTTGTGGTCATGCGGGACATCCATCTCGCCCGGCGCGTTCCTGATCAGCCCTTCAACCTCGCCTTCATAACGCTGGACGACGACCCGCGTATCAACTTCTACTCCAATCTCCCCGGTGTTCCGGTAAGAGAGGTCCCCATAGGGGCCCCGGTAGAGGTCACTTTTGAGGAGGTTGCTCCTGGTCAACTGATCCACGAATGGAAGCTGACCAGCTAGACCGGTCTACGCATACAAACTCTATATAACAGAGAGGGTGAACCATGACGACAGAAGGAACCGGATGGAGAAGAGACAAGCAGGGGCTGGGAGTGTGGCCGCACCAGGGTAAAGTCGCCATCACCGGATGGGCCATGTCGCCGGTCGACCGGCGGTGGGACGGCATGTCCATGGACAGGACCCTGGGCGCCTTCTGCATTCTGGCGGCTCAGCGCGCCCTGGAGGACGCAGGGGTAAAGCCTGAGGAGGTGGACGGCCTTCTCCAGTGCCCAAACAGTATGGCAGGCGCCGCCAACGGTGGCAGCGCGGCTAACTGGGGGCCGTACCGGCCATACTTCCCGCCGCCCTATGACTCCGAAGACGGCCTGACCATTGTGTCCGGGAAGTGGATGCTGAACAATATGCCGGAGCTGAGCAACGTCACGTATGCGCCGGAGGTTGTTCCGGACATCGGCGAGGGGCTGGGAATGGCAGCCCAGGCTGTGGCTGACGGCCTGTGCAACGTAGCGCTGTACATCTACACGGCGAACAACCTTGAAGGACGCTATCGACGGGGAGGAGACAACGCGGAGGACTACGCACGCGGCCCTAACCAGTGGACCTTTCCCTGGGGCGCAAACGTCCTGTCCCTGCAGATCGACGGCACCATCGCCATACAGCAGTATTGCGAGAGGTACGGCACAACCTGGGAGGAGCTCATGGCTCCTCTGATCCTCACCGAGCATCGCAACGGCCTCATGAACTCGTGGGGCTTCTATGCCACCAACGGCGCCTCCGGAGTTACACTGGAGGACTACCTGGCCTCTAGACCCATAGCTTGGCCCGCCAGAATATGGGACTACGACCGGCCGGTAAACGCCGCGGGAGCCTTTATTATAACCACCGCCGAGCGCGCCAAGGACATGAAGCAGAAGCCGGTCTACGTCCTGAACCACAACCAGGGAAGAGGCGGAACAGCCAGAAGCAGCTATATGACCCTGGACGAGTGGATGGAGGGTAAGTACAACGTGGCCCGCATGGTGTACGAGGGCTCCGGGCTCCGACCGGAGGACGTGGACATCTTCAACCCGTATGACGGGTTCTCGCCCTTTATGCCCCTTGCCCTGGAGGCTTTCCAATGGCACGGGGTGAAGGAAGGGGACGCAAAGGACTTTGTCAAGGGAGACATCAGCGTTGAGGGGCCGCATCCCTTCCTCTCCGGCGGGGGAAACCTCGGGAACGGACGCACGCGCACCGCGATGTACATCGACGGCATCGAGCAACTCCGGGGAACGGCAGGCGCGCGGCAGGTAAACGTCAAGGCCGAGACGGCGATATGCGCTTACGCTCCGGCCATGAGCGCGTCCTACATCTGTCTCTCCAGTAGTCCTCCGTAGTCCTTGGAGCAGGGGAAGATGGCGTCAGACTTTTGAGACCGGCTCGAACGAGAGCGCTAGCGCTGTGGGTGTATCAGATAATCGATTAGAAACTCCTAGCCGACTATCTGATATACCCACACCTGGTGGTGCACTTCCGGTTCGCCCTTGGGCATTGCCTGGAACTCCTCCGTCACCTCCACCAGCTGCCACTTTCTTTGGGACTCCAGGGCGCTCTGCTTCTCATGGAATCCGTTGTTCTCGTACACGTCGGGGCGCAGAGAGAAGACTATGTACCCTCCGGGCTTAGTAATGCGTACCAACTCATCAAAAGAGCCGGCTGGGGCATGGCCTATGGTGAGGACACCCACGCTGATAACCGCGTCGAAGGAGTCGGTGGGGTAGTCCAGGGACTCACCCATGACCATCTGGTGAAAGTCCATGTACACCTGTTTCTTGCGGGCTTCCTCCAGCATCCCCTGAGACATGTCCATGGCTACCAGATTGTTGTAGCCCAAAGCGGACAGGCGCGCTCCCACCAGGCCCGTACCGGCGCCTGCGTCCAGGATCTTCGCCTCTCTGGGCACGCGCTTGGCGAATACCGAGGCTGCTCGCTGAGGAGACTGATACTCAAAGTCTTGCTCTAGTTCGGACTCATATTCCTTTGACCACCGGTCGTAGCGATCAGCCAACTCCCTGTTGTCTCTGGAGGAGTATATCCACTGGATCCTGTTCTGGTTTTCCATTCCGGCCTCCTTTGGCAGTGTAATGGGTTACTTCTTGCAGACGATTACGTTGGTTGTGCCGTCACACCGGGACGCGGCCCCTGATCAGGGCCGGTTGGCTCCCCGATACGACCGGCAGTACATACTTTCGTCTGGGCCAGGTTTGAGCTTCCGACGCCAGTAATCCACTCATCCCCATCCGATTCTACACCACAGCATTGCAGGAATCCAACCGCGTGGCCCAAAGCTGGCAGAAGTGGCTAGCAACGGGTGAAGTTGCGTCCAGAGCTGAGCTAGCCCGTCAGATAGGCGGTTCCAGAGCTCATGTGACACAGGTATTAAGTCTTCTACACTTAGCGCCGGAAGCGCAGGATATGATTGTTGGCCTTGGTGACTGAAGTGGGCGCCAGAGTGCTATACTTGGCTGAAGGATCAAACTTAAGGGGAGGACTGGATGACAAATAAGGACGGAATAACTGGAACGTTAATGAGCGTAGATACAACCAAGAAGGAACTTACCTTGGAGGAAAATGTATTTGCGTTTGAAGCAGAGCCGGCAGTAGATTACAAGAGTTATTCCTATGATTTGAGTGATGATTGGGACGAAGAGCGTATCCACAAAGCGGTGGGGGAGCATGTGGTTGGGACGTTGGTGGATGGAGTGGTTAGGCAGCTATATTTGAAATGAGCGCCCCCAATTTGCATTGGGCCGACGTCTCAGCGAGTCTGACCCGCCATCCCACAATTGCGCCCCACGTTATGTTACGCCGGCAAGCGACTGGACTGACCTTACCCCATAAAACAGTAACCCAGGCAGGTAGAGTACTCCGCTAGAATAGAGCATTGAGGGAGGGCACATGGTTGGCAAGACCACTACTGCCCAAGACTAACACTTCTCTTGGATCAGTTTCCGGGGGGCAGGTCATTGACGGTAGGAGCGTTGGCTCCCCGATGCACCCGACACTACGAACTCTCGTCTGGGCGTGGTTCAAGTTGCCGAAGCCAGTATATCACCGATCCCCATCCGATTCAGCCAGGCAACATCGCCGAAATCCAATCGTCGTGGCCCGAAGCTGGCAGAAGTTGCTGGCAACAGGTGGAATTGCGTCCAGAGCCGAGCTAGCCCGCCAGCTAGGCGTTACCAGGGCTCATGTGACACAGGTACTGGGCCTTCTCCACTTAGCGGCCAGAAGTGCAGCACATAATCCTGGCCCTTGGCGACCCCATCAAGGGTAAGCGCAGTGTGGGATTCACTCCTTGCGGTCTCTGTTGAGCCTGCCACACGAGCAACAGATGCGCTTGACCA
Organism: Dehalococcoidia bacterium; assembly: GCA_965247645.1. Lineage (GTDB taxonomy): Bacteria > Chloroflexota > Dehalococcoidia > Lucifugimonadales > UBA2985 > JAPPHY01. The sequence continues at coordinate 1,400,101 of OZ252024.1, forward strand.
AGGAACTACAACCCCGAGTGCAATAACTTCTTGGTTCGGTACGTCATGGTGGGCCAAGGCATATTGTACTGCGAAATTTCGAGCTGGTCGTGGCGCTATGAGCCTCGGCCGGGGGATGTTCATCGAGTGTCAGTTTTGACCGGATGGCTCCTAAGGCTTTTTCCAGTCCTATCTCCGGCTACGTAGCGCCACAACGATGAGAACGACTCCAGCGACTATCCCAATTAATACTACCGTAATGGCCCACCAAGGGAATCCTTCGTCTCCGCCGTCCGCCTCGGACGTCTCTGGCTCCGCCGTAGGTGTGGGTGAGGGTGAGGGTGAAGTTAATGTTGGGGTAGGCGTAGGGTCCGGCGTTGGGGTAGACGTAGGGTCCGGCGTTGGGGTGGACGTAGGCTCCGGCGTTGGGGTGGACGTAGGCTCCGGCGTTGGCGTAGGCGTAGATGGAGGCGGCACGTCTTCAGTCTCGCCTCGGCCCGATTCTGACCAAGCGCTGGTCCCCTCTGCGTTGATGGCGCGCACCTGTACCTCGTAACCGGTCCCGGGCCTCAGGTCTTCCAGGGTCGTGGATAACCCGACGCCGTCGTAACCGGCGTCCCGGAACTCTCCGCCCGCTTCCCGGTATCGTACGTCGTAATCGATGATCCCAGGCCCTTGGTTATCGGGCGCCGTCCAGCCAACGGCCAGGCCGGTGGGGCCAGCACTGCTTACTTCAGGGGCTCCTGGCTGCGAGGGCGGCTCATCCACGTCCACTACGGTTATCGTCAGGTTGATGCCATAGACCCCACCTCGGCCGTCCCGCACCCTCATCTGCAGCAAGTACTCGCTCTGGACCTCGTAGTCCAACAAGGTCTTTGTGGTGAGCTGCCCCGTCCAACGGTCCACTTCGAAAGTTGACACCTCTGTTCCCGACAACCAGTATTCCAGACGGTCATTGTCCCCGTCCCTGGCGGTCACCGGAGCGCCTACCGCCGTTCCTGCCGGGGCGTTCTCTGGGACAGTGCGGGCCGCGCTATTGCCTTCATTGAACGAAGGGGGCTTGTTCCTTTCCCTTGGTTCTTCGATTGTTTCGCCTTCGTCCACGTCGGTTACGATGATGGCGACGGTAATGGAATCATCGATCACGTTGTTGTCGGGGTGGCCCTCCACGTCCATGCCGTCTGTAACGCGCGCTGTGAAGGTGTAAACCGTGGCGCCGGACTCGTAGTCGAGCACGGCGCCCGAGCGCACAGTGATAGCGCCGGAGTTGAGTCCGATGTCGAAGTAAGCCGCGCCAGTCCCCAACTTGGAGTAGGTAAGCTCGTCACGGTCCAGGTCGTTGGCGGCAACGCTGCCCACGAAGTCGCCGGCCAGACTGTTCTCCAAAACATAAAAGGTTACGCTTTCGTATTCGAATTCAGGGTTGGTGTTGGCCTGAGGAGTGGCCTCTGCCACTGCCTCATCACCCGCGCCGGCGAGGTTCACCGCGCGGACCTGAAAATCGTACTTCTGGTTATTGGTCAAGTCCGTAAACGTGTGGGTAATCACCGGCCCGTTTGCGGAGATCTCCTCCCAGTCATGGATGTCCATCACGTGGGCCGAACCGGCTCCTATCAATGCAGTGTGAACTTCGGTGTCCACCGCCACGGAATACCCAAACCAGTCGCCCGCCTTGCCGGTTTCCTCGGTCAGCTTATTGGTCTGGCGCCACGAGCCTGAAACCGGGTCCCTGGTGAATACGTAAGCTGAACCTGAGTCAGAACCATTGTCATCGTCCCCGTACGCTCCTATCAAGATGGTATCAGCGTTCACCGCCACGGAAAATCCGAAATTGTCCTGCGCCTCGCCGTCGAAGGCGGTCAGCTTGGCCGCTTGGATCCACACACCGTTAGCCTTGGTGAACACATAGACCGAGCCGGAATCGGCGCCGTTGTCGTCGTCCCCGGACGCCCCGATCACGACGGTTTCACCGTCCACCGCTACGGAGTGTCCGAAATTGTCCTGCGCCGCGCCGTCGGAGGCGGTCAGCTTGGCCGTCAACTCCGCCCTGCCATCGTCATCCAGGGAGCCCCAGTCTTTCCAGTCTGTCGAGCCGTCGCTGTTGGCGTCGGTGTCCGGCTTGGTGAACACATAGACCGAACCCGAATCTATGCCGTTGTCGTCGTCCCCAGGGGCCCCTATTACTGCCGTATCACTGTCCAAAGCTACGGAAGTCCCGAACCGGTCGTCATCGGCTGGTTTGGAAGGGGTCAGCTTGGTCGTCTCATTCCCGCTGTAAAGTTCGTCGGCCCAGCCATCTTCAGAGTCGGGCTTCACGAACACGTAGACCGCACCGGAATCTTCCAACTCAGGGGCGGTGGCAGTCTCCTCCCGGTCGTCCAGGTACGCCCCCACCAGAACGGTGTCTCCGCTCACTGCCACCGAATGTCCCAAGTAGTCGAGCGCCTCGCCGTCGGAGGCGGTCAGCTTGGCCGCTTGGCTCCACACCCCTGAATCCGGGTCCCTGGTGAACACATAGACCGAGCCGGAATCGGCGCCATTGTCGTCGTCCCCGGACGCCCCAATCACGAGGGTGTTACCGTCCACCGCTACGGATATCCCGAAGTTGTCGTACGAGTTGCCGTCGGAGGCGGTAAGCTTGACCCCTTCGTCCCATACCACGCCGCCACTCCTGGTGAAGACGTAAGCGGCGCCGGAATCAACGATGCCATTAGATTCATCGGCGTCATCGAGGTAGGCGCCCACTACTGCAATGTCGCCATCCACTGCTACGGAATACCCGAACTTGTCGTCCTCCATGGCGCTAGGGTGGACAAGCGCGCTAGCCTGGAGGTGCAAGACCTCGTACTTGTCGACCACGGAGCCTGGGGGAGCCCGCCAGGTCAGCGTCACCTCCTGGTTGCGTCCAGTCACGTTGAGGTTGGTCGGCACTGTAGGTTTTTCCGGCAATGGCGTGGCTTCAACGCCGTCCGATGGATCGCCGAATTCGTCGTCATCATCGGTATGTGGGGCCACTAGGTCCACTGCCCGGATTCGGAATCTGTAGTTTACGCCGTTGGTCAGCCCAAAATGAATGTATTCGGTGGAGCTGGCATTGCTGCTGGGAACGTCCGTCCAATCAACGCCCCAGTCGCTGAAGTTGCCGGCCTCATCAGCTTGCAGGTACTGGTACTGGTATTTATCGATCGAAGCGTCGTCTGGGTCGTCCCAGGTCAGCTTCACGTGTCTGTGGCCCCCGGTAGCAGTGAACCCGGTCGGCGCGGCCGGCCGTATCGGATCATTAGCATTAGTGCCAACATTGACTACAAAACCCGCGGGCGTGGCAGTGACGGTGGCAGCGTCGCCTTGTTCCCTATTGTCCACTGCACGGAGGTGGAACGTGTATTCCGTGCCGTTGGTAAGCCCGGTAACTGTGTATCGGAACTTGTCCTCGACGCCGTAGTAGATGTCCTGTAGGTCGATGTCGGTGTAGTTTGTACCGTCGGTGCTGAGAATGTACTTATCAATAGAAGCGTCTCTCGGGTCGTCCCAAATTAGCCGCACCTGAGTGTCGCCTGAGGTTGCAATCAGATTTTGCGGGGCGGCCGGTGTACCACCCTCGGGCGTGCCAGTGTTCGTTGCTTCAGGCCCTGCGCCGAACACGTTCACCGCCCTCAACTTAAACGTGTATGTGGTGTCATTTTCCAGGCTGACAATGGTATACTCGACGGTGTTGTCGTCCTTCTCGATGATGTCGCTGAGGGCGATTTCGCCGGAGACCTGGACGCTGCCTCCACTGTACTCGTACTCGTACTTAGTGATAGTAGCAATAGCGTCATCTTTGGCGGGTTTAGCCCAGCTCAACTTTACCTGGGTGTCGCCCTCGGACGGCGTCAGCGTGCCAAGCGCGGCCGGCACACCCAACGGCTTCGCGCTGACGCCATCCGAGGCAGGGCCGTAGCCGCTTCTGTTCATCGCACGGATTTGGAAGGCGTACTCTTCCCCGTTGCTCAAATCTGTTTCGGAATCGTCCAGCTCCTTGGTTACATTGTGGGAAATGGTCGCATCATCGCTGCCGTCAATGTCCACCCATTTCGGGATGCCCAGCACGTGGGCCGATCCGGCATTGATGCCAGCGTCATGGTCGTCGCTGTACGCTCCAACCAATGCGAGATCACCGCGTTGATCATCCAGGTCCACTGCCACTGACCATCCGAACCTGTCGTTGGCCGCGCCGTTAGGGGCGGTGAGCTTGAGCGTCTCAAAGGTGCCGGCCCAGCCGAGGGCAGGCTTGGTGAAAACATACGCCGAACCGGAATTGCGGCCGTTGTCGTCGTCTTGCCACGACCCAACTACGACGGTATCACCCTCCACCGCAACCGACACTCCAAAGTTATCCCTGGCTGAGGCGTCGGAGGGGGTGAGTTTGGCCTTCTCGCCCCACACTCCCGTTTGCCTGGTGAAGACGTAGGCCGCACCGGAACCGGCGCCGGTAATGGGGTCGCTGTGCTGACTTGCTCCGATCACCGCAGTGTCGCCGTCCAGAGCTACGGAAAACCCGAAGTAGCCGCTCGGCTGGCGGTCGGAGGCGGTCAGCTTGGCAGTCTCATTTCCGTCGGTCCAACCTCCGGAAGGCTTGTCAAATACGTAGGCTGAACCGCTTCCTAACTCACCACGGACAGTGTCGTCCCCGTACGCCCCTACCAATACAGTGTCGCCGTCCACCGCTAACGAGTACCCGAGATAGGCGAGCTGCAAGCTTGTGGAGGCGGTGAGCTTGGCCGCTTGGCTCCACACACCGGTACCCGAATCCTTGGTGAACACATAGGCCGCACCGGCGCCCAAACGGCCCCCGGCGTCATAGAGGCGCGATCCAATCGCCAGCGTGTTGCCGTCCAAAGCTACGGAACCTCCGAAGAAGGCGTACGCCTCGGGGAAAGTGGCGGTCAGCCTGGCCGCCTGGCTCCAAACGCCGCTTGTCCTGGTGAATACATAGGCCGCACCGGAATTAACAAGGGTAGCGCCGCCGTCGTACGCGTGGGCTCCAACCACTACGATGTCTCCCTCCACCGCAACGGACCAACCAAACTGGTCGCCGTCATTTTCGCCGTCCAGCTTGGCCTGCTGGGTCCAGTCACCGTTGGAATCCCTGGTGAATATGTATACCGAACCCTTCCTGTTGTTTGCCCGGTCCGCCCCAACCACGGCGGTATTGCCGTCGATTGCTACGGAAATCCCGAAATGGTCGCTGGCCGCGCCGCCGGAGGCAGTGAGTAAGTGTTCCGGGATCACCTCCGATATCTGATACTTGTCTATGGTCGAATTCATGGGATCATCCCAGTTCAGCATCACTTGGGCGTCGCCCGCCTGGGCCGACATCCCCGTCGGCTTGGCGGGTTTCCCTATTCTGGGCGTGGCGCTGGCGCTGTTGGAGGCCGGGCCGGCACCGGTCTCGTTTACTGCGCGGATCTGGAACCAATACCCTGTGTAGTTGGTCAGGCCAGTCACCTTGTGGGAAGTGGTTGTGGCGTTGCTTCCGGAGACGTCGGCCCAGTCGCCGATGTCCAGAACATAGGCTGCACCAGAATCAGTGGCGGCGGCGTCGGCCAAGTACGCACCGAACACCGCGTCATTCCCGTCCAAGGCCACCGACCATCCGAAGTAGTCTCTCCTAGCGCCGTCTGGGGCGGTGAGTTTGACTGTCTCGTTCCAGGCACCGGAATTCCTGGTGAACAGGTAAGCTGAACCGGAAAATATGCCGTTGTCGTTGTCTTCGGCTGCTGAAATCAGGGCTAAATCTCCATCCACCGCCACCGACGACCCGAAGTAGTCTTGCGCGGCGCCATCAGAGGCGGCCAGCTTGACCGTCTCAGTTGCGTCAACCCAAACCCCGGCAGGCTTTGTGAACAGGTATGCCGCACCGGACCTAAGCTTGCTGTCTGTTGGGTGCGCATACGCCCCAATCACGACGGTGTCATCGTCCACCGCTACGGCACGCCCGAACCAGTCGAGGTCTTTGCCGTCGGAGGGGGTCAGCTTCGCCGTCTCATTTGCGGTGGCCCAGCCCCCGAGTGGCTTGGTGAATAGGTAAGCCGAACCGGTCTTGATGTCAGCGTTGTCTAAGCCCCGGTTCGCCCCAACCACTATGGTAGCACCGTCCACCGCCACGGAGGCTCCGAACAGGTGGTTTATAGCACCGTCCGATGCCGTCAGCTTGACCCAGGCGTCCCATGCACCGGCATTCCTGGTGAAAACGTAAGCCGAACCCTTACCGTCGTCGTCCTCGTACGCCCCTATAACAGCGGTGTCGCCGTCCACCGCCACGGAATACCCGAACCAGTCGTCCGCCTCGCCGTCTGAGGCGGTCAGTGTGTCCTGAAGGCTCCACGTACCAGAAACTCTAGTGAAGACATAAGCCGAGCCCTTACCGCCATCGTTCTCGTACGCCCCTATCACAACCGTGTCGCCGGACACCGCTATGGAAAACCCGAAGTTGTCGCCCGCCACGCCGCCGGGGACGGTCAGGTTGGTCTGTTTGCTCCACGCACTGGTTGTCAAATTCTTGGTGAATACGTAAGCCGTGCCCTTATCGTTGTCGTCGCCGGGCGCCCCAACCACGGCGGTACCATCGTCCACCGCTACTCTAAGTCCGATCTTGTCGTCCTTCGCGCCCTCGGAAACGGCCAGCTTTCCCAGCGCCATCCGCCATAGTTGGTACTTCTCAATTGTGTCGTTGCCCGGATCGTCCCAGGAGAGCGCAACCTGGCCGTCACCCGGCGCGGCCGAGAGCCTCGGGGCTGCCGGTACCATCAGGGCAGTCACCGTGGATGGCATGCCATTGCCGAAATTGTTCACCGCGCGCACTGCCAACGTGTGCGTGACTCCGTTGTCCAGGCCGGTGACGGTGTATGCAGTGGTGTCCGCTTGGCTACCTGGGATGTCGCTGAAGGTCGCGCCGCCGCTGTTGCCCATCCCGCCGCCGTTAATGATGTAGTCGGCGCTGTACTGGTATTTCGTGATTGTATCGTCGCCGGGATTGGTCCAGGAAAGCGTAACCCGACCGTCGCCCGGCGTGGCCGATAGGATCACGGGGGCAGCTGGCACGGGCATGGGCACGCCGGTCACAGTTGATGCCGGACCGTTGCCGGAAGCGTTCACCGCACGCATGGCAAATGTGTGCTTGATGTTGTTGGTCAGGCCGGTTACCGTCTGGCTCCTGATCGCGGCGGCGGTATCGGGGATTTTGGCCCAGCCCGATGTCCCGATGACGTAGGCAGAGCCGGCATCGGAGACATCGTTGCCGGTGTCGTCGTCGTCGTCATTGGCGTCGTTCCTGGGCGCAGCCACCAATGCAGTGTCACCGTCCAGCGCCAGCGCGATTCCGAACCGGTCGCCCGTCGCGGCGTTGGAGGCGGTGAGCTTGACCGTGCCAGTAGTGTCGGTCCAGCCGTTCGTGGGTTTGATGAATACGTAGATCGAACCGGAGTCCGTGCCGTCGTCGTCGTTCTGGTGGGCCCCGACCAAGATGGTGTCGCCGTACACTGCAACGGACCGACCGAACTGGTCGGTATGGGCGGCGTCTGTCGCGGTGAGCTTGGCCGTCTCGGTGCCTGCACTGTTGGTCCAGCCGTTGTCAGGTCTGGTGAATACATAGGCCGAACCGGTGCTGACCTCGGTGCCCCCAACCGTGTTCCGGTCTCCGGACGCGCCAACCACCACGGTGCTCCCGTTCACGGCTACGGAACGACCGAAGTTGTCGTTGGCGGCCCGGTCGGACGCCCTGAGCTGCACGGTTTCAGTCGTCGTGGCCCAGGCGGCGCCCCCAGACTTGACGAACACGTATACCAAACCGGAATCGGTGATGCTGTTGCCGTCCTTACCGTACGCCCCGACTGCGATGGTATCGTCGTCGACCGCTACAGAGATCCCGAACTCGTCGCCCGTCGCGGCGTCGGTGGCGGTAAGATTGGCCGCCTGGCTCCACACACCGGAGTTCTTGGTGAAGACGTATGCCGATCCTGACCTGGCCACGCCGCCTGAAACCTCAATTTGGTCTCTGGGCGCACCGACCACGATGGTGTCACCGTACAACGCCACGGAGGCTCCGAACAGGTCGTCCGCCTCGCCGCCTGTAGCCGTGAGCTTCGTCTCGGTAATAGTGGAGGTCCAGTTGTCATCTGCCGGCTTGCTGAACACGTAGATTGCGCCCTTGTCGAGGTCGTCCCCGCGGGCCCCAACCACGACGTTGTCGCCGTCCACCGCCACGGAGATTCCGAACTCGTCACCATCCGCGCCATCGGAGGCGGTCAGCTTGGCCTGCTGGCTCCACGCACCGTTGGAATCCTTGATGTAGACGTAGGCCGCGCCGGGCCTGCTAACGTCCAGACTGGTGTCGGGATCCGTATAGGTGGGTTGGAAGGCGCCAACCACGGCCGTATTGCCGTCCACCGCCACCGAAACTCCGAACCTGTCGTTTTTCGCGCCATCGTCGGCGGTCAGCCCGCTCTCCTCAGCGAGCTGCATTAGCTGGTACTCGGTTATGGTCGTATTCCCGGGGTCATCCCAGCTAAGCGCAGCCATGCCGTCGCCCGGCATGGCCGTGAGGTTGGCCGGGGCTGCCGGTATCATCAAAACGGTCACGCTGGATTCATCGCCCTCGCCGGAAATGTTCTTCGCGCGCACTGCCAACGTATGCGTCGTGCCGTTGGACAGGCCAGTAACGGTGTATGCGATGGTGTCCTTGTCGCTGCCAGGAATGTCAATGAAGGTCGTACCACCGTCGGTGCTGTACTGGTACTTCTCAATTGTGTCGTTGCTGGGGTCGCCCCAGGAGAGGGTAACCTCGCCGTCGCCCGGTGTAGCTGAGAGGTTCGCCGGTGCACCGGGGACGGGCGGAGGGACATTATTAATACTGATCTTTAATGCATTTGATGAGGAAAACCAATTCGCGCCCGAGCGATAGTACCGGAAATCGTTCATCGTCCACCCGGTGGCCGTGCCGGAATCCAGAGCGTCGGATGCCGTAGTTCTCAATAGGGGTGTAGTTCCGGTGCCGCTAAAAGTCAGGTGTACGAAGTAGAAGGTGTTTGCACTCAGCTGGGCGTTTTCGGCGGTGAACCGCACGAATCCCGGCTCTATGGTGCCCGGGTTGGTCAAGGTGTGCACCAAGGCGTCGGGATAGCCCGTTATTCCGTTCGGGCTCCGCACCGACACCGTCAGGACCCCACTACCTGGAGCACTTTGAAAGTGCACGTCGATACTTCCTAAGACATAGCCTGTCACATTCGGGCCCGTACGGAAACCCTGAGCCTGGTCGCTGGACACGTCGGCATCGACACCAACACTGGTGTCGGTAGGTTGGCCGATGTTGCTCACGTACAGGGGCACGGGCGGGAGGAGCGGCATGGCGGTCACGGTGGCCGCCTGGCCGTTGACCGAAGCGTTTACCGCCCTCACTGCCAAGGTATACTCCCTGCCGTTGGACAGGCCGGTCACGGTGTACGCGGTGGTGGTGGCGCCGCTGCCGGTGATGTCGGTGAAACTCGTGCCGCCGTCGGTGCTGTACTGGTATTTCGTGATTAAGTTGTTGCCCGGATCGTCCCAGTTAAGCGCAATCTGGCCGGCGTCCACGCCCACAGTGGCCGTGAGGTTCGTCGGAGCGGCTAGTATCGTCGTGACGGTGACGTCGTTCGAGTTTCCGGTATCGCCGGCCTCGTCCACCGCCTGTATCCGGAAGGTGTAAGTTTGGCCGTCTGTAAGGTTGCGAACGGTGTACCCGGTTGTATTGGCCTCGCCGTATGCACTATCTGGAATCGTGGTCCACTGTCCGAATGAGCCGGCGGCCACCTTTTGCCGGTACTTATAGCCCGTGATGGTGGAGTCGTTGGGGTCGTCCCAGGCCAGCGTCACCTCGCCAACGCCCGCCGTGGCAGTCAGATTGGCCGGCGTGGCCGCCGGAGCTTGCTGTGGCTTGGCGTGCTTGCTCCCAGAGGCAGGGCCGGGGCCGCCACTGTCCACCGGCCGGACCCAGAAGGTGTACTCCACATCGTTGTCCAGGCCGGTCACCGTGTAGGACCTGGTCCCCGATCCGCTTCCGGTGATGGCGGTCCATGTGGGGATGCTGAACACGTAAGCCGCGCCAGTCTCGCTTTCGTCCCCGGGCGCCCCGACTATGGCCCTACCGCCGCCCGCCGCTACGGAATCCCCGAAGTTATCGTCCGCTGTGCCGTCGGGAGCAGTCAGCTTGACCGTCTCGGTGGCGGTTACCCAGCCCCCGCTGGGCTTGGTGAACAGGTAAACCGAACCGGAGTCATTGCCATTGTCGTCATTCCCGTAGGCCCCAACTACCACATTGTCGCCGTCAACCGCTACCGACCACCCGAAGTGATCGTCTGCAGCGGCGTCGGAGGCGGTCAACTTGGCGGTCAACGCAGACTTATCGGTGGATGACAGGCCGCTCCAGGCGCCCCAACCGCCGCTGGGCTTGGTGAACACGTACACCGAGCCGGAATCGGTGCCGCCGTCGTCGTCCTGCCAGGCCCCTACCACAACAAAGTCGCCGTCTACCGCTACCCACCGACCGAAGCTATCGGCATTCGCGCGGTCGGAGGCGGTGAGCCTGACGGCGCTCCATATGCCCAGGGCATCCTTGGTAAACACGTAAGCCGCGCCCGAGGAAGAATCTTCCCCCGGTGACCCTATAACAACGGTGTTGCCGTCCACCGCCACTGAACTGCCGAAAATGGTGCCGGCCCCGGCGTTGGCGCCGGCGCTCCATATGGCCGTGGCCGCCGGGCCCCAAACTCCGGAGTTATCCTTGGTGTACAGGTAAGCCTTACCGGCAAGAGCGTCACTGCCGATCAGGGCTCCCGGGGCCCCCACGACGGCGATGCCGGTGTCCAACGCCACGGAACGTCCGAAAAGGTCATTTCCAAATTGGCCGGTCTTCGTGAACTCGGTGGCCCATGGGTCGGTCAGGCTACTCTTGGAGGCTATGGTAATCTCACCGGGATCAGTGTTGTTGTTTTGGGTGTATGACGGGGCTCCAGCCATGACCGTACTGCCGGCCACCGCTACGGAACTTCCGAGCCGGCCTTCGACCTGCGGGTTACTTACCGCCAGGAACTCATCGTAGCTCCACCCCCCGGAACCTCTGCTGAAGGTATGCCCCCACCCGCCGTTAGTAATGGAGACACTCTGGTTGTCCAGAGATTCTTGTAAGGGGGCTCCAACCACCGCCGTGTTCCCGGCAATCCCCACGGAATCTCCGAACCTGTCGCCTGCCTCGATGGCGCCTGTAACAGTACTGGGAACGACCAGCTTGTCGATTGCCACCTGCAAAACCTGGTAGCCGGTGATCGTATTGTCGTTGGGGTCATTCCACGTTAACGTCACCTGGGTATCACCCGCGGTCGCGGTGAACCCGGACGGCGCGTTGGCGGCTCTGATCGATGAGATAGTGGCCCAAGAGACCACGCCCACAACGATAATAGCCGCCGCCACTATGACCAGCTTTTGAAACCTGGAGCTAGTTCTCATGGTAACCATGTTTTATCATCAGTTGGTCTGTGAGCTAGAGCGCTGACTTCATGGCCGGCTGACCTGGACCGCACACTAAATCTGCCGGAGGTCCAGCCCAGCGGGTATCGCCGGCGCTAAACTCTCGTCCCTTGCGGATCGGATCGCCGCCCGGCGACAGCGGGACTGATTCCTCCGCTTCCCGGGACAGCCGGATACGTAAAAATCTCGTAGAGATCGGGGCCGGTCGCAGATTCTATGAGTTGCCTGCCCGCACTGTAGATTCTATGAGTTGTCAGCCCACATCGTCAAGTTCCCGAATTGCCCCATAATCTGTCGCTACCGGAAGTGGACAGCGCCGCCGCCTTCGCCGAGGACATGAGCGAGTTCCTCAAGACCAGCGGGCTGACTCAGACCAGGGCGTTTGTCCACTCCTTCGTCAAGGAGATCGAGGTCAAACCGGCAAGGCCGCTATCGTCTACTCCATACCCACGCCGGAGGACTCTCCCATAGGTGGAGCGGCCGCCGCAGAGGTCGCCCTAAACGGGCGAGTTCGCAATTCGGTACGTCATGGTGGGCCTAGGTTGACTGTGCAGAGAACCATCTTTGAGTTTGTCATTGCGATCAGAAACCCTATCCCATCCGTCCAAGGGCGTGACTATCCTCTCGACGACATAGTATCCCAGGGAGAAGGAGACACCAGAGGCGAAGGGTTGAGTTAGCGCTGCTAGAAGCGCGCTCGCTGGAATGTAAGGGTCAGCACGTAGCGCCTTGCCGAACATCCCAGCGGCGTGCGCCACCATGTAGAGCCCGTAGGACCTCACCTCTCCCAAGCGATCGTACGCAACGGTTAGTGCCTGTGTACCAGTTAGGCTAGGACCAAGAAGGTATTCCTGTACCGTGTAGTCGGCATAGCATGTGAGAAATTGATACTCTGTCGACTCTCCCCCGCGTGCAATGGCCCGAAAGTTAGACCTTACGGTCCCGGGGTAGATGGGATTGATAATATCAAGCTCTGCCATGAACCGGCGCTCTACTTCTGCCGCAGATGGCAGTGGGTCGGTGTCATCCAGGGCCAGCCAGAATCGTATCGCTTCCTCACGCTGCTTCGGCGTCCGAGCGACACCCCTCCACTCACAGCGGAGGGAGCCGTCCTGCACCGTCGCTCGGGCGGCAAGGTGCACTGGAGACGCCTCGGCCAACCCAAGCCCCTTTTCCAACACCTCCTCCACGCTTGCTATGTCCACTGGCTCATAGGCGGCGGCGGATGGCGGAGAGAATAGGGATATCGCGCTCACGTCGCGGGGCTCACAATGGTCACCACCCCCATTTGGCCCGGCGCAAGGGGCCACAGGGGTCCAGGCAACCTCACCGCCGGGTATAGCCAGGAGCAGAGCAACCGCTCCCAACCCCACGAGCCACCCCCGCTTGGTAAGTCTGACGCTCATGGGCCGGTCTCCTCATCGGGCTTACAACGCTCCAGACCGCTAGCCTCTACCCAAATCTCAGGCAGCTCAACCGGCACGCAGCCAGCCAAGTAGTTTCCGGAGAGATCAACTTCCACAAGATTCGCGAGCGTACTCAGCTCTGGCGGTATGGGGGCACTCAGGTAGTTGCCCTCCAGAGCCAATGTCTCCAGCTCCGTTAGATTGCCCAACTCCGCCGGGATTGTACCAGTCAATCGATTATGGTTGGGAGTTGGTTGAGGAGTGGGGAATGGAGTCCTGTAGTAGCTCAGGGGGGCGCCGTAGACGCGGGTAGGATTCGGAGAGTAAGGTGAGTTCCTCAGGTTCAAGCTCCTCAGCTTCGTCAGACGGCCCAACTCAGGGGGGATAACGCCGCTCAGACCACGATCCGGAAGCTCCAGTTCACGCACACGTAAGGGAGAGCCGTCAACAGTAACCCCATCCCACTCTGTGATGGGGGTGTCTGCGTTCCAGTCTATCTCAGCGTCACCTGCAAGGGCATCCCGGATGGTCAGCAGCGTCTCACAGTCCCGGACCAACCCAGGGTTCTCCCCAGGCTCCGGCACAACCAGAGTCGAAGAGCCCAGAACTCTCCTAAAGAAGTTCGGCTCCCTTGAGCATGGCGCAAGGTCCACGGTTCCATCCGACCTGGGAGGGATACCTGAAACGAGCTTACCTTGGGCGTTCCTCCGTGTCAGAATATGCAGCTCTAGCCCGTCCACTGCCATCCACGCAAATACGAGGTCTCTCCCTCCGGGTTCGAATATGGCAATCTTGGAGCCGTCAAGAGACCAGGATGCGCGAGTCGCTGCTACAAGCATACGGCTGGCGGAGCCGTCCACGTCGATCAGGTTTACGGCTCCGCCGGCGGCGAGCAGTATCTTGGCGCCGTCCGGAGACCACTCCAGGCTGCCTCTCACAGCCTGTCCAGCAATTTCCCGTATTCGGCGAAGACCATCCCCATCGCGACCAATGACGTAAAGCTCCGTGGTCCGAGCAAAGCCACTTGCATTCTTAGTATAGGAATACAGAAACGCTATCTCCTGTCCGTCGGGAGACCATGCTAGTGGTCCACCTACCGACCCGGGAAACTCTCCAGGTTCAGTGACTCTCAGGTCAGGGTATAGTTGCCTCAAGCCGGAGCCGTCTGCCTCCACCGTGTACAGGGCGTTCCCCAAACCACTATTGCCCATGAAAGCGATGGTCTTCCCGTCAGGAGACCATACCGGGACCCAGTAATGGTGTAGAATAAACGCGTCTTTGAAGTAAACAATCCGGCGGACGTCGGAGCCGTCCGCGGCCATGGTGTAGAGCCCTGACTCTTCAGCGCCGAAGGATAACTTCACAAAGGCTATGCGCTGGCCGTCCGGGGACCACGCCGGGGCTGTGTCCAGGCTGTCATTGTCTGTAAGTCTCCGTCGGTCGGACCCGTCTAGCCTGGAGGACTCTATCTGGAAATTTGGGGATATTGCTCCGGGAACGTTGATCCTGTGCCGGGCCGTAGTGTATACAATGCGAGAGCCGTCTGGAGAGAGGTCCGGTGAGTAGCTGGCGTTATTGTAATCCACATCCCTAAAGACCTGCCGTAAGCTGGAGCCGTCTGTTTGAATGACATAGAAGACGTCCAATGGCGCCAGCACATAACTGCCGTCTGGAGACCACTGAAGGCGGTACGTGGGATGCGCTAACTCCATCATGTATCCATTTAGATAGTCAGTATTACACCCAGGGGAACTCGCCACCGAAGTGGCCGCCAGCAGTATCGAAGACGCTAGCGCCCAAAACCAAGCGACGTTTATGCAACTGCCAATTCCCGATGTAATCCTCATGTAAAGAGCCTACGTCGGTGTGTTCCTGAAGCCCGCACTTCAGCATTGTTGATTCTTGGTGGAGGCATAACTTCACTTCATGCGCATTAAAGTAAACATGGACCCGCTCGGTACTGTCCCTCTTCCAACACTAGTTACGGCACGGCCTGATACAAGGCCTGAATGGCCATGATGTCGAAGGGGTGCGGCGAGCAGTCCGGCTCGCTCAAAATCTACAGGTACAATTGCCTGAGATACGTCTGAGTCGTAGTTCATGACAGAATCAGGGATACTGGGATGGGACGGCAGATTACCTATCCACGACTGGGGCTCCGCATACCCCGATAGCCCCAAAGCGTGTCCAGCCTCATGCGCCATGAGTATGTAGTTGTAAAACTCGTCATTGCCCGTTGCGTCCTTGCAGTAATTACACGTCCCCTATCCCTGCTGACGCCCTGTTAACTGCTACGAAGGAAGTTCTTAATGTTAGGTGGGATGGCTCCCCGAGTAGGATTCGAACCTACGACCTAGCGGTTAACAGCCGCCCGCTCTACCGCTGAGCTATCGGGGAGTGCAGCCTGAGGGTGACGAGGCGTTCGCCTCAAGGTGAATGCGTCGATAACAACATTTGGATTATAGCATCGGGATGGGGTGTCAACAAGGCTGACTCTCATCCCAGGACTTGATCCGGAGATAGTCTAGCCTTCCCCCGCCTGAGCGGGGGAAGGCGTTTTGGGACTCGCAAGGGTCTCCCTGTTGGGCAGTATGCTCGCCCAGACGCGTTCTCCGCGTCTACGGACTTTCTATGGCAAAAACCGCTTGAACGTAGATGGCTATCTCCAACTCGCCGGCGCTGATGGGAGTGCTTGCAGCGCTCTCAAACATCATAGCGTTATCTAAACCGAAGGACCGGGTAGTCGGTACGCCGCCACCGCTTTCGCTGATGGACAGCAGGCTGCCCCTGTTCACCCCGGCAAGAGAAGCGAAGTGGTCCGCCTTGTCCAGCGCGTCTTTCACGGCGCTCTCCCTGGCCTGCGCCTGGGCCGCCGATGAGTCCTCCACGGTAAACCGTATGTTTTGGATGCGGGTGGCATTGCCTCCGGCTGTGGCAACCTCGTCTATGGTGGCGCCTACGCTGTCCAGGTTGCGAACCTTGGCGGTGACGTTGTTGGTTACCAGATAGCCTGTCAAGACCCGCTCGTTATACCGGCTATCACCCGTGGTCACTTCCCGGTAGGTGTACTCCGGTGAAATGTTGAAATAGCTGGTCTGGATATCCGCGTCGGCAATGCCGTTGGCCTTGAGAGCGGCGATGACTGCGGCCATTGCGGCGGCAGCATCCGCCCTGGCCTCTGCGACGGTGTCCCCCTTCGCCTCAACTCCAAGGTTCAGCAAGGCCAGGTCCGGCGTAATGGTAACCTTCCCCTCTCCCGTGACCTGTATCCCCGATCCCCCGTACCCTCCGAGCTGTCCAAGCGCTTGAGCAATAGAGTCTGATTCGGAGCCCGCGCCCCCGTCGCCATCCGGGGTCTCCGCCGTCTCCGATTGGCAGGCGACTGCCAGCCCCAACAACGCTGCAAGGCCCAGACCTGTCAATAGCCGTCTCACGTTCTTCATAGTTGTCCACCTCCTTTAAGATTCAGGTAAGATTCAGGCAAGATTCAGGAATTCAGAGCCGCTTCTATAATTAAGTCGGAAGTGGCCCTCAAAAGGTTCCACGCCTCTACAGGGCCGGTCCACCCCGCTTGAACCGCCGCGAGGTTATGAAGGTCAGCGAGGCCAGAGCTGCCAGCAACGCCCCCAAAGCTATCTCCAGGGCGATTACGGGGAACGCCTCCTTCCTCTGCGTCTCGCCCGCACCCTGGCTCTCATCCTGGGATAAGGCGGATTCAGCGACCCCGGTTTGCCGGGGTTCGGAGTCGACCGCAGGAGCGCGTGCGTCCTGAAAGGCTTCGGACTCAGCGGCCGCCATTGGCTGAGATTCGGCATCTGCGAAGCCCCTCTCGCCGGCTGGCCGGACCTGCTCCTCGGCCCCGTCTCTCATATCAGCGGCCTGCGGGACGTCCCTGGCGAAGGCGCCCAGAAGGTCGCCGGCAACCAACAGCACAAGGCCAACGGACGCTGCGGCCGTGGCTACGCGCAGGCCCCATAAGTACCGCGGCGGGCCCGCAGCGACCTCCGGCCTGCTCTCGAGGGCAAAGGAGCGGCCAGGAACGGCGTGGGGCAGAGCGTGCAACAGGCCGACCGTGCCTCGCAGAGTACGCAAATCCTCGCGGCAGACGGCGCACGTCCCCAGATGGCGCTCCAGCCTTGCAGCGGCCGGGGCGTCCAGGCAGCCGTCGATATACGGAGAGAGGAGGTCCCTGAATCGCCCATGTCTCCATCCGTCCAGTATGCCCAACGCGCTACCTCCTAAATGTGCTGACGGAAAGAGGAGGGCAAAAGTTCCTCTTTCTGAAGCAGGTAATCTCTCAGCTTGGTCCTGGCCCGGCTGAGGCGGGATCGGAGAGTCCCGGAAGAGATCGACATAGCCAGCGACGCCTCCTGGTAACTCATGCCCTCCACGTCCACCAGCACAAGGGCAATGCGCTGGTCATGGGGTAGTTGCAGCAGGCCGCGTTGAATCTCCCGACCCAGCTCGTTGGTCATGGCCTCGTCCTCCGGGGAGGGCCCCGGCGAGGCCCAGGCAACACCGCTCTCTTCTGTGAGGGACTCCAGCGACGTTTCCCGTCGGCTTCGCCCGGAGCGGAATATGTCGATGCAGGTGTTGGAGGCGATACGAAGGAGCCACGCCCGCAGGCTGCCGCCTCTGAACCCGGCCAACCCACGGTAGGCTCGGATGAGGGTTTCCTGGGTTACGTCCTCGGCCATGTGAACGTCTCCCAGGGCGCGGAGGGACACGTTGTAAATCTGCCTCTCGTATCTCTGGGCCAGCCGGTTGAAGGCGTCCAGGTCGCCGTTGCGGGCCATGCCGATCAAGGAGGCATCGGAGACGTCTGAATCGAAACCCAACCTATCTTCTCCGTAGTCGCAGCTCGTCCAGGGTACACTCAATGATACTCTGTTTGGGGTTGCGGCGACTATAAAGGCCCGGCGTTGGACGCGGCCACAGGGTGGTCTACGACGTGTGAATTATGGCGCGGCGAGTCGAGCGGGGGTGTGACGCGTTGCCGTTGGGGGGCTACCTCAGGGGCGCCGCCCCTTCGGGAAAGAACACGCTCATAACCTGCCCGGCGATGCCCTCGGCATCGAGTTGCAGCCTGCGCCGTTGAGCGGCGGCCGCGCCGTGCTCAATGAAGGAGTCCGGCATACCGATGCGATGGACGGACGTGTACTCCGCCCCGGCCTCCGCTAGGGCTTCCAGGACGGCTGTGCCGAACCCTCCGGCCAGGACGTTCTCCTCAACGGTGACTATACGCCGGGTACGGCGCGCTTCACTCAAGAGCAGTTCCGTGTCCAGGGGCTTCACGAAGATGGCGTTCACGACCCCGCAGGAGACGCCGTGGCCTTCAAGCCTTTCCGCCGCCTCCAGGGCTGCGCTGACCGACTTGCCGATGGCAAAGATCATGACGTCGCCGCCCTCCCTGACCACGCAACCCTTGCCAATCCTCATCTGCTTGAGGTCCTCGTCCAGCGGCGTTCCGAGGGCGGCTCCCCTGGCGATGCGTATGGCGAATGGACCGGGGTGCTTGTAGGCGGTGTAAACCAGGTGTTGCAGCTCGTTCTCGTCCATTGGCGCCGCCACAACAGCGTTGGGCAGACAGCGCAGGTAAGAGATGTCGAACGCGCCATGATGGGTCTTGCCGTCCTCTCCAACAATGCCCGCGCGATCGGCTATGAGCGTCACCGGCAGATTCTGAAGGCAAACGTCGTGGACCACTTGGTCGAAGGCGCGTTGGAGGAACGTGGAGTAGATGGAGACAAAGGGATGGAGTCCGGTTGACGCCATTCCGGCCGCCATGCTCACGGCGTGTTGCTCTGCAATGCCTACGTCAAATATCCTGCCGGGGAAGTCGCGCTGCACCTCCACAAGCCCCGTGCCCTCCAGCATGGCGGCGCTGATGCCGACCACGGATTCGTCATCCCGCATTAGGCGCGCAAGGGTTTGGGCAAAAACCTTGGAGTAGGTGGGCGCGCCCGATCCTGCCCCCAGCGGGGAGCTCGGCTGATGGAACTTTATCGGGTCGTCCTCTGCGGGCTCGTAGCCGTGGCCCTTGTGGGTCACAACGTGAACCAGCGGCACCGACCCCGTGGAGATTTTGGCCTGTCGCAGGACCTCTTCCATCTGCTTGAAGTCGTGACCGTCCACGGGGCCCAGGTACTGGAACCCCATCTCCGTCCAGAACATGGTGGGCACAATGAGGCCCGCCAGCCCCGTGTTGAACCGCTTGACCAGCCTGTACAGCAGCTCGCCGTTGGGCACCTTCTGCGAAAGGGACCTCGCGCGGCCCACCATTGCGCGGACTTCAGGATGGGTGATCAGACGCTTGCGCCAGTTGGTGAGGAAGCCAATGTTCTCGGAGATGGACATCCCATTGTCGTTGAGGACTACTATGAACCTCTGGGGGTTGAGATGCACGGTGTTGTTCACAGCTTCAAAGCTGGAGCCGGAGGTCATGGCCCCGTCACCCACCACGGCGATGGTCCACGAGTCCAGGCCGCGGTTGGCTGCGCCCTCCGCAATGCCAAGGGCTATGGAAAGTCCGGTCCCCGCGTGGCCTGCGGCGAGAGTGTCGTGCGGGCTTTCTCTTGGCTCCCCAAAGCCGGACAAGCCGCCCTCCAGGCGGATGTTCTTGAACTCGTCGCGTCGCCCCGTCACCAGCTTGTGGGTATAGGTCTGGTTGGTTGTGTCCCAGACTATGCTGTCGGTGGGACTGTCGAAGACGCGATGCAACGCCAGCGTGAGCTCCACTACGCCAAGGTTGGATGCCAGATGGCCTCCGCGCTCGGTTATCACAGAGATGATAGTGTCTCGCGCCTCTTGCGCAACCTGCGCCAACTCCTCGTAGGTCAGGGCTTTCAGGTCGCTCGGTTCATCAATCCGATCTAATATACGGCGGGCTATGAAAAGACCCCCTTGCGAGAGACGCCCGCTAAGGTGTCGGAACCACCCTGCCCAAGACGCCCATAATAAGTAACGCTACAGTAAATCAACCGTTGCAAGCTGTCAACATAGCTGCCTGAAAATGGCCCCCCTGCTAGACCAATCCTCCCTTCCCACTCATGGCCTGTCCCGCACCTTCCCTCTCATGCCAGCCCCGTACTTGATACGGGGCTGAGTGGGTCGAACCATATGAGCGGGAGCGCCCAATGGCCAACATCGTTGGCAGAGCTCCAGTAGGCGGTGTAAGATTGGTGAGTCTGGACAGACGGGAGGCCGCCACGTCACCCTCAAGCCGGTAGGGAAAGAATACGACCAGGAGGACTGGACAATGCTTTCACGCAGCGCGCAGGGACTCTATTGGATGGGCCGATACCTGGAGCGGGCGCAGCGCCTCTGCCGCCTGCTGTGGTTGCAGACGGAGGCCCTGGTGGATCGACCCGTGGGGGAGATATACCTGGGCTGGAAGCGCATCTACGCAAGCATGGAGCGTCAGCCACCGAGCGGCCACCTGGCGCCGGGCAGCGACGACTTTACCCTGGCCGACTCCTACACCCTGGCCGACGACCTCACCTTTGAGCAATCGCACGTCAACTCGGTGTGGCAATGCTTCTCGCTTGGGCGCGAGAACGCCCGTCAGATGCGGCATCGCATCAGCGCGGAGATGTGGACGTCCCTTAACCTGGCCTACCTGCGGGTCCAGAAGCTGCGCATACAGGACATCTGGGCAGCCTCGCCGGAGAGCTTCTACGCAGAGACCGCGGCGGAGTTCAGCGCCTTCTCAGGCGTGGCATGGGCGACCATGTACCGCGACGACGGCTGGCGCTTCATGCAGCTTGGACGATTCATCGAGCGCGCCCAGCTGCTGACCGCGCTCCTCCTGGCGCACCTGGACATGGAGACGGAGAGGGAGACGGGGGATGACACCGATGACGGCTGGATCAGCCTGCTGCGAGCCTACCACGCCCTGGAGACGTACGGCTCCCGGCACGGCGCTGAGGTGGAGCCCGACCGAGCGCTGGACCTGCTGGTGGCCGACCCCCTGCTTCCCAACTCCCTGTGCCACTCGCTGGACGCGGCGGCCGCCGAGCTTGCCGGCCTGGGCCACGGCCCGGACGCCGACGCCGACGCAGCGACTCGTCGGCTGGCCGGCGGCCTGGCCGCGCTGGTCAACTACGACTGGCCGGACCAGGAAGACCGCAAGGCGTTCCTGCAACAGGCCAACGACCGCTGCCAAGACCTCCACGACCTTGTAACCGCCACCTATTTTGAGTACCGCGCGTAGAGCCGCGCCACGCGCGGGCGAGTGGGGGGCGGCGATTTGCAATATAATGCCGAAGGACTTCCATCTAAAGGAGAACGATGGGCACAAGAATAACTATCAACGGCGCCGAGAAAGTCTACACAGCCGCTTCACTGTGGGTTGACCGTGCCCTGAGGGCCGACGACTCACTCTTCACGCCTGGCATGCCAATCTGGTCAAGCGGTGACATGAGACACTTCAGTAACCATTCGTGTTGTAGCCTTTCTTGACTACTAAGGCTTCTACCATACTATGGCGAAGTGACTCCTTTGAACCTACGTAATAGTGGTGGTTCTCGGTCAACGTTACGAGGTCTGTAGAATCGGTGGGCACGTAAGTGTTTCGACGATACCTGTTTTCTTTCCAGGTAGACAGGGCGAACCCACACGGCAGTTGCTTGAGCGTGTTCATTAGGCTGACCTGTGCATCACCATCCCAACTGTTATAGTAGCCAGTATGACGGTCAACATAGGGAGGGTCTGCATATACAAAATCACCTGATTTCGCTAGAGCGAGGATGTCTCTCCAGTCGGTAACCTCAAACCGCCAGTCATTGTTTGCTATGACCGATGCGCAGCGTCGAATTTGGTTGACGATTTTCGTAACATAGGCTTTGCTAAATCTCTCAGTTTTCTTCCCGAAGGGAACGTTGAAATGGCCTCTACGATTGAACCTGATCATGCCATTGAAACATGAACGATTGAGGAACAGGAAGTCATGCGACGAAGGTTCTGCGTTAAAACGATCGCGAACCTCGTAGTAGTATGCATCGCCGCAGACACGTAGCTTCTCCCCCTCCATTTCAAGAAACGATCGAACGCTCTCTGGCGTCATCCGCCCCGCCGATATATCCTGGAACAGTCTGATTACGTGGGGGTTCGAGTCGGTCAGGAGTGCCCTTCTAGGGGCTACATTCAGTGCTACAACCCCGGAGCCCACAAAGGGTTCGATCCATACCCCAGTTCCATCCCAGCTCAATGAGGCCATAATAAACCGAACCAGTTTGGATTTGATGCCTTGGCACTTGATTGGGGAGATCCTGACACGCTGAAGGGCTCGTGGTAAACGTCCGTCGACAACGCTATCAGTCTCGGAGAACCACAACTCGTACTGGGTTTCTCTAATCTTGCTTTGCCGTACCATGATTACCCCTTTCCCACATGGTACCACGCCATTCATGGCGTGGTCAATCTCTGTATGAGGTCTTATCTTCAACAATAAGGGGAAAACAAGGGGAAAAACCAGTGTCTCAGAAGTCGCACAGCCAAGAGTCAATCCGTGAGTGTATAGCGCACAATGTGAGGCTTTACAGGAACGGTCTAGGACTCACTCAAGAAAAGTTAGCCCCTGCACGCAGGACTATCACCAAGACACCTCCAGAAAATAGAGGCAGCAGAATTGAACGTTACTGTCGACAGCCTTGCCAAGTTGGCATTGGCCCTACAGGTTGACCTGACCGCCATCGTACGCTGCGACTGCGTGATTGAACATTGATTGACATCATCGGAGATATTACGCGTCAGATGACACTGGCTTCACCAGAGTTCAGAGTGAGGGGCATCCTTTCACTTGATGACGCGCTTTACCCTTTGGGCACCGATACAAAAGTCCTCTCCACTATATTTGAGCTAATTGTCCGCCCACAGATAGCAGCAGTGGCCGCCCAAAACGCCTTGCTGCTCCGTGAACCTCAGGAGCAAAACTACTATCCGGATTTTACTCTGATGCGAGACGAGCAAGACGACCAAAAAGTCGCGGTAGACGTAAAAAGTACATATCGTAACTGGCGACGAGATGGGAGTTGGACCGCTGGTTTCACTCTTGGAAGTTATACGTCATTTATCCGGAACAACACTAAGAATATAGTGTTCCCCTTTGATCAGTATGCCAAACATATCATCATCGGCTTTGTATATTCCAGAGCAGAAACGCTATCTTTGCTCTCACGTAATATAAGGGAACGTGGCAGTGCACTGAGTCCGTTCTCCGATGTGGAGTGGTTCGTCCAAGAAAAATACAGAATCGCTTCCGACAAGCCGGGAAGCGGAAATACTGCGAATATAGGTTCGATTAGAGCTAAGTCTGTAACGGAGTTATCTGAAGGGGATGGGCCATTCTCAACCTATGGCGAGAGTGTGTTTCTCGAGTATTGGCGTAACTATGGCACAAGTTCGACGGATAGAGCTTACACGAATATTGAAGGGTATCTAAAATGGCGCGAGCCATGACGCGTCACACCGGGCAAACGCTAAGTTCTTAGACGGCTGGCAATATGGCGCCCCATCACATCTACGCACGTTGGGGTGGAGACGCCCGCATATAGCGCTAGGCAAGCGGTTGCGTGACTGGTACAATGAGAGGTACTGACTGGCCCACCGTGCGCCGTCCTGCCGTGGATGTGTCGCGGCGGCCCAGCGTTGTGCCCCGTATCGGTATAAGCAAATGACCGTTGCGGTCACCATTTCAGACCTTTAGGAGGAGATAATGCCAACGGTACGCGCTAACGGTATAGACATTGCCTACGACGACCAGGGGAGCGGCGACACGCCAGTCGTCCTGCTGCACGGCTTTCCACTGGACAAGAGCATGTGGGAGGCGCAGGTCCAGGCGCTGTCCGGCGAGTTCCGCGTCATAGCTCCCGACCTGCGAGGCCACGGAGAGTCCCAGGTCACCCCCGGTCCGTACACCATGGAACTCCTTGCGGACGACCTGAGCGGCTTTCTGGATGCCCTGGACCT
The DNA here is from genome assembly GCA_965247645.1 of Dehalococcoidia bacterium. Lineage (GTDB taxonomy): Bacteria > Chloroflexota > Dehalococcoidia > Lucifugimonadales > UBA2985 > JAPPHY01. Next base: position 1,423,992 of record OZ252024.1, read on the forward strand.
CCCGCAGGTGGTCTTGGGCGGGTTCTCGATGGGCGGGTACGTCGCATTCGCCTTCTATCGCAAGAACCCGGAGCGCGTGAGCTCTCTCATGCTCCTGGACACCAGGCCACAGCCCGACTCCGATGACGCAAAGAAGGGGCGGGAAGACATGGCCCAGCTCGCAGAGCGTGAAGGGGCCGGCCCCATAGCCGAGCGGCTGGTCCCGCGGCTGCTGTCGCCGGATACGGTGGCCAACCGGCAGGACGTGGTTGACACGCTCAGCGCCATGATCACCCTGTGCCCCGTGGAGGGCATAGCCGGCGACCTCCGGGGAATGGCCCTCCGGTCGGACTCCTCAGACCTCCTGCCCAACATCGGCGCGCCAACCCTGATAGTGGTCGGCGACCAAGACGTCATCACGCCGCCGGCGGAGTCTCACAGCATGGCCTCCATAATACCCAACGCCACGCTGGTGGAGGTCTCAGGCGCGGGCCACCTGTCCAACCTGGAGAACCCGGACGAGTTCAACCGGGCCATCGCCGATTTCCTGCGCGATAGCTAGAACGTCGGCCTCCCAGCCTGCGGTGAGCGACGTTCCGGTCCCGGGGCATGAAGTCCACCGCGCGAGCAGGGGTCACAGCGGCCCGATTGGACGCCGTGCGTGTTGACGGAAGACTCGACAGCAAAGCCCTCATAAAGTACCATTCAGACATCTGGACGCGAGGTGTAGCAACGAGTCCCGTACCGCCGAGTAAACGGATAATGCTCCTGACCTCTCCGGACGAGAGGCCCAACTTCAGACCTCTGGAGAATGACGGGTTCATTCTATCCTTCTCCCAAGACCCAGAGGTAATAGAGACTATACCCCAGGAGGAAACCCCAATCCTTCTGGTGCTGGATCCTGACATTCTCCCTCCGGACTCTCTGGCGGCCTTTGCCCAGCGTTGCAAGGACGTGGAGATACCCGTTCTGGCCCTGGTGCCCGGAGAGGGCCACGCAACCGTAGACCCCAACCTGGAGGTGGAGGACATAGTATTCCTCCCATTCACCAACAATGAGCTGCGCCATAGGGTCCAGAGGGCCCTGTGGCGCACGGGAAAGTGGGACGGCGGGCAGATCATCCGGGTTGGAGACCTTGTCATAGACCAAGACCGCTACGAGGTCACGGTGGCCGGCAAGAAGGTCATCCTTACCTTCAAGGAGTACCAACTCCTGTGCCTGCTGGCAGCGAATCCTGGAAGGGTCTACACCCGCGAGACCCTTCTGAGCAGGGTCTGGCAGTACGACTACTTCGGCGGCACACGCACGGTGGACGTTCACATCCGCAGGCTGCGGAGCAAGGTGGAGGATGCCAGCCATCTCTTCATTGAAACCGTGCGTAACGTTGGATATCGCTTCCGGGTAGCTTGACAGTCCTCTTCCCCGAAAGGAGGACTGCGGAAAATTTACACAGATTTAACACTAGGGCGTTCCTGTCGAGCGTCAATGAGCTATACTTAGCAGCGTGGCTTCTTGTCCTGCGGCCAAGGCTTGGCTTTCTTCCCCGGCAATTGCGCAAGGCCGGCCAAGCGCTTGGAAGGTTCAGAACACAATAAACGAGGAGGAAGAGCATGATAACCCCGAGTGAGTTCCCAAAGTTCACCAACCCTGACGATGTAATCAAGTATTGCCGCGACAAAGGCATCCAGATGGTGGACCTGAAGTTCACGGACGTGCCGGGCACGCTCCAGCACGTGTCCATACCGATAGGGGAGCTCAAGCCCGATGTGTTCGTTGAGGGCACAGGCTTCGACGGATCCAGCATTCGCGGCTTCCAGACCATAGAGGAGAGCGACATGCTCCTGGTGCCGGACGCCACCACCGGGACGGTAGACCCCTTCTTCAAAATCCCGACCCTCAGCCTGATTTGCAAGATCAAGGACCCTGACTCGGACGAGGGCTACTCCCGCGACCCGCGCTTCATCGCTCGCAAAGCGGAGGAATTCCTGAAATCCTCCGGCCTCGGAGACGTCAGCTACTGGGGCCCAGAGCTGGAGTTCTTCATCTTCGACTCCGTGCGGTTCGACCAGAACGCCCACAGCGGCTACTACTACGTGGGGTCGGACGAGGGTATCTGGAATTCCGGCAGCGAGAAGAACCTGGACGGAAGCGCCAACCTGGGATATAAGCCCAGGCACAAGGAGGGGTACTTCCCGACGCCGCCGTTCGATACGTATCAGGACCTTCGCTCAGAGGCCTCTCTCGTAATGGCAGGCTTCGGCATAACGGTGGAGAAGCACCACCACGAGGTGGCCACGGCCGGGCAGGGCGAGATTGACATGGTGTACGACTCCCTGACCAAGATGGCTGACATGGTGATGGCGTACAAGTACGTCCTGAAGAACGTGGCGCGGTACCACGGCAAGACCGCCACCTTTATGCCCAAGCCGCTCTTCGGCGATAACGGAACGGGAATGCACACCCACCAGAGCCTCTGGAAGGGCGGGGAGAACCTGTTCTACGACTCGAGCGGCTATGCCGGTTTCAGCCAGATGGGACTGTACTACATCGGCGGGCTGCTGAAGCACGCGCCGGCCCTGCTGGCGCTTGCCGCTCCCACCACCAACTCCTATCGCCGGCTGGTGCCCGGCTACGAGGCTCCAGTGAACCTGGCGTACTCTCAGCGGAACCGCAGCGCTTGCTGCCGGATTCCCATGTACTTTGGGCACCCGCACGCCAAGAGGATCGAGTTCCGCTGCCCAGACCCCACCTGCAACCCGTACCTGGCTTTTGCGGCAATGCTCATGGCAGGCATTGACGGCATAATCAACCAGATCGACCCTGGCGCTCCCTTGGACAAGAACCTCTACGACCTGAGTCCGGAGGAGGCAGCCAAGGTGAAGCAGGTGCCCGGCAGCCTGGGCGAGTCGCTGGACGCCCTGGAGGCGGACCACGATTTCCTGCTGAGGGGAGACGTCTTCACGCCGGACCTGATCAGCGCCTGGCTGGATTATAAGCGGACAAAAGAGTTGGACGCCGTCAGGCTGAGGCCGCATCCCTACGAGTACTTCCTGTACTTCGACGCCTAGACAGTCCCTCAAGCACGCAGCAAAGGCCCCGGCCACTAATAAGTGGCCGGGGCCTTTTACCGTAGCCAAGCCACTTTCCCCCGGCGGTGGGTCGACCTTACCATCATGTTCCTCTTGAGCCAGGGGCCTCAAAAGGTCCTGTCCTGCGCCCTAGCGGCGCTGCAGCCCGGCCGCTAGCGACGGTCCAGTCCCAGCCGTATCTTCTCCTGTGACGACAGGGCCGAGAGGTCCGGAGCGGAACGCGCCGGAGCGCCGAACGGAACCCGCTCCTGAGCGGCTTGTGCTTCCAGCTGTCCGCGTACCTGTTCCACCATCTGCCGGGCCTGAGCAAGGGACGCCTCGACCTCTGCGATGGTGGCCCCATTCACCAGCTCTTCCGGTATATCGGGGGCTGCCGCCAGCAGGGAGGCGCGGTACAACTCCACTGCCTGGGCCAGCTGTGCCCTCAATCCCTCCGCCTCCTGCTCGCGCTCTTTGGCAACGCCCTCCACCTGGCCCAACGCCGCCTCCAGCTCCTCGATCCTGACGTCCCGCTGCCCCAGCAGGCCGTCCATCCCTGACAGGCGCCGTTCCCCATCGGACAAGGCAGCCTCCAACTCACCTATTCGAGAGGCCTGCTCAGCCTCTTTCTCCCTCTGTTGCTCATCATGGGGCGCATCCTGATCCCTATCTTCTTCCTCGACGGCCTCCTCCACTGTCTGGGCCGGTCCCGTGTCCACAGCCTGAGTAGTCTCTTCCACCACAACGCCTCCTGAGCTAAAGTTGGCTTTGGGTTGCAGAATACCGGCTCTGACAGGAGTGGGCAAGAAGTAGGTGGCAGGGGGGAGCCGCTCGGCTTGGGCGTCACAAGGCCGTCAACGCGGCTCCCCGGCCCGCTAGCGATCCAGCTTCATTGAGGGACTGCGCGTAGCCCTTGGTCTTGCTTAACTATATGGCTCGTTGCTGTTACGTCTGGGGCGGCCCGTAGCGGTTTGGCCCGCTGGTGCCGGAAAGAACCATGAATACGAACAGTACCAGCGCGCCAAAAGGAATAACCTGTATCAAGAACCACCAGCCGGAACGGTCAGTGTCATGCAAGCGCCTCACCGTTACTGCCAACGCAGGCAGGATAATGGCAAGAGACCAGATAGCCAGTAGCGCCATGCCGACCTCCGGAAGGGATATAAAAACGACAGATAGAGCAATTTGGATAATCGCCACGAACAAACCGAACCACCAGTACTCCGGCCGGCTCGCCCGTCCGTTGAAGTTGGCGTAGTTCCCAAACACCGATTGGATTGCCTGCATCGGGGTCATGCCACTCTACCTCCAGATCTGGCTATCTCGGGGGCCGCCGGAATAGCGCCGCGCCTGCTGCCCCCACTCGCGCTTCTGCCCCAGATAGTACCACTATGGCCAAGCCAAAACAACGTTGAGCGTGACGGGCGCCCGCTCGCCCCTGTCCACCACTGCCAACCAGCGCCGGGAATACCCTGGTCTGGCTTCTATGGACATTGCCCTACGTTTGGGTATACTATTACCCTTGTAGTTATGTTCATTGCGTTGCTAACCACCCTGACGCTGGCAATGGACCCACGAGGAGCATACATCTAGCTGCCATGTCCATCCTGCTCAGGCTCATCCGTTTTGCCCTGAAGTACAAGCGCAGACTACTACTGGCTTACCTGTCCACCATTGGGGTTGCGACCTTCGCGCTGACAATCCCCAAGGTGCTGGGGGTTGCCGTGGACGAGGTTGTGGGGTCTGGGGAGTTTAATCAACTCCTGTTCCTTGCCTCGTTGATTTTTGGGATCAGCATCTTGCGGGGCATAGCCGCCTATGGACAGCAGTACATGGGGGAGTCGATGGGCCAGCGGGTGGCCTACGACATCCGAAACGCCTACTATGAGAAGTTGCAGCGGCTCAGTTTTGCCTTTCACGACAACCAGCGCTCCGGAGACCTGATGTCCCGCGCAACCGCGGACGTCGAGGGTGTGCGGATGTTCATCCAGGGCGGCGTTATCCGCGGCGGGTACATGGCGCTACTGATCCTGGGTGTCAGCGTCATCCTGATCGTCTCAAGCTGGAAGTTGGCGCTCATGAGCCTGGTGTTCGTGCCGTTCATTTTGCTCCGCACGTCCACCATCATGCTGGAGATGAGGCGGAACTGGATGGCCGAGCGCGCGGAGATGGGCCACCTGAACACAGTCCTCCAGGAGAACCTGGCCGGCCAGCGGGTGGTGAGGGCCTTTGCCGCCGAGGAGTACGAGAAGGAGAAATTCAGCGCCCGCGCCGCTGCGGTAGCAAGGTTCGGATTCAACGCAGAGCGGCTGCAGGCGGTGACCACCTCCTTGAACAACTTCTTCTTCCTGGGAGGCACCGGAGTCATCCTATGGTTTGGTGGCCGCCAGGTCGTCGAAGGCGCCATGTCGCCGGGCGAGCTTGTGTCCTTCTTGCTGTACATGGGGCTGCTGGCGATACCTGTGCGTATGACGGCCTGGATAGTCAACAGCTTCTCCCGCGCCATGTCCTCCGGGGAGCGCATCTTCTACGTGCTGGACGCCGAGTCCCCGGTGGCAGAGAAGCCGGACGCCCCGGTTATGCCTCGCGTGAAAGGGGACGTCAAATTTGAAAACGTGTCCTTTGGATACAGCGAGCAGTCTCCGGTCCTCCAGGACATGAGCTTCAGCGTGCCCAGCGCCAAGGTAGTGGCAATCCTGGGCGCGCCCGGAAGCGGAAAGACCACCGTGGTCCACATGATCCCACGGTTCTACGACGTCTCCTCCGGACGCATCACCATAGACGGCGTGGACATCAGGGACGTCACCCTGGCCTCCCTGCGCCAGAATGTTGGGATTGTGCAGCAGGACGTGTTCATCTTCACGTCTACCATCCGCGCGAACATCGCATACGGAGCGGTGAACGCGTCCGAGGAGGACGTGGTGAGGGCTGCAAAGCTGGCCCAGCTTCACGACTTCATAGAGTCCATGCCCCAGGGGTATGACACCTACGTGGGAGAGCGGGGCGTCACCCTCTCCGGGGGGCAGAGGCAGCGCCTGGCCATAGCCCGCACCCTGCTGCTTGACCCACCCATCCTCATACTGGACGACTCAACCTCCAGCGTGGACACCGAGACGGAACACCTGATTCGGCGCGCCCTGAACACGGTGATACAGGGCAGGACCACCTTCGTCATCGCCCACCGCCTGAGCAGCGTGAAGAACGCTGATTCTGTCCTGGTGATGAAGGAGGGCAGAGTTGTCCAGCAGGGCGTCCACAGTGAGCTGATACAGACACCCGGACCGTACCAGGAGATCTACGAGCTCCAACTCCGCCCCCAGGAGCAGGAGGTCAACGGCCACGATGGAACGCCCGGCAGCATGGGCGAAGGCGCTTCCGCCGGCCGCGTGGAGGAGCCCGGGCTGAAGGCTGAGAGGGAATCATAGCATGATGCACATGGGCGGTTGGAATCCCAACCTTCCCGGGACCGATGAGGTGCGCCGGATACGGGGACGCCTCAGCCTGGTCCTGGAGGACACCGAGTTCGGCAAGGTCTACGACAAGGGAGTAGTGCTGCGCCTTCTCCAATATCTGCGCCCCCACTGGAAGTTGACCCTGTTCAGCATGGTGATGATGCTCGTCTACATAGGCACTCAGATCGCTGTACCCCTGCTGGTGGGCATGGCCATCACCCAGTACATAAAAAGCGATGACCTCTCGGTAGCCGATAAGATAGCGGGACTCAACCGGATAGGGGGGATGTTTGCCGTGGTGGTGGTCCTCAACCTGATTGGGAACTTCTTCCACCTAAGGGGACTGGCGCAGGTCAACATGTCGGTGCTATACACGCTGCGCACGGAGATGCACGCTCACCTTCAGCGCCTCTCCACCCTCTTCTTCGACCACAACGAGGTGGGTCGCCTGATGAGCCGCGTACAGAACGACACAATGGCCCTCCAGGAATTTATGACCATCTTCGTCGTGGGATTCGCCGAGATACTGAGCCTGGTGGGGATCATCACTATCATGCTGGTCTGGAACTTTCAGCTGGCCCTGGCCTGCTTCATAGTCATACCCGTCTTCATGGTGATCATGGTTCTGTGGCAGAGGAAGGCTCGCCAGGCGTTCATGAGCATCCGCTACGCCATTGCCGGGGTTAACGCCAGCCTTCAGGAGAACATCACCGGGGTCCGGGTCACCCAGAGCATGAACCGGGAGGAGATCAATCTCTCACGTTTCGACGAGCTAAACGGGGCCCACCTGAATGCCAACCTCAACGCCATACGGCTGACCGCCAGCCTGATGCCCTCAGTGGAGGTGCTCACCGCCATTTCTTTTGGCCTGGTGTTGGTGATGGGAGGCAGGATGGAGCAGAACGGCGACTTGGCGCTTGGGACTATGGTGGCCTTCGCCCTGTACGTGCAGCGGTTCTTCGAACCCATCCGCGCTCTTGTGATGCAGTACGCCATGATGCAGCGGGCCATGACCGCAGGGATGCGCATCTTTGAGCTGCTGGACGTGAAGCCGGACCTGGTGGACGCGCCGGACGCCAAGGCCCTGCCGCCCATCCGGGGGCAAGTGAGCTTTGACAACGTGTCCTTCCACTACATCCCCGGTGTGCAGGTGCTTGATGGCGTGTCCCTGGATATACCGCCGGGGGAGACCCTGGCAATAGTGGGGCCGACCGGCGCGGGGAAGACCACCATTGTAGCCCTTGTGGCGCGCTTCTACGACGTCACCGAGGGCCGCATCACCGTGGACGGGCACGACCTGCGAGACGTTACCCGCTCCTCACTGGCCGGCCAAATGAGCCTGGTGCTACAGGAACCCTTCCTGTACTCCGCCTCCGTGTCCGACAACATCCGCTTCTCGCATCGAGAGGCAACCCAGGAAGAGATAGAAACGGCCACCAAGGCCCTTGGCGCCCACGAATTCGTCATGCGGCTCCCGCAGGGCTATGACACGGTGCTCCATGAAAGAGGCAGCAACCTGAGCCTGGGCCAGCGGCAGCTCATCGCCTTTGCGCGGGCGCTGGTGGCCAACCCGCGCATCCTCATCCTGGACGAGGCCACCGCCAACGTGGACAGCTATACGGAACGCATGATACAGGATGCTTTGAAGGAGCTTCTGCGGGGCCGCACGGCCATAATCATCGCCCACCGCCTCTCCACCATCCAGGACGCAGACCAGATACTGGTCCTTCAGCAGGGCCGTATTGCGGAGCTGGGGAAGCACAACGAGCTGCTGGCCCTGAACGGGCTGTACACACGGCTCTACGACATGAACTTCCAGGACGAAGACCTGCCCGCTCCCGCGACATCCGGGCAGCAAGAGGGCTGACGCCTCAGCTCCCAGAGGGGATCTCCATTTCAGGCTCCGCACACCGCTCCTCCCACAACCGGGACACCACCCCGCGGACAATCGCCGCGCTGAACCCGCGTCTCTGGAGCCGGCCCCACACGCGGCGTCGGAAGGTCGTATAATCGGCGGCCCGCAGAGAGGAAGCGGCCCGCAACCCCGCCTTGTAGGCGCCTTCCCAGTCGTCCAGGGTATCCACGGACGCCTGGGCTACCTCCCTGTCCACGCCCTTCGCCAGCAGCTCCCTCCGCACCAGGGCGGCGCTGCGCGGCTTATGGGCCGCCCTTCCCAGGCTCCAGGCATGGGCAAAAGCCCTGTCATCCAGCAGGTCCAGCTCCTTGAGCCGCGCGACAGCCAACTCGACAACCTGCTCGTGGCACGCGCGCCGTAGACGGCCTCTGACCTCGAACTCGCTGCGAGGCCGGTAGGAGAGGTATCTCAGGGCAAGGGAGACCGCCTGGTCAAGGGTTTTTTCCTGCTCTTTACCCATTGCGGTCGGCGTGGACACTGGCCGGAAGAGGCGCTAGGCCGTTTCTTCCTCTTCCGCTGCCGCTGCCTCCGTGGGGCGCTGGGTCGTGGAGGCCCTGATCCGCTCCTCCACCTCCGCGGACACCTCACTGTGGTCGCTGAGATACTCTTTGGCGGCTTCCCTGCCCTGGCCCAGGCGGACCTGGCCGTAGGAGTAGAAGGAGCCTGCCTTTGTAATTGTTCCCGCCGTAGTACCCAGGTCCAGGATATCGCCTTCCTTGCTGATGCCCCGGTTGAACATGATATCGAACTCGGCGACCCGGAATGGGGGAGCCACCTTGTTCTTCACGACCCTGGCCTTGATCCTGGTGCCCACTATCTGCGTCCCGTGTTTGATGGAGTCCACCCGGCGCAGGTCTATGCGAACCGAGCTGTAGAACTTCAGGGCCCGACCGCCGGGGGTGACCTCCGGGTTGCCGAAGACCACTCCTATCTTCTCCCGGAGCTGGTTTATGAAGATGACGACGGTGTGGGAGCGGTTGATGGCAGCCGACAGCTTGCGCAGGGCCTGCGACATGAGGCGGGCCTGCAACCCCATGTGGGAGTCACCCATGTCGCCCTCAAGCTCCGCCCTGGGTACAAGCGCAGCCACGCTATCGACGACGACCACGTCCACAGCGCCGCTCCTGACCAGGTACTCGGCTATCTCCAGGGCCTGCTCGGCGGTATCCGGTTGAGAGACAAGCAGGGTGTCGATATCGACCCCCAGTTGGCCGGCGTATGCGGGGTCCAGAGCGTTCTCGGCATCTATGTAGGCGGCAGTTCCTCCGGCCTTCTGGGCCTCTGCCATGATGTGCTGCGCCAGCGTGGACTTGCCTGCGGACTCCGCCCCGAATATCTCCGTAACCCTTCCACGGGGCAAACCGCCAACCCCCAGTGCCATGTCCAAGGAGAGGGACCCAGTTGGAATGGTCTCCACCGCCAGCCTCTGGCCGGCCTCCCCCAGCTTCATTATGCTGCCCTTGCCCACCTGCCGCTCTATCTGGATGAGCGCAAGCTCCAGGGCCTTTTCCTTTTCGGTGACCATATACCCTCCAGCGCCACTCAGGACTTGGCAGAATGATAGCACGGGGTGGGTGTATGGACAAGGGAACGTTTTCAAACGATACTTACCCATACGGCTTTATCGACTCTGCCTCACGGCAAGCTCCCAAGGATTATGAGCAGGCTCTTAGCCATACTACTGGCCCTTGCAGCGTTCTCCCTGGTAGCGCGCTGTACCCCCGTCCCGCAGCCGCCACCCACCGACACGTCCACGCCGGCGGCATCCCCCACCGCGGAGCCGTCGCCCACCTGGACACCCGCGCCAACAGTCGCTCTGCCGGTTAGACCAACGCCCACTCAGCCGACGCCCACACCCTTCCCTCCGATGACGCCTCTCCCCACCACCGCCACCCCAACCAGGATCCCAACCCCAAACCCCACCCCGACCGAAGCGGCCATACGCCTCACCAACGCCCCCGACAGGGACCTGTACTCCCTGGTACGGCGACTCCGCCCCGACCTGGAGCAGCCGATAGAGCGCGTGGTGAACCCGGAACCGGTCAGCTACGAGGCTGGACGCCAGGACGTGTTCTGGGTAGCCGACCTGGAGAGTTTGGAGATGTACGAGGTGGAAGCTACGCTGGCGCACGTGAGCAAGCACGCATACTGGTACTTCCCAACGGGGCAGGAGCCGCGTGGAACGGTCCTCCCGGCCACCGCCAGGGTCTTTGACGAAGTCATCTACCCCATTGTGACGGCCACCTTTGGCAGCGAGTGGTCTCCCGGCATAGACAACGACCCCCGGCTGACCATCCTTCATGCCCCGCTCAGGAGCGTGGCAGGCTACTACAACGCCGCCGACGAGTACCCCAAGTCGGTCTATCCTTTCAGCAACGAGCGGGAGATGCTCTACATGAATAACTGGCGTATCGGCACACCCGCATACTTGGGGACGCTTGCCCATGAGCTGCAACACGCGGTCCACTGGGCGGGCGACCCCGGTGAGGAGACGTGGGTGAACGAAGGGCTGTCGGAGGTGGCCAAGTACGTAGCCGACTATGGCCTCACCTTCATAAACTCCTTCATCACATCTCCAAGCGCCTCGCTGACCGTCTGGCCCTCCCGCGGCGAGGCCACCCGCCCGCATTACGGCGCTGCTTCCCTCTTCATGGAGTACCTGGCCCAGCGCTACGGGGGACACGACAACCTGAGCAAGCTGGTTGCCCAGCCTGAGGATGGGACTGAAGGGGTCACAGCCTACCTGCGTTCCCTGGACTATGACGTAACCTTTCAGGATGTTTTCCGGGACTGGCTGGTGGCGAACTACCTGGACTCTCGGGACATCGACCGGTACTCCTACGAAGGACTGGATATCGCCATTCGTCCCGGAATGACGCTCACGCGCCCCGGCTCCTTCAGCATGACTACTCCCCAGTACGCCGGGGAGTACGTAGAGATACGTTTCACGGAGGGTGACGCCATGGTGTCCTTCCAAGGCCGGACGGAGACGCCCCTCCTACCCACCTCTGCGTACAGCGGCAGCCACTGCTGGTGGGGAAACAGCGGGGATGCCATCGATTCCACGCTCACGCTGGAGGTTGACCTCTCCCAAGTCTCCCAGGCGACCCTGAACTTCCAGACGTGGTACGCAATAGACGAGTCCTGGGACTACGCCTACGTAGAGGTGTCCTCAGACGGAGGAGAGACCTGGGAGGTCCTGGAGGGCAGACTGAGCTCCCCGCAGAACCCCCTGGGTGTCAGCTTTGGCCCCGGCTACACGGGCCGAAGCGACGGGTGGCAGGAGGAGTCCGTAGACTTGGCTCCATACACAGGGGAGGGGGTCCTCCTGCGATTTGAGTACGTGACCGACGAAGGAACCAGCGACGACGGGATCTGCATAGACGACGTTTCAATCCCGGAGATCGGGTACTTCGACGACGTCGAGAGCGCAGGCCTCTGGGATGCCCAGGGATTCATCCGGACTAACACCCTGGCGCCTCAGGACTACCTGGTCCAGGTCGTAGAGATAGGGGATGAGGTCAATGTCCGGCAGATGGCCCTGGACCAGGATGGGAGCGGGACGCTGACGCTCAGCGGATTTGGCGAAGGTCTGGAGCGGGCGGTGGTGATAGTGGCGCCCATTGCCCCCAAGACCGCCTACCCAGCGTCTTACGTGCTGTCCGTGGACTCCGTGCCATAGCCGTCGATTCCTGAGCGCTCACAACGGCAGCCGTTCCCCAGGCTTGGCCGCAACCCACCCGGCTTCCTTGCAGCTTATCGCAAGAACACAAACCAGACGAAGGCGGCCCCGATCGCGATTACGATGGCGATGGGAACAACGCAGGTAAAGAAAGTCGTGAAGGCGCGGAAAGCCTTGAACGGGAGCAGCAACAGCCGCAGTGGGAGCAAGAGGAGCCGGAGCAGGAAACCCACGACAGCCTAGTCGACTAAACTCAGGTGTTCCTTCAACGCTTCCACGGCTTCATGGCAGCCAAAGACCGTGGTGAGCTTCCCATTGAGCCGCACTCGCCGCTTGGTTATAAGGCCTCTCTTGTGAAGCAGATAGAGGGACCAGCTCAGCGAGGAGCGTTTCAGTCGTGGGAATATCCGGAGCAACCCTTCGTCGCTGTTGTCAAACACCTCGTCCGTGCGACGGTTCAACTCCTCCAGAAGCATGGCTTGAAGGGGCGGGAGGTCCTCCTTCGTCGGCCCCTGGGAAGTAATTATCTGAGATATCTTCATAGCCCAAACCTACCTTCGATTAAAATAGCACTAATAAGATGCTATCAGAGTTGTCAAGCGCTAATCAAGAGGCCAAAGCGCTCCAATCCGCTAACGGCGGGCGCGACTCTTACCCGCTCATGACCGCGCACGCGGGCATCCAGAGGGGGGAAGGGCAATGGGCAGATGGAGCCCGCTCGTGGTGAGCTTGTCGAACCACATGAGCGCGGAGCGAGCGGCCCACCGTCGTCATGGCCGCGCACGCGGGCATCCAGAGGGGGGAAGGGGGGTGCCTTGGGGCGGTGGGAGGGACCCGCTCAGGCTATACCGCCACCCCTTACCGCTCGTGGTGAGCTTGTCGAACCACATGAGCGCGGAGGCCAACGGCACAGCGTCAACTCGGTACAACGCGTAAGCGCCGTTACCACCAGATCTTGTTCTCTACGCTGTCCTTCAGCTCCGTGAAGTCCTTGGTCCACAGGGAGGTGCTCAGGTACTTCCAGCCGCCATCCGCCAGCAGGCAGACGATATTCCCGCTCTCCATTCGCTCCGCCAGCCTCACGGCGCAGCACACCACCGACCCGGAGGAGATGCCCGCGAATATCCCCTCCTTCTGCATCAGCTCCCGCGTTGTGCGGAAGGCCTCCCTGCTCTCAATCATTATCCGGCTGTCCAGTAGCGAGAGGTCCAGGATGGGCGGTATGAACCCCTCCTCCAGGCTTCGGAGTCCCTGGATCACGTCGTCCGGGTGGGGGACTACAGCCACTATCTTTATATCCGGGTTGTACTCGTTGAGCCGTCGTCCCACGCCCATGAGTGTGCCACCCGTGCCCAGGCCGGCGACAAATACATTGACGTCGGGGAGGTCCTGGATTATCTCCCTGCCGGTGGTCTCGTAGTGGGCGCGAGGGTTGGCCTCGTTTCCGTACTGGTAGGGCATGAAGTAGGAGTCGTCCTTGGCCGCCATCTCCTCCGCCACCACAATGGCTCCATTGGTGCCTTTGGCGCCGTCGCTGAACACAATCTCCGCCCCGTAGGCCAGCAGCAGCTGCGTCCTCTCGGCGCTGACATTCTCAGGCATGACCACCTTCACGCGGTAGCCCTTGCGCTTGGCGATGAAAGCCAGGGCTATGCCCGTGTTGCCGCTGGTGGGTTCCAGTATGGTCTTGTCGTGGGTGAGCGTCCCATCGGCCTCCGCCTGATCGATCATGTACTTGGCAATACGGTCCTTGAGGCTGCCCGTGGGGTTGTTGCCCTCCAGCTTGGCGAATATGTGGACGTCCTCTTTGGGACTCATTCGCGTCAACTCCACCATGGGCGTGTTGCCAATGGTGTCGAGGATGTCTCTCCTGGTCATAGCTGCCTGTCCCAATCTTCCCTGGCGCGCAAGTCTCTCACCGCTGGACGGCAGAAACGGGCTCTTGCAGCCCGCAAAAGACCTCGTAGTCGATCAGCTCGTGGACGGTTGGGTTGTCGCCGCACAGGGGGCACTTGGTGTTGCGCCGCAGCTTCACCGTGCGAAACTCCATGCTCAGCGCGTCGATGAGCAGCAGCCGTCCGACCAAGGGCTCGCCTGCGCCCAGGATCAGCTTGATGGTCTCCGTTGCCTGGATGCTCCCCACCATGCCGGGGAGCGCTCCGAGTACGCCCGCCTCGGCGCAGCTGGGCACTGCCCCGGGGGGAGGGGGCGTGGGAAAGAGGCAGCGGTAGCACCCACTTCCGGGGATGAACACGCTGGCCTGCCCGTCGAACAGCAGGATGCTGCCGTCCACCAGCGGCTTGCCTGACAGGTACGCCGCGTCGTTCACCAGATACCGGGCTGCGAAGTTGTCCGCTCCGTTCACCACTATGTCGTACTGGGAGATTATCTCCATAGCGTTCTCAGAGGTAAGGGGCTCCTCATGGCCCACCACCTTGACGTCTGAGTTGTATTCGGCCAGGGTCTGCTGGGCGGACAGGACTTTGGGCTTACCTATGTCATGCTCATGGTGAAGTATCTGGCGCTGGAGGTTGCTCACCTCCACCACGTCGAAGTCCACGATGCCCAGAGTGCCCACGCCCGCCAGGCAAAGGTACAGGGCAACGGGAGAGCCGAGGCCTCCGGCCCCTACAATCAGGACCTTTGCCTCCAGAAGGCTCCTCTGTCCCCTGCTCCCCACCTGGGGCATGATGATATGCCGGCTGTATCGCCTCACCTGGTCGGGTGTTAGCGCTGTAGTCTGTGTCATTGGCAAGCCCTCCTTGCTATTGCGGGCGCTTGAGCCGGACGCCCTACTCCCGCTTTACAGTTTACAATAAAAAGGCCCCGCGCTCCACCCTCTTAGGGCAGGCCGTAGCGGGGCATGGCTCCCACCGGGGACCGACCGACGCTAGATCTGATACATTCCCCGTCCATGGAGTCGCTCCTGGCGATTAGCCAAGTCGGCAATGGTCGTGGAGCTCAGCACGCTATGGATAGCATCCTCCACAGACCTCCACACGTCACGCTGCGCGCATATGTCGGAAAGGGTACACTCCGTAGGCTCTGTGATGCAGTCCAAAGACGCCGCCGTGCCCTCCAGTCCATCCATCACCATTCCAAGGCTTATCTCGTCGGGAGCCTTTGCCAGTACGTGGCCCCCTTGCGGCCCTCTTCGGCTTCGGATAAACCCGAACTTCCCCAGGGTGGTAAGGAGATGGTCCAGATAGGGCTCCGGAATGCTCTGGCGGTCCGCTATCTCCACAGTCTGCACGGAGCCGTCTCCGTACCGCTGCGCAAGATCCACCAGCGCGCGTACCCCGTAGTCTACCTTCATCGGCACCTTCATGCCACCGCCTCCTCATTGCGTCCGTTGAGTAATTATAGCATCCCCCCTGTACACCTTCAAGCCCAGGCTATACTATAGGAGGGCACATTTGACCGCTAAACGATGCAAGGAGAGTCCATGGCGCCATATCAGCGGCAGCCGCGCCGGCAGCCCAGGCGGAGGCTCCTGTGGAAGCGGTTAGCGAATCTGCGTATACCCGGGAAGAGGAGTCGGACTGATCTTTGACCAGGTCTTCGGTTAGCGACGTGACGCCGGACAGGACAGAAGTCGTCCCATACGACGAGGAGTGGCCCCGTCTGTTCAGCAGCTTGGGCAAGAGCCTTCGAGCGGCGTTGGGCGATATCGCGCTCCTCATCGACCATATTGGGTCGACCTCCGTTCCGGGACTGGCCGCAAAGCCCATCATCGACGTCCAGATCTCCGTTGCAGCCCTTGAGCCGGTGGAGCCGTACCGCCTTCGCCTGGAGGGGCTGGGATTCGTCTTCCGGGCGGACAACACGGAGTTAACCAAGCGTTACTTCCGGGAACCGCCTGGCAGCAGAAGGACCCACATCCACGTGCGACAGGCGGGAAGCTGGGCGGAGCAGTTCGCTCTCCTGTTCCGCGACTACATCAGGACCCACCAGGAGGACGCCCGGCTGTACGCAGGGCTGAAGCGTCGTCTGGCCGAGGAGTACGCCGAGGACCGGCAGGGGTACACGGAGGCGAAGGCTCCCTTCATCTGGGAGGTGATGTGTCGCGCCGACCACTGGTCTCAGGAGATCGGCTGGCAGCCCGGGCCGTCGGACGCGTAGCCTCCCACAGCCTTAGCTTGGCAGAGTAGATCCCGTGAACCCCTCGCGGCCTTGTAGGAAGTCTGCGGCATCCACCGCTCGACGCCCCTCCAGCTGGACCCGCCTCAGGCCCAGGACGCCGTCGCCGGTGGCCACGCCCAACGGAGCCGGGGCGCCGGCCTCCAGCCTGACCACCCTCCCCGGCGGGCCGACGTCTACCCCTGCAACCGGCGCAGCCTCCAAGACCTTCAACAGCCTCCCTTGCCAGTGGGTGTAGGAGCCGGGCCAGGGGGTGTAAGCCCGCGCCTGTCGCCACAGGTCCACCGCAGGCAGCGTCCATCGAATGGCTCCGTCCTCCTTGGTCAGCTTGCGGGCGTAGGTCGCACGGGTTTCGTCCTGGGGCGTGGGGGTCAGGGCGCCCCGGCAGTAGAGCGGCAGGCTCCTCACCAGGAGCTTTGCGCCCTGGCGAAACAGCTCTTCGGTTAGCGTCGCCGTGGTGTCTTGTGGCAGCAGTGGCCTCTTCTCCTGGTCGATAATTGGGCCTGAGTCCAGTCCTCTGCCCAGAAGCATCAGGGTCACTCCGGCAACCTCGTCGCCCTCCAGGATGGTGAACGCCACGGGTGAAGGTCCCCGATGCCTGGGCAACAGCGATGGGTGAATGTTAACGCAGCCCCAGGCCGCCGCCGCCAGCGCCTCCGCAGGGAGGATCAACCCGTAGGCGGCTATCACTATGACGTCCGGCTCCAGGGAGCGGAGCTCGTTATAGGCGGCCGGGGGTCTTAGGGAGGCGGGCTGGAACACCCTCAGCCCGCGTCCCTGGGCGTACGCCTTGACCGGCGACGGGAGAACGCTCCTTCCCCGTCCGGCGGGTTTATCCGGCTGGGTATAGACCCCAACCACCTGGAATCCACTCTCCAGCATAAGCTCCAGCGGCGGGACGGAAAAGGCAGGGGTTCCCATGTAGACCACTCGCATCGAGCCACCTCTTCGGGGATTATAGAGGGATGACGAGGCCCAAACAACAACCGCCCAAAAACTCGCCGAAAACCCGCCCGGCTACCCTTGCACCTCCCCCATGATACCCCTGTTATATTGCTTATAGCCTAAACCATGACCCGCCCCAATCGCCGCGATAGGGGCCCCTAACCCGCCTGGTTTCCAGGCGCCTCCTCTGCGCCCCCTGGCGCTATGTATCCCGATCTCATCCTGTTGTTGTAGGGCGCGCCCTGTCGGCGCCGCGTGCGTTGCCCGGCCACGCCCAAGGGGAAGCTGGATACCGTTGAACCGCCTGAATCCTCGCACAAAGTGGGAAGCCGTACTAGGCAGCCTGGAGCTGCAGGTAAGCAGGCCCAGCTACGCCACCTGGCTCAAGGACACGACAGGCCTGTCCTTTGAAGACAGCAGGATGGTGGTAGGCGTCCCATCCGCCTTTGTGGCCCAATGGCTCGAGCAGAGGATGTCCTCTCTGATAGAGGCCACCCTGTCGCAAGTCGTCGGGCAGCCGGCGACGGTGCGCTTCCAGGTGGTCACGGCGCCGTCGCCCCATGCGCCGCGGCGCGAGACGCTCATCCACGATGACGACTCACCCTCCCGGCCGGCCAATGCTCCCTCGTCCTCACGTGGGACCGGCTCATTTGCTCTCAACCCAAAGTACACACTGGACTCCTTCGTGGTCGGCCAATCAAACCAGCTTGCCTATGCTGCGGCGGTCGCAGTCTCCACCCGGTCAGGGTCGGCCTACAATCCTCTCTTCCTGTACGGAGGCGTAGGGCTGGGCAAGACACACCTTCTACACGGCATAGGCCACGCGTCGGCTCGCAACGGCCTCAGCTTCCTGTACGTAAGCTCCGAGCAGTTCACTAACGAGTTCATCACGTCCATTCAGATGAAGAGCACCCGCGCGTTCCGGGAGAAGTACCGGTCTGTAGACGTCCTCCTGATGGACGACATCCAGTTCCTCCGCGGGAAGGAGACCATACAGGAGAGCTTCTTCCACACCTTCAATGCCCTCCACGACTCCAACCGGCAGATCGTGGTAGCCAGCGACAGACCCACGTCGGCCCTTGCCCCCTTGGAGGATCGCCTCAGGTCCCGCCTACAGTGGGGCCTCAGCGCCGACATCCAGTTACCTGAGCTTGAGACGCGCAAGGCGATAGTCAAGATGAAAGCCCACTCTATGGGCGTAACCGTCCCGGACGAGGTCTCAGACCTCATCTCCACGAACTTCACCTCCAGCATTCGAGATATGGAAGGGGCTCTGAACCGGGTCTGCGCCTATGCAGACCTGACATCCTCTCCTCTCAACCTGGCCCTTGCTAGCCGGAGCCTTGGGGATATGCTAACCGCGCAGCAGCAGCGCATCCCCTCGCCGGAAGCTATTATCGCCCAAGTCTGCTCTTTCTACGGTACAGACGTAAAGGCGATCACAAGCAAGCGCAGAGATAAGAAGGTCACCCTGGCCCGGCAGGTTGCCGTCTACCTACTCAGAGAATGGACTCAGATGCCGCTGAAAGGCATTGGGTCGCTAGCCGGCAACAGAGACCACACGTCGATACGACATGCGTGGGCCAAGATACAACGCGAAAGAGAAACGAACGCGACACTCGCCGCGGATCTCATATCCATCTGCGAAGCAATAACAGCCAACGACATAGCGTAGGCACGGTTTCCCCATAATACCCATTGTCCCCACTAAGGTCTGAGCAACGCAGGCACGCCTACCGTAGCACACAGGACATAGAGCCTAGACAAGAGGAGAATTCACATAACACCCAAACTGCTCTATTATTGATGGTATCCTATATACCTAACACACATAGATATTATGATAGATACCGCAAGAATAGTGGTTAAGAGTGGTAAGGGGGGAGCTGGTGAGGTCAGCTTTCGGCGAGAGAAGTACGTCCCTTTGGGTGGGCCTGATGGGGGCGATGGTGGTGATGGCGGGAATGTTTTCCTGTCTGCTCAGTCTGGGCAGCATATGCTCCGGGCTTTTAGATACAGGCGTAGCTTTTATGCGGAGGATGGGGGAAGAGGACTCGGAAATAACAAGATGGGTCGGCGGGGGAAGGACTACGTTATCGAGGTTCCCGTGGGAACTCTGGTTACAAGGGTGTATGAGGACGAGAGCCGGGTAGTTATATATGATCTGACGGAGTCCGGGTTGAGGACTCTTGTTGCTGAAGGTGGACGGGGGGGAAAGGGGAACGCTAGGTTTTCACACGCACAAAACCGCTCTCCGATCTTGGCTGAAGACGGTGAGATAACGGAGGAGAGGGTCCTTGAGCTTGAGTTGCAGGTACTGGCGGACATAGCGATACTTGGAATGCCGAGCGTCGGCAAGTCGTCTCTGTTAAGGGTTTGCTCAAGAGCTAGACCGGATGTCGCCGCCTACCCATTTACCACATTGGAACCCGTGCTTGGGTTCGTGGAGAGGCGACGCTTTGAGTTCACCTTGGTGGAAATACCCGGTCTTGTTGAGGGCGCGCACAGGGGAGTGGGACTTGGGTTCGACTTCCTCCGGCACGCGCAGAGGGTCAAAGCCGTCATCCATATCCTCGATGGCTCTTCTGAAGACCCGATCGGGAACTACCTCCAGATCCGGGAGGAGATGCGCTTGCATGATGATAGCCTCGCGGGCAAGCCTGAGATTGTGGCGGTCAACAAGCAGGACATGCCGGAGGCTCAGAGCCGTCGGCCCGATATAGAGAGAGCCCTCGAGGAGAGAGGGATCAATGCGCTGTTTATCTCGGCTGCCACGAGTGAGGGTGTCGAGGAGCTTCTCGAAAGGGCCGCGGCGCTGCTGGTATCCCGCTCCGATCCCGCACACGGACGGGTGGAGCCGCTCGCTGTACCGGAGCCAAGAGCGGCGCGAGAAAGGGTCTCTGTGGAGAGGGATATGGAGGCCTTCGTAGTGCGGTCGCCACGCGCCGAGCGCATAGTCCGCCGTGTGAACTTGGAGGACTGGACCGTGCAGGCCCAGCTATGGGCGGAGCTTAAGAACCTGGGCATCGTCCGCGCCCTGCAGAGGGCCGGAGCCAAGAGCGGGTCCACGGTCAGGATAGGCGAATGGGAGTTGGAGTGGAAGTAGGATGAACCTTGGCATCTTCGGAGGAACCTTCGACCCAATCCACACGGGCCACCTCATCGTAGCCCAAGAGGCTGCCGCCAGGGTTGGCCTTGACCAGGTGTGGTTCGTGCCCACAGGGCTGCCGTGGCTCAAGGCAGACAGCAGAATATCCCCGTCCCACCACCGAATGGAGATGGTCCGGCTGGCCATACGGCGCAATCCGGCGTTCAAGCTGTCTTCCGTGGAGGTGGACCGGCCTGGGCCGTCCTACACCGTGGACACGCTGACGGCTCTGCGGGAGGGGGACGCCGGGGGAGACAACCTCTTCTTCATCCTTGGCATGGACTCTTTGGAGGCCCTACACAGGTGGTGGCAGCCCGAACGGCTCTTCGAGCTGTGTACGGTGGTAGGGGTGTCCAGGCCGGAGCATCGGGGCTTTGATCCGGCGACCCTGGACGGAATCTACCCCGGAGCGTCCGGCATGGTTACAGTCGTAGACGGCCCAAACATCGGGATCAGCGGCGCGCAGGTGCGCCGGCGGGTCGCCGAGGGGCTGCCCATAACCTACTGGGTGCCCGCCCCGGTGGAGGAGTACATCTACAAGAACGGTCTTTATCAGGAGGTTGGCCTTGAGCAATGAGATTGCCCTGAGGGTACTGGACCTTGCGGAAGAGCTGGGGGCATTGAAGTACGGGGACTTCACCCTGTCATCGGGGGCCAGGAGCAGCTACTACTTCGATGGCCGGCTGATAAGCCTGAACCCTGAAGGCGCGTACTGGCTGGGCAAAGCCTTCTTCCAAAGCCTCCAGGGGTGTGGCGTCGCTGCGGTAGGAGGCCCGGCCATGGCGGCCATCCCTATTGTCACCGCGGTTGCCCTGGTTAGCCGGATGGAGGGCAGCCCGGTCGAGGCCTTCTTCGTGCGAAGCGAGGCCAAGGACCACGGCACCGGCTCGCAGGTGGAGGGAAGGCTCCAGCCCGGCAGTCGAGTGGCCATTGTGGACGACGTCTGCACCTCCGGAGGGTCCCTCTTTACGGCGATACAGGCTGCCGAAAGCGCCGGCTGCACGGTGGAGAGGGTGATGGCAATTCTGGACCGTCACCAGGGGGGTGGGGAAGAGCTGCGAAGGAGGGGCTACGACTTCCGGGCGCTGCTGGAGGCGGACGCCGAGGGCAGGGTTAGGGTGGTGGAGTAGCGGCAACCAAGCCCCTGGCGGTTAGTTCGACCGTCGCCGGGCGCTAGCGTATAATTGTGGCGGGGCTGGACTGCCCGGCCTCTGACCGCGTATCATCCAAGTACCCCATCAGGAGGTGCGCCGTGTCTCTGATTCCAAAGGTGATGAGTACCCAGCATCCGGACAACGCGATGCCCGGCCCCTTTGCAGACAGCGCGGGAGTGTTGAAAGGCGACGGCGAAGTGGACGAGGCCGTCGAGATGTTCACCCTCGGCTGTGACGAGCAGCTGTGGGACTCCGAAGGCAAGGAAACCGACAACCAGGTTGTACGGAAACTCCTTACGGGGTACCCCCACGTATTCCAGGACGACATCCAGCTTGGGCGTGACGTAGCCCTGACGCTGCGAGTGCCCAATCCACGCATTGAGAGAGACATGCGGAAGTCCCTGGTGGAGGCCCTCCAGAGTGTGCCCTCGGCGTGGGACATGACGAACAGCTTCTACGGCGAGGGAGCCACCGCGCCCATTCAAGAAGTGATCCTTCCCTTCACCACCTCCGCCGAAGAGCTCTCAATGATAGAGGCCTACTACCGGAGGGTGGTCGTCGGCCAGGAAGACCAGGAGTTGCTAAGTGGACAGGTTGTCAAGAACTGGGTGGGGGAGTTCTTCCCAAAGCGGATACGGGTGATCCCCCTCATAGAGGACATAGAGCACCTCATCATCTGCGACGCCATTGTGGAGGAGTACGTGCAGGGGAGAGACCTGCCGTACCAACGGGTGTTCCTGGCCCGGAGCGACCCGGCGCTCAACTACGGCGTGGTGCCCGCCGAGCTGGTGCTGAAGGTGGGGCTGCTCCGCCTCCACCGGCTTGAGAGGAAGCTGGGACTGCCTATGTATCCCATCATCGGCGTCGGCGCCGTGCCGTTTCGGGGCCACCTGACACCTGTCAACGTGGACCGTTCACTGACCGAGTACCCCAGCGCACAGACCTTCACGGTGCAGTCCTCCTTCAAGTACGACTACGATAAGGACACCGTCCGCGAAGGCATCGCGCAGCTCCAGGCCCACCAGCGGGGCGAGCCGATAGACATTGACGAGGTGCGTGCCCGCGAGATAATAGATAAGGCCACCGCCGAGTACCAGTCCCAGGTTCAGCGGTTGGCGCGTGTCATCAGTTCCGTGTCGGCCCACGTGCCAAGGCGGCGTGAGCGTAAGCTCCACGTTGGCCTCTTTGGCTATGGCCGCACCCTGGGAGGGTCCGACGGCGTGACGCTTCCCCGCGCTATCAGCTTCGCCGCCTCGCTCTACTCCATTGGCGTTCCACCGGAGCTTTTGGGACTGGTCGCCCTGGACAAAGAAGACCTCGCTTTTGTGCGGGAGGTCTACCCCAGTATTGACGGGGACCTCCGCGCGGCCCTGCGCTTTACCAACGAGCGCCACGTGAAGGAGCTGCTGGGCGAGGAGTACCTGGGCCTGGTGGGACAGTTCGCCGACGAGATAGACCGAGTCCACGAGGGACTGACCGGCGCTATCTGGGCCGGCGTAAACAGGAATACCGCCATTGAGCACGTCCTCCACTATGTTGAAGAGGCCTCCCACCTCCGCCGCTTCCTGGGTTAGCAGGCCCCCGGCTCCCCCACCCACGGGCCAGGCGCAAGATGTTAGAAACTAGCAACCCCTACACTCCCAAATTGGCGAGTTGGCGCTCATAGCGGTTGCGGCGGTGGGCATGACCGTCGGCATCTCCGTGCTGGCGTCCATCGGCCAGGGGCGGGAGACAAGCCCGGAGGAATTCCTCCTAGAACCTCCGTCCCAATCAGACAAGCTGCGCTACATCCACTCTACCTCGACGGGCGCTGTCACCATGCTCAACGGAGACGTCCATCGCCGGTTCGGCGAAGCCTCCCATGTCTACACCGGCGACCTGCGGTCGCGCACGTGGTATGAGGACTGCACCTACCCCTACCTGGAGGGTATCCGCCTCTGCAGCATAGAGACTGTGGTATACGACGGGGTCAGGTACCAGAAGATAGATACCTCTGAGGGCCCTGGGGAGTGGGAGGTGATGGGCAAGGACCCGCCCTCCCCCTACTCCTACACCAAAGGGGAGCCTTACGACCCTGAGGAATTCCTCAAGTGGCTGGCGCCGCTCTTAAACCTGGAGGAGTTGGAGCCTGACACCGTGGACGGGACTACGTATAGACGCTACCGGGGCGTTTCGCGCCCGGGCGAGGAGCTGCTAAAGCTGCTGAATTCGGGTGAGTGGGAACCGGAGAGTATAGAAGGTCTCTCACGGGAGGAGAACATCAGCGCGACTCAGAGAATGATGGAGACGGAGAGATTTACGGACGAGTACTGGGTGCGAGAGGACAACAGCAGGATATGGAGGGTCCATTGGGTGTGGGAGAAGTCCGGCCTTGAGATGTTCGATTCCGTTGGCGCCTATCTCCCCCAAAGGCGCGACACCATCGTCGAGTACTCCCGCTACAACGAGCCGGTGGAGATACGGCCGCCCTACTAGCGGCCTGAGCGCCAAAGCGCCCGCCCGGCTTCAGTAGACGAAAGACCTCGCCATAGACGCTTGGTTTGTCCTTCAGGAGTTTGGAGAGCTTGAGTGGCATCGAAGCGGTCCCAGGCTGGTTTCTGAAAGATGTAGCGCTTGTTGCCATAACGAGGGACCAGCGTAATGCCAACCATCGTCAAGCGTGGGCGCTATTGACTAGTGATATCGTGGTTATTATAATCTTGGGGGGTGAGGGTCAAACGTATCGGGCAACGCCGCTTTTTTAAGGAAGAGTACCGAGTGACCGCTACCGCGCGGCCGGCTAACCGTGTGGTATCAAATGCTGTCAGGCATTGGGATTGCCGATAGCGGATAAGCAGGGTACGCGGGTCAGTCTCACATAAGGAGATATGCCAATGCAACCAACCGGAGAAGCAAACACCACTTGGGTAGTTGCCGATACAAAGAATTTGACGGTGCGGGGTGAGCAGATAGACCAGGTCCTCATCGCAAGGGTCGGGGGCCGTGTTGACGGGACCAACGCACGTGATTTCCAGGACGCGCTGGAAACCCTCCTTCGCGAGGATGTTGCAGGCGTGGTCTTGGACTTGGAGGATCTCTCCTACATCAGCAGCGCCGGCCTCAGGGTCATACTGCTTATCTCCAAGCAGCTACAGGGCAAACCGGCCAAGTTCGGAGTGTGCTCGCTCTCAAGCTCCATCAGTGAAGTGTTCCAGATCAGCGGCTTCGACAAGATCATCCCAACTCACGCTGTCCAGGCTGACGCCATTTCCGCGTTTAGCCGCTAACTGAGCTCCTTCTGCGCGACGGTTTTATGACGCGCGCGGGTGATTTCAACACCGGACACAGTTGAGCTTTCCCGGAGGCTGAGCCGGATGCGGTGGCTGTGGCCTTTTACGGCAGACAAGACGTAGCGATGCAGCAAACCTACAAGATACTGGTGGTAGACGACGAACCTGACGTGGAGCCATTGGTATTGCAGCGCATGAGGCGCCAGATCCGGGCCGGTAAGTATGAGTTTGTCTTTGCGCAGAACGGCATAGAGGCCCTGGATAAGCTGAGGGACGATCACGGGATCGATATGATCCTCTCCGACATCAACATGCCCCAGATGGACGGCCTCACGCTGCTCGAACAGATAGGCAAACTGGACCCGGAATTGCGCGCTGTGATCATCTCCGCTTACGGAGACATGAAGAACATACGCACCGCCATGAACCGCGGCGCCTTTGACTTCGTAACCAAGCCAATCGACTTCGAGGACCTTGCGGTCACAATCGAGCGGACGCTGGCTCACGTAGCCCAGTGGCGCGAGGCGCTCCTCTCCCGGGACAAGCTGGTTGCCCTGCAGAACGAGTTGGACGTGGCCAGCGATATGCAGCAGTCTATCCTCCCAGTACACTTCCCCTCAAGCTCCACCTACCGGGTCTTCGGCAGCATGGAGCCGGCGCGCAATGTGGGGGGTGACTTCTTTGACGTAATACGCTTGGAGAACGGCCGCATTGGCCTGGCTATTGCGGACGTCTCCGGCAAAGGGGTGCCTGCCGCCATGTTCATGATGTCCGCCCGTACCCTGCTGAAAGGCGCGGCCATCGGCAACTCCGAACCGGGCGCCGTGATGCGCGAGGTCAACGACCTGCTCAACGAGGACAACGAGGCCTCCATGTTTGTCACCGTCCTGTACGCCGTGTATGACCCGTCAAACGGCTCCGTTACCTTCGCCAATGGCGGGCACAACTCTCCCCTCCTCGTAGGCGCCGACGGGACATCGTCCCTGCTCCCGCTCACCGGAGGCATAGCGCTGGGCATGTTGCCAGGCATAGAGTACGATCAGGGCGCCGTCACCCTCGCCCCCGGCGAAACCCTGGTCCTGTACACAGACGGAGTCACAGAAGCAATGAACAGCGAGAACGAGGAGTTCGGAAACGGCCGCCTGCTGCAAATCTTCTCTTCGGGAGCGCCACGCAACTCTGAAGAGGCCTGCCAGACGGTCTTCAAGACCGTGAGGGACTTCGTCGCCGACACTCCGCAGTCCGACGACATAACCTGCCTGACCATCTGCCGCGGAGAGTTTGGATCTTGAGCGAAACGATATCCATGACCGTGAAGAACAGTCACGACGAGCTGGACTACATCGTCAGCACGTTGGAGGACATGGCTGAGAGGGAGAATTGGCCCCCTGCGTTGCTCTACCGCGTGCACCTGGTGGTTGAAGAGTTGGTCCTCAACGTAATGGACTACGGATACGACGCGGGCATTCACGAGATTGAAATCAACCTGGCCTCTGAAGAGGACTCCCTCACCATTGAGATAGTAGACAGCGGTAAGCCGTTTGACCCGCTAACAGAGGCTCCCGAGCCGGATCTGGAGGCGTCCATAGAGGACCGCCGGATAGGCGGCCTTGGCGTCTACCTGGTGCGGACCATGATGGACCAGATGCATTACAAGCGTGAGAACGAGAAGAACCACTTTACAATAGTGGCCCGAAGGGACTAGAAGCAAGCGCTCATTCCTTCGCTCCCGCCTGCCTCAAACGCTCCGGCAATTTCCTCCCCCAACGTGGGGTCCCCTCCAGGGCTTGGCAGCCCGGCTTTAGGTATTCTCAACGTGTGTTGGTAATTGTCAACGCCGGCTGGAGCGCCATGCCATTCCTGCGGAAGCAGGAATCTATCCGTGGGGCGAGGGGGAGGCCCCTTATCCCCCTCTGGATGCCCGCGTTCGCGGGCATGACGACGATGTGGGGCTAGCGGAATGTCCTTACCCATCTGGTGGACCGTCGAACCATATGAGCGGGTAGATTGCGGGCATAGCTGGCATTACTCATGGACTTCGACAAGCTCAGTTCGAGCGATGTCGTGCGCCATTGCCAGCGCCTGCAGAGAATCCCGGCTTTACATGCCTCGCAGCCGCGGGTCCAGCACGTCCCGCAGGGCATCGCCAAAGAGGTTGAACCCGTAAACGGCAAGCGATATGGCCACCCCCGGCCAGATTGCCATCCAGGGGTTTTCTATGAAGAACTCCCTGCCCCTTGTGGAAAGCATACCTCCCCACGTGGGAACCGTGGGCGGCACGCCCATGCCCAAGAAGCTCAGAGACGCCTCCGAGATGATGGCCGTGCCCAGGGCCGCAGATGCGATGATTAGCCAGGGAGCCATGCACTGCGGAAGAATGTGGTACACCATGATACGCACGTCGCTAGCGCCAATGGACCGCGCCGCCAGGGCAAACTCCGACTCCTTCACCGACAGGGCCTGGGACCTCACCACGCGGTTGGCCCTGGGTATCTGCACTATTCCAATTGCCAGGACTACGTTGTTGAGGGACTGGCCCAGGGCAGCCATTATGGCAAGAGCCAGGATCAGCGTTGGGATGGACATGAGAGCATCCATGAGCCTCTGGATAATCATGTCCACCTTCCCGCCGTAGTACGCGCTGAACAGCCCAATCGCTCCCCCGCTGCAAGAGCCTATGACCACGGCCAAGAAGCCTACGTAGAGCGATACCCTGGCCCCCCTTACTATCATTGCCCACATGTCCTGGCCCAGGTCGTTGGTGCCAAGCCAGTATTCGGCGGAAGGGCCCGACATGGCATCGCTCAGGTGCCACTTGTTGGGGTCGCCGGAGATCCAGGGCGCGGCCACGGCCATGAACACCATCAACAGGATTAAGAACGCCCCAAAGGCCCCCAAGGGCTTCCGGACTGTGAAGCCAACCGTTCCCTTCAGTAGACGATACGGCAGCGGCGCACGCTCCCGGCGCTCTATTGCTTCTGCTCCCTCTTGATGCATTGCCATTATGCCTCCTAGACGGAACCTCTCTGAGGCAGCTATGCCGTTGCCTGCCTAATCGTACCGAATCCTCGGGTCCAGCCAGCCGTAGGTGAGGTCAACCACCAGATTGGCCGCCACAATCCATATCGAGAGGAACAACACCACGGTTTGCACCACAGTGTAGTCCCAGTTCTGAAGGCTCTGCACAAGGTACCTGGACAGCCCCGGAAGCTGGAATATGGTCTCGATGATAACGGTCCCACCCAGGATCAGGGCAACCGTGATGCCCACAATGGTGACCACAGGCAGCAGGGCGTTCTTCAGGGCATGGCGGTATACGACCACGAAGTACCTCAGCCCCTTGGCATGGGCGGTCCTGATGTAGTCCTGGCGCAAGACCTCCAGCATGGTGGACCGCATCATCCTGGCCTGGGTCGCCTGGGTTACCCAACCGGCGGCCAAGGCGGGCCAGAAGAACATGATGAAGTTTCCACGGGGGTCTTCCAAGGGGGACACGAACTCCAGACGCGGGCTCCAGTTGAAGAAGAAGGCGCCCCCAAGGACTATCATGGTAGCCGTCCAGAAGTTGGGGATGGACAGGCCGGCCAGGGAGAACACCCGGAGAGAGTAGTCTATCCAGGTATCCCGCTTGAGGGCCATAATAGACCCTAAGGGTATCCCCATAAAGATGGATATAAGCAGCGTCATCACTGAAAGCTCAAGTGTTATGGGCAGCTTCTTCTTGACCTGGGGCCATATTTCCGTATTGCTGCGGAGGGACTCCCCCCACTGCAAGGTCAAAAAATCCCGCATGAAGGTCAGGTACTGTATGGGCAGCGGCCGGTTCAAGCCCAGCTGCTCGCGAAGCGCCTCTCGAATTTCATCGGAGTAGGCCTCGCCCTCCCCACCCAGAATAGCGTCCACCACGTCCCCCGGGGCTATGCGCAGGAGAGCAAAGACCAAGAGCGACACCAGAAGCGCAGTAAATGCTCCGAGTACGAGCCTCCGAAGGATATACTCAGCCATGTTGCCTCCTATCGCCTGAGGTGTTCGGGCAACGTCCTGCTGCGAGCGTCAGTGAGCGGGTTCCGGCCCCAACCACACCCTGCCCAAGAGAACCAGGGGGCCTCCCTGTCCATACGATTAGGCAGGTCGGTTCCGGGGTGGATTCCACCCCGGAACCGACCTGCGCGACCTCTCACGCTCCGCAGGCGCCGGTTCGCATTATGCTTACCCGCTTACTCAGATATCCACCATCTATCGTAGAGGCGCTGCTGCGAGTACGTTCCAAGGCTGTAGAAATGGGTCCCTCTCAGCCTGGGAGCGGTGCCCCAGGCGGTGTTCATGGAGCCCAGGAACACACCCGTTGTTCGTTCCTCAATCATGTACTTGGACAGGCTTCTGACCATCTCCAAGCGCGCTTCGTTATCCGTCTCTACGTCTTGTTCCTCTATCAGGGCGTCAATCCTGTCCAGCTCAGGTTGGAGCTCCTTGCCTTCGTCCTGTCCCTTCCAGGCCCGGACGTAGGCATCCGGTCTGGTGCCCGTCTTGGAGTGAGCCCCAAAGAAGCCGTCGCTGGGGTCTGGAATGTAGCCCATCCCGTGCATAGGAGCGGCGTCCGGCTGCAGGACGAACGTGCCCTCCTGGCGCTTCTGTATCCACTCACCTACCTCCACGAACTTGCCGTCCAGTTCCCAGCCAAGGCTCTCCCTGAACTGGTCCAGGGCCCATACGCCGATCTCACGGCGACTCAGCAGGGTCCAGATGGTAATCTCCGTGTCCGTTGGCCGTTCCCCAGGCCCGAAGACCTCATCCAGGAGCCGGTTGGCCTCGGCAATGTCTTCGTCCTTCTGGTCAGCCCGCCACCCGGGGAACTTCAAGAACTCCTCCTCCGGCCATGACCACGAACTGGCGCGGTGCAGGTAGTAGTTGTGAGACGCCATGCTCAATGTGCCGGCCTTGTTGAATTCTATCCAGGCCTGCCTGTCTAGGGCCAAGTGGATTGCCCATCTGACCTTCCACTGGTCGAAGGGGGCCCTGAAGGGGTTCATGGGCAGCTGCGATATGTGGTTGTACTCCACCTCATGGATGGTGTAGTCGGGGTAATTCTCCTGTATCTGCTTGACCTGTGCCTTGGTCAGGCCGCTGCTGCCGTGGCCGGCGTGGTCTATCTTCCCCGTTATGAAGGACGTGTACTTGGTGTTGTAGTCCAGTATGGGGTAGAACTCGTAGCCGTCCACGAAGGGAGCTCCCTCTATCCAGTAGTTGGGATTGGTGCGGGTCTTCAGGACCACGTCCGGCTCCCAGGATGTGGGTATCTGTGGGCCTGTGCCCATGTCCAAGAGATAGCCTATTTCTTCGCCTGTGGACTGGATGGCAGGATGCTCGGCGTCCATCCACTCCTTGTACTCCTTGTCCCAAATGGCAATGCCGGAGGCCAGCCAACCGGTGGTGGGGTTCCTGAACATCTCAAAATGCAGGACCACGGACTTGCCCTGGGGGCCGTCCGGGCAGGTGATGTTATCCAGGTGCCCCATCTTCTCCTTGCCCGCGGCTATGGTGCTGGCCACCGTTCCCTCCGGAGGGGCGGCGAACCACTCCATGCTGTGCTTCACGTCCTCGCACCCCAGCTCAGTGCCAAACCCCGGGGCGCCCTTGTCCTTGGCGTACCCCTCGGACTGGAACTGAATATCGTCCCGCAGCACAAAGGTGTAGGTCGTGCCGTCCGGAGATACTTCCCATGTTTCGCACAGGTCGCAGAAGACCCCGTCGCTCTGCTCCAGCCAGGGGTCAAACATCAGGAGGCTGTTGTGCGCCTCAAACGACAGGTTGATGAAGGCGCTCCATCCCAAGTTGACTTGAGACCGCGTCGGAGTGGCCGGGCCGCTCAGCCTGACTATTCCTCCGTACTGGGGCTCACCCCACTCACTCTGATAACCCGGATGGTCCTTGAGGAAGCCAACCCAGTTCTCCCTGAAGGCGTCCGATACAACGCGATCAGGCACGGCGGTAGCCGTGGGCTCCATCATCGCCGTAGCCGTAGGCTCCGTCGCGGGTGTAGTGGCCGTAGGCGGCGGGGGCATTGTGGCGGTCGGCGCGCTGGTTGGCGTAGCCGAGTCCCCTCCGCAGGCGATCGCCACCACCGCTACGGTGGCAACGATAATCGCAAGGAACATCCTAGTAGCGGCTGAATAACGTAACATCGTATCTGCCCTCCTAAGGAAGATGGCGAGAGCGTACCACTCCCGCAACCGTATGTCAACGGCTTTCAGCTAACGGTATTCTTACAGGGGTTGGCAATGGCGCACGACACCGGTCATACGGTCCGACATGTTCACCTCCGTATCAAGTACGGTGCAGGCTATGAGCGGGAGGGGAGTGGTACTCCAACCGGCGTTGGCATAACCAGCGCCTGCAGAGAACGCCCCGCTAACCGGCGCGCCCAGTGGGCCAAAGCAACGACGGCGACTCCGGCCACGGCAACGTCTGTCCGAAGGCCGCCGCCATTGCCTACTGGCCTTGCCGCAGGCTAAACCACGCCCCCTTCAGCCAGAACGGATAGCTCAGCCCTGGACAGGCCCAACTCTCCACACATGATTTCCTCGTTATGTTCCCCAATCAGGGGAGCCCTCCGGGAGATGCGCCACGGCGAGCCGTTGTAGATTCCGGCCGGCCCCGGGTAGGTGAGGGTAAGGCCCAGGTCGGGGTGTTCCACCTCTGTCCAGAAACCCCGGTCGTGAAGATGCCCGTCATCGATCAGGTCGTCAGGGTTCCGTATGGCCCCCCACGTAAAGCCGCGCTCCTGGCCTCCGTGGTACACCTCGTCCTGGGTGAGGCTGGCGACGAACTGGACGAACAGCCCGTGTATGTGCAGCCCGTTCTCCCGGATCGCCTCCGGGTCCTGGTATTTCTCGTCCTGCAGGTCGCCGGCCATGCCGTAGCTATCCATCCACTCGCCCAGCGTCTTGACCTGCGCGGGCGTGAGTCGCAGAGGCGGCAGCGATGCGTTCACGTACTTCCCGTCCTTGCAGCGCAACTGGCCCTTGGGCTGCGTGAAGCCGCTGGCCGAAGAGGCGTGGCGTCCGGTGTTGCGGCGGACCTCTTCGCCGGTGTAGATGTAGGTGATTACGTGCATCTCCGTGGTCAGGGCGCATGCCTCGTGGACGGATGCGTCTATGTACTGGCCCTTGCCCGTGGCGACCCTGTAGTTCAACGCGGCCATGATCCCCATGTAAGCGTAGTGGCACCCCATGTGCCAGGCTTGGCCCCCGCCCCCGGCGATGGGTGGCGGGTCATCCACGTCCTCTTCGTTGTAGCCGCAGCAGCCCATCTGGCCTCCGGCTGCCAGGTGTATCAGGTCGCTGACGGCAAAGTCCTTCCAGGGGCCGGTCTGGCCGAACGGCGTCAGGGAGCACATTATCAGGCGCGGGTTGTCCTCCTTTAGATCCCGGTATCCAAGGCCCAGGGAGTCCATGTAGCCGGGCTGGAAGGTCTCCAGTATCACGTCCGCCTTCTCCGCCAGCCGTTTGAACAGACGCCGTCCGTCCTCCGACTCAAGGTTCAGGGTAACGCCGCGCTTGGACGTGTTGTAGTGCCAGAAGGATAGGCTCCGCTCGCGGTGGGGCAGGTCCTGGTAGAAGGGGCCCACCGACCGCGTTCCCTCTCCTCCTGGGGGCTCTATCTTGATGAGGTCGGCGCCCAGGTCGGCCATGAGCTTGCCTGCCCACTGGCCCTTCTCGTCGGACAGCTCCAGGACTCGCAGGCCGGCCAGTGCGCCGTGGTCGTAGGTAACGGGGCCGCCATGGGGGTCGCCGGAAGACCTCGCATGGACCGTGCCAAGGCTCTCTTCGGGCTTCAGCGGCCCCGCCTGGATGATCTCATCCACGTACGGGTAGCGGGCCATGGTGGGGGGCCAGAAGGTGCCATCCTCGTAGCCTGCAACCAGCTCATCGTGGGAGAGGCCAAGCAGCCCCTCGAACACCTGGCGGTTATGCTGGCCGATGAGCGGCGCGGGCATATGGTTGAAGGCGGGCGACTCCGAGAGCTTGAAGGGGGCGTTCTGGAAGCTGTGGCGTCCCAGGATAGGGTGATCCAGCTCTGTGTACATATCCCGATGTCTAAGCTGAGGGTCGTTCGCCACCCGGTCCTTGTTGCTCTGGACGGGCATGGCTCGGACGCCCGCGGCCTGGCAGCGCTCCATTATCTCGTACCGCTCCAAGGTGAGTGTCCACGCCTCGATTCCCCGGTCCAACTCCTCCTGGTCCATGAGGCGACCCCGGACGGTGGAAAACCTGTCGTCTGCAGCCCAGTCGGGCGATCCCATTACCTGGACAAGCCTGCGCCACTCCTCGTCTGAGAAGCAGGCTATGGCGCACCAGTCGTAGTAGCCGCCGCCACTGGTCCGGTAGGCGTTGTGGGGGGCCACCGTGGGGCCGCGGTAGTTGTGGAGGAGGGGAGTGCCGGGCCAGTGGGCCCTGTTTCCCGGCGGGAACCCCTCGCGGATCAGGCTTCTGCCGTTGACGGTGGCGTCCAGCAGGGCGGAGCCGTTGAGGGGAATTCCCAGCATCATCTGGGAAAGGTCTACGTGCTGGCCCGACCCGGTCATGTTGCGATGGTTGAGGGCGGTTAGGACGGCCATAGCCGTGTACATGCCGCCGGTATCGTCCAGGTAGGACCAGCCCCAGCCGGCAGGCTCCTCGCCGGGGAGGCCGGAAAGGTGGGTCAGCCCGGAGAGGGCCTGAGCCACCGGCCCCATTGTCTGGTAGTGGTGGTTACGTCCCGTGTGGCCGAACCCGGCCTGGGAGACGTAGATGATCCCGGGGTTGATCTTGGCCAACTCCTCGTAGGGCAGCCCCCATCCCTGGAGGACGCGGGAGCTGTAGTTCTCAACGATGGCGTCGGACACCGCTATCAGGCGCCTGAGAAGCTCCATGCCCTTCTCGGAGCGGACGTTGAGGGTTATGCCCAGCTTGTTGGCATTGGTGTCGTTGAACATGTAGTTGGAGTTCAGGCTGGGTTCAACGCCCGGGAGGCTCATCAGGCCGGGGTTCCTTATCATGTCGGGGTTCTGGGGCCACTCCACCTTGATGACCTCTGCGCCTAACGTCCCAAGCCAGCGGCAGCCCCACGGGCCGGCGCGTACCCAGGTGAAGTCCAAGACTCTGATTCCCGCCAGGGATTGGGGTCTGGCAACCGTCTCCGTCTGTACCTGTACCATGTTATTCCTCCTACGTATTGAGAAGCAAAGCCCCAGGCTACAGTCACTTTCGCCGATTTTTCGACGTTATGATAAGGAAGGTCGCTCCGTCAGCTGCGAGGACCGTCTTCCCACAAGGCCTCCAGAATGCGCCCCGGCGACATAGGCGTACGGCGCAGTCGGATCCCAACCGCGTCGTGGATTGCGTTTGCGATAGCCGCCACCGGCGGGACCAGCGGTATCTCTCCGACACCCCGCACTCCGTAGGGATGGCCGGGGTTCGGCACCTCCACCAGGACGGCATCTATCATAGGCAGGTCCAGGGAGATGGGCATACGGTAGTCCAGCAGGCTTGAGTTAGCCATCTGCCCCTGGGAGTTGTAGAAGTACTCCTCGTTCAGGGCCCACCCAATGCCCTGCGCCACGCCGCCCTGTATCTGCCCCTCCACGTAGCTGGGGTGAATGGCCTTCCCAACGTCCGTGAAGGTGGTGTACCGGAGTATGTCCACCTTCCCCGTCTCCGGGTCAACCTCCACGTCTACGATGTGGGTGGAGAGGGACGCCCCCACTCCCTTTGGGCTGACCGAGGCGTTGCCGATTATCGGGCCGCCGGTCTCCAAGAGCCTGACCGCCAGCTCCTTGAAGGTCAACCGCTGCTCCGGATTGGCCTTGTGGCTGAACGTCCCATCGGAGAAGTCCACCTGCTCGGCCGTGGTCTCCCACAGGAGGGCCGCGCGCTCCTTCATCTTCCGGAGCACGTCGTGGGCCGCTTCGTAGGTGGCCCAGCCGGTGGCGAAGGCGGTGCGGCTGCCGCCGGTGACCGCCGTGTAGCCGATTGCGCCGGTGTCGCCCACTATGGGATGGACGTCCTCGGCCCTGATTCCCAGTACCTCAGCGGCGTGCATGGCGGTCACCACCCGTGTGCCGCCGATGTCCACCGAGCCCGTCACCTGGCCCACCGTTCCGTCTGCATTGACGCTCAGAGTGGCGCTGGACTCCAACCCACCATTTCCCCAGTAGCCGCTGGCCACCCCCCTGCCACGGAGCTTCCCCTCCAGGGGAGTGTTCCAATGGGCGCTGCCCGCGGCCTCCCGGAGGGTCTCCACGTTCCCGATTTTGGAGTGGACAACGCCGTCTGCCCGCCTGTCCCCTTCCTGGGAGGCGTTCATCAACCGGAACTCCATTGGGGAGATGCCGAGGGCGTTGCATATCTCATCGATGATCGTCTCCACGGCAAAGGAGCCGTGGGTAGCGCCGGGGGCGCGGTACGCCCCGGTCTTGGGCTTGTTGACTATCACGTCGTAGGTGTCGATGTCCACGTTCTCGATGCTGTATGGAGAGAACATACACCGCGCGGCGCCTCCCACAGGAGATCCCGGGAAGGCCCCCGCCTCAAAGGCCAGGAAGGCCTCCGCCGCGGTTATTTTCCCCTGGCTGGTTGCCCCTATCTTCACCCGCATATAGGAGCCGGAGGTGGGGCCGGTGGCCTCCAGCACCTCGGCCCTGGTCATCACTATCTCAACCGGACGCCCCGTCTTGCGTGACAGAAGGGCCGCCGGGGGCTCCAGGTAGCAGAGTATCTTGCCGCCGAAGCCGCCGCCTATCTCCATGGGTATGACCCTTACCTGGGACTCTGCGATGCCAAGGAGCGCCGCCGTAGCGCGGCGCACGTAGAACGGGCCCTGGTTGCTGGTCCAGACCGTGACCTCGCCGTCGGGATTCCATAGGGCGGTCGCGTTCTGCGGCTCAATGTAGCCTTGGTGGACGGTGGGGGTGGTAAACTCATGCTCAACTACAACGTCCGCCTCCTGAAACCCCTTCTCCACGTCTCCCAGGGTATACTTCTCATATGCCGCCACGTTGCTCGCATTGTCGGTAATCCGGCCCATGGACCTGGTTCTCAGGTCCTCAAGGATGAGCGGAGCGTCCTCCTTCATGGCGTCCGGCGCCGTCAGGACGTGGGGCAGGACCTCGTAGCTCACGTCTATGAGAGAGAGAGCCTCCTCCGCCACGTGTGGGTTGTCCGCCGCCACAACGGCCACGGGATGGCCCTTGAAGAGTACCTTCTCGGAGGCCAGTATCATCTCGCGGTAGTACTTGAGGTTTATGGCTCCGCCTTCGCCCCCCGCTATGGACACAGTCCCGGTGATCTGAGGCATGTCCTTGCCCGTAACCACGGCCCTCACTCCGGGGTGGGCCTCGGCCCTGCTCACGTCTACGCTTACTATCTTTGCATGGGCGTGAGGGCTGCGGAGGACCTTGCCGTAGAGCAACCCGGGCATAACGACGTCGGCGCCGTACCTGGCGCGCCCGGTGACCTTGTCCACGCCATCATGGCGGATGGGGCGAGTCCCGATAACCCGATATTCCGTCGTCCGATTCTCAGTGGTAGTCATGTTCCCTCCTTGCTCTGCCGTCGCTATACAGACCTACGCAGCTCGCCCCGCCGCAGGCTTCTACCCGCCAACGGGGCGGGGGTACGAAGCAATCGCTCCAACCTCCCTCTCCAAACAGGGTGGTGCGCTTGGTGGGACTTGAACCCACGGCCTCAGCCTTCGCAGGGCTGCGCTCTATCCAAACTGAGCTACAAGCGCTAAGGAGGCCCCCGATACGCTTTCCTCATTGTATCCGAGACGGGCAATGCCAGCAAGCGGCGTTTCCGGCCATGAACAATCCGAAGGCCCCACCCACGCGCCGCGATTATCCAGGTTATCCCTCCACCTTGGCAAACTCCGCGCTATAGGCTATTCTTCCCGTGAGCAGAACGCCAAGAGGAGGCACGTCTTGTACCGCGCTCCAAGGGGCACAGCAGATATTCTGCCTGAAGAGCAGAGATACTGGCGCTACGTGGAGGCCGAAGCCAGGGAGATAGCGCGCCGGTACGGCTATGGCCGGTTGGACACGCCCGTGTTTGAGCATAGCAACCTGTTTGTGCGGGGCGTGGGCGAGGTCACCGACATTGTGGAGAAGGAGATGTACACCTTCCAGGACAGGGGAGGCGACTACGTTGCCCTTCGTCCCGAGGGCACGGCCCCCGTCTGCCGCGCGTACCTGGAGCACGGGATGCGCAACCTGCCGCAACCTGTCCGTATGTACTACTTCTGCCCGGTCTTTCGCTACGACCGCCCACAGGCGGGACGGTTCAGGCAGCACCATCAGTTTGGCGTGGAGGCCTTGGGCGACGGCGACCCGTCAGTGGACGCAGAGGTCATAGAGATGGCCTGGCAGCTTATGAAGGGCCTGGGACTCAGAGACCTCACCCTCCTTATCAACAGCATTGGCGACCCCCAGTGCAGGCCGGCCTACCTGGAGCGCCTCAAGGCATACTACGCCTCTCGACTTGACCGCCTCTGCCGGGACTGCGCGGAGCGGCTGGAACGCAACCCCCTTCGACTGCTCGACTGCAAGCAGCCCACCTGTACGGATATGGCGCGGGAGGCCCCGCAGACCGTCGAGAGCCTCTGCCAGGAGTGTCGTGACCACTGGGAGAGGTTGTTGGGCTACCTGCAAAAGCTGGAAATCCCGTTCACAGTGGAGCCCAAGCTGGTGCGCGGCCTGGACTACTACACCAGGACCGTCTTTGAGATTCAACCCCCGGAGGAGGGGGGACAAAGCAACATCTGCGGCGGAGGTCGGTACGACGGCCTGATCCAGGAGCTGGGCGGACCTCCAACGCCGGGCATCGGCTTTGGCTCGGGCTTGGAGCGCATGATACTCAACATCAAGCGGCAGAAGGTGGCCGTCCCTGAGGGGAACTTCCTTAGCGCCGTGGTGGTCCACCTGGGAGACGCAGCCAAGGAGGCGGCCATGTCCCTGGCTTCCGAGCTGCGGAGCAGGGGAGTAGGGGCCGTGCTGGCCCCGGCAGGTCGGAGCCTCAAATCGCAGATGCGGTACGCCAACTCTCTGGGCATACCCTACGCCCTGATCCTGGGTGAGGACGAGATGAAGAACGGCTCCATAATCCTCCGGGATATGTCCAAGGGCGAGCAGCGAGAGGCGCCGATTCAGGAGGCGGCCCAGGTGTTGGAGGCCATTCTGGCAACCTGAATGCCACCCATCCGGCGGCGGGGCTGAGCAACCGGAGGTCCCTGGGGTCTCGTAGTAACGTTCAAGGAGGTGTAGCTATGCCGGATCCTGAGAAGATAGAGCCCAGCAGCCTTGCCGATTACCTGGAGGTAATGAGCAAGTCGGTGTTCCAGACGGGCATCTCCTGGCGTGTTGTGGAGTCCAAGTGGCCCGACATCCGGGAGGCGTTCCGCGACTTCGACCCCAACGTAGTCGCCAACCTGAGCGAAAGCGACCTGGACGAGCTGACCAACGACCGCCGGGTCATCCGCAATCGCCGCAAGCTCGAGGCAATCGTGGAGAACTCTCGACGTATGATTGAGTTGGCCGAGCTTCATGGCGATTTTCAAGGATACCTCCGCTCACACGGGGACTTTGAGAAGACGGTGTCAGACCTGCGCAAGCAGTTCCGCTTTCTGGGCGACATGGGCGCATACCACTTCCTGTACGTGGTAAGCGAGGAGGTCCCCTCCTACGAGGACTGGTGCGCCTCCCGCGGCCGGACTCCTGTGAACGCGTACCCGTAGCAAGTATCGCC
Source organism: Dehalococcoidia bacterium (assembly GCA_965247645.1). GTDB lineage: Bacteria > Chloroflexota > Dehalococcoidia > Lucifugimonadales > UBA2985 > JAPPHY01. Next base: position 1,462,522 of record OZ252024.1, read on the forward strand.
ACGGGATGGGGCGCGGGTGGCCCATGCCTACGGCAGACGCGGCGGCAGACCCTCCCTGAATGCCCGGATGTACTCAGGGCCCAGTCCGCAGCATACGCCGATGGCCTGTACGCCCATCATCACCCACTCCTGGGCTTCGGCCAGCAGTCCCTGGGGCGAGATGGCTTCCTCAGCGTCCGGACGGGGCAGATCGAATCCCACGGAGTTGGGGTAAGCGCCCACCGGCCCCTGCCACAGCCGCTTGACCTCCGCCAGCGCAGGCGTCGTATCTTCGGTGTGGCTGTGCATAATGGTCACCATAGCGCAGCCGAGGGGCTTTATCGCCTCCAACCCCTGGGCCAGCGTCGTGTCGTTGTCCGGGCCTCCCTGTAGCAGGATTGTGGAGCCGTCCTCGGCCATCTTGGAGCTGAAGCCAACCCAGACGGGAAGCCCGGTGGCAAGGGCAGCCTCCAGGGCGTAGGTGGTCTGGGGTACGTCCCGCATCATCTCCAGGACTATGAGGTCAACGCCGGCCTCCGCCATAACCTCCGCCTGCTCGCGGTAGTTGGCGCGCGCCTGCTGCTCGGTGGGGAACGTCCGGCCCTCGCGGTGGCTGCCGGTATAGAAGACGGGCGTCGTGTTCTCGGTGGATATGGAGCCTGCTATGGACACGGGCCTTGAGGGTGCGCTCAGGTCGAGGGCCTCCCGGGCCAGGTCGACGGCTAGGGTGTTCACGCGGACGACCTCGTCGCCCATGCCGGCGGCGTCCATCACGTTTCTGCACGTGGCGAAGGTGTTAGTGATTATGACGTCGGCCCCCGCCTCAATGTAGTCCAGATGCACCTGCCGTACGACCTCCGGGTGAGTGAGCAGGGCGGCGCCGCTCCAGGCCAGGGCGTGCATGGGTACACCGCGCCTCTCAAGCTCAGTGCCCGTGCCGCCGTCAAGGATGATGATGTCGCCCTGGTTCAATCGCTCTTGCAACGCTGTCATACGAGCCTCCAAGCTTAGTTCTGCCGTTGCTGCTGAAAGGAGCTTCTGAGTGTGGTCTCCGATGGGCTGCCTAGTCTTTCCACCACCAACTGGCAGATTCTCTGGCCCGGATAGAGCCGGCAGGTGAATGGGCCATTGTGGGAGATTTCCAATCTCAACTGGCCTGCAAAGGTCGCATGGACCGTCGGCGCAGTTTGATGTATCGATATGCCCAGCCGACCCAGAGAACTGCGCCCCTCCACCCGCGCCGCCAGGTAGTTTGGCATCTCAACGTACTCCAAGGTGTAGGCTAAGACGAACTGCCCCGGCTCCAGGAGAAACGTCTCGCCTGCTGCGAGGGGTCTCGTTTCTCCATAAGCTGCGACTACGTCTTCGACGTTTCCAATTACTCTCAGATCAATTACGGTTTCAACACCCTTCAGGGGCTTGAAAGTAGTGAACTGGTTGCCAAGCCGAAGGTCAACGGCAGAAGGCGAGCCCGGGCCCTCTTGAATGTCGGGAGTGAATTTAAGCCTGCCACTCCCGATTTCCATCCAGATTTCGCGGTCGCTGAGTACCATAACTCTAAACGGGCGCCAGAACGGTTTCTCTCTCCGACTCCGGGACAAGGATCCTGGGCCCCGAGGTAAAGGTCTCGGCGGGGATGTCAACCAACAGCCCGCTGTCACAATCGCCTATAATGCACGCCTGCATCAATTTATCGCTGCGCTTGAGGAACCTCTCCGGAACAAAGGTTATGTAATGCTCTCCATTCACCTGGAACTGCACCATGAGCGCCTTGGATTGAGGGATTTCTTCAATCCTTTCGCAAGAAATCCAGACCGGTTCAGGTTCAAATCTCCAGGTTGGAACTTTAACCATAACTACCCCCTAGCCTCGAACTACCAAAAAGCTGCCTTAATACTAGGATACTAGCAAGGGCCTGAAACGCTGTCAACGGTACTCCGTCACAGCGGCCAGTCCTGCAAGTTGTAGGACATCTCCCAGAAGAGGTACTCGTAGCGGGTGGCCGTGAGGAAGCGCTCCTCAAGGCGGGCGGTCTCCCTGCTGCCCGCGTCCTCAGTCAGCGAGTCCAGGAACTCCCGTAGCCAGTCGACGAAGGCGATGAACTCCTCCGCGGAGTACATCTGTATCCACTCGGCGTATGGGTTGGCGTCCGACGTGTCGCCCGTGCGGGCCAGATACAGCCCCGTCTCGCAGTAGCCCCACTGGCACGGCAGCAGGTTGGCGATGACGTCCGTCAGTGTGCCTTCGTAGGCCACACGCAGCAGGTAGTCGGTGTAGGCCAGCGTTATGGGCGCGGGGTTGACGCTCTCCAACTCCTCGGCGGACACGTCGAACTTGCGGCAGAAGGCGCGATGCAACTCCATCTCCGTGTTCAGCGTCTCGTTGAGCAGGGCGGCGAACCGCCCCACGTTCTCCAGGTCCGGCGCCTTGGCCGCCGCCAGGGCCAGCATCCGGCTGTACTGGACCAGGAAGAAGTAGTCCTGCTTCACGTAGAACCGGAACTTGTCCAGGGGAAGCTCGCCGTTGCCCACGCCCATCACAAAGGGGTGCCGGAACAGCCTGTCCCACAGGTAGGCGTACTTCCCGCGCAGATGCTCCGACGCCCTCACGACTGAATTACCTCCGACGCTTCCTCCGCGCGTACAGAGCCGCCGTCCGCTATCTCCGGCACACCCTCTTCCCGAACGGACTTCTCGCCCGCGTGCATCGCAACCGTGCCCAGGCCCATCTTCTGGTAGCCCACGTTGCGTAGGCCCACCTTCTCCATCATCGCCGCCAGCTCCTGGGGAGTCATGTAATGCTCCACCGACTCCGGCAGGTAGGCGTAGGCCTCTCTGCTCCCGGCAAGCAGCGATCCCAGCCAGGGCACCGCCTTGCGAAAGTACCACTGGAACAGCCGGCTCAGCCAGTCGCTGCCGACCACTGGGACTATGTCCAGGATAACGACCTTTCCTCCCGGCGCAATGACGCGGGCCATCTCACGGAGGGCCGCTTCGATGTCGTAGAAGTTGCGCAGGCCAAAGCCGCAGGTGACGCACCAAAAGCGGTCGTCCTGGAAGGGGAGGTTGACGGCGTCGGCGCGCGCCCAGTGCACCCGGTCGGACTGGCGTGGATGCTTGCGGGCCTTCCTGCGGGCCTGCGCCAGCATCTGGGTTGCGAAGTCCAGGCCAACCACCCGGCTTATCGTGGGCCTGTCGGCCAGCTCCCAGGCCAGGTCTCCCGTGCCAGTGGCGATGTCCAGCGCCTCGCCCCCACCCCCGCGGGCGGCGACGGCGGTCGTCCTCCATCGCCAAAGGTGGTGCAGGCCGCCCGTCATCACCGTGTTCATCAGGTCATAGCGGCCGGAGATGCGGTCGAACATCGATGCCACGTAGCGGGCCTTTTCGTCGCCCTTCAATAGCGCCATATCGTCTGCCCCCTATTCGCTGCGTCTCAGGTAGCGCATACGCTCATCCATGAAGCCGTCCAGCCCCAGGGCGTCCAGCGCCTTGGCGACCACGTAGTCCACTACGTCCTCCACCGACCTGGGATGCAGGTAGAAGGCGGGCGCCGGCGGCAGGATGGTTACGCCCAAGCGGGACAACGAGAGCATGTTCTCCAGGTGTATGGGAGACAGTGGGGTCTCCCGCGGGACCAACGCCAGCCTGCGCCGCTCCTTCAGGCACACGTCCGCGGCCCTCTGGAGCAGGTTGGCGGACAGGCCGTGCGCGATGGCCGCGAGCGTGCCCATGCTGCACGGGACCACCAGCATGCCGGCAATGGGCGTGCCGCCGCTGGCTATCGATGCCTTGAGGTCGCCGATGGGGTGGTAGGTGAAGTGGGGCGACTCCTGCCACTGCGCTAGTGTTGAGCCAAATGACTCCTCCATCTCCTCCTGCCACACCATCCGGGCAGCTGCGGTGCAGGTGGCAATGACGGGCACGTCGCGCTCCAGCAGCGCGCCAATGGCGCGCTTCGCCAGTGCGGAGCCGCTTGCCCCTGAAATGCCCACTACTACCGGGTCCATGTTCTCACCCTCATAATGCTACACGTATATGGACGCAAAGGTAAACCCGAATATGATGACGGCAATGTAGCCGTTGATGTTGAAGAAGGCCATGTTGAGCCTGGACAGGTCGGTGGGAGAGACCAGCCGGTGCTCGTACACCAGGAGACCCGAAGCCAGCGACCAGCCTATGTAGTAGGGGAACCCCAACCCCATCCAGGGCCCTATCGCCAGGAGGGACGCGGCGGTGAGGACGTGCATCCCTTTGGCCCACATCAGGGCGGCGGGTATGCCGAACTTCTGGGGTATGGAGTGTAGGCCGCGCTGCAAGTCAAAGTCGCGGTCCTGGCAGGCGTACAGGATGTCGAAGCCCCCTATCCAGGTGGCGACTGCAAAGGCCATGAGTACCGGCTCCCACGTCAGTGAACCCGTTACCGCTATCCAGCCTCCGGCGGGAGCAATGCCGTCAGCCCAGCCCAGGATAAAGTGGGACGTCCAGGTGAACCGCTTTGTGTATGAGTAGCCCACCACGACCACGGCGGCGACCGGGGCCAGCGCCAGCGCCAGCGTGTTGAGCATGGCGGCGGCCAGCAGGAACACGCCCAGGGAGACGACCGACATGGCCGTCATCTCCCACAGCCTGATGCGGCCGGCGGGCAGGGGCCGCGCGGCGGTGCGCGGGTTCTCGGCGTCCAGGCGCCGGTCTATGATGCGATTGGCGGACATGGCCAGGGTGCGCGCCGATGCCATAGCGACGGTTATCCAGAGAAACGGGGCGAGTGTGGGCAGGCCGTCGGAGGCCAGGATCATGCCCAGGTATGCGAAGGGCAGGGCAAAGACGGTGTGCTCAAACCGGATAGAGTCCAGCAGAAGGCGGATTTTCCCCGGCACGGCCGTTACCACGCTCATTTCGCTCCCGTCTTGTATGCCTGGTCTGTCATCTGTGGCATGAGTTTATTCCGGAGATGTGGCTATGGTCTTGGCTAATTCAACTTCGTGGCAGAGTGATTCTATTTGGCCCTTATACTTTGGAGATCAGCTAGCATATGTTGCTTCAATTCCCCAAAAGTCTCTAGGTTCTTAATAATCCAGACGTAATCACTAGGAGTTGTCCTTCGAGAGTTACTAATGCCCTGATCGTGTATTTTATCAAGTCCCAGGTCATCATTTCGTTATAAAAATATGACTCGGGAGGTTCCTCTGACGAGAAGGGATTTGCATCTCTGCGTAGCCAGTTCCAATTGCCAGTTGTGCGAGCACTCTCAATTGTATCTTCTTGAAGCCCGGACATATCAGTCTCCGGGAAGAAGAGTCCATCAATTACCTGAGGATAGTTTGCCTGATTGCGCAACCAAGCAGGCAATCCATACAGTTCTTCCATTCTAACATCCCTAGCCTCTGGATCTTCCCCTAGTCTAGATGCGAAAGCTCGTGGCTCTGAATCCTGCCACTCGCGGAACCTTCTTGAGAACATTAACCAGGTTACTTTATGACTCGCTCTCTCTCCATATCCTATTCCCTTAGCTAATGAGTCGCTCGCTGGCACAATCGAATAACTACGAAGCTTCTCACCTGTCCGCAAAAGCAATGTGGGTTTACCCGGAGGTAGCTGGTTCGGCCTTCTCCTTCTGTAAACACGACCAATCCCTGTTAGTCTCAACAATGCGGTGATGACCTGAAATTCCGAGTAATACAAGGATATGTCTCCCCACGTACTATGGCCTCCCATTTGGACACAATTTGAGGCCATATAGGAAGCTACAGCGGCCTTGGTTAGACGGTCTGCGTCATAGAGTAGGGCTGAATCGATATCTTTTCGGTCGTCACCTAACTCCAAGCGTGAGGACCCAGGTTCAATACTGAGCGTTGAAGTCGACAGTCCTCTCCCGATACCTCTATAGTATTCAACAATGTCGTTAAGGGATTTCATAATCCGTACTCCGCCCACTAGCAGTCCACCAGGGCCTTGATCGCGTCGGACATCGGGCCCTTGGCCGTGGCGTCTATCCCCACCTGTATTATGCGTGTGTCATGGCGCCGCCATCGACGAAGATGGTCTGCCCGTTCACATAGCTGCTTGCATCGGAGCAGAGCAGCGCTAGCAGAGGCGCTATCTCCCTGGGGTGTCCCAGCCTGCGGGACGGCAGATATCTCACCAGGGGGTCTTCCTGTTGCTGTTCCAGGGGAATGTCCTCCAGCGTGTACCACGCCATGCCGATGCCGTTGACCGTGATCCCGTTTTTGGCCCATTCCAGCGCCAGCGATCTGGTCAACTGCTCCACCGCGCCCATGCTGGCGCAATAGACCGTCTCGTTGGATACGCCCCGTTCCCCCAAAACGGACGAGAGGTTCACAATCCGTCCGCCTCCCTGCTCCAGCATGATCCTCCCTGCCTCCTGGCAGCAGAAAAAGACGCTTTTGAAGTTCCTGTCAAGAACGGCGTCCAACTCGTGGGGGGTGATTTCCAAGATGGGCTTGGCGAACTCCACCTGTGGATCGTTCACAAGGCCGTCTATCCTGCCCAGAAAGCCAACGGCTTCCTGAATGGCTCGCCGCGCTTCATCGGGGTGTTTGAGGTCAGCCGTTATCGAGACCACGCGGCGTTCGTACTTCTCTACCGCTTCAGACGCCGCCTTCAATATCTCCGGCCTGTGGCCTATTATAGCCAGGTCGGCTCCCGCCTCTGCCAGCCCCTCGGCCAGTATGGGCGCCCATCCTCGACTTCCAGCAGTCAGTACAATCGATTTGCCTGAAAGGTCCCACTCTTCCGGAATTGACATATCAGCTCCTCTAGTCCTGAAGTGGTATCACAGGCGCGTAGCCCGTAATGGCTGCTCCGCCCGCCATTGCTCCGCCGTCGCAGTAGAACATCTCGCCGTTCATGTAGTCCGACGCTTCGGATGCCAGGAAAACCGCCAGGGGCGCAATCTCTTCGGGCGTGCCCGGTCGTCCCATAGGCAGGAATCCCAGCCGACGGTTTGGCGTCTCGTCATCGACTCTCTGCCTTGTGGGTATCATACCCGGCACGATGCACGTGCTGGTGATGCCCTCCGAGCCGTAGGTAGCCGCCAGGACCCGGGTGAGTTGGATCATCCCGCCCTTGGCACAGCCGTACATGAAGCTGCCCCTCTGTCCGCGCAGCCCCTGGCCCGAAGAGATGTTTATGATTCTACCGCTCCCTCGCTCCACCATGTGCTTCATTATGGCGCGGGAGCAGTAGAATGCCGATGTTAGATTGGTGTCTATGCCTATGCGCCAATCCTCGTCGGTTATCTCCCACAGGGGTTTGCCGCCGCCTCCGCCACCCGCGTTGTTTATCAGCACGTCCACGCGCCCGAACTCCGACAGCGCCCGATCAAACAGCGCGTTCACCTGAGCTGAATCGGTGACATCCGTCGAGACGGCCAACGCTCGCCGTCCCATGCTCTTGAACTCCTCTGCCGCCTCCTCTATAGGCCCAGTCCGTCGGCCCGCCACCACCATGTCCGCCCCCGCTCTTGCCAGGTGACGCCCCATCTCTCTGCCCAGGCCTGTTCCTCCCCCCGTCACAACAACCACCTTACCATCAAGGTTTAAAGTCTCCAGCATTTGCTACCTCCTTAAAGAACGATCACTGAGCGCCCACCCGTAGTGTGGCAGCCAGGATTAAGCGGCCGGGGTTGGCGCGAGCGGCTACGAAATCTAGGTGTCTCGCTCAATTACACAGACCGGAATTTCCCATATCAAACCGCCTGGGCTGTTACGCTGGGCATAGTTACGCTTTTCTCAAATTGGACTCGAAATGGAAGTCTAGCAGCCTTGCCCGCTCCACTCTCTTGCTGATGTTCAGCATCTCTACGCATACTACCTGGTTCTCTGGATTGAAGTCCAAGACCACCCCCGATTGCGCCTCTTCCGATTCCACAATTGCCGATTCGTCCAGTCGCAAGTAGAGGGTATCGGTCTCCTCATCCAGTTTCAGCTTCATTATGTTCCCTCTCCTTGTATTCGACAAGCTTTCGGATTGACCCGGCACACCACCGTCTACGCCTGACCATTCCTGCGAAGGCAGGAATCCATCTCAGGTTATCTGACTGTACAGATCCGACCATGCGGGATTTCCTTCTTCAATTTGCTTAATCTTCCACGCTCTCTTCCATTTCTTGATTGCCTTCTTCCTGACAAGAGCGCTTCCCACGGACTCATGGGCCTCATACCAAACTAGCGTGTGTACTCCATAGCTCTTGGTAAAGCCCTCCACGAAGTCGTTCTTGTGCTCCCAGACTCGCCTGGGCAGGTCCCAAGTGACGCCGATGTACAGGGTTCCATTGGGTTTGCTTGCAAGGATGTATACGCAAGGTGTTGCCATGCTTGGGCGCCTGGATTCCTGCTTTCGCAGGAATGGTTAACGGGGTGGTATTCTCGGTTGATTGGCTATCTGCTCCCGTGTGAAGTGTAGGGCAAACACCGCAGGAGTGGTTACTGTATCCCGTACTCCGCCCATTTGCCGTCCACCAGGGCCTTGATCTCGTCCGACATTAAGATGTCCGGGGGCCACTCCCGTTGTCGCCCTTCCATCGGGCCTTTGGCGGTGGCGTCTATCCCCACCTTGCTGCCGTACTTGGGAACAGGCGAGGCGTGGTCCAGGTCGTCCACCGGGCCGGAGGCGAAGATGATGTCCCGCGATGCGTCCAGGTTGTTGGTCACCCGCCAGGCCACCTCCGATACGTCCTGCACGTTGACGTAGTCGTCCACCACGATAATGGCCTTGGCCAGCATCATCAGACCCATGCCCCACAGAGCGTACATTACTTTCTGGGCCTGCCCCTGATACTCCTTCTTGATGGAGACGATGACCAGGTTGTGGAACACCCCCTCCGCCGGCATGTTCACGTCCACTATCTCCGGCAGCACAGTCTGCATAATGGGCAGGAACAGGCGCTCAGTGGCCTTGCCCATGTAGTAGTCCTCCTGGACGGGCCGGCCCACCAGAATTGTGGGATAGATGGGATGTCTTCGATGGGTTATGGCTGTGAGGTGGAACACGGGGTAAGAGTCCGCCATCGAGTAGTAGCCCGTGTGGTCGCCGAAGGGGCCCTCCATGCGAAGTTCACCCGGCACAACGTAGCCCTCCAGCACTATCTCCGAGTGGGCGGGTACTTCCAGATCGACGGTGGCGCACTTGACTATCTCGACCCCCTCCTCCCGCATAACGCCCGCGATCGCCAGCTCGTCCAGGCCCGGAGGCAGCGGAGCCGACCCCGTCCAGAGCGTGGTGGGGTCACCACCCAGGGCCACGGCCACCTCAAGCCTCTCTTGACCCTGCTCCCGGGCGACCCGCTCGTGGTGGGTGCCCACCTTGTGGGTCTGCCAGTGCATCCCCGCGGTCTGCCCGTCGTAGACCTGCATACGGTAGGTGCCGACGTTTCGCACCCCCGTCTCCGGGTCTCGGGAGATCACAAGCGGAAGTGTAATAAAGCGGCCGGCGTCCATGGGCCAGCACTTGAGGATAGGCAGGCGGTTCAGGTCGGCGTCACGGCCGGTAAGCACCACCTCCTGGCAGGGGGCGTTGCGGACCAGCTTGGGCTGAGTCCCGGCCATCTTGACCAGGTCAAACAATGTCCTCGCCTTGTCCATCATCCCTTTTGGTGGCCCTTGCATCAGGCCCAGCAGCTTCCTCACTCTGTCTCCGAGATCGTCCAGCTTCTCCACGCCCAACGCCCAGGCGGTGCGCTGAGCCGACCCGTAGGTGTTGACCAGGACTGGAATGTCGTACCCCTGCACGTTCTCGAACAGAAGGGCCGGGCCACCGCTCTTGACGACGCGGTCGTTGATCTCCGTGATCTCCAGCTCGCAGCTTACGGGCGTCTTTATCCGAACAAGCTCCCCCTTCTCCTCCAGGAACGCAATGAACTCGCGAATGTCTTTGAACTTCATGACTACTCTCTAATCACTCCGTTATCAGATTTGCCGGCTACTACAAGTCTAGGCGTGATTCCCTCCCAGGCTAGTCGTCATTGCGCAAGTCTCGCAAATAGTCTTCTGCCAGGCGCCCCTCCGATATACCCTTCACCAGTCCGCGCGTTTGAGAGGGGGTTGGCAGCGATTCTTCATCCGGCGTCATCTGACTCGCGGGGCTGGGTTCCCCGGCGCAAATGCTACGCAGGAGGAGCTCTCTCAGGCTGCCCAGCGCCCCTTCCAGCGGCTCCGGCTTGCCGGTGTAAAGCCACCTCACAATCACCTCGTTCACCGCGCCCATCCAGACGTAGGCGGTCAGCTCGGTGTCCATGGGTGGTATGGAGCCTTCGGCCACCGCCTCGTCGAGGTGCGCCTTGATGGCGCCGGCAAAGCGGGCGTGAATCGACAGAAGACGCTCGTCAAAGGCCCTGCCCAGGCCCACGCCGCTCACCAGAAGTATCTTGGCAAGGCTCCTATGCTGCGAGAAGGTGTGGAACACGGTGTCCAGGGCGGCCGTCACCTTGGCAAGCGCGCCCTTCTCGCGGGCGATGGCCTCCTCAGTGGAGCGGGCCATCGCGGCGATAAGGCGGTCAACCAGGGCAAAGAATATATCTTGCTTGCTGGGGAAGTGGAAATAAAAGGAACCCTTGGACGTTCTGGACGCCTTAACAATGTCATCCACGGCAGAACCGTGGTAGCCCTTCTCGGAGAACACCTCCGTGGCTGCGTCCAGAATACGCAGGCGGGTGGCCTCTTTGCCCTCCCCAGGCCGGAGCCGGGACTCCCTGACCTCCATACTTTCCTCGCTTTCCTCCAGACCGACTGGTCAGTCTAAAGTCTAGGCGAGGCAGCCAAGGGCGTCAATAGCTAACGCCAAACGAGTGGAGTCCAAGCCGGGCGGCGATCAATCGCCGCCGCGTATGCCGAAACAGCCGTGCCCGTGAGGACGCAAAGCGCCGCTATCGCGCCCTGGGAGCGTGCATAGCGCCGCTGGTTATAGGCTCGTTGAGGTAGACGTCTCCGTTGCGGATCTTTATGTTGAAGCCGCAATCGGGGTTGGTGCATACCCACGCCTTGTAATGGATGGCCGCTCCCTGACTCCCGAAGTCAGACAGCGGCACTAGGTCCCCCGTGTTGCATTTCTGACACTTGGGCATAGCTGAGTTCTCCACTGAAGCCTCCTCCCTGCCGTTGCAAAAACTTTGCGAAGTATATCACTAATCGCTTTGGGTGACAAGGGTAGGAGAGGGAACTGAGAGTTATGAAGCGGGCGTATCCACGGCTATCGAAGAGTAGTAAGACGCCAGGGAATGAGCATACCTTGTATACTCTTGTATAGGAATTTTTCGAGGAGTTGAATACGACATGACCTCAGATGATCTTGGATTAAGTCAGTTAGACTTGTTTACACAGTTTGCGGAATTTGGTCACCAGAGGAATTACTCGTTAAGTGACCCGCGGACAATTCGAGGGTTCACCAACTCCGCTGGCAATGCCCTAAAAAGAGCTCTCGCGAACCCAATTTTACTCCACGGCCAAAGAACACAAGCTATGTTCGAGGCCATGCTCGTCAGTCTCGGTGAATATTCGCTACTAAAAGCCGAAGATAATGGCCGCATTTATCCAGAGGGTCACTTTCTTGCCCCGGATTTCCGAGTCGTCCTGTTGGACGGAACACAGTGGCTGATAGAGGTCAAGAATGTCTATGTTGAGGACCCGCTTCAGCAAAAACGTCGTCTTATGACACGAGCATATAGAGAGAAGCTAGAGAAGTATGCCTCCGTCACTGGCGGGCTGCTAAAATTGGCAGTCTTTTGGGCGAGATGGGGAATATGGACTCTTGTATCCCCTGAAAGGCTCGTCGATGAGGAGGGGAACCTGATCCTCGACATTGAGACCAGCTTTAGGGAAAATGAGTTGGGTTACCTTGGTGACCTAAGTGTAGGTACCAGGCCACCGCTTAGGCTTCGGATAATGGCCGACCCGACTAAATCCGGCACATTAGTATCTGATGGCATAGTAGACTTCACCAGTTCCGAAGCGCGGATATATTGTGGTGACTATGAGGTACTTGACCCCATTGAGAAGCAAATCGCAGGCATATTCATGCAGTATGGCGAATGGAGGGTAGTGGGTCCAGAGCCAATCGTAGAAGGTGATAGACTAATAGGGGTTGAGTACTGGTGGGAGCCAGAAGAGCAGAAGAATGTGGGGTTCGAGATGATTGGTACGCTCAGTCGGATGTTCTCCCGCTATTACGCTGAACAAACCATAGAAAATGCCGAGATTGTACAGCTTCGTGCTCCGGTACGGCCTGAATGGTTTGCTCCGTTCGGCGCACCTGACTACAAGAGTAAGGCGTTACCGCTTTGGCAGTTTAAGCAAGTAGCCGGTTAGGCTGTACACTCTCAAGCCTCATCCTAGCTTACACCGTCACCTTCTCCTCACCCTCCGCCTGAGCGGCGCCCCTCCTCGGTCTTCTGCGGATCAGGCGCACTCCCTGCGCCATGTATCCCTGAAGCGTGGAGGCCTCACGGCTTGCCTTGGCTACCGCAAGTCACGTCGCTTTCAGCACGACATACGCAAGCCGCGCCCGCTCACGCCCTTCGACCCACTCGGAGTCTGTCGAACCATTGGAGCGGGTAGGCCGACGGAACATGAAAAGCCCGACCATACAGCCAGTGCAGGGGCGTTTCTTGACAACCCGCGAATCAGCTTTTATACTCGCGCCAATTGAATAGCCAAAGGCTGGGAACGGGGATAGTAGGCCTCAAGCGGGACTCAGAGAGCCGGGTAAGGTGTGAGCCGGTGTCCAGCGCAGGGGTTGAATGGGCCCGGGAGCCGCAAACCGAAAACCCTTGGCAACAGGGGTCGTAGGCCTTGCCGGGAGAGTCCCGTTACAGGCTCACGAGCTTACCAAAAGAGGCTCGACTGAGATACGGAGAGAGGGGCGATGCGTCTATATCGCCTCTCCAAATAAGGGTGGCACCGCGGAGAATCCCCGCCCCTTGATGGGAGCGGGGTTTTTTTATTGGGAGTCGCAAGCCAGGGTCAAGAGAAGAGCGAGGGCCGGAGATGACTACGCAGGAGAGCATACGGGAGACAGCGGGCCGAAGCCGCGCTGTGGGCAAGCGGACGGTCTTCAGCGGCATACAGCCAAGCGGCGACGTGCAGCTCGGCAACTACATCGGCGCCATCAAGGGGTGGGTCGACAGGCAGGAGGAGAAGGAGAACTACTTCTGCATCGTCGACCTGCACGCTCTGACCGTGCTCCAAGACCCGGCGGAGCTGCGGCGCCAGACGCGTTCGCTGGCCGCGATGCTGTTCGCCGCGGGGCTTGACCCGGACAAGTGCACCATTTTCGTGCAGAGCCACGTGACGGCGCACGCTGAGGCCTGCTGGCTGCTCAACTGCGTCACGCCCGTCGGCTGGCTGGAGCGAATGACGCAGTTCAAGGCAAAGGCAGAGAACCAGGAGAGCGTATCCACAGGGCTCCTAGACTACCCCGTCCTCATGGCGGGCGACATCCTGCTCTACGACGCCCATGAGGTGCCAGTCGGCGAGGACCAGCGGCAACACGTTGAGCTTGCGCGTGACATCGCCCAGCGTTTCAACCACATCTACGGCGACACGTTTGTGGTGCCCGAGGGAGTCATTCCCGAAATCGGCGGGCGTGTCATGGGGCTCAATGACCCCACGGTGAAGATGTCCAAGAGCTATGCGCACATCCGGGGCCACGCGGTCCGCATGATAGACGACCCCAAGGAGATCGAGCGGTCGTTCAAACGCGCAGTGACCGACAACGGGAACGAGATCCGGTTCTCGGACGCGCCGGAGAAGGCGGGGGTCAACAACCTGCTGGGCATATACAAGGTGATAACCGGCATGGACGAGGCGGCGGTGGAGGCCGAATTCGCGTCGGCGCGTGGCTACGGCGACCTGAAGAGCCGTGTCGCGGAAGTCGTCATCGCCGCGATTACGCCCATCCGTGAGCGATACGAGTCCCTCATGCAGGACGTGGGGGCGCTCGACCGGCTGCTCGAGCTCGGCGCCGAGCGCGCACAGGCTGTGGCAGGTCCCAAGTTGGACGCAGTAAAGCAGAGCATGGGGCTGATTTTGCCCAGTAGATAAGAATACACGCGACTTCCCAGTCAGAAGGGATAGCCAAAAATGTACTATCCATCATTGGAAGATGTCAGAGAACTGTCGAAGCAGGGGAACCTGATTCCCCTGTACCAGGAGATCAACGCGGACCTGGAGACCCCAGTCTCGGCCTATCTGAAGGTCGCCGAGGGCCCATACTCCTTCCTCCTGGAGAGCGTGGAGGGCGGAGAGCAGCTTGCCCGCTACAGCTTCATCGGCACTGAGCCGTACAAGGTGGTCAAGACTGGACCGGGCCAGCCCTATGGGGAGGTGGACCCGTTACTGCTGGTGCAGGAGGAGTTGGACAGGCACACCCTCGTGTCGATACGGGGGCTGCCCCGCTTCCACGGCGGCGCGGTTGGCTTCATCGCCTACGACGTCGTCCGCTACTTCGAGCCGGCGCCGCCACCCGAAAGTGACCCACTGGGACTTCCTGAGGCTATGTTTCTCTTCGTGGACACCATGCTGGTGTTCGACCACGTGAGCCACAAGATCAAGGTGGTCAGCCACGTCCGGCTGGACGGCGGCAGCGTGGAGCAGGCGTACACGGACGCGGTGGGCCGTATCGACCGTCTGGCGGAGAGGTTGAACAGGCCTCTTCTGGTGGAGCGCAGGACCGTCAAGGAGCCGGCATCGGACAAGACCGCCTACTCCTCCAACACCACCAAGGAGAAATACGAGGCGATGGTGGAGCGGGTGAAGGAGTACATCTACGCCGGCGACATCATCCAGGCTGTGACCTCCCAGCGACTGGTAAGGCCAACCAACGCTCCACCCCTGGACATATACCGGGCCCTGCGCGCGCTGAACCCCTCGCCCTACATGTACTTCCTGTCGCTGGACGACTTCTCAATAGTCGGCGCATCGCCGGAGCTGCTGGTGCGGGTGGAAGACGGGCTGGTCTACAACTTTCCCCTGGCGGGCACGCGGCCCCGCGGCGCCACGACGGAAGCGGACGAGGCGCTGGCGACAGAGCTGAAGGCTGACGAGAAGGAGCGCGCCGAGCACATTATGCTGGTGGATCTGGGACGCAACGACGTTGGGCGGGTCTCCCAGCCCGGCTCGGTGGAGGTCACCGACCTCATGCGGGTGGTGCGCTACTCCCACGTCATGCACCTGGAATCGGAGGTGCAGGGCAGGCTGCGGGAGGACCGCACCATCTACGACGCCCTCCGCTCCTGCCTCCCCGCCGGGACCCTGTCCGGCGCGCCCAAGATCCGCGCAATGGAGATCATCTCCGAGCAGGAGGGCGAGAGACGCGGTCCCTACGGCGGCGCGGTGGGCTATTTCAGCTTCTCCGGCAACATGGACACGGCCATAACCATCCGCACCATGGTCATCAAGGACGGCGTGGCCTACATCCAGGCGGGCGGCGGGATAGTGGCCGACAGCGTCCCGGAGAGCGAGTACAACGAAACGCTGCACAAGGCCCAGTCCAGCCTGCGGGCCATAGAGGAGGCGGAGGGGTCGGCGTTCCTGGTCCAGTGGAAGGACTAGGGAGAGTGATAGTCTACTTTGATGAATCCTACGACGGGGAACACAACTTCCTGATTCTGGCAGCCATTTTCAACCCGCGTCCCAAGCGCATTCGTAGAAGATTTCTGGCAGCAAAGCGCAGTTTAGGCTACGTCAACAGCAATGGCGCTGCAAAAGAAATCAAGTACTCCTACTGCTCTACCAACTACCTGATGAAGGTGGCCTCTAGAGGTGTGGACTGTTTTGCAGAGTCCGACTCGTGGTTCAGAGCCATCGTTGTCGACCAACGCCCGGAGAGCGGGTTTGATTTGCGCTATTTTGGCAAACCCGATGAGTCAAGGTCGTTAAAGGAAGCCAGAGCGTATAATAGGTTCACCGAGCTACTTCTGAGGGACAATTGTGCCGGAATAACCAACGCGACTCTCCTGACGGATCGGATGACACGCTCCCCGGGTGACACTTTCTTTACACTTATATCGGACCTTTTCGGAAATAAAGGCAGCGGGTATTCAACGGAAAACGGGCCAATTTTCTCATCTGTCAATGAAGTCGACACTGCGTTGGAGCAGTATCACGTTGGGCAAATTGGCGACACCCTTCAGGGTGTAATCCTGAACGAACTAGTACCGACCAAGAACAGATACAAGCGGGGACTTCGAGAATACGTTAAGAAAAAGCTGGGGCTTAGTAGTCTGCTGCCTGACTATTGGGATAGACTGCCCAAGTGTGCAAAGGACCTTACGCATCCCAAGTATCAGATATGGTACTGGAAACCCTCCGAATAGCAAGAGGGTTCAGGCTGCCGCTTGTGTTACCGATTGTCCACATATACGCACTCACTAATGAGGCAGTGGACATCTCCAAGCCGTGCCCGAACCCTTTACAAATACAGCATATGCCAGAGGGTTCCCAATGTCAATAGGACAATCGGCAAGGGATGCCGTGGACGTCAAGGTTGGACTACGCGCGCCTCTGCGGCCGGGGAGCGCGCCGTTGCGCCGCCCTCGGCTCCACCTACACGTCCAGGTTGCGGACGCTGGTGGCGTAGTCCTGTATGAAGGCCTTGCGAGGCGCTACGTCCTCCCCCATTAGCTCGGAGAAGACCCTGTCGGCGGCTTCGGCGTCGTCTGCGGTCACACGAAGGAGGCTCCGAGTGACGGGGTTCATGGTGGTATCCCAGAGCTGATCGGGGTTCATCTCTCCCAAGCCCTTGTAGCGCTGGGTGGAGAGGCCGCGCCGCCCTTCCATCTTCTTGAGTATGTCCTCTTTTTCCGACTCCATGTAGGCGTAGCGGGCGTCCCTGCCTGCTTGGATCTTGTACAGTGGCGGCTGGGCTATGTAGAGGTATCCGTCCTCTATGAGGGACTGCATGTTGCGGTAGAAGAAGGTGAGGAGCAGGGTGCGTATGTGGGAGCCGTCTACGTCTGCGTCCGTCATGATGATGACCTTGTGGTAACGGAGCTTGTCCAGGTTCAGGTCGTCTCCAAGGCTTGCCCCCACCGCGGTGATGATGATGCGGATCTCCTCGTGGCCCAGCATCTTGTCCAGGCGCGCCTTTTCCACGTTGAGTATCTTGCCCTTCAGGGGCAGGATGGCCTGGAAGCGGCGGTCTCTGCCCGCCTTGGCCGAGCCTCCCGCGGACTCTCCCTCCACCAGGTACAGCTCGGAGAGGGCGGGGTTCTTTTCGGAGCAGTCGGCCAGCTTGCCGGGAAGCGAGCCTCCGTCCATGGCGTTCTTCCTCAGCACCATGTCCCTGGCTTTGCGCGCAGCTTCGCGGGCCTTCTGGGCGGTGAGGCACTTCTCTATGGTGCGCTTGGCCTCCTGCGGGTGTTCCTCCATGTAGTACGTGATGGCCTCGGCCACTACGGAGTCCACGTATCCCTTCACCTCCGCGTTACCCAGCTTGCCCTTGGTCTGGCCTTCAAACTGGGGGTCCATCAGCTTTACGCTGATGACGGTGGTCAGTCCCTCCCGGACGTCCTCGCCGGAGAAGTTGGGTTGGTCGTCCTTCAGGAACTTCTGCTTGCGAGCGTAGTCGTTGAGGGCCCGCGTGAGGGCGGTCCGGAACCCGGTCAGGTGGGTCCCCCCGTCGGCGGTGTTGATGCAGTTGGCGAAGGAGTAGGTCTGGTCTGTGAAGCCGCTGTTGTACTGGAAGGCGGCCTCCACCGTGGTGCTGTCCACCGTCTTTTGAACGTAGATGGGAGTGGGCTGGAGAACCTCTTTGTTGTGGTTGAGCTGGGATACAAAGCTGACTATCCCGCCCTCAAAGAAGTAATTCTGCTTCCAAGTGGAGTACCCCTGCTCCTTGTGCCATTCGCTCACCAGGGATATTTCCAGGCTCTTGTTGAGGTAGGCCATCTCCTTGAAGCGCTGGCTCAGCGTGTCGAAGTCGTATTCGGGAGTCCCGAATATCTCCTCGTCCGGCATGAAGGTCGTGGTGGTCCCTGTGCCGAATGCCCGTTCCCCTCGCTCCAGGGGGCTCGTCGCAATCCCCTTTTGGAAGTTCTGGGTGTGCAGGTATCCGTCCCTCTTCACCTCTACGCGCAGCCAGGAAGAGAGGGCGTTTACCACAGATGCGCCCACCCCGTGGAGTCCACCGGAAACCGAGTAGCCCTTGCCTCCGAATTTGGCGCCTGCGTGGAGGGTGGTCATCACCGTTTCCACCGCAGTCTTGCCGGTGGTCGGGTGCATGTCCACCGGTATGCCGCGGCCATCGTCCTCCACCCTGACCGAACCGTCGGCTTCAATACGGATGTTGATGCTAGCGCAGTGGCCGGCCATTGCTTCGTCCACTGCGTTGTCTACGATTTCGTAAACCAGGTGATGAAGGCCCCTGTGGTCCGTGCTGCCGATGTACATACCGGGGCGCCGCCGCACCGCCTCCATACCCTCAAGTACCTGTATGTCCTGGGCGGTGTATTCCGCCACGTGCCTTTGCTCCGCCATAGCGCTCTACCTCTCTATCCGGGGAGTTACCCCGGAAACTCGACTGGTCAGCAGCCGGAACTGCTGTCAGCTTTTACGCCTGCAAGAAGGAGTTGACCATAGCTCATACACGGCTTCGACAAAGTGGGCGCGCCAAGGGTCTTGCTGGTGGTAGACCGACCGTTTTGCGTGTTGTATCGAAATCGAAGGCGTTGAATTATGGAAAACAGCTCAGGATATAGACTATTGCATCTACCATAATAGCAGGGATTCCGCTCCTTGTCAAAAATCTTGGCATTCTCTACAGGCGCTGGTAATGGCGCACGACACCGCTCAGTATGAGCGGTGTCAGCTACGCCCGCAGTCTTCCCGTTCATGGTGAGCCTGTCGAACCATATGAGCGGGAAGGGAGTGGCGCTCCAGCCAACGTTGACTTTACGCGCCGGGGCTGAGTATTATCCAGATGATATGGCGGAAGCAGAGGGAATAGGCCGGGCATGGGGTTGGAGCGCTGCCAGGGGAGTCATCTCCTCCATGCGCCCGCGCCAGTGGACCAAGAACCTCATCATCTACTTTGCCCTGTTCTTCACCATAGACCAGGCTTGGAGCCTGAATGAGTTGGACGAGGCGGCCCGCGTCTTCGCCAGGACCACGGCGGCCGTGGCCATCTTCTGTCTGATCACCGGCGCCGTTTATCTGCTCAACGATGTCCTGGACGCGGAGAACGACCGCCATCATCCCAGGAAGCGGCATCGACCGGTGGCAGCAGGGGTACTGGCCCCGTTTCCGGCCCTGGCCATTGCCCTTGCCCTTGCCGCCGGCGGGGTAGCCCTTGCCTTCCTCCTGGAGGCCCTGTTCGCCTTGGTGACGCTGATATACCTGGCCTCTATGGCCGCCTACTCCCTTTACCTGAAGCGCGTGATCATAATCGACGTTCTTATAATCAGCTCCGGGTTCGTCTTGAGGGCGGTTGCGGGCGCGGTGGTGCTGGACGTTGCCATATCGCCGTGGCTGTACATCTGCACCTCCCTGGGCGCTCTATTCGTGGGCTTTGCCAAGCGTCTCAACGAGGCTGTCCTTTCCGGGGAGAACGGCTCTCTACAGAGGCAGAGCCTGGAAGCGTACACGCCGCGGTTCCTGGAGCAGCTCATATCCGTTGTGGCGCCGGCTACCCTTGTATCCTACGTCCTCTATACCTTCACCGCCGACAACCTGCCGAGCAATAACGCCATGCTCCTGACCGTGCCGTTTGTGATGTACGGCCTTTTTCGCTACCTGTACCTGGTGCACCACAAGAACCTGGGGGAAAGCCCGGAGCAGATACTCCTGACAGACGTACCACTGATTCTCAACATCGTGCTGTGGCTTGCCACCGCATCGGTTGTACTGGTGGCGTACCGTTAAGCGAAGCGGCGACATCGCCCCTGCTGGCGGGCCGCTACGCTAGCTGGAACGACTTTGCCGCGGCGGCCACCACGTCCCTGCCGATGGCCAGGGAGGCCGTTGCTCCGGGAGAGGGCGCGTTCCTTACGTGAATGGCGTTCTGAGTCTCGGTGATGTGAAAGTCGTCCGTCATCAGGCCGTTCTTTCCCACCTCCTGGGCGCGCACTCCGGCGGCGCCCCTCACCAGGTGGCTCTCCCGAATGTCCGGCACAAGTCGTTGAAGGGAGGTGACAAAGGCCTTCTTGCTGAGAGAGCGGTACATCTCCAACATGCCCATCCTCCAGTACCTGGCGGACATGGCCCAGAAGCCGCGATACCCCAGGGTTCCCAGGGTCTCCGCCACGTTGACCCGCGTCATCTTGTACCCCTCTCTGGCAAAGGCCAGCACCGCGTTGGGCCCGGCCTCCACGTCTCCGTGGACGGTCCTGGTGAAGTGTACGCCAAGGAAGGGGAACTCCGGGTTGGGCACAGGGTAGATGAGTCCCCGCACCATGTGGCTTGCCTCCGGCGAAAGCATGTAGTATTCACCCCGGAAGGGCACGATTCTGACGTCCTGCTTCACCCCCATCATCCGGGTGATAGCGTCCGAGTAGAGGCCGGCGCAGTTGATGACGCTCTTCGCCCGGACGTCTCCCTTTGCGGTCGAGATGTTGACCAGGCCGTCGGTCTGGCGTATGGCCATGACCCTTGCTCCGGTTACAACCTCGCCCCCGTTGTCGCGGAACCGGTTGGCGTAGGCCAGTGCAACCTGGGTGTAGTCGATGATCCCCGTGTTGGGCGAGTGGAGTGCCTTCACACCACTGGCGTAAGGCTCCAACTCCCTGAGTTCCTCGGCCTCTATCATCCGCAGCCCGGGGACGCCATTGGCGGTCCCGCGCCTGTACAACTCATCCAGGCCGGCAAGCTCGCTCCGGTCGGTGGCGACAATTACCTTGCCGCACATCTGGTACTCGACGCCGTTGTCTTGGCAAAACTCCAAGAGGGCGCGGCCTCCGGCCACGCAGTTCCTGGCCTTGAGGGAACCCGGCCGGTAGTAGATGCCAGAGTGAATCACCCCGCTGTTGTGCCCGGTCTGGTGAGTTGCCAGCTCCGCTTCCTTCTCCAGCACCACGGTTTTGTACCTGGGGTACCTGGTGGACAGCTCCAGAGCAGTGGCAAGGCCAATGATGCCGCCGCCTATGATGGCTATATCGTAGCCGAGGCCGCTCATTGCGAGGCCTCACAGGCGCGTAGGCCCGTTTCATAGCCCGCGGCCTCTTCCGCGCGACTGCGCAGCGCGGTTAAGCGGGTTGCCGTTGGCATAGAATGGAGCGATTCGATGATGTACACTAAGTCCCGTCCTTGAGTTATGCCCCAGTATATTGTCGATGCCTGCCGAAAGCAACTCCGCGTACAGGGTCGGCGCCTTGCTTGGCGCCCATCGTAGACAGAATCGTCCGTGCGCTTGCCAAGCGCTACGGCTTTACGGATGAGGAACCGGACTTCATAATAAACTATGAGATCAAGCGCCGCATGGGCCGGGAGGGTTAGTGGAGAAGCTGGAAACCATCCGGGCGGCCTTCGTTGACGGCCAGTTCGATTTCACCGAACACGCCGCAGAGAGGGCCATAGAGAGGAACATCAGCGAATCGGAGATAAGGGAGGTTGGGTCGCGGGCTGTCACAATTGAGGAGTACCCTGATGACAAGTACGGTCCAACCCGGTTGCTGCTGGGGTTCACCGAAGCCGGGAAGGCGCTGCATTTACAGGTGGCTGATTCCCCATCGCCTATGGTCAGAATAATTACGGTATACGAGCCGGACCCAGCAGAGTGGGAAGACTATGAAAGGCGGAGGTAGATATGTCCGTATGTATGGTGTGCCACGGCAAACGTCTGCGAGATGAGTTGGTTGACAAGGTATTCGATGCCGACGGCCGTTACGTCCTGATTACCGGGATTCCATCGACGGCCTGCCAGGATTGCGGCGAGCGATCCTTCAGTCGCGAAGCAACGGAGAGGGCCCGTTTGCTGGCGCATGACCCGCCGAAGGAAACCCACGCCAAGTCCGTGCCGATGGAGGTGTACGAGTTTGCGTAAGCCGCCTGCGTTACGGGCGTTGCCGCCGGCCACCGCAGCCAGGGACAGCCTGCAACAGGAGCCGCAATGACCGACGAGTCTATACTGAAAAACGAGCTGAAGGCCCAGTGGGAAGCGATGGCAGAGGACTGGATCAGCCAGGCCCAGGATGGCGAGACATCACACCGCGAGGCCATGCTGGACGGGTGGATGCTCGACGCCGTTGGAGACGTATCTGGCCGCAAGGTGATTGACCTCGGCTGTGGCGAGGGTCGGTTCAGTCGTATGCTCGCAGAGCGAGGCGCGGTGGTGACCGGCGTAGACCTGTGCCGCCCATTCATAGAGTTCGCCAACGACCATCGGTTTTCCAACGAGACTTACATGGTCGGTGATATGGAAGACCTCCATGAGGCGCCCGGCGACGAGTTCGACCTCGCCGTTTCATACGTGACGCTTGTCGACGTCCCGGACATACGAAGCGCAGTAGGCGAGGCCTTTCGAGTCCTCCGTCGCGGCGGGCGATTCGTAGTCTGCAATCTCCACCCAATGGCCTCAGCAAGTCCAGGCTGGATAAAGCAGGGGAACCGGAAGATCCACTATCCGGTCGATCGCTATTTCGACGAGGGTGAGCGCGACATCTCCCGACGGGAGGACCAACCCTGGACCAATTTCCACCGGACGTTGTCGACACACTTTCGCGCGTTCCTGGTCGCCGGGTTCACAGTTGAAGACATCCGCGAGCCGACACCAACAGAGGAGCAAGCCGCGCGGTACCCGTTTATCAGCGACAACCTGCGCGTCCCCGAGTTCATCATCTACATCCTGCGCAAACCCTGACAGCCGAAACCCGGCGCCTGCCGTTCGCGGCGTAAGCCGCATGCGTTACGGGAGTTGGAGGCCGTCCTCCGCGCCGGGGCCTCCGAACCCGCCGAATCCGCCTCGTCCGGCTCCAAACGGCAGAATCATACCCTCCGGTATCACTATGACGCTGACGGCCGTGAATGAGCCGTTCTCGTTGGGTTCGCCAACAATCATCACCTGCCTGCCTGCTTCCAGGTCCTCGAGCGTCCCTTGGGAGAAGATGGTGATCGTCGTGTCCTCTCCCACCATCGCTTCAAGGCTGCTCTGAGGCCCGCTCACCACAATGGCCCCATCCTCCAGTGAGTCGATGACTCCCACCAGGCTGCCGCCGAAGCCGGGCGTTCGCAGAGCGCCGCCATCGTCAGCGGGCGGGTCGCCTCCGATTCCCCCCGCCTGCCCGAGCCTCTGGCGCAGCGCCGCCATCTCCTGCGGATCGACCTCGCCGGAGCGGACTCTCTGCGCTAGAGCCTGCAGATCGCTCTCGCTGGGAGCGGCGCCCTGCTGACCGCCGCCGGCGCTGCCCGGCCCCGGAATCGCAACAATATCGGACGTATCCTGGGTATGGCTATCATCGGAAGCCAGGAGCGCTATCATAGCGCCGCCTGCAAGCACGCCCAGAGCCAGCGTGGCCAGGACCAGAAAGAAAAACGCCTTACCGCTCATAAAAAGCCCCCTCTTTAGCCAGTGTCATTCATACCGCAACGCCTCAATGGGATGAAGCCTTGCCGCCCGCATGGCGGGGTAGATGCCAAAGAACAGGCCAATGGCAGCGGAAACAATCAACGCCAGGACTGTGACGTCTCCGCTGGTGACCGTCTGAATGTTCGCGTCTGCCATAACGCTGTCCATCACGCGGGATAGGACAACCCCAAGGACCACCCCCACCACTCCGCCGCCGATGCTGAGAATGGTAGCCTCGGAGAGAAACTGGAGCAGTATATCCCGGCGTTTGGCGCCCACGGCCTTCCGGATGCCAATCTCCCTGGTGCGTTCAGTCACGGAGACCAGCATGATGTTCATGATTCCGATGCCGCCCACCAGCAGGGATATGCCGGCAATGGCTGCCAGAAACATGACGAAGACCTCCGTGGCCTCTTCCAGCGTCTCTATGATCTCCTGCTGGTTGCGCACGTAGAAGTCGTTTTCGTTGGTGATCCTGTGGCGCAGCTGGAGGATGGTTTCGACCTGGCGCTGCGCCGCGTCCATCGACTCAGAGTCCGTCACCTGGACGGTTATCGTCTGGACTGTGATGCTGCCCTGGGTGGTGCGCTGGGAGCTAAGCCTGTAGTACGCTGTGGTTATGGGCGTCAGTACCTGATTGTCCTGGCTGCCGAACGCCGACCCGCCCTTGCTCTCCAGCACGCCTATGACGGTGAACTGCCTGTCGTTGATCCGTATGGTCTGGCCCACCGGGTCTCTGAGGCCGAACAGGTCCTCCGATACCTGGGAGCCCAGGACCGCCACGGTGGACTTGTTGTCAACGTGCATCCGGGAGATGAACTGGCCGGACGCCACAGGGAACAGGCGCACGGACTCATAGCTGGGGGTTACGCCCAATATCTCGCCGCCTGTGCTTACCCTGCCGGCCACTATAAAGCCGAACGAGCTTATCTCCGGGGCAACCTGGACAACGGCCGGAGCGAAGACCGGGTCCACAAGGGCCTCGGCGTCCTCAAGCGTCAGGGCCGATGTCCCGTCTATGCTGGGCAGGGGAGTCACAAAGAGAAGGTTGGAACCCAGGGACTCGATGTTGGATGTGATGGACTGCTGCGCGCCCCGTCCAATGGCCATGAGCGTGACGAAGGCCGCAACGCCTATGACAATGCCCAGCAGGGTGAGCCCCGCCCTCAGCTTGTTGGCGCCAAGGGACATCAGCGCCGTAAGGATGATGATGCGGGGCGTCACTCAACAGCCTCCCACGCGTCGTGGGGAGTGGCGGTCCGGTCGTCGCTCACCACAAGGCCGTCCAGCATTGAGACGATTCTGCCGGTCTGCTCCGCGGTTTCTCGCTCATGGGTAACTATTATCACCGTGTGTCCCTCGTTGCGGTTCAGATCGCTAAGAATGGCCATGATCTCCAGGCTGGACTTGCTGTCCAGGTTGCCCGTAGGCTCGTCGGCCAGGATGATGGCCGGGTTCTTGACCAGCGCCCTGGCTATGCCGACTCGCTGCTGCTGCCCGCCGGAAAGCTCCGGGGGTTTGTGGGAAACCCGGTCTGCCAGCCCAACGCGCGCCAGGGCGTCCAGCGAGCGACTTCTCCGGTCTCTCTCCCTGCCGTACAGCAGGGGCAGCTCCACATTGGCCAGGGCGGAGGCGCGAGCCAGCAGGTTGTAGGTCTGGAACACAAAGCCTATCTTCTTGTTGCGTATAGAGGCCAGGCGGTTGTCCCCCAGCAGTCCCACCTCCTCATCTTCCAGGAAGTAGCGGCCGGACGTGGGCACGTCCAGGCATCCCAGCACGTTCATAAGCGTGGACTTCCCGGACCCGGACGGCCCCATGATAGCGACCATCTCGCCGCGCTCAATGGTGAGGGAGACTCCACGGAGGGCGGCCACCTCCACCAAACCCATCGAGTAGATCTTGGTAACGTCTTCAAGGCGAATCATTGGGGTCATCCTCCGCGCAGCACAGTACCGCCGCCTCTGCCGCCACCGAAACCCCCTCCCGGTCCAAACCCGAAGGGCCCAAAGTCAACTCCGCCTACGCTTTCCATAACCACAAGCTCGCCCTCGGACAGGCCCTCCGAAACCACCACCCAGAAGTCGTCGCTGCTACCGGTCGTTACCGGGCGCTCTACCAGCCCGCCCTCCTGGGAGACCAGAACGGTGGGCCGGTCAAAGCTGCCTCTGATCGCCTGTATCGGCGCCAGCAGCACGTTTGGCTCAGAGTTGACCACCAGCTGCGCGATGGCGGTGAGCCCTTCCCGGACGGCGGTCCCCGGAGGCAACGCCACCTTTATGCGCACGGCGTACGTGACGATGCCCTGCTGGTTGGAGGGCGTTGGCGCTATGTAGGAGACCGCGCCGGCCATTTCCTGCCCTGGCAGCGCGTCCATGATGACGTTGGCAGTGGCCCCAACGCGGATGGACAGCACGTCTATCTCGTCCACCACACCGTCAACCTCCACCACGGTGGGGTCTAGCACAGTCATTATCGTCGTGCTCCGGCTGACATCCTGGCCGGGCTCCACGTTGATTTCCGAAACTACGCCGTTCAGGGGAGACGCGAGCGCCGCTCCCTCCAGGGCGTTCAGCGCGGCTTCCATGTCCAGCTCGGCGATTGCCAGGTCGGCCTCCTTCAGGGCCACTTGCAGGGGGTCCGGGTCCTGGGCATTATCTTCCCTGGCCAGGTCCGCCGCCCTCAGCGCGTCTTCGTCCTTGGCTACGGCGTTTTCAGCGTTGGACAGGGCGGTAGCGGCCTGGGTCTCTACGGCGCTCAGACTGTCTCGGGACGCCTCAAGCTCTTTCCAGTTCTCCGACAGCTCCCAGTGGATGCAGACAACCGTATCTCTGTCGGGGGCCTCGTCGCAGTTCGGCTGGAACTCGTAGAGAGAGAAATTGTTCCATGCGTAGACGGTTGGCTCGCTCCAGGGGGTGTCCGGGTCATCGCGGGGCAGGCCGCCGGCCGAAGCCCCGCGGTTGATGTCTGCGTGCCTCAGGGTAGGGTGGAACAGGACGTCCAGGTCTACGCCAAGGAGGGCCAGCGTGGTGTCGGGGTCGCTGTGCGCCGGTAGGTTGTCGATGCCCAGCCACTTGTAGAAAAGCCCGGTGTACGCCTTCACCGCCGAATCGGTGGCGTCCTCGGCGTCGGCGATTTTGTCCTGCCACTCCTTCTCGGCCAGCGAGAGGCTGCGATGGGCGTTGTCCAGGCCTATCTGCGCCGACGTGATGTCAAGCTGCAACGCGTCCATATCGCTCTGCGAAGGGGCGGCGGTCAGCGTGTCCAGCGCTTCCTGTGCGGTGGCGACGTCCAGCCTTGCTTTGGCCGCGGCCCTCTCCAGGGATGCGATGCTGGCCCTGTCCAGCGCAGCCAACTGCTGCCCGGCGGCAACTGCTTGACCCTCCACCACCATCAGGTTGCCCAGCACGCCCGGGGTATCGAAGCTCAGCGACTCCTTGCTTGGAAACACGACGCTTCCGTTGACCCAGATGGAGGTGACCAGGTCGTCGCGCGTAACGGGGACCAGGCTCTGGTTTTCGCCGAGTCCGCCGCCGTCCGCGGCGTTTATGGTGGTATGAACCACATAGGCGCCTCCGGCTGCGCCTGCAAAGACTGCAACCAGGGTCAGCCATTGCCAGGCCTTCAAGACGTTCAATTTCCCAAGCAGCTTGGTCATGCCGGGCCTCCGGGCAGGGGCGTTATCCGACGCGCGCGATTATAGGCTATTGGTTATTATAGGGGAAATTGTTAAGACCGTTTGAACCTGCGAGCCGGCGCAGCGCCCCGGCAGGCTCAAACCGGCGATTGGGCGACCGGCCGGCTGGGGCCACGACTTATGACACTAGCAGATTCCTGACACGATCTTCACTGCCCAAGAAGGCGGATGCTCCTGAATATGGCAATGGCAGACTGTTGTTGACTCGGCAATAAATGCTCGCCCACAAGACTTAAGCTAGGACCACCCAGGTTGGCAAAATAGACGCTGGTATTCCCGTCACCCGTCAAAGGAAAGTGCAGCTTTGCTTCATAGCCGCCGATCTCTTCAAAAGCGACAACATAGTCGTCCGCTGGATCGACAGCCAGTTCCAATCCGCCGTAGTCAAAGGTCAGGCGCATTCCATTATCACCTTTCACTTCGCCTAAGTAGGAATCGGTACCTTGAAGTTCATTCAATTCCCACCCAAAGGGCAAGCGGAGGGAGAATCCAGGTTGACCTGGCAATCCCGGCACTCCCACTATTCTCCAGTTCGACTGCGGTTGTGCGGCGCCGAACGGTTGAAGGGCGTCAGCCACAATCCTCCCGCTGTGCATGTCAACGACGGCCCGATTTCCAAGCGGCTCTCGAAGATAGGCCTTAACGGAATCTAGGCAATCGGTGCCGCCTCGTGTGGGAGTGGAGAAGGCAATGACCCTTACCTGCACGTCGACGTCGGTCTCTTGCAACTGCGCCACACTTGGAGCCCCTTGGCAGGAGTCAACTGTGAGTGAGAGAGTGCCCAGCGAAATCAACCTCGCACCCATCACACCTACCCCGCTACGCCAAGCGCCTCCACCGAGGTGATGCCAAACCATGAAGCAGGCCACGAGAACCACCAGCCCAGTCACCACGACTGCGGCAATTGGGCGTCCCAAAAGGCCGGACAGGAATCCTGTTGAATCGGAACTGTTAGCCAAATTGTGCATCATCTTAACATACCCCACACCCGCCCCGGCAACCAGCATCCGGTGACGATTGACGTCAATCGTCTACGGCCGTTACGCTGGAACAGACGTGATTCTTGGATACGGGGACAGGCGGTAAAGTGGCTTTCAGCGCTGTGTGGAGATTGTGGACTACCACTAGCAGCAGGAGGATGTGAGACATGTTGAAGCGCGTGGTTCATCCGGGGGAGATTCTGAAGGATGAGCTTGAGGAGATGGGCGTGGCTCCAACAACCTTCGCGCGCCAGATTGACGTGCCGCCGAACCGGGTCGGCCAGATAATCGCCGGGAAGCGCTCCGTGACAGGCGACACCGCCCTGCGGTTCGGGCACTGGTTTGGCGTAGACCCCCAGTTCTGGCTGAACCTCCAAGCGCAGTTCGACCTCGCAGCCGCGACCGGCGGGTTGGACAGGCCGTGAGCGCCTTGCCAACCGCCGCCGGAAGGGAGTGGTGAGGCGCTTCAATGCGGGTGAACTTTTGGGGATTGTAGGGTATGATTGGGGGACTCTGCTGGCGATTGGGGGGACATGCCGGGGTTCAAGTTTCACCAGGAAGCGCTCATAAGGCATCCGCGGGACGCTGTCTTTGAGTTCTTTGCCGCCGCCGAAAACCTCAACGCGCTGACTCCTCCGTGGGTACACTTCTCCATCCTGACCCCTCTGCCCATCGAGATGGCCGTTGGGACCATAATCGACTACCGCATCAGGATACGCGGCGTGCCCGTCAGGTGGCTGAGCGAGATAACGGAGTGGGACCCGCCGGCCGGTTTCTGCGACGTCCAGCGCAAAGGCCCGTACCGGTTATGGGCGCATCGTCATACCTTCGAGGAGGTGGAGGGCGGCACTCAGGTCACGGACAGCGTCGACTACCGGGTGCCGGGCGGCGCGCTGGTCAATCGCCTGTTCGTAGCGGGAGAGCTGCGCAGGGTATTCGCCTACAGGAAGGCCAGGCTGCAGGCCATCTTCGGATGACTCCCGGCCCGACCCTCACGCGCTGCGGAGAACGGCTTGGCACGGCAACCTCTCCCTGTAGTATACCTTCGACCGGTGTTCGGCTCTACGGCCATCAAAGCTGCGGCAAGTGCGTCCAATACTTCTCTATAGCGTAGTCGCCTCCGGGGTAGCGGCCGTCTCCTGCGCGGCGGTCCTGATTCGGCTGGCCGACGCCCCCGCCCTGGTCATCGCCGCGTACCGGCTTGGCATTGCCGGCCTCGTGACGGCTCCCCTGGCCCTGGCCGTAGACCGGCGTGGTCTGCGCTCCGTCAGCCGTTCGCAGCTCTTCTGGTGTGTGGCGTCTGCGCTGGCCCTGTCGCTCCACTTTGTGGCGTGGATCGCCTCGCTGGAGCTCACCTCCGTTGCAAGCTCCGTGGCGCTGGTGACCACCAGCCCGCTGCTGGTTGCCCTGGTCTCCCGCGTGGCCTTTCGTGAGCGACTCACGCCGGCGGTGACGGGAGGCATCGCTTTGGGAATTGTGGGCGGCGTTGTGCTGGCCGAGGGAGACCGGGCTGCCGGGGGCGGCCAGCTTTACGGCGATCTCCTGGCCCTCGTTGGAGCGGCGGCCGCAGGGGCCTACTTCCTCATTGGCCGGCGGGTCAGACGAGACCTCTCCAACCTCAGCTACATCGCTATTGTGTATCCAGCTTCTGCGCTGATGCTCCTGGCCGCGGTAGTCGTAACGGGCGCTCCACTCGGCGGCTTCGGCGCAGGAACGTACTTGATGCTGGTCCTGGTTGCCCTTGTGCCTCAGCTTGTGGGCCACTCATCCCTCAACTGGGCGCTTGGGCGCGTGAGCGCCACGCTGGTGGCCGTGGCGGTGATGGCGGAGCCCGTAGGCGCTACCATCCTGGCCTGGATCGTGCTTGGCGAGGCGCCGCCTCCCACCAGCGTGGCGGGTGGCGTCCTGGCGTTGTCCGGCGTGTACCTGGCCTTTCGCAGGCCGGGAGCCGTCCGTGGCGCGCCTTGACGAATCGCTCCGTACTCCATATCTCCACGATGGGATGAGCAGGGCCATAGAGACGGTGAGAGGGGCCGGCTTATGCCGGCCCCTCTCACACCAGACCCTTCCGGGTCATCCATCGCTGCGTCACACCTCATGCGCCGGATCCGGCTGCGCGAGGCGTAGTCGCGCTTTGTCCTATTGGACGTCGGCGCACACCGCGTAGGCGGTAAGCGTCCAGCTTCCTGGTGAAGAGAGCCCATTGTATCTGGCTTCTGCTATCCACCCAGACGGCACCTCGCCCGCATTCCCGGTGGGGTAGCTTCCAATAATGGTTATGTCGGTGGTTACGCCCGAGAGCATGGCTCCACCTGAGACTGCTGACAGGTTCTCTCCGGCATCCGAGCATCTCGCTGTTGCCGTTTTCAGCTGAGTAACGGTCTGTCCGACCGCTTCCGTGACGATTTCGAGCTCGCTCACCCCAGGTTTGCCCTGGATCCCCTGTGGACCATGCGGCCCTGCTGTGCCTTCACGTCCGGGAGCCCCGCGCTGTCCTGCCGGTCCCTGGGGACCCACCGGGCCTTCCGGTCCCTGAGGTCCTACGGCGCCTGTTGGCCCTGTTTTACCCTGGCCGCCATTGGGCCCTTGCGGTCCAGCCGGCCCAAGCGGCCCTTGCTCTCCTAGTAAGCCCTGGACGCCACGCTCTCCCTGCGGGCCGGTTTCACCCTGTACCCCGCGAGCGCCAATCGGTCCCTGCGGGCCGGTTGGGCCCTGGGGTCCCAGCGGACCCGGAGGCCCGCCCGGGGTCCCCGGCTCTCCTTGTGGCCCCCGCACTCCTTGTGATCCCTGTGGGCCTGTGTCTCCCGTGTCTCCCTTTTCGCCCGGGTCTCCCTGTTCTCCCTGTTCTCCCTTTGGCCCCACCGGCCCTCCGGGGTCGCCTTTTGGTCCCTGGGCTCCTTCAGGTCCCTGAGGTCTCTGGGCTCCCTCAGGTCCCTGGGGGCCTTGAGAGCCCTGACTCCCCATTTCTCCAGTACAGGCCGAGAAAAGGAGCGTCCCTACTAGTAAAAGAGCAACAAGAGAACATGTTTCCGTATAAAAAGCCTAACATTCAGCTTAGATTGTGGGTGTAGTCTCACGTTCTCACCTCCTTCGTCAAGTAAAGCACCATTATAGGCGTGCATCGTCAATGGAATCTCATGGTGTTAGCTTGTATTTCGGATCGACTTTCCACCGACGCCCGGGCGGCGCGCCTTGACGAATCGCTCCGTATTCCATAGATTCACGATGAGATGAGCAAGGCCATCCTGGGCGTAGACATAGGCGGGACGTTCACCGACTTTGCCCTGATAGCTGGGGGCGAGGTCAGGGTATTCAAGACGTCCTCCACGCCGGCGGACCCAACAGATGCCGTGATGCAAGGGCTGCAGGAGCTCCAAGCGCCGCCCGATGCCGACATCTCCCACGGCTCCACCGTAGCCACCAACGCCCTGCTGGAGCGCAAGGGCGCCCGCACCGCGCTCCTGGTTACGGAGGGGTTTGAGGACATGCTGGAGATAGGCCGGCAGAACCGCCCCGCGCTGTACGACTTTGGGGTGGAGCGGCCGCCGCAGCTTGTGCCGCCGGAGCTGCGCATTGGCGTGCCGGAGCGCCTGGATAGCCGGGGCAATGTCATAACCGCCCTGAGCGCCGAGGACGCAGAACGCATCGCGCGGCAGGCGCGTGAGGGGGGAGCCGACGCGGTCGCCGTGTCGCTCCTGTTCTCCTTCCGCAACCCGGCGCACGAGCGGCTGCTCAGGGAGGCGCTGGGCCGCTTGGGCGGAGACCTGTTCCTCTCGGTATCCAGCGACCTGCTGCCGGAGTACCGGGAGTATGAGCGCACCAGCACTGTGGTTGTCAACGCCTACGTGGGCCCGCCCATGGCCCGTTACCTCCGTCGGCTGGGCGATGCCCTGGGCCCGCGCCTGCGCATCATGCACTCCGGCGGCGGCAGCCTTTCGGCGGCGAGGGCCGCGCAGGAGCCTGTCCGCACCCTGCTCAGCGGACCTGCCGGGGGCGTGGTAGGAGCCTTTCACCTGGCGTCCCAAGCGGGCTTCTCCCAGGTCATCACCTTTGACATGGGCGGCATGTCCACAGACGTTTCCCTTTGCCCCGGCCGGGTTCAGGAGACCACCTCGGCGCAGATTGGTGGCTATCCAACGCGTATGCCCACCATAGACATACACACTGTGGGGGCGGGCGGAGGCTCCATCGCCCGCGTCGACCCAGGCGGCGCGCTGCTGGTGGGCCCGCAATCAGGCGGGGGCCGACCCAGGGCCCGCCTGCTACGGCCGCGGCGAGCAGGTGACGGTGACGGATGCCAACCTGGTCCTGGGCCGACTGGACGAAGGCCGCTTCCTGGACGGACGTATGTCCCTTGACGTGGAGCGGTCGCGTTTCTACGTGAACAGGCTGGCCGCGGAGCTGGGCCAGGACGCCGCCGAAACCGCCGAGGGCGTCCTAAGAGTCGCCAACGCGGCTATGGAGCGCGCCCTCCGCGCCATCTCCCTGGAGCGGGGCTTCGACCCTCGCCGCTTCACGCTGGTGGCCTTTGGCGGCGCAGGCCCCATGCACGCCTGCGCCCTGGCGGAGGGCTTGGGTATGACCCGCGTCCTGGCACCCCCTCATCCCGGCGTCCTCTCCGCCCTGGGCGCAGCAATGGCGGACGTGGTGAAGGACTACTCCCACACACTGCTGCTACAGGAGTCTCAGGTGGACGCGGACGCGCTGGGAAACGCTTTCCGCCCTATGGAGGAGCAGGCGCGGGAGGATCTGGGCGCTGAGGGATTCGGCAGGGCGATGCTGCGGTTCCAGCGATTCCTGGACGTCCGGTACGTGGGCCAGTCCTACGAGCTGATGGCGCCCTGCCCGCCGCTGGGGGCGGGGGTAGCCAGGGCGGCGGCGCGGCGCTTCCATCGCGCCCATCGCCGGCGCTACGGCCACAGCGATCCGTCGCAGCCGACTGAGGTGGTCACGGCCCGGCTGAAGGCAATCGGCCCGGTGGAGAAGCCGGTTGTCGCGCCAATGGAGGAGGGCGGCAGAGACCCGTCGGCAGCCCTGGTGGACGAGCGACCCGTGGTGTTCAACGGGAAGCCGCTGCCCACCCGCTGCTACGACCGATCGCGCCTGCTCCCCGGCAACGCAATCGCCGGGCCGGGCCTGGTCTTCCAGATGGACGCGACCACCGTCTTGCCCCCCGGCTGGACCGCCCGCGTGGACGGCTACGGCAACCTGGCGCTGGAATCAGCGGGGTGAGACGCGCCTCCCACGCCGTCCCGCTCATGTACTTCGATACGCTCAGGATGAGCAGGTAAAGAGAGCTCGGACACTGTTCTCCCCGCTCGTGGTGAGCCTGTCGAAGTACATGAGCGGCGCCGCCCGGCGTGGCCCAGCCTCAGCGGTAGCGGGGCCGCTGTAGGGACATGAAGAGCGCGGCGGAGATCAGAAGCAGCGCCGCAAAGCTGAGGAAGGCAAGGCGATAGCTTCCAGAAACGTCGAACACGTACGCAGCATAGACCGGGCCGAGCATGGACCCGGCCATCTGCGCCATCCCGGAGAGTCCCAGGATTGTGCCGTAGGACCTTCGGCCAAAGTAGTCGCCCTTGATGGCCGGCATTGTAGCTGCGGAGCAGCCGTAGGACGGAGCGTACAGGGCCACAAACAAAAATATGTGCCAAAGGTTCTGGGCGTAGGCGATGACCAGGCAGGAGACGGCGAGGGCGCATACGCTGGCTACGGCCACTATCTTGGTGCCAAAGGCATCGTTGAGGAATCCGCCGCCCAGCCTTCCGATTATGCTGACCATTCCCATAGAGCCAAGGACGGCGGCGGCGGTGGCCGTGGAGTACCCCAGGTCCTCCACCAGTGGGATCGCGTGAAGGGTCGCCGCTCCGGTCACCAGGAGCCGTATGGCAAACCCGAATGAGAGGGTCCAGAACGGCCTGGACCTCAAGGCTTGCGCTACAGTCATGCCTATGTCCGGCTCCCGTTCCACCTCAGGAACGGCGACCGTCTCCTCGGACCCGCCCTGGATGTCCATTGGCTGGCTGCGCGCCGGCTCCTGCGTGTTGCCGTCCGGGAGCATGCCGTACTGCTCCGGCCTGTGCCTCATCACAAGGGCCGTCGGCACTCCGACGAGAAGCGTCCCTATGCCCGTGGCGACGAAGGCTGCTCTCCAGCCGTACACGTCGATGAACCACGCAACCACTATCACTCCGGCCGCTCCCACGGCCACCGCGGACCGCAGCAGGCCAAAGGCCGTGCCTCGCCGCCGGATGAACCAGTTGACCACCGTGGTGTCAATGGCAACCATGGAGCTGAGGCTCCGCCCCGCAGTCACCATCAGGATGAAAATGACGTAGAAGGCCAGCAGGGTGTTGACGCGGGACAGGAGTATCATGCCGATGCTGGTGAGAACGATACCCATAAGTATCATTGCTCGCGGGCCGAACCGATCCACCAGGAACCCCTCGATTCCTCCAAGGAAGCCTGCCTCCAGCCTGGAGAGGGAGATGGCCCCCGCCAGCGCGGTCCGGCCCCAGCCAAAGTAGTCGGTGAGGCGCTTGTAGAACAGGCTGAGGCCATAGCCTCCGGTCATGCTGGTGAAGGTGAGGAGCAGGAATGCCGCCAGGACAATCCACCAGCCATAGAAGATCTTTGGTTTGCTCTCCTGCAACGTTGGACCTTCCTTCCCTGAGCCTGAGTGCGATAAAGGTTGAGGTCAGCGGAGGAATTGAGCCTGCCGTGGAGAACACAGTGCCCAAAGCGTTCCCTGGCCGCCGTTAAAGTATATCCGTAGGCCGCTCCATGTCAACAAACCCCCGGATTACGTATTCTCTACAAGTGTCGGCTACGCCCACAACCTTTCAAAGGTCAGCCGGTCGTCTCCGGAATCCTGCAAAAGGTATACGTCCGGATTGGACAACGACTCCCATCCACTGTTTCGCCTTAATTGTAACCCAATAGAGATCAAAATCTGCTCAATGTGAGTAAGAAAAGCGTGCTCTACCCCTTGGGCAGCGCTCGGTAGATGTGCCAGAACCGGTGGATGGCGGTCAGGAAGGACAGGGCGGCGATGATAGCCAGGGCTATGGCGGGCTGGCCTATCAGAAGGCCCACCGCCAGGACTAACACCCTCTCCGGCCTGGTCATTATACCCACCTTGCAATCCACGCCCAGCCCCTCTCCCCGCGCGCGCAGATAGCTCACCATGAAAGAGCCAAACAGCGCCAGGTTTACCAGCAGCGCCTCCGGAATAGAGAGGGGGTCTAAATAGAATACCAGAAGGCCCAGGAAGACCGTAGCCTCTGCCGCGCGGTCTATGGTGGAGTCCATGAGCGCGCCTCGTGGACTGGCGTTGCCGTAGCGCCGCGCCAGGGCGCCGTCGGCCATGTCCATCACGCCGGCCAGAATGAGCAGGCCGCCGCCGCCAACAAAATTGCCCATGCTGAGCAGGTAGGCGCACGCTGCGCTGGTCAGGAGGCCAAGAATCGTCACCTTGTTGGGCGAGAGGCCCATCGCCTTCAGAAGGCGCGCCAGTGGCTCCTCAAGGTAGCGGGTAGAGGCCTTGCGGGCCTGTGTCCTGCACTCTTGCCATGAAGGCATGGCGTTCAGGAAAGGATGGGCCCTTCCTGCTGTTGCAGAAGGTCCGTAGAGTTGGCGACGCTGCGACGGTCCAGGAGGTAGGTGTAGTACTCGATTATCCTGGCCGTTACTTGTTCCCAGTCATAGTGGGGCGCCTTTTGGGTCCCCCTGGCGCCCATCTCCTCCCGGAGGGCGGAGTCCGTCAGAAGGGTATCCAGGGCTTCCTCCAGGGCCTCTTCGTTCTTTGGTGGGACCAGCAGGCCCTCCTCGCGGTGGGTCATCACCGATGCGTACCCCTCTATGTTAGTGGCGACTATGGGTTTGCCCGCCGCCATTGCCTCCAGCAGGACTATGCCGAAGCTCTCTTTGCCGGTGGCGGGCGAGCAGTATATGTCCGCGGCCTGATAGTAGCGGGGCAGGTCCTCGTAGGATACGCCGCCGACCAGCACAACGTCCTCGATGTTGCGCTCAGCGATGAAGCGGTAAGCCTCCGGCTCCGGGTTGCCGGGGCCAACCACAATGAGCCGTGTGTTTGGATGTTTCCACTTGAGCTTGCCGTATGCTCCCAGGAGATATCGCAGACCCTTGCGTTTCTCCAACCGTCCTACAAACAGGATGTTCAGCTTGCCGTCCTGGAAGTCTCGGAGAGGTCGCGCCGGTTTGGAGAACCGGTTGAACTCTATCCCGTTGGGAATGACCCGGTAGTCGCCGGGGAAGTGTTTGCTTACAAAGCCCAACGCGGGACTGGAAACGGCAATCCTGCCGTCCAGCCTTTCGTGCGACCTTCTCAGCATGTGCTTGCTCAGCCAGTATACGCGGCTGCTGCCGTGGAAGGCGTGAAAAGTCCCCACGTTCACCGCCTGGGAGAGATGCAGAATGAGCAACGGGATGACGGGCGCAAGGGGTTCGTGCAGGTGTATGACGTCAAAGCTCTCCTCCTTCAGGAGGCGCTTGATACGCGGCTCCAGCCATACCGATAGGGATATGCGAGCCGTGGAGCCGCCGGTGGGTACGGGGACGGACCTGCCCAGCCGGATAAAGCCCTTGTCCAGGATGGCCGGGGGGCTTGAGAGGGGCGCAATGATCTTGATCTCGTGTCCGGCCTTGATGAGGTGCTGGCTCAGATGGAAGATGTGAGCCATCACGCCACCGGGGTAGGCGTAATCGTATGGGGAAACCAGGCCGATTTTCATTTAGCTATGCAGGGTGTCCAGGGTGCAAGGCGCCTAGCCGCCGTCTATAAAGCTCTCCACCATTTTTCGCGCCTCGTCGTCGGAGTATTGAATGGGAGGCGACTTCATGAAGTAGGCGGCCGGGCCCTTGAGAGCGCCGCTAATGCCGCGGTCCAAGGCCAGCTTGCAGCACCGTATGGCGTCCACCACCACGCCGGCGGAGTTGGGGCTGTCCCACACCTCCAGCTTGAGCTCCAGGTTTATGGGGACGTCCCCAAAGGTGCGTCCCTCCATTCGGATGTGGCACCACTTGCGGTCTGCCAGCCAGGGCACGTAGTCGCTGGGGCCTACGTGTACGTTGTCCGGCCCCAGATCGTAGTCCAACTGAGAGGTCACCGCGTTGGTCTTCGATATCTTCTTGGACTCCAGCCGTTCCCTCTCCAGCATGTTGTAGAAGTCGGTATTTCCTCCAAAGTTGAGCTGGTAGGTCCTCTCCAGCTTGACCCCCCTCTCCCGCATGAGGCGTGTCAAGACCCTGTGGGTGATGGTAGCCCCAAACTGGGACTTGATGTCGTCGCCTATCACCGGCAGGTTCTTCTCCTCAAACCGCCTCTGCCAGTAGTCCTCTCTGCCAATGAATACCGGAATGCAGTTGACGAAGCCGCAGCCTGCCGCCAGCACCTGCTCCACGTACCACTTGGTGGCCTGCTCGCTTCCCACTGGCAGGTAGTTCACCACCACATGTGTGTCTCTCTCCTTGAGTATGTTGACAATGTCCACGGTGGAGCCGGGGTCTTTGACAATCACCTGGGACAGGTACTTCCCAAGGCCGTCGTGGGTCATGCCCCTCTCCACTGGCACGTCCATAAAGGGCACGTCGGAGAACTTTGCGGTGTTGTTCGGCGCGGTGAAGATAGCCTGGGACAGGTCCTTGCCTACCTTGTTCTTGTCGATGTCGAAGGCGGCAACGAGGTTGATGTCCGATATGTGGTAGCCTCCCAATACCGTGTGCATGAGTCCGGGAATGAAGGCGTCCTCATCGGCCTCCTGGTACTTGTATATTCCCTGCACCAGGGAGGATGCGCAGTTGCCCGCCCCTATAATAGCTACGTTGATCTTCGACACAGATGTCCACCTCTTCTACGGTATTTCCACGCTCGGCCCAACAACACGGGCCGGGAATATGACGTTGAGAATCTTAGCAGGTTTCCTTCGCCTTCACAAGCCGATGCGCAGCGGCCACCCCGCGTACGCGGGGCGGACTCCACGCCTGAAAGGCATGGAGTCCGGGGCTACCCGGTGCCACTCAGACTCCTGCGCTGCATCACCTCCATGATGATGCCCAAAATCAGGGGGAATACGCCAAGAGTCTGTCCCGCGATGATCCAGGAAAGCCCCATGCCTATAACCACGCCGTTCCAGAGTCCGGACCAGCGATG
This sequence comes from Dehalococcoidia bacterium, assembly GCA_965247645.1. Classification (GTDB taxonomy): domain Bacteria; phylum Chloroflexota; class Dehalococcoidia; order Lucifugimonadales; family UBA2985; genus JAPPHY01. The sequence continues at coordinate 1,500,853 of OZ252024.1, forward strand.
ACGTTTTGTGAAGCCGATACCCGGCCTTTGCTCTTCCGGCCTTTGCTCTTCCGGCCTTTGCTCTTCCATAATCCTTCCTCCTAGACCCGCTACGTCCACTATACTCCGTATTCCCCAGGTTTGCCATAAGGCGCAGCGCACGCGGGCATCCAGAGGGGATGAGGGGATGGGAAGCCCGTTCGTGGTGAGCCTGTCGAACCACATGATCGGGGCCTCCACTACCATCGGTCCGCCATCTCCACCACCGTAACCCCCGCATCGCCCTCGCCTATCTGCCCGTTCCTGAACCCCTTTACCAGTGGATGTGCAGACAGCGCCTCATGCACCGCAGCCCGCATCGCCCCCGTGCCCTTTCCGTGGACCACCGCCACGGTAACCAGACCGGCAACGAAGGCCCGGTCCAAGTAGCGCTCCAACCTGAACAAAGCCTCGGTAACAGGCAGCCGCCGAAGGTAAATCTCTGAACCGGGGACCTCCCCGTTGCCATGCGACCTATCCGGCACGGCTAATGCCTCCTTCTTCTTCAGAGTGGCGCTCCGGTCCTGCGCCCCACAGTCCACAATCGTTGAAAGCAGGATGCCTCAAAGGGCGCTCCGGACGCAAGCCCAGCGTGGGCGCAGGCCCACAGTGGGCTCTCGACTTCCCCCAATTTGCGCAAATGCAGGCGCGGAGGACGCTCTGGGGGGACTGTAGCATCACACACGAAACATAGTATATACTTACGGGCGCACGGCAAGGCCGTGCGTCTGAACAGGCTGTCACTTGTGAGAATACTCCTTTACCTATACAACTACGGAAGCGGCAGCAAGAAAGCCCTGGCCATCCGTCTAACCATCGGCCTCGTGGTATGTGTGGCGCTGGGATGGCTCGTCAGCCGTGGAGTGGCCTGGGAGGAAGTCTGGCAGTCCTTCAGAAACCTGCCTCTTCACCTATTAGCCCTGGCCTTGGTGGTGTTCCTCCTCAGCAACGTCGCCAGGGCCTACAGGTGGCAGGTGCTGTTCGTCGATGAACGCATATCCGTGCGAAGGCTGTTCCTGATAGAGAACATGGGGCTGGGGCTGAACAACGTCCTGCCCATACGCATCGCCAGCGAGGCTACCCAGCTGACCCTCCTGATCTTCAGGGACGGGATCAGCCGCGGCGCTGCCCTGGCAACCTTGGGCATGACGCGTATAATGGATGTCTGGGCCTCAACTCTTCTGTTGGCCCTTGGCCTCTTTCTGGTCCCCGGAGGGGGACAGCTTGGCCGCTATGCCGCCGGGGGCATAGCCTTTTCCATTCTACTCCTGGTCCTGGTCAGGTTCATGGCCTGGGGCAGCAGGGGGATCCCGTTTGTAGATCGTTTTCCCGTGCTGCGCACCTTTGCCGTGTCCCTGGCCCAACTGGAACGCAACAAGGCGCGTATGCTGGTTTCCATGATCGCCAGCCTGTCTCAATGGGGCATTCTGGGAGTCAGTGGCTGGATCATAGCATTGGGCATGAACATTGACATCTCCCTTGCCCAGGCGGTGCTGCTCATTCTTGCCACCATATTCGTGGCCACATCCATCCCAACCACCCCCGGGGCCATCGGCGTCTTCGAGGCTGCGATGGTATACATTATGGGCTTCTTCGACATCGAAAAAAGCCTGGCTCTTCCCTATGCCATCACAATGCACGCCATTCTCTTCGTCCCTCCCACCCTCTTCGCCGCGGTGTTCCTTCCCAGAGAGGGGCTCGGCTCCTTGGGTCAGATGCGAGCCCGCACCCAGGCCCTGATGAACATGCCGCCGGAAACCAACCAGTGAGGGTAAACCCCAGTCCTACCCCATTCTTTAGTTCATGGTGAGCCGGCCACCCTTCCCGCTAGTGGTGAGCTTGTCGAACCATATGAGCGGGACACTCACGCGTCTGTCCCACAGGCCTGCTCACACCCTTCGACATTGCTCAGAGCCCGCTGGCGCTTGATACGGGGGTGAGCGGGCATCCAGAGAGGGGGGAGGTGGCGGGATGACGGGCGGGAAGCGGCTCCGCGTTGTGGGGCATCAGGGGCGCGGCGACCGCTCTATCCGAACAGGCCCCCAATGCCGCGCGGCATTTTGCCAGAGGACACCTGCTTCATCACCTTCTGCATCTGTCGAAACTGGTTGAGCAGCTGGTTCACCTGCTGGGGCGTGGTCCCGCTGCCCCTGGCGATGCGCCGCCGCCGGCTGCCGTTGAGGATCTCCGGGCTGCGGCGCTCCCTGGGAGTCATGGAGTAGACTATGGCCTCCATTGTCTTCATGCGCTTCCCGTCCAGCTCCTCCGGCGACATACGCCGCGATAGCGAGGAGAAGCCGGGTATCATCTCCAGTACCTGGCTGATGGGCCCCATACGGTTCACCTGGTGGAGCTGCTCCAGGAAGTCCTCCAGGTTGAAGGTTGCCCTGCGGAACTTGCGCTCCATCTCTCGGGCGCGCTCCTGGTCTATGGTCTCCTGGGCTTTCTCCACCAGTGTCAGGACATCTCCCATACCCAAGATGCGAGATGCCAGGCGGTCGGGGTGGAAGATCTCCAGGGCGTCGGCCCTCTCCCCTGTGCCGATGAACTTCACGGGCAGGCCGGTTACCTGGGTGATGGAGAGGGCAGCCCCTCCTCGAGCATCGCCGTCCAGCTTGGTCATAACCAGGCCGGTCAGGCCAATCCGCTCGTGAAAGCTCTGGGCGGAGTTGACGGCGTCCTGGCCCGTCATGGCGTCCACCACCATGAGAAGCTCCGAAGGCGACGTGGCTCCCCTGATCTCCTCCAACTCCTCCATCATCTCGTCGTCTATCTGGAGCCGGCCCCCGGTATCCAGAATGACCCATGCGGCCCCAAGGTCCCTGGCCTTCTGAACCCCCTGCCGGCACGTATCCAGCGCGCTGGACCCCTGGCCCTCGCTGTACACGGGCACGTCCAGCTGCTTACCCAGTGTCACCAGCTGCTCGACCGCGGCCGGACGGCGGAGGTCTCCCGCGACCAGCAGCACCCTGTGGCCCCCGCGCTTGAGATGGAGGGCCAGCTTGGCGGCGGTTGTCGTCTTTCCGGATCCCTGCAACCCGGCCAGCATCAAGACCGAGGGTGGGGAGTCGGCGCCCGCCAGCCTGGAGGACTCGCCTCCGAGGATGGTGATTAGCTCTTCGTTGACTATCTTCACTATCTGCTGGCCGGGGCTGAGGGATTCCAGCGTCTGGCTGCCCACGGCCCTCTCGCGGACCCTTTGAACGAAGTCACGAGCTACCCGGAAGTTGACGTCGGCTTCCAGCAGGGCCAGGCGTACCTCGCGGAGGCCGTCGTCCACGTCCTTCTCCGTGAGTCGCCCCTTGCCGGAGAGGCGGTTGAAGACAGTGTTGAGCTTTTCAGACAGAGATTCAAACACGGCATCCCCCTAAGTCCATTGTAAGGCAAATCCTGGCGTTGCGCACGAGGCTATCCCAGGCCTCAGTTCCTCAACAGCAGTCCGGGCTGACACCGGCGGCAGTAGTTGGTGAGCCGCCGGTTTGCGCCGATGGTGGTGATGTTGCCGCCGCAGCGAGGGCACAAGCCTCCCCGTTTGCCATGCACTGAGAGGAAGTCCCTCACCTTGACGTGAGTGTCCTGGCCCACGCGTTCTCGCAGGACGCTCATGGCGCGGCGCAGCGCCCTGGGGATGGCCTGGTGAAGGCGGGCCACTTCCTGCTCGGAGAGGGCTGGGCGTTTCTTGAACGGGAATATCTCCGCCTCAAAGAGGACCTCGTCGGCGTAGGCGTTGCCGATGCCAGCGAGAAACTGGCCCCTGGTGAGCACCCCCTTGATCTCCCCCTGGAAGCGGCGAAGCCGCTGCTCGAACTCCGGGAGCGCGGGGTACTGGTCTAGGACATCGGGCCCCTGCTCGCTCAGCCGGGGCACCTCTCCAAGCCGGGAGGCTTCCACGTAGTAGGCCATGCCCATCTGGGTCTCGTCCAGGTAGCGCAGCTGTGTCCCGTCCGACAAGGACAGGAGGAAGGACGTCTTCTTGGCCAATCGCGTAGACGGGGAGCATATCTGAACGGCCCCGGTGAGCATGGGATTTATCACCAGAGCGCGCTCCTCCGAGAGCTCAGCCAGCAGGAATTTGCCCCTGCGGCTGAATTGCAGGAGAGAGCGTCCGATGACATCCTGGACAAAATCGGCGGGGGTCAGGACGCGCAATTCCAGCGGCCTCAGGACCTGGGCGTCACCAACCACCAGGCCACGTATCCGTTGGTTGAGAATGTCCTTGACTACCTCCAGGTCTGGGGCTTCAGGCATTGCGAAACTCGTTGCGTGGGTATGAAGCCGCTCCCGGAGGAGGCTCAGTTCTGGCTGAACTGGTCGCCCAGCTGATCCAGGAAGTCCTGTACCTCGGAAGAGAGCTCCGGCTCCACGTCCTGGCTGCCTTCCCTCATCCTCCTGACCCTGTCCTCGTACTGCCGTTCAAGCTGCTGCACCAGCCCCTTCACCTCCGGGTTGCGGTCCATAGCCGAGGATATCTCCTCGGTCTGTTGTCTGGCCCGCAGTTTGACCCTCTCCAGGTCCATGTCAAAGTCGTACAGCTGGCACAGCAACTCCAGCAGGCGCAAGCGGCCGACGTGGTCTGCGTCCATCTGCGCGTACTGGGGCAGGTGGGCTATCAGCCCCATGGTCTCAACCCCCATCCGCGCTGCTTCCTGGGAGATCAGAGAGGCGATGCTGGTGGGACCCTCGTAGCTGCTGGAGTGAACGCCAAGGCTCCTTACGAGTTTCAGGGTCTCTTCTCCGGTGGCCGCCCCGGTCACCATTATGGGCCTGGTGTGGGGCACCAGGTCATACATGGCTCCAAGGAGGCAGTACCTCCTGACGTCCAGCTTCTCCAAGAGCTTTACGACGGAGTGAACGTAGCCCTCGCCGTTCAGGTGAGGCTCCAGCAGGTGGAGAAACAGGAAGTCGTGGTCTCCTTCACCGTGGGCGTAACGAACGTTGACGGTTGGCACTGTCACCTGCCGCTGTCCGTCGACGGTGTATATGGTGGGGCGGTATCGCGTGAAGTCGAAGAAGACACCGGGCCTGGCGAGCTTGGCCAGGTCGTGGGCCTGGAAGTGGCGCTCCAAGCTGCGGAAGGTGAGGCGTCCCACGCTTCCCACGTCCACCCAGGGGCGGAGAGTGGCGAAGGCATGGGGATTTCGCAGCTTGGGTAGGGGTTCCTCTATCTCAAATGCCCCAAGTTTCATGTGTACATATTACCACAGAATGTATATAGGGCGCGGCAACTTCGACTTCGCCTGGGGACCGGGGCCAACTCCGCCCTCCTTCTTCGCCAGGGGGGAGGGCGGAGGAAGCTCCTCTCATCCGGGGCTATGTCCCGAAGCGGGCTGCGGCGCTGGGGTCGCTATACTCGACGCCCTTGGTGGCCCAGAAAGCGGTGGCGATGCTGTCCACCGCGGCTACCAGCTCTTCACAGGCGGCCATGTCCACGGTCTGGCGGCAGCGGCCGGCCAGCTTCAGAGCGGCGTTGAAGGAACCGTGCAGGTCAAAGCCTTCCGGCGCATTGGGCCAGCCATAGTCGGCCCAGAGAATCCGCAGCTCTCGCTTGCAGAGCTCGGCGTGCTCATCCTTGACCATCACGTAGCGGCTCATGGTGTTTACGTAAGCTGCTCGGGCGTCGTCCGACTCGGGGCTCGGCAGCGCCTGCATTCGCATAACCATCTTCTGGACGGTCTGGGCAGCTATCTTGGCGGCGATGGGGTCGTAGATCCCGCAGGGGATGTCGCAGTGGGCGTAGCCCTTCTCGGATGGTAGCGCTTTGGCAATTGCGCTGACGGCTTGCCTGAATATGGACACGGGTATACCTCCTAACAAGAGTGATTCTTTAGCTGGGTATAGTCTAAAGCAATGAGGGCATGCTGCCAAGGGGTAATGCGCGCGCGGTATTCTCAACAGGCGTTGGCAATGGCGCGCGACACCGCTCGTATGGTTCGACATGCTCACCACGAGCGGGATGACTGCGGGCGTAGCTGACACCTGTAGAGAATGCCGAATGCGCCGGGTATCTCGTTGCGCTCAGGTCTGGTATCCTCAAGGGTGTGAGGGACTCGCGCAGTTTGGGGGATGCCTTTGCGCCGGATTGTGAGGATGATGTATGATGCGGCGGCTTTCGTCACATCTCGCAGGGTGACCGTTACGGGATGGAGCATGTATCCCACGCTGGACTCCGGGGAGTACGCGCTCTTTGACCGCCTTGCCTATCTGCGGCGCTCCCCGCAAAGGGGGGACGTGGTTCTTGCGCGCGGCCCGCTGGGTGGGAGGAAAGCGGTGATAAAGCGGGTTGTGGGCCTTCCGGGCGATACGGTAAGGCTCAGCATGGGGGTTCTGACGGTCAACGATGCGCCTCTGAAAGAGGCGTTCCTACCGGACGGGCAGAGTGGCGAGTGGGTTCTCAAGCAAGACGAGTTCTTCCTCCTGGGGGATGCAATGGATATGAGTACCGACAGCCGTTCCTTTGGGCCGGTCTCGCAGAGGGCAATAGAGGCCAGGGCCTGGCTGGTCTGCCGCCCCCTCAGCCGATGGCGGAGGCTGGACGCGGGTTAACGAGGTCAAAGCAGGGGATATGGCGTGCGCTCCAGTGAGGAGGGTATAATGGCGGACAGTATGCGGCATGAGTCTGGCTGGGTCTTTTACTACGACGGGGATTGCGGCTTTTGCGCCGCGGCGCGGCGTTGGCTTTCGAAGGCCGACTTCTTCCATAAGGTGGAGTGGATTCCCTGGCAATCCCTGGCAGAGCCGCCCAATGGCCTGTCCGGGGAAGACCTGAGCCGCGCCGCTTACCTGGACGCGGGCAATGGCCGTCTTTACAAGGGGTTCCACGCCTTCAGAATGCTGGCCCTCAGGCTGCCGCCCCTGCTTCCCATTGCTCCAATGCTGTGGCTTCCGGGAATGGGCGCCCTGGGTCGGGCGGCCTACGGCTGGATCGCCCAAAATCGCTACCGGTTTCCCGGCTGCTCTATAGAGCGGGGTAGGCGCGCATGAACCAGGGCGGCGAGAAGGTCTCCATAGTTGTTCCAACTTACAACGAACGCGGCAACATCCAGCCCCTTTGCGAGGGCATCCGCGAGGCGTTGGAGTCCGGCTGGGACTATGAGGTCATTGTGGTGGATGACAATAGCCCGGACGGCACCTGTGAAGTGGTGCGTCAGCTGGGCGAGGAAGACCCGCGGATAAGGCTGATACAAAGGCCCGGAAAACTTGGACTGGGTAGCGCCGTTGCCGCGGGCTTTGCGCAGGCCACCGGCGACTACTGGGTGATGATGGACGCCGACCTGTCCCATCGCCCGGAGGAACTGCCCAGGATGCTGCAAACCCTCTCCAATGCCGACATCGTAGTAGGCTCCCGGTATGTGGACGGCGGCGGTGTGCAGAACTGGCCCCTGTGGAGGCAGATCGTCAGCCGCGGGGCGTCTGCGTTGGGACGCATGATTGTGGGCCTGCCGGTGCGAGACCTTACCTCCGGCTTCGGCGCCTTCCGGCGAGACCACATGGAAGGGCTGCTTCCCACGTTGAGTCCCAAGGGGTTCAAGCTGCTCCTGGAGATCATTGCCAAGAGCGGCGACGCTCGCGTGAAGGAGACCCCCATCACATTCGTGGACCGTCGATACGGCAGGTCAAAGGCGTCCGCCGGGGAGGCGCTGCTGTTCCTCAAACTCTGTTTTGAGCTGCGCGGCCAGAGACGCGAGGGGAACGGGCAGACGCGCCTGTAGTCCACGGACAGGGCGGGCAAAAGGAAGCGGGGTGGGGACCTTCCGGCTCCCACCCCGCTTGTAGCAACTTCAGGATCAGCTGCGTCCTGCCCCAAGTGGCCTAGATTGCGATCTCCCCCCGCTCTCCGGTCCTCACCCGCACCACCTCTGACACCTGAGACACGAAGATCTTTCCATCGCCGATATTCCCCTCACCGGGGCTTCTGGCTGCTCCAACGATGGCATCGATGACTGCCTCCAGCAGCTCGTCCGGGATGATGGTGGTGATTAAGGTCTTGGGCACAGCGGCTTTAACCATTTGGCCGCCTCGCCCTGTAAAGACCTCAAGTCCTCCCTGCCGGCCCTGTCCCGTTATGTTCGTATAGTGATACCCGGTGCAACCGGCCTCGTCCAGGGCCGGGGTCACCTGGCCTATTCGCTCCGGCCTGATGATCGCTTCAACCTTCAGCATGAGACCCTCCTTAAATCAAACCGCCTTCATTGCGGTTGGCTTCCACCTTTCAACTACTCCTAGTCTGCGCCGTCTCTGACGTAGGCCCTTTCCCCGTGGGATACCAAGTCCAGGCCCTCGTCCTCTTCCCGCTCGGAAATGCGCAGGCCAAGCCCCGGAATCTTGTCCAGTGCGAACAGGATGATGAGCGAGACAATGAACGAGTACGCAATCGTCGCGCCAACTCCCACCGCCTGTATGCCCAACTGCTCAATGTTGCCCTCGACGAGTCCCTTGACGCCCGCGAAGGCCTCCACTGTGAAGATGCCCGTCGCCAGCGCGCCCCAGATCCCGCCAATGCCGTGGACCGCGAACACGTCCAGCGCGTCGTCCAAGCCGAGCTTCGGGCGAATGAGCACACCGATGTAGCAGAGGACGCCTGCCCCGAGGCCAATGGCTAACCCGCCCATCACCCCCACCGCGCCCGCTGCAGGCGTGATGGCGACGAGACCCCCGACTGCTCCCGTCGCGACTCCCACAGCGCTCATGCGCTTGTGTTGAATCTGCGACAGTATGCCCCACGTCAGCGCGGCCGTTGCCGCCGCGGTGTTGGTCACGAGGAACGCGTTCACGGCTACGCCGTCCGCCGCGAGGCCGGAGCCTGCGTTGAACCCAAACCAACCGAACCAGAGAAGCGAAGCGCCGATGATCACGTACGGAACGTTGCCGGGCTCCCCGCCGGGGTTCCGCCGCTTGCCTACTAGGACCGCCGCGGCTATAGCGGCCATGGCAGCGTTGATGTGGACAACCGTGCCGCCCGCGAAGTCGAGGGCGCCCAGGTCGAACAACCAGCCATTGCCTGCCCAAACCCAGTGGGCAATGGGCGCGTAAACGAGCGATACCCAGAGCACCAAGAATACAAGGTACGTTGTAAACTTGAAGCGCTCCACCAACGCTCCCGTGATAAGGGCCGGGGTGATGATGGCAAACATCATCTGGAAGACGGCGAACAACATCTCGTCGCCGGGCTCCATCCCCTTTAGGCCGAGGAGGGAGAGGTCGCCAATGAGCGGCCCGCCCTCGCCGAACGCCAGGCTATAGCCCCAAAGCACCCACACCACGCTGATGATGGCCATGCTCATGAAGCTCAGCATGATTGTGTTGATGACGTTCCTGGCGCGGACAAGGCCTCCGTAGAAGAAAGCCAGTCCTGGCGTCATTAACAGCACCAGCGCCGAAGCCATAAGAATCCATGCGGTACTCCCTGTATCCATCCTATAGTGTCCCCCTTTACTCAGTATCGATAGCAACAGCAATCATGCGGCATACGTGTTCCACGGGGGTTACACAGATGTTACGTTTGCGTTACATCTCAAGCGGGCCGGAGAATCCCCCGCTCATGCAAAACCAGCCCTCTTACCGCTCGTGGGGAGCGTGACGAGCCATGTGAGCGGGTAGGAGAGTGGAGTTCCAACCAACGTTGGCATTGCCAATAAAGATCAAGGATACCCAACATTGTGAAGTATTGAACAGACCCGCGCGTTGTGATAAACTTCACACTTGCAAGTGGCCCCAAGGTCCATCTGTAGAATCACCTTGAGTTTGATGCCGGTTTCCTATAGAGGAGGAAGAATGAGAAAAGAGTGGGTCCTATACGCAGCAGTAGCAGTTATAGCCAGTGCAGGCTTTGCCTGTAATGGGGGTGGCGAGGACCCCACCACCGCCCCCACGGCCACGACGGCTCCAACGGCAACGATGGAGGCAGAGGCAACGATGCCGCCGGAGGTAGAGCCAACCGACATGCCCGCAGCGACTACGCCTGCGGCTACCACCTCCGCCCCGACAGGCGACGTAGCAGTTCTGACGCTGGGCTCCGTGCGCAGCGACGAATTGCTGTTTGACACGGAAATGCTCACGGTTAAAGCCGGCTCCACGGTGAGAGTGGATTTCAGCAATCACGCTAACGCACAGCAGCATAACTGGGCCCTGGTTAAGCAAGGGACCAAGGACGACGTGACAACCAGAGGGGTAACGGCGCCAACTACCGGCTGGCTCATGCCGGACGACCCTGACGTGATAGCCAGCATCGGGCTTATCGACCCTGGGGAGACCGGAACGGTCACGTTTACGGCCCCCGAACCTGGCCTCTATGAGTTCGTGTGCACCTTCCCCGCCCACAATGTCACCATGTACGGCGTCTTCGAGGTTACGCCTTAGGGTCGCGGCTCCGGGGCCAAGAGTCTGTAAGAGCGGCAGTTGCAGGGGACCGGGTAAACGCGGCCCCCTGCATGCTTGAAGGATGGATTACCCGCTATGCGGGAGCGCCGGGTGGCGAGGAGAGATTGATCATGCCCGCCATGTAACCAGCGCCAAACCCGTTGTCTATGTTCACAACCGCAATCCCGGGGCTGCATGCGTTGAGCATGGCAAGCAGGGCAGCAAGCCCCTGGAAGCTGGCCCCGTACCCTACGCTGGTGGGCACGGCGATGACCGGCGCCGACACCAGCCCGCCGATCACGCTCGGCAGGGCTCCCTCCATCCCGGCCACGGCCACCACAACCCTGGCTTTCTGCAATAGAGGCAGCTGCTCCAGCAGTCGGTGAATCCCCGCCACCCCCACGTCCCACAGCCGTTCCACGCCGCTGTCCATTAGCTCCGCAGTCACGGCCGCTTCTTCTGCCACCGGCAGGTCTGCGGTGCCTGCGGCCACTATGAGCACACCGGGCGTCGGAGGGGCCGGTTCGTCCCGTCTCACCACTATGGCCCGGGCCAGCGGATTGTAGCGGGCCTTCGGCAGCGCCTCCCTGACGGCCGCATACGCCTCCGGCCCCGCCCTGGTTATGAGTACCCTGGAGGAGGACTCCGACATGCTCTGGGCAATCCTAGTCAGCTGCTCCAGGGTCTTGCCGGGGGCATAGACGACCTCCGGAAAGCCGGTGCGAAGGTCTCTGTGGTGGTCCAGCTTGGCAAATCCCAGGTCCTCGTAGGGAAGGGTGCGCAGCCTGTTCAGCGCCTCTCCCACGTCCAACCGGCCCTGCTGCACCTGCCTGAGTAGCTCCTCCAGACGCTTGCTGTCTATGTCCTGCCTCCTGGCGACACGGTGGAACCCGTGGGGCGTATCAATGGGTGTAAGGCTCCATCCACCCGGTGACGGCATTTCCGTCTCCAATTGTACTACGATTCTTGCCTGTCGGCTCTACCTCGATGCGGGCCTTCCTAGCGCTCCTTCTGCGACCGTTTGCGCTCACTCTCAGGGACTCGTATGATGGGGCGGGAGGAGCCGATGACCGCGCGCAAGTTCACCATCGTTCAAGTCCGGCGTTCCGGGAAGCGGCTTCGCCGGGTGGTGGGCGCCCGTACAGGAGATGTCCTATGGTGAGTCGACGCGCCGCCTTCGTCTACCATGACGCGCTGTCTCGCCACGTTCTCAGAGACGACCACGTGATGGTTCCCACGCGGCTCCGCTACACCTACGAGCTCCTGGAGTCCTACGGGGCCTTTAGCCTGCCCAACGCCCTCTTTGTGGAGCCGCGCCGGGCCACGGAGGAGGAGATAGAGACGTTCCACGCCAGGGACTACGTCAACGCCGTTCAGAGCCTGAGCCGCGGGGAGAGCGTCTACAACCCGGCCGATTACAACTTCAGCGACCACGGCGATAACCCAGTCTTCCCCGGCATGTACGAAGCCTCAACCTGGTCTACAGGGGCCTCCCTGACGGCAGCCGAGATGCTGGCCGAGGGCCGGGTTGAAGCGGCCTTCAACTGCTCCGGAGGGCTTCATCACGCCATGCCCAACCGCGCGTCCGGGTTCTGCGTCTTCAATGACCCGGTCATAGCCATCAAGTACCTGCTGGAGCGGGGATTCCGGGTGGCTTACGTGGACATCGACGCCCACCACGGCGACGGTGTGCAGCACGCCTTCTACGACTCCGACCAGGCGTTGACCATATCGCTGCACCAGTCAGGGGACTATCTCTTCCCAGGCACGGGTTTCGTGGGCGAGATGGGCGCCGGCAAGGGCCTTGGCTACTCCGTTAACCTCCCTCTCTATCCCTACACCAACGATGAGATATACCTGTGGGCGCTGAATAGCGTGGTCGTCCCACTCGTCAAGGCGTTCAACCCCGATGTCCTGGCTACACAGCTGGGCATGGACCCCCACTTCCGCGACCCCATAACCCAGCTTGGCCTAACGGTTCAGGGGCACGCCAGGTTGGTTGAGGAACTGGGGAAGCTGTGCCCCAGGTGGCTTGCCTTTGGAGGCGGAGGCTATGACGTATCCGCAGTCGCCCGCGGGTGGACCCTGGACTATGGGGTCATGCTGGGGGAGGAGTGGCCTGACGAGATTCCACAGGAGTACCGTGAGCGGTACGGCCTGAGCCTCCTCAGGGACGCGGAGGGGCCGCGCGTAGACCCCAGCATCCTGTCGCGGGCCCGGCGGTTCGCCGAAGAGGGAGCGCGTGAGGTGGAGAACCGTATATTCCCCATCCACGGTCTGTAGCCCCGCACATCCCTTGCCCGTTCGTAGTGAGCCTGTCGAAACACGAGCGGGGCGCGAGCGCCGTCGTCATGCCCGTGGACGCGGGCATCCAGAAGGGGGAAGAGGGATGGATTCTTGCTCGGTGGCAGGAATGGGTTGCCCTTAACACCCAAGGCCGCGCTCCACTGTAACCACCCCTGCGAAGCTTGTCCTCGTGAAAACGGGGTGCAGGGGTCTACCGCCTCCTACTATGCGGCGCCCCGTATCCAACACCGCGCCAGGCATGCTTTCGCAGCAATGACGGAGGGGGTTGGTTCCCGCTCACGCTCTTCTGACATGCTCAGGGCGAACGGATAGAGGCCTCGTTCGTGTGAGTATTTCGAACCACACGAGCGGGGCGCGAGCTGCCAAAGAAGGCCATTAAAGTGGATGCTTGCGGATTGGCGGCGGGCGCGGGTTGCGGGAGTATAGCCAAGGCCGCGAGGAGTCGGGAAGAGGAGTGCCGGAAGGCCGCCGGTTCTCTTACCGGGTGTCCTGGTCCGAGTCCGCTTCACCGCCCGGCCCCTGCAGGTAGTTGAACAGGTCGTTATCGGCGGATAGAACCAGTGTGGTGCCTTCCTCAAGGAAGTTGCCGTAGGCTTCCAGGCTGCGCCTGAAGGCAAAGAACTCACGGTCGCGCTCCAGGGCCTCGGCCAGAAGTTGGATGGCCTCGGCTTCGCCCTCACCTCTCAGGATGTTGGCGTCTCGCTCGGCGTTGGCGCCAATTATCCTCACCTGTCTGTCCACGTCGGCGGTGATGGTGAGATACTGCTCCTCACCCTCGGCCCGCAACCTCTGAGCCTGAACGGAGCGCTCCGATCTCATGCGTTCGAACACGCTGTTTTCCGCCGCAGCCGGGAAGTCTGCCCGCTTTATGCGCACATCAAGGATGTCCACCCCAAACCTGTTGCTTTCCACACGCTCCTTGAGGTCGGTGAGGACCTTTTGCAGCATGGCTTCCCTGGTGGGGATGCCCTCCGCGGTTTCCCTGGGGTCGACGATGATAGTGCCGTCATCCAGGGTCAGGGGCTCACCGCCTATGATGTCCTTCCGGTCTCTCAGACCCACCTCATCGCGGATGGCGGAGATTGCCAGGTTGCCGATGCGCAACCCTGCGGTGGACTCGTCTCGCAGGTTCTGCAGGAACAGCCTTGGGTCCCTGATCTTGTAGCGCACGTAGGCGTCTATCTCCAGGAACTGGCTGTCCCTGTCCGGCATTCCGGCCGAGGGCACGTCAATCCGCAGCAGCCTCTTGTCGAATCTGACCGTGGTCTCTATCGGAGACTTGAACCCGAGGCCCGGGGCGGTGACTGTCCTCTGGACCTCTCCGAAGCGCGTGATCACCACGTACTCCGTCTCGTCCACAGTATAGAATACGCCGAAGCCGACCAACTGGGCCATGACGGCCAGGAGTATCAGGGCGCCCAGGACTACTCCGATGATCTTCATGGCGTTGTCTCATCCGTCAATGGAAGGAATTGCAGCAGGTTGCCGCCGCTGTTTTCAGCAAGTATGAACATGGTGACGCCGGGGAGTATCTCCTCCATAGCCTCCAGGTACAGGCGCTGGCGAGTGACGGCCTTGGACTTCTGGTACTCCTCCAGAACGGATGTGAACCGGTCGGCCTCACCAGTGGCCACGGCTATGCGCTCCGCTTTGAAGGCCTCTGCGCTCTGGACCGTCTGCTGGGCGCTACCGAGGGCTCTGGGGACCCGGTCCTGCTCGTAAGCCTTGGCCTCGTTGATGCGGCTCTCCTGGTCCACCCTGGCGTTGACCACATCGTCGAAGGCGGCCCGGACCTGGTCAGGCGGGCGCACCGTCTGGAGCGCCACGTTCAGGACCTCGATTCCCGTGTCGTAGTCGTTCAGGATCTGCTGGAGCAGCGCTCTCGTGTCGGCTTGCACCTGCTCCCTGCCGGTCACAAGGGTATCGTCAATGCTGCGCTGCCCCACCACCTGGCGCAGGGCCGCCTCTGTAGCGTCCTTCAGGGTGCGCCCCTCAGGGTTCCCGCGTTGCACGTCACGCAGCACGTCTCCGGGGTCATCCACGCGGAACAGGAACTTCTCCAAGTCCGCTATACGGTACTGAACCACCATCTGGACGTTGACGATGTTCAGGTCTCCGGTGATCATCAGCGCTTCCACAGCCTGGTCGCTGACGGCCCCGGTGCCGGTGGTGAAGAACCCCAACTCCATGTTTCTGTTCACGCCCACGTCCACAATGGTGCGCTTCCCTACAGGCGCGGGGAAGTACCACTTGAGGCCTGGGCCTTCCGTGGAGGTGAATTTGCCGAAGAGCTGCAGGGCCGCCTGCTCTCTGGGCCCCACCTGGTAGATGCCGCTGCCCAGCCATACGACGACCGCCAAGGCAATCAGTCCTATAATTATCAGCTTGACGCCGCCGCCGCCCAAGCGCTGCATCACGTTGTTGATGCCGGAGCCAATGCCCCTTAGGGCTTCCTCTACCTGTATCTCAGGTCTCTGGCGTTGTCCACCACCCGGTTCGAACATACTATTATCGATTAGCCTTTCTTGCGTTGCTCAAGCCACACGGCGACTTTTGGAGCCACAACCTTGCCTACCATACCATATATGCGGGAAATAGCAATACCCGTCCCGGGGAGATGCTGCTCCCGGCTCTGCCCGGTATGCGTGAACCGGGTTACACCCCCCCGGCGGCCTCGATTACAGCCTTGCGGTAGCTTCCGCTATGGAGCTTCTTGCTGCTGCCGTCCAGGCGCGGAAGACCTTCACCCAGTCCCTTATGTAGCGGGTGACCAGGAAGTTACGCCGGACGTGCTCTCTTCCCTGGAGCGCGAGCCGGTCCGCCCGCTCCGGGTTTTGAAGCAGGTGCAGGACCCACTTGGCGCACTCCTTGGGAGAGCTTGCCAGGTAGCCGGTCTTTCCATGAATCACCTGGAGGGGTATGCCGCCGACCCTGCCCCCGACCACAGGACGTCCCTTCCACAGGGCCTCTGTCACAGACAGGCCGAAGCCCTCTCTGATGGACTTTTGAATCACTACCCGGGCTCCGGTCTGGAAGGCGTTGACCTCCGGGTTGCCGATGCCGTTCAGTATATTGGGCAGGATGTGGACGTCAGCGTCACCCCCGGCCGCGCTTACGGTCTGGTCGTAGTACGCCCAACCCTCCGGGTCGTCGTCGGCAATGGCCACCAGGAACACAAGCTGGAGGCCCGGAATCTGGGGCTTTATCCGGAGGTAGGCCTCCAGGACGCCCATTGGGTCCTTCCAGGCGTCCATCCGGGATGCCTGGAGTATCATGGGGCGCTCAGGGTCCACGTTGAAGCGCGTCAGCGTCTCCCGGACAGCCTCATGCGAAACAGGGGTGTTCTTCTCGCTAAGGGGGTCTATAGCGGGCGGGATCACCCATATCCGTGGTCCCGTCAGGTCTTGCTTCACGAACTGCTTGAGTGTGAAGATGGCCGTCTCATAGGAGTTCAGGTAGGGCGTCAGGAAGCTCCAGGCTTCCGGCTGTGAGTACGTGGAGTCGATGTGGCAGCGCCAGATCCAGTGGGCGACGTTGGAGGCAGCGCCGGACTCCTTGAGAAAGTGAAGGATGCCGGCGGGCTGAGGGTCATGGACAGCTACAAAGTCATAGTCGCCCTCAAAGAGTTCGGCGTTGAGGCGGTTGTAACGCTTCCAGGTCTCCCACATATCGGGTGTCCAGGTTATGTCCATTCCCTGAAGGCTGTTGTGAAGGGCCTTGGAGACCAGGTAGAACTCATCGGCGCCCTGCATGACCTGCCACTCGGTGTGTATGCCCACGTCGTTCATAAGGGGGACCAGGGAGGTGAGCAGCTCGGCAACGCCGCCTCCCTGGGCGGTGGCGTTGATATGGAGGACTCTTGCGCCACGGAGAGGCTCTATCAGCCTGTAGATCTCATCTACCTGTTCGTCGCCTACCAGAGGACGGTAGTCCTCCATGGACTTGGGTGGCGGAGTAACCTGGGTCAGCATTGAGGCTCCCTCCTAGAATATGACCGAGTTCCCAAGGAGGCCGGACCTCCACTCCCTGGATAGGGCAGTTGACTGTGTGTCAGTCATGGATGTTCATCCTCTGCCGGCAGGGCTCAACTCGCCGTGCATAAACAATCCCGAGTCCCAAACTGAGACTCGGGCGTCAAACCCTGCTGCCACACCCGGCAGGGTCACCGGTCCGCTTCATCTAATTCAAGCATGGCCTTGAGATGCTAAATCCCACCCAAGGCTTTTGTCAATAGGTTTGACCGGGGGAAAGAGCGATATTCCACCACGAGCCTCGCTTCACGCGGGCGGTGTGCTATCATACCGGCGTATCTTTGTGGGGAGGTCGCAGGGGGCGTCATAATGGAGTATCGTAGATTCAACCATAGGTGGGCGCCCCACGCGCCGGCTGCGAGGCGCTGCCCCCAGGGGGATTTGCCGTGATACCCCTCACAGACCCGGAGGTCAACCGGCGCACCCAACCGTACGTGACAATGGCGCTCATAGCCATCAACGCGGTGGTGTTCCTCTATGAACTGACCCTGGGCGATTTAGGGCAGACCAGGCTCTACTACGAGTGGGGCTTGATCCCCGTCAAGCTGATCCAGGGGGTGAGTGAGTTTGGCCCCGTATGCGATGGGCAGATCCTTCGCGCCGCCTCCGGAGGCCTTTTATGCCGGGGAGAAATCGTACCTCTGGATGCTCTCAACCCGGCCTGGCTGACCATGTTCACCGCCATGTTCATACACGGCGGGTTCATACACTTCGCCGGGAACATGCTCTACCTGTGGGTCTTCGGCGACAACATCGAAGACAGGCTGGGCCACCTGACGTATCTGGCCTTCTACCTGATCTGCGGCGTAGCCGCCACCTGGACTCACGTAGCAATCGACACCGATAGCCCGGTTCCCGTCATAGGAGCCAGCGGGGCCATAGCCGGCATCCTAGGGGCGTACATCTTGCTGTACCCTTATCACCGGATCAACACTCTGGTTATAGCGTTCATCATCACGGTAATAAGGGTGCCGGCCCTTTTCCTGTTGGGGTTCTGGCTCCTGCTGCAGAACCTCCTTCCCGGCCTGGGCTCACTGGGGTCGACGGGCGGAGGCGTGGCCTATTGGGCGCACATAGGAGGGTTCATAGCCGGGATACTGGTCGTGGCCTTGTACCTCAAGGCCTCCGGGCAGCCGATGTGGCCCGACGTGCGCCGTATGCCCTGGCGATGGTCTAGGAAGTAGGGGCGCCGCTCCCCAGGAAGAGGGTCAGGGTCAGTTGCATGACTAGCACCAGCGCTACGAATCTCACCTCTCCGCCTCCAAGGGGAACGCGGGCAAGCGCCTCCCCCTTGACGCTGCTCCAGTAGTTGTTGAGCGTGGCTTGAGATCGAACGATGACGGTGGTGATAAGGGCAAGCCGTATGAGATTCAGGACTACAAACGTGCCGAAGCTCTCCGAATTTGCGGAGAGCACGGCCATCAGCCAGTAGAGAGCCAACATGGTCACGGCCAGCGCGGGGTTTAGCAATGCCTCTACCCCTGCCCTCTGCGACACATCCTGTATCACCGACACATGCTTGTGGATGCGGAACAGGCCATAGATGGGGACCAGAAAGGTCAGGGCGTGCCAGACGGGGTAGTGGACCTCTCCGGTCTCGCTCTGAAGATGCTTCCACGTCAGGTAAAGCCAGTAGAAGACGTACAAACCCGATGTCACTATGGATAGTATGATGATGCGCGCTATGCTCAGGCGCAGAGCGTAGCTCTCAGGGGTGAGCGGCAGGTACGGCGGACCGGCCTCCCCCTGCTCCAGGGTAACCTCTGCAAAGCCCTGCGCCCCGCACGCGGAGCAGTAGTTGGCGTGGCTCCGGTTCAGTTGGCCGCACCGGGAGCAGACCTTCTCAGCCAAGACTTGCCTCCATGAGTATAAACATACGGCGCGCGGGGCAGGGGGCCGTATGGCTTCCTACTCTCAGCCCCACAGTCCGTTCCTCTTCAGGCTGACGAACCCGTTCTGAGCCACCACAACGTGGTCCATGACCTCTATGTCCAGGAGCTTTCCGGCCTCCACAAGCTGCCGCGTGACCTGTATGTCCTCACTGCTGGGCGTTGGGTCTCCCGATGGATGGTTGTGAACCACGATTACCCCGGTGGCATTTGAGCGCACCGCCTCCCGCAGGACCTCGCCCGCTCTGACGATGGCGGAGTTTACGTTGCCGCGGTACACCTCCGGTATCCCCAGGACGTGATTGCGGGAGTTGAGCATCACAACCCTCAGGCGCTCCTGCTCCAGGAACGCCATTTCCGACTGAAGGAGATTTGCCACGTCTTCCGGGGAGTTGATGGTTGGACGCTCGTCCTGCCGTAGCGATTTAAGGCGCTTTCCAAGCTCCAAGGCTGCTTTCAGTTGGGCCGTCTTGGCCTCTCCAAAGCCGTGGATGCGCGTCAACTCAGACAGGTTGGCCTTTTCCAGCCCTGCCAGCCCGCCAAACTGGGACAGCAGACGAATGCTAAGGTTGAGTACGTTCTCAGAGGGGGTTCCGGTGCGTAATACGATGGCCAGGAGCTCGGCGGAGCTCAAGTGTTCCGGCCCGTAGTTGAGAAGCCGCTCCCTTGGCCGATCCGCCGTCGGGAGGTCTCTGAGCTTGTTGACGTGATACTCTGGCGGTCCGCTGTCTGGGGTCATGCTCACAACCCGTCGTCACTCTTGCAGGGGTTCCGGCCTGCCGTCCTGCGTTTCCTCGTCCCGCAGCGCAAGACAGCGGGAGCAGACGTAGGTATCCCTCTGGTTCGCGGCCATGTCCCCTTCCACGTTCCGAGCGCTCCCGCAGGCGGTGCAAGTGGCCAACTCCAACTCCGCGGCGACGGCGACCTGCGCCGGTTCCTGCGCGTACCCTCGGAACCCCCGGTAGTCGAGGTCTGCGCGCCGCATGGTCTGGTAGCGCTCTCTGTCCTTGCGGCGGTTCATGGCTTCCTCCCAGCGGGACGGCTTTCGGATGGCGCGCGCACTCTCACGACCTAGAGCGCGCAAGCGCTTGCACGCGCTCTACTGTACTGCTACCACCGCGCCAGCCTCTTCCAGCTTGGCCTTGACCTTCTCGGCCTCATCCTTTGGGATGCCCTCTTTCACGGCCTGAGGCGCGCCCTCCACCAAGTCTTTGGCCTCCTTGAGACCCAGGGTGGTGACCTCTCTCACCCCTTTGATGACGTTTATCTTGTTGGGGCCTATCTCCTTGATGATAACGTCGAACTCCGTCTTCTCCTCCACCTCGGCTACGGCCGCGCCGACCGTCGCTCCGGCGGGGGCCGCCATCATCGCCACGGGCGCTGACGCGCTGACGCCGAATTCCTCCTCCAGCATCTTCACCAGCTCCGCCAGCTCCAGCACCGGCATCTCCTTTACGGCCTCCAGAATCTCGTCCTTGGTCATGGTCCTTTCCTCCTTAAGATGAAATGGAATATCGGCTGTGGCGTCCGGCTAGGGACTCGCCTCCGCGTCGGCGGTGGATGCTTCGGCCTCCGGCTGCCCCTGCTCAGATGCGCGATGCAGGACGGTGACAAGGCCCCTTATAGGGCCGCTGAGCGCCGTAACCAAGCCCGTAATGGGCGCCTGCATCTGTCCCAGCAGCCGGGCCAGAAGTTCCTCTCTGGGCGGAAGGGAGGCCAACTCCACAACTTGGCCCGCCGAGAGGACCCTCCCATCCATAACCGCCCCGTGAATAACCAGTGGCGACCTGGTAGACGTAATGTACGCGTGAACCCCCTTGGCGGCTGCCGTTGCGTCTCCGTAGCCAAAGGCCAGGGCCGTGGGGCCTATCAGTACGTTGCCCACCCCCTCTTTGCCCAGCGCGTTGGCGGCCCTGATGGTAAGGGTGTTCTTGATCACCCGGTACTCTATTCCCTGCTCCCTCAGCCGCGCCCGCAGGTCCGTCATGTTGGATGCGGACACGCCCTGGTACCCGGTGGCAATCGCAATGGTACACCGGCTGAGCCTGGACCTTATCTCCTCTACCTGACTCTCTTTCTCTGGAGTGGGCATAACGCTCCTCTAATAGCTTGAGGCTCCTCGAGTCAGAACACCGGGGAGCCCCACTTCCGTGGCGACCTTGATCGGTCCCTTACGTTCTGCCTCGGCGGGTCCGTTTCACGGATTAAGGCCCGAAGGCCGCCCGCTTTCTACGGCGACGCGTTGTTAGCGCTAGTCGCTCATTGCCAACATCCTGGGAACGTCCAGCTTTATGCCGGGCCCCATGGTGGTGGTTAGATACGCAGTCTTGATGAACTGCCCCTTCACCGCCGGCGGACGCGCCCTGACCACCGTGGACAGCAGCGAGTTCATGTTCTCCAGAAGCTGCTGCGTGTCAAAGCTCACCTTGCCCAGGGGCGCATGAATTATCGCCGTGCGGTCCAGGCGGAACTCTACCCTCCCCTGCTTGGCCTCCTGTATTGCCCTGGCGAAGTCCTGGGGTTGCACCACAGTGCCTGCCCTGGGATTGGGCATCAGGCCGCGACGGCCAAGAACGCGTCCCAGACGGCCTATCTTGCCCATCAGGTCTGGAGTAGCCATTGCCACGTCGAACTCCAGCCAGCCCCCCTCGATCCTCTGCACCAGGTCATCGTCCCCAACGTAGTCGGCGCCCGCCTGGCGAGCGGCGCTGGCCGCCTCGCCTGCGGCGAAGACCAGTACCCGTATCTCCTTGCCCAGCCCGTGGGGGAGGAGGGCAACGCCCCTTACCAGTTGGTCTGCGTGGCGGGGGTCTGAGCCGGTGCGCAGGTGAAGCTCCACCGTCTCATCGAACTTCGCCCGGGACGTCTCTTTGGCCAAGTCAAGGGCCTCGCTTGGCGAGTAGATCCTGTCGTGGTCAACCGCATTGTCTGCTTCCCGGTATTGCTTGCCGTGTTTTCTCATGGCCTGCTGTGTCCTCTTGTCTAGTCTTCTATCTGAACGCCCATGCTCCGGGCGGTTCCTTCTATCACCTTCATGGCTGCCTCTATGTCCGGGGCGTTCAGGTCAACCAGCTTCATCTGGGCTATCTCCCGCACCGCGTCCCTGGACACGCTGCCTGCGGACTGGCCGCCGGCTGTCGTGCTTCCCTTTTCGATGCCCGCCGACCTGCGTATCAGGTCGGACGCCGGGGGTGTCCTGGTGACGAAAGTGAAAGACCTGTCTTCGTACACGGTTATATGCACCGGGACAATGGATCCCTCCCTGTTGGAGGTCTGCTCATTGTAGTCCTTTACAAAGGCCATGATGTTCACACCGTGCTGGCCCAGGGCGGGGCCAACCGGGGGCGCGGGCGTAGCCTTGCCCGCGGGTATCTGAAGCTTGACTATGGCGCGCACTTTCTTAGCCATTCACGTCTCCCTACAGTTTCTCCACTTGGAGGAAGTCCAACTCAACGGGCGTCTCCCTGCCGAAGAAGGATACTAGAACGCTGACTTTGCCTCTGTCCGCTATTACCTGGTCCACCACCCCAATGAAGTCGGTGAACGGGCCGTCGGTAATACGCACGCTTTGTCCCAGGGTGAAGCCCACCCTCATCCTTGGGGCCTCCGACTCCATCTGCTTGAGGATGCGCTCTACCTCCGGCTCCTCCAAGGGCACGGGCTTTTGCCTCCGCTCCTTTTCGTCCTCCGCGGATACGAATCCGGTCACGCCGGGCGTCTCACGCACCACGTGCCAGCTGTCGTCGTCCATGTCCATCTGTATCAGGATATAGCCGGGGAACACCTTTCGCCGTACGGACCTGCGGCGTCCTCCCTTGATCTCTATCTCCTCCTCCGTGGGCACCACCACCTGGAATATCTTCTCACGAAAGTCCATGGAGTCTACGCGATGGTCCAGGTTCCTCTTCACACGCTCCTCCTGGCCGGAGTAGGTGTGGATGATGTACCAGCGCCCCTTTTGTTCGTCTATTGTTGTCATGTGCGTTTCCGTGCAGATGGGCTTCCGTCCCTAGATCAAGAATCTGAATAGCCGGCCAAAACCCAGGTCCACAGCCCCCAGCAGTACTCCCACGAATGCCGATATGATAATAACCAGGATTGTGAGCCGCGTAGCCTGTTCCCTGGTGGGCCACACCACTCTCCGCAGCTCTCCGATCGTCTCGCGGAAGAACTGCAACCCAAATCCTCGCTTGGCGGGTTCGGAGCCGACCGGTCGCAGCGCTCGTCTAACGGGAGCCCTGGCCATGGTAGCCTACCTTACCTCTCTGTGCGCCTTGTGCTGGCGGCAGCGCGGGCAGTACTTGGCAAGCTCCAGCCGTTGCGGGTCGCTGCGTTGGTTCTTCACGGTGGTATAGTTCCGCTCCCGGCAGTCGCTGCATGCCAGCGTGATGATGGGCCTGACCTCTCCTCTTCTCCTAGCCATGTCTAGTCTATCACCTTGGTTATAACTCCGGATCCCACCGTCCGGCCGCCCTCGCGAATTGCAAAGCGCAACTGCTCCTCCAGGGCAACGGGGCTGATGAGCTTAATCCTCATGTTCACATTGTCTCCGGGCATGACCATCTCCACACCTGTCGGGAGGTAGATCTCGCCGGTGACGTCCGTGGTGCGAATGTAGAACTGGGGCTTGTAGCCGTTGAAGAACGGCGTGTGGCGGCCTCCCTCGTCTCTTCCAAGGACGTACACCTCTGCATCGGCCTCCGTCTTGGCCCTCATAGATCCTATCTTGGCAAGCACCTGCCCGCGCTCTATGTCAGTCCGCTCAACACCACGCAGGAGGCAGCCGACCGCGTCTCCGGGCTCGCCTTCGTCCAGGGTCTTGTGGAACATCTCCACACCGGTCACCACTATCCTGCGGGCCTCCCCAAACCCAACGATCTCAACCTCGTCTCCGGTCTTGACCATGCCTCTCTCCACGCGCCCGGTCACCACCGTGCCCCTGCCCTTAATGCCGAATACGTCCTCTACCGGCATCAGGAAGGGCAGGTCCTTGGGGCGCTCTGGGACGGGGATGTAGTCGTCCACTGCTTGCATCAGGTTAAGGATACCCTGGGTCCACTCCGAGTCTGGATCTCCGTCCGCCTCAAGCGCCTTGAGAGCGCTTACCCGCACAATGGGGATGTCGTCCCCTGGGAAGCCGTAGCTGCTCAGCAGGTCGCGCAGTTCCAGCTCCACCAGCTCCAGCAGCTCGGGGTCGTCCATGGCATCCACCTTGTTGAGGGCGACTACGATGCTGGGCACCTGCACTTGGCGGGCCAACAGGATGTGCTCCCGCGTCTGTGGCATAGGGCCGTCCGGGGCGCTCACCACCAGAATGGCTCCGTCCATCTGGGCGGCGCCGGTGATCATGTTCTTGATGTAGTCCGCGTGGCCGGGGCAGTCCACGTGGGCGTAGTGCCTGTTTGCGGTCTCGTACTCCACGTGCTGTATGGCAATTGTGACGCCGCGGGCCTTCTCCTCCGGGGCGTTGTCTATGGAGTCAAAGCTCCTGAACGCCGTGCTCCCAAAGCCCTGCTTGTTCAGCACCATAGTTATTGCCGAGGTAAGTGTGGTCTTGCCGTGGTCCACATGACCTATTGTCCCCACGTTGAGATGGGGCTTTGTGCGCTCAAACCTCCTCTTTGCCATGCCGGGGTTACCTCCTTAAACGTTTCACCTGGAGCCCACAACCGGAGTTGAACCGGTGACCCCGTTCTTACCAAGAACGTGCTCTACCTCTGAGCTATGTGGGCTATCCCTGTTTCCTAATTTTTTGCTCTCTCTGGTGGAGGGGGTAGGATTCGAACCTACGAAGCCCTTCCGGGCGCCAGATTTACAGTCTGGTGGTATTAGCCGCTCACCCACCCCTCCTAATATATGTATATGCTAGTCTATCATCAGCGGAAAGGGCAGCCAAGCCCCCTTTCCTCTCCCAGGTCCATCTACTCCTTGCTGCTTTACAGCCCGAGAGGGGATTCGAACCCACCAACCTACCGATTACAAGTCGGTTGCGCTGCCATTGCGCTACTCGGGCGCGCCCCTCTACTATAGAGAAGACAACTTCCCCGTAGGGAAGCTGCGCTTAATGATAACACAATCAGCCTCAACCTTCCACAATCCCCAATCCCCATTCAACCAACGGGAATTACAACTAAGGGACTATATAAGCACGGTCGACGAAAGTCAAGATAGTGTATGGGGTCTGAGCCGTGCGCATTTCTACAAGTGTTGGTATCTTCTGGGTGAGGGTTCTGACCACACATAGGCTGCGCCGTTACGAGGCGCGAACGCAGGGTTGGCCACCAAGCCACCCCTGCGAAAGCAGGGGTCTATCATGCGCTATCACGAGGGCCTGCATTCCTGCTTCCGGAGGAATGGCGTAGTGTCCCAGTCAAACTTGACACGCAGCGCGGCGCCGCGCTCGTTATGAGCCGTGGGCGTAGTTGTGCAGTGGCGAGCGGTGGTGATAAAATGGACGCGACTCACGGACGGTAATCCATATCATGAGGGAGTGACATGAGGTTTTTGTCCTTAAAGGGGGTTGTATTCATGGGTTTGTTGGTTGCCCCGGCCCTCGCGGTCGTTGCCTGTAGCAGCAATGGCGAGGAGGGGGAGGAGGAGCCCTACCGGATCGGCGTGATGGACTCCGTAACGGGACCCGGGGAATCCTATGGCACGGTCCTCGTGCAGGCCAAGCAGATGGCCGTGGACGAGATCAACGCCGGTGACGGTATCAACGGGCGCATGCTGGAACTCGTTGTGGAGGACTCCAAGTGCAGCCCCCAGGATGCCATAACCGCATACAACAAGCTGACAGACGTGGACGGCGTGAAGATCATCCTTGGCGCTTCGTGCAGCGGCGCTATGCTCGGAGCCGCCCCCCGGGCCGAGGAGGACGGCGTGGTTATGCTCTCCGCCTCCGCAACCAGCCCAGACATCGCCGATGCTGGCGACTACATCTTCCGCACCGCCATCAACGACAGCAACCTAGGCAGAGACACCGGCAACACCATGTGGTCGGACGGCATCCGCACCATCGCCACCATCAACGAGCTGACCGACTACGCCGAAGGCGTACGCCTGACCACAGTGCAGCGCTTCGGGCAGCTGGGAGGTTCGGTTGCGGCATCAGAGGCTTACTCCTCCGACGTAACGGACTTCCGCACCCAGCTGACCAAGCTGATAAGCGAGAGCCCGGACGCCATCCACGTGGCCCCTCAGTCGGAGTTCACAGGGGGCGCCATAGTCAAGCAGCTCCGTGAGTTGGGCTTCAGCGGCCCCATCTACGGCGAGAGCGTGGTGTCCGGCACACAGGCGCTGGAGATAGCCGGGGACGCCGCCGACGGCGTCAAGGCTATCATACCCAGCCCGGACCTAGATACGGAGCGGGGGCAGGAGTTTCTCTCCAGCTTCCGTGAGCGCTACGGCTTCGTAACCCTGCCGTGGTTCCTTGGCTCAGCCTACGACAACGTCTACATTGCCGCGGAGTGCCTGAAGCAGACCGGAGACGACCAGGATGCCGACGGGTTCAGGGATTGCCTCTACGACCTCACGTTCAGTGGCGCCATAGGAGACGACTACTCGTTCGACGAAAAGGGCGAGGTGGTGGGCCTTTTCAACGTGGTGGTAGAGATCCTGCCGACAGCCGAGAGGAACGAATCGAACCAGGGATACAGGGTCCTGGGAGGCGCGCCAAGTGAGTAGGCGCCATGACGCGGCCGGCGCTACGCCGGGACGCAGCGCGCTGTCCCGGCGGGCGTCCTCCTGCGATTGGACCGGACGCGTCGGGTGGCAGGCCAGTGTCCCCGTGCGTTCCCGGGTATACTGGGACTGAGGTCTGCTTTGGGGGGGCTCTTGCTCGCGCTAAGCGATCGACGGGGCGGAGTAGTGGCGGCGGCGCTGACAATAACGGTTGCGGCGTACATTGGCTGGAAGATAACGGAGTCCCCTTCCCAGGCGGTGCAGTTTGCCTTTAACGGCCTGTCTGTGGGCGCCGTGTATGCCCTTCTGGCAATGGGGTTCACCATTGTCTACAGCACCGTCTGGTTCTTTGACCTGTACTACGGCGCGGCCGCGGCCATTGGCGCGTACGGCGTCTTCTACCTGAGATCGCAAGAGGTCGCGGGCGGGCTGTACCATGTGAACAACCCCTACGTGAACATCCTGCTTGCGGCGGTAGCCGCCGGCGTGGTCGCCTGGACGCTCCACGAGGCCCTTTTCAGGCGACTGCGAGGTCGCTTAGGCGCCCGAACCCTGTTCGCAATGGAAGGCCTGCTGGCCGGAGGCGTCGGGGTCTACGTGGGACTCGTCGTGACCTACACGGACAACCTCAACGTCATGCTCAGCCCGGCGATAGGCGTCACGGCGGCCGCGGGCGCAGGCTGGGTGGTGTACAGAGGCTGCCGGCGGATCTTTGGGGGCGTCAGCCCTGCGCCGCTCCTGGCCGTTGCCGTAGCCGCGGGCGCGGCGGTTGGGGCGTACTGCGCTATGGCCGTGGCGGGCGCGCCGGCGTCAAGGCTCTATCTTAGCTGGGGCTTGTCGTGCCTGCTGACCGGGGCCATTGGACTGGCCCTGTACCGGGGCCTGTACGTGTACATGCGCCAGCGCGCCAGGTCGCCCCTCATAATGCTAGTCGCCTCGCTGGGCATCCTGCTGTCCATCACAGCCGCCATTACCATAGTATTCCAGAGCGCGCCGCGTCCGCTCCCGGAGGCCTTCGGGAGCGAGCCGTGGACAATCTGGGGTGGCAACATCAAGGGGTTCAATCTGTTCACCGTTGGCGTGGCCCTTGGCGGCTTCGTTGGGCTGCTGCTCCTTCTCAAGAAGACCTCATTTGGAAGGGCGATACGGGCTATCGGCGACGACGAAGAGGTGTCCAAGGTGGTGGGCATCAATACCACGCTCGTCATCGCCGTGGTATTCTTCATAGGAGCGGTCTTCGCGGCGACGGCGGGACTGCTGAGCGGCCAGGACACGGCCATTCAGCCCAGGATGGGCCTGCTGTTGCTGCTCAAGGGCTGGATAGCCTCCGTGGTCGGAGGGATAGGGAGCCTGTACGGCGCGGCGGTTGGCGGATTCGCCCTGGGCATGATCGAACAGTTCGGAATCTGGGACCTGGCCGGGGAGTGGAAGGATGTCATATCCTTTGTAGTCCTCATCCTCTTCCTGTCGTTCTGGCCCAGGGGCCTCCTGCCAAGGAAGTAGGGATATGTCGATAGACGCGGGAGACGTTGGAGAACCGGCGAGGCCGGCGCGGGAGCCGCGGAGGTTGCTGCGGTCTCTCACCGGCAACGTGGAGTTGCTGGCAAACCTCATCATCATCACATGGGCCGTGGCGTTCGCCGTGTGGCAGGGGGTGGGTTTCGCCATCACCCTGGGCACGGTCTTTGCCATCTGGGCCATTCTGACCGTCAGCCTGAACCTGGTGGTGGGATTCACTGGGTTGCTATCGGTGGGTCACATAGGCTTCTTTGGCATCGGCGCGTACTCTGTGGCTATTCTCACTTCTGATACGGCGTACGAGCAGCTGAGAACGGAGGCCATTCCCACCTTTGGGTGGCCGTTCTTCGCGGCGCTGCCCGTCGGCATAGTCCTGGCGGGCCTGGTGGCCCTGGCTGTGGGGGTTGTGTTCAACCGGTTCCGGGACGATATTTTCGTCCTCGTCTCCTTTGGCTTCGCAGTCATCGCCTACAACGTTTTCCTGAACTGGCGGAGCCTTACCCGGGGGGCTTTCGGCATCCACGAGATAGAAAGGCCGGAGATAGGCGGGTGGGTGTTCGACGGTGAGTTGGAGTTCATGGCGCTGGCTCTCGCCTTCCTGGGTCTCGTCGTGCTGGTGTCCTGGTTCATAGTGACCTCCTCGTTTGGGCGGGCGCTTACCGCCATACGAGAGGACGAGCAGGCGACGGAGGTCTTCGGCTATCAGGCAACCCATTACAAGCTGGCGATATGGGTCATCTCCGCCATGATGGCCGGCCTGGCAGGCGGACTGTTCGGCAGCTGGACCACCTTCGTAGACCCCAACTCCTTCATCCTGCTGGAGTCCATGCTCCTGGTCTCCATAGTGATCCTGGGAGGACTGGCCACCATCTGGGGCTCTCTCCTGGGGGCTATGGCGTTTGTGCTGCTTGAAGAGGGGATGCGCTTCCTGCCGTTTCTGCCTACCGAGTACATTGGGCAGGCCCGCCAGGTTGTCCTGGGCGTCCTGCTGGTAGCGCTCATGCTGTTCAGGCCACAGGGCCTTGTTGGGAGGTACAAGCTGTGAGCGGCGACTCCGAGAGGCCCGGCGACTCCTTTGCCCTGGAGACGGTTGGCATAACAAAGCTCTTTGGCGGCGTGAGGGCGGTTGATGACCTGTCCCTCTCGATTCCCAGAAAGGGGATGACCGCCGTAATCGGGCCCAACGGGTCCGGCAAGTCTACGCTCGTGAACCTGCTGAGCGGGATGCTGCCGCTGGACGGGGGCATGGTGATAGTGGACGGCGTAGGACTCAGGGTGGTGAAGGCTCACGCGACCCCGGACCTCGGCATCACCCGGACCTTTCAGGACGTGCGGCTCTTCAACCAGATCAGCGTGTGGGACAACATCATGGTGGTACTGACGGAGCGGCGTCTCTTTCCGGCGTTGAAGGAGCGGGAAAAGCCCAGCCATCGCGACAGGGCGCGGAGCGTCCTGAAGGCCGTTGGGATGTGGGAGAAGCGGCGCTCGCTGGCAATGGACCTGTCCTACGGCCAACGGAAGCTGCTGGAGATGGGGCGGGCCATAGCAATGGACGTCAACACGTACCTGCTGGACGAGCCCTTCGCGGGCCTCTTTCCCAGTATGCTGGAGAGTGTCAAGGACATTATGAAGAGTATGCGCGATCAGGGACGGACCATCTTGTTCATCTCTCACAACATGGATATAGTCCGTGAGCTGTCCGACCACCTGATTGTCCTGGATAGTGGTAGACTCCTCGTAGAGGGAGAGGTGGAGGAGGTACTGTCCCGGCCGGAGGTCATAGAGGCATACCTGGGGATCTAGCGGCGCTCAGGGCCGGCCGTTGCCGGCAAGATCGGCGGTGACGTATGCAGGGAAGCGCTTTGGAAGATAGCGACGGAGGACACGGGCAGCCGGCTCAGAGGGAGACTCTCCTGGAGTTGGTCGACGTCTCGGTGCGCTACGGGGCCGTATCCGCCCTTGAGGGGGTGTCCCTGGTAGTCCGAAGCGGAGAGTTGGTTGCGGTCATGGGCCCCAACGGCGCGGGGAAGTCGACCGTGCTCAAGGCAGTCATGGGCCTGGCGCCCGTGATCTCAGGGGAGGTTTACTGGCGCGGAGAGCGGCTAGCCTCCGCCACGCATGAGATAGTGAAGGAGGGCATCGCCTTTGTTCCCCAGGGCCGGCGGCTGTTCACGCATCTCACCATAGAGGAGAACCTGGAGATGGGCTGTCTGCACGTAAAGGAAAGGGCCGAGAGGGAGCGCCGGATGGAATCTGTCATGGAGCTGTTTCCGGCCCTGCGCGGGAAGCGGCGCGATCCGGCCAGCCGGATGTCGGGCGGGCAGCAGCAGATGCTTGCCCTGGGCAGGGGCCTGATGGCCGGGCCGCAGGCTCTGCTGCTGGACGAGCCGACGCTGGGCCTGGCCCCGGTTGTGGTGAAGGACGTGTTTCAGATGGTCTCCGCTATAGGCCGGAAACTGGGCGTCACCATCGTAGTCGTCGAGCATAACATCAGGGGAGCGCTGGACATTGTGGACCGGGCCTATGTTCTGGCCGCCGGCCGCGTGGTGTTCGAAGGGACTCCCCAATCGGTCCAGGAGACCAACGTGCTGACCGAGGTCTTCCTGGGCAAGGTTGGCCCGCCAACCGAGCAGTAGGCAGACCGGAGCGAGATGGCCTGGATCCCGCGGGCCGGTCCAACCCGTCGCCGCACCTTGTTCTCTCAGGCGCGCGGCTCTACCCCGATGAGAGCGGCGGGCTGTTGCCCGATGTGACGGCAGATGCTACATTCACGTCAGGAGAGGCCACCGTGTCTACGGAGATGGAACGGGCCAGGGAGAGGTTATTCGACGACCTTCGGCGGAAGGGCCCAACCTGGGGGAGGACTCTTAACGCCATGAAGCAGGTCCCGCGGGATCTGTTTGTGCCTGCGGAAAGCCGCCACCTGTGCTACCAGGACATTCCATTACCCATTGGGGAGGGGCAGACCATATCCCAGCCGTACATCGTGGCAGTGATGACCCACGCCCTGGATATCAAGGCCGATGACGCAGCCTTGGAGGTTGGCACAGGCAGTGGGTACCAGGCAGCCATCCTCTCTCTGCTGGCCCGGAAGGTCTACTCCATCGAGAGGGTTGCCTCGCTGGCGGATAGGGCGGGGACGCTGCTCGACTCGCTGGGGTACAGCAACGTGGACGTGCGCCTGGCCGGCAGCCGGTTGGGATGCCCGGAGGAGGCTCCCTTCGACGCTATTGTGGTCACGGCAGCCGCTCCTAGACTGCCCCGCGCTCTGCTGGAACAGCTGTCCCTGGGAGGCAGGCTGGTTGCCCCCGTGGGCTCTCAGCAGGGGCAGTGGTTGATCAAAGTAACAAGAACCGGCCGCGGATACGCCACAAGCAGCCTGGGGGCGTGTCGCTTTGTGCCCCTCTTGGGGAAAGAGGCCTGGCCGGAGGCTTGACGTCGCAACGCAGGGAGGAATTCTTCCGTTCTTGGCGTTGGTAGGGTGTCAGTTTGAATCCAGGGAGTTGCGTCCCCATAGCAGAGCGCCTGAGCGTGGCAAGTAGGGTAGCGTTGTGACGCAATCGTCTCTTATCTGCGCTAACCGAAGGCGGGAGGCAGCCCATGACCTTGACGTCTGGGGTATCCGTAATTTTTTGCAGACGCCAGCCAGGTACACGCCGAAGCGCTTGAACGACTGGCGCAGGGCGACCGGGACGCGGCCGAAAAGGCGTGGCTCGCGACGTTGCGCGCTACCAACGCTCTGATCCTGGCCCACACCGGCGAGGAACCCCTGAAAACGCCTCAGGCGAGCATACATCTGGACACATTGGCCCAGAACGACAGGCGGCGGTCACCCCACGCGGCTTGCGGCTATGTAGGCTCCAACCGCAAGTACCAGCAGAAAGAAGACGTCTGGGAATGTGAGCAGGAAGACCGGGGGAGTCACCAGCCCTGCCACCACGTAGCTGAGCAGCACACTGGCCCCGGCAATGTATTGAAGGTATCGCCCCCGCTTGCGGTTGACGGAAGCGCTTATCCCCTCTCCAATCCCGTAGCCAATTCCAATGGTGGCTATCCACGGCAAGTAGGGTATGGATAGTAGATCGAAGAAGACGAGTCCCCAGACAACCCCGGTCACCCCTGCAAGGACTGCTCCCGCCCCTGTGGCCCTTGCCATTGTCGCAGCGCCGACCTCGAAGGTAGGCAGACTCCGTACACGGGCGCAGGCGGGGCATCGCGCCCCCACCGGTGTCTGCACCAGGCATCGATGACAAATGAGGACCCCGCACTTGCTGCAACCAAGGCGCGACTCCACTCTCGCATGGCGGGCGCAGTAGGTGGCGTCTGTGTCGGCCATCGTCTCAAGCCTCCGGTGGCGTCCTGTACACCCACTCGTCCCTGCTGCCGACGTCCCTATCGTACAGGAGACGCCTGAAGAACGCCTTTCGCCACAGGGCCTCCTGCGCTGCTGACCCGCGGTTGGACATCACCCGTTTGGCAGCCAGGGTGAATAACATAGCGGCGCACAGCGCTGTAACGGATACGTGCTCCCCGAACGCTGCGCTCAATGCCGGAGTCAACGCCATGGCAATTCCCACCCACAGGGCTCTGCTTCGAAAGATGAGCCCCCCCGCTATAGCCACCAGCAAAAAGACTGCCAGCGCCTTCCACGCCAATACCAGCAGGACTCCCAGCGCCACAGTAACGCCCCTCCCTCCCGTGAGCTTGAGGTAGAGGGACCAGTTGTGGCCGGCCACCGTGGCAAGCCCGGCCATCGCCGCTACCCAGGGGCCTGTCCCCAGCTCGCGGGCCAAGTAGACGGGAAACGCCCCCTTCACAAAGATGTCGAAAGCGCCCAGCGGAATGGCGAACCGCTTTCCCAGGTGGACCCAGACGTTGGACGCGCCCGCGTTCCCGCTGCCGTAGCTTCGAATGTCTATCCGCTTTGTGACTCGACCCAAGACATAGGCCATGGGAATGGAGCCTATGAGGTAGGCCAGTACAACAACCCCGGCTTCCGTCATAAAACGCTCTTCCTCTCTTGAGGCAAGTCGCTCATTTCTCGAACCTGCCGGGGAGGCGCGGGGCGCAAAGGCGGGCAGGGCGACGGTCCCCCTGCCGTTACTGGCCTGTTCTGGACTCCTCTCCAGCCAGGGCGTACAGCCTCTTCACCGTCTCCAGCGGGGGCCCCACGGTCCCGGGCTCCACCTCTCCGGGTGTGCCCAGAGCATGGTAGTCGCTGCCGCCGCAGGGTATCAGCCCCTCTCTGTCGGCCATTGCCGCAAAGGCCTCCACCTCCGGTGGCGTATACGTCTCGTAGTAGACTTCAATGCCCATCAGTCCGGCTTCTTTCATCTCAGGCAGAACAGACTGCACGTTGTCCACCTCGCGCGGGTGAGCCAGGACCGGAAGGCCGCCTGCCTCTATGATAAGGCTGACCGCCCCCGCGGGGCTTAGCTTGGCCCTCTCCGCGTAGGCAAGGCCGTTGCGCCCCAAGTAGTGGACAAAGGCATCCTGGGGGTAGGCGATGTACCCCTTCTCCACCATAGCCTGGGCAATGTGAGGACGTCCCACAGAACCCTGGGCCAACTCGACCACTCGCTCCCACTCCACGGGCAGCCCAAGGGCCGCCAGCTTGTCCACCATCTCCCGCGCCCGGTCCACCCTTCCATCCCTGAACCCCTTGAGGGTTTTCTGGAAAGCCGGGTCGGAGTAGCGAAGGAAGTAGCCCAGGACGTGGACCTCGTTGCCGGGTATATCGGCGCTGAGCTCTACGCCGGGGATAATGGAGAGTTGAGGGAAGCTCCTGGACGCTTCCAGCGCCTCGGCAAGCCCCTCCGTGGAGTCGTGGTCAGTGATGGACACCACGCTCAGGCCCCTTCCGGCGACGAGCTCCACCAACTGAGTCGGCGTCAAGCGGCCGTCCGAGCATGTGGTGTGCAGATGAAGGTCCACCTGGGCCACGTCTACTTCACCTCCCTGTCCAGGCGAGCGATTCCGGTAGCCCTGCCCGTGTTCTCGTCTATGTCCACCATCACGGAGTTGAATTTGACCGCGCCGCCGGCCACGTTCAGCCTCCGGGGGGTCTGGTTGAGGAACCGCTCCATCACATCCTCTATGCTGCTCCCAATCACGGAGCGCCACGGCCCCACCATACCCAGGTCGCTCACATAAGCCGTCCCCTGAAGCAGGAGGCTCGTGTCCACCGTCCCAACGTGGGTATGGGTCCCCACCAGGGCGCTTACCCTGCCGTCTAGGTACCAGCCCATAGCCATCTTCTCCGATGTGGCCTCGGCGTGGAAGTCAACCAAGACAACCCTGTGGCTCTCCCCCATCTTCTCCAGGAGCGCATCCATAGCGCGGAAGGGGCAGTCGAAGTTGCCCACGAATACCCGGCCTATCAGGCTGACCACCAGGACTCCCTTCACGTCTACGTATCCCTTGCCGGGGGTTGTGGGGGGATAGTTCAGGGGACGCAGTATTGCCAACTCCGTGTCCAGGTAAGGGATTATTTCCTTCTGGTCCCATATGTGGTTCCCGGAGGTGATGGCGTCCACCCCGGCGTCGAACAGCTCCTGGGCGGTGTCCAGGGTGAGGCCGAAGCCCGCGGCCGCGTTCTCCCCGTTGGCCACCACAAGGTCTATGCCGTACTCATCTCGGAGACCCGGGAGAAGGGTCGATACGGCCCTTCTCCCGGGTCTGCCAACCACGTCGCCAATCATCAAAACCCGCAAGTCAGCGCTCTCCACGCGGCCTGCGCTGATCAGGCCGCTGCAACGCGTTCCGGTCCCGGCCCATCCCTGAGAGTGGCTGCTTCCACCGCTCGCTAGCGGGCGACTTCCACCACCCTGGTCTCACGGATCACTGTGACCTTGATGAGGCCGGGGTATACCAGGTTATCCTCTATCTTCTTTACCACGTCTCTGGCCAACTTGGAGGCCATCACGTCATCGACCTCCAAGGACTTGACCAGAATTCGCACCTCTCGGCCTGCTTGAATGGCGTAGCACTTCTCAACTCCGGGGAAGCTCTGCGCCACCTCCTCCAGGGCCTCCAGCCTCTTGGCGTAGTGCTCCAGGGTGTCTCTGCGAGACCCCGGACGGGCGGCGCTTATGGCGTCCGCGGCGGCTACTATGAAGGCCTCCACAGACCCGCGCTCCTCGTCGTGGTGCTCCATGATGGCCTGCTCCACTTCGGTGGGTATCCCGTACTTGCGAGCAACCTCCGCGCCGATCTCAGCGTGCGGCCCCTCCACCTCGTGGCTCAGGGCCTTGCCGATGTCGTGCAGCAGCCCACCCATCTTCGCCACCTCCACGTTCGCGCCTATCTCCGCGGCCAGCATCCCGGCCAGTTGAGAGACCTGCACGCTGTGCTGTAGGATGTTCTCGCCATAGCTGTAGCGGTACTTGAGCCGGCCAAACAGCCTGACCAACTCCGGATTTAGGCCGCGCACCTTGGCGTCGAAGACGGCCTTCTCCCCCTCCTCCCGTATGTTCTCCTCCACCTCCTGGCGGGTCTTCTCCACCACTTCCTCAACCCGGGCCGGATGTATTCTGCCATCTGAAATAAGCTTGGTGATGGCCTGCCGCGCCACCTCCCGCCGCACCGGGTCAAAGCAGGAGATGGTAACTGCCTCAGGGGTATCGTCTATGATGAGGTCAACCCCTGTTGCGGCTTCAATTGCGCGAATGTTCCGTCCTTCGCGCCCTATGAGACGACCTTTCATGTCGTCGTTGGGAAGGGGAATAGACTTAACCGAGTTCTCAGAGACTACGTCGGAGGCCAGACGATGAATGGCAAGGGTGACCACTTTGCGGGCGTTCTGGTCGGCCTCACCCTTGGCGATCTCCTCAACGTCCCTATAGCGGCGGGCCACTTCGTACTGGATCTCCTCTTCGGCCTTCCGCATGAGAAGCTCCCTGGCGTCGTTGACGGACAGGGCTGCAAGGTTCTCCAGCACTTCCGTCTCCTGGCGCTTCATGGCCTCCACCTGGGCTCGCTCTTCCTCCAACTCCTTCTCCTGGGCCGCCTGCCTCTGCTCTCTCTTGTCCAGGTTATCCGAGCGCCGCTCCAAGTTCTCCTCCCGGTTGATCAACCGCCTCTCCTGGCGCTGCAACTCTGAACGCCTCTCTCTGAGGTCCGCCTCCGCCGCGGTGCGAATGCTCAGGGCCTCCTCTTTGGCCTCCAGGAGAGCCCTCTTCCGCTCCTCCTCAGCCGCCTCCATTGCCTCCCCCACCGCGTTCCGCATCTTTCCACCCAGTATGCTATCTCTGAAATAGAACCCGGTCCCTCCCCCTATTCCCAGGGCTGCGAGGACGGCGAGGACAATAATCAACGGTTCCATTGTCCTTCACCCTCCTTTCTGTACGGGCTAGTCAGCCCGGCAATTCCTATGCCCCCGGCGTTAGGGGCGTTAGATGATGCTAATGCCAACAGGTTGGAGTGTCAAGGACGTGAGCCGTTGGTGTCATTGTGCAATGATTCTGTCAGCCTGTAACTGCTCAGTGAAGATGCCTGTCTGTGATGCGAGAGGAAAAGGACCGGCGCTGGCCGTCGGGTGGCGCGGCGAGTTTCTTGACATTCATATTTGGCGAAACGTACAATCATCTCCAGGGACACGGGAGCGATTTCAATCAAAGCCTCCCCCGTAGTCCGTTTCTCTCAATGGGCCACTAGCTCAGTCGGTTAGAGCGCAGTCCTGATAAGACTGAGGTCCCTGGTTCGATTCCAGGGTGGCCCACCAAACTGGACAAAATCAAGAAATGGTCTTGCCCCATTCTTTGCACCAGTTGTAAAGTTAGTTTCGTGGGTCATTGAACCCCTGCTGTGGCCACCAGGGCAGAGGACTCCGGGGCGAGGTTGCCAACAGTCAGACCCCACAGCTCGTTGAAAGGCAGGTCGCCAAGGGAGTATGCTGAAGCCGTAGCTGCACTCCACTAGCCTCTGATACTAATAACGGGGTAAGGTCACACCATGACGCTCATTGCAGAGATGCGAGTGAGTGTGAGATAATTGAAGTCCAAGTGATGATCAGGTATTGCTGAGTCCAGGCGACAGGTGAATGCATGGCAGACGTGGTATTTGAGATCAAGACGAACAAGGGAGCGGCTGTTCGCGGCGCTGCGGTGCTGGTAGCCTATCCTGTCGGAACATACCTCACCGGTCAGACCGACGACGACGGTAAGTGCCGGCTGAACCTATACCGCACCGATCAGGAAATGAAGGTGCTTGTAGCTGCGGAGGGCCATCTACCTTTCCATAAAACTATTATTCCGGGGAAATCAGAAATCGTGCCCGTGGAGTTAGAGCCGTCAAAGGGCGACAAGAAGGCACTGCTCTTTACCCGCAGCACAGGATATATCCCAGGGATTGAGGGACGCCTCAATCCGCACAAGGGTGGTTATGTCTATGGTGACAACATCGCCATAAATGGGCGACTCGCAAACCCTGCCGCACACTTCACGATAGGAGAATGCCTCCATCTGATCGACGTGTACGGCGTAGAGACGACTATCCGGTTTCTGGAGGTTGAGGGAGAATTCTCTCTTGTTGAGTACACCGAGCCCAAAGCTTACTCTGGGAAATGAACGTGGCCACGGCGGAGCAACATCGAGAGATTAGCGCTCAGTTCTTGGAGCACGCCGAGGACGAATTACGTAAAGGCGATCTGCTTCAGGCCTCTGAGAAGGCATGGGGGGCGATTTGCCACTATGTGAACTCCGTTGCCCGTCAGCGGAACTGGCCTTTGGGATCGCACAGCCGACTGATCGAAAATGCCAACAAGCTAATCAGCGGCGACCCAGCCAACGCGAGCCATAAGCGGAGGCTGCTCCGATCAATCGAGGCGCTACATGCTAACTTCTATCAGGCATTCTTGGACGAGGATTCGGTGAGGGAGGGCATTCAGGACGCCAAGGAACTTATCAGAACCCTAGAAGTCCCTAACACGGACATATAGCAGGCGTCTTGAACGTTTGAGTGGGCGCACTCTCATCGTGACACTGATTTCATCAGGGCCGAACGACCGGAACGGGGCTGCCAAGACATCGCTTGCGTTCCTCAGCCCCGTCGCACCATAGTGCCCAAGCCGAGGGCCTCGGTGGGCTCACAGAGTACCCAGCCACATCTCGAAGATGGTTCTGTCTGTCGTCAGAATAGGCCCACCACCTCTAGCCAACGCTTCCTGTAGCCAGCGCCTGTGCAGCGTTGCCATCGATGGGCAATAGGTCAATCGATTTCGTTGAACTGCGGACTCTTCTATGGCAAGGGATGGCGCAAGGCTGCTATCTAAACCTGTATACACCCCTGGACATGTCTGCTATACTGCAGATTGCGCCGCATAGTTGCGCTAAGGTTTCGCACAGCAACGGTCCTTCAGACTCCGCGCTCTCGTCTTTTCGCCCCGCGCTGAATTTCATGTGTCACCTCTATATCTAAGGAGTCTTTTTGTCCATGCTTGTTAGACCTCTACCCAGTCGACCGATTCCGTCCGTCCGCGCCCAGAGCCACCCCGCTATTTGCACAGATTGCGGCACGACTACGACCGTCCCCTTCCGGCCAACCCAAGACAGGCCGGTGTACTGCCGCCTGTGCTTCCAGGCCCATCGCAACGGCCCTTCATTCACTGTCAAAGCTTCAGTGGGCGAGCAACTCACTTCCGTAGATTCCCCCCCTGTTGACAACACTCCTGACGGTGTATCGGTGTTCCTTGGAATGCCCTTGAAGGCCGCTACCAGGAAGGCAATTCTCCGGATGAACATATCGGAACCCACACCGATTCAGGAGGAAGCCATACCCCATCTCCTTGAGGGACGGGACTTGATAGGCCAGGCTCGTACCGGGTCCGGAAAGACGCTGGCTTTTGCAGTGCCCATGGTCGAGCAGTGCGACGCATCGCTACGACAAATCCAGGCGCTTGTGCTGGTACCCACCCGCGAGCTGGCCATCCAGGTGGCCGGAGTCATTGAAGCCCTGGCTTCTCCACAGCAAATCCGAGTTACGCTGCTCTACGGCGGCCGGTCCTTAAAGCCGGAGTATACAGCGCTAAAGAACGGCCCACAGATACTCGTTGGGACGCCGGGCCGCACTCTGGACCATCTGCGTCAGGGTACTCTCCAACTGCAATCAGTAAGATTCCTTGTGCTGGATGAGGCAGACGAGATGCTGGACCAGGGATTCGCCCAAGACGTTGAGGCCATTGTTGATCGGACGCCCAAAGAGCGACAGACGGCGCTCTTCTCCGCAACCATGCCGGCGTGGGTAGCCCAGACCGCAGCGAAGGGCCTGCGTCAGCCCGTGAGAGTGGAGGTGGACGCAGGTATGCAAGCTCCGCCCAGCGTTGAGCACCTGGTCTACAACATTGAACAGAGTGACAAGATTGAAGCTCTCCGGACGCTGTTGAATCAGCGAGATGGCGCTTCAGTTCTCGTCTTTCGCAAGACCAAGCACAGCGTCAGAAAGCTGGCGATGCAGCTGGATTCGTTGGGATACCCCGTTGGCGCGCTCCAGGGGAATCTTAGCCAAGGCGCGCGGGAACGAGTTCTGGCGGCCTTCCGGTCAGGCGAAGTGGCTATCCTGGTGGCAACAAATGTGGCCGCCAGGGGACTGGACGTTGAGGGCATTGGCCAGGTCATCAACTTTGATCTGCCGGACTCGGAGATGCTGTTTACCCACAGGGTCGGCCGGACCGGACGCATGGGCCGCGCCGGAGAGGCGATAACATTCGTCACCTTTGAGGAAGAGCGAAAGTGGCGTGAGATTGAGAGGTCCTTGGGCCTCCACTTCACCCGCAAGCCTTGGAGCGCCACCCGTCAAGCGACTCAGCCGATAGCGAGAAGGTCATAGCGGGCACCATTCTCCACTGGCGCCAAAACCACGGCAACCGTTAGATTGCAAAAGGCTGGAATTCACATCCGATGTTACTGATCCTCGGAGGCCTTCCAGGGGTGGGCAAAACATCAATTGCCACTGGCTTGGCGCGGGACATTGAGGCCGTTCACCTACGCATCGATTCCATAGAGCAGGCGTTGCGCAACGCCAATGTAACTATATCCGGGCCGGAAGGGTACATTGTTGCTTATGCGGTTGCCGAGGATAACCTGAGACTGGGCCGCGCCGTAATAGCCGACTCGGTGAACCCGGTGGAGGTAACGCGAGCCGCCTGGCGGGAAGTCGCCCAGCGGGCGGGCAAGCGTTGCATCGAGATTGAGGTTGTCTGTTCAGACCAGGCGGAGCACCGGCGCAGGGTTGAGTCACGGGTAGCCGACATTGCCGGGCGCCAACTACCTACGTGGCAGCAGGCGCGCGACCGTGAGTATGAACCCTGGCAGGCAGGCATCGTCATAGATACCGCGAGACAGCATACTGAGGCGAGCGTTTCAGAGCTGCGAGAAAGACTGGAAGGCTTTGAGCGGGAGCTCCGGGCGTCCAGCTAGCGACAGAGACTCCGACAATTGCTCTCCTTACGGCAGGACTATGGAGTCGTACATCTTCGTGGCAAGCTCCCGGTACTCTACCCTCTTCCCGCTTCTCTCCCGCATGGTGTCCCTGATAACCTGACTTATGGCTGAAAGATCGTCGGGAGTAACCGAGTCGATGTAGGGGGATATTTCATCACTACCCAGATTGACGAACTTCAGGAACAGCTCGTACAGGGAGCTTCCAGACAGCCGTCCGTTGCTCTCGAACTCCGTTCTGAGATGGGCCAACTCCGGGTCCATCAAGACCGCCGTCCATATCAGCAGCCTTCCCCTGGCGTAGACCTCATGTCCATACTCATCCGTATTGGACAGGGCTGGCGCGGAGTTCAGGATGGAGTCTATAGCGGAGTCAGGGATATACCAGCCTTCCGGCAGCGCGGATGTCTCCACGCCGGTGCGCTCTGCCAGTATCCTGAGGTTGGCGGCTTCGAAAACCATTGCCGTGGCTTCCACAAAAGCCCTCCACGTCTGTAACTCGCCGGAGGTTGGAGCGGCGTCATACCACATCCACCCCTTTCCGGGGTTGAGTATCTCGTGCAAGCCATGTCCCACCTCGTGAAAGACCGTCACTAGGGCGCTTGAAAGCGGCTTGTCTGCGTTGACGTACATATGTACGCCATCCTCTTTTTCGCGGCAGCACCAACCCAGGAAGCCCTTGACTCCCGGGGCGCCCTCCTCGTCAGAAACACGCCAGTAATCCTCCGTTGAGAGGATTCGGATCACATATCTCTCCTGGGCGGGAGAGCTCCCCGTCAGGTGGTAGTAGGTGTTCTCAAAGAGCTCAAGAAGCAGGTTGGAATTATCGGAACTGATTGGCCCTTTATCGGAGGTATACGTAGTTGAAAAGGTCTGACGCGCAGGTCTTACAGTCCTCTCCAGCAGGTCCTTAAGCTCTTCCGATGACAGGGGTTCAAAGGGTATGGGAGTAGGAATCGGCGTGGGCGTTGACGTGGGAACCGGCGTCGCGGTTGCCGTAGCCGTAGGAACCGGCTTAGGTGTTGGCGTTGGGGTTGCAGTAGGAACAGGGGTGGGTGTTGCCGTAGGAACCGGCGTATGTGTTGGCGTAGGTATCGGCATTGGGGTTGCCGTAGGAACCGGCGTAGGTGTTGGCGTGGGGACCGGTGTCGGAGCTAAAGCGGGAGCTGATGTTGACGTTGGTACCGCAGTATCTGCGGGTGGTATTGTCGGGGCCGCGGAGGTACACCCGGCAATGAGTATACAGGCGATCAGTCCGGCCAGAGTCTTCAATCTACTCATAGCGCTCCTCTTCCTGCCGAGATTTCGGGGATGATTTAGAGGAGCGTCTCTTCTGAACCATCAACGCCACAAAGGATAAAGCAAGCCATACTGTACAGTCCAGTACAGGAATACAAGCGGAAGGACTGCAATGGCGTCCAGCGCCAAAGTCAAGGATGGCGGGAAACGGGCACTCTCAGCGCCCGTAGAGAATGCCTTGGGTATCGTCAGCTTGACACCTACGTTGCCTACAGCTATAATCGCGCCCTGTGAAGAGAGGGCTTGCGGCCCCGGAGATGACATGCGACTTAACGTAGCCCAGTTGCTTAAGGAAGGCGTCGGAGCGCGCAGGAGCTACTCCCTGAATGAGACGTTTGAGCCTTTGGCGGAGACTGGCACCACAAAGGTCAGGGGAAGCGTAACCCTCACGCGCATGGACAAGGGCGTCTGGGCAAGCGGGCGTATGGAGGCCAACGCCTTCAGCATATGCGCTCGCTGCCTGACTCTCACCGAGCATCCGGTGCGCTTCCGCGTAGACGAGGAGTACGCGCCAACCGTGGAAATCAACGGTGGGGCTCCCGCCGCGGCCCCGGAGGTTCAGGGGGTCAAGGAGGAGGTCTTCACACTGGATGCCCATCACACCATGGATCTGACCGAAGCCGTAAGGCAATACGTGATCATAAACCTGCCCCTGAAGCCTCTGTGCCGCCAGGACTGCGCGGG
Source organism: Dehalococcoidia bacterium (assembly GCA_965247645.1). Lineage (GTDB taxonomy): Bacteria > Chloroflexota > Dehalococcoidia > Lucifugimonadales > UBA2985 > JAPPHY01. Next base: position 1,543,069 of record OZ252024.1, read on the forward strand.
CTTGTGCGCCACTTGTGGAATCAACCTCAACGACCGTCGATGTGAGTGCTCGACATCCGTGGACCCCAGGTGGAGTCCGCTCCTGGGCCTGCTCACGGCCGACGGCAGAGGATAAACGGAGACAACTCTATGGGAGCGCTGCCGAAGAAAAAACGAACCAGGGCCCGCATAGGCCCTCGCCAGGCATCTTATCGACTCTACGTACCCCAGCTGAGCGCCTGCCCCCAGTGTCATAGCCCACGGAGGGCGCATCGAGTATGCGGTGTGTGTGGATACTACAACGGGCGGGAGGTTATAGCCAAGGAGGAGGCCGCTGACCGGCCAGGCCGGCCAAGGGGCCGCTAACCCCCCTTGCCGTACCCGGCGCCGATAGGGTACGGCTGTAAGCGGTCTGTGAGTCTATGTTGAGCGACAGTTCTGCAAGTCCAAAGACGGCCTTCCTGTTTCCGGGACAGGGATCCCAGGCTGTGGGTATGGGCTTGGAGCTTTACCAAAGTTCCCCGGCGGCGAAGGCGGTCATTGACGAGGTGGATGCCGCCCTGGGAGCGCCCCTTTCCCGGATCTTCTTTGAAGGGCCCGAGGACGAGCTCAGGAGGACGATAAACGCTCAGCCGGGCATTATGGCTGTCAGCTTGGCCTGCCTCAAAGCTATGGAGGAGGTCCTGGGACAGGACGGGATGCCAATCGCGACCCTGGTGGCCGGGCATAGCTTGGGAGAGTACACCGCCCTGGTGGCCGCCGGGGCGCTGAACATTGCGGACGCAGCCCGCCTGGTGAGAGAGCGAGGCCGGTTGATGCAGTACGCCGCCGACCTCACGGAGGGCGGCATGGCCGCCATCCTGGGTATGGAAGACGATGCCCTTGAGGACATCTGCCGCGAGACCGATACGGAGATCTCCAACGTGAACACACAAGACCAAACGGTGATAAGCGGGAACAAGGCCTCCGTGGAGAAGGCGATGGAGTTGGCAAACGCCAGGGGCGCCAGAAGGACGGTCGCCCTTCCGGTGGCCGGCGCCTTCCACTCCAGGCTCATGGGGCCTGCCCAGGAGGGGCTGGCCAGGGCTGTGGAGGAGATCGCCTTCAACGACCCCTCCATTCCAATCATCGCAAACTGCACCGGCCTGCCCCTGAACACAGCCGAGGAGATAAGGACAGAGCTTACATCCGGCCTCTGCAGCTGCGTCAGATGGAGGGACTCGGTGGAGTACATGACCAGGTCCGGGATAACCCGTTTCTACGAGATAGGTCCTGGCAGAGCGCTCGGCGGCATGGTCAAGCGCATCAACCCGGACGTAGAGATAACAAGCCTTAGCGACCTGGAGGGCATTCGGCTCCTGGCCGCCTCTTAGCCGCTCCGGAGTCCCATGACCGGCTTCAGCCGGTGAGTCCTTTAACAACAGTAGAATCGTCGCGGGGGGTAGAGTGATGGTGGAGAGCAGCTTTGCTGCCGCCAGGCGCAGGGCAAGGACAGTGGCCTTGCAGGTCCTGTACGAGGTGGACAGCGTGGATCACCCCTCGGACCAGGTGAGCAGCCGCTACTTGGATGAGAGGCGGCTGCCCAAGGACGCGGTCGATTTTGCCCGCAGCCTGGTGGACGGGGTAATGGCCAACAAGGCCCTCATAGACGGCGCCATCTCCTCCCTCGCCACCTCTTGGCCCATATCTCAGCTATCCATAATAGACCGCAATCTGCTGAGACTGGCTATCTGCGAGTTGGCGATAGAGAAGGCATCCCCGCCCAAGGTGGTGATCAACGAGACTGTGGAGTTGGCCAAGCTCTACGGGAGCGACGGCTCATCCAGGTTCGTAAACGGTGTATTGGGATCTGTGGTGGAGAGAGGGGATTTTGACCGGGTGATCAAATAGGCGCATATTCAGAACTCACAGGAGGTTCCGGTTGGCAACAGTTCTAGAGCGAGTACAGAAGATAGTAGCGGAGAGGCTGGGAAAGGATGAGTCGGAGGTGACGCCGGAGGCATCCTTTACGGAGGACCTGGAGGCCGATTCACTGGACCTGGTGGACCTCATACTAGCCTTTCAGGACGAGTTCAGCACCAAAGATAACCCAGTAGAGATCTCCGATGAGGACGCGGAGACGCTGGTGAGGGTGCAGGACGCAATCACCTACCTCACCAACAAGGGCGTCACTGACGCCTAGGGGCGGAACTCCTGGCATTCCTGATACGTGCCAGTATTGCCAACGTTGGTTGGAATACTGTGTCTTTCCTCTCCCCATTCCTGCGGAAGCAGGAATCCATCCCTAGGGCGCGGGGGAGGCCCCTATCCCCTCTCTGGATGACCGCGTTCGCGGGCATGGCGGCGTTGGGAGGATGTCCCGCTCGTATGGTTCGACAAGCTCACCACGAACGGGCAAGGGAACCCGGCTCACCCACCGTATCAAGTACGGGGCAGGCTCTGAGCGGGAAACGCCGCTCATACTGAGCTTGTTCGGGACCCACAAGCCGGCAACTACAGTCCGGCCGAGGGGGCCTCCAGCAGTTCCTTTACCTTCTCCGCCACCCCATCCAGCCCAACCAGTTGGCCGTCCTTCTCCTCCCGCCGCTTAACCTCCGCCGCCGCCTGATTCAGGCTCCTGGATCCAACTACAACCCGAATCGGGAAGCCCAGGAGGTCGGCATCGTTGAACTTCACCCCGGCCGTCTCCTGGCGGTCGTCGTACAGCGTCTCCAGCCCTGCCTCTTCCAGACGCCGGAGCAGGTCCTCCGATGCTTCGGCCACGCGTGGGTCGTCCACGTTCAGGGCCGCCAGGTAAACCTGGTACGGAGCTATGGCCGCTGGGAGGACCATGCCTCTCTCGTCATGGCTATGCTCTATGGCAGCCGCCAACAGCCGCCCCACGCCTATGCCGTAGCATCCCATGACGATGGGGTTCTGCGCGCCGTCCATGTCCAGGTAGACGGCCTCCAGCTTCTCGCTGTAGAAAGTCCCCAGCTTAAATACGTGTCCCACCTCAATGGAGCGCATGGACTCCAGGGGCGTATTGCAGCGGCGGCAGGCGTGGCCCGCCTGGGCCAGGGCAATGTCCGCTATTGCCTCCGGCATAAAGTCACGCGGGTAGTTGGCGTTGCGCAGGTGGTAGTCGGGTCGATTGGCTCCCACCGCGAAGTTGGCTCCCATATCTATTGAGTCGTCGGCAATGACTCGGACCCCCTTCAGCCCTACTCCGGAGGCTGAGCCTGCCACCAGGCCTGCCTCCTCCACCTCCACTTGCGAAGCCAGCCGCAGCTCATGGCAGCCAAGGAGGTTTTTCAGCTTAACCTCGTTTACCTCCAGGTCGCCCCGTATGGTAACCAGGACCACCTGGCCGTCGCAGGCGTAGAAGACGGCTTTCAGGGTCTTGGCCGTCGGAATCCCCATGAACGCTGCCAGGTCTTCGATGGTGTTTATGCCGGGGGTGTGTATCTCCTCAAGGGGAAGGGGCGTTTCTGCGTCCTGGGGAGGCTTCGTCGTCTCGGCCCGCTCTGCGTTGGCGGCATAGCCGCAGCCGGGGCATATCATCAGCGTGTCCTCCCCACTTTCGGCGGGCAGGAGGAACTCGTGCGACTCCTTGCCGCCAATTGCTCCGCTGTCGGCCTCGGCTTGCGCCGCGGGCAGGCCGCAGCGACGGAAGATGTTCTTGTATGCCTGGACCATTGCCTCGTAGCTCCTGGCCAGCCCCTCATCGTCCGCGTCGAAGCTGTAGGCGTCCTTCATGTCGAACTCCCGCACCCTGATCAGCCCGCCCCGAGGCCTGGCTTCGTCTCGGAACTTGGTCTGAATCTGGTACAGGATTTGAGGCAGGTCGCGGTAGCTGTGGACGTTGGCCTTCACCGTGAGGGTGATCACCTCTTCATGGGTGGGAGCCATCACCAGGCGCCTCTCTCTGCGGTCTCTCAGGGAGAACAGAGTCTGTCCCATCGCCTCGGCTCGTCCGGACTCCTCCCACAGTTCCAGGGGATGCAGCGCCGGCAGCCGCACCTCCTGGCCGCCTGCGGCGTCCATCTCCTGGCGGATGATACCCTCTATCTTGCGAAGGGAGCGCCAGGCCAGTGGAAGGTAGCTGTAGACGCCGGAGGCCACCTGCCGTATCATCCCAGACTTCAGCAGCAGGCGGTGGCTGGCCGTCTCCGCCTCCGCTGGGTCCTCTCGCAGCGTCTTACCAAATTGAGCCGTCATGCGCATGGCGCACACCTCTCCTACTAGTATATCTTCCGGTAAAGGTTAACAGAAACAGGGCTGCGCGCAAGACGTGGAAAACGCAGGGTGTCATATCCTGAACTCGGAGCGGCTCACCCGCGCCTTCCGGGGAACCGAAGGGTTGCTAGCGTCGGAACATGCCCTTCATGCGGTCGCCGAAGGACTTGGACTTGAACCGCTTCAGCATGTTGGCCCACTCAGCCTCCGCGTTGGAGGAGCGCTTCATGTCCTTCACGCGCTGCTTCATTATCTCCAGCACCCGCTTCTCCTCGCCGCTGTCCAGCCAGAAGCCGTGCTCGTTGGGGCAGAAGTCCATCTCCAGGTCGAACGCGCGATAGTGGAACATCTGCATCCCACTCCGGCAGGTGGGGCAGTGAAGGTCGCCCTGGTAGGAGCGGAACATCACCGACCCCTTCACGTCGTCGTCATCCATCGCCTTGTCCTCAAGCTCGTCGAGCTCGTTGTACTCCAGCCACATCCCCTCGCAGCTTGAGCACCGGTCTACCTCAATATCCTTGTATCTCTCTATGGACAGCCTGGTGTGGCACCTTGGGCAGTCCATCTCATTGCCTTTTAGCATTGCACACTCCCCCATTGTCGTGACTGATTGGCCGCAGCCGACACACATGGAGCTTAAAACCCACAGGGACAATTGTCAATGAACCGCATAGACAGAGCTTTCATTGACGCAACGGGCCCGAAGATCTGTGGAGGACGGCTCATCAAGCCACGCCTTGGGCAACCTGGCTTATGAGGCAACGAGTCCATCTATCGGTAGCGCTTTCCATTGACGCAACGGGCCCGGACTAAGCGCCAGACCTCAGCGAGTCCAGGTGAAGACGGGCTTTAGACCACCTTTTGTAATGAATTCTACCTTGTTATGCCTCACGGTCCTCCCTCCTTTGGACCCCAGATGTGGTACGCTATCAACCAGCCGCATTGACGTGTTTCGTATCGTTATCTTGCAATGCGAGCCATTTTTCGACTCACAGCAGTTCTATGGACGCTCATAGCCGTCTTCCTGGTGGATATGCCTGCTGCAACGAGCATGGTCGCCGGAATTGGCTTATGCGCCTGTGCCCACGGGAGAACCGGACGTAGGACCGTGATTCGCGCTGGGGCGGTATATGGCCCTCGCCGTGGGCTTCCACGTGGCGTCACTTACGACTTGGAAGCAGCGAATGAGCCGGATTGCTCACCGCACCCGGACGGATTTGACATCCTGGCGATTGCGACTACGCTCTATATCAGTCGGTGAATTGACGAATGAATTCAAAGATGACACGACTCAGCCAACTCGGACGGGGGCCGGGAGGCGTGCGCCCCACGGGACGTGAGCGGCTTTGACCTGTTTTCGGGCGTTTTACTCCTACGGCCACGGTGGAGGGGACAAAATAGAATTCAATACGTGTCCAGACTATGCTTCCGGCAGAACGTGCCGATTACAACAGACCATATAGTACTTTCGTCCATGAAGCCGGCCATGCCCTAGGGATCGGCCATCCTGACAAATTCACATTCAGAGACTCCATTATGAACTACATAGAAAATGAGCCGGATTGCTCACCGCACCCGTTTGCCGGGAAGCCAAAGATGACCAACCCGGGGGTGGAGTTTTCGGTTGCCAAAGCCGGGAAGCCACCAACCCAGACCCAGACGCCAGTAGTGACAGCCAGGGAGGAGTCCTCAGTGCCAGCGGTGGATACCCAGACGCCAGTAGTGACAGCCAGGGAGGAGTCCTCAGTGCCAACTAATCGCTATGTAGCAGTATCTCCATGCGGTCCCATCGGTGGTCAAATTCTAGACTCCCCACCGGATGTCCACCTATGGACCCCCGATGGCTCTCATCTGATCTTCAGCAATGGAGGCGCAATCTGGATAGTGGATGAGCAAGGCGACCAATTGCGAATGGTGTTGAATGCCACAGCTGGAATTACTACCTTTGGAACTACTACCGTTGGAAGGCTCGGTTTCATGAATGGGTTCCACGCCGATTTATCGCCGGACGGCGCCCAGCTTGTCTACACCTCCTGCCAATTCCCCACTGAATATGAGCCTGCCAGGGCCCAACCTGTAAGAGGAGACCAGGATGGACTGGAATGGACTGGGCTCAACAAGTACGAAACGGAAGTACTATGGTACGAACGCGGCAAGTACAACTACGAGATAGCATTGTCCGGGCTGGACGGCGAGGATCAGCAGCGCATCACGCACAACCAGGGGCTTGATCACTACCCCGTCTGGTCGCCCAAGGGTGACCGTATCGCCTTTATTGGGGAGGGTGGGGAGTTTATCGGGCAGCTATATACGATGCTGCCGGATGGATCGGATGTTCAGTCATTGGGATTGGTCGACATGGTGATCTTTCATATCCCCCCCGTCTGGTCGCCTGACGGCCAGCGATTGGCTTTCCTGGCACGCCCGCGAGTGGATTTCCGGGCAAGCGAAATAACGCCGCCTGGGGACTTGCCCCGTAACGTCTACACGGTTCGGCCTGATGGATCGGAACTGGTCAAAGTGGGGGAAATGGGTGGCATAGATGCCCCCGTCACCTGGAAAACGACTGCGGCGCCTAAATGGTCCCCGGACAGTGAGCGTATTGCCTTTGCAGGGTTTAATGGCGAAGAAGTTACCATCCACACAGTACGGTTTGATGGTGAAGACCTGCGCCGAGTTTGGGGAGATGAGCCCGACGACTACTCTCACATCTCTGACGTCTCCCAGATGTTCTGGTCTCCTGACGGGTCAGAGCTTCTCTTCGTAACCACCGGCATATATGTCGTACGTCTGGACGGCAGCGGTCTGCGGCAGTTGGCTGTACTGGAGGGGCCGCTCCCTGTGTTCGCGTGGTCACCGGACGGGTCGAGGATTGCCGCCTACCATACAAAGGGCTTGCGGTCGCCCTCAACCGGTCCCTACACCCTGCTCTACACCCTTTCCAGGGACGGCACGGACCTGCGCGTCCTTGTGGGGGCGGAACGGAACGGCGAGCTCCGGCTGGCGCAATCCACCCAGACCGAAGCCACCACGGACCCGGCAACAAGCACACCGGCCCCCGCGCTCCCGAAACCAACTGCGACTGCACCTCCACCCGGGCTCGGTCAATAGTAGACCAAGCGCGCCGGATTACGCAGGGGGGCACCTGGGTGTTGCCCACCAGAGAGGAGAATACGTACTAATGACGAGCATCGCCAACAGAGTCAGGTGGCCAGTCGCGTTGATGGCGCTCCTGTTGGCCGTAACCGGCTGCTGGAATGGGCAAGACGGCCCACCCGCGGGGCCAAGTGAGGGTGATTCCATCGCGCCTTCGCCATCAGCCACTGACTGCTTGGACTCCGAGGGGGGCCGGGAGGCGTGCGCCCCGCGGGACGTGAGCGGCGGACCCGTTGTCGACGGCTCTGGAGAGGCGTAATATAATCCACGCAGCTTCATGGCAGCGGCTGCCTGTATCGGAGGCTCACGGAGCCTTCGTATAGCCCAATCCTGTCGCTTGTGGGTGGTGGATTGAAATACCGCAGCCTGGGGAAGACCGAGTTGGAAGTCTCCGCAGTGGGCTTTGGCGTGTGGACTGTGAGCGCCGGGTGGTGGGGTAGGGTGGATGAGAGGGACGGCGTAGACCTGCTCAACCAGGCTCTTGACCTGGGGGTCAGCTTCTTCGATACGGCAGACGCGTATGGCCGAGGCTACGGTGAGGAGATACTCGCCAAGGCTCTGGGCAAGAAACGCGGCAACAACGTCATAGGGACCAAGTTCGGTTACGATTTCTCCACCCAGATAGGGGAGGAGGGACGCGCTGAGCTCCCGCAGGATTTCTCATCCGAGTTCGTCAGGCGCGCCTGTGAGCAGAGCCTGAGACGCCTGAATACCGACTACATCGACCTGTATCAGCTCCACAACCCGCGAATGGATGCTATAGAGAGCGATGAGCTCTTTGAGACGCTGGAGGCGCTGGTGGATGAAGGGAAGATACGCTACTACGGCGTTGCGCTTGGGCCGGACGCAGACCGGGTTGAGGAGGGAGAGGCGGCTATGAGGGAGAGGAAGGTTGCCTCCGTCCAGGTGGCCTACAACATCCTTGAGCAGGACCCGGCCAGGAAGTTCTTCCCAATCGCCCTGGCGGAGGGCGCAGGGCTGCTGTCCCGGGTCCCGCACGCCTACGGGCTGCTGTGCGGCGACTACGAAAGCCTACCCGCGCCCGACGCGGCCAACCATCGCGGGCAGGCCTGGCTGGAAGCGAGCCAAAAGAAGGTGGAGCAATTGAATTTTCTGACCCTCGAGACGGACGCCACTATTGGCCAGATAGCCATACAGTTCGCGCTGGCCCACGGGGCCATAGCAGGCGTTCTACCGGACATCACCGGCCCTGAGCGGCTCAGGGAGTTCGCCGTCGCCACGGAGATGCCGGACCTGAGCGCGGAGGCGCTGGCGCGCATTCAGGATCTGTATGAGCGCAACTTCTGCCTGGAAGGGGACCAGGAGCAGGAAGAGGACCCGGATAACCGGCGGGCCTAGCGGGCGGCCCAGGCTCTGTTGGAAGCCCTTCCCCTGGTCGCCACCTTCCGCATCTCCTGCTCCAGCAGCTCAAAGTCGGCCTTGGGTAGAATGTGGAGATTGCCCTGAAGGGCTAGGGGCCAGTACTCAGGGGGCCATCTCCGTACATACTCCATCCGAGGGCCTATCTCCTTGGCATCCAGGAACTGCTCGTCCTCCAGGGCTATATCCGCCTTGATGCTCACCCTCCAGGGGAAATCGTCCGCTCTGCCGTCACTCCTCCAAATGGGCTCATGGTCTTCCGTGCACTTGGAGGTTATGGTAGCGACTGCCCCAAACTGCCGGATACCGGTGATGTAGTACAGCAGCCTGTCTCCCGGCTCCATGCGTTGGGCCTTGCGGCGCTGGCGAGACATCATGCCCTGCACGGTGAAACCCATGTGGCGGGTGATGTGAAAGTTCTCCAGGGAACTGACCACCATCCAGTAAGTCTTTCCTCTTGGCACTGCTCAATTCCTACTTTGCGAGTTTATGGGAAAACCCCACCATGTCCCATTGTACCACGACATTCAATGGGAGGTGGAGTATAACGGAGCGCAACCGCGTTGGAGGCGTACCGGAAAGAGGTCAGACGGTGCTGCGGAGGACTCCCACTACCTTCCCGTGGACCTCCAGGTTCTCTGGGTCCACGTATATGGGGCTCATAGTGGAGTTTGCCGGTTGCAGCCTTATAAGGTCACCTTCCCTGTACAGGCGCTTGAGAGTGACTTCTTTCTCCGTCTGGAGCCACGCCACCACCATGTCGCCGTCCTGGATGGAGTCCACAGGCTGGACAACCACCACGTCGCCATCGTCCACCAGGGCGTCGATCATGGACGTGCCCTTCACTCTCAGGGCGTAGACGTTCTTCTGGGACTTGCCCAGAAACCCCTCCGGAAGCTCCAGCGTGTCCACCGGCTCAGCGGACGCCCAGGACTCCTGGGACGCCACGGGGGACGGTTCACCGGCGGCGATATAGCCCAGCACAGGCACCCTTGTGACCTCTCTGGCGTCTCTGCTCGCGCCCAGAACTTCGATCCCACGGGACACCTCTCTATCCCGGCGGATGTACCCCTCTCGCTCAAGGATGTGCAGGTTGTAGTCCACCACGGAGGTGGAGCTTATGCCGCAGGCGTGCTGGATGTCCCGGATGGTAGGAGGGTAGCTCCGCTCTTCGTCGAAACTCTGAATGAACTCCAAAATCTGCTGCTGTCTTGCGCTAAGCCCTTTTTTTGCCAATGAACTACTCCTCATTGAACTTATGTTCGCGGGCAGAATAGCACAGACGCTCCACTGTGTCAACGCAGCTCCGCGGCGTTGACACCCGATGCGTGTTGGCAATGGCGACGCTGGTTGGAGCGCCACGTCCCTCCCACTCATAGCCTGTCCCTGCATCAGGCGCGGGGGTGATGACGGCTGTGAAAAATGTGGCGATCAGCCTGCTCAGGCTATAAGGCGCTCAGAACATAGCCCATGCCTTCAGGGAGAACGCGTGGAAGCCCAATGCCTTCTTAGCCACGCTAGGATTGTGCCATTGAGAATAACGAAAAAACCCTGGACGACGAGGAAGAACCAATAGATAAGGATGGCCAAATGGAGGAAGATATGGGCGACAACCCTACGCTCAATAGTTAACTGCCGTGCTTGTGCCAACAGAACCGAAAATATACCACATCGTCCACGTGGACCGCCTTGCGTCGATAATCGCGGACGGAGATCTCTGGTGTGACGCTGAGATGGCTGGGCGCACCGGGACTGGCACGACCATTGGCATGAGCAGCATCAAGCAAGCCAGACTCACCAAGAAATTACACCGCCATCCGGACCTGCACGTAGGTGACTGCGTCCCTTTCTACTTCTGTCCACGGTCCGTTATGCTCTACATGATATATCGGAGCAACGACCCTAAATTGGAATATCGAGGTGGCCAAGGGCCGATCGTTCACTTGGAAGCTGACTTGCATCGGGTTGTGAGTTGGGCTGAAACCAATAAACGCCGTTGGACCTTTACGTCGTGCAATGCGACAGCCAACTATGCCGAGAACTGGTCGAACCTCCGTCGTCTGAACAAGTTAGATTGGGATGCAATACAAGCGAATAGTTGGGCAGGTCCTGAAGTTGACAGATCTGTAATGGAGGGCAAGCAGGCTGAATTCCTGATTGAGGGATCATTCCCTTGGGATATGGTCTCGCGCATAGGCGTCCACTCCGCTGGAATTCATGCTAAAGTGTTGGGCGAAATACAGGTGGCAAGACATCAGCCACCTGTTGAGATCAAGCCGGATTGGTACTATTAACCAATTGGGGGAGACGGCATGATTGAATATAAGACTGGCGACTTGTTCAAAGAGGATGTAGAAGCCCTGGTCAACAGCGTCAACTGCGTCGGGGTTATGGGGCGCGGTATTGCGCTCCAGTTCAAAAAGGCCTTCCCTGAGAACTTCAAAGCGTACGCGGAGGCGTGCAAACGAACTGAGGTACAGCCGGGCCGTATGTTTGTTTTTGAGACCGGCGAGTTGGCCAACCCTCATTACATTATCAACTTTCCCACGAAGCGGCACTGGCGCGGCAAGAGCCGAATGGAGGACATCGAATCAGGGCTTGAGGCGCTTGCCAGTGAGGTCAAGGAGCGGAACATCCGCTCAATTGCCTTACCTCCCTTGGGCAGCGACTTGGGAGGACTGAACTGGGCTGACGTGCGCTCTCGCATTGCTAAGGCGCTGCAAGATCTTGAGGATGTGGCGGTGATCGTGTTCGAAGCGGGCAGCGCGCCGGTTGATGGCAGGCCCAATCGTTCTACCAATGTGCCCAAGATGACGACTGGCAGAGCAGCGCTTGTCAGCTTGATGCATCAATACTTAGGTGGTCTTCTCGACCCGTTTGTAACGCTTCTGGAAGCGCACAAACTAATGTACTTTTTGCAGGTGTCCGGTGAGCCACTTAGACTGAAATTTCAGAAGGCGCCCTATGGACCATACGCAGAAAACCTGCGGCATGTACTGAAGGAAATCAATGGACACCTGATCTCGGGCTACGCAGATGACGGCGATTCACCCACCAAACAGATGGAACTGGTCCCGGGCGCGGTGAAAGACGCGACCGCATTCCTTGATGGTCTACCGGCGACAAAGAAACGGCTGGAACGCGTGGCCCAACTCATTGAGGGGTTTGAGTCACCATTTGGCCTTGAACTGCTGTCAACCGTCCATTGGGTTGTCAATGGAGACCCATCCTCTACCGATGAGAAGGTCATAGCTGGCGCTTATGCATGGGGAATACACAAGAAGCAGTTTTCAGAGCGCCAGATACGCCTGGCGATCCAGATTCTCAGGCAAAGAGGCTGGCTCTAGAAAATCTAATGCGATAGTAGAGAGCGTTGACGATCACAGACACCAGCGAAGGCGCCCACCATCGCTTGAGTGCTGGGCGTTGGCGCCAGAGCGACATCGCTGGGCATCGCGCTGGGCGTGCAGGATAGCACGGCGGCTATCAGCACACAGAGCGCCAGCGGGGCAAGCAGCATCATTCGTCGCATATTCATACCTCAAGGCTATCACTTCTCCCAGGTAATCAGAAGCGCCGCGGAGCGGCGTTGAGATTGACACGCGTACCCGCCGTTGCTACAATTGTAGCGTCGGTAAAGACTACGAACGGTCAAGTGAGGTCTGTAATGGCAGCAACAAAAGAAGTGACGATGGATGAGGTCAGGGAAGCTCTGAGAGACGTATACGACCCGGAGATACCCGTCAACGTGCTCGATCTGGGACTGATATACGACGTCCAGCTCAACAAGGGCCAGATATACGTGAAGATGACCCTGACGGCCCCGGGTTGCGGTATGGGCCCCTACATTGCCCAGAACGCCGAGTGGCGCATTGCCGAGATAGAGGGCGTTGAGGACGTGGAGGTGGAGATGGTGTTTGACCCTCCGTGGAACCCGGAGATGATCACCGAGGACGGCAAGAAGCTGCTGGGGCTGGACTGATCCCTCCCCCGTCCCAACGACTACCCAAGGCCCCGGCGCGCCTTCCTACCGGTGGGCGCCTAGCCGGATGGAGTGAGGTTAGATGACCAGACCAATGTCCCCCCAGGAACAGGCGCGCCTGGAAACCATCAAGCGTAACTGGCAGCAGAGGCGCGAGATATCCGGCAAGCTGGCCCGGATCAAGAACAAGATAGGCGTCTACAGCGGCAAAGGGGGAGTGGGGAAGACCACCGTAGCCGTCAACCTGGCTGTGACCCTCGCCCAAAAGGGGAATGTGGTTGGCCTGATGGACACCGACATCGACTGCCCCAACGCCAGCCGCGTCCTTGGAGTGACCGACAAGCCAACCATGCAGGACGGCCTACTCATCCCGCCTGAGAAGTACGGCGTCAAGATACTCTCCATGTCCTTCTTCCAGGAGAACGAGGAGGAGGCCATCATCTGGCGCGGGCCAATGGTGCATAACGCCATCAACCAGTTCCTTCAGACCACCGACTGGGGCGACCTGGACTACCTGGTGGTTGACCTCCCGCCGGGCACCTCGGACGCTCCCCTGACGGTGATGCAGGTCTTGAGCCTGGACGGCTTTGTGGTCGTAACCTCTCCGCAGGCGCTGGCCAAGCTGGACGCCAAGCGGTCCATCAACATGATCCGCAAGCTGAAGGTGAACGTGCTGGGAGTGGTGGAGAACTTCAGCGGCGATATGTTCGGCAGCGGCGCCGGGGAGGAACTGGCCGAGGAGATGGGGATGGCCTTCATGGGGCGCATGGACCTTCGCCCGGAGTACAGGGACACCTCCAAGCCGGTTGTGCTATCAAGCCCGATCATCGCCTCCGAGTACGAGAGCGTGGCTTTGGCGCTGGAGCCGGCGCTGGCGGCAAGCCGGTCAGCCTAAACGCAGGCCAGACCTCGTTGCCCCCGTTCACGCCCTTCGACACGCTCAGAGCCTGCCCCGTACCTGATACGGGGGTGAGCGGGAACCCCGCAACGCCGCTCACGCTAAACCGTGTTCCCGTTCGTGGTGAGCTTGTCGAACCATATGAGCGGGCAGGGCGGACGCTCGTTGCGGGCCAGAACCACGCGGGCGGTAAGCCTCTAGTCCGTCTTCTGCTCCTGCCCTTGCTCTGGTCCGGGGGAGCTTCTCCGTCGTCGGCTGCGGCGGATCCGTCGTACACCGTGCGCCACGCTGCGCTGGAGGTGGGACACTTCCTGGGCTAGCGCAACTCTGAAGTGGGAGCTGTACTCGCCCATCTTCCTGAACTTCCTGTATCTGTCCCTGAGGAGCTGCCTGGTAGAGCGGGTCGTCAGCGCAGCCATCTCCGCCTCCAGGGCTGCATTCAATCGCAGAGCCGTCTCATCCGGGTTGACGTGCGCCCCCTCCGGGGGCTCGGCCACTATTGCGTCGATGATCCCCAGCTCCAGGCAGTCCTGGGCCGTGAGCATGAGGGGGTTCGTAACCTGACCAGCGTCCGGAGATTCCCGGTAGAGCAGGGCAGCGGCGTTCTCCGGGGAGGTCACCGAGTACGTTGCTTTCTCAAGCATCAGGAGACGGTCCGCCACCCCAAGAGCAAGGGCCCCTTCGCTGCCCCCCTCTCCGATGACGACCGAGATGGTAGGTACTGGCAGCTGAGCCATGAGAGCCATTGTTGACGCGATGGCGTTGCCCAGGCCGCGTTCCTCCGACTCCCGGCCATAGTAAGGGCCGGGGGTGTCGATGAGGGTTATCAGGGGCAGTTGCAGCTTGGAGGCCAGCCGCATCATACGCTCGGCCTTGCGGAATCCCTCCGGATAGGTACGGCCTTCGTGGCGCTCCCGGGCCGTAACGTCGTGACCCTTCTCCTGGCCTATGACCACCACCGGACGGCTTCCCAGGCATCCCAGGCCCGCGACAATGCTGGGGTCGTCGCCGTAGAGGCGGTCGCCGTGGAGCTCTACGAAGCTCGACAGGCTGCGCCTTATGAAGTCCAGAGAGGTGGGGCGTTGGCTGTGCTTGGCCAGACTTACCGTCTCCCAGGCCGGCGGCCATAGCTCCTCCAGACGCTCCCCCCCGATGCTGTCCTTGGCGCCGGACGGCAGCTCTCCTCCCGTCTCATCGCCGGGATCGGTGGACGGCCTGGGAGCCATGAGCCCCAGGAGGACCACCAGCAGCTCCTTCAGATGCTCTCTGTCCGTGGCCCTGTCTATCATCCCGTGGAGCAGGTGGGACTCGGTGGAGTTCACCCACGGGACGCCGGCGCTCCCGGAGGCTCCCGGCTGGACGTTGGATGGGACAAGCCCAAGAAGCGCCCCCGGCTCCGCCAGGATGACGTCTGCCAGGTTGGCAAAGCTGGAGTACGCCTGCCCTGTGGTTGGGTTGGTCAGGACGGAGATGAAGGGAAGCTTCTGCTGGTGAAGGCCGTTTATTGCAAGGGAGGTCTTGGCCATCTGCATCAGTGAGAGGACTCCGTCCTGTATCCTGGCTCCGCCGCTTGTGATGACGGCCACAACGGGCATCTTTCGCCGGGCGGCCAACTCAAAGGCCAGCGAGATCTTCTCCCCTATGACAGCCCCCATAGCTCCGCCGAGGAACCTGAAGTCCAGCGCTATCAGGATTACAGGCGCCCCGCCAATGGCCCCGCGGCCTGTTACAGCCGCCTCGGTCAGGCCCGTCCTGGGGCGGCGGCCTCTGGCGCGTCGCGTCTGGGAGGGCGACGGCAGGCCCAAAGAGACGATGGATCGCTGGCTTTCTCGAAAGGTCCCCGGGTCTGCCAGCAGGGAGATGCGCTCCCTGGCGGTGAGCGGGTAGTGGAAACGGCACGATGGGCACACACGCTGCCGGAGGTATAGCGGGGCATCTGCCAGAGAGGCGTTGCAGTGGATACAGACGTCCAGAAGCCACTGGTCTTCTTCGGGAGGGCTGGGTGTCCTTCCCAGGAAGGCGCTCAGGCGGTCTGCAAGGCTGCGTACCAATGCTTAGTCCTCCGGGCCCGGCCTTCTGCCCCTGCTCACAAGCACGTCTCGGGACTTGCCCGGCTCACCCGGGCCTATGACCCCTTCCTCCTCCAGGAGGTCCATGAGGCGGGCCGCTCGCGGGTATCCGATGCGCAGCCGCCTCTGGAGGAGAGAGGTGGACAACCGGTTGTGACTGGTTGCAATCTCCCATGCCTTCTCCATGAGGTCGTCCCCGTAGTCTCCCCCGTTCGGCTGGCCGCCGCCACCCGTGAGAGGCTCACCGCCCTCCAGGGGTATGGGGGGAGGAAGAGGCCCGCGCTGCCCCTGCCAGTGCTTGACCACCTCTTCTATATCCGTGTCCGACAGGAACGCCCCCTGAATTCGCGTGGGTTTGGGCCCGTCCGGGGGTTGGAACAGCATGTCTCCCCGGCCAAGGAGCTTTTCGGCGCCCGCGGCGTCCAGTATTGTGCGGGAGTCGATCTGAGAGGCGACGGCGAAGCTGATGCGGCCGGGGAAGTTGGCCTTGATCAGGCCCGTTACCACGTTCACTGAGGGCCGCTGCGTGGCTACTATCATGTGAATGCCGGTGGCCCTTCCAAGCTGCGCCAGCCGTATGATGGAGTGCTCAATGTCGTGGGGAGCGGCCATCATCAGGTCGGCAAGCTCATCCACCGCTACCACTATGAAAGGCATCTGCTTCTCCGGAGGCAGGTCCTGGTTGTAGCTTGCTATGTTTCGCGCTCCGGCTTCCTCCAGCAGCTTGTAGCGGGACAACATCTCCTGGACCAGTCCCCTGAGGGACTGCACCGCTACCTCCGGCTCCACCACCACGGGGATTATCAGGTGAGGGATGCCGTTGTAGGGGGTAAGTTCCACACGCTTTGGGTCTATCAGGAGCAGCCTGGTCTCCCAGGGCGAGTTCTGCATGATCATGCAGGAGATGACCGTGTTTATACATACGCTCTTGCCGCTGCCCGTTGACCCGGCAATGAGTAGGTGAGGCATTCGGGCAAGGTCGGCCACCGCCACCTCGCCTCCGCTCCCCAGCCCAAGCGCAAGCGCAAGCTTGGACTTTTCCAGCAGCGACTTGTAGGGGACCGTCTCCATGACTCCCCGCAGGGTGACGGAGGCAGGCCGTGCATTGGGCACCTCGATTCCCACCAGGGAAGCGCCCGGTATCGGGGCCTCGATGCGCAGGCTGGGGGCAGCCAGGGCAAGGGCCAGGTCTTTTTCACGGGCAACTATGCTGTCCACTCTGACGCGGGTCCTGTCTCCAGTGTTGGCCTGCGCGTCTTCACCCTCGGCGGCCTTTCCTCTTGCCTGGCGGGACCTTCGCACCCAGCCGGGCACCAGCCCGAACATGGTTACCACTGGGCCGATCTTCACCTCCGCCACGTTCACCTCAATGCCGTACTCGCTAAGGGTGTTCTCGATGAGGCTGGACGTCTTTTCCTGGTCTACGCCCGGCTCCTGGCTCTCCGCGGGCGCCTCTGCCAAAAGGGTCACTGGAGGCAGTATCCAGTCCTCCAGGTTCACAGACGCCCTCGGTATTTGTACTTCCGGTCTCAGGGGCATCGCCTCCGGCTCAGCCGCCTCCGACCCCGGCTGTGATGCCCACTCCCGTTCCACCACCGGCTCGCTCTTTGGACGAGCGTTTGGTCTAAGGGGCGTCTCTACCCCGCGCATCTCCAACGACATAGAAGGGCTGCTTGTAACACGGCGGTTGACTATCACTCTGGGCACGGGGGCCTCTTGCACTGTGATGGTGGGCTTGCCGCGCTCCACTCTCCGGCCGTTGGTGGCCGCCTCCGGCTCCACGGCCGCCGCCAGCCTGGCTGCCGCTCTCTTCTGGGCCCTTTCGGCTCGCATGGCGCCCAGCTTCCTGAACAGCCTTCCTATGTGGGGCTCTATGGTGGTCGCGGCAAGGTGGGCTTTGTCAACGGCGTACTTCGAAAACTGCCGGGAGCCGAGGGGAAAGGCCAGACCCAGGACGAGGGCGGCCAATCCTGCCAGTCGAAAGACGCCAAGCACGTCTGAAGAGCCCTTTATGCTCCTGCCTATGTGTCCTCCCAGGGTGTACTCCTTCAATATGCCTGAGTCGGCTGAGAAGTAGGCCAGGACTCCCCAGACGACCAGGGTTCCAAGGAGGGCGGCGAGCCAGCGGTTGATGAGGCGCGCCTTGAGTAGAAAGCGCATTTTCCATATCGACAGCGCCAGGGCCGCGACCCACAGCAAGGGAGGCAGAAAGCCGTAGCCAAGGCTGCGGCTGAGAAGGTTCCTGTTAGATGTGTAGCTGGAGGAGATCAGGGGCCACTGCCATACGACCAGTCCAGTGGCAAGGGCTGCCAGGACCAAGACGGAGGGCCCCGTCCACTTTTTGTTACGCCAGCAAAAGGCCAACCACGTAGTCATTTCTGCACCTCATACTTGTACAACTACCGGGATGATCATGGGGCGGCGGCCCGTTTGCCTGTGGAGGAAGTTTCCAACGGTATCCTTCACCTTGGTGGCTATGGCATCCCTTTCCAGGGATTGTCCTACGCCGCTACCCAGAGCTTCCATGACTAGGTGGGCAGTTTCGGATACAGTCTCGCCATGCTCCTCGACATCGATGAAGCCGCTGGAGATCATCTCGGGGGGCAGTATGAATTGCCCCGTATTCTTATCCTGTGTCAGGATCATAACCACAATGCCGTCCCTGGAGAGCAGCTTTCTGTCGTTGAGCACATCGCTCGTTACGTCCCATACCCGCAGGCCGTCCACGAATACCGGCCCCGCCGTTACCCGGCCGACCACCTCGCCGCCCTGGGGCGTTATCTCAAGCACGTCGCCGTCTTCAAGGACAAAGATGTTGTCCGGAGGGACACCCAGGTCGCGGGCCAGGGCGGCGTGCGCCTTCAGATGCCGGTACTCCCCGTGGACGGGGACAAAGTACTCAGGCCTGATGAGGTTGAGCATCAGCTTCAGCTCCTCCTGGCTGGCGTGGCCGTGGACGTGGACCAGGGCTATCTTGTCGTGCAGGACGTTGGCGCCCTGGCGGAGGAGGTTATCGATGGTCCTGCTCACCACGGTCTCGTTGCCCGGAATGGGGGTGGCCGATATGACAACCGTGTCCCCCGGTAGGATGTGGACGTCCCGGTGTTCGTTCTTCGCAATGCGGACCAGGGCGGAGGTGGGTTCGCCCTGGCTGCCGGTGGTCATGATAACCACCTGCTCCGGGGGGAGCTTTCTTATCTCGTTGAGGGTTGCCACTGTGCCGGGAGAAGCGGAGATGTACCCCATCTTCATCGCCATGTTCGCGTTGTCCACCATGCTGCGGCCCACAAAAGCCACCCTGCGGCCATGCCTCTCCGCTGCGTCTATGACCTGCTGCATACGGGATATGAGCGATGCGAACGTGGCCACCAGGACCCTGCCCGGCGCCGCAGCGATGACGCGCTCCAGCGCCTCTCCCACCACGCTCTCCGATGACGTATAGCCAGGGACCTCTGCGTAGGTGGAGTCTGAGCAGAGAAGGAGGACACCGTCGGCCGTAAGGGACGCCAGGTAGCCGAGGTCTGTGGGGCGTCCGTCTGCCGGAGTGTGGTCCACCTTGAAGTCGCCGGTGTGCACCACCATTCCCAGGGGTGTATGAACGGCAATGCCCATAGCATCGGGTATGCTGTGGCACACCCTGAAGAACTCCGCTTGAAACTTCCCCAGGTCCACGAGCGCACCGGGTTCCACCACCTCCAGCTTGACGTTGCGGAGGGAGCGGTGCTCTCTCAGCTTCACCTCTATCAGCCCCTGGGTGAGCCGGGACGCGTATACCGGCACGTTCAACTCACGCAGGACGTAGGGTAGGGCGCCCGTGTGGTCTTCGTGGCCGTGGGTAATCAGGATTCCCTTGACCCGGTCGCGGTTCTCCGTGAGGTAGGTGATGTTGGGGATGACCAGGTCTACCCCCAGCATGTCCTCCTCAGGGAACAGCACCCCGGCGTCAATGACGATAATGTCGTCATCGTACTCCAGGGCCATCATGTTTTGCCCGATCTCGCCGAGACCGCCCAGAGGGATTACTTTCAGAGACTGCGCCATATTAGGATCCTCAGAACATGCTGAGCTGCTCCCCCTCCGGCTCTCCCTGAGCCGCGGAAGCCTCCTCCTGAGCCGTAGGAAGCTCCCTGAGCAGAGCGGGCAGCTTTTGTATGTCCTCTTCTATGACCTTGCGGAGGCTCTGCTGATGCAGGGCCGCCGCAGGATGGTACATGGGAAACAGGATAGTCCCGTTTACGTTCCTTGGCCTACCCCTGGCCTTGCCTATGGCCTCCTTGGGCAGGAAAGCGCCCAGAGAGTGGCGGCCCAGGGTCACGACTACCTTTGGGGAGATCACCTCCAGCTGACGGTCAAGGTACTTGCGGCAGGCGGCCATCTCCCCCGGCAAGGGGTCGCGGTTGTTGAGGGGGCGGCACTTCACCGTATTGGTGATGTATACGTCCTCGCGGCGCAGGTCGGCCAAGGCCAGGAGCTGCTCCAGGAAATGACCGGCAGCCCCGACAAAGGGGCGGCCCTGCTTGTCCTCGTTGAACCCCGGAGCCTCTCCGATGAGCGCTATCTCCGCGTTCTCAGGCCCCTCTCCGGGCACCGCTCTGGTCCTGGTGCGGGAGAGGGCGCAATCGGTGCAGACCGAAACCTCACGGCCTATCTGATCTAGGTTGTCCATGCGTTATGCCGTCGACTGACAAAGGCTTTCCATCTCCAGAATAATAGCATGAGGGAGCAGAGTGGTCAATTTGTTTCCATCTGCCGGACGGCAAGAAGGCGCGGGCCACCGGATGCGAACGCAGGTTCTCTAGCCTTCGCGACGAGTATGAGCTATCCTAAACCGGAAGGAAGAGGGAAGGAGACGAGCCATGCCATCGACACCCAAGTTGGAGGGATACCCCAAGAGCTTCACCCTGAACGACGGCGTTGAGGTTCAGCTAAGACCATTGATCAGCAGCGACAGCGCTGCGCTGCTCAGTTTGTTTCAACGGGTGCCGGAAGAAGACCTGTACTATCTGAAGGACACGGTGACCGACCCGGAGGTGATCCAGGGCTGGACCAACGACATTAACCTGGAACGCGTCATTCCCATTGAGGCCCTGCACGGCGACCGCGTAATCGCCGATGCAACCCTGCACCGGAGCCGTGTGTTCGCTCGCAACCACATAGGTGAAGTGAGGGTTGTGGTGGACCCTGAGTACAGAGGAAAGGGCCTGGGCCGGCGGCTGATGAGAGATCTGCTGGACATCGCCGCAGAGCTTGACCTGTACAGGGTGGTAATGGAGCTGGTGCCGGAGCGCGAGGCCGCCGCTATAGAGGTGGCGGAGAGCATGGGGTTTCAGAGAGTGGCCACCCTTCCGGGACGTATCAGGGACTACTCCGGCAGCTATATTGACCTGGCTGTGCTTGAGGTCACCCTGTCCGACCGGTCTACGTGGTGGAAGGACTGACCTGGCTCAGTCGGGGCTGCCGGGCGCCCGCTGCTTGAGGCCAAAGGCCGCGCGGCGGGATGAAGCGCCACAGCGCCTGAGGAGTGGATGAGTTGGACTTTTGCCTTAGCCCCGGAGAGCAGGCCTTCCGGAGAGAGGTCCGGGACTTCATCTTCGCCGAGATTCCACAGGGACTTCGCTGGAGCGAAAGAGCAGCCTTCACGGACGCCCTCTGGCCGATGGTTCTGGAGGCGCGCAGGGGGCTGGCCCGGAAGGGCTGGGCCACCATGCATTGGCCCGTGGAGTACGGCGGCCTAGGCGCTTCGCACGTTACGCAGACGCTCCTCATGGAGGAAATGGCCTACCTGGGAGTCCCGCAGGTCATCGCCTTTGACGACGGCCCCAACCTCATAGGCCCGGCCCTGATACGGTTCGGGTCGGACCACTTGAAGAGCGCCCACCTACCGGCCATCGCCAGCGCCGAGACATTCTGGTGCCAGGCATACACCGAGCCCGAGGGAGGCTCAGACCTCGCCTCCGTTCGTACCACCGCCGTGGAGGACGGGGGCCACTACGTAATCAACGGTCGCAAGAAATTCATTGGCGGGGCGGCCAGAGCGGACTGGGCCCACGTCCTGACCCGCACCAACCCAGAGGCTCCCAGGCATCATAACCTCAGCTACTTTGTGGTGGACATGCGGTCTCCGGGGATCACCCTACGCCCCCTGGACGAAGCCCACGGCAGGAGCGGAATGCTCAACGAGGTCTTCTTCCGGGACGTGCGAGCGCCGGCCGGGAACCTGGTGGGAGAGAGAGACGAGGGGTGGCAGGTGGCTATGAGCGCACTGAACCTGGAGCGGTCTGGGGTAGAGAGCATTGGCCGCGCAAGGGGCCTCCTGGAGGATATGGTGGCGTACGCCAGGGAGACCAAGCGTCACGGCGGACCGCTGTTCAACCTTGCCGAGGTCCGCAGCAGGCTGGCGGAGATGTCGGTGAGAATCGAGGCGTGCCGTCTCGCCGCATACAGGGTAGCCTGGCTGCGAGACCAGGGACAAAGCCCCGTCTACGAGTCGTCCATGAGCAAGCTCCTGAGCAGCGAGATGTGGCAGCGGTTCGCTGACACGGCCACCCGGGCGCTGGGCCTGTACGGCTCCCTGGAACCCGGTTCAGGACACGCGCCTCTCGGTGGGAGGGTTGCAGAGGCGTACGAGAGCGCCGTCTTCGAGACCATATACGAGGGCACATCTGAAATACAGCGGAACATCATTGCTCAGCAGGGCCTTGGACTGCCCCGGTAGCAGCTGGTCCGCGGTCCGGGAGGCTGCGTCCGAAGCCCCTGGCCGCCGCGGCGCTGGCCTGCGCCTTGCGGCCGCGCCCGTCCCAATCGCTGAGCGCACTCGATAGGGAGACGCGCCGTATCATGGACTTCGCCCTTACAAATGAGCAGGAGATGCTCCGGTCCTCCGGTAGGGAGTTCCTGGACAGGGAATGTCCCAAGTCCCTGGTAAGGGAGATGGAAACGCACGAAACCGGCCACTCCACGGAGCTCTGGCGGAAGATGGCAGGCCTGGGCTGGCTGGGGCTGCCGTTCCCTGAGCGGTACGAAGGAGCGGGTTTCAGCTTTCAAGACCTGGCCGTTCTCCTGGAGGAGATGGGACGCTTCCTCCTCCCAGGGCCCTTCTTCTCGACCGTGGCGCTGTGCGGACAGGCCATTCTGGACTCCGGGACGGAAGGCCAGAAGGCAGCCTTTCTGACAACCATAGCCTCCGGGGAGATGAGGATGGCCCTTGCGCTCACGGAGCCGGGCGCCCTCTACCAGGCCGACGGTATATCTCTTCTGGCCGACCGGATGGGCGGAGGCTACGTCCTCAACGGCGCAAAGATGTTTGTGTCGGACGGCTTGGCCGCCGACCACTTTATCGTCGTTGCCAGGACATCCCGGGGGGCCGACCCCCGCGAGGGCATATCGCTTCTCCTGGTGGACGCCAAAAGCCCCGGCGTCACCGTCAACCCTCTGCGCGTCATGGGAATCGACAAACAGGCGGAGGTGGCGCTCCAGGATGTCCGGGTGGCGTCCGATAGCCTGCTGGGCCCCGCCGGTGGAGGCTGGCCCGTGGTGGAGAAACTCCTGGCTTGGGGCAGCGTGGGCAAGTGCGCCGAGTCGGTGGGCGGCGCTCAGGCGGTCCTGGAGCTGACTGCGGAGTTCGTAAAGACTCGCCATGCCTTTGGACGGCCTATTGGGAGCTTCCAGGCCATCCAGCACCACTGCGCCAATATGCTCGCGGACGTGGATACCTCTCGCTATCTCACGTACCAGGCCGCGTGGCTGGTGTCGAGAGGGGAGTTCCACGCCCCGGAGGTCTCCAAAGCCAAGGCATGGACCAGCGATGCGTACCGTCGTGTCACGGCATTGGCCCACCAGTGTCATGGCGCTATAGCCTTCACAAAGGAGATGGACATTCACCTCTATCACAAGAAGGCAAAGGTCAATGAGCTCCTCTTCGGAGATGCCGCCTTTCACTGGGAGAGGATTGCCGGCGCCATGTAGGCCGGGCCGCCCGTAGGGGCGGGCATCCAGAGGGGCGCGGAGATGGGTTCCTGCTTTCACAGCAACGACGGTGGAGGGTGAGCGGGCAGCCCCATCCCGCTCGTGGTGAGCCTGTCGAACCTTCGACTGACCGACGTATGCGCATTGACTTACTGCCAAAACTCTGTCAGAGGCGTATAATACTGCCAACGGACCCAGGGAAGGTATCCGGCTTATGTCCTTCGACGGCAACTGGCAACTCACCATCAGCTCCCCCATGGGAGAGCGTCCGGCGACCCTCTCGATTACCGAGTCTACCGGTGACCTGGCGGGATTGCTGACCACGGGACTGGGCACAGCCCCGGTTTCCGGACACGCTGACGAAAGCTATGTGGCGTTCAGCGCCTCTGTTCAAGGACCAATGGGGGCCGTGAAACTCGACTTCACCGGGGTCGTCACAGGGGACGAGGCCTCGGGACAGATGCAGTTCGGCTCCATGGGAGGCGGGCCTTGGCATGGCGCCCGCGTCGATGTTGAAGAAGGTGGGCGTCCTACCACTCAGTCGTCTCGCGCTGCTCATGGAGGAAACGTACAGTCTGCGGTTGCTTCAGTCGGAAGCAGAGGTAGAGGCGACATGAGGCCCGGCACGTCAGCCACCGCAACCATGGACCAACCCACAGGACAAGGGAAGGGCTCCTTCAGGCCCATTGCCGCCCTGAAGCGCACCTTTAACTCCCTGGGGGTGACGTCCTACAGGAACCTGTGGATAGGCTTTCTGCTGCAGATGGGCGGTATGCAGATGCTGCTGCTGACCGGCGGCTTTTACATCTATGAGCTGACGGAATCCGCCTCCCTACTGGGTATTGCAACCGCTTCGGCCGCTATCCCGGCCGTCTCGCTAGCGCTATTCGGCGGAGCATTCGCCGACCGTTTCGAGAAGAAGAGGGTCATTCAGATCGGCCAGGGGGTGTCTTTGCTGGTGGCCCTGTTCGTCGCCGTATCCATCTCCACGGGCACAATCACTTGGGTGCATCTGGTGGCGGCATCCTTCGTTCAGGGCAGCGCTATGCCCTTGATGATGCCTGCCCGTCAGGCCATTATACCCCAGCTGGTAGGGATGGACCGTCTACAGAACGCCATTGCCCTCAACTCAATGGTAATGAGCCTGTCATTTATGGCTGCTCCGGCTTTGGCCGGAATCCTCATAGCTGTCGTAGGGATCGAAACGGTCTACTATATCATCTCTGGAATGTACCTTGGAGGCCTGTTCTTCACACAACTACTGCCGAAACTGGAGGCGGCGGCAAGGGGTAAATCGGCAACCATCCTGGGGGACATCAAAGCCGGCCTGAAATACGTCTCCTCTAATCGGATTATCCTCCTACTGATGTTCCTCTCCTTGATGACTGTGGTGTTTGCGATGCCCATACGATTCATACTCCCCATCTTCGCAAAGGACGTGTTCGAGGTGGGTCCGGAGGGATTAGGACCAATGATGAGCGCCATGGGCTTGGGAGCCTTGGGCGGGACGCTGGTTATAGCGACGCTGGGTAAGGTGGCGCGGCGAGGGCTCGCGCTGGCAGTCAGTGGAATTTTATCGGGACTCACGCTCCTGGGATTCGCTGCTATGTCGTACTTCGCGCCGACCTACATTGCGGGCCTGGCGATTTTGGCGCTGGTTGGCCTTATCCAGGCAGCCAGGATGACTCTGAACAGCAGCCTGATGATGGAATACGCTGAACAGGAGTACCGCGGACGCGTGATGAGCCTCTTTAGTCTGGTAATGGGCATTATGCCTGCCGGAGTGCTCCCCATTACGTTAATGACCGATCGAATGGGCGCGCCGATTGCCCTTGGTATCATGGCGGCCCTGCTTGTCCTGGTGGCAACTACTATGCTTCTGGCAAGCCCGCGCCTGAGGCAGCTGGAGTAGCGGGGGAAACGAACATGGGGGCCCGGCCTGTCGCAGGCAGCTAAGGAAGTCGCAGGGGCGGTTCCCGAACCGCCCCTACGACGTCTCAGAGTCTGTCACCTAGTTTGATACAGGGTGGCGGCCACTCCCTACCCAACCACCACGTTCACCAGCCGGCCGGGCACGTATATGACCTGCCTGACCTGGCTGCCGTCCAGGTAGGGCTGCACCTTTGGACTGTCCAGCGCCAGCTGCCTGGCCTCATCTTCGGCGATTGAGGCCGGCGCCTGGATGCGGTCCCGCACTCTGCCGTTCACCTGCACCACCAGCGTTATCTCCTCGTCGCGGGCCAGTTCTTCGTCCCACTGCGGCAGGGGCTGGTTGTGGATGCTGTACGCATGTCCCGTCCTCTCCCAAAGCTCCTCAGTTACGTGGGGCGCGATGGGCGCCAGCAGGAGCAGCAGCTTTTCGACGGCGTCCCGCCAGGCGGCGGAGTCCAGGCCACCGTCGTCCCAGGCCCGGCCCATGTGGTTGGTCAGCTCCATCATGGCCGCAAGGGCGGTGTTGAACTTGAACCGCTCCACGTCGTCCTCGACCTTCTTGGCCGTCTTGTGGGTTATTCTGATAAGCGACTTGGTCGCTTCGTCGCCGGTCGACTGCGCGTCCAGGGTCGAGGCGTCGCGCTGGGCGATGTCCCAGACGCGGTTGAGCCAGCGGGCCATGCCGTTGATGCCCGTGTCCGACCACTCGCCGCCCTGGTCCCAGGGCCCCAGGAACATCAGGTACGTGCGCACCACGTCGGCGCCAAGGTCGCGCACGTATGGGTCGGGCGTGATGACGTTGCCCCTGGACTTGCTCATCTTCTGGCGGTCGGCGATGATTGTGCCCTGGTTGAATAGCCTGAGATACGGCTCGTCGTAGCTCACAAGGCCAAGGTCGCGCAGGGCCTTGTTGAAGAACCGTGAGTAGAGCAGGTGCATCACGGCGTGCTCCGCTCCGCCGGTGTACTGGTTCACCGGCAGCCACCCTCGCGCGGCCTCGGGATCGAAGGGGCCCTGGTCGTAGCGCGGGCTGGAGTAGCGGAGGTGGTACCATGAGGAGTCCACAAAGGTGTCCATCGTGTCCGTCTCCCTCTGGGCGGGCGCGCCGCAGGTGGGGCAGGCGGCGTGCAGGAACTGCTCGTGGTACTTCAGGGGCGACTCCCCCGTAGGCCGGAATTGGGCGTCCTCCGGCAGCAACACCGGCAGCTCCTCCTCCGGCACGGGAACGATGCCGCAGCTATTGCAGTACAGAATTGGTATGGGCGTGCCCCAGTAGCGCTGGCGTGAGATGAGCCAGTCCCGCAGCCTGTAGGAGACGGCGCGATGCCCCCAGCCGTTGGCCTCGATGTGGTCGGCGATGCGCTCCTTGCCTTCGGACACGGGCAGGCCGTCGAATGGGCCTGAGTTCACCTGCGTCCCGTCCTCCACGTATGCCTGCTCCAGCTCCTCGCCGTTCCAGTCCGGCGGGGCGATGACCACGCGTACGTCCAGGCCGTACTTTTCGGCGAAATCGAAGTCGCGCTGGTCGTGGGCCGGGACGCCCATAACGATGCCGGTGCCGTAGGTGACCAGCACGTAATCGGCCACAAAGATGGGAACTCGCTCCCCGTTGAGCCGGTTGACGGCATATGAGCCGGTGAAGACGCCCGACTTCTCCCGCTCCGTGGAAAGCCGCTCCACCTCCGACTGTCGGCGCGCCTGCTCCACGTAGGCGTCCACCTCCGCCCGGCGATCGGGCGTGGTGAGCTTGCCCACCAGTGGGCGCTCCGGCGCCATGACCACGAAGGTGACACCGTAGATGGTGTCTATGCGAGTGGTGAAGGTGCGTATCTCATCCTCCGCCAGCCCGTACTCCGATATGTCGAAGCTGATCTCCACGCCCTCGCTGCGGCCTATCCAGTTGGTCTGCATGGTCTTGATCCTGTCAGGCCAGTCCAGGAGGCCGGAGAAGTCCAGCAGCTCCTCGGCGTACTTGGTGATGCCGAAGAACCACTGCTCCAGGTCCCGGCGGGAGACGGGCGAGTCGCACCGCTCGCACTTGCCGTCGACCACCTGCTCGTTGGCAAGCACCGTCTGGCAGGAGGGGCACCAGTTGGCGGGGGCGTTGGCGCGGTAGGCCAGCCCGGCCTTGTAGAACCGGAGGAATATCCACTGGTTCCACCGGTAGTACTCCGGCTGGGCGCAGATTATCTCCCGGTCCCAGTCGTAGACGGCTCCCATTGAGCTCAGCTGCTTTCGCATGTTTTCGATGTTGCTCATGGTCCACTGGTAGGGGTGGATACCCCGGCGTATGGCGGCGTTCTCCGCCGGCAGGCCAAAGGCGTCGAAGCCCATTGGGTGCAGGACGTTGTAGCCCTGCATCCGGCGGAAGCGGGAGTGGGCGTCCGCGGGGGCCATGGCGTACCAGTGGCCGATGTGGAGGTCGCCGGATGGGTAGGGGTACATGGTGAGCTCGTACCACTTGGGGCGGGGGTCGTCGTCCCTCACCCGGTACAGCTTGTCCCGCTCCCAGCGGCTCTGCCACTTGCTATCGAGCTCCTGGGGGTCGTATCTCCGTTCAGGGGTGCGCATGGACATGAGCATAACTCCGTAGGAAGGTTGCGGGTATTATAGGTTCTCGCAGGCAAATACCGCAACGATGCGCGAGGGGGACGCGCCCGTCCGGTTGAGAAGGGGCTGTCTGAACTTGCTCGGTAGGGTGTGGCGGGGTTGGCGTTGACCTATACACGCACTTGCTACTTTGCGCCACTGAGTGATAAACTGCGATGTAGCAAGCGAGGTGATCCCTGTCATGCGGTCATTTGTAAATTCCTATCTTATTCGTATCGTAGTGGATGTGCGTATCTGCCCATCGTTGGGGAGAACATAGCTACTCGATCCATTCGCATCTACGAGAGCCTCCCCGAAACGGGAGGCTCTTTCAGTTTAGAGGGAAACCATGAGTGACCAAATGGCGGGCGAAGGCGCCCGGAATAGCAAGACCAAATTAGGAGGATCCAAATGCCGGGTTGGTTTGAGGACGAGAGCTTCTGGAACGGGCTGTATCCATTTATGTTCTCAGAGCGGAAGTTCGATATCGCGGAAGATGAAGCAAGAGGCATTCTCGATCTTGTAAGTCTAGGGGAGGGTGACGTGCTGGACCTGGCCTGCGGACCGGGCCGACACGCGGTGGCGCTGGCGAAGGAGGGGTTCCAGGTGACTGGCGTGGACCTCTCGCCCTTCCTTCTGCAAAAGGCTATCAGTCTAGCCAGAGCGGAGAGTGTCGATGTCTAATGGGTACAAGATGACATGCGCCACTTCGTGCGTCCAGAGGCATTCGATCTGGTCATTAACATCTTCACGTCATTCGGTTACTTCGACGACAAGCGCGACGACACGACGGTCCTGCAGAACATTCACCGGAACCTCCGGGCAGGAGGAGCGCTTGTCGTGGATATCATGGGCAAGGAGTGGCTGGCCAGGGGATTCCTGCCAACTACTTCCGAAGAGCTAGCCGACGGCAGGCTGCTCGTCCAGCGGCATGAGATATTCGACGACTGGACTCGCATCAGGAATCAGTGGATCTTGATCGAGGGTGATAAGGCCACCACATTCCGGTTCCACCATACCGTCTATTCAGGTCAGGAGATAAGGGATAGTCTGCTTGACGTTGGATTCAGCGATGTACAGCTGTTCGGCGGCCTTGACGGTAGCGAGTACGGCCTGAATGCGCCTAGACTGGTGGCTGTCGCTCGGAAACGATGACGAGCCACCGGAGGATGATCCGCCTTCCTTCGCCATGTGGTCGGCTTTCTCGACCTCGGACTGCTACTAGGGCACTGCCCCACATCCGGCATTGGTCGCAGACTGGCCTACTCCGGCTCCTCCGTTGAGCTGCAAGTTTGGGAGCGCTATCATGCGGTGCAAATCGCCACTGGTAGGAGACATATGAACAAGCAACTCTGGCGCTACGTTCTCTTAGGCTTCATCGGCGGAATTGTCGGCTTTCTCATATCCAACACATTCTTTTAGTTTTCAGAATTAGTCGTTCGTCCGGACGGTTACCTTCGCCTTCGTCCCCGGAACGGTCAGTGGCTAGTGTTTGGCGGGTCAGTATACCGCGCATCGGCGCAGATGCTATACTCAGCCGAAGCAAACTTCCGCAACATGGGACCAGCGCACAAGAGACGAGCGTACCCTAC
This sequence comes from Dehalococcoidia bacterium, assembly GCA_965247645.1. Classification (GTDB taxonomy): domain Bacteria; phylum Chloroflexota; class Dehalococcoidia; order Lucifugimonadales; family UBA2985; genus JAPPHY01. The sequence continues at coordinate 1,572,829 of OZ252024.1, forward strand.
GGTTGATTTGGTGGCCTGATTAAACTTGCTGGTTCTTCAGCCCGCATTGAGCCAGACGAGACGGTGAGGTAGGCGCATATGGCAACCATTAGGTTGGCGACGCAGAACGACATCCCTAGTATGAGAGATCTAATTTCGCAGTCGGTCGAGAGAGGTGAGGTGTTGCCCAGAACACTTCAAGAGCTCACCGACCTTCTTCCAACGTTCTTTGTCGCCGAGTCAACCGAAATCGGAATTGTCGGCACAGTGGCCTTGGAGGTTTACAGCCAGAAACTCGCTGAGATACGTAGTTTGTGTATCCTTCCCGGTGCCCAAGGCGAAGGAATAGGCAAAGCGCTGGTTCGCGCCTGCCTCGACTTGGCGAGAGAGAGGGAGGTCTTTGAGGTGATGGCTATCACTGATAAGGAATCCTTTTTCCGCTCTTGTGGCTTCGACTACGTTCTTCCTAACCAGCGGAGAGCGCTATTCATACTGCCGGGGAGCGAAGAACCCAACACAGACTAACCCCGAATGGCTAGGATGGACTATACGGTTACGCCAATGACGGAGCGGGTATACCCGCACGACATTGGAATGTAGCGTAAGAGTCTGTCACTCGGTAGAGTGGCAGCGCGTGGGCTTCAGACCCTTGCCAGGAACTCCAGCATGGCGCGGTTGAACTCTTCGGGGCGCTCGTTGTTGATGGTGTGTCCCCCCGACAGCGTCACCAGCTCGGCATTTGGCATTGTCCCGGCAATCTCCTCGCCGTGCTCAGGGGGAAAGGTGTTATCGTTGGTGGCTTGCACCACCAGGGTTGGCACGGTGATGGCGGAGAGGCTCTCCAGCCGATTCGGAAAGTAGACCGACCCCGGCCGGCTGCCGTCGCGTCCCCTGGCCGTCGCGCTGACTATAACAGCCGCCCTGCACATGTTGGGGTACTTGCAGAGAAACTCGATGAGCAGCATTCCGCCGTATGACACGCCTCCCAGGTATGCCTGCTCCAACCCCAGGCTGTCCATCAGCTGCTTCATGTCCTCAACCCAGAGGTCTGCCATTTGGGGCACGTCCTTGGGCTGAGAGCGACCACATCCCCGGCGGTCGTACCGTATCGTCCTGTAGCTCTGCGAGAGGGCTCCTACCTGCGGGTCCCACTCGGTGACGTCGCTGAAGCCCCCGTGGCCCAGCAGTATGGGATAGCCGCCGCCCGCCTCCTCGTAGTAGAGCTCGACCTCGTTCAGCTTTGCAAAGGGCATCTCTCCCCCCAATGGTCGTCAGGTGGGCCGCCGGCGCGGGCGTTTCTCCCGCGGGCCTCTACATTCCCCCTATTACGTTTCTCTGGACCTCCAGGTGCGACCGGATGCCACTCTCCGCTATGGAAAGCAGCTCGTTCATGGACGTTCTGGAGAAAGGAGTCTTCTCCGCAGCGCCCTGAATCTCGATAAAGTCGCCCTCCTGAGTCATCACCACGTTGAAGTCCACCTCTGCGCGGGAGTCCTCATCGTAGCAGAGGTCCAGGATAACCTCGCCGTCCACCAGCCCTGCGCTGATGGCGGCCACGGCGCTATTGAGTGGGATGCCCGCGAGGGCGCCCGTGTTCACCATGTGCAGCAGCGCCTGGTACAGGGCTATGTAGGAGCCGGTGATGGCGGCCGTTCGCGTTCCGCCGTCGGCTTGCAGCACGTCGCAGTCCATGACGAGGGTGCGCTCTCCCAGCCCCTTCATGTCCACCACCGCCCGAAGGGACCGGCCAATGAGGCGTTGTATCTCCTGTGAGCGGCCGTCCACCCTCCCGGCCTCCCTATCCCTCTGCCTTCTGGTCAGGGTGGAGCGGGGCAGCATACCGTACTCCGCGGTCACCCATCCTCTACCCTGTCCTCTCAGAAAGGGCGGCACGCGTTCCTCCAGCGAGGCTGTGCAGATGACCTTGGTCTCTCCTACCTCGATTAGAGCGGAGCCTTCCGGAAACGCCAGATAGGAAGGTGTGATCTTCACCTCCCTGGGCTGGTCGTTTGCCCTGCCGTCAACTCTGAACATGCGCAACCTTCCCGACTTTCGAGGTTCAAACGTAGTATATCATTCCTGGAGTAGCGCCCGCCATGCGTAGTTACAACAGGTTTCAGCCTGGTGGACCCGGCGCTGCCGGCAAGGCCGCGACGCTACCTCTCGGCGCTCATGATCAGCCGCGTCCCGTCTGAGACGAACTCAACGCTGCCGTCCGCATAGGTGGCAAGAATACGGTCCGCGCTCAGCATATCGGCCAGCGTGTCCAGGGTCTCCCGGTGGGGGTGCCCAAACCGGTTGTCCTCGCCCACGGATATGACCGCGACCCGGGGCGATACCGCTTGCAGGAAGTCCGGGGACGTCGAGGTGTTGCTTCCCTGGTGAGGAACCTTGAATACCGTGCTCCGCAGAGGCGCGGAGTGGCGCACGAGGTAGCTCTCCACGTCCCATTGGATGTCGCCCGTGAAGAGAAAGGAGACCTCACCGTAGACCAGGCGGGTCACCACAGAGGCGTTGTTCACGTCCGACGATGTGCCCATTAGCAGCCTTTCGGGCGGGTATATCACCTCCAGGACCAACCCGTCATCCAAATGGATCTGCTGTCCTGCAAGGGCTTGGACCACGGGCGCGTCCCGCCCTTCCAGCGCGGACCTCCAGGACGCATACTCGGAAGCCGAGTAGTCGAACTCCCTCTCAAGCGCCACGTCCACGTCGTATCGCCGCAGCGTCTCCACAAGGCCGGCAACGTGGTCCCTGTGTGGGTGGGTGAGTATCACCATGTCCAGGCTGTGGTCCCAGAAGGGGAGCCGTTCACCCAGAAGAGCCAGGAGCCTGTTTGGGTCAGGCCCGCCGTCGATGAGAATCTGCCGGCCTCCCGGGGTAACGATGAGGGTGGCGTCTCCCTGCCCCACGTCCAGAAAGGTGACGTGGAGCCGGCCGTCGGGTCCGGCGAGGGCGGCAGTCCACGCGCTCGCTGACGCCAGGAGGATCAATGCCAGCATCAACCGGAAGACGCGGCCTCCCAGTAGCCCCGGATCCAGCCCAGCCAGTCCGCGTACGGTTCTTGTCGCGGGCGTGGCCTCAGTAGGCGGGCTTGCCCTCGACCTGGATAGCGCCAGTATCAGGCCGAGCAACGCTCCGTAGTAGGCGAGTACCAGGGGCGCGCCTATCCGGCCGACGCGCACGGCGCCGCCGGGGATGGCGTCGAAGAGCTCTACCACCTGCTTGAGGTACGATAAGGACAGCCAGGCGGCCCAGCCCGCTGCCTGTGCCGCGCCTGTGTGCATCAGGCCCCCAACAGAGGTTATGAGCGACGCTCCCAGGATTGGGGCCAGAACAGGCAGCGCCAGCAGCGTGGCGGGCAAGCCCACCAGAGAGACCTGGTGAAAGTAGTAGGCTACCAGTGGGAGTGTAGCTACCGTGGCCGCCATGGTGGCGGCTATTGGGTAAGCCAGGCCGCGGCTCCATCCACCTTCCTCCCCGTCGTCCTCCGATGAGATCCGGCGAATGCCCCTTTCTATGGGCGCGGCCAACAGCGCAAGCCCGGCCATTGCCGTGAAGCTCAGCTGGAAGGATACGTGGGTAAGGATTCGCGGCTCCAATCCCACCATGACGGCGGCCGCTGCGGCCAGAGCCGGCATGACGCTGTTCTGGCGGCCCAGGTATAGCCCCACCAGATATACGCTTCCCATGATGGCGGCCCTCTGTACCGAGGGCGACATACCCGCAAGGCCGGCGTAGACCCAGATGGAGATGAGGGGGGCCAGGATGTAGAGTTGCCGTCTTGCCCCTATGAGCCGCCGGCTCATCGCCAGGGAGAAAGCAAGGAGTACGCCAACGTGGAGGCCGGATATGGCCAGAAGGTGGGATGTCCCGGTGTCTCTGAACGCCTGGGTCAGCTCCGGCGGCATTGAGCTTCTCCGCCCCAGCAGAAGGGCCTGCGCCATTGCGTTTTGAGGCTCGGCAAGGGCCTGCGACAGGCTGCGGGACAAGCGGTATCGCAGGGAATATATCGCTTTCAACGCCATGTTCCCCTCGCCCTCTCCCACCAGGGCCACTCCGGGGTAGACAATGGTTGAGTATATCCCCTGCCGCGCCAGGTAGTCGCGGTAGTCGAAGTCCTGGAACACCGGAGGCTCCGCAGGGCTGCCTACGACTATCAGCCGGTCTCCATAGCGAAGGTAAGGCTGCTGCCGCGCCTCTATCAAAGACGGGGGCGGGTTGGCAATAACCAGAAGGTCGCCGCGGGAGTCTCGCCAGCTTTCGTCCACCCTCACCCTCTCCACCGCTAAGGGGAAATGCCACCCGGAAGCGCGCTGCTCCGGGTCGGCAGAGACAACCCCCTCTACGGAGACTCCACCGGAGCCGTTGTACCAGTCTATTGGCGGCGGCATCCCAGCTTCCGATGCAACGCCGGCCCTCAAGGCTCCCAGTGACAACAGCGCCAATGCAAAGGCCGGCAACAGGGATAGACCCCTGCCCCGCAGCAAAAGGGCCAGGAGAGCCGATGCTGCGAGAAGGAGGAGCAGGCCCGGCCGGGGAAGCGCTGTGAGAGACGCCAGGTAGACGCCGGCAATCCAGGCCACGGTGAGAGTGATGAGAGCCATTGCTAATTGACCGTTATGAACGCCAGCAGGTCTTCAAGGGTCTTTGGGCCTATTCCTGGCACAAGCAGCAGGTCCTCTTCCCTGGAGAAGGGGCCGCTCTGCCGTCTATGCTCCACAATTGCGTTGGCTTTCTCCTCTCCGATGCCAGGGAGGGTGCTGAGCTCTTCTGCGGAGGCCGTATTGATGTTGACCCCAGTGGAAGAAGCCGGTTGCGTAGGGACAGCCTCGCCTGTCCTGGGCACGTAGAAGTGGGCCTCGTCCTCCGCTCGGAGGGACGGGTTTACCCTCAGCGGGTCGGCGTCCTCGGTGAGGCCGCCAGCCATCGCCAGGATGTCCTCCAGCCTGTCTCCCTCCTGGGCTGTATAGACGCCGGGCGATCGAACGGCTCCGTTGACGTAGACCTTGATCTCAGGTTGAGTCGTGGGGGTGGGCAGCGCTATCTCTACCGGGCCTGGCGATGGCTTCAGTATCAGCGCAACTACCCCTCCACACAGCAAGGCTATGGACAGAAGCAGGATTGCCAGTTGAAGGGATGGTTTCATGTGGGCCTTGCGCGGAGTTCTCCGCCAATATAGGCGGCCCATGTTGGCCTGTCAATTGGGGTTGGGTGCTGGGGCATGTGCTATAATCCACGCGTGGAGGTACAGCTTGCCCAAGATATATACCAGGCATGGCGATGAAGGCAAGACGGGGCTGCTCTACGGAGGGAGAGTCTCCAAGGCGGACCTGCGCTGCGAAGCCTACGGAACGGTGGACGAGGCCGTCTCCGCTCTTGGCTTGGCCCGTTCCCTCGTAACCACCGCAAGGTTGAGAGACGCCATCAAGGGGGCGCAGCGAGACCTGTTCACTGTTGGAGCGGAGCTGGCGACCGACCCCAAAGAGTACGCCAAGCTGGAGAAACATTTCAGCGTAGTCACACAGGAGATGACCGACAACCTGGAGAGCCTCATCGATGAGTTGAACGGGGAGATGAACCTGCCCCGCGCTTTTATCATCCCGGGCGCCTCGACGGCCTCCGGCGCCCTGGACCTAAGTCGGAGCATCCTGAGACGGGCGGAGCGACGGGTGGTATCGCTCAAAGAGCAGGGCTTTCTTGTGAACCCCCACGTCCTGAAGTACATCAACCGGCTGGCCGACCTGATATTCGTCATGGCTCGTTATGAGGATAGGGACCTTCCATTTGAAGCTCTTACCGGCGAAACCAGTTAGCCTGTTGGCGGTGGCTCTGGCCCTGCTCATCTTTGGGTGCAACGCCAACCCCGGTCCGGGCGGAGGCGCAACTAAGGTCTCGTTCGATACTGTAGACGGCGTTCAGCTTTCGGGCCATCTCTTCGGCTCCGGAGACGTTGGAGTGGTCCTGAGCCACATGCGCCCTGCGGACCAGGAAAGCTGGTGGCCCTTTGCCAGGGTGCTCCGGGACAGGGGCTTCCAGACGCTGGCCTACGACTTCAGGGGTTATCGAGACTCCCAGGGAGAGCTGGACATAGACAACATAGACAAGGACGTGGAAGCGGCTCTGAGCTTCCTGAAGGGTAGGGGAGCGGCAAAGGTGTTCCTCATTGGGGCCAGCATGGGGGGAACCGCCTCCCTGAAGGTCGCCTCCCGGACGGAGGTGGCGGGAGTGGTCACCCTTTCCGCGCCACCTGTCATAGAGGGGCTGGACGCCAGGGAGGACGTAAGGGACGTATCGGCTCCCAAGCTCTTCATCGCCGCTCGGGATGACCGGTTCTACGCCAGGAGCGCAGACCTTTTGGACCAGTCTGCCCAGGACCCAAAAGAGAGGCATATTGTGGACGGGGGTGAGCACGGGACCGATATGCTCACCGGGGATTCCGGGCCACGGGTCCAGGGCATGATAGTAGACTTCTTGGGGAGGCACTCCGAATGACCAAGGCGACGGTGACCATTGTTGACTACGGCGCAGGCAACCTCCGCAGCGTTGCCAAGGCTATTGAGAAGCTGGGACACCCTGTCCATATCACCGGCGACCCTGAGGATGTCCTCAAGGCCGGCGCAGTTATCTTTCCGGGTCAGGGCGCTTCCGGGTCGGCCATGACGGCGCTTCATGCCAAGGGCTTGGTGGGCCCCATAAAAGAGGTGATTGCCAGGGGGACGCCCTTCTTTGGGGTCTGCCTGGGGTTGCAGCTGCTACTGGACTCCTCGGAGGAAGGCCCCTCGCCCTGCTTGGGTGTTATGCCCGGGAGGGTTGTCCTGCTGCCGGAGCATGTCAAACGGCCTCACATGGGATGGAACCGTGTGGCTCTTAACCAAAGTCACCCCGTCTTCCACGAGGTTGAAAGCGGCTCTTACTTCTACTTTGTGCATAGCTACTACGCCGCTCCCGACGACGAGAGCGTAGCGCTGGGCGCTACGGAGTACGGCCTGCGGTTCTGCAGCGTTATTGCCAGGGACAACCTTGTGGCTACCCAGTTCCATCCTGAGAAGAGCGGCGCCGTTGGCCTGCGGCTGTACGAGAACTTCCTGAGCTCTATGGTGAACGGGAGCTCAGGGGGGTAGCATGGAGGTCATCCCAGCCATTGACCTGCGGGCCGGCAGGTGTGTTCGTCTCTACCAGGGAGACTACGACAGGGAGACGGTGTACTCCGACGACCCGGTGAGGGTGGCCCTGGAGTGGCAGGAGATGGGCGCTCCGCGGATACACCTTGTGGACCTGGACGGCGCGGCATCCGGGGTACAGGCCAATCTGGACGTGGTCAGACGAATTGCCAATGCGGTGGATGCGCCCATTCAGATGGGTGGGGGAATCCGCAGCGTGAGCGCTGCGGAGAGCATCCTGGACATGGGGGTACAGCGCATTATTCTGGGCACCAGCGCAGTGGAGGCCCCGTCCTTTGTGGAGCAGGCGTGCCGCCGTTTCGGCGCGGACGCCGTCATTGTTGGGGTGGACGCAAGGGACGGCATGGTCGCTGTTAGAGGCTGGCATGAGACGTCTTCAACGTCGGCCCTGGACCTCATCCACAGCATGGCCGCCCTGGGAGTGAAGCGGTTCATCTATACCGACATCGCCAGAGACGGGACCCTGTCTTCGCCGAACTTCAACGCCATCGAAGCAATTGTACAGGGATGCGACAGCTTTCTGGTGGCCTCAGGGGGGGTATCCTCTCTGGAGCACATCCGGAGGCTGGACTCTCTGGGCCTGGAGGGAGCCATAGTAGGCAAGGCCCTGTACTCGGGGGACATAGATTTGAGAGAGGCGGTCTCCAATGTATAAGCCGGGGATCGCGCATAACGCATAATAGGACGTGACTATGAAAGTTAGAAAAGCCGTTATACCTGCCGCGGGGTTGGGAACCCGGTTCCTTCCCATCACCAAGGCGGCGCCAAAAGAGCTAATGCCACTGGTGGATAGAGCAGCCATCCAGTACGTGGTGGAGGAGGCGGCGGCGGCGGGCATTGAGCAGATAGTAGTCATCTCCGCTCGCGGCAAAGATGCCATCGCCGACTACTTCGACCGGCATCTGGAGCTTGAGGGCCTTCTGGAGGCCAGGGGAGACGCGCAACGCCTGTCCCAGGTGAGGCGCCTTTCTGCGATTGTGGAGCTTACCTACGTGCGCCAGCCGGAGCAGTTGGGGCTAGGCCACGCAGTCGCGTGCGCCGCTAGCGCCGTGGGAGACGAGCCGTTCGCCGTTATTCTCCCTGACGACATCATAGTGGCGGAGAAGGGAGCGCTCGCCCAGATGCTGGAGGTCTTTGACCGGTATGAGGCTAGCGTCATTGCCGTTGAGGAGGTGCCGGACTCTCGGATACAGAGCTACGGCGTGATAGCGCCGGAGCCCGTTTCGGAAGGGGTTTTCAGGGTCAAGGGCACGGTGGAGAAGCCTGCCCCGGCGGACGCTCCATCCAACCTTGGCATCGTGGGGCGGTACATCCTCACCCCCGATATATTCGAAGCCCTGGCTAACGTAAGGCCGGGAGCCATCGGGGAGATCCAGCTCACGGACGCCCTGGATATCCTGCTGCGCAAGCAGCCCATGTACGCCCTGCGTCTCCAGGGAACACGCTACGACGTGGGCAACCCTGTGGGGCTGCTGAAAGCCTCGGTGGAGCTGGCCCTCCGCCGAGAGGACACGGGTCCGGACTTCAGGGAGTTCCTTGAGGGTCTGCTGGGCCGGGAATAGGCTCAAGACCGCCGGGGCGATGATTAGGGTCAGATAGATGTTGGACACCAGCGAGAGAGACGAAAGGGGGGTATGCCGGCGCCAAGATGAGCCTATATGGGGCGATACTGCCGGGAGCGGCGAGATTGGCGCGGCCTGTGTGTGTTCAGAACCCTCGCCCAGAAGATGCCCACACGCGACAGAGAGTATCGTGAAGGTGGCGCAGCAAGAGCAGTTCCAGGGGCTTTGAGCGTCGTTGGCCATACGCCCGCTATGGTGGCCGGTTAGAGTCTTCTTAGGTGGAGCGAGCGGGATCAAATACAGGAGGTTGATGAATGCAGGGGCCGGCAGAATTCAATGACTGGTTCCGTAAGCAGAGGAGTCGGTAAAGGGTGCTTGCATTGTAGATCGTCATCGTCGCTGACGAGGCCTAAGGAGGAAAGCATGTTCACTCGCGTCTTGCAAATCACCTCCCTGGTCGCCGCACTGCTGCTCTTCGCCGCCTGCGACCAGGCCCCTGAACACGAGTACCTTAAAGGAGAGATACCGCCATGCACGCCGGTGCCCGGTTCCACTGTGGACCCGTGCGACCCGGTTGCTAAGCGAATCTCCTTTAGCTTAGGCCATCCTGATTTGTGGGGCGTCGATGCCCCTACGAGCGTACGCGAGATGTTAGATGATTCTCCTCCACCAGCCTGGGTCACCCACTTCGTGCTACGCGGCACGTATCTTCCTGGTACTGGGCGTTGCACCGCCGGTGACCTTTTCCGGCCGCCAGCCTATCTACAGAATGAGTTTGGGGATACGTCAGATACGGCAAGCGAGTGGTCAGATTGGTCAATCAAGTGCTACATGGATGTACGGGCCAACACCTACATCGTTGGCTCCGGCCCACCCAGGTTCACGGCTCTCTTGCTTAGGTGGATCGAGTCGGGGGACACCAGTACTAAGGAGGGGAAGGAGCAGATGGAATCGTTGAGGAAACAATTTGAGTATTTCCTCAACGCCCCGTTTCCTGGCAGGGAGCACGTCATGTTCTTCGGGCCACCGGTGGACCTCTCATCCGAGGCTTGGCGTCTCATGGGCTATTGGGACGTGCAGCGACAGGATGACGGCACGGTGATAGTCGAGCATCCCGAAATTGAACTGTGGGAGTCACAAAGACTTGAAGACGCCCGGATCCATCGCTCCAAGCTGGTGGTGGAGATGCCCGCGTTCACGAAGGCGGTGACCACGGCCCACCAGGAGCGTGTCACCGAGTACGGGGGCCGCATCGGCGCCGACGCCAGCTTGCCCATGCTGGTCACCGACGTGCACCGGCTGCGCGACTACTATACCGAGGTCGGCGCCTACGCCTCCGGCGCTCCCACTCCCGCGCAACCCCCACCACCCTACCCCAAGGCAGAGGTTGGGAAGGGATACCCTTACGAGCTCTTCACCAACTGCCCCCTGTTTGACGGACGGTTTTGGATAGCTGACCCGCCCCTCCACGACGGCAACGGTAACTTGCTGCCGGAGTGGGAAAACCCCACCACCAAGGGTGTCATGGTTCTGGTGCGGGAGGACCTGACAGTGTTCACCGCCGGGAGCGGCCAGATGGCCGAGTTCGTCCCGTGGCCTCATGAAGTTGAGTTGGGAGATGATGCGTGTGCGTGACCGTGAGGCCCGGCCAATGCTCCCCAAGGGTTTTGAATCAACTGACGGGCCTATGATTCAACCGTGCCTTTTGGTACAAAGCCGCGACGATTAGGCGCTTGGCCATTCCGTAAGGTCCAAAGCCCTTCGAATGCCTGGTTAGTACCTGATTAGGGTCAGATAGATACCGGACCCCATACAGGCGATTGACTGGACGGGACATACACGCTACACTCTATGTGCAGGTTCAGCAGCGTAGGGCCTGAGGGGAGCTTGGTGTGAGCCAGGCTGAGAGGCCCCGACTTATCGGGGCGACCCTGAGCACCTGATCTGGGTAATGCCAGCGGAGGGAGAGCGCCGGATGCAACTATTAACAACGGTCGTCAGCCATCGGCTGACGACCGTTCGCTTTCCGGCCAACAACGGTTGAAATGACCACAGGCCCGGACCACGCGCCAGGCAAAGCGGCCTCCCATCCAAAGATAGAGCTGGACGGCATAGGCAAGGACTTCTCTGTCAACGGAGACGCGCTCCCCGTCCTTCGCAACGTGGACATGAGCGTCTACGAAGGGGAGTTCGTGAGCATCATCGGCCCCAGCGGATGCGGCAAGAGCACCCTCCTCAACCTCATCGCCGGCTTGGAGGAACCCACCGAGGGCCGTATTCGCATCGACGGTCAACAGGACGCCCGACGCCTGGGAACCATCGGCTACATGCACCAGAAGGACCTGCTCCTTCCCTGGCGCACGGTGTTGGACAACGCAATGCTGGGCCCGGAGCTTCAGGGGAGGCCGGGCGCCACGGCGAGAAACATGGCGCTGGAGCTGATGGGCCCCTTTGGCCTCAAGGGCTTTGAGAAGAGCTACCCGTCCCTTCTGTCCGGAGGCATGAGGCAGAGGGTGGCGTTCCTCCGGACGGCGCTGGCCGACCACCAGGTCATCCTGTTGGATGAGCCTTTCGGCGCCTTGGACGCCCTGACCAGAGCCGATATGCAGGAGTGGCTCCTTCAGCTATGGGAGTCGTGGGGGAAGACGGTCGTCATGGTGACCCACGACGTTGAGGAAGCAACGCTCCTGTCCGACAGGGTGTACGTGCTCACCCTGCGCCCCGGCAGGGTAAAGACGGCCCTGTCTGTGGATATACCCCGTCCCAGGCGATACGACATGGTTACCGAAGGGGCCTTTGTGGAAACCAAGGCCAGGGTGATGGCCGCTCTGAGGGGGGACGACGCGTGGAACGGGGCCGGCGCAAACGACGCCTCTCCGGCGAGGGGGGGCAGGGCATGAGGAGCGAGCCGGCCACCACGCTCCCGGAAACCCCGGAAGTCCCGGAGATGCCGCAGAGGCCGGCTTCCCGCGGCCTGGTTGGGGGTTATGCCTCCGCCGCGCTCCAGTGGGCGCTTCCGGCGGCTATTGTACTGGCGGCGCTGGGAATCTGGGAGGCGGCCGTCCGCGCGTTCAACGTTGAACGCTGGCTTCTGCCGCCGCCATCCTCCATTGGAGCGGAGCTGTTGGAGAGTAGAGCTCTCCTGTTGAGGCATACCTGGGTCACGTTGGGAGAGGTTCTTCTCGGCTTCGCCCTGGCCCTGGCGGTTGGGGTGCTCCTGGCCGCCGCCATTGCCTACTCCCGGATAGTTGAGCGCTCCGCGTATCCCTTCGTCATCGCCTCCCAGACTGTGCCCATCATTGCCATAGCGCCGCTGCTTCTCATCTGGATTGGCTATGGGATCTGGCCCAAGGTTATTGTGGTGGCGCTGATCTCCTTTTTCCCCATAGTGGTGAACACTGTAGACGGCCTCAAGTCTGCCGACCCCGACATCATCCGGATGATGCGGACCCTGGGCGCCAACAGGTGGCAGCTATTCACCAAAGTACAGACGCCAACCTGCGTCCCTTTCCTCTTTTCCGGGATCAGGGTAGCCATAGCATTGAGCGTGATAGGGGCGGTCATAGGCGAATGGGTGGGGGCCAGCGCCGGCCTGGGCTACTTTATGACGCGCTCCGCTGCGCAATTCCACACCGATACGGTATTCGCCTGCATATTCATCCTGTCCGTCATGGGAATAACCCTTTTCGGCATGGTCGTCCTGGCGGAGCGTTACTCCATACCCTGGCATCGTAGAGAGAGACGGAACAGAGCATAAGAGACACCTGATTTAGGAGGAAGACCGGTGATTGCATCTTTTCTGAGGCGGAGCGTTCCAATATCCTTGATGGTCCTTGCCGGCATGTTTCTGTCGGCATGTTCGACAGGGGAGGAGGCAACCCCAACTCCCACGCAGGCTCCTACTCCTACGGCTACGCCCGTACCGACCGAGGTGAGCCTGGCCCTGGACTGGTTTCCCAACTCCAACCACGCAGGCTTCTACGTGGCTCTGGAGAGGGGGTACTATCGAGACGAAGGGCTGGACGTCAACATCTTCGTCCCGGCCAACCCGGAGGACGTGCTCAAGACCGTGGGCGCCGGACGGGACGACTTCGGCGTCAGCTACCAGGCGGAGGTGCTTCTGGCCAGGGGCGAGGGTGTGCCGGTGAAGTCCATCGCCGCGATGGTTCAGCACCCTCTCAACTCCATCATGGCGCTGAAGGAGTCCGGCATCACCCGTCCGAGCGACCTTGCAGGTAAGAAGGTGGGCGTCACCGGGATCCCCTTCGAGGAGGCCCTGTTCCAAGCAATGCTGGAGCACGAGGGGCTTTCAATCGACGACGTGACTGTGGTGAACGTCGGCTTTGACCTGGGGCCGGCCCTCATAGGGAAGAAGGTGGACGCAATTGTGGGGGCCTACTGGACCCATGAGTCCATTGCTATGGAGATGCAGGGCTACCCTATTGAGATACTGCGAATGGAGGAGTGGGGCGTACCCGACTTCTACGAGCTGGTGCTGGTGGCGAGCGAGGATATGCTGAGCAACGACTCGGACACCGTGCGCCGCTTCCTCCGGGCCACGGCCAAGGGCTTCGCCGATGCCATCCAGGACCCTGCGGCCGCGGTGGCTATACTGGTGGAGGCCAACCCGGAGACGGACGAGGCGCTGGAGACCCAGGGCATCGGCCTGCTGGCTCCCATGTGGACCGAAGGCGCGTCCTCCTTTGGCGAGCAGACTCCCGAGCGGTGGCAGGACCTGGCCCAATGGATGAAGGACGAGGGTCTGCTGGGTGAGGAGGTCAACGAGCAAGACGCCTTTGTATCCGGTTTGACTTCGGAGTGAGGAGTCGTATGACAGGCGTAAAGAGAGCCATGACCATCGCCGGCTCCGATTCGGGAGGCGGCGCCGGGATCCAGGCGGACCTGAAGACCTTTGCCGCCCTGGGAGTGTACGGGACATCCGCCCTGACGGCCGTCACGGCACAGAACACCTTGGGGGTTACGGGTGTGCTGGAGCTTCCCCCGGACCTGGTTGCAGCCCAGATTGACGCCGTCCTCTCAGACATAGGCGCCGACGCGGTGAAGACGGGGATGCTGGCCAACTCCGGGATCATCCGGGCGGTGGTCGACAAGGTGAAGGAGCGCGGCCTGACCAACCTGGTGGTGGACCCCGTGATGGTTGCCAAGGGAGGAGACCGCCTGTTGCAGGAGGAGGCGGTGGAGGCGCTGAGGACTCTTCTGGTCCCACTGGCCGCCGTGGTCACACCCAACCTGCTGGAGGCTTCGGCGCTGGTGGGCTACGAGGTAGCGACATTGGAGCAGGCCCGCAGGGCGGCCAGGGACATCGTGGGCATGGGAGCCGGCAGCGCGGTGGTCAAGGGGGGCCACCTTGAGGGCGATGCGGTGGATGTCTTCTACGGCGCCGGCGTGCTTCGAGAGTTCAGGGCCGCGCGCGTGGACACCTCCAGTACACACGGCACGGGCTGTACCTTCGCCTCCGCCGTTGCCGCGGGGCTGGCGCAGGACATGGCCGTGGAGGACGCGGTGGCCCGGGCCAAGGAGTACGTCACGGAGGCCATCCGCAGGGCCTTCCCTATGGGCGGCGGCCACGGGCCCCTCAACCACTTCTACCGGATGTGGTGAGTCCTGGCCGCGTCGCTCATGGGCGTACGGGCACGCGGCGGCCGGTTAAAGCACACCTGGTTCGAGGCGCCTCACCCCCTTATCGGGTACAGGGCAGGCTATGAGCGGGAGCACCACTGAGAGAAGTGCAAAAAGTCGTCGTCCGTTGTCTCAACAATTGGAATTGTCCACTACATAGCAGTTGCGAGATGTACCGCATACAAGGGCAATGCCCTTCTACTATCAAATATGACCCTCGGTCAATGCTATTTGGGAGTTAGGAGGCCTCGTAGGTTTTTCAATCTTTAGTGGAGGTTTCCCTATCTTGTTGTCGTAGAAAAGGAGTCCGCCTGAACGCCGTCTTTCTTTGTCAGCGGCGCCATCTTGTGTAAACATGACATCCACTCTTTCAGACAACGCGGTTGCGACATGAACGGCGTCTGGCGTCGTGATGTTCTGATGCTGAGCCCCTATTGTGCCCGCCGACTCGGCGATGCGTGGCGATAACGTTACTATTTTCAAGTGGGGACGGGCTGTGTGGAACAAATCCCAAAGAACTTGAGTATGACCAAGGTCGTATGCGGTCCGTGGGCGAATTTCGGCGAGTACAAATGTGGACACAACGATTTGACTATCACCAGACTCCGCTCGTCGTAATAAGGCGGCAATTATCTCTACAAGTTCCTGCTCCTCTGGCTTATTCTGCAAATAGGCCAGAAAGAGACAGGTATCCCAGTACTCCCTAGCCACCATACTCCCCAGTTCTAAGTTGCCTAACATAGTCTGCCGAAGACAATTCGCCGCTGATGCCAGGGAGAGTGCCACGGAGTTCTGGTAGTGACCGTTGCGGCTCAGAAACCCGATCAATAGCAGTTGGCTGAGACAAAGCGGCAACGCTGCCATCAGGCCGGTATCGTAGGTTGCCCTCAACGATAACCCTGTATCCCAAAAGGTCTTTCACGGTCTCCATCCATTCGTCAGGAAATGTGCAGCGAATCTGGTTACTGCTGGCATGCTCATAAATGACGAAGTAGGCACTCCGACGCACCGAGATAAGATCAAGTCTTCCATCTACAGCTCCCCAAGCGGTCAGAATCTCTCGCCTTCGACGAGAGGAAGATAGTTGGGTGTTCTGTAGTATTTCTGTCTCAATATATATCGGTTCTTGGCCCGGAGTTTCTACTGTGACAGGAATCGTTCGCTTTGCTCGGTCTACTATAGTTCGAGTCAAACGCTTTCCCCGCTCATCAACCGTTCCCGGAATTTCGGCGTAGTCTCGCGCCTCTGTTGCCTTCAGACTCTGGTAAGCATCGTTGATGATGCTTTCAAGGTCTTCCGCAGAAACGCCATTTACCGAAGCTGCGACTTGGATGCGGTCAGTCTCTATTTCCCATTGAGCATGAGGCGCTTCCCCTAGTTGAGCCTGTTCAATAGCACGTAGTAGCTTCCGGAGGTCGTCTGTAGTGTTGATAAAAAAGGATAAAGGCATGCGCCCACCCTCAACGAAGAAGGTGAGCACAAATCTGTCGGAGGTCGATCGCTGACTCATGTCTACTGTACTCATGTATTCTCCCTGCGACCATCCCTAGTGGGTTGAAACAATGCCACTAGGGGTGCTCTGCTGAGCGTCCTTATGCCATATAGCAAGGTGCCTCAAAAAGAACAAGGCCGAGTCCGAGGCGTAGTCACCGTATTAGTGCGCAATTAGGACAGAGATGTCGAATTCTCCGGACCTAATTGGCCTCTTGGCCCCATTGGTGCTTGTAACACTGGGGCTCTTCATTTAATGGCCCTATCCTACCACACGAAGGTGGTGCTATCTAGTCCCGCCTATTGACGATGATGGACCTGATTATGAGGCAGACCGCCGCTAGACATATCCCCAGTACAGTCCAGCGCCTCTTGACAAACTGGCGAGGTGTGCTAGAATACTTCATTGCCTGCAAAGGTTAGCAGGCAACCAGAGGCGAGGACGGAGAGGAGTAGGAGGATTCCTCCACCCAGCGAGTCTGATACGGTGGAAGCAGACGTGGAACGGCCCTCCGAACGTAGCTCCTGAGCCGCCGGAAGAAAGCCCAAATGTTTAGGGGCGAGTAGAACCGGCCGGGATGGCCTCCCGTTATCAAGGGCAGGGGCGTGTTGGCGCCCCGAAAGAGTGTCCCGACGCGATCGGGGAATAAGGGTGGTACCGCGGGAAAGTTTTCCCGTCCCTTGAGGGGCGGGAATTATTTTTTTGCCGAACAATGGCAACGGAGGTGACAATATGAAGCTGACGGGCGGACAGATAGTTTGCGAAAGCCTGCTGATGGAAGGCGTGGAGGTGATATTCGGTATTCCAGGCGGGGCCATATTGCCACTCTACCAGACCCTGTCCCAGTACCCTCAACTCAGGCACATTCTGACGCGCCACGAGGAAGGCGCGTCCATGGCCGCCGACGGCTATGCCAGGGTTACCGGCAAGGTGGGGGTCTGCATGGCAACCTCCGGGCCGGGCGCCACCAACCTGGTTACAGGCATAGCCACCGCCCAGATGGACTCGGTGCCAATGGTCGCTATCACCGGCCAGGTATCTAGAGAGGCCATAGGGAAGGACGCTTTCCAGGAGACGGACGTGACGGGTATAACCCTTCCGATCACCAAGCACAACTACCTGGTTATGAGGGCGGAGGATATAGCCACCGCCATAAAGGAGGCGTTTTACATTGCCAACACCGGCCGCCCCGGCCCCGTCCTGGTGGACATCCCCAAGGACGTGTTCACGGAGGAGGCGGAGTTCACCTACCCGGAGACGGTTGACCTGCCCGGCTACAAGCCCGTCCTGGACGGGCACCCGTCCCAGGTGAAGAGGGCGGCTCAACTCATAAACAACGCAAAGAAGCCCATCATCCTTGCCGGCCACGGCGTCATCATCTCCAGGGCGTTCGAGGGGTTGACGGAGCTGGCGGAGAAGGCCCAGATACCGGTCATAACCACGCTGTTGGGCCGCAGCGCCTTCCCGGACGCCCACGTACTGTTCGTGGGTATGCCCGGAATGCACGGAATGGCTTATGCCAGCCTTGCCATAGACGAAGCGGACCTGGTTATCGGACTTGGGATGCGCTTCGACGACCGGATCGTCGGCAGGGTCAGCTCCTTTGCCCCCAACGCCAAGATCATCCACGTGGACATAGACCCTGCGGAGATCGGCAAGAACGTCCATGCCGACGTGCCGGTTGTAGGGGACTTGGCCAGGGTACTGCGACAGCTGAACCAGTTTGTGGAGCCGTCAACCCACGTGGAGTGGCTACAGCGTATTGAGGAGCTCAAGAAGGACCACCCGTCGCTCCGTATCCGCAACACGGAGAAACTACTGCCCCAGCAGGTGGTCCGGGACCTGTGCGACGCTACCGACGGCAGGGCCATAGTTGTGACCGGGGTAGGGCAGCACCAGATGTGGGCCGCCCAGCACTATGCGTGCAAGGAGGCCAACTCCTTCATCACCTCCGGCGGCCTGGGTTCAATGGGGTACGAAGTCCCCGCGGCGATGGGGGCCCAGATGGGTCGACCAGACAGGGTGGTCTGGTCCATAGCCGGGGACGGAGGCTTCCAGATGACCATGTGCGAGCTGGCTACCATAGCGGAGAACAACCTTCCGGTGAAGTTCGCCATCTTCAACAATGGCTTTCTGGGCATGGTGCGCCAGTGGCAGGAGATATTCTACCGGAAGGACTACTACGCAACCCACTACACGGGTAATCCGGACTTTGTGAAGCTGGCCGATGCCTTTGGCATTCGGGGCATACGAGTCACGGAGCGGAGCCAGTCCATGGACGCCATTCGAGAGGCAATGGCCCATCCCGGCCCGGTTGTGGTGGATTTCGTCGTAGAAGAGGAGGAGAACGTCTACCCCATGATCCCCGCGGGCCAGTCCACGGCGGAGCTTCTGGAGGAACCACTGACAGAGGAGGCCAGGCCATAACTACTAATAAAGACCATACCATTGTAGCCTTGGTGCAGGACAAACCGGGGGTCCTCAACCGGGTGGCGAGCATGTTTCGTCGCCGGGGATTCAACATCGCGAGCTTGGCTGTGGGGCGCAGCGAGACGGTGGGCTTTTCCCGCCTGACCTTTGCCGTGGACGGCGACGAGACCGTTGTAGACCAGGTGATCAAGCAGCTTTACAAGCTGATAGACGTGGTCAAGGTCTCGGACATCTCGGAGGAGGATGTGGTGGTCCGGGAGTTGGCGCTGATCAAGGTGCGCACCACCCCTTCCTCGCGCCCGGAGATACTCCAACTGTCGGAGATATTCCGCTCCAGCGTTGTGGATGTCTCGCCGGACTCGGTGATTATCGAGGTTACCGGGGACGAGGAGAAAGTGGACTCGCTCCTCCACATTCTAAAGCCCTTTGGAGTGCGGGAGGTCATGCGGACCGGCCGCGTGGGCCTCATGCGCGGCATGAGCAAGTCTCTGGCCATGGACAACGGCAACCGCCCCGCTCGGAGCAACGGCAGGTCCAACCCCAGAGGTTAGGCCACAGAGCCGTTATCCAGGGTGTACACTTTATCTCCGCCTGCAACACTATAATATAAGGAGCCGACCATCATGGCCACTATCTACTATGAGAATGACGCGGACCTCTCTCTGCTGGAGGGCAAGACCGTTGGGATTGTCGGATACGGGAGCCAGGGCCACGCCCACGCCCTCAGCCTGAATGACAGCGGCGTAGAGGTGGTGGTGGGGCTGTACGAGGGAAGCGCCAGCTGGCCCAGGGCGGAAGAGGCCGGCCTGAGGGTCGCCACCGTGTCGGATGTTGCGCAGCAGGCGGACATGGTGATGATGCTGGCGCCGGACCATCTCCAGTCCAGGATATACCGCGAGTCCATCCAGCCGTACATGGGCGAAGGAAAGACCCTCATGTTCGCCCACGGCTTCAACATCCACTACGGGCAGATAGCGCCGCCGCCCCAGATAGACGTTACCATGGTCGCGCCCAAGGCTCCGGGCCATCGTATGAGGGAGATATTCACCCTGGGTTCCGGCGTCCCGGGCCTGCTTGCCATACACCAGGACGCTTCCGGCAGCGCCAGAGAGTTTGCCATGGCCTACGCCAAGGGCGTCGGCTGCACACGGGCAGGCGTGCTGGAGACCACCTTCAAGGAGGAAACGGAGACCGACCTCTTTGGTGAGCAGACCATACTGTGCGGCGGGGTCAGCGCGCTCATCAAGGCCGGCTTTGAGACCCTGGTGGAGGCTGGCTATCAGCCTGAGTCCGCCTACTTCGAGTGCCTCCACGAGCTGAAGCTCATTGTGGACCTCATCTACCAGGGCGGCTTGGGCTACATGCGCTACTCGGTCAGCGATACCGCGGAATACGGCGACTACAGCCGCGGCCCGCGGGTGGTGGACGACCACGTAAAGGAAAACATGAAGCGCATTCTGGAGGAGATCCAGAACGGCTCCTTTGCCCGCGAGTGGATTGCCGAGAACGATGAGGGCAGGCCCAGGTTCAACGTCATGCGAAGGCAGGACGCCGACCACCCCATAGAGGAGGTTGGCAAGACCCTTCGGGAGATGATGGGCTTTCTCAAGGGGGCATAATCTGGTACAATATCCTCCGATTATGTGTAACAGAACATTCTCTTCAGGAGCATCACGCGTAGTACGCCATCAGGGGCGGCTCATGGCAAGGGTCGTTTCGGCGCACTGCGTTGCCCTTTAGCTTCTCCGGATTGCCCGGTGTCTAACCCTTCCTGCGTGAGCCGTCCGGCGTCTTCCACCGGGGAAAGTTTTGACGACTCACACAGGCCCTGACATAAATCCAGAGCTTACGGAGAAGAGACTAAGGAGACCCAAAATGCCCGAAGACAAGGTGATAATCTTCGATACCACGCTGCGAGACGGCGAGCAGGCCGCCGGAGCAGCCATGACCCTTGATGAGAAGCTGGAGATAGCCAGGCAGCTGGAACGCCTGCGAGTGGACGTCATAGAGGCGGGGTTCGCCGCCAGCTCGCCGGGGGACTTCCTGGCCGTGCAGACCATAGCCAGAGAGGTGCGGACACCCACCATCGCATCCCTGGCCCGGTGCGTCATACCGGACGTGGACAGCGCCGCGGAGGCCCTCAAAGGGGCCGCGCAACCTCGCATCCACGTCTTCCTCTCCAGCTCTGACATCCACATAATGCACCAGTTGCGGAAGAACCGCGAGGAGGTCATGGAGATGGCGGTGGCCGCGGTGGAGAGGGCCAAGAGCTACTACGACGACGTGGAGTTCTCACCCATGGACGCAACCCGCACCGAGCCGGAGTACCTGTACACCCTCCTGGAGGCGGCCATCAACGCAGGGGCCACCACGGTGAACATCCCGGACACCGTTGGCTACACCATCCCGGAGGAGTTTGCCCGGCTGCTGGTGGGCATTCGGCAGAACGTCCCCAACATCGACAGGGCGGTCATGTCCGTCCACTGCCACAACGACCTGGGCCTTTCGGTGGCAAACAGCCTGGCCGCCGTCCAGGTGGGGGCAAGGCAGGTGGAGGGTTGCATAAACGGCATAGGCGAAAGGGCCGGGAATGCCTCCATTGAGGAGGTGGTCATGGGCTTGGCTACCCGGAGGGACTTCTTCGGGATAAGCATCGGCGTGGACACCACCCAGCTATACCGAACCAGCCGCTTGGTGAGCGACATCACCGGCTTCTCGGTGCAGGCCAACAAGGCCGTTGTAGGCCAGAACGCCTTCCGCCACGCCTCCGGCATACACCAGGACGGCGTCCTCAAGGAGCGCACCACCTACGAGATCATGGATCCGCGCTCCATCGGAATCCAGGAAAGCTCCCTGGTGCTGGGTAAGCTGAGCGGGCGCGCCGGCCTCCGCGCCAGGCTGGAGGAGCTGGGCTACCACCTCACCCGGGAAGAGTTGAACATTACCTTTGAGGACTTCAAGAACCTGGCGGACAAGAAGCGCGAGGTTACGGACCTTGACCTGGAAGCCCTGATGAGCGATCGCCGCCGGTCCGAGGTGGAGCTTTGCAAGCTGGACCACGTCCAGGTCTCCTGCGGCGACCACCAGATAGCCACCGCGACGGTGCGTATCATCGATCAGGAGGGCCGCGCTGTCACCGACGCCGGCACAGGCACAGGCCCCGTGGACGCGGTCTGCGTGGCTATCGACAGGATACTCCAGGTGCCCAACACCCTCCAGGAGTTCTCCATTGGCGCCATAACCGAGGGCACGGACGCCATTGGCGACGTGGTGATACGGGTTGAGCGGGACGGAAAGGTGTACACCGGCAGGGGTTCCTCAACAGACATCATAGTTGCCAGCGCCAAGGCTTACCTCAATGCCCTGAACAAGCTGATGGCAATAGAGGGAGTGATGGAGGCCAAGGCGGGGGCCTCCGCCTAGTCCGCCTGCTTGGCCGGGCCCGCCACAGTCATAGACCTTACCTGGAAACAAACCTTAGCCGGAGGGATGCAGATATGCCCAAGACCATGTTTGAGAAGATATGGGACTCCCATATAGTCCACGATGAGCCCGGACAGGCCACCATTCTATACGTAGACCTGCACCTTGTGCACGAGGTCACGTCTCCCCAGGCCTTTGACGGCCTGCGTATGTCCGGCCGCAAGGTGCGCCGCCCGGACCTTACCGTCTCCACTGTGGATCACAACGTGCCCACGTCCGACCGCACCCTCCCCATTGCCGACGAGACCTCCTTGAGGCAGATCCAGGCCATGACCAACAACTGCAATGAGTTCGGCCTCAAGCTATACGACATGAACAGCCCGGGCCAGGGCATAGTCCACATCATTGGGCCGGAGCAGGGATACACCCAGCCCGGCAAGACCATCGTCTGCGGCGATAGCCACACCGCTACCCACGGAGCTTTTGGCGCGCTGGCCATGCCCATTGGCACCACCCAAATCGAACTGGTGCTGAGCTCTCAGTGCCTGGCCCAGGCCAAGCCCAAGACCATGGAGATTCGAGTGGACGGCGCGCTGCCCGCAGGTGTCACCGCCAAAGACCTGATACTTGGCGTCATAGGTAGGATAGGCGTTGACGGGGGTATCGGCCACGTCATCGAATATACCGGCGAGGCCATCCGGTCCCTCTCGATGGAGGGACGGATGACGGTATGCAACATGTCCATAGAGGCTGGCGCCCGTTCCGGCATGGTTGCCCCGGATGAGACCACCTTCGAGTACATGCGCGGACGCCCCTACGCGCCCCAGGGCGACGAGTTCGATGCCGCGGTGGAGCGCTGGAAGACCCTGCCCTCCGACCCCGGCGCCACCTACGACAAGGTGGTGGAGATAGACGCCGGCAGCCTGGTCCCCTTTGTCACCTGGGGCACCAATCCGGGGATGGTGGCGCCAGTGACCGGCCGAGTCCCGGACCCGGCCTCTCTTGCCTCCGACAGGGAACGCGCCGCCGCCGAGCGAGCCCTGGTCTACATGGGCCTGGAACCCGACACCTCCATCCAGGACATCTGGCTGAACAACGTGTTCATAGGCTCCTGCACCAACTCCCGCATAGAGGATCTGCGCTCCGCGGCCGCCGTGGTGAAGGGACGCAAGACGCATCCGGACGTGTACGCTATGGTGGTGCCCGGCTCCACCGCGATCAAGAAGCAGGCGGAGGAGGAGGGGCTCGACCGCATCTTCAAGGACGCGGGCCTGGACTGGCGAGAGGCCGGCTGCTCCATGTGCCTGGGCATGAACCCGGACATCCTCCAGCCGGGGCAGCGGTGCGCATCCACTTCCAACCGCAACTTCGAGGGTCGGCAGGGGCCGGGGGGCCGCACCCACCTGGTGAGCCCGCAGATGGCGGCGGCGGCAGCCATAGCCGGCCACTTCGTTGACATCCGAGAGTGGGAGATGGCCTAGCATGGCAACTGGAACTGGAACGGCGGAGACAAGGAAACCCCGGCGCCTACAGGGCATTGTCCCTGCTTGAGGAGGAGGTTATGAACCTCATCCGGCGAGATTTACAATAGCAAGGAGCGCGTCATGGAACCATTCAACAAGCTGACCGGTGTGGTTGCAGCCCTGGACAGGCAGAACGTGGATACGGACCAGATTATACCCGCCGTGCATCTCAAGCGCATCGAGCGCACCGGCTTTGGGCCATTCCTGTTTGGCGCCTGGCGTTTTCTCCCGGACGGCCGGCCCAATCCGGACTTTGAGCTCAACATACCGGGCTACCAAGGCGCCACCATCCTGGTTACCGGGCGCAACTTTGGCAGCGGCTCATCCAGGGAGCACGCCCCGTGGGCCCTCCTGGACTACGGGTTCAGGGCCATCATCGCCCCCAGCTTTGCCGAGATATTCCATAAGAACTGTTTCGACAACGGCATCGTCCCCGTGCACCTGCCGGAAGACCAGGTCCACGCCATTATGATAAAGGCGAAGGAGGAACCGGGGTATCGGCTGGAGGTGGACCTGGAGACGTGCCGACTGACCGGCGAAGACGGCTTCTCCATCCCCTTTGTGGTGCACAACGACCCGGAGATCCACGAGTTCCGCCGCTACTGCCTCCTCAACGGGCTGGACGACATAGCCCTGACCCTGCAATACGAGGACAAGATAGCGGCCTACGAGGACCTCCACGCGCCCAGGCCGGCGCAATAGCCCACCCGGGCTTCCGCCGGAGCGCTGCCAAGCCTGTTTCTGCCCGCCTAGGCCCCCCAGCCCGGCGGCAGGTAGAACACTCTGCCCATGAGACGCCTCTCGGTCTCCTCAACCAGCGTCTCCGCCAGCGATGAGCCGAAGCCTCCCAGCAGCCTGGAGCCCAGCGGGCGGCGAGGGCGGACGTAGTAGGGTCGTCCGGGAACCGGGACGTTAGCCAGCCCGGCGGCAACCTCCACGGCCCTCTCCAAGTCTCCCAGCTCGTCCACCAGGCCCAGATCCAGGGCCCTTCGGCCTGTGAACACCTCTCCGGTGGCGTGTACCTTGGCCTGCTCCTCCGTCATGCGCCTTGCCGCGGCCACCTTGGCTACAAATGAGGTGTACAACTCGTCCACAAGGGCCTGCATCCGCGCCTCTTCTTCAGGAGTGGGCCTGCGATAGAAGGCCCCCATGTCCTTCAGTGGAGCGCTCTTGCTGACCGATATGGATATTCCCATTCGCTCCATAAGGTCCTGGAGTACGGGGCGCATGGATATTACGCCTATGGAGCCTACCATGGACCCGGGCATCGCCACCACCTTCCGGGCGGCGCAGCTCACCATGTAGCCGCCGGAAGCCCCCATGCCCCCTATGAAGGCTACCACGGGCTTCCTCTCCGCTACCCTGGACAGGCTGTAGTGCATGTACTCGGAGGCGATGGCCGAGCCTCCGGGAGAGTCGATGTCTATCACAACGGCCTTGATCCCACTGTTGCGCCTGACCTCATCGAATATGCGGCCGTAGACGGCGCTCCGAACGGAAGAGCCTCCGATGACGCCGAAAAGCTCCACCACCGCAATACGTCCGCGCCGGCGAAGTGGTAGTAGCAGGATGGCGCTCTCCTTTCCGTCTCAGGCAGGCTCTGGATACTCTCGTACCTCTTGGCGTGTCCGGCAGGCCCATTCTACCCCTTTCGTTAGACAGGGACAATCGCCGGAATGGGTTCAATCGGGGGACAGAGCGCTTGACAACACCTTTTCTCGCCCAATATCATCAGGGCTGTGCGGTAGTGGAAGGGCAGCCGCTCTGTTGCAGGTGTCGCGTTGAGGCTTCTCCGGAGCTTGCCAACGACAACCGGGACGCAGATATTTCCAACTCCGGTCCACTTGAGGCTATTTATATGAACATCGCGGGAATGGTACTTGGCATCATAGCCATCATGCTTGCCTGGATACCCTTTTTCGCTCTATTGTCCCTGCCCTTTCTATATTCTGCCTGGCCAGAAGCAGTAAGCAGAAAAGTGGCGTGAGAATGGCCGTTACCGGGTCTGGTTACGAACTTGGTCGCGCTGGGTATCGTCATCTACCATGCAGTGGTGGCCTTTGGCTATATATCAATGGGGTATTCGGTACCAGTGTAGCTGTTATGGTCTATAAGGCGCGGGCGCAGGCCCGCCGGACTGCAAACGACTGGGCCACAGGGGTGGCCGATTGGTCGTCTCTCTCAAAAGCAACCCCCGCGTCCGCGCCGGGAGCGAACGCCAAACAGAGGCCGAGTCTATGACCAAGTACGTGTTCGTAACGGGTGGAGTCGTAAGCTCGGTGGGGAAGGGGATAAGCGTCGCCTCCATAGGGCGCATTCTCAAGAGCCGGGGCATCTCCGTTTCGGCGCAGAAGCTGGACCCCTACCTGAATGTTGACCCAGGCACCATGTCTCCCTATCAGCACGGCGAGGTGTTTGTCACCGACGACGGGTCGGAGACGGACCTGGACCTGGGCCACTACGAGCGCTTTATAGACGTCAGGCTCACCAGGTTATCCAACGTAACCGCCGGGCAGATATACAGCTCGGTCATTGCCAAGGAGAGGCGTGGCGAGTTTCTCGGAGGGACCATCCAGGCGGTTCCACACGTTACAAACGAGATAAAGGACTGCATCAAGAAGCTGGCGGATGAGACCGGCGCCGAGGTGGTTGTGGTGGAGGTGGGCGGCACCGTGGGCGACATAGAGGGGCTGCCTTTCCTGGAGGCCATACGCCAGATGAGAAACGAGGTGGGCCGGAACAACGTCTTCTACATCCACGTGACCTTTCTGCCATATATCTCCTCGACGGGAGAATTGAAGACCAAGCCTACCCAGCATAGCGTCAAGGAACTCCGCGGCATCGGCATACAGCCGGACGCCATCATCTGCCGCAGCGACCACCCTGTGTCCGATGACATCAAGTCCAAGATATCCCTCTTCTGCGACGTGCCTCCGCGGGGGGTGGTTCCTATGCCCACGGTCTCCAACGTCTATGAAATCCCCATGATGCTGGAGGAGGCCGGCCTGGCGGACCAGATCATCGAATCCCTGAGCCTCGTCTCCAAGGGGCAGGACATGACCGAGTGGAAGGACATGGTGGAGCGCATGAAGGAGCTGGACGGCCCTCTGACCATAGCGGTGGTAGGCAAGTACGTAGACCTTCCGGACTCCTATATCTCCGTCAGAGAGGCCCTGAGACACGCCGGACTGGAACACGGCAGAGCGGTAGAGGTCTCCTGGGTCCGCTCCGAGGATATAGAAAGGGACGGCCCAGACCGGTACCTGGCTTCCGTCTGCGGCATAGTTGTCCCCGGGGGCTTTGGCCCCAGGGGCATTGAGGGGATGATCCAGGCCGCCCGATACGCTCGTGAGCGCCGGGTGCCCTACCTGGGCCTCTGCCTGGGGATGCAGCTCATGGTGGTGGAGATGGCGCGGTTCGTTCTCAACTCCTCGGACGCCAACTCCACCGAGTTCGATGAGAATACGTCCCATCCCGTGATAGACCTCATGCCGGAGCAGCGAGCCGTTCGCTTCAAGGGAGGGACAATGAGGCTGGGGGTATATCCCTGCCGCCTGGTGGAGGGGACCAAGGCTGCCAGGGCGTTTGGCGTCTCCCAGGTGAGCGAGCGCCATCGCCATCGCTTTGAGTTCAACAACTCCTATCGTGAGCGCCTCCAGGAGGGCGGCCTCATTGCCAGTGGGCTCTCCCCGGACGGGAGCTTGGTGGAGGTCTCCGAGTTGGTGGACCATCCGTTCATGGTGGGGGTCCAGTTTCATCCTGAGTTCCTCTCGCGCCCCACCCAGGCGCACCCTCTGTTCCGGGAGTTCATAGCCAAGGCCAAGGAGGTGGTCAGGGAGGGTGGACAACACCCTCTGCCCATCTACACCCCTCAAAACGAGGACGCGGCAAGGCGGTTGCAGGCAGGACAAGCGTAGATGGACTAGTACATTAGAATGTGGTATACTTAAAGGCGTTGGAAGTGACAACTGTCTTCTGCATGGCTGTACTAGAGCAAGCCTGTTACGCCGCCTCTCCTCTGTGGTGTATGTGTAAATCCTCAGACTGTGGCCGGGTATAGGCGTCACCCCGTTAGACATATGCCCGGCAAAGGCTCTTGCAGTGACCTTCATTGTTGGGGTTCCGGGCGGCAAAGGCAGGTCAATAGTGGAGCGAGGTACGGCGGACCCCGGTTGTCGCAGGTCTCTGAATCACTCAAACATTGGACAAAGGCCTTCTCCCCACACTATTCGGGGCAGCTTGAATTGTGCGGAGCAGGGACAAAACCAAAAAACTCTCAGCTAACCCGCTACCTTGGAGAAAGTTATGAACCTGACCGAACTAGACGGAAAGAATAAGCAGGAGCTTCTAACCCTGGCCGGTGAGTTGGGACTGGAGAACGGACTCTCTGCCCTGCCCAGGAACGAGATTGTCTTCCGGATGATGCAGTCCCACGCGGAGCAGCAGGGGTATATCCTGGCGTCCGGCATCCTGGACCTGATCAACGATGGCTACGGCTTTCTCCGCCAGCCCAACCTCAAGCCCAGCCCCAATGACGTGTACGTCTCGCAGTCCCAAATACGGCGGTTTGCGCTGAGGACGGGCGACCAGGTGATGGGGCAGGTGAGGCCCCCCAAGGACAGCGAGAAGTACTACGGCCTGGTGCGGGTGGAGGGCGTAAACGGCATAGACGCCGACGTGGCTCGAAACAGGCCCAGCTTCGATAACCTTACCCCCATATTCCCAGACGTTCAACTGAAGCTGGAGACCACCCCGGATAATCTGTCCACCCGGCTTATGGACCTGCTGTCTCCCGTAGGCCGCGGGCAGCGAGGCCTCATAGTATCGCCTCCAAAGGCGGGCAAGACCACCCTGCTCAAGCATATTGCGCAGGGCATAACCATCAACAGCCCCGACGTAAGCCTCATGGTGGCTCTCATTGGAGAGCGGCCTGAGGAAGTGACCGAGATGAAGCGTTCCATTGAGGGCGAGGTGTTCAGCTCCACCTTTGACGACCCAGTGGAGGACCACTGCCGCGTGGCGGAGCTGGCGCTGGAGCGGGCAAAACGGGTTGTGGAGTCCGGGAAGGACGTCACAATCCTGCTGGACAGCATTACGCGTCTCACCAGGGCCTACAACCTGTCGCTGCCCTCCAGTGGGAGGACTCTCTCCGGTGGGATTGATCCGGTAGCCCTCTACCCCCCAAAGCGGTTCTTCGGCGCTGCCCGCAACACCGAGGAGGGTGGCAGCCTTACCATAATAGCCGCCTGCCTGGTGGATACGGGGAGCCGCATGGATGAGGTGATCTACGAGGAGTTCAAGGGCACGGGCAACATGGAGATCCACCTGGACAGGAAGCTGGCTGAGCGCCGCGTCTTCCCGGCCGTAGACATCCAGCGCAGCGGCACTCGGAGAGAGGAGCTTCTCCTGGACGAGGAAACCTTGAAGCAGGTATGGCTGCTTCGCCGCATGGTGACCATGATCACCTCCGGCGCAATGGACCCTACCGAGGCTACGGAGAAGGTCATGGAGCGCCTGAAGAAGACCTCCGGCAACAAAGAGTTCCTCAACAATCTTACCAAGGGCATGTAGCCCCCGCTCCTTCTCTTCTACTGCCAGTCCGTCTCATTGCAGCGCCGGAGCGTCGATCTCCCCGCTCGCGTGGTTCGACCCACTCACCCCCGTATCAAGTACGTGGTAGGCCCATTCTCCGCTCACTTGGCTCGACAAGCTCACCATGAAGGGGCAAGAGGGGGCCACGAACAGGCAAGGGAACTCGGCTGGCCACGAGCGGGCAGGGGGGCCATGCGCGGGGCATACAGCTCACCGCCACACCATCCCCCTCTGGATACCCGCGTGCGCTGGCATGACGAAGCCGGGCGGCCGCCAAGGGTTGCAATTTGTCGTTCCCGTTCTAATATGGAATGGTGACAGCGCGGTCAGCGCGGAGCCGGCTTACGCCCACCACCCGGGCTTTGGTCGGCATCTCGTTGAGCGTGCAGGACTCGGAGCAGTCGGGCGTTTTGGAGTCAGGTATGCAAGAGGGTACAAGGCCGGAGGGCGATCAGGCGCCTGAGGAATCGCTGTCGATAGAGGAGAGGAGAAGGGAGGAGGTGGAGCGAGTCCTCAGGGCGATGGGCGACGGAGACGCGGACTCCGCCCTGGCCCTGCTGAGGGAGCTGCACCCCGCGGACCAGGGCGAGGCGCTGCTGGAGATGGGGCCGGAGCTGTGGGCCGGCGCGCTGTCCAACCTCAACGCCAAGGAGATAGCGGAGGTCCTGGAGCATCTGGACCTTGAGGAGGCGCTTGTAGTCACCTCAGGGATCGATCCCCGGCTGCTGCCTCACGTCCTGGACGAGACCCGCCAGGACGTGGCCGCGGATATACTGAGGCGCCTGCCACTGGAACAGTTCCAGGAGACCCTGGACGCTATGGTGGAGGCCGAGGACGTATCCTCCCTCCTGGGGTATGCCGACGAGACCGCCGGCGGGTTGATGGTGCCGGAGTTCCCGGTGGTGTCCGACCATATGTCGGCCGGCATAGCCCTGGACGTCCTTCGCATATTGGGGCCGGACGCCGAGGAGTTCAGCTCCATATTCGTAGTGGACGACGCGGTGAAGCTGCTGGGTTCCGTCACAGTCACTCGGCTGGCGCTGTCGCCTCTCAACGCGGTGGTGAAGGACATCATGCACCCTGAGATAGTCTCGGTCCAGGCCGAGACCGACCAGGAGGAGTGCGCCCGCTTGATGGAGCGGTACAACCTCAGGCATCTTCCGGTGCTGGACCACGAGGAGAGGCTCATCGGCATTATCCAGCTGGAGGACGTGGTGGACGTGGTGACTGAGGAGGCCACGGAGGACATGTACCGCATGGCGGGTATAACCGGAGAACGCGTCATGGGGCCTTTGGCGGGCTCCGTGCGCAGCCGGCTGCCCTGGCTGTTCATCAACCTTGGGACTGCGTTCCTGGCGGCGCTGGTGATCAGCTTCTTTGAGTCTACAATCGCCAGGGTGGCGGCGCTCGCCGCCTTCCTGCCCGTTGTGGCGGGCCAGGGAGGCATAGCCGGGACACAGACTCTCACGCTGGTGGTTCGCGGAATGGCCCTGGGTGGAATCGGCAGACACAGCGGCCTCCGGCTTGTGGGGCGAGAGCTGTTTCTGGGGCTGGTGAACGGCCTGCTTCTGGCGGCGGCGGTGGGCGTGGTGGCCTATGTTTGGAAAGGGACTCCCATGCTGGGCGTGGTGGTAGGCGTGGCCATGCTGGGCAACATGGTAATTGCGGGTCTCGCCGGAAGCAGTATGCCGCTCTTGCTGCGTAGATTGAACATGGATCCGGCGGTGTCCTCCGCCATCTTCGTGACCACCTTCACGGACGTGCTGGGCTTCCTCATTCTCCTTGGCATGGCCGCCATTCTCATCGAGTTCCTGGTCTAGGGATGGCGGGGGCAGGCGGCGGCGCGAGGGATACGGACGAGACTGTGCCGGCAGGTGGAGGCCCTGAAGCGAAACAAGCGCTTGTATGCGCTTCTATATCCTTAAATTCGCTTGAAACGCCTTATCACTCCGGTATGGTCCGACTATAGCCAGGTTCATCTTCTCGCTCACCAGCAGGCTATTGGCCACTCTCAGCACGTCATCCGTGGTCACCGCGTCCACCTCCGCTATGACCTGCTCCACCGTTTGCACTCGATTGTTGAGAAGCTCCTGGGCTCCCAGCCATGAGGCCACGCTTCTGCTGTCCTCCATTCGCAGGACAAAGCGGCCTTTGAGGAACTCCCTGGCCTTGTGAAGCTCCTCCGCCGGCAGTCCCTCCTTGATACGGTTCAGCTCGTGGAGAATGCTCTGCACAGCCTTGTGCCCGTTCTTTGGGTCCACCCCGGCATAGGCCATGAAGGTCCCGCAGTCCCTCAGGTGGCTGGTGGTGGTGTGTACGTCGTAGACCAAGCCCTGTTTCTCTCTCAGCTCCAGGAACAGGCGGCTGCTCATTCCCTCGCCCAGAACTACGTTCAGCAGGTCCAGAGCGTATCTATCCGGGTGGGTGGAGGACAGCCCCTTGACGGCTATGCAGATGTGGGCCTGTTCCGTCTTGCGACGCTCCATGCTCATCCTGGGGGCCGACTGGTCGTCCTCGGCGGGGAACCAGGAGCCGGGATCGTGGACGACCCAGTCCCTGAAGCTGCGGTCAACGGCTTCCGCGGCCTCTTCGTGGTCTATGTTCCCGGCTATGCTGACCACCAGGTTGGGTGTGGTGTACTGCCGGCGCATGTACTGCGTCAGCATGTCTCCGGTTATGTTGAGAACAGACTCGCGAGTTCCACCCACGTCCCTTCCCAATGGCTGGTTGGGCCACGTCACCTCGTCTATTAGCAGATCGGCCCGGTAGCTGGGAACGTCGTAGCTCATGGAGAGCTCCTCCAGGATGACGTGCCGCTCCTTCTCAATCTCCTCCGGGTCCATCAGGGGGGCGCTTACGATGTCCGCCAGGACGTCCAGGGCTTTGTGGAAGTGGGTCACGGGGACCTTGCACCAGTAGGAGGTGAGCTCGCGGTCCGTGGAGGCGTTGAGGACTCCGCCAACCCCTTCTATGGCCTCGCTGACCTCTTTGGATGTGGGGTATCGTGGAGCCCCCTTGAAGCACATGTGCTCCACAAAGTGGGATATTCCCGCTTCCTCCGGGGTCTCGTACCGGGAGCCCGCGCCTACGTATAACACAATGCTCGCCGACTGGGTGTGGGGCAAGTGGGAGGTCAGTATGCGAAGGCCGTTGTCCGTTACCGTCTTCTTGTGCATGGTGAAGAAACTGGAAGCCCAAATCCCGGCGCAAGTCTATCCAACTCTCTTAGGGTAAGGTAATCCCACCCAGCGCGTCAACGGAGCCTGCCACGCCTGGGGAGATGGCGGGCCGCCGCCGGAAGCGCCCTCGCAGCCCTCCGGCGCTCGCCTACGGAGCTCAGGGTTAGACGCCGGACCACTCCGGCTTCCCCCCCGGAGCCCGGCCCATGAGGTCTGCCACCGCCTGGAGCGGGTTCAAGCCCTGGAACAGGACGTCGCCGATGGCCTGGGTCAACGGCATCTCCACGTTCAGCCGGGAGGCCAGCGTGAGGGCGCCGACGACTGTGGTGTCAACCCCCTCTGCCACGTTCTTCATGGAGGACAGGACCTCTTCCAGCTTTCTCCCTGCGGCAAGCTGCTCACCCAGGTATCTGTTCCTGCTTAGACGACTGGAGCAGGTTGCCACCAGGTCTCCCAGGCCCGCCAGGCCCGCAAGGGTGAGGGGGTTGGCCCCCGCGGCTACCCCCAGGCGCGTTATCTCCACAAGCCCCCGTGTGATGAAGGCGGCCTTTCCGTTGTCTCCGTAGCCAAGGCCGTCGCAGATCCCCGCCCCAAGGGCGATGATGTTCTTAAGGGAGCCGCCCAGCTCCACGCCCACAACGTCGGTGTTTGTGTACACCCTGAAGCTGGGAGACGTGAACAGCTCCTGGGCGCTCCGGGCAACCTCCTCCCTGCGAGAAGCGATGACGGTGGACGCCGGCATGCCCTGGGCTATCTCCCGTGCAAGGTTGGGGCCGGACAGCACACTGATACGATCATGGAAAGCCTCCGGCAGCTCCTCCTCTATGACCTGGCTCATCCGCTTGGCGGAAGCCTTCTCAAGGCCCTTGGTGGCGCTCAGAATTATGGAGCGGGGACTTGCGTAAGGCAGCAGGCCGCGGACGTTCTCTCGAAGGCTCCGGGACGGGACGACTATTGCCACCATGTCGGCTCCGGAGACGGCTTCTTCCATGGAGGCGGTGACGCGCATCCCCGGCGGGAAGGTGGCCCCGGGCAGCAGTCGCAGGTTCTCGCGGGCTTGCTCCAGCCCGGTGGCCTCTTCCTGGGTTCGAGCCCACATCAGGACCTCGGAGCCGTTATTGGCCAGAATGATGGCCAGGGTTGTCCCCCAGCCTGTGGAGCCTATTACGCCGACTCTTGCCATAACGTATATGCCCCGATTCAGCCGGCGGCCCCCATGGAGGACTCCCCCACGGGTACCGACTCTCCCAGCTTGCGCTCCTGGCCTCTGACCAGACGCAGTATATTATCCCGGTGCTTGAATACTACCATGGGGGTTGCTATGGACGGGTAGAGGAGGTAGATGAACGAAGGCGCTCCAAGGGAGAGGGACGGGGCAAGTATCGCAAGAAGTAGCATTGCGGGCAGCGCTGTGACCGAACCAAGTATGGAACCCAGTGAGACGTACCGCGAGATGGCGATGACGGGCGCATTCACCACGATCACTATGAGGCCCGTCAGGGGAGACAGGGCGCAGAGAGCGCCGATTCCGGTGGCGATGCCCTTGCCTCCCCGGAACCCGAGAAACGGTGACCAGATATGGCCCATCAGGGCGGAGAGAGCCGCGGCAACCTCCAGGGACGGGGTTGGGTCTATGGCCTTGGCCAGCGCCACGGCCAGAATGCCCTTTCCCGCATCGAGCGTCAGGACTACCAGGGCCGGCCATATGCCCAGCGTTCGCAGCACGTTGGTCATGCCCGTGTTGCCGCTCCCGTACCGTCGCACGTCTATGCCCCGGACGAGCCGCGCCACCAGAAGGCCGAAGGGCAGGGATCCCAGGAGGAAGCATACAGAGACAAGCAAGCCGAACGTCATCTACCCCTACCCCTTGTGGAGAATATCAGATGAATGGGGTTTCCCGCAAAGCCAAAGGCCGAGCGGAGCCGGTTCTCCAGGTAGCGCTGATAGGAAAAGTGGACCAGCTCCGGATTATTGACGAAGGTGACAAAGGTGGGCGGGTTGACGCCCTTCTGGTAGATTCTATAGATCTTCAGGGGCTTTCCGCGGCGATTGGGGGGCAGGTGGTCGGCTACCGCCGACATCAGCGTCCTCTCCAGGGAGCCGCGGGACACCATCCTGTTCCCCTGTTCATAGACTTCCAGCGCCGTTTCTATCGTCTTCTGCACCCCGGCCCCGGTCAGGGCGGAGGTGAAGCATATGGGAGCGTGCGGCATGAACTTCAACTTGCGGCGTACCTCCAGGGTCATCTGCTCCATGTCGGTCTCTCCCTCCACCAGGTCCCACTTGTTCACCACCACAACCACCCCCCTGTAGGCGTCCAGGACCTGCCCGGCTATGTGTGTGTCCTGGGCGGTGACGGACTCCGTACCGTCGATGACCAGGAGGCATACGTTGGCGCGCTCTATGGCTCTCACAGCTCTCAGGACGCTGTACTTTTCGATGCCGACCTCAATGCGCCCTCGCCGCCTTACCCCTGCGGTGTCTATCAGCGTAACGGTCTTGTCATCGAAGGAGAAGGGTATGTCTATGGCGTCGCGGGTGGTGCCCGGCGCCTCGGAGACGATAACGCGCTGGTGCCCCAGGATGGTGTTGAGCAGCATCGACTTGCCCACGTTGGGGCGGCCCACTATTGCCAGCTTCAGTCCATCCTGGGCTGCGTCCTCCTCAGGGGGTATGGGCAGCAGGTCGTCAAGCCGGCTCATGAGGTCTCTCACGCCCAGGTTGTGGTATGCGCTGATGGGCAGGGGGTCTCCCAACCCCAGGGCATGAAACTCGGTGGCGTCCAGTTCCCTCCTGGGGTTGTCCACCTTGTTCACCGCCAGCGCCAGGGGCTTTCCCCTCTGACGCAGGGACTGGGCGATCTCCATGTCCGCGGGGGTGGCGCCATCCACCACGTCCACAAGGAATATGATAGCGTCCGCCTCCTCCAGGGCCGTCTCCACCTGTGCCTGCACTTTTTCCCAGAGGCTGGAGGCAGGCGCCACCTCTATCCCGCCCGTATCCACCAGTATGAGGGAGTGGTCCCTCCACGGGATGGTGGCAGTTACCCGGTCTCTGGTGGTGCCCGGCGCCTCTGAGACGATAGCTAGGGGCTGTCCCGCTAACCTGTTGAAGAGGGTGGACTTGCCCACATTGGGCCGTCCCACAATGGCTACCAGAGGCGTGGTCATATCGAAAGTGGACTCTAGCCCAGCATCTCGGCCAGGATAGCTTTCTGGACGTGAAGGCGGTTCTCCGCCTGGTCGAACACCGCGGATTGGGGATGATCCAGCAGCCCAGGCGAAATCTCCTCGCCTGCGTGGGCCGGGAGTGGGTGCATGAACATGGCGTCAGGCTTGGCCAGGGCCAGCAGGTCGGCGTCCACCCGGTAGGACTCGAAGGCCGCGCGCCTGCGCTCCGTCTCCGCTTCCTGTCCCATGCTCGTCCACACGTCCGTATACACCACGTCCGCGCCCCTGACCGCATCCTGGGGGCTCTCCGTGAGCGTAATGCTGACTCCGGTAGTCCTTCCCCTTCTGATGACTTCATCCATGGCGGCGTCCGGTATGTGATAGCCGGGCGGAGCGGCTATGGTGAAGGTGGCTCCCGCGGATACAGCAGCCAGAGCCAGGCTGGTGGCTACGTTGTTGCCATCGCCTATATAGGCGATCTTCACCCCCTTCAGACCGCCCTTCGCCTCGTGGATGGTGAGCAGGTCGGCCAGCGCCTGGCAGGGATGCTCGTTGTCGGACAGAGCGTTGATCACGGGCACGGACGAGTAGCTTGCCAGCGTCTCCAGGGTGGCCTGCGCAAAGGTGCGCACCACCATTGCGCTGACGTAGCGGGACAGGATGCGGGCGGTATCGGGCACCGGCTCGCGCGTTCCCATGCCAACCTCGTCCCTTCCCAGGTACAGGGAATGGCCGCCCAACTGGTGTATGGCTACGTCAAAGCTAACCTTGGTCCGCAGGGAGGGCTTCTCGAACAGAAGGGCCACGGACTTGCCGGCCAAGACTTGAGGAGCCGGCCTCCCCTTGAGGTCTGCCGCTCTCCGGACAAGCCCCTCGACCTCCTCGGTGGCGAGGTCGGCTATGGATAGAAGGCGTTTTCCCCTGGTTATGGCTGTAGCCATAGTCGCTCTTTCCCTCAATCGTAGTTGCTGAGGGGCTTAGTATAGCAGAAGGAGGGTGGAATCAAAACGGGTGGTGGTTGCGGGCGCTCGTGTGGTCTGACAGGCTCACCACGAACGGGCAAGGGAACTCGGCTCACTCCCGTATCAAGTCCTGTCCCCGACTCCGAACGGGGAACGGAGCAGGCTCTGAGCTTGTCTGCTCTACGCTACTCAATTCATCGCTATAGCTATGGCAACGGCCTGCCTTGGGCGGCAACTAAGCTTCCATCTCCCTCTTGCTCAACGAGAATTCGGGCATCCGAACCGTCCCTTGCCACGGTAAAGAGAACGACACGAGGGCTAACTTTCCAGTAAGTGGGGGGATTGTAAACCGCTATCCTGGAACCATCATGTGACCACGAAGAGTGGGCCCCAAGGCCGCCCGGAATCTTCCGCATTGCCGAGCCGTCCACCTCGAAGACGTAAGACCCGAACAGTATCTCAGAGCCGTCTGGAGACCATGACATGCTGTCTGTCCAGCCCAATTTCAGAGTGGAGAACGACATAATCTCCCGTGGGGCGGAGCCGTCTAGTCCGACGGTGTATATCCCAGCCGCGGTGTATCGACCATCTCTATCCCCTCGCTTAGCAAATACCAGGCGGCGACCGTCGGGAGACCACGCGGGCAGCCCCGCGTCATCCGCGACCATCCTCAAGCCCAATCCGTCAGCGCCAACAACGTACATGCCCCTTTTGAACTGATGCTGGTCGACTGTGAAGGCCATGTGACTTCCGTCGGGTGATAGCACAGGCGATCCAGGTACTGGGAACCCCCCCGCATCGACAACTTTATCGGCAGAGATCGAATCCGAGCCGTCCGCCGCCATAACATAAAAGCCCCTTACGTACTTTGTGCGCGAATCGAAGAAAATCCTAGTTCCGTCAGGAGACCAGACGGGGTAATGGTCCAATGTGTCGTTCTCAGTTAGCAGGCGCCGGTCGGAGCCGTCTGGCTTGGCCACCACTATCTCCCAGCTTTCAGACTTGTTCCAGGGAAACCGTCCGGATTTCTCGTAGGCGGCGTAGGCGATTCTAGAGCCGTCGGGCGATACGTTTGGAGCGTAAGCCGAGCCTTCGTCAATCAACAGCAGATGTGAACCGACAGAATCAACCACGTACGCAAATCTTCTGTGGCTGAACGCTATGCGGTCCCCGTCCGGGAACCATTGAGGCGCCACTGGCCCGAATACCCCTGGTTCTTCGTCATGACTGCCATCCCCCTCCCAAGGTAGAAATATGAAGATGAGGCCCACTAGAAGGGTTAGGATAAAAACCACTCCAAGAATGACTAACGCTCCCAATCCGATCTTAAGGGCCATCCTAGTCAACATTTTCTAAGTCCAATTCGTAGTCCATTGCAGCAGCATGGTTAGAAGGGCAGCACGTACGAAATATAGAACCAGAAACCTATACCAAGCAACGCTCTGCTGATCTCCGTAAGGATAAAGACCAGTCCAAAGAAGACTAGGACCCCCACTAGATACTTCTTGAAGACCCCCTTCTTTGGAGGCTTCCCACCGCTGAGATTCAACTCGCACCTCTCACGGACTCATCACGGAAATCCTGCGCCTTTGGTGGCATGGCGCTCCTTGTGCTTTATGGATTGCTAAGTGTAGTGTCGGGGTTGAGGAAGGGCAACGACAAGGGTTGCGCCTACGTGGGAGGGAGAGAGAAGGAACCCCAATCGGTTAAGAGCGTCAGGCTGTGCCGGCTACCAGCGGCCGGCCAACTGGAAGTACTTGCCCTCGGTCTTGATGGCCGGGGCAATGACAAGCTCCGCCTGCTGCATGTCCGCTATGCTGAAGGCGCCGCACATACCCATAGCCGCT
Source organism: Dehalococcoidia bacterium (assembly GCA_965247645.1). Lineage (GTDB taxonomy): Bacteria > Chloroflexota > Dehalococcoidia > Lucifugimonadales > UBA2985 > JAPPHY01. The sequence continues at coordinate 1,610,812 of OZ252024.1, forward strand.
CTAAGGGCTCCCGCCAGGTTCTGGGTGCCGTCCGTCACGGAGGTTGGCCCAAAGAGTATCTGCTCCAGGGGGCCCTTGTTCCCCACGTTTATGCGGGTGCCCCGCGGGAGCGCCGGGTGGAAGCTGGCCATGCCCCAGTTGTAGCCCATTCCGGGAGCCTCCTCAGCCTGGGCGAAGGTGGTGCCTAGCATCACCGCGTCCGCTCCGCTGGCAATGGCCTTGCAGATGTCCCCGCCGGTCCGCATACCGCCGTCCGTGATGACGGATACGTACCGGCCGGTGCGGTGGTAGTACTCCTCCCGCGCCGCGGCGCAGTCGAGGGTTGCGGTGACCTGGGGGACTCCGATACCCTCCACCTCTCGCGTAGTGCAGATGGCGCCGGGCCCAACGCCTACCAGGATGCCCTGTACCCCCGTACCCATAAGCTCCAGGGCGGCGCCATAGGTGACTGTGTTGCCCACCACCACGGGGACGCGCGACTGCCGGCATATCTCGTACAGGTCAAGGCCCTGCTCGCTCTTCGATATGTGGCGGGCCGTGGTGACGGTTGACTGGATGAACAGTATGTCTGCCCCCGCCTCAACGGCGATGGGAGACATACGCTTGGCGTTGGCCGGGGTGAGGGACACGGCGCAGGGAACCCCGGCTGCCTTGATCTCCTCTATCCGCTCGCCTATGAGATTTTCCTTGATGGGTGAGGAGTATATCTTCTGAAGCAGCGGCGTGGCCTGCTCCTGAGGCGCTTCGACAATGTGCTGGATCACGGATTCGGGGTCGTCATAGCGGGTATAGATGCCTTCTAGGTTCAGGACCGCCAGTCCCCCCATTTTGCCAACGCATATGGCAAACTTGGGCGAGGACACCGCATCCAGGGAGGAGGCCAGGAAGGGCACGGCGAAGGTGAACCCTCCCACGGTGAAGTCGATGCCGGTCTGGTCGGGGTTGACGGTCACGTCTCCGGGGACGATAGCCACCTCGTCGAAGCCGTAGGACCTGCGGAGCTCTTTTAGGTGAGGGATTTCCACGGGACATCCTCTGATGATGGTCTTCGCCAGACTATATCACCGGCTCATTCCTAAGTCAATGAATGTACCCCACAATTGCCTTGGAGCGTCGGGCTGTTCCGGTGGCGCGGGAGCCCCCACAGCGACTATTGACCTGGCTGGCTCTCGGTGATATGCTAATTGTCGACCAATTAGGTCTACAATTATCGTAAAGCCATCCGCGGGAGTTTCTCAGATACGGATGTTGCCATAGCGTGTCTCCTTGAGCCTGTTTCCGGATGGTAGGGATGAGGAGATACCGGAGGGAGTGAGCGGTTGACTACTACAAACCAGGTTGTCAAGGACGTTGCAAGGCAGGACTACAAGTACGGCTTCGTTACGGACGTGGAGGAGGAGGTCGCTCCTCGCGGCCTGAACGAGGACGTAGTACGCTTCATATCTGCGAAGAAGAACGAGCCGGAGTGGATGCTGGAGTGGAGGCTCAAGGCGTACAACTACTTCCTCTCCCTGCTGGACAAGAAGCAGATACCCGGCTGGGCTAACATCGACCACCCGCCGATCGACTTCCAGAACATCATCTACTACGCGGCCCCCAAGGCCATGGCGAAGCTTGAGAGCCTGGACGACGTGGACCCGGAGATCCTGAGTACCTACGAGAAGCTGGGCATACCCCTGCTGGAGCAGAAGCGGCTGGCCGGCGTGGCTGTGGACGCCGTGTTTGACAGCGTGTCAATCGCCACCACCTTCAAGGCGGAGCTTGCCAAGCAGGGGATCATCTTCTGCTCCATGTCGGAGGCCATACAGGACCACCCGGACCTCATACGAGAGTACCTTGGTTCCGTTGTGCCGTACACGGACAACTTCTACGCCGCGCTGAACGCGGCGGTCTTCTCAGACGGCTCCTTCTGCTACATTCCCAAGGGTGTGCGGTGTCCAATGGAGCTTACCACCTACTTCCGCATCAATAGCGAGGGTTCGGGGCAGTTCGAGCGGACGTTGATCATCGCCGACGAGGGCAGCTACGTCAGCTACCTGGAGGGGTGCAGCGCTCCGATGCGGGACGAGAACCAGCTGCACGCAGCGGTGGTGGAGCTCATCACGCTGGACAACGCCGAGATCAAGTACTCCACGATTCAGAACTGGTACCCGGGCGACGAGGAAGGCAAGGGCGGCATCTACAACTTCGTCACCAAGCGAGGCAAGTGCCAGGGAGTCAACTCCAAGATATCCTGGACGCAGGTTGAGACCGGCTCCGCCATCACCTGGAAGTATCCGAGCGTCATACTCCTGGGCGACAACTCCATTGGCGAGTTTTACTCCGTGGCCCTGACCAAGGCGCGCCAGCAGGCTGACACCGGCACCAAGATGCTGCACCTGGGCAAGAACACCCGCAGCACCGTCATTGCCAAGGGCATCTCCGCAGGCCACGCCCAGAACACCTACCGTGGATTGATCCGGGTAATGCCCAAGGCCACCAACGCATGGAACTTCACCCAGTGCGACTCCCTGCTGCTGGGCGACCAGTGCGGCGCGCACACCACCCCCTACGTGGAGGTGAGAAACAACACCGCCCACCTGGAGCACGAGGCATTCACATCCAAGGTGAGCGAGGAACAGCTTTTCTACTGCAACCAGCGTGGCATCTCCACAGAGGAGGCGCACTCGTTGATTATCAACGGCTTCTGCAAAGACGTGTTCAAGCAACTGCCTCTGGAGTTCGCCGTAGAGGCCACCAGGCTCCTGGAAATGAACCTGGAAGGAGCTGTAGGATAAAGCCGAGAAAGGGTTTGTCGATGCTTGAGATTAAAGACCTGCACGCCTCCATTGGCGGCGTTGAGATACTGAAGGGGGTGAACCTCCACGTAAAGGCGGGAGAGATTCACGCTATCATGGGACCCAACGGGTCGGGCAAGAGCACCCTGGCCAACGTGCTGGCGGGCCATCCCTCCTACACCGTCACTTCCGGCGAGGCGCTCTTCGAGGGTGAAAACCTCTTGGGTATGCTGCCTGAGAACAGGGCCAGGGCTGGCATCTTCCTCTGCTTCCAGCACCCCATAGAAGTGCCCGGCGTGCGCCTGGACCACTTCATGCGGGCGGGCTACAACGCCGTCCAGAAGAGCAAGGGGCTTGAGGAGATGGACGTCCTGAAGTTTGACAGGTTCCTCACCGATAAGGTGAACATCGTTGAGATGGACCGCAACCTCACCAAGCGCTCGGTCAACGAGGGGTTCTCCGGTGGCGAGAAGAAGCGCAACGAGGTGCTGCAAATGGCCGTGTTCGATCCAAAGCTTTCCATCCTGGACGAGCCGGACTCCGGCCTTGACGTGGACGCCCTGCGGATAGTGGCCGGCGGCATCAACCAGCTTCGTACGCCGGACAACGCTCTCATCCTCGTCACCCACTACCAGCGAATCCTGAACTACGTCGTACCCGACATGGTCCACGTTCTCATCAACGGGCGTATTGTGAAGTCCGGCGGGAAAGAGCTGGCCCTTGAAGTCGAGTCCCAGGGCTACGACCAGCTGGAGAAGGCAGCCGAAGCCCTCCAGTCCTCAAGCTAAGTACATGACCCAGCGTCCTGCAACTCAAGAAGAAGCATACCTGGCCGCCTCCGAGTCGTTTGAGAGTAACGGCGCTGCCCGCGATCCCGCATGGGCCCGTGACCTGCGCAAGGCGGCCATAGCCAGGTTCCGTGACTTGGGCTTTCCCACCGCGCGCCGCGGCAACGAGGAGTGGAAGTACACGGACGTGGGGCCGATTGCCCGGCTCCCCCTCCAGCCGGCGCCTCAAGCCCCGCAGCCGGCCGCTGCGGACGTGGCGCAAGCCGGCCTGGGCGAACCCGGCTGGCCGCAGCTTGTGTTTGTGAACGGCCGCTACGACGGCGCGCTCTCATCGACGGCCTCCCTTCCGGAGGGCGTGACGGTGACAAACCTGTCCGAGGCTATGCAGTCGTCGCCGGACCTGGTGCGGCAGAGCCTGGCGCGCTACGCCGACTACGAAAGCAACGCATTCACCGCGCTCAACACGGCTTTTGTCCACGAGGGCGCGTTCGTGCATGTCCCGGACGGCGCGCAGGTGGAGAACCCCATCCGCCTGCTGTTCCTGACGAGCTCCGGGGAGCAGGGGGCGGTCGCTCATCCCCGTGTCCTCATCGTCGTCGGCAGGGAGAGCAGGGCCACCATAATTGAAGACTACAAGGGCGTCACAGACGGCCGGTACTTCTCCAACGCGGTGACTGAGGTGGTGGTTGGAGCCGGGGCGCGGGTGGAGTACTACAAGGCGCAGAGGCAGAGCGAGCAGGCGTACCACATAACCACCACCAACGTGGCCCTGGAGCGCGACAGCCGCTTTGATTCCGTAAACATAGACATGGGCGGCAGGCTGACGCGGAACAACCTGAACCTAATCACCCTGGACCAGGACTGCTCCTGCACCCTCAACGGGTTCTACCTGGTGAACGGCGTCCAGCACGTTGACAACCAGGTCATCATCGATCACGCCAAGCCGTACACCACCAGCCGCGAGCTCTACAAGGGCATACTGGACGGCAGGTCGCGGTCGGTCTTCCACGGCAGCATAATCGTGCGAGAGGGGGCGGTGAAGGTCAACGCCAACCAGGTTGACAAGAACCTGCTGCTGTCGGACCAGGCGGAGGCCGACACCAAGCCGGCCTTCTGGATATACTGCGACGATGTAAAGTGCGGGCACGGCGCCGCCTGCGGGCAGATGGATGAGATCGCGCTGTTCTACCTGCGGAGCCGTGGCATAGACGAGAAGGCCGCCCGCGGCCTACTGACCAGGGCGTTCCTGAGCGAGGTAATAGACGGCATTTCCAACGAGTCGTTCCGCTCGCAAATCGGCGACTTGGTGCAGGACACCCTGCGCGAGTGGCTGGGAGAGTAGAGGCCAACCCCCTGCCAACCAAGGGGAGAGAATACCTATGCTAGACGTAAAAGCGGTCCGCAAGGACTTTCCAATACTATCCAGAGAGGTCTACGGCAAGCCCCTGGTCTACTCTGGACAACGCCGCCACCTCCCAGAAGCCAACCCAGGTCATCCAGGCGCTGGTGGAGTTCTACGAGAGGTACAACTCTAACATCCACAGGGGGGTCCACGCCCTGAGCATGGAGGCCACGGACAGGTACGAAGCGGCCCGCCAAAAGTGCGCCGACTTCATTGGCAGCCCCTCTGCGGAGAGCGTGGCGCTGGTCAGGAACACCACCGAGGCCATCAACCTGGTGGCCCAGACTTGGGCGCGGCAGAACATCGGCCCCGGCGATGAGATTCTCATATCGGATATGGAGCATCACAGCAACCTGGTGCCCTGGCAGAAGGTTGCCCAGGAGCAGGGCGCGTTGCTGCGGTTCATTCCGCTGACCTCGGAGCAGACCCTTGACCTTTCCGGCCTGGACAGCCTGTTGACCGAACGCACCAAGCTGCTCACCCTGAACCACATGTCCAACGTCCTGGGCACCATAAACCCGGTGAAGGAGCTAGCGGAGGCGGCGCATCGGGTTGGAGCCAGGGTACTGGTGGACGGCGCGCAGAGCGTGCCCCATCTGAGGGTGGACGTGAAAGACCTGGACTGCGACTTCCTGGCATTCTCCGGCCACAAGATGCTCGGCCCAACTGGCATCGGCGCGCTCTACGTGAAGCAGGAGGTGTTTGAGGGCATGGAGCCGTTCCTGCGCGGCGGCGAGATGGTCCGTCAGGTGTGGGACGACAGCGCGACCTGGAACGACCTGCCCCTCCGCTTCGAGGCCGGCACGCCCAACATCGCCGATACCATTGCGCTGGGCGCGGCCATCGACTACCTGGAGGCCCTGGGCATGGAGAACGTCCGGCAGCACGAAATCGACATAACGGAGTACGCCCTCAAAGCCTTCGAGGAGATTGAGGACGTCAAGGTCTTTGGCCCAAGGGACACGGCGCAGAGAGGCGGCATCGTCTCCTTCTACTGCGAGGACGTCCATCCCCATGACATAGGCACCATGCTGGACAGGGAGGGAATCGCCATCAGGACGGGGCACCACTGCGCCATGCCGTTGATGGGCAAGCTCTCCGTGCCCGCCACGGCGCGGGCCAGCTTCTACGTCTATAACACAGAGGAAGAGGTGGACCTGCTGGTGGCAGCCATCAAGGAGACCCTGAAATACTTTTCCCGGACGCCAACCAGGACGTAAGCGGGGCGCTCGGCAGCTGACCTATGCAGAAATTCGACTTCTCCGACATGGACGATCTCTACCAGGAGATCATCCTCGACCACTACCGCAGCCCCAGGAACCAGGAGCAGCTTGCGGACGCGGACATCGAGACGGAGGGGGTCAACCCCTTCTGCGGCGATGAGGTGTACCTCCGTGTGAATCTCAACGACGGACTGGTGTCCGCCGTGAGCTTTAAGGGAAGCGGGTGCTCCATCAGCCAAGCGTCAGCCTCCATGCTCACGGAGGTCATCAAGGGCAAGAGCCTGAAGGAGGCCGAGGCGTTTTCCCTCATCTTCCGAGGGATGATGCAGGGCAAAGACCCCTCCGACGCGGAGCTTGAGGGGCTGGGCGAGGTGGGAGCGCTGGCCGGGGTGAAGAGGTTTCCCATACGGATAAAGTGCGCTCTGCTGGCGTGGGCGGCTCTTGAAGAGGGCATCAGAAAGCGCCTCAAGCAAGCCGGCGAAAAGGGCGGGTCTACGGAGAAGGCCGCTTTCTGAGAAGCGTTCTCATAGGGGGAACTATATACAATTGCACCCCAAAAGCGCCGACAAGGCCACGGGGTCAGGAATGAGAAGAATTCGCTAGAGTAGCCCTAGACGTCTGGCGTCTTCTTGGTTCCACTGGGTTTGCTTGCAAGAAAGCCCGCAGGGTGGCATATGGCAAAGTAGCGCCGCTCTGGTGATAAGCTATGACTACCCGCCGGCCATCAGCATGACGATAGACCCTGTGCCCGCCTCTAGTAGCACGCTCTGCGAAGCCATCCTTCGTCAACGCTGCGATGAGTTCACGCGTAGAAACATTCCGCAGGGCGGAGACTAATTGGGAGAATGTCGTCAGATGAGTGCTCCGAGAGCCTCATTATCTTCTACAGGGATTTCTTCCCCACACGCGTGCATATCTTGCAGGAATACATGTGCTGCCTCGGTGAGCGCCTCAAGCGCCTCTGCCCTGGAGTAGCCCCACGTGCAACAGTGGGGAAGCGAGTCGAGCCAAGCGCTCCAACGCCCGTCCTCCTGCGCTTCTACGGAATACTTGAAGGTGTAGATCATGATTCGCCCCCTCCCGATAGGGATGTGATTCCCTTCCTTAATCTCTCAGGACTTTTGGTACAGGGCGATAGCCTCCTTTGGAGTAAGCATATTGATGCCCATGTGTGGTCGGGTAGTGTTGTAGGCATCAAGGAAGCGCTGATACCAAGTGTTCAGCTCCTGGTGGTCTTGGGGCGCTTCCTCTAACCGGAAGAAGCACTCCTCCTCGTCCGTGCGGAAACTCCGCTCGATTACAGCGTTCTCATTGGGAGAACTCTTGTGGATGTAGAAGTGTTCAAGGCCGAGTTCGGCGCACTTGGCGTGAAAGCGTCTCTGAAACTCCAATCCATTGTCCGTCTGGACGTAGTGCAACGGGAAGGGGAACTGCTGTGTGGCATAGTACAGGGACAAGAGTGTTCCCCCCTCATCCAGCTTGGGGAGGATTAGCCCAACCTTGTAGCGAGAGGAGATGTCCATCGCCGCGTACAGGTAGCAAGTGTACGGCAACCCAGACAACTCAGGAGTGACGTACTTCACGTCCATCTGAAGGTAGCCTAAGCCTGGGCAGTTACGAGGCCGCATGACTTGGCCGTTCTGAAAGCGAGGCCGCCGTCGCTTCGTACTGGGGCGAACCAAGCCCACGCGTTGCAAATACCGATGAATGGTCGATGCCGAGACCTCCAGCCCTTGAGCCTGGGCCAAGACCGCTAGCTTCTCCCGACAGAAGCCGGTCGCTTCCCTCCACCTTCGCACTTCGGCGGCAGCCTCCCCCCACAGCGCACGCTTGGGGTGTTTGGGTGCAGTAGACTTGCGCCGCACGCCCTGCCAGCGCACGTAACCCCAGGGCTGCCGCCCTCGATCCACCCAGCGTTTGACGGTCCGGCGGTCTACGTGCAAACGCCGGGCCGTTTCCGAGACGTTCTGATCGCACACCTTCCATGTTTCGATGATGGTCCGTACTGCTAATCTGCTCATGGCTCATTCTAGAGCCTCTGTACCATATGTGCTGAGAGAACAAGCCCTTCTGGAGTTGTAGATGGTGGTAGTGTATACTCGCACGTTTAGGTTGCCAACTCCGCTCGTGGGCTTCTCGCGCCCGTTCGTGGTGAGCCTGTCGAACCATGCGAGCGGGCATTCTCTCACTAGCGTCGTCTTGCTCGCGTTCGCGGGCGTCCAGAGGGGGGAGGGGATGGATTCCTGCTTTCGCAGGAATGGTTACGGGTGGGGGGCGGGACGCGGCCCCGTGCCCACCAGGTCTCGTATAAGGGGCGACGACACCTTGCCGCTCTTGACCTGCACAACGGCCTTGTTCACGGCTCGGCGAGGGCCGTCGGGTACGTGCTCCCGCAGGATGTCCAGGTTGTCGCCGTAGTAGAGGGTGTTGGGCATTGCAGCATAATTAAAGCACATGCGCCAATGCGCCGCAACGAGGGTGTGTGTGGTTGGGGGCCGTTCCGTTCGCGCCCGCGACAGCGGGCGTCCAGATGGGAGAGGGGATGGATTCCTGCTTTCGCAGGAAAGACGGTGGAAACACGTCGTGCCCGCGCAAGCGGGTACCCAGAGGGGGGAGGTGGAGCGTCGGGGCCTCTCACGCGTCCCGGCCCTGGATTACTGCTTTCGCAGGAATGGTTGTGGGGCACCGTTGTCATGCCGTCAGGCGTAGGGGCGGTTCGCGAACCGCCCCTACGAAGCTTGTCCTCGTGAAAACGGAGAGCATAGGTCTACCGCTCCGTATTGCGCGGCGGCCCCGTATTCACCACCGCCCCATCCCTGGGTTCCTGCTTTCGGAGACCCTTGCGCAACTGCCTATACGCTCCATTTAATGTCATTCCGAGCGCAGCGAGGAATCTAAGACGTTGCGCCGTAGTCATGGGAAGATTCCAGCCACAGGGATCCTCGTGGGGACGAGAACCTTTAGATTCCTCACTCCGCTGCGCTCTGTTCGGAATGACAGTTGGAGCGCCTCTTCATACGATGGCGCCCAGAGTTACGCAAAGGTCGAGTTTCGCCGAATAGACGGTTGAGGGCCCAGTGGTAGGCGGCAATCAGCGCCAGCAGGTAGAACGCGCCGTAGGCGTAGCCTCCGATTACGTCCAGGAGCCAGTGGCGACCGTCGTAGATGAGCCACAGCCCGGTGAGGAGGGCGTAGACGCCGCCCGCCGCGTACAGCGAGCGTACCTGCGCGGCGTTTGGGAGATAGAGGCGCGCCAGGTAGAGCAGGAAGCCGTAGAACAGGACTACGTGGGCAGCGTGGCCGCTGGGGAATCCGGCGCCCTGGATACCTCCGTATCCTATTACCACGTCCACCAGGTCCGCCGTGGGCCTGGGCCGCCCTATGACCTCTTTAATGAGGATGTTCAGCAGGCCCGGCGCCAAGACCAAGGCCACGAAGACGGCCTCCAGCCGCCAGCGCCGGAGCCAGAGGAGCAGGCATACCGCCAGCATCACCGCGCCGGCCACTCCTCTTACCCCCATCCAGAATATCCAGCCCCGGAGGAACCGGGCCTCGCCCAGGTCGAAGCCCTGGAGCCACAGGGTGAACTCAACCTCCCAGCTGAAACGGTCGACCGTCAGCGCAACGATGGTGGAAGCCACCACCGCCGCGAGCGCGGAAAGGACTGCCGTATTTAAGGTCGATGCTTTCGTAGGGTTCTCCCTGGGGCCGGGTTCCCGTTGGGCTGAACGCATTATAACCCAACGGCGGGGGTCTCAGCCCGCGCGGCGCGCCAACCCAACAGCGTTTCCCAGGATTGACCGGACGCATTGGGACGGATACCATTGCACCCATAATGGACAGGGAAGTCATACAGGGCGTGACAATAGGGGACCTTGCCATTCTGGGGTCGGCCATACTGGGCGGGCTTGTCGCCTCTCTGGTGGTGAGACTGGCTTCCAGGGTGTTCAAGGCCAGGCTGCGAAAGGCCGACCCGGGCAGCATCCGCTCCAACCTGGTGGACGACCTAGACGGCGCGCTGTCCCTCTGGATGGTGGTGACGGGCCTGTACGTAGGGCTGAACGGGCTATCCATTCTCAGCGACTACCACTCCGCGCTCGCCAGGGTGTTCATCATCCTCAGCATAGCCATTGTGCTGTACGGCGGCATAAGGGTGCAGGACGCCGCCATCAAGTGGGGCCTGGGCCTGTTGGGCGAGAGGACGGGCCAGGGCAGGGTGATGGAGTCGATGATCCCAATGGCGACGCAGATTGTCGCTATCGTTACCCTGGTGATGGGTGGTCTGATCATCCTGGACCAGATGGGCATATCCATCGCTCCTTTGCTGGCAGGTCTTGGCATTGGCGGCCTGGCCGTGGCCCTGGCGCTTCAGGGCACACTCACCAACATCGTCGCCGGGTTGAGCGTATTGACCGACGGCTCCATACGCGTGGGGGACTACGTAGAGCTGGACAGCGGTATGTTAGGCAGGATAGACGCCATAGGGTGGCGGACAACGCGGATTCGCCTGCTCTCGGACAACACCGTCATCATTCCCAACTCCAAGCTGGCCGACAACCTCACCACCAACTACAACCACCCCTACGAGGAGATGTCGGTGTACCTCCAGATAGGCGTCAGCTACTTCAGTGACCTGGCTCATGTTGAGCGGGTGACTGTAGAGGTGGCCCGGAAGGTGCTGGAGGAGACCCCCGGCTCCGTGAAGGGCTACGAGCCCACCGTGTGGTATACGGACTTTGGGGACTCCAACATCAACTTCTGGGTTGTGATGCGCTCCGTGAACTACCTGGAATCCTGGACGGTGAAGCACAGCTTTATCAAGGCTCTCTACCGCCGCTACGAGGAGGAGGGAATCGAGATCTCCTTCCCGGCCAGGAACGTCTATCTGCGAGATGGTGAAACTGAGCCGCCGCCGGAGGAGCCGCGGTAGACCCCTGCTTACGTATCGGGTGCGGGGGGAGGATGTGGCGGTGAGCCGTATGCCCCGCTCATGTGGTTCGACAGGCTCACTACGAGCGGGCAAGGACATTCCGCTCATCCTGAGCCTGTCGAAGGGCGTGAACGGAACCCCACCACCCAGTCCTAGATTCCTGCCCCTTACTTGATACGGGGATGAGCGGAACTTCCGCTGCGGTCCTAGAGAGCTATAGCATCGACTATGCGCTGACCCATTTCGCTTGTGCTCAGGACGTCCCCGGCGCCCGGCTCGGCGATGTCCTGCGTCCGGTATCCCTGCGTCAGTACCTGCTCCACGGCCGCCTCCACTGCGGAGGCCGCCTGGGAGAGCCCGAGCGAGTAACGGAACATGAGGGCCACGCTGAGGATGGTTGCAATGGGGTTGGCCTTGCCCTGGCCGGCGATGTCAGGGGCGCTGCCGTGAATAGGCTCATAGAGGCCCAGGGCGCGGCCTCCGCTGCGGTCGTCCTCTTGCGGTATGCCGGCCAGGCTGGAGGAGGGCAGCATTCCCAGGGAGCCTGCCAGGATCGCTGCCTCGTCGGTCAGGATGTCGCCAAACATGTTCTCGGCCACCAGGACGTCGAAGCGAGTGGGGGTCCTCACCAGGGCCATGGCGCAGGAGTCTACCAGCATATGCTCCAGCTCCACGTCCGGATACTGGGCGGATAGCTCAATCGCTATCTCTCGCCACAGGCGGGAGGTCTCCAGGACGTTGGCCTTGTCCACGGAGGTGAGCTTGTTGCGTCGTCTGCGGGCCAACTCGAAACCGACCCGCAATACGCGCTCGATTTCGCCTTCGGTGTAGCGCAGGGTGTCCACGCCCCTTCTGCCCCGGGAGGTCTGCCACCGTTTCTTGGGCTTGGCGAAGTAGACCCCGCCGGTAAGCTCGCGGACCACGAGTATGTCCACTCCCTCTATGACCGATGGCTTCAGGGAGCTGGAGTTGAGCAGGGACGGGAAGACCTTGACCGGGCGCAGGTTGGCGAACAGGCCAAGAGCCTTCCGCAGACCCAGGATTGCGTCCTCCGGGCGATGTGGAGCCAGTGGGTTGTCCCACTTTGGCCCTCCCACCGCGCCGAACAGGACGGCATCGCTCCTGCGGGCCAGGTCCAGGGCTGATTTTGGCAGCGGAGCGCCAACCTCGTCGATTGCAATGCCACCCACCATGTCGGACTCCACGTTGAAGGTGGCGTCCGTGAGCTCCTGGACGCGCCGGAGGACCTTTACGCCCTCAGCGATAATCTCAGGACCAACGCCGTCGCCTGGGAGGAGCGCTATATTGAACTGCATGGCTGTTACCCTTCTTTCTACGGGCCTTCGGCCGGAAACCGCCGAGCTTCCGCGCAGAGTCCCGGTACGCTTGGATCATCCAACTATCTTCTTGGCCTCTTGCCACAAGGCTTCCTTTCCTTCCAGGGGCAGGTCGATAAAGTCCACGCCTCTCTCCCGGCACATGCTCTCCATTTGGGCGAAGCGCCTGGAGAATCGACCGTTGGCCTGGCGTAGGGAGTCTTCCATCCGTATGCCCATCCACCTGCCGGAGTTGACTATGGAGAAGAGGATGTCCCCCATCTCAGACTCCTTGTCCTCCTGGGTCGCGGCCTCTGAGAGCTCTCTGACCTCCTCCTCAACCTTCTGCAACGCGCCCTCCGGGCGGTCCCAGTCGAACCCCGCCAGTGAGGCCCGGTCCTGGAGCAGCTGGGCTTGGGCCAGGGCGGGCAGGTCTCCGGGGATGCTGCCGAGGCGGGATGAGGAACCGCCTCGCTCCCTCTGCTTTACGTCCTCCCAGGTTGCTTTCACCTGCTCAGCGGTGCTAGCCTCGCCGTCGCCAAAGACGTGGGGGTGCCTGCGCACCAGCTTATCGTTGACGGAGGCGAACACCTCCCTGGCGCCGAAGGCACCCTCATTCTGGGCAAGCTGTATGTGAAACGCCACCTGCACAAGGACATCTCCCAACTCCTCGACCATGTGCTTGGGGTCGCCGTCGTCGATGGCGTCCATAAGCTCGTAGCACTCCTCCAGGAGGTAACGCTTGAGCGATCGGTGGGTCTGCTCCCGGTCCCAGGGGCAGCCTCCGGGGGCCAGCAGGCGAGCGATCACGCTCTCCAGCGCCCGGTACGTCCCCGCGTCTTGAGAGTCCTGGCCATCCATGAGCGTCCCGCCTTTCTTCAAGCCTGTGTGGTGATTATAGGGAAGGTGGAAGTTGGGGGCAAGGGTATCCGGGGCCGGCAAGCCACGCAACTACGCCCAAAACCCGCCTGACTGCGACTTGAACCATTCGCAAGGCCAACGGTAGAATCCGATGTAGGCTATTGACATGTTACACGCAAGCGGATAGACTGATTGGCGTACGGATGGTCTAATGTCGCTACTGTAAGCTCCATTTCCGTAACTGCTTGCAGGGTTGACACCAAAAAGGAGGCAAGTACCAATGAGCAGATTGCCGTCTCCAATATATCTGCAAGGGGAATCGACCGCAGTAGGAAGTAAGGGGCCTGAGAGCAAAAGAAACATTCGGCGCAAGCTGATAGCGTTCGGCTGGTACGGAGGCAAATATAGCCACTTGGGCTGGCTGCTGCCCCTGCTCCCCGAAAGTCACCATTACTGCGAGCCATTTTCCGGATCAGCAGCTGTTCTTCTGAACAGACGCCCCTCACCGGTAGAGACGTACAACGACATCGATGGCGAGATAGCTAATTTCTTCAGGGTATTGAGAGACCGGACAGAGGACCTGGTAAAGCACATAGCGCTTACTCCCTTTTCAAGAGAGGAGTTCTACTGGGCCGTATCCGAGGGTATGGAACACCTCGACGAACTGGAGCGCGCGAGAAGGTTCTTCATACGAGCGCGCCAGTCCAGAACCGGATTGGCTCAGACCGCCTCCCTGGGCCGCTGGGCCAATTGCAAGAACACGAGCAGAGCGGGGATGTCCGGGGTAGTTTCACGTTGGCTCGGGAGCGTAGAACACCTCCCGGAAATAGCCATGCGTCTACTACGCGTCCAGATCGAGAATAGACCCGCCGTGGATGTAATACGGTTATACGACAACCCCGGCACTCTTTTCTATTGCGACCCACCTTACGTTCATGCCAGCAGGGGCGATAGCAAAGCGTACGGTTTTGAGATGGAAGAGGCCTCCCACATAGAGCTCTCCGAGGCGCTCCGCAGTTGTAAGGGGAATGTTGCTATCTCCGGCTACCGATGTGACCTTATGGACGAGCTCTACAAGGACTGGAAATGTCATGAAGCTATGCCCAAGATCTGCCACTCTGTCAAAGAGCAACGGCAAGAGGCCCTTTGGACCAATTTCTAGCAAAGCGGGTGGTACAATATGCCCGTGGACTTAGTTAGCCAGGCTGCCGCTACTTTACAGGAAATCTGGGCAAGCGTTCTGTCCACTGCTGAGGACGGGCCGCTACTGGATGTTATTGAGGAAGATGAGAGCGAACTGCTCGCAAGTATCCGGGTCTCCGTGAACTCAAACACAAAGACCTACCGCTATGTGTTGCCCACCCAGCTTCTTGCCAAGGTGGCCGACCCCACTCTGGATTGTCGCTCACTGCAGGCAGGAGCCGACAGGACCGGCTCCTTCGATGCGCGTACCGTTGCTCACCAGGTCATTGTGCCTTTCGACCAATCTAACGATCGCGTCCTGGGTGGCTCGCCCGAACCCTATGTGAACAATCCGGTTAGAGTACCGGAGGTCTCTAAGCAGTACCGCAACGCGCAGAGAAATCGCAGGGGCTGGGACCACTTGTGTCACGTGCTAGAGACCGTGGAGAGTACCGGCGATGAGAACTTTTCAAAGAACGTACTGAAACAGGTAGTCGTCGAGGTATACCGCAGAATGTCAGTGGTCAGGGTGGCCTACCCGGCGCCACGACGCATCAGCCTATCCCGGTGTATCAGCCTCATAGATGGGTATCTAACTGAGCTCTCAGGCGGGGATAGGCTATTGGCGCTTTCTTCAGCCCTGTTCACCGTTATAGGCAGAAGACTTCACCTGTATTCAAGAGTACAGAGAGCATCTATCACGTCATCAGATGCCTCCACAGGGATGCTCGCCGACTTGGAATGTGTGGCGGAGGACGGCGATATAGTGCTGGTAGTAGAGGTAAAAGACAGGGTGCTTACTGTGAGCCAGATGATGGGGAAAGTAGCTAACGTGCGCGAAAAACAGGTTTCAGAGCTATTCTTTGTGGCGCAACAGGGTGTAGAAGACCAAGCGCAGGTAGGCGCTCTTGTTGAGCGAGAGTTTGTGAGCGGCCAGAACGTCTATGTAATGAGCCTGTCCAAGCTGGCGGAAATTAGCCTGGCTCTTATCGGCGAGGAGGGTAGGAGGGACTTCCTGCTGGAGGTAGGATCTCAGCTGGATTCTTACCTGTCAGACATCAGACACCGGCGAAGATGGGCGGAGTATTTGGCTTCCGCGTAATCTGAGGTCGCATGCAGCCCTCTAGCTGAGCCGCTCTACTAAAACCAAAGGAACTAACCGTGTTCTCGACGTCACATAGCCAACCCCGTGCCCTATCACCCCAGAGCGGCTAGCCCACCGGCCTGGGCGGCGGCCAGACCCCTTCGAAGGTGCAGCGTACGCCTGAGCTCAGGGCGTCGGTGACGGTGGGCGGAAGTATCCTGGCAGTCGCCCCGTCCGCGCACTCCACCTGCAGCCCGACCCCCTCGATCGATGCAACGGCGAACTCCCACGGCTGCCCTGCTATCGGAATAAGCTCCCCGTGCCATCTCTTTGAACCGGCGTTGCCGTCCACCCACCCAATCATGCGGCACCCTCCGACCACACCGCCGTCCCGGTATTTGATTGTCACCTTCTCATCGTATGCAAGCATATTCGTCTCCGCTCTCTCCCTGAGCCTCCCGAACCACGTCGTGCCCGCGTACGCGGGCACGCCCCAACCCAGGCCCCCGCTCAAATGGTTCGACAAGCTCTCCATGAACGGGAGTGCGCTTGCCCCCTCCCGTTCACGCCTGTCGGGCCACGCGTACATTTTACTACAGCCCGGCCCTCCGGCGCGCTTCCACGGCCGCTTTTCAGGCCTTATATTCAACGGTTCACCCTCTGCAACATTGCTCCCGGCCGTAGCCGGAACGATGCTGCCGCGCGCCGCGCCTGCCTCACCGGAGCAAAGGGTCCGAACGCGGGCGCAAGGCGAGTTCCATCGTGTGCTATACTCTATAACCAGATCAACATTCAAGTGAGCTAGCAGCGTGCGCAAACTACGTCTGGCCATGGCCCAGATCAACACCACCGTCGGCGACCTGGACGGCAACACCGCCCGGATTCTGGAGTACGTCCGCAAGGCCAGGTCGCAGCAGGCCGACATCGTGGTCTTCCCGGAGATGGCAATCACCGGCTACCCCCCGGAGGACCTGCTTTTCAAGCCCTCCTTCATCCAGTCCAACATTGAGCGGATGCGGGAGGTTGTGACCAACTCCCAAGGCATAACCGTGGTGGTCGGCTTCGTCGACTCCCAGGGCGACATCTACAACGCCGCCGCCGTGGCCCACGACGGTCAGCTTCTGGGCGTATACCACAAGATCTACCTGCCCAACTACGGCGTCTTCGATGAAGACCGCTACTTCAAAGCCGGCTCCCAGTGCCCGGTATTCGTGGTCAATGGCATCCACATAGGCGTCAACATCTGCGAGGACATCTGGTACGCTCTGGGGCCTACCGCCGCTCAGCGAGAGGCGGGCGCGGAGGTCATAGTCAACATCAACGCCTCTCCGTACCACGCCGGCAAGCTGGGCTTCCGGGAGCGGATGCTGGCCACCCGCGCCGCCGACAACCAGGTGTACGTGTCATACACCAACCTGGTGGGAGGGCAGGACGAGCTGGTGTTCGACGGCGGCAGCGTGGTGTTCGATCAGGGTGGAGAGCTGGCGGCCCGCGGCAAGCAGTTCGAGGAAGACCTGGTGGTGGTGGACCTCGACGTGGATGCCGTCTTTCGCCACCGGCTTCGTGACCCCAGGCCGCGCAAGGAGCGGCCCATCCTGAGCGCGATGGGCGCGTCCCAGGTGTCGCATCACTCCGACTACGCCCCGCCAGATCCAAAGGCGGCCCTGGATAGCTGCATCGCCGCGCCCCTGGACCCACTTGCGGAGATATACTCCGCCCTGGTTTTGGGGACGGGCGACTACGTTCGCAAGAGCGGATTTGAAAAGGTGGTTATTGGCCTGTCCGGTGGCATAGACTCCAGCCTGACAGCGGCCATCGCGGCGGACGCCCTGGGCAGCCGGAACGTCCTTGGGGTAGCAATGCCATCCAGGTACTCCTCCGAGGGCAGCCTGACGGACGCCCGCGCGCTGGCTGAGAACCTGGGCATAGAGCTGATCACCGTGCCCATCGAGGAGGCGTTCGAGGCCATGCTCCGCACGCTGTCGGGGTCCTTTCGGGACAGCCCGCCCAACGTGGCGGAAGAGAACCTCCAGACCCGCATCCGGGGCAACATCCTCATGGGCATGTCCAACAAGTTCGGCTGGCTGGTACTCACCACCGGCAACAAGAGCGAGATGGCCACGGGCTACGCCACCCTCTACGGCGACATGGCCGGCGGGTTTGCCGTAATCAAGGATGTGCCCAAGACCCTGGTCTATGACCTTGCGCGGTATCGCAACGAGCGTGGCTCGCCCACAAACGCAATCCCGCAAAGCGTGATTGAGAAGGCGCCAAGCGCGGAGCTGAAGCCGGACCAGACGGACCAGGACACACTACCGCCCTACAACGTGCTGGACGGGATACTTGAAGCCTACGTAGAAGAGGATCGCAGCTACGCCGACATGGTGGACATGGGCTTTGACGCGGAGACCGTCCGGCGGGTGATTGCGATGGTGGACCGCAACGAGTACAAACGCCGACAGGCCCCTCCCGGGGTCAAGATCACGCCGCGGGCCTTCGGGCGGGACCGGCGTCTGCCCATCATCAACCGGTACAGGCAGAGCTAGGGCGCATCGCGCTACTTCTTATCCCTGTCCTGCTCCTTGGGCTCGGTCATCCTGCCGATGAAGCTCAGCAGCAGGTACACGCCTCCTATCCCCAAAAAGAACAGGACGGCCACAAGCGCCAGCATTATCGCCATTACTGACATGGTGATAGCCTCAGGAGATGGCCTGGCTAAGGGTGATTATGACCACGCCTACCACAACCAGCAGGGTGCCCATGATGGTCCTCGGAGTGATCCTCTCCAGACGCTGAAGAAAGACGTGGGCCAGGGCGAGCGTTATCAGAGGACTGATGGCGACTACGGGCGAGACCACCACCAGGGGCGCTTTGCTGAGGCCGAAGTACAGCAGGGCGACGCCTGTCGAGGATGCGATTCCGGACAGCCCAAACCACAGGAAGCCACGACGACGTGAGGTGCGCAGGTCTGTGGGTATGTGCCGGTGAAACATGATGGATACGTACAGGAACCCAAAGACCAGGGCAAAGGCGGTGCCCACCAGGGGCGGCGCAAACTCGGTGGTGACGTGCTTGCCAATGGTCTGTGCAGCGCCGTAGGACATAGCGGCCCCTATGGCGGCCGCGTACCCTAGCCAGACACCGCGCAGACCGGTCGCCCGCGTCTGAGGGGCTTTCAACGCGCCTGCTCGCTGGTTATGAGTATGATCCCGCTGACAATGGTCATGGTGCCCAGGAGAAGCCACGGGGTTAGAGTCTCTCCCAGGAAGATTATGGCCAGCAAGGTGGAGAAAAGCGGCGCGGTGCTGAACAGCGGAGTGGCGCGAGCCACCCCCACCGATTGTATGCTGACGGCGTTCAGGTATCGGCCCATGGCAAAGTTGAACAGCCCCCCCAGGGCAAACCAGAGGAAGGCGATGGCCGTTAGCTCGTATATGTCGCTCAGGTTGAAGGCCACCGCCAGGCACATCACCATGATGCCCCCCGGCAGCAACGACAGCCACGTGCCGGTGGTGGGGCGAATATCCTGCAAGCCCAACCGGATCAGAACGGCGCTCAAGCCCCAACAGCTGGCCGCCATCAAGCCGAAGGCAATCCCTAGCAGGGGAAAGCCGTCCCCTAGCATGGGAAAGCCGTCCCACTCAAGCGCAGGGCCGCGCTTCCATCGCCTGCCTCCGGCGTCGTCCGGTCGCAGGTCGATACCGGTATAGGCAAAGACCAAATGCGCACGACAGCGCTTCTATTGAGATTCGAGTCCTTTGAGGGCGGCCAACGCAGACGCACGCCAAAGCTCCTGGGCAGCATGGGGCGTGGAGGGCACGGCGAGGACGCTGCGCTTGCCATCGGAAGGCCGGGCATCAGGAGAGCCGCGTGAAGGTTCGTTTCTTCACGGACATGATTACAAAGGTCTCGCTGCGCCTGACCCCCTGTATTCTCCCAACCGTAGTCAGGAGGAAGTTGTGCAGTTCCTCCGACGAGGGCAGCGCCACCCAGGCGAAGAGGTCAAATGCCCCGGTAGTTACGGAGACGTTCAGGGCTTCGGGCGCCGCGGCAAGCTCTGCCGCCACTTCCTCTATCTTGCCAGGGTCCACCTGGAGCGCGACGATAGCCTCGGTGGTGTATCCCAGCTTCGTTGGCTCCGGAAGAGCCAGCACCTGAATAGCCTCCTCCTCCATCAGTCGTTTGAGTCGACGCCTGACAGTCCCTTCGCTTACCCCCAGCTGACGCGCTATTCTGGCATTGGAGGCTCTACCATCTTGCTGGAGAATCCCAACGATCTTCCGGTCTAATTCATCCATAACTGCTCCGTTTGGTGATGTTTTACTATACCAATCCTATACCAAGGTACGAATTATATCAATAGGACAGGCGTCGCGGTATTCTCAACATGTGTTGGTATCTTCCGGGTGAGCGCTCTGAACACACCCAAGCCGCGCCGTTACGGAGCGCGAACGCAGGGTCAGCCACCAGAGACCACCCCTGCGAAGCCTGCCCCGTACTCCGATACGGTTGCAGGGGTCTATCATGCGCTATCACAGGGCCCCTGGATTCCTCCTTCCGCAGGAGTGGCGTGGCGCTCCAGCCGGCGTTGACTATTGCCAACATGTGTTGAGAATACACGGCGCTCCCATTGCGGCGCAACCGGTCCTCGGTCAGCTCAGATCAGCTCTCACCCGGTCCCAGTAAGCCTGAACCAGCTTCTGCGTCACTGGCCCCGGCGCGCGCGCGCCGATGGGAGCGCCGTCCAGGGAGGTCACCGGGACCGGGCCCTGAACCACGTTGGTCAGGAATGCTTCGTCTGCCTCGGCGACCTGATCCGGCTCCAGCGACCGCTCTACCGCGGGGATGCCCAGGCGGCTCGCTTCTTCCAGGACGGTGAGACGCGCTATGCCCGGCAGAGCGCCGTCCTCCTCCGGCGGAGTGAGCAGGCCGCCGTTGGCGACAATGAACACGTTGCTTGAGGTCCCGCCGGCCACAAAACCCCGTGTGTTGCGCAGCAGGGCGTCGTCGACGCCTGCGCGTTGGGCCGAGAGGCGCGCCGCCACACCCTCCGTGTAGGACAGGGACTTTACCCGCGACAACGGTGAGCGGTCGTTGCGTGGTATGGTGGATGAGGCCAGGCTGCGGCCCGGTGGTGCGGAGTCCAATGGCCCCTGCCAGGGGGTGACACGCACGACGACGGAAGGCTCAATGCCGGGCGACACGTCCAGCCCGCGGCCGTGGTCTACGCCCCGGCTTACCGTGAGGCGCGCCACGGAGCGCGGGTAGCCGTTCCGCCGTATGCTCTCCAGGACAACCCCGGCCAGCTCCTCGGAGGGCGGCAGGGGAAGATGCAGCGTTTCCGCGCCTCGCCGCATCCGGGCAAGGTGGCCTTCCATGCGGAACACCCTGTCGTCCAACGCCACCATAGTCTCAAAGAGGCCATCGGCCAGAGTGAACCCGCGGTCCAGGGGCGACAGCCGGGCCTCTGCCTCCGACACAAACCGACCGCTGACGTACAACACAGGTCCGGCCTCAGTCATCGCATCCCAGGGCAAGGCGGAGTCCGCGCGCCTTGTGCAGCGTCTCCTGGTATTCGGCCTCGGGGTCGGAGTCGGCAACTATCCCGCCTCCAACCTGTAGGTACACGCCGCCCTTGGTCAAGACCAGGGTGCGTATTGCGATGCTGGCGGCCATGTCGCCGTTGAAGGAGACGTAGCCGATTGCGCCGCAGTAGACGCCCCGGCGCACAGGCTCCAACTCCTCTATGATCTCCATAGCACGCACCTTGGGCGCGCCCGTCACGGACCCGCCGGGGAAGCATGCTCTCAGCAGGTCAATGGCGTCCGCGGAGGGGAGAAGCTCGCCGGTGATGGTGGAAACCAGGTGTAGCACGGTGGGGTGCTGCTCGACGGCGAACAGGCTGGGGACCGCCACCGACCCAATGCGGCACACCCGCCCGATGTCGTTGCGCAGCAGGTCGACGATCATGACGTTCTCCGCGCGCTCCTTCTCGCTTGCAAGCAGCTCCTTGGCCTGCAACGCCATCTCCTCGACGCTGCTGCCCACAGGCCGCGTTCCCTTGATGGGCCGGACGCGCACGCGGCCGGCTTCCAGTCGCAGGAACTCCTCCGGCGACGCGCTGAGCGCCTCCAGCTCGGGGAAGCCCAGGTAGGCCGCGAAGGGCGCGGGGTTGAACCGGCGCAGCCTCTCGTACAGGGCCCAGGGGTCGTCCTCAAAGGGAGAGTGGAAGCGCTGGGACAGGTTCACCTGGTAGGCGTCCCCAGACTCCAGGTACTCCTTGACGCGCCTCACCGCTGCCATGTACGACTTGGGCGTGAAGTTGGACTGCAAGGACACGGGGCTGTGCGAAGCGCCGGACGGCGCGTCCTGAGGCCCGGCGCTCAGCCGACGCATCACCTCCGCCGCGCGGGCTTCGGCCCGGCCGGCATCGCCTTCCGGCATCCCGGAGGATATCAGGGACGACTGGCCTGTGGCCTCGTCGTAGGCCAGCGCCCAGTCGTACAGGCCAAGGTACATTTCTGGAAGGCCAAGGTCGTCCTCCGCCAGCGATGGGATGCGCTCCAGATGCCTGCCGAGGTCGTAGCCCCAGTAGCCAAGCGCGCCGCCCTGAAATGGGGGCAGCCCCGGCGACCGCTCTACGCGGTATCTGCGGAGAAGGTCCTGCAGCATCGACCACGGGTCGCCCTCCATCTCCTGAAGCGCGCCGTCCTGAAGCAGGGTCACGCGGCGGCCGCGGCTCCGCATCACCAGGAACGGGTCTGCCGTCAGGTACGAGAACCTGCCGCCCGATGCTCCCGGCATGGCGCCGTCCAGCAGCGCGGGATAGGGAAGGTCCCGGAAAGCGGGAAAGAGCCGCGCCGGGTGAGGCAGCGAGTCAAAGGAATAGCTCAGCGGAAGAGAGCCTGTTTGAGTGATCGAAGGCGCTTTCAATGTGGACCACACCGGATTCAGATTCGCCCGGCCAAGGGGCGCGGGCACCCACATTGTGACCGCCGGCCCGCCCAGCGTCAACCGCCCCTGCCCCCGCCCCCGCTCGTATGGTTCGACAGGTTCACCACGAACGGGTGAGTATGTTCCGTTCGCCCTGAGCTTGTCGAAGGGCGTGAGCGGAACGGGTGGGCCACTCCACTGCGGCACTATTTTACGCAACACCTCATTTCTGAAAGATATGCTCTCTATGGAAGGCGAGAAACTCCTCCCCAACCCCGAATTTTTTGGGGAGATGAATCGGCTTACCCCTGTAATATTCAATGGCTGTGGCAAAGAAATCATCGCTCCTTGCAGTATGATTGGTAGATACCCGCACAGTCATATCTTCGTTTATAGTGATGAGGCCAGTGTCGAAGGCCCGGTCATGCAAGGCTGACAGCGCCAAGCCATTCCTAGGGTTCAGCCTGTGGAGTTTCTCCAGACGCCATGGCACTATATGGCTTGCCACGAGTAGGGTGGGAATTGACAACCCAGTGATACAGCACCTTCCGTTGTATGCGCTCAGTACTGCTGCGCGAAAGAAGCTCTGACCAATCCGCTCCGTAGCCTGCACTACTCTGTCTTCCCCAACGCGGTCTATGGCCTCGGCCTCCGGCGAGTCACTCATCGTCGCTGTTTGTCCCTCTGCCTCCATAAGAGCCATTTGGCACTCTAAGGGGAAACTTACCGAATCGTTTTCCATTTCCATCCAAATTTCCCGGTCTGTGGCAGAAGCGCGATTCAGACCAGTGCGCCCTGAGGAGATAATAGTCGGGTCAAGGCTGGCAATATTGGTGAGTTTCATAGCCAGCGCAGAAGGTGAGCGGCCAATGGCATCCGCAAACCTTATAATCTCATGGTTCCCTCTATGTAACCTACCAAATGGCAAGCGACAATATAACGCAAAAGCTACAAGCAATTGTTGGCGTGTCCAAGGCAACCGAGAGGGCATCTCCAACTCTCCTCAAAAAACAGCAAGGTTTAGTTAGGGGTATTGGTATAACTCCTCAGCGTCTGGACCGACGGCCCGCCAAGGTGCGTCAGGACACCAAGTTGCAGGGGAGATTTCCCAAATGCAGATATACCTTTCATTCAGATCAGTATAGCTGTCATCTCTGGGGTCAGGCAGTCCCCACAAGTATTCGTTGGTAAGTATCACTGTGCCATCGGGGCCAATGTGCGCCAATGCGGTATCGTTATAGCGGCTATTTTCCACCGCTACTCGGCTTTGTGACAAGATTGTCTGCAAGCGGTCATTGGAGCCGGGTTGGCTTTTTTCTGGAACTACAATTTCGCCACCCAGCGCGGGGCGGAAGAAAAGCCCCGGCCAGCCAACTTCCGTGAATTGTTCAGAGAAACCAATGTCTAGAATTCCGTTCTCGTTGAACCCGTATTTCGCGATGTAGTAGGTTCGCTCAGCCCAAGTCATAGAGTTCCAGTTCTGGATGACAGATCTAATACCGACGATATCATCTGTGTCCTCATCAGCTATGATGATCCAGCCTTGGTCAACCAACACCTGAATAGTTTTGCCTTTGCTGAGTGAATCACTCATCGTGATACCGTGCTTTTACTCTCTCTATACATCATACAGAGCATATGTTTGCAACTATATGTATGCTAGCGTATATGCAAAATCATGTCAATGTGATGAGGGTCAGACACATGTCGGACACTGGCGAGAGAAATGAAATGTAGGTGTGCTGGTGAAAGAAGTCCCGGCTTCTTGTATAATATGGCCGTGTTGACTGAGCTAACGCCCGTGGAGTGGGACCGAGAGTCCGTGAGGCTGCTGGACCAGAGCCGCTTGCCCTGGGAGGAGGCGTTCCTGGAGTTGAGGACTGTGGAGGAGGTCGGTCGGGCGATACGGGAGATGCGGGTCAGGGGCGCACCGGCCATCGGCGTGACCGCCGCCTACGGCATGGCGTTGGCCGCCGTCGGCCTCGAGGCCGCGGACCGGGAGTCCGACCTCGACGTCCTTCGAGAGGCGGCGCGGGAGTTGGCCGCCGCCAGGCCAACCGCCGTCAACCTGAAATGGGCCGTGGACCGGATGATGCGCGCGGCGGAGCAGTCGGCCCAAGACGCCGATCTGAAGGCCGTCCTTCTCGCAGAGGCCCGCAGGATACACCATGAGACCAGGGAGTCCGACCTACGGCTCAGCGAGTTCGGCGCATCCCTCATATCCCCGGACTCCTCCGTGCTGACCCATTGCAACACCGGCGCGCTCGCCACCGGCGGGTACGGCACAGCCCTGGGAGTCATCCGGCGCGGGTGGGAGGAGGGCCGTATCAAGCAGGCGCTGGCTACCGAGACCCGCCCATGGCTCCAGGGAGCGCGCCTCACCACTTGGGAGCTAGCCCGGCTGGGCATACCCGTAACCCTGGTCGTTGACTCCGCAGCCGGATACCTGATGGACCGCGGCCTGGTCCAGTGCGTCATCACCGGCGCGGACAGGGTCGCCGCCAACGGGGAC
The DNA here is from genome assembly GCA_965247645.1 of Dehalococcoidia bacterium. Lineage (GTDB taxonomy): Bacteria > Chloroflexota > Dehalococcoidia > Lucifugimonadales > UBA2985 > JAPPHY01. The sequence continues at coordinate 1,635,820 of OZ252024.1, forward strand.
ACGGCCAACAAGATAGGCACCCTCTCCCTGGCGGTCCTGGCCCACCAGTACGGCATCCCCTTCTACGTGGCGGCGCCCGTCAGCACCATCGACCTGAGCATAGCGTCCGGCGCCGAAATCCCCATCGAGGAGCGGCCTGAGTCGGAGGTGACGGGTTATGGGACGACTCCGACAGCACCGGCGGATACTCACGCCTGGAACCCCGCCTTCGACGTGACACACAGCCGGTACATTTCGGCAGTTATCACCGACTGCGGCATAGCCCACGCGCCCTACGAGGAGTCGCTGCGAAGGCTGGTGAGCGGTGGCTGAGGCGACGATAGGCGTCATAGGCGGCACGGGCCTCTATCGGATAGAGGGCTTGCAGGACGCGGAGGAGGTCTACCCGGACACGCCCTTCGGCAAGCCCAGCGACGCTATTGTGACCGGCGCTCTCAACGGCGTCGGCGTCGCCTTTCTGCCGAGGCACGGCGGGGGACACCGGCTGATGCCGTCGGAGATACCATACAGGGCCAACATCTACGCCCTGAAGTCCCTGGGCGTGGAGCGGGTCATATCCGTGAGCGCGGTGGGGAGTCTCAGGGAGGACATACGCCCGTTGGACATGATAGTGCCGGACCAGCTCATCGACAGGACCGTCGGCAGGCCTGGGACCTTCTTCGGAGACGGCCTGATCGCCCACGTCGGCATGGCCGACCCCTTCTGCCCGGAGCTGAGGGAGCTGCTCTATCATAGCGCCTCGGACATGGGCGCGCGCGCCCACCCGGGTGGCGCCCTGGTGACCATCAACGGCCCCCAGTTCTCCACCAGGGCGGAGTCGCACATGTACCGCTCCTGGGGCGCGGACATCATCGGCATGACGGCCCTGCCGGAGGCCAAACTCGCTAGGGAAGCGGAGATGTGCTACTCTATACTGGCCTGCTCCACCGACTACGACTGCTGGCATGAGAGCGCGGAACCGGTGACGGTGGAGATGGTGGTGGAGAACCTGACGAAGAACACCGCCGTATCGAAGGCTATCTTGGCCGATGTGATAACCAGAGTGGGTCCGGCCCAGGATTGCTTCTGCGGCTCCGCTCTGGAGAACGCGATTGTGACCGACAGGGCAGTGATCACGCAGGAAGCCATCGACAGGCTGGCGCTACTGGTGGGCAAATACATGGGCTGATGTGAAGGGAGGTAGACCAATGCTCACATTGCAAGGGTTGTCCTCCCGATCCGCTTGGGTTGGCCTGCTATGTTTGCTGGCCGTGGCTTTCCTTTCGGCGTGCGGTGGCGAGCCAATGCCGGACCCAACGGCGACCCCAACGCCCGATTCTACCTTGACGACTGTCTCAATGCCAACGCTCGTTCCCACGGCGACGCTGCCTCCAACGGCAACGCTCCTGACTCCGCCGACGCCCACACCGGTCTCCACACCTGCACCCACTGCAACGCCCGCACCGACCATAATGCCTACGCCCAAGCCGGGGCTCTCCTACCTGACGGAGGAGATACCCCCTGCACTCCCGTGGCCGGCTCCTCAGTGGACCCATGCGAATCCGAACGGGAATCGCCCGGAACAACGGGAGGAATGATTGATATTGGCGACCAACCCTTGAGCATGAAGAAAATGCTGGACGGCAGTTCAGCCGTTTACGTGCCGCATATCGTGCTGCGAGGAACCTATCTCCCCGGGGCCATACGTTGCGCTCTGGATACCGCTTCCGGCCACCGTCCTATTCTGCTGAAGGAGGGTGGGATTTTCTTAGCATTCGGTGCTACGCCGACGTGCGCGTGAACGCATACGTTCTCGGCGCAGGCCAATCCACCTTGACGGTTGAAGTGGCGAACTGTGGCTACTCGCCTACGCTAGAGGAAGTACAGGTAGAGAAGAGTAGGCAGATCTGGGAACGTGCGCTTATTGAAGGTGGGGAGGTGACTCCTCTGATGAACATTCCTATGGGCGGGATTGCCGGTAGAGAGGTAATCTTACTCGTTGGGCCGGCGGTCGATGTTTCTGTCGAAGTGTGGGAGGTCATTAGGACTTGGAACATTGAGCGTCGAAACGATGGCACGGTGATAGCTGTCCACCCCCACAGAGATTATTTTTCCCTAGAAGATTACCGTTCCGCCCTAGAAATGGAGTTGCCCGCCGTCACGCAAGCTGTGACCACGGCCCACCAGGCCCGCGTCACCGAGTACGGCGGCCGCATCGGCGAAGACACGAGCCTGCCCATGCTGGTCACCGACGCCAACCGGCTTCGCGACTACTACAACGCCGTCGGCGCCTATAGCCACCCGGACGGACCACCGGCGCAGCCCCCGCCTCCCTGCGGCCTCGCCATGCCTGACCAGACCAACAACCCCGGCCTCATGAGTGACTGCCAGGCTTTGCTCGCCGCCAGGGACAAGCTGCGGGGCACGGCCAGGCTCAACTGGAACGTGGATACAACTATCACCGGCTGGGACGGCGTCACGGTCGGGGGTACGCCGAGCCGGGTGACTGTTTTGGACCTTGAGAGCGAGGGATTGACGGGCAGCGTTCCGCCTGAGCTGGGTAGGTTGTCCAACCTGACGGAGATCAGGCTATCCGGCAACTCCCTCACCGGGTGCCTCCCGGACGGCTGGAGAGAGATTCCAACGAATGACCTCTCCTCGCTTGGCCTGCCTTTCTGCGGTTCCTGAGTTTCCGCGATTGAGCCTGTACAAGCCGTTCCAGCCCAAAGCCGGCCCGCCAACCACGGCGTCGGTTGACTAAACTGGTGTGCGTCAACTAGACTCCAAATAAAGCTTAACGGAGCCATGCACTCATAGATTAAACTCGCGGAGGTGCGTTGAAATGCCGAGACAAGACCCCGGGGAACCATATTTCAGAGTGAGCTTGGAAGAGGCCAAGGGTATGCTGGACGGCGGGAACGCAGTTGTTATAGACGTGCGCAGGCCGGACGAGTGGGCCACGGGCCACGTTGCGGGGGCGACGCACATACCGGTGGATGACGTGCTGTCCCGCATCGACGAGCTGCCACAGGACAAGGACCTGCTGTTCATCTGCGCGATGGGCGTTCGCAGTGGCCTGGCCTGCGAGATGGCTGCCGCCATGGACATCGACGCGGAGCGGCTGTACAACATCGAGGATGGCACCGCGGCCTGGATAGAGAAGGGCCTCCCGTCGGAGCAGGGCTAGGCGGGGATCCGGGTGTAGGCCCGCTCACCCCAGTGTGAAGTACGGAGCAGGCTACGAGCGGGAAAGCTGCGGGCCTAGGCGTCCCCGCTCATGTCCTTCGACAAGCTCAGGATGAGCGGGGAAAATGGCCCGCGCCGCCCCACCGTCATTCCTGCCTCCGAGCAGGAATCCAGAAGGGCCAGGCGGGGATGGATGCCCGCGTACGCGGGCAAGACGGTGTAAGGCGCTCACCACCGTCATTCCTCCGGAAGCGGGAATCCAGGGCGCATGGGGATTTGTAGGTGATTACGGGGCTTCTATGGGTTCAACCTGTCGTACAGAAGTCCCGAAAGAATGGAGACCATGAATAGAGATAGCAGCCTCAAGGACGTGGTCGGTATGGGCAACGCGATGGTCGACGTCCTGGCCCACGCCGACGAGGCTTTCCTTGCGGCCCACGGCCTGCCCAAGGGAGCCATGACCCTGGTGGACGCCGACCGCGTAGCCGTCATACAACAGGCTATGAGCAGCGCCGTGGAGATGTCCGGTGGATCGGTCGGGAACACGATGGCCGCCCTGGCCTCCCTTGGCGGCACGGGGTCATACATCGGCAAGGTGCGCAACGACGAGCTGGGCGCGGCATTTCATCGCGACCTGGAGTCCCTGGGCATAACCTTCACCACACCGCCGGCCATCGACGGCTCGCCCACGGCCAGGTGCCTGGTCATCGTCACGCCGGACGGCCAACGCTCCATGGCAACCTACCTGGGCGCGTGTACGGAGTTGGGCCCGGAGGACGTAGACCCAGCCATAGTCCGCAGCCACTCCGTAACGTACCTGGAGGGCTACCTGTGGGACGCTCCAAGGGCAAAGGAGGCAATGATGCTGGCGGCCAAGGTTGCCCACGACTACGGACGCAGGGTTGCGCTGACCCTATCGGACGCCTTCTGCGTGGACCGGCATCGTCAGTCCTTTAGGGAACTCATCACGGAGAGCGTGGACATCTTGTTTGCCAACGAGGCGGAGGCCACGTCCCTGTACCAGGTATCGGACGCGCGCGAAGCCCTGGAACTGGCGCGCCGCGACTGTCCACTGGTTGTGATCACCCGCAGCGAGAAGGGATCGATAGTGGCCGACCGCGAAGCCGTCCATGACGTAGATGTCGTGTCGGTGGCGCGCGTTGTGGACACAACAGGCGCAGGCGACCTCTATGCCGCCGGCTTCCTGTTCGGAGTTACCCACGGCTACGACCTGCCCGCCAGCGGCCGCCTGGGCGCGATAGCCGCCGCCGAGATAATCAGCCACGTAGGCGCCCGGCCGGAGACTCGGCTGGATGAGCTGGCGCGCGGCAGGCTGTAGACAACCGCGGAATCCCGCAGTGGACACGCGCTACGAAATCGGCTATTATGCACAGACTATAAAAAAGGGGACGGAGTCCCGCGGACCTCTGAGCCGGAGACTCCGGAAGGCTGGCGTTGCTGAGCGGCCCGTTTGCCGCCGGAGCGTGGCTTCTGCCAACCAGGCTTTATGCCCATCCAACGTCCGACGCTTGAATGCAAAACAGCCTTACCCTTAAGGAGGACGACTAACGAATGTTGTCACAAGCCCAAGGCCACGTAAAGGACACCGGCCTGGCCGGCCAGGGAGTATTGCGCATTGAGTGGGCTGCCCGTGAGATGGATGTGCTGCGTCTCATAAGGGAGCGGTTCGCCAGGGAAAAGCCCCTCCAGGGCTTGCGCCTGTCAGGCTGCCTGCACGTAACCACGGAGACGGCGAACCTGGCGCTCACACTCAGGGACGGCGGGGCCAGCGTGACGCTCTGCGCCAGCAACCCTCTGAGCACCCAGGACGACGTGGCGGCCGCCCTGGTAGCGGAATACGGAATCCCCACCTTCGCCATCAACGGCGAGGACAACGTCACCTACTATCAGCATATCCACTCCGCCCTTGACCACGGCCCCCACTTCACCCTGGACGACGGCGCAGACCTGGTGACCATCCTCCATAAGGAGCGCAGGGAGCTCCTGGAGGGCGTTATAGGCGGCACGGAGGAGACCACCACCGGGGTGGCGCGCCTCCAGAGCCAGGCGCGGGAAGGTATGTTGGAATACCCCATCATTGCGGTCAACGAGGCAGACACCAAGCACCTATTCGACAACCGCTACGGCACCGGGCAGAGCACCATTGACGGCATCACCCGCGCCACCAACGTGCTCTGGGCGGGGAAGAAGGTTGTGATCTCCGGCTACGGCTGGTGTGGCAAGGGCATTGCCATGAGGGTCCGCGGAATGGGCGGCCACATAATCGTTACGGAGGTCAACCCCGTCCGCGCCCTGGAGGCCGTTATGGACGGATACCAGGTCTCGCCCATCCTGGAAGCTGCCCCGGAGGGGGACATCTTCATCACCGCAACGGGGGACATCAACATTATAAGCCAGGCCGTTCTGGAGCGTATGAAGGGCGGCGCCCTCCTTGCCAACAGCGGCCACTTCAACGTAGAGATAGACATACCGGCCCTGGAGGCCATGTCCAACGGCAAGCGGCAGATTCGCCAGTCGGTGGAGGAGTACAGCCTGAAGGACGGCCGCAAGCTATACCTGCTGGGAGAGGGAAGGCTGATCAACCTGGCCGCCGCGGAGGGCCACCCCTCCAGCGTAATGGACATGAGCTTTGCCAACCAGGCCCTCTGCATAGAGTACCTGGCTACCCTGACGGAGAAGCTGGAGCGGAACGTCCACACCGTGCCCCCGGACATAGACCAGCATATAGCGCAGCTCAAGCTCCGGTCACTGGGCATAGGGATAGACGCTCTCACGGAGGAGCAGAAGCTGTACCTTGAGAGCTGGGAGGAAGGCACTTAGCTGGGAGGAAGGCGCCTAACTGGGAAGAAGGCGCCAAGAGGAGTTGCGACTTCACTGCCGCAATCCTTCATAACGCAGTAGAGGAGATAATGCAATGGGCTTTACATTCACTGATTCGCCATCATATCTGTACACCTCCGAATCTGTAACGGAGGGGCATCCGGACAAGCTGTGCGACCAGATATCGGACGCCATACTGGACGCCATCATCGCCAAGGACCCTGACGCCAGGGTTGCCTGCGAGACCTGCGTCACCAACGGGCTAGTGGCGGTCATGGGCGAGATAACCACGGACACCTACGTGGACGTCTCCCGCGTCATAAGGGAGACCATCCACGGCGCGGGCTACACCGACCCCACCTACGGCTTCGATGGGAAGAGTTGCGGCATAGTCCTGTCGCTCCAGGAGCAGTCCAAGGACATCGCCCTGGGCGTGGACACCTCCAGCGAGGCCAAGGAGCGGGGCAACGCCAACCCCGACGACATCGGGGCCGGCGACCAGGGTATGATGGTGGGCTTCGCCTGCAACGAGACCCCCGAGCTCATGCCCCTGTCCGTGGCCCTATCCCACAGGCTGGTCCAGCGCCTGGCCTACGTCCGCAAGGAGGGTGTGCTCCCGTACCTCCGGCCGGACGGCAAGTCCCAGGTCACAGTCGAATACTCCTACGGCGTTCCCAAGCGCATAGACACGGTGGTCATCAGCGCGCAGCACGCCCCGGAGGTGTCCCAGGACGTAATCAAAAGGGACATTACGGAGCTGGTGATAAACGAAATCATCCCCAAGCGTCTGATGGACGGCAAAACAAAGATACACGTCAATCCCACCGGCAGGTTCGTGGTTGGCGGCCCGGTGGCGGACACGGGCCTCACGGGACGCAAGATTCTGGTGGACACCTACGGCGGGGTCGCCCGCCACGGCGGCGGAGCCTTCTCCGGCAAAGACCCCACGAAGGTCGACCGCTCCGGCGCCTACTATGCCCGCTACGCGGCCAAGAACATCGTAGCCGCGGGTCTGGCGGACCGAGCGGAGATACAGGTCTCCTACGCCATTGGCGTCGCAAAGCCCCTCTCCATATCCATCGAGACCTTCGGCACCGCCCACACGGACGACGCAACCATCCAGCAGCTGACGGAGAAGCACTTTGACTTCCGGCCGGCAGTCATAATCCGAGAGCTGGACCTGCGCCGCCCAATATACAAGAACACCGCCAGCTACGGACACTTCGGTAGGGAGGACCTGCAACTCCCCTGGGAGCGCACCGACAAGGCAGACCTCCTGCGAGCCGAGGCCGGTCTGAAGCTGATAAGGGAACAGGGAGAGGCCACAGCCTGAGCAAGAGGTCCGCAATATGAAGGCGGTTATCCTGGCAGGAGGAGAGGGGACAAGGCTCCGTCCGCTGACCTGCAACACTCCCAAGCCCATGGTGCCCATACTCAACCGGCCCTTTCTGGAGCATATGCTCAGCCACCTCAGGGGCCACGGGGTAGACCGCGCCATACTTACCCTGTGTTACCTTCCCGACGTCATCCAGTCCCACTTCGGCGATGGCCGGGGCATGGGAACGCTCCTTTCGTACACCCTTGAGGAGGAGCCGCTTGGCACTGCGGGCGCGGTCAAGAACGTGGAGCAAGACCTGGACAGCGCCTTCTTTGTCCTCAACGGGGACATATTCACGGACCTGGACCTGCAGGACATGATAAGGTTCCACCGGGAGTCCGGGGCGCTGGTCACCATAGCCCTGACCCAGGTGGAGGACCCCTCCGCCTTTGGGGTGGTGGAGACGGACGCGAGCGGACGCGTCCTCCGCTTCCTGGAGAAGCCGCCGCCGGGAGAGACCACGAGCGACTGGATCAACGCAGGGATTTACCTCGTGGAGCCGGAGGCGCTGGCCCATGTCCCAGCCGGGGAGTTTTACATGTTTGAGCGCGGCCTCTTTCCCAGCCTCCTGGAGATGGGCGCCCCCGTCTACGGATATCGCTCTCGCTCATACTGGGTTGATCTGGGGACTCCGGCCAGCTACGTGAAGGTGCATCGCGACATGCTCCCCAAAGCCGCCCGGAACGCCGACTACAGCCAAAGCTCAGTCCACCCCTCGGCCAGGGTATCGGGGGCGGCGCTGCTGGGCAAGGGGTGCTCCATAGGCCCGGGGGCGGTCATTGAGGGCCCGGCGGTTCTGGGAGACGGCTGCACGGTGGGCGAGGGGGCCAAGATAGCGGACTCCATCCTGTGGAAGGGCGCCGCCATTGGGCCTGGCGCGAGCCTCACCGGCTGTATTCTCGGCAACAGCGCGAGCGTGGGCGAGGCCGTGACGGTGGGACAGGGGTGCATTATCGGAGACAACGTAACTATAGGCAAAGGCAATCAACTGCACAGGGGAATGACGCTGTGGCCCGGCGCCAACCTTGCGCCGGACTCCGTATCTTTTCACTGAAACACCTTCTCAGCAAGGAGAGCCAACCCATGCCCATCAGGTTCGGCACCGACGGCTGGCGAGCCATCATCGCCGAAGACTTCACCTTCGACAACGTCCGCCTCTGCGCCCAGGGGGTAGTCCGGTACATGCAGCAGCGCGGTCTGGCCCAAAGGGGGCTGGTGGTGGGCTTCGACACGCGTTTCGCCTCGGAAGACTTCGCCAGGACGGTCGCGGAGACGGCGGTGGGCAGCGGCGTAACCACGTTCCTCTGCGACAGGCCCGCTCCCACTCCGACGGTCACGTACAATATCGTCGACCGTCAGGCCGGCGGAGCCGTCATTATCACTGCCAGCCACAACCCGCCCATCTGGAACGGATTCAAGTACAAGCCGGAATATGCGGGAAGCGCCTCCCCGGAGATAACGGACGCCATAGAAGAGCAGATAAGCGCCGTCCCAAATGCCCAAGCGGAGGCCCCCCTTCCCTGGAGCCAGGCTCTGGCCGGTGGCGTTGGCCGAGACATCGACCCGTCTTCCGCCTACGTGAGCCACCTTGGCAGGCTGCTGGACCTCCCCAGCCTGAGAGACGCCGGCCTCAAAATTGTGGTTGACCCCATGTACGGCGCAGGGGCAGGCTACGTTCCCTCCATAATGGGCGGTGGAGGGACCAAGGTGGATGAGATCCACAGCGAGCGCAACCCTATCTTCCCCGGAATGCGCCAGCCCGAGCCAATAGCCGACAATCTGACGCAGCTGACGCAGGTGGTGACGGAGTCCAACGCCGACGCGGGCTTTGCGCTGGACGGCGACGCCGATAGATTCGGCCTGGTGGACGAGAAGGGCCGGCTCATCTCTCCTCTTCAGGTCTTTGCCCTGCTTGCCCTGTACATGCTGGAGACCAGAGGGGAGCGCGGCCCGCTGGTCAAGTCCATAACCACGTCCCGCATGATCTACCGCCTGGGCGAGCTGTTCAGTGTGCCAGTCCTGGAGACTCCCGTGGGCTTCAAGTACGTTGGCCCCCTCATGTTGGAGGAAAACGCGCTCATCGGCGGGGAGGAGAGCGGCGGCTATGGCTTCCGCGGGCACATCCCGGAGAGGGACGGCATACTCAGCAGCCTGTTCATCCTGGACATGATGGTCAGGACCGGCAAGCGTCCTTCAGAGCTTCTGGACTACCTCTACGATAAAGTGGGCCCACACTTCTACGACCGGCTTGACATAACCCTGTCCACTGAGCAGCGAGACTCCATCGCCGGGAGAATCGCGGACGTCAGGCCGGACGCCATCGGCGGCGTGAGGGTGGCAAGCCAGGACAGCATTGACGGGTACAGGTTCATCCTGGAGGACGGGTCATGGGTTGCCGTCCGCTTCTCAGGCACGGAACCACTCCTGCGCATCTACGCCGAGGGCAAAAGCGCCGACAGGGTGGACACCCTCTTGTCCGAGGCCAGGGGGCTGGTAGACCTTTGACGGACATCCACGTCACTTCCTCACTGGATGACCCAGAACTTCATCGGAGCCTGGACCCCTCCGGCCTGAGAGAACGGATAGCCAACCTTCCCTACCAGTGCCTCCATGCCTGGGAACAGGGGCTGAGCTTCAGCCTGCCCAGCCACTATCGAAACGTGCGGAACGTGGTTGTGGCCGGCGTGGGAGGCTCTGCCATAGGCGGGGAACTGATGGGAGACCTAATCTCCAGGAATGGGTCGCCCCTGGTGACCGTCTGCCGTGACTATCGTCTGCCGCCGTACCTGGGCCCGGACTCGCTGGTCATTGCCTCCAGCTACTCAGGCAACACCGAGGAGACCATTGCCGCGTTCCAGGACGCCATCCAGCGGGGCGCAAAGGTGGTTGTGGTAACCACAGGAGGGCGCCTGCTCCAGCTTGCGCGGAGCGAGGGTGTACCGGTATTCCTGATCGACTACCAAGGCGAACCCAGGACGGCCCTGGGCTATAGCTTCCTTGTGCCTCTAGCCATGCTGCAAAACCTGGAGTTGGTTGCCAACAACGACGAGGCGGTGCTGGAGGCCTCCGAGGTCCTGTTTGCCCTGGGCCACCGGCTGGAGCCACAGACGCCCACCCACGATAACCCTGCCAAAGAGCTTTCAATGACGCTCCACGGAAAGCTGATAGTGATCTACGGCGGTGGAATGCTCTGCGGCGTGGCCCGCCGCTGGAAGACCCAGTTCAACGAGAACGCCAAGGCATGGGCCTTTGTGGAGCTGCTGCCGGAGGCGGGACATAACGCCATAGCTGGGCTTCAATGGCCCAGATCGATGGGAAAGAAGACGTGTGGAGTGCTGCTGAACACCCTGAGCCTCCACCCGCGCATCAAGCTGAGATACCAGGTGATAGAGGAGCTTCTGGGCAAGGCGGGTGTGGAGTGCCGCACAGTGGACGGGGTGGGGCAGAGCCTGCTCGCCCAAATGCTCAGCGCCGTTATGTTTGGGGACTACACCAGCTACTACCTGGCTTTGTTGAACGGGGAGGATCCCTCGCCCGTGCCACCCCTGGACTACCTCAAGAGCAGGCTCCTTAACTCACACTAGGGCGGCTTGATATTCCGCTCATCCTGAGCGATAGGGCAGGGTAGGCTTATTATTGATGAACGTGGTCAGACACTTCACCGCCACAGGGTTCGTTGTGCATGATGACAGCGTACTGCTGCACTGGCATCCAAAGGTCAAAGAGTGGTTGCCACCGGGCGGCCACATCGAAGACAACGAAGACCCGGTTCAGGCCGTTCTGCGGGAGATACGGGAAGAGACGGGTTTGTCAGCCGAGGTCGCGCCCACGGGCGTCGTCCTGGATCTGGAGCATCCGGTACCGGTCCATCCTCCGTTCACCATAATGGTGGAGGATATCGATGACCCGGTGGCCGGCTGCCACCAGCACATCGACATGATCTACTTCTGCCGGCTTCCAGGCGCTCCAGGTCCTTTGAACGACGGTTGGCTATGGGTGAGCAGGTCGGATATTGAAGCGGAGCTGCCCCTGACCGCCGATGGCGCTCCGGTCAAGCCACCCCCTGAAGACGTCCGACTTCTGGCGTTGAAGGCCTTAGACCTGGTCCCAATGTGACGCAGGCCGATCTGCTCATATGCGGGGCAGTCTACGAGCGGGCCTCCCGCCCCGTCGTTCATGCCCCAGAGCAGGAATCCATCTTTGGGGCGGTGGTGGATACGAGGCGCCGCATAGTAAGAGGCGGTAGACCCCTGCTCCCCGTTTCCACGAGGACAAGCTTCGCAGGGGTGGTTACGGTGGAGCGCGGCCTCAGGTATTAAGTGCAACCATTCCTGCCCCCGAGCAGGAATCCATCCCCGGGGCGGTGGTGGATACGGGGCGCCGCATAGTAAGAGGCGGTAGACCCCTGCTTTCGCAGGGGTGGTTACGGTGGAGCGCGGCCTCAGGTATTAAGTGCAACCATTCCTGCCCCTGAGCAGGAATCCATCCCTGGGGCAGTGGTGGATACGGGGCACCGCATAGTAAGAGGCGGTAGACCCCTGCTCCCCGTTTCCACGAGGACAAGCTTCGCAGGGGTGGTTACGGTGGAGCGCGGGCGAGGGTACTAAGTGCAACCATTCCTGCCCGCGAGCAGGAATCCATCCCTGGGGCGCGGGGGAGTCCCCCATCCCCCCTCTGGATGCCCGCGTTCGCGGGCATGACGACGTTGGTAGGATGCCTATCCCCCCTGAGCGGGGAGCGCCCGCTATTCGTAGCGCAGCGCTTCGGCGGGGTATATGCGGGCTGCCTGGCGGGCGGGCAGGAAGGTGGCTATCAGCGAGAACACGTAGGCCAAACCAAGGATAATCCCAATCTGCGCCCACGGTATCACAAAACGCAGGTTGCCGACCGACTCGCTATCCCGGATGTCCACGTATATCTGATACCCCAGCGTTATACCCAGTGTGGCGCCTATCGCCATCCCTAGAATGGCGATGAAGGACGACTCCAGCAGAAAGCTCAGCTGGATCATGCCCCGCCGGTAGCCGATGGCTCGCAGCACTCCTATCTGCTGCCGCCGCTCCACAACTGCCCTGGTGCTCACCACGCCCAGCGCGGCGATTCCCACCACCAGACCCAGGGCCATGAAGCCGGTGAAGAGCCGGAAGAACGCCTTGCTTGCAGCAGCCTCCTGCTCCAACTCGTCCGCCAGGACTTCCGTCTCCATTCCGTTCTGAAGGAAGGCGGCCTCCAGGCTCCTGGCAGCCTGCTCCGGGTCTACCCCGTCGGCGACGCTGAAGCGATAGCGGGTGATTGGGATGGGGAATGGGAAAGCATCGTCCAGGGTCTTCTTGGAAGACAGCGCGGAGAACGATCCCTCATGCTCGCGCTCCAGTATCCCTATGACCGTAACCGTCACCGTCTCGCCGGAGAGCCTCTCTCGGACCTCAAGCTCAAAGGGAGACATGATCTCGTCGTCGTAGAAGACGCTCTCCACAAACTCCGGTCGGAAGCCGTCATTAGCGCCGGGGCGCGTGCGCACCACGTTTCCGCCCAAAACCACCAGGGTGGGGTCGCTGCTCAAAGCCTGCATAACCTCGCCGGTGGTGGACCCGTACCCTTCCGCTATGAGCTTGAAGTTGTATTCGCTCGACTCCAGGAAGTCGTCATTGGCGCCGCGGACAAGTATGGAGTCCCATCCCTGGTTTTCTCCCCCAAGCTGACGCGCCTGGACCCTGGCCCACGTGTACCCTCCAACGGCTTTGAAGCTATCCATGCTCAGGCCGGACTCAGCGAGCCCGCTGTCGATGTCGTCTACGGGAGCGCTGGGGTTTACTGTCCCTTCTATATGCCATCCTCCCGTGACTACCTCCGGGTCCGTGAACTGGGTGCTGAAGGTCTCTGTTAGGACGGACATCACCATGAGGGTGAAGAAGACCAGCGCGAACATAGCCAGGGTGAGGCCCGTGCGCAGCTTGGCGCTCATGGGATAGGCTACGGCCGTAACCAGAACGGGGCGGAGCTTCCCTATGGGACTGGTGACGAAGGTCAAAGCCCTGAGAAGCAGGTCTGTATTGTACATGACGGTCCATACCGCCGCCGCCACCATGAAGACACCGGAGACGAACAGCATCTCGAAGTCCCCCTGGAGCCGTCCAACCAGGTTCTCGATGACGCGGGAGGGCGTCACCCAGAAAGCCAGCATCAGCGCTCCCGTGAAGGTAAAGGCTATGCGGTCTCTCAAGTCGGGGCGCATACCGGCGCGTCTCAGCGCCGTTCGCATCGTCAGGCCAATGCCTATAATCGCAATGGAGACTCCGGAGGCGAAGGGAGCGGCCCTTTCCCAGCCGTCTCCCAGGTAGGCCAGCAGTATGCCCAGGATAACGGCCAGCCAGCCTTGCAGGAAGAATCGCCACGCTATTTGAAACAGGGCCACGTTCACGGTGACGGGGAGCAGAGCCGCGGCCCACGCAGCCTTCAGCAAAGACCCCAGGGCCGAAATGAGACGGAGCCTGACCGCCAGTAGAACGGCCTGCCAGAGATGGCGGAAGGGGAGCAGCAGGGCTTGCAAAGGCGCAAGCAACACGGTCCGCCATCCCGTGGGGGCGACCGGAATCGAGGCGGGAAGGCCGCGGACGGCTGCAACGATGTTGAGTCTGCTGACCCGGTAGGCGGATACGGCGACCGTGGCGAAGGTGATCACCATACCCAGGGAGTAGGACACTATTATAGTCCGCATGGAGAACTGGGGCGTCATCCGGAAGCCCTCGGACTCATCGAAGCCGGCGAAGATACGGTTCATTATCCCCACCATCAGGGCGCTAACCACCAGCCCAAGGATGACCCCCACGGCCGCGGAAACCAGGGCGTAGGCCGTGCCCTCGAAGACGAACATCTGGACAAGATGGCGGCGCTTGGCCCCTATGGCCCTGGCCATGCCCATCTCGGACCTTCTGGCGGCTGCCAGCATGACGAAGATGAGGAAGATGAGCAGTATGCCCACCATCACCGAAAAGAGCCCCATAGTCATGAAGAAGGTGGTCACAAAGCTCCCCGCTTCATTGGCGCTGTCCAGGATGTTCCGTTTGATCTCTATTACGCGGAAGTCAGCCATGTCCAGGAAGAGGGTTGCGGCCTCTTGCTCCACGTCTTGGAGATCCTCATCTTCCAGCGCTCCCATAACCCGGGTGACTACTTGCTGGTCAGACAGGAGGCTGACAAGCTCGTCGCTTAGCTCCGCGCGCTGCAACTCCTCCAGTAGGCTTGATACGTCCTCCTTGATGGCCCCGCTCAGGGTCTGCTCCTCTGCCTCCAGGGAGCGCAGGACATCCTCCTTGCTCAGCAGCTCTTTGAGTTTGGCCGCCACCTCTCTGTCGTTGAAGGTGACGCGCAACTCCCGGGCCACCTCTCGGCTCAGCTCCACACCGGAATCCCGGTCTCCACGGTTGGAGACCGATATGAGGTTCACTTGGCCTGGCTTGTCGAACAGCCTCTGGGCGCGCTCCAAGGTGATGAGCATGGTGGGGTCTACGCCTGCAAGACCGGAGCCGTTTACAATGCCCTTGATCCTGAAGGACACAGGCACGGAGTCCAGGAATACCTGCAACTCGTCGCCGTTCCGGGCGTCCAACTCATTGGCCGCTGCGCTGCTTACATACACCTCATCGTCCGCCAGGTCTTCCAGGCGCGCCTCCCCGCCAGTCGTCAGTGTGAAAGAGCCGAATCCCTCCAGGAGGCCGGGGTCGGGGCCCACCACGTTCAGCCTGCCCTCGCTGAGGGACGTCCTGGGATTGAACGCGGGGAGCGTTTCGCTCACCGTGGGAACCATGCCGTCGATGGCGTCCAGGTCTGCCACGTCGGCTTGAAGCTTCTGGAATCGCTGCGCGGTGATGTATGGGTTGCTGCCGAAGCTGTCCTCGGAGCCGGCCCTGGCCGGGATGATGACCTCGTCTATCGTGCCCAGCGACTCTATCGCGTTGTTGCGAATGGAGACGCTGAGGGTGTCGCCGGTGCCCAGGGCGGCGGCGATGATCACGGTGCTGAGCATCACTCCGATGATGATGAGCGCCGTCTGGCCTCGCCTGCGGGGTATGTTGCGGAGGCCCAGCTTCAGCATGATGCGGTTGCGCCATGCCAGGATGCCCACCACCGCCAGGCCAATCAGAAATATCGTAAGGAGGAACGCCATGACCAGGTCCATGGAGAGGCCGAACAGATTGTCCATTACCCGCCCGTTCCCGTGAACCGGTTTGCGCTTTCCCCGTCGTCCTCCACCTCACCGTCCCGCATCCGCACGATGCGATGGGCGCTTTGTCCCACGTCTATGGCGTGTGTCACTATCACAAAGCTCTGGTTGCCCGCGCGGTTCAGCCCGCACATGAGGTCTATGATCTCGCCGGCCGTCTCGCTGTCCAGGTCGCCGGTAGGCTCGTCCGCCCACACTATTGCAGGCCGGTTCACCAGCGCCCTGGCGATGGTGACTCGCTGCCTCTGGCCGCCGGAAAGCTCCCCCGGTAGGTGAAGCGCACGCTCCGTAAGCCCGACTTGGTCCAGCGACTCCATCGCCCTTGCGCGGGCCTCGCCGGCGCTGACGCCGGAGACAAGCAGGGGCATCTCCACGTTCTCTACGGAGCTGAGCACCGGCAGGAGATTATACAGCTGAAAAACGAACCCCATCCGGCGCGCCCGGTAGTCGCTGCGGTCGTCGTCCGGCAGCCCGTGCAACTCCATGCTGTCGATGAGCACCTGGCCGGAGTCGATCTCGTCCAGGCCGGACAGGCAGTTGAGGAGGGTAGTCTTACCGCAGCCGGAGGGTCCCATGATGGCCACCATCTCGCCGCGCCTGACCCGCAGGTCCACGCCCTTAAGGGCGTGGACCTTCACACTGCCGGCGCTGTAGGTCTTGTGTACGCCCTGCGCGGAGATGATGATGTCTTCCATATGGCCTCCCTGGCTGTGTGAATGCGCTATTGCATCTGAGATATTAGGCGCATACGCCAGAAGATTCAAGTGAGCGGAGGCGGCCCTGAGGGGCAATGTCGTCATGCCCGCGTTCGCTGGCATCCAGAGGAGGGTGGGGTGGTGGGGCCGTGGGCGCCCGCTCATAGCCTGCCCCGTACTTGATACGGGGGTGAGTGGGTCGAACCATATGAGCGGGCAGGCAGGGGCCGCGTGGCTGTAGTCTGAACGGATTCAATCGTGATACCATTGATTATGGCCGGGTGAGCGGCAGCGCGCCGTTGCATCGTATGATGGGTCGACGCTATTTGAGTAACGGAGACAACCACGGTTGATAAACTTCATAATCGGGATTCGACGCCTGGCAGGCGCCATTTGGGGGCCGTTGGGTAACATGCTCCTCCTCAGGCTCATGGTGCGCACCTTTAAGGAGATGTCAGACGACGACGCCACGCACATGGCCGCGGGCGTAGCCTACTACGCGGTGTTCTCCCTGTTCCCTCTGCTCATCGGCCTCCTTGCCCTCATCGACCTGCTGCCCTCGGCGGGGATACGACAGGAGCAGCTTACCGACTTTATATCCGAGTACCTTCCCGGCTCTGAGGGGCTTCTCGATAGCAATGTCCGTGTGAGTGGCGCCTTGGGCACTATCGCCATACTCGGACTGTTCTGGTCGGGCAGCGCCGTCTTCGGAGCCGTGGCCAGGGTGGTCAACAGGGCGTGGGATGTTCACAAAGACAGGCCATTGTTCATCAGCAAGCCCAGGCAGATGGGCATGGGGCTTGTCGTCGGCCTCCTGTTCCTGGCGTCCCTAGCGTCGGCCACCTTTGTGAGAATGGCAGAGGAGTACGCGCTGGCGGACCTGCCCGCGCCGGAATTTCTGGTGGAGGCCGGCGGGAAGATATTTCTCCAGGCAACCGCCTTCGCGCTCACGCTAACCACGTTTCTGATGATGTACAAGATGCTGCCCAACACGAAGACCTATTGGCGATACATCTGGCCGGGCGCGCTGCTGGCTGCCGTGCTCTTTGAGATTGGCAAGGCAGCCTTTCTCCTGTACCTGGACCTCTTTGCCGACTTCGAGAACGTGTACGGCTCCATGGGCGACGTGCTGGTCCTGCTGCTCTGGGTATACGTCAGCAGCCTGATCCTGATACTGGGCGCAGAGGTGAGCTCGGAGTACGGACGGCTGAGGGAGGGCAGGGAGCGCGCAACCCTCATCGCTGGGCCGGGGTCGAGAGGGCAGGGGTAGGGGATAGAGCAGGGCGTTAAATTGACACCTGATGTCGTCACAGATGAAAAGGGACCGCTGCTAGCGGCCCCTGTAGTCTTTATGCCGCCCCTTGCTTCTTTAGTCTAAATGGTATGCAGTAATCAAGGTCTCACGGTCGGACGACACCACCACTCCTATATTGAGGTAATCGGCAAGGGACTTATAAGTTTGCTTGTCAAGATGCTTCCTAGCCTTACGTCTTGCTTTGTGATCCATCCTGTAAATGAATCTGCCTTTTTCGCCTCTCTTGCACGTGCCATATTTATATGCAATAAACATCAGTCTGTTTTGGATGCCTCGCTGTTGGCACCTCGTTCCAGCGTGCTCTGTAAGCCGAGGTTGCAAATCAGTATCCATATTCTCCTTCCATTCAAGTGGTATTTTTGAGTCGCGCTTCAATTGCTAGTGCTCAAACTCTGTATCACATTTCTTGATGTTCTCTCCTTTCTCTTACATCTTCTGTCCACACGCCCAACTCAAATACAATTACAATCGGTTTGCCAGAATCAAAGACCACGGGTCAGCAAAAATAAAACGCAGGCAGATGAGGTGCATAGGAGTTGGTGGAGGTGGAGCCTCCGAGGTTTGCCAGTTACCCCAAACAGCGTTGGAGTGCTAGCTGAGGAAATGGCACTATTATAGTAGCACATCCAGAGAGTTACGTCAAGTAGTTTAGTGGGCAAAATCAGTTGATTCCTCCTTCCTCAAACGTATCCAGGCCCGCCTGAACTCCCACCTCACACCTCAACCCTTGCCACTAACCCGTCGCCTGAGCTAAGATTACATGCGTGTCAGCTTCCAGCGCTCAGACAACGTCTGCCCCGGCCATCCAGGTACGCGGGCTTCGCAAGTCCTACGGCTCGGTCGAGGCCGTGCGGGGCATCGACCTGCAGGTGTCGATAGGGGAGGTGTTCGCCCTCCTGGGGCCCAACGGAGCCGGGAAGACGACTACCATCGAGATACTGGAGGGCTACCTCCAACGCACGGCCGGCGAGGCGCTGGTCCTGGGTCTCGACCCCGGCAGGAACGATCGCAGCCTCAAGGAGCGCATCGGCATAGTGCTGCAATCGACAGGTGTGCAGCCGTACCTGAGCGTTGAAGAATCGATAAATCTCTTCCGCGGCTACTACCCCCATCCAATGCCCCTGGAGGAGATACTGAGGGCGACAGGGCTGACGGAGCAGCGCAGGGTTAGGGTCAGCCGCTTGTCCGGGGGGCAGCAGCGCAGGCTGGACGTAGCCATTGGGCTGTCCGGGGACCCGGAGCTGCTGTTCCTGGACGAGCCAACCACCGGCTTCGATCCATCGGCGCGGCGGGACGCCTGGGAGATGGTCCGAAACCTCAAGTCCCTGGGCAAGACGGTCGTTCTCACCACCCACTACATGGACGAGGCGGAGTATCTGGCCGACCGCGTTGCCATCATCGTGCAGGGGAAAATTGTTGCCGAGGGCGCTCCCGGCGAGCTTTCGCACGAGGGCAAGTCTACTTCCATCCGCTTCAGGTTGGACCGCAGTTCCGTTCCGCCGCCGGAGAGTCTGGGCGCTGAGGCCGCAGACGACGAAGGCAGTTACGTCATCGCAACTAACGCGCCGACCGCAGTCCTGCACCGGCTCACGGGCTGGGCCTTGGAGCAGGGAATCGAGTTGGAGGAGCTGTCGGTCTCGCGTCCGTCATTGGAAGACCTCTTCATAGAGCTTGTCGGCTCTCCCGGGCAGGACGGCAGGGAAGAATGAACGCCTTGGCCCTCGCCCTGCGGCAGGTCCGGTACGAGAACACCGCCTTCTGGCGCAATCCTGCCGCCGCGTTCTTCACCTTTGTTTTCCCCCTTATGTTCCTGGTTATATTCAACGTGGTCTTCGGCAACCGGGAGATCGGCGTCCCTGGCGGGACAGTGAGCGCGTCCACCTTCTACGTGCCGGGTATAACCGCCTTGTCGGTGACAAGCGCCTGCTACAACAATGTGGCAATGGGGATAGCCTTCTCCAGGGACGGTGGACTACTCAAGCGATTCCGCGGCACGCCTCTGCCGGCGTGGTCATTCCTGTTTGGCAGGATAGCGCACTCCGTGCTTATGGCTCTCCTGCTGGTGGCCATCGTGACCGGGGCGGGCGCGCTGCTCTACGATGTGGACTTGCCTACCAACACGCTGCCGGGGTTTCTCCTGGCGCTGGCGGTCGGCGCGGCCACCTTCTGCGCCCTTGGGCTGGCAGTCACGGCGATTATACCCAACGCGGACGCAGCCCCGGCCATTGTCAATGCATCGATTCTGCCCCTGCTGTTCGTATCGGACGTGTTCATCCCTTTGCAGGATGCCCCGGCTTGGCTCACCACCTTCGCCGACGTCTTTCCCGTGAGGCATTTCGCCCAGTCGCTGCACACCACCTTCAACCCGTTCCAGACAGGCGCAGGCTTCGAGTGGACGCACCTGCTGATCATGTCCGGGTGGATGGTTGCCGGGCTGCTGGTTGCAGTGCGCTTCTTCCGGTGGGAGCCCCGCCGGTAGGGGAGTGGGCGCTCATCCTGCCCCCGGTTTCGTGGCGAGCGGGTCGAACCATATGAGCGATGAGAACGGGACGCGCCAACCCGTTCCGCTCACGCCCTTCGACAAGCTCAGAGCCTGCCCCGTACTTGATACGGGGGGGGGGGGGCGAGGTTATGCGCCGTTGTCAATAAACGTCCAGATAACGTCCCGTAAAACCTCTTGACTACCCTGGAGGGCGCATGTATAATGACCGCTACGTCACGATTTTTAGAGGAACAACGAACTGGACACCTGAGACAAATAAAGACATATTGAACTGGTGCTATTTCCACGGCGGTCTGGAAGCATCCAGGCGCCGTTTTTTTGTGTACTTTAACAACTGAATAGAGGTTTACGGGCCTGAATGTGGGTTAAGTTAATACGGGCCCACGGTGGATGCCTTGGTGCAAAGGGCCGATGAAGGGCGTGGCAAGACTGCGAAAAGCCTCGGCGAGCTGTCTAGCAAGCATAGCCGGGGATTCCCGAATGGGGAAACCCATCCCGATGAACTCGGGATAGCCCTATCTGAACCCTTAGGATAGGGCGGGTAAGCGAGAGAACTGAAACATCTCAGTACCTCGAGGAAAATAAATCAACCGAGATTCCCTTAGTAGTGGCGAACGAACGGGGAAGAGCCTAAACCCCTGTAGCTTAGTGGGCTGGAGTCCTATGCTCCGGGGGGGTTGTAAGGCGTGTCATGGGGAAGCTCCAGCTTCTCCGAGGAGTTATAAACCTCTTCTCTAGCCGAAGGTCCCTGGAAAGGGCCACCATAGGGGGTGAAAGTCCTGTAGGCGAAAGGGAAGGGGCTCCGGATGCGTTCTTGAGTACCGCGGGACACGAGAAATCCCGTGGGAATCTGGGGGGACCACCCTCCAAGGCTAAATACCCTTTGCAACCGATAGCGTACCAGTACCGTGAGGGAAAGGTGAAAAGAACCCCGGGAGGGGAGTGAAATAGATCTGAAACCGTGGGCCTACATACGGTCGGAGTCTCTCCGTTAGGAGGGATGACGGCGTGCTTATTGAAGAATGAGCCGACGAGTTAATTTCCGCGGCAAGGTTAACTTCGTGGACGAAGGGAGCCGAAGCGAAAGCGAGTCTTAATAGGGCGAGTGAGTCGCGGGGATTAGACCCGAAACCGGGTGAGCTACCTATGGCCAGGGTGAAGCTCCGATAGTCTCGGAGTGAAGGCCCGAACTCGTGGTCGTTGCAAAGACCTGGGATGAGCTGTGGGTAGAGGTGAAATGCCAAACGAACCCGGAGATAGCTGGTTCTCCCCGAAATGCATTGAGGTGCAGCCTCAAGGATGAATGTTGGAGGTAGGGCTCTGGATGGGCTAGGGGGCGTGAGCTTACCAAACCCAACCAAACCGCCAATGCCAATATATCTTACCTTGGGAGTGAGACAGTGGGGGATAAGCTTCATTGTCGAGAGGGAAACAGCCCAGACCACCGGCTAAGGCCCCCAAGTGCGGGCTAAGTGGTAAAGGAAGTGGGATCGCCCAGACAGCCAGGAGGTTGGCTTAGAAGCAGCCACCCTTTAAAGAGTGCGTAATAGCTCACTGGTCGAGGGGTCCTGCGCCGAAAATCCAACGGGGCTCAAGCCCGCCGCCGAAGCCGTGGCTTTGACAGGCGCAAGCCTGTTGAGGGGTAGGGGAGCGTTCCCCGGGCGCTGAAGGTAAATCGTGAGGTTTGCTGGAGCGCGGGGAAGTGAGAATGTCGGCATGAGTAGCGCAAACCAGGGTGAGAATCCCTGGCACCGAAAGCCTAAGGTTTCCTACGCAACGTTGTTCGGCGTAGGGTTAGTCGGGCCTAAGCCGTAGCCGAAAGGCGAAGGCGATGGACAACGGGTCAACATTCCCGTACCACCCTTATCTCGCTTTAAAGCAAAGGGGGGACGCGGAAAGGTAGGCGGAGCGTGCCCATTGGACATGGTGCGTCTGCCCCTGAAGGCCATGCCGGGATAGGAAAATCCGTTCCGGCGTTACGAGCTGAGGGGGGTGGAAACTTCGAGGACTCCTCGGGGAATTCCGTTGAACCTATACCGCCAAGAAAAGCCTCGTTGCTATGGGGTGGGGTGTCCGTACCGCAAACCGACACAGGTAGGCAGGGGTAAAAGCCCCAAGGTGTTCGAGAGAACCCTCGTTAAGGAACTCGGCAATCTAACCCCGTAACTTAGGAAGAAGGGGTGCCCCGGAGGTGAAGGGACTTGCTCCCGGAGCTTTCTGGGGCCGCAGATAATTGGGCCAAGCGACTGTTTAACAAAAACACAGGTCTCTGCTAAGGGGAAACCCTACGTATAGGGGCTGACGCCTGCCCAGTGCCGGAAGGTTAATGGGAGGGGTGAAGCCCGGCTTCGGCCGGGGGGAAGCTCTGAACTGAAGCCCCGGTGAACGGCGGCCGTAACTATAACGGTCCTAAGGTACCGAAATCCCTTGTCGGGTAAATTCCGACCCGCAGGAAAGGCGTAACGACTTGGTCGCTGTCTCAACGAGGGACTCGGCGAAATTGCAAGGCCCGTGAAGATGCGGGTAACCCGCGACAGGACAAAAAGACCCCGTGGAGCTTTACTGCATCCTGACATTGGACTGGGGTCAGAGTTGTGTAGGATAGGTGGGAGGCTTTGAAGTCCCAACGCCAGTTGGGGTGGAGCCGACGTTGAAATACCACTCTTCTCTGTCTTTGGCTCTAACCCTGGATAGGCCAGGGGACCGTGTCTGGTGGGCAGTTTGACTGGGGCGGTCGCCTCCTAAAAGGTAACGGAGGCGCCCAAAGGTCCCCTCAAGGTGGATTGGAAATCACCTGCAGAGTGTATTGGCATAAGGGGGCTTGACTGCGAGACAAACAAGTCGAGCAGGGACGAAAGTCGGGCAAAGTGATCCTACGGTCCCGTGTGGAAGGGCCGTGGCTTATCGGATAAAAGCTACCCCGGGGATAACAGACTAATCTCGCCCAAGAGTTCATATCGACGGCGAGGTTTGGCACCTCGATGTCGGCTCGTCGCATCCTGGGGCTGAAGAAGGTCCCAAGGGTCCGGCTGTTCGCCGGTTAAAGCGGCACGCGAGCTGGGTTCAGAACGTCGTGAGACAGTTCGGTCTCTATCCGTCGCGGGCGCAGGAGATTTGAGGGAAGCTCTCCCTAGTACGAGAGGACCGGGAGGGACAGACCTCTGGTGTGCCGGTTGTCCCGCCAGGGGCACCGCCGGGTAGCCACGTCTGGAGTGGATAAGCGCTGAAAGCATATAAGCGCGAAGCCCTGCCCAAGACTAGATCTCCCATCTGCTGAAAGGCAGAGTAAGGCCACAGGTAGACTACCTGTTTGATAGGCCGCAGGTGTAAGTCCCGCAAGGGATTGAGCCTAGCGGTACTAATCGGCCGAGGACTTAACCCGCATTCAGGCGCGTAAATCTCTATTCCGGTTGTTCCATATCCTCGGCGCGGGGTGGAGCAGTGGCAGCTCGTCGGGCTCATAACCCGAAGGTCGTTGGTTCAAATCCAACCCCCGCTACCAACTAAAGACGCAAGAGGCCCCCGGAATCCCGGGGGCCTCTTTGGTTGTGTACTTCATTTGCCAGCCGTTGCCGCGCAATATAAGATTAACCCAGCCTAAAGAAAGTTGCGGCAACCGTTATACACCTGCGCGTCTACGCGGGATGAGGGAAATGAGCAGCCAAGGTAGCAGTAGTCATATCCGGTGGTGCAGCCAGTGTGCGACCAACTTCACGCAGACCAATTGGCGATTGCACGCGCACAACCCGGACCAAGCTCTCTGCCAAAAGCAGTACTGCCGTCGTAAAGCAGTGGGCCACATGCTTGGATATGCCCCTCAACTCCTCTGTGGCGCGCACCTGATGGAAGCGCGGCGGAATGGGCATGAATTCACCTTTGTAGACGGCCGCGTCTGCAGTGTATGTGAAGGCGAGGGTCGGGTACACGCGCAGGAAGTCAGGACGGACTCGCCGGGAGGCGCGTGGCTGCGGTGCCCGGAATGCTTGGGTTCGGGGTATGACCCAGACCTCCGGCTGCCAACTCGCCCCCAGACTTCGCCCGCGCCTCTGACAGAGCGGCGGCCCTGGCAGCCCGAATCCCGATCCAGCTATGGAGTGCGAGACCGCTCTGGCGCGCCGCCAGTCCGGGCAACCCCAGCGCCGCAGGCGAGAGGGGCCGGGCGTCCCCCAACAGGCTTGAGAACTACCCTGGGCGAACCGCCAAGCGATAATGGGCAGGGCAGCGGAATACTGAGGCTCCTTGTCGTGGTCGGCTTGATTGGCGCCCTAACCGTAGCTCTCCTCGTATTCACACGGGAAGGAAAAGAAGAGCCAATTGCTCCCCTTGCCAGCCCGACCCAGGATCCAACGCCAAGTCCCAGTCCTACACCCACTCCAAGCCCAAGTCCCGTACCTACGCCAACCCCTAGTCCCGCGCCTACGCCAAGCCCAAAGCCCACATCCACACCCACATCCACGCCAATCCCCTCAACCGTCACACCAACGCCTGAACCAACGCCTACGCCAACCTGGTACGTGCCTACGTTCGAGTCAATGCTGGCGACGCATGAGGCAATTGAAGCGACAAGCCAATATATTCGAGACGTAAGGGAGGGACGCATAACCGCCACGCCGACCCCAAGCCGAACCGCCACACCGACACGTACGCCAACGCCAGTCCGAACCGCCACGCCAACGCGTACATGCCAACGCCAACGCCGACACTACAGCCCACGCCGGACGGCTACGAGGAGCTGCGGGAGCTGGCGTTAAGTCTCATAAACAAGGACCGCGCGGCTCACGGCCTGCCGCCAGTTGTGCTTGGCTCCAACCCGGCCGCCCAACTGCACGCCTTGGATATGCTGGAGCACAACTACCTGGGGCACTGGTGGGTGGACGGGCAGCAAGCCGTACATGGTCTATACCCAGACTGGCGGCACGAGCTATGCCTCTGAGAATGCGGCATTCAGTGGTTGGACAGACCAGAAATGGGCGCAGTCCAATTGTGATTCTTTCCTGGTGCGTTGTGAGGTCTCCAGTCCCGAGGAAGCTATAACCAGGCACCAATACGGGATGATGTACGACGATGCCCACGCGGACTGGGGTCACCGGGACAACATCCTGCGCGAGAGCCACCGCGCGGTGAACATCGGCACAGCTGCGAACAACCGGAGAGTGACGTTTGTGCAGCACTTCGAGGGTGGGGCCGCGGCTGCCGTTGCGCCCCCTGCACTCTCATCTGACAATAGGCTCAGCCTTGAAATCGTCAAGCAGGAGACGGGAGTCCAAATCGGAGGTGTGGTGAGCATATACTACGACCCACCGGTTACCCCCAAGACACCACAGGCCATTGACGCTCTGGACAGCTACTGCCTGGGAGGAGGGTTCACAACGCAGTGCGGCGACGCAGTCGTCCGTATCCTGGAGCCACCAGGACAGGGATACTACTACTCAAGCCTCCAATACAATGAGGTGGTTGCCAGTTCATGGAATGAAACTGCTGAGGGATTCTCCTTCGCCGCGGATATGGGGACACTACTCCAAAGGCCGGGCGTTTACACCGTGGTGGTATGGCGCGGCACGGGCGGGACGTGGCTTGAAGAAGCGCTCATAGAGCTTTCGGTCTTTGTGGAGTAGGGGGCAACTCGTGAATCGCCCCTACCGCAGGTCGTTGGTGGCCCAGGCTTTGATCAGGTGGTGGGCTATGGCTATGGGCCCCGGGACTGTCAGAACCTCGCTGGCTCCCTCAAGCGCCTTCAGCACC
Organism: Dehalococcoidia bacterium; assembly: GCA_965247645.1. Taxonomy (GTDB): domain Bacteria; phylum Chloroflexota; class Dehalococcoidia; order Lucifugimonadales; family UBA2985; genus JAPPHY01. The sequence goes on from OZ252024.1 coordinate 1,661,683, forward strand.
TCATCCCGCTGGAACCAACGCACGTCCGACATCTCCTCGTCATCAATGGAGACCGCAGTCGTGGCTGCTTCCGCATAGCAGCCTATCATCAGGGAAGAGGGGAACGGCCAGGGCTGCGAGGAGTGGTAACGGACGTTATGGACGGCGATGCCGGACTCCTCCATTACCTCCCTGGCTACGGCCTCCTCTATGGACTCTCCCTGGTCGACAAACCCCGCCAGAGCCGAGTACCGGTTGCTGCCGGCGCCTCGGCCGCTAGACTGGCCCAGGAGGCAACGGTCGTGGTCGGCAACCACGGTTATGATAACCGGGTTTGTGCGGGGATAATGGACCAGGTCGCACTTGGAGCATTGACGGGTCTGGCCGCCCCGCCCAATGACGGTCTCGTGCCCGCACTTGGGGCAGAATCCGTTTTGGCTGTGCCAGTCCACCTGGGCGCGCGCCTGGGCAACTATTCCGCAATCCGGGCCGCTCAGGACCTCCGTGGCCGTCCGGGCGTCCAGGTACCTGTAGCCTTGGTCATCGGTCAGCGCCCGGATTACGCGCTCCTGACCGGAGACGTCGACGACGAAGTGGGCAGCGCCGTTCATCAGGCCGAGGAACAGGGAGACGCCGCCGATTCCGAGCCGCGCCACCTCATCCGGGCCAAGCCAGCCCAGGCCCTCCTCAGCGCCTTGCGATACCGGAACGTTCAGGTCGCTCATGGGAAGGAACCTGCTGGTCGGATGGCTGCGCGCGTCGGCAATCCACCTGTCATCGCGGCGTTCCCGGTCGCCTCTGTCCAGGGGATTGCCGGAAAAGGTGTGAGAAGCGTTCATTGCTCGTCCCCCCCGGCTTGGTTGGTTAGTCCCATGATACACCATCTCCACGTACCAGGCTCTGCGACTCTCCCGGCGTGTCCGCGCCCGGCCGCCGGGAGGCGCGCTCACTTACGGGCGCAATCTCATTATGTTAAACTATACGGAATTAAATCGACAACAGACGCGACGTCTTCAATTGCAGTCTGTGAACGGAAGGACATAGTCGTGACTACCGAAGGAACCCAGGACCATGAGAACGACCCACTATGGGTGAGGTACAAGCGCGCGATGGTGGTTGTCGCGCACCCGGATGACGCCGAGTTCGGGTTGGGAGGGACCCTGGCAAAGGTAGTGAAGGAGGGGATGGAGCTCGCCTACGTGCTGTGCACCAACGGTGACAAGGGTACAACCGACCCGGATATAACCTCTGAGGAGCTGGCAGTCATAAGGCAGCGGGAGCAGCGCGCCGCATCGGCCATAACGGGCTCCACGGACGTGACGTTCCTGGGCTACGGGGACGGCGAGCTGGAGTCCACTCGAGAGGTGATAGGAAGGATAGTCCGGGAGATACGGCGCTTCAAGCCGGACATCATCTTCTGCCAGGACCCGTACAACCGGGCCAGGCATAACCATCGCGACCACCGCATGGCCGGGCAGTCGACCTTTGACGCCGTCTACCCGTTTGCCAGGGACCGACTGCACTTCCCGGAGCACATCGCCGAGGGTTTTGAGACCCACAAGGTGGCCGAGATCTATACTACGGCTGCGGATGACCCGGACGTGGTCATAGACACCTCTGACGTGATAGACATCAGGATAAGGGCTCTCCAGGCGCATCGCAGCCAGATATTCGATCCAAAGGAAATGGAGGAGCGAATCCGGGAGCGAGCCTCAGAGGTGGCCGAGAGCGCGGGGTACAAGTACGCCGACGGGTTCCGCCGGTATTCCTTCAACCCCGGAAGGCCACTGCATGTAGTTGCCCGCTGATTCGCAGCCTCGCTCCTATCCTCTCCGGACTTTGCCGAAGTGCGTTTAGATATAATATCCGTATTACGCGCCCATCCCACAGTCCTTCTTCTCTGCGTCTCCACGGCGCTGCTCACCTCAGGCCAGGGCATGGTGGCGCCCATCCTGCCCCTGTACGCCGACTCCCTGGGGGTTTCGACGGCGACGATTGGGCTGGTAATCAGCGTCTTCGGCCTGGCCCGCTTTATGACGAACATGCCAACGGCCATCCTCTCCGACCGGTTCGGACGGCGATGGATACTGGTCATAGGGCCGGTGATAGCAGCGGTTGGGAACACGCTGGCCGGGACCGTCGACTCGCTGGCGCCCCTGCTTGTATACAGGTTCATAGCAGGCGTGGGGTCGGCGGCCTTCATCACGGGGGCCGTGATATTCATCGGCGACATCAGCACGTCCGGGAACCGCGGACGGTTGATGAGCGCTTACCAGGGCAGCTTTGCGTTGGGGATAACCCTTGGCCCGGCGATCGGCGGCTTTGCGGCCGAGCTGTTCGGGCTACGGGCGCCCTTTTTCCTGGTGGGCGCCGTGTCCGTTTGCAGCGGGATCTGGGCGTATTTCAAGGTCCCGGAAACGCGGCCGCAGGCGGGGGATGACCCCTCTGCGTCCGAGAGGCCGGTCGGCAGGGCGCAGGCCGGCGCGCCCGCGGAGGGCGCGCCAAGACGGGCGTACTCTTTCCTCCTATCGCGGGACTTCATTCTGGTTGCGCTGGTGTTCCTGGTTACCTTCTTCACCCGCGGCGGGGCGCAGTTCACCCTCATACCCCTCAAGGGAGCCAATGACCTGGGCCTGTCGCCGGGCCAGCTTGGGGCGATCTTCACCATCCCGCCGGTCATCGGCTTTCTGCTCCTGCCATTTGTCGGCTCAATCTCCGACCAGTACGGGCGGAAGAAGACCATTGTGCCGGGGCTTCTGATAGTGTCCGCCGCGCTGGTCCTGCTGGGAGTAAGCCCCGCGCTGATGCTGTACGTTGCCGGCATGGCTCTGTACGGCCTGGGAAATGGCATAGAGGGCCCCACGCCTGTTGCATACGTGGCGGACATCAGCCCCAGGGTCCGCCAGGGGATAGCGCAGGGCGCTGCGCGTTCGGTTGGCGACTTTGCCCTGCTCGTCGCGCCGCCAGCAATGGGGCTGGCGGCCGATGTGTTCGGCGCGACGCCCGCGCTCGTAGCGAACGGGGTCGCCGTGGGCGTCCTGGGCTTAGTGTTCCTGCTGTTTGCGCGAGAGACGGTGGGATCGCGGGTTGCCGTCAAGGAGGGGTAGCCCGGCTGGGGCGCCAGTTGCCATGGTAATTACCTCATTCCCAAGAGTCGCGCCAAAGCCGGCGGCCAACGCCCTCTACTCCAGGTCACCCCAGTTGTCGCCGGTCTTGAGATCCACCTTGAGGGGCACGGCCAGCTCCAGCGCCGCGGGCATCAGCTCCAGGACCATCGCTTTCATGGCCTCCAACTCATCCTGCGGCGTCTCGAAGATAAGCTCATCGTGGACCTGGAGGATCATGCGGCTGCGCATTCCCTGCTCCTGCATACGCCGGTCTATGCTCACCATCGCCAGCTTGATGACGTCCGCGGCCGTGCCCTGAATGGGCATATTCACCGCCATGCGCTCGGCGGCCTGCCGGACGTGGAAGTTAGAGGAGCCTAACTCCGGGAAGTAGCGACGTCGACCGCAGATGGTTTCCAGATAGCCCATTCTCCTGGCCTGCGTCTTGGTGTCCTCAAGGTAGGTACGGATACCCGGGTACTTTGAGAAGTAGCTTTCGATGAACCTCGCGCCCTCGTTCGGGGCAAGGTCGGTCTGCTGGGAGATGCCGAAGGCGCTGAGGCCGTAGATGACGCCAAAGTTCATTATCTTGGCGATGCGCCGCATATCCGGCGTCACGGCCTCAATGGGCACGTTGTTCACCTGCGCGGCGGTGGCCGCGTGGATGTCCTCGTTCCGCAGGAAGGCGTCCCGCAGGTCCGGGTCTCTTGAGAGGTGGGCCAGCACCCTAAGCTCAATCTGGGAGTAGTCGGCTGCCAGGAGCGTCCACTCCGGCGCGCCTTGGGCCACAAAAGCCCGGCGCACCTGCCTGCCCAACTCCGTGCGGACTGGTATGTTCTGAAGGTTTGGGTCGTTGCTGGAGATGCGGCCCGTGGCCGATCCTGTCTGGTTGTAGCTGGTGTGGACACGCCCCGTCCACGGATTTACAAGCTGGGGAAGGGCGTCCACGTAGGTAGACTTGAGCTTGGACAGCTCTCTGTACTCCAGGATGCCGTCCAGAACCTGGGGCGACCTGGGGTCGGTGTCCGGCGCCTGCCCCTGGTTGATCATCATCTTGAGGTTCTCAAGCGCGGCCGCATCGGTGGAGTAGCCCGTCTTGGTGCGCCTGGTCCTGGGCAGCCTGAGCTCGTTGAAAAGCACGTCCCCCAGCTGCTGGGTGGAGTTCAGCGTAAACCGATGCCCCACGGTATCGAACAGCTCCTGTTCCAGGCTGCCGAGCCGCTCCCCCAGGCGCTCGGCCATGTCCCGCAGGCGGCCCGCGTCCAGGTAGACGCCGTTGCGCTGCATTCTCACCAGGACAGGCGTCAGCGGCATCTCCACGCCCGCGAAAAGCTCCGACAGGGCAGGCTCCCGCTCCAGCTCCGGCTGGAAGACGTCCTTGAGTCTCTGGGTCATGTCGGCGTCTGCGGCGGCGTACCGGGACGCCTGATCAATTGGCGCCTGGGCCATGGTCTTCTGGTTGCGGCCAGCGCCAATCAGCGCTTCTATGGGGGTCATCTCCCGGCGCAGCCGGGTGAAGGCCAGGTTCTTGAGGCCCAGGGACTTCTCGACCAGAACGTGGGCCGCTATCATTGTGTCGAAATCCAGGTTGCTCACCTGGATACCGTAGTTCGACACCACTGTCATGTCGTAGTTCCCGTTGTGGGCAGTTTTCCCCACAGTTGGGTCTTCCAGCAGGGGCTTCAGGTACTCCAGCGCCTTATCGATTGGTATCTGGCCGGCCTCCTCATGCCCCACAGGTATGTAGTACGCCCTGCCTCCGGCCGCCGACAGGGAGACGCCCACCAGGGCCGATGCCATTGGGTCCTTCCCCGTGGTCTCCACGTCAAAGCTGAAGCTGCCGGCTGCCCGCATCTCCGATATGGCGGCCTCAAGCGCATCCAGGTCGCAGACGGTGGAGTAGTCGACTTCCTCCTGGACCGGCTCCTCAAAGAGCGCTCCCTGGGTCGGCTGCCCAGGCCCGGCGATGCCCTCCGGCACGCGTGACACGACGCTGGTGAACTCCAGCTCCCGGAGAAGGCTCACAACCTGATCGCGGTCGTATCGCCAGAAGCGGCAGGCCTCGGTGTCCAGGGTGATTGGCACGTTGGTCACTATGGTCGTCAGCTCCAGCCCCTGCCTTGCCTCGGCCTCGTGTTCTGCCAGCAGCTTGTGTATGCGGGGCGGCGTCACCTTGTCCAGGTTCTCATAGATTCCGTCTATGCTGTTGAAGTCCTGGACCAGCTTGATTGCGGTTTTGACCCCTACGCCCGGGACTCCTCTAATGTTATCCGAGGCATCCCCCTGGAGGGCTTTTATGTGGGGCTGCTGCGCCGGCGTCAGGCCGCCGTACCGCTCGCGGACGGCGGCCTGGTCGTAGATGATCCTATCCTGGACGCTGCGGTTCAAAGCCACCCGCACGGTGGGGGAGACGAGCTGAAGGGTGTCCGTGTCTCCCGTGAGTATGATGGTGTCCATGTCCTGTCCCGTTGCCTGGAGGCAGAGGGTGCCCAGGACGTCGTCGGCCTCGAACTCCTCCACCTCAAAGATGGGCACGCTGAAGGCTTCCATCAACCGCCTCACCCACGGAAACTGCGACCGCAGCAACTCCGGCATCGCCGGCCTCTGGGCCTTGTAGTCGGCATACTGCAGGTGTCTGAAGGTAGGCGCGGCCATATCGAAGGCGATGGCGCAGTGGGTGGGCCTCCACTCCTGGATGGCCTTGATGAAGGTGTTGGTGAAGGCGAAGACGCCTCGCACGTCCTCCTCCGTCTTGCTCAGCGTGAGGGGCGTCTGGATGGCATGCCAGGCCCTGTGCACCATAGCGTGGCCGTCCATGAGCATGAGAAGCGGCCTTTCCGGCAGGAGAGGCATTGGATCCGCTTTACTGTTGACCATAGTTGACACCTCCAAGCGACCATGAAATTATACTCCAGGCGGTTGCCGCGCAAAAGCGGTCGGGTCAGGTGACGGCGCTGAAGGCCACCACGCCTGCCATGACTGTGGCTATACCTGCCATCTGCATTCTGGCCACTCGCTCCTTGAGAAGGACCCAGGCAAGGGTTACAGTAACCACAGGATACGCCGCCGCAATGGGAATGACGAGCGATACAGGGTTCAACTCTATGCCAAAGTTGAAAACGATGAAGCCCAAGGAGTCCAGTACCGCAGCGCCTATCACCAGCATCCAGGCCCCAGTTCTGAACGGAGCCATCGCGTTGGCTCCGGCCCTGAGATAGACGCCCAGGAGGACGGAGGAGATGACCCGGACAGAGACCACTGCCAGGAACGGGCCGACATCCTCTACCATCGGCTTCCACAGGGCGAAGGCCACACCCATCGTCATCATAGCCGTGAGGCCATACCCAACGCCGGCCACCGAGGCCCCACCCCTGCCTCCGGACGAAGTGACGACTATGCCGGCCAGGATCACGCATATCAGCAGCCACCTGAGCGGCCCGATGGTTTCATGAAAGAAGACGACCGATAGAAGCGTTGTGACCACCACGCCGCCCGCCGACAACGGGCTGACTATGGACACCAGCCCCCGCTCCAGGCCACGGTAGAAGGAAGCGTACGCCACGGAGAACAGCAGGCTGGCCAGGATGGCAAAGGTTACGTAACCGGCGTTTGCCAGGGCGCTCCAAGGCGAGCCGACGAGCAGCGCGCCCAGCAGAGCCGGGGCAACGCCCAGTCCCTGAATAGCCAGGGCTACCGATGGGCCGCCCACCCGGACGGATGCGTACCTCCCCAGCATATCGGCCACGCCCCAAGCCAACATGCAGGCAAGGCCCCATAGCGCCGGGTCTGCCTGGGACATAGGACCTCCACTCTCTGATAGCGCCCGCCGGCACTCCCGGGAAACGCCCAAAGACGCAACACGCGTGGAATATCTTGGGTGGCTGCTTTTCCCCGCTCCTCCATGGGGGAGCAGACGCGTTCCGGAGCGATGCTTTGCGGGCGGCCGTTGCTCAAGCGCCGGAACAGCTTAGCACAAATCCCCAGCCTCGGTCAGTAGACCGCCCGGACGGTATCCTCAGCGCATGTTGGCAATGCCAACGCTGGTTGGAGCGCCACTCCCCATCCGCTCAGGCCCTTCGACAGACTCAGGGTGAGCTTGTCGAACCATATGAGCGGCGTCGTGCGCCATAACCAACGCCTATAGAGAATACCGGACGCCTCAGGTACGAAAGCCCCGGAGATGGGGTTGGGTGTAAGGCGCGTCCGGCTACTCGAACACCCGGAGGACCTCGTATTTGGTGGTGCGCTGCGCGGGCGTAAAGCCGGCCTCCCGGATCATGGCCTGAATCTCGTCTATGGAGGTGCGGTTGTAGAAGCCCGCCTCTTGCATCACGTTCTCATCGAACAGCGTCCCGCCAAAGTCGTCTCCGCCGAAGCTGAGCGCCACCTCGCCCGTCTTCTTCCCCTCTGAGAACCAGGAGGCCTGTACGTGCTGTATGTTGTCCAGGTATATCCTGGCCATGGCTATCATACGCAGGTAGGGGTTGGGGCCGGACTCTTCCTTAACCCGTTTGGCCAGTGGCGTGTTTCCGCGCTTGTAGCTCCAGGGGATGAAAGCGGTGAAGCCCGGAAAGCCGTCGGCCAGGGCCTCATCCTGGACGGAGCGTGTGTGCTCCAGGTGCTCAATAATGTCTTCCGGCTTCTCCAGGTGGCCGTACATCATGGTAGCGGTCGTCCTGTATCCCAGCTTGTGGGCCTCCCGGTGCACGTCCACCCAGTCCTGCACGCGGCCCTTGGGCCAGAGGCGGCTGAGGCTGCGCTTGACGCCGTCGGAGAGGACTTCGGAGCCGCCGCCGGGGAGGGTCTCCTGTCCCGCCTCCTTCAACCGGCGCAGCACCTCTGAAAGCGGCAACTCGGCGACCTGCGACATCTTCTGTATCTCGGGGGCCGAGAAGAAGTGAGGCAGCACCTGGGGGTATTGCCGCCGGGTCTCTCTCACCAGCTCCTCGTAGTACTCCATTGGCAGCTTGGGATTGAGGCCGCCCTGGAGCAGCACCGTGGTGACTCCCTTGGCCGCCGCCTGTCCTACCATCTCCATCACCTGCTCCACAGTGTAGGTGTACGCGTCCGAGTCCTTTTCCGTGCGATAGAACGCGCAGAAGGTGCAGTAGGCGTCGCAGACGTTGGTGTAGTTGAGGTTTGTATCTATGACAAAGGTCACTACGGGATCCGGGTTGTGCCGGTATCGCAGCTCTTGGGCCAGGGTCCCCAGGTCCAGCAGTGGGGCCTCTTTGAACAAGCGCAGCCCTTCCTCCGGCGTTATCCTTTCGCCGGCCAGCGCCTTGGCCGTAACGTCCTTCACAGTCGCCGCCGTGGTCATATGGTTGCCTCCTTTGCCAGGGAAAGGGACCGCCAGGCCCCTTCAAACTCCTCAATGGCCTGAAAATCTTCCTGGGACAGAGTGTACCGGAAGGCCTGCAGATAGTCTATTACCTCGTCTTCGGTCAGGCCCATAGCCTCTCGCTTGCGCGCAATGGCCGGCAGGCTATGGGTCATGTTATCCGTCATGTTCCTCCTCAACCCCTCGGCCAGCTTGTCCTTCACGTCCGCCTCCAGTGTGCGGCGCACCATCCACACCGCAAAGACAAAGGGAAGCCCCTTCCACTCCAACCACTCTTCCGCCAGGTCGTAACGATACGGAAACCCCTCCACCTGATCATGGGTAGCAAGCGCCCCGTCGCCGATGAGCAGGAAGGCGTCCGGGTTGGGCACGTCCAGGCTGGAGTACTCTACCGAGCGCGCCCCGTAACGCTGCTCCAGGAGCACCCGCATGAGATGCACCGCGGTGGCCGACTCCTGGGTCGCCCCCACCACCACACCGGAGAGCTGGTCTATGGGGAATCTTGAGTAGAAGAGGATGCTCCGCACAGGCCCCTTGACGCTGATGCCCATGTCGCCCAGGCTCTCGTACGCGCCCCTCAGATAGAAGCTCTGCGCCAGGGAGAAGGGAGCCGCATCCAGCTCCCCGGCCTGGGCCAGTGGGCCCATGTAGCTGGGAGGCATGGGGAACAGGGCAACGTCCTCCAGGACAAGCCCGTGGAAGAAAGGCTCGCAGTTCAGGTATGGTATCTGGCCTATCCTAACTGTCGTAGACATGGATCTCATTGTAGAGAGCGTCCCGCTCCACCGGCGTCTTCCCCGCGTCGCCAATGAGCCGCAGCATCCGCGCGCGGGCCAGGCCCACGGGGCTTGCCGCCTTGGCGGCGTGGGCAATGCGCTCCTCACCTATAGTGCCGTCCAGGTCGCTGGCCCCAAAGCTCAGGGCAATGGAGGCGGTCTCCTCGCCGATCATCACCCAGTAGGCCTTGATGTGCGGGAAGTTGTCCAGCATCAGCCGCGAGGTGGCTATGGTCTTCAGGTCTTCGATCGCCGACGCCTGCCGAGGCACCAGGTGCGTATCCCCAACCTGGTACTCAAGCGGGATGAAGGCCAGAAAGCCCGGCGACTCGTCCTGGAGCTCTCGCAAAAGTACCATGTGCTGTATGCGCTCCTCGTAGGTCTCAATGTGGCCGTACAGGAGCGTTGCGTTGGAGGGGATGCCCATGTTGTGGGCCAGGCGATGGATCTCCATCCACCGCTCGGCGGTGTTCTTGCCTGGGAACAGCTCCCTGCGTACGCGGTTGGAGAAGACCTCTGCGCCGCCGCCGGGCATGGACTCCAGTCCGGCGTCCTTCATACGGCCCAGCACCTCCTCCTCGCTCATCTTGAACCGCTTGCAGAAGTAGTCTATCTCTGCCGCCGTCCACGCCTTGATGCGTATGCTTGGAAAGGCCTTGTGGATGCCCCGCACAATCCCTTCGTACCGTTCGAAGGGCCAGTCAGGATGGTGGCCGCCCACAATGTGCACCTCGTGCATGTCTTCGTGCAGCATGGACAGTATCTCGTCCATCCCCATTTCGTAGGCGTCCGCGTCGCCTTTCTTCTTGGCAAAGTCGCAGAAGGTGCAGGAGAGGACGCAGATGTTGGTGGGGTTTATGTGGCGATTGAACACGAAGTAGACCTTGTCGCCCCACATCTTGCGCTTGGCGAAATCGGCCATCTGTCCCAGGGAGACCAGGTCCGACGTGCGAAGGCAGTTCAGCCCGTCCTCAAAGTCAAGCCTCCGGCCAGCTTGCACCTTCTCCCAGATTGGCTCCAGGGACGTGTCCCGGAACCTTATGGACGGTGAAACAACCGTGGTAGTAGTCATAGCTTTTTGGTCCCTTTCTTGCGGCTGTCGGCGCCGGCGTCCGGCGTAGTCCGGCTGTAGACCGACTGGTCAGTCTAATGATACGCGGGCAGCGAGCCAGCGTCAAGGGGTGGGCCTGGGGTGTTCCCACCCGTTCGTGGTGAGCTTGTCGAACCAGGATGAGCGGGAGGCTGGGGGTGCCCGCCCCGTTCCGCTCACGCCCTTCGACAAGCTCAGAATGAGCGGATGATTTGCGAGCGGCGGCCGGGGGAAACGGCTCTACTCTTCTTCCAGCCAGTCCTCGTTGAGGGAGTACCGCCTGTCGCCTACGCGGACGTCGTACTGCTTGATCTCAAAGTATTGGATGTGTTCAGAGCGGACGGTGTGTTCGTCGCCCTTGCCGTGACGGGGGTCCCAGGAACGCTCTATGGCGCCAATCCGCCCTATGAGGTGGTAGCCGTCCGGGTTGTTGAGCGGGAAGCTCCCCTCCTTTACCCTCACCCTCTGTCCTATGGCGAACCTGAACTCACTCATGGGCCGGTTCCCTCGCAGTCGTCTGACGTCTTGAAGCGTCGTCGTCCCGCGGTCTGTGGTCTGTAGCAGGACCGCCCGGCGGCGTGGGCGCGCCCGGATTTGCGCGCCGAGGAACGCATTATGGGGGCGGCGCGTCTGAGTCGACCATCCTGGCAAAGCGGCGTCTACCGACTCTTATGAGGCTACCGTTGCTCAGGGCCGCAAGGTCTTCCGTGAGCCTGTGGCCGTCTACCTGGATTGCTCCCTGGTTCAGAAGCCTTTTCGCCTCGCTAGAGCTGCTGACCAAGCCCTCTCCAACCACTATGGGGATGATGGGCAGCATCAGGCCGGCGGAGTCGTCGGCGGTGAAGGGTTCCATCCGCTCCGGCCGGAGCCTGGAGGCCCACTTGGGCAGGGAGATGGTCTGCGCGTCCTCCGGAGCGTCTCCCTGCTGGTAGGCGCTGACAAAGTAGCGCTCCGCCCGCATCGCAGCATCGCGGTCGTGGAACTGCTCCACTATCTCCCTGGCCAAACGCTTCTTCAGCTCCATTGGGTTGACAGAGGCGGCTTCAATGGCCGCGCGCATCTCCGCCAGTTCCTCCGTCGGTACGTCCGACAGCAGCTCGAAGTAGTCCATGAGCAGGGAGTCTGAGATGGACATGACCTTGCCGTACATATCGTTGGGGGACTCGTCAACGGCGATGTAGTTGTCCAGGCTCTTGCTCATCTTCTGGACGCCGTCGGTGCCCACCAGCAGGGGCATGATGAAGCACTGCTGCTGCCTCTGCCCCATCATGGCCTGGAGGTCTCGGCCCACCAGCAGGTTGAACCGCTGGTCCGAACCCCCAAACTCCACGTCCGATTCTATCGCCACGGAGTCGTAGGCCTGGAGCAGTGGGTAGAGGAGCTCTGTGATGGCGATGGGCTGCTGCGCGCGGAATCGCTTGGAGAAATCGTCGCGGGCCAGGAACTGGGCCACGGTAAAGCGACGGGTGAGGTCAAAGACCATGGAGAGGGAGAAGTTGCCAAACCACTCGCTCTGCCACATGGTCTGCGTGCGCTCCCTGTCCACCACCTTGAAGAACTGGCGCATGTAGGTCTCGGCGTTGGCCCGGACCTCTTCCGCGGTGAGCATCTGGCGCGTGGCGGACTGGCCGCTGGGGTCGCCTATCTGGGCCGTCCAGTCGCCGACGATGAGGATGACCTGGTGCCCCATCTCTTGGAGCTGGCGCAGCTTGCGAAGGCCCACCGCGTGGCCCATGTGGATGTCCGGGCGGCTGGGGTCGAAGCCCATCTTCAGCCGCAACGGCTTGCCCTCCTGGAGCAGACGCACGAACTCCTCTTCGACGATAATATCCGACACGCCGCGCCTGATGACGTCGTGAAGTACGCTTGGGTCTAATGCTTTGTTAGTCAACTGCTTCAACCTGCTTCATGGCGCGCCTCAGGCCGGTGGATACCCACCCAGGATATTCCTGGCCTGCTCTACGTCCCTGTTTACCTGCGCCACCAGCGCCTCCGCCGACTCAAAGCGCAGCTCGTCCCGCAGACGCCGGACAAACTCCACGGCTACCTCTGAGTCGTACAGGTCTCCATTGTAGTCCAGGATGTACACCTCCACAACGCGCTCTTTCTCTCCAAAGGTGGGCCTGGCGCCGACGCTGGTGGCTGCCATGTATCGCCTTCCCTCTACGTAGGCAAAGGTGGCATAGATGCCGTCCCCCGGCATTATAAGGTCCTGGCGTAGGTCCAGGTTGGCCGTGGGGAAGCCCAGAGTCTTGCCCCTGGCGCTGCCATGCACAACCTTTCCGCGAAGGGCAAAGGGTCTGCCCAGCAACAGGGAGGCTTTGTCCACGTCCCCTGCGGAGATGGCGTCTCGGATAGCGGTGCTGCTGACTTGCCACCCGTCTCTGGTTACGGGGTCTACCACGGTGGTGGAGAAACCCCTCTCCCTGCCGATGGCTGCGAGGGTCTCCGGCGTGCCCTCTCGCTTGTACCCCATGACGAAGTTGCGCCCCATGACCAGCCCGGCCATGTTCAGGCGGTCCTGGAGCAGCTCCGCGAACTCATGGGCCCTCAAGCGGGATAGCTCCAGGTCAAAGGTGAGGGGAAGCACCAGGTCTACGCCCGTACCCTTGAGCAGCTCTAGCCTGTCTTCTACGGAGGTGATGTACTTAACGCAGTCCCCCGGCCTGATAACCGCGCGGGGGTGGTTGATGAAGGTCAGGACGCCGCTTAGCATCCCCTCCCGAGAGGAGGCTTCTTTGAGCCGGTCCAGCAGGCTCCGGTGGCCTACATGCACTCCATCGAACACCCCCACGGTAAGCAGGGTATTCCCCGGGGGCGGTTGTGCAGGCAGTTCTTGGTGGACTCGCATAGGAGGCGACTCATGCCCCGGCAGGCGCCTAAGCTCGCAGTAGGCCTGGAAGAGCAAAGGGATACTAGCATAGCCCTATGAGAGCGTCAAGCTGAGCGGCGACGCCCTGAGTGGACGCTAGAGTAGAGACATAGCCCCTACACCCGTCGTTACAAGGGCGGCGGCCACGCCCTTCTCCAACAGCGCTGCCCCGGCGGTCCGCTCAGTGAGCGCCTTGGGCAGCAGGATACCGGTTAGGGTGGCGTAGGTCAGCACTATCACCGGCCTGGCGGCCATAATGGCGGAGGAGAGGGAGACGGGGCCAAGCTCAAAGGCCCAGAGGCTGGCGAGGAAGGCGAGGCATATTACCCCGTGCGCGGACCATGTGACCGCCAGCCCACCGGCCGACCGGCCTGCCCGACGCACCTGGGGCCAGGCGCGGAAAGCATGCACCGCATACGCGAATGCGGGAGCAGAGCCGATGCTGGAAATGGCATAGACGTGCCAGAAGTCCAGGTGGCCTAGGGCGTATTTGGCCAGGATGCTGTAGGTGGCAATTCCAAAACTGGCGGTCAGAAGAAGGAAGAAGGGCCCGCCAAAGGATGCGAGGCTTCCGGGCAAGGTGGGGCGTCCGGAGGCTAGGACGGCTCCGCAGATGACCAGGAGTATGGCCATCCACTTGAGGGGAGTAACGTCCTCCCCCAGAAAGATTATGGCCATGACTGCAACGAACACAGGATAGGTATCGATAACCGGGACTACCCGGGTGACCTCACCGCGCTGGAGCATCCTGCTAATGAGGAGTGAGACCCCCGTATTCAGCAGACCCGCTCCCAACACAGTTATCACCGGCAAGGACGTCCAGGCGACGTTAATCGGGTCCAGGGCCAGTATGACGACTGCGAGGGCCAGGTGGAGGATACCGCCCCAGAACCCGAATGCAAAGACGTTGCTGAGACCCTTTTGGAAGGCGTACTTCTGGATAATGCTGTACGCTGAAAAAGAGAAAGCGCTGACCAGGGAGAGCAGGATCCAGTCCATAGCATCTACTTTCAGGGCGATTTATTGGCGGCGGGAATAAGGGGCTTCTCTAGTGAGCCCTACTTATCCAGGGTCTGCCGCGGCTTCCGGCAACCCACGGCGCGGAACCAAAAATCGCTGGGGGCTATGGCGGTCTCATTCATACGGTACCAGTCACTGGACTGGGTGGGAGACGTCTTGTGCATATGGCGCTGTCCATAGGCTTTCAGGTCCCTGTCAAGGGTGACCAGCAGGGTCACAAGGGCGCTGTTATGGACTATGTTTCTAACGGTTTCTCGGTACTGCACTGTAGGTCTCTCTTTCTGAGTTATAACAGGTCTTTCCGCTTTTTGTGGGCCGTTCGGCCCATGTTTTGTCGCCCGGATTTGCTCTCCGCGGCCCGGCTGGCCGAGCGTCTACGTCACGCTTTGCAACCTTGACACCACCTCTCCTTTGTGCCAAACTTGGGGAGATGGCGGAAGGTCTTCCCATGATGAGGTTTGCATGATAGCCTTTCCCGCAATAAATATACTGGATATGTAATACCGGAGAGACAATACACTACCCTTCATACATGAACTACACTTCAAGTATCATTATACATCCATCTCAGGGCCTGTCAAGAGGCTATGGCGGGAGTTTTTCTAGTGGCTGAGTGGACGTTTATTACAAACCACGGGCTGACTCTGGCGGCTATAGCAAAGAGTCCACGGACAACGGCAAGGGAGATTGGGGATACAGCGGGGATCACGGAGAGGGCCGCACACAAGATCATCAAGGACCTGGAAAACGCCGGCTACGTGACCAAGACCAAGGTGGGCCGCAAGAACCACTATCGCATACACCCCGATGTGCCTCTGAAGGACGACGTTACCGACGCAGCCGTGGGCGAGTTGCTTGTTATGATGGGCTGGCGGTGGAGAAGGCGAAGGGTGGCAGTGGCGCCGTCTGAGGCCCAGCAGGCTGTCGCATCGGGAATAGGCTAGGCGCGTTCATAGCCGTTGGACCCGGCTGGCTACAGGCTCCGCTTCCCTGAGATCGTCGCTTGGCGACCCGGATGGGGACTGCTCTTCCTCTCTTCCCAGCCTTTGCGCGCCGGATAAAGAGGCGGAGTATCAGGCCCTTGCGGCCGACTTTCTGGCTGAACCCAATGCCTGGCCGGCCGTTGTGAGGAGCTCTACCGTCTCTTCCCATCCGACGCAGGGGTCGGTGATGGATACGCCGTACTTGAGGTTGCCGGGATTTCTTTCGTCCAGGGGTTGGTTCCCCTCCAGCAGGTGGCTTTCCAGCATCATGCCCACGATGTTCCCGTTGCCGGCTACCCTCTGGTCAAGGACGTCCTGGAAGGCAACGCGCTGCTTGGTGTGGTCCTTGCCGCAGTTGGCGTGAGAGCAGTCCACCACCAGCCGGGTGGAGACCTTGGAGCGCTGCAACCTCTCGGTGGCGTCGACTATGGAGGCTGCGTCAAAGTTTGTGCCGCGGCTGCCTCCCCGCAGGACGATGTGGCAGTTGGGGTTGCCCTTGGTGACTACTATGGACGCCTTGCCATCGGCATCCACTCCCAGAAAACCCTGTACGGCCTGCGCTGCTACTACCCCGTCTACGGCAAGCTGGACGCTGCCGCCGGTGCCGTTCTTGAAGCCTACTGGCATGCTGAGGCCGCTGCTCATCTGCCGGTGGGTCTGGCTCTCTGCGGTGCGGGCGCCCACGGCAGCCCAGGAGTAAAGGTCTGCCAGGTACTGGGGCGTTATGGGGTCTACGAACTCTATTGCGGCAAGCAGG
Organism: Dehalococcoidia bacterium; assembly: GCA_965247645.1. Classification (GTDB taxonomy): domain Bacteria; phylum Chloroflexota; class Dehalococcoidia; order Lucifugimonadales; family UBA2985; genus JAPPHY01. The sequence goes on from OZ252024.1 coordinate 1,677,608, forward strand.
CCCATCTCGCCTACCTGCAGCAGGAACTCACGGGCCATTTGCAGTCCGGCGGCGATGTCGAAGCCGCCGTTGAGGCGCGGGTCATAAATCAGCCCCTTCCACCCAACAGTCGTGCGCGGCTTCTCGAAGTACACGCGCATGACTACGAGGAGCTGTTCCTGCAACTCATCGGTCAGGCCTTTAAGCCGCTGAGCGTACGCGTAGCCGGCCTCAAGGTCGTGAATGGAGCAGGGCCCGGTGATCATAAGCATCCGTTCGTCTTCGCCACTCAGGATGCGAGCGATCTGCTCCCGGCCGTCTGCGACGAGTTGGGCTACCCGGGGTGTGACGGGGTACTTCTCAATGAACTCCCTGGGCGAAATCAGGGGCTGGATGCTCTGGATATTTATGTCATGTAGCTGTGGCATGGATCACCTGTGCTTGCTTATATTTTTCTCCGGCAATGGGTTGTGTCCGGATCACGTCCAACAAGGCGTAACTTTAACACTCAAAGCGTGGCATGTCCAGCATCGGGGCAGGAGTGGCGCCAGGGACTAGCGCCTTGACCTCCGGCGGATAAGCTGAGCGGCGATAATCAACAGAGCGCCTGTGAGCACAAAGACCCTGGGTACGCTGCCTCCGGATCCCCAGCTCAGGATACCCGCGATGAGAAGGGTCCCTCCGGTCACGCCTAACGCGAATTCGGTCAGCTTATCCCTTCTGGTCCTCATGGAGCCGGGCTCAGCTTACGTCCCTGGAGCGCAGGTTCTTGGCGTCTCGCAGGTAGAGGTGTGTCATCTCTTCCTGGCGCTTCTCCGTGTTCACCAGTACCATGACGCGGATGCAGAGAGGGAGCCCGCCCGGCACGTTCATCTCGTGGCCGCAGATGAGGGGGACGTACTCCCATCCCATCTGCCTAGCGGCCGCTGCGGGGAACTCTGCGTTGAGGTCCGGGGAGGTGGTGAAGAAGGTGGCGGCCAGGTCCTCTGTCAAGAGGTCGTTGGCCTCTACCAGGCGTTCCAGCAGGTCCCTGGTGGCTTCCAGCACCGCCTCTTTGGTGTTGTCCTCAGCCGTAGTCGCTCCGCGAAGGCCGCGGCATGCCATCGCCATGATTACTGCCTCCCTTGAGTGTGGGTCATACCCTTGAGCCCGGCCACAAACTCCCTCACCGTCTCTTCTCTCCGGGTGGACGGCGTCCTGTCCACAAGGTCAATCAGCGCGCTTCCCACAATTGCTGCATCGGCGCAGGAAGTCAGGGCCTCCACATGGCGTCTTTGCGAGATTCCGAACCCGATGGCTATTGGAAGGTCCGTGCGCTCCCTGACTCTCCGTGTGAGAGCAGGCACGCCCGGAGAGATCTCCTCCCGCGCCCCGGTGACCCCGGTCAGGCTGACGCAGTACACGAACCCGCCGGCCTTTTCGCAGGAGTGGGCAATGCGCGCGTCGGCGCTGGTGGGGGCCAGAAGCGGGACGATGTGGACGCCGTGGCCGCTGCACTCGCTTCGCAAGGGGTCCGCCTCCTCAAAGGGCAGGTCGGGCACTATGACCCCGTCCAGTCCGGCGTCCTGGGCTTCCGCTGCGAATCGCTCCAGTCCGTAGCTGAGGATGGGGTTGTAGTAGCTCATAAACACCAGGGGCACGGCGATTCCGGCGCCTCTCAGCCGGCGGCATACCTGCAAGCACGTAGCCAGGGTTACGCCCTGGGCAAGGGCGTGGAAGCTGGACCTTTGAATGGTGGGGCCATCGGCCAGAGGGTCGCTGAAGGGCACGCCCAGCTCCACCACGTCTGCGCCGCCGTCCACAAGGGCAGGCGCAAGAGAAAGCGTATCTTCCACGGAGGGATAGCCTACGGTGAGGTAGGGTATCAGCCCCATTTCGCCTCTTGCGGCCAGCGCGTCGAAACTCTGCTTTATCCTGTCCATATCCATCCTGTACCGGCCTCCCGTCCGGAAGGCCCGCGCGTAGGTGAATATACCACGCCCTCATTTGGTAGGCAACACGGACGACCCCTTTGGGTCGGATACCCGGCCCTGCATGGGGCCGTGCGCTCGTCTTGACTCGCGTACCCTACGGGGTCAAAATGGGATATTCATACAGAGAGGCGCGCCGCCCCTTATGTCCCAGAGCATTCTCGACCAGATAGGCAACACACCCCTGGTTGCCCTCAAGCGCGTTCCGGCCGAGGGGTCGGCCGCAGTTCTGGGGAAGCTGGAGAGCCGAAACCCCACGGGGAGCGTTAAGGACCGCATTGCCTTGGCGATGGTGCGTGACGCCGAGGAGGCCGGAACGCTGCTTCCGGGCCATACCTTGGTGGAGGCCACCAGCGGCAACACGGGAATATCCCTGGCTATGGTCGCCGCGGCCAAAGGGTACTCGCTCATCATCGCTATGCCAGAGGGGGTCCCGATGGAGCGGAAGCGGCTGCTGACCCACATGGGCGTTGAGCTTCACATGACGTCGCCTCTGGACGGCATGGCCGGCGCCATACGCGCCGCCGAGACGCTGGTCCGGGAAAACCCTACGTACGTGTCTATGAATCAGTTCCTCAACCCCGCCAATCCCAGGGCGCACAGGGAGACCACGGCCCAGGAGATACTGCGAGACGCCGGGGCAAGGGTGGATGCTTTTGTGGCCGGCGTTGGCAGCGGCGGGACCATCACCGGCGTGGGCGAGGCGCTCAAGGAGCGATACCCGGACACCCTGGTGGTGGCCGTGGAGCCGGCCTCATCGCCCGTTCTGAGCGGTGGAGACGTGGGAAGCCACGCCATACCAGGATTGGGGGCCGATTTCGTGCCGCCGATTCTCAACAGGGATATTGTAGACGAGGTCATCGGCGTCACCGACGATGAGGCGTTGCAGATGACGGCCCGCCTGGCCCGGGAGGAGGGGCTGCTGGTGGGGGTCTCCTCCGGGGCCAGCGCTCTGGCGTCTCTTCGCATAGCCATGCGCCTGGGTCCTGGGCGAGTGGTGGTGACAGTCTTCCCTGATGGTGGGGAGCGGTACGTCTAGCGCTCCATGCCACGCTCTTTTCGCTCCAGCGAAATCGGCTAACCTTTTCCGCTCACATGGATCGACAAGCTCACCACGAGCGGGCAGGGGAGCTCGGTTTATCACGAACGGCAATTTACCCCCCATCCTCCTCTGGATGCCCGCGTTCGCGGGCATGGTTGCTACACGGTGGTAGCTGGCCACGCCGTAACCACCCCTGCGAAAGCAGGGGTCTACCGCCCCTTACCATGCCGTGCCGATTGCCCGCGTTCGCGGGCATGACGACGTTGGGGGGAGGGGCGCGTCCGCTCCGCGTGTGTTATCATGTTGAATACCCACGGGATCGCGCTCCCTGAAAGGACTTGCCAAATGCAGGGCGAGCAGATACGTCTGACCAGTCTGGCCAACTGCGCCGGTTGAGCCTCTAAATTCAGTCCTGAGGACCTGGCGCAGGTCCTGCGTCAGCTGCCGACCTTTTCCGACCCCAACCTGCTGGTTGGGATCAGCACCGGCGACGATGCCGCCGTCTACCGGTTGAGTGAGGACTTGGCCCTCGTGCAGACCGTAGACCTCTTCCCACCCATCGTGGACGACCCGTGGAGCTTCGGCGCAATCGCCGCGGCAAACGCGTTCAGCGACGTGTACGCCATGGGAGGCAAGCCCCTTCTGGCCATGAACCTGGTCTGCTTTCCCAGAGACCTGCCGGTGGACATACTTGGAGAGATACTGAAGGGGGCCGCCGACAAGGCTAAAGAGGCTGGTGTCCTGATAGTCGGTGGGCACACCATGGACGACCAGGAACCCAAGTATGGCATGGCGGTGACCGGCCTTGTCGAGCCTGGAAAGCAGGTGACCAACGCTTCTGCCAGGGTGGGAGACCTGCTGGTTCTCACCAAGCCTCTGGGCACAGGCATCATCACCACCGCGGGCAAGGAAAGCGTGGCGGATACCGCCACCCTTGAGCGTGCCATAGAGGTGATGAGCGCTCTGAATAGGGCCCCCTCCGAGGCTATGACGGAGGTGGGGGTAAACGCTTGTACGGACGTTACCGGCTTCGGCCTGTTGGGGCATCTGAAGACGATGGTTGAAGCCTCCGGTGTGACGGCGCGGGTACGCTTCTCCCTGACGCCGCTCATCGAGGGAACGTGGGATCTGGTACAGCAGGGTATTGCGCCCGGCGGGACCCATCGGAACCTCCACTCTGTGAACCCGGTGGTGGCGTGGGGTTCCCACATCAGCAACGAAACAAAGCTGGTCCTGTGCGATGCTCAGACCTCCGGCGGCCTCCTGATTTCGGTCCCGTCCGGCAGGATCGACGACCTGATGACGGCCCTGTCGCGGAGAGGCGTGAGCGGTGTCGCCGTCATAGGCGAGGTGGTGGAGCGACGGGAGTCGGAGATAGAGGTCCTGTGGTAGCGCTTTCGCGGGCCTCCCAGTCTTTGCCCGCGACGGCTTTGGCGCCCCAGACCGGCCCGCGCCCGGCTAAGCCTCCCGTCAGCCGGATTTGTGAGCGTGTTTACCGGAGACCCGCGACGAAAGGCATGAGGTGAGGCAATGGCTGAGACCGTGACCATTATAGATCTGATACGCAACGGCACCATGACGTCAGGGATGGCTGCTACCATGTGGACAGCCATGGACAGGGGCCTTTCCATGGTGGTCGTAGCCATCCCGCGCTTCGCTGGCAAAACCACGACGAGTAATGCCATACTGTCTCTGCTGCCCCCGGAGACGCCTGTGCATCACCTGAGCGGTGAAGAAGCGGAGATGGACGAGCTCAAAGAGGCTGCCACCGGGGGCTACCTGGCGGTGGCGGAGTTCAGCCAGGGCCCCGTTCCCAGATACATCTGGGGTGGCCCGGTGCGGCGGGTCTTCGATACCATGACGGCCGGATACTCCTTGTCCACGGCCCTGCACGCGCCCGGGTTGGAGGAGACTCTGGACGTCATCTGCCAGGGCAATGAGGTCACCGACGAGGCGGCCTCCCGCATTGACCTCGTGCTGTACATTCGCAGGTTCGGTGACGACTTGGACAACTTCTGGAGACGACTGGCAGAGGTGCATGAGATAGACTACGTGCAGGGCGGCAAGCCCCACGGTCGCCAGCTGTTCCGGTGGATTGAGGATGAGGACCGCTTCGAAGAGGTTGAGACCCCAACATTCCTTATGGGAGATGCCGGAGAGGTGGAAAGGCGGAGGGCGATGCTGGAGGAGCTGGCAGCAACAGGACGAAGAGGGCCGGAGGACGTAGCGAGGTTGGTGGCGGAGTACCGGCGCGGGGCCGCGGGCTAGAGCTCCGAGCGGTTCCCCATTATGGTCCGTATGGTGCTGACGAAGCTCCCGCTGCCGAAGTAGACCAGCCGCCACTTGGCAGCCTCTTCTTTGGTCATGCCGTCGGCGTGAAGCTGATAGTAGGCTTCCCTCCCAATGCCTCCGTAGGCTATGGCGGCTATCCCCGCCAGTATGGCCAGCCAGGACGTGATGAACCCCACGGTTGACATGACGGCTCCGCCCACTACTAACAACGTCCCCGCAACCATCATCTTATGTCGAGGTAGCTTGACCACCTCCACCCTGGTCAGGCGCGCATACGGCAGCTCCCAGATCTCGTCGCGGCCCTCTATCTCCTGGTAGAGGAGTACCCTCTGCGAGGTGGCGTAGTAGGGATGGTGGTCGGAGATGAGCGTCTCTCCGTATCTCAGCCGGCTTCTGATGTTCATGCTGTGGGTCCGTTCTCCGGTCGATTCACCGCCTGCCGGTTTCCACCGGCGGCGCCTCCTCCCATACTTTACAGCCATACATGGTTGGCGTCAAAGCCGAAGCGTACCCAAGATGCGCGGATGCTGCGGGGCAGGGCGTGAGAATGTCTTTCAGCGCAGGGCTTGCGCCGCTTAGTACGCGCCGGTGAGGATGGAGCGGGTGATGGGGATCGAACCCACGACAACTTGCTTGGGAAGCAAGAGCTCTACCACTGAGCTACACCCGCCCAGGGGGAAGGGGGGGACTTAAGGGGGCGCTAAGGGAGGTGAATATGTCATTGCTACATTATAGCGTCTGGGAATATGTCCTTCAATGGTGAGTGAGCCTCGTGGTGGCTTCGCACATGATCATATCTGAGTTGCCTGTACCTCGTGGTCATGTTTAGCGTAGCGTGGCCCATTACCTGTTGCAGCGCCATCTCTTCACCTGACCATAGCGTAGCGAAGGTGTGCCTCAGCAGGTGCGGTCCGAGCTTCCTGCCTTGTAGCCCCCTGCCTTCAGGCTCCTCTTGACCAACTGCTGTAGGCCCCTAGTCGTGAGTAGGCCTCTCGTCCCCGCCAAACAGGGCCTGTCCTGGCGACCATCTTTGCCAGCATTTCCTGAGTTATATGCGACAGTGGTACGAATCTCTGCCCTCTTTTGCCGCTGACTATTGCCCAACCTTCCTTGATGTTTTCATAGGACAGGCTAGCAGCCTCAGCTGCACGGACACCGGTATCAACAGAAAGTACAGGAGGGCCCGGTCACGAGTGGAGTGATGAGGGTATTTGAGAAGTATGGCCAGTTCATTGGGAGTCAAGTAACGAGGCAACTTGCGGGGGACCGTTGGGGCTTCCACATAGCGCATGGAATTTGAGACTTTATGTCGCAACTCAAGCCATCTGTAGAACGTGCGAAGTGTGCGGAAATACATATGCCTCGTTTCCGGCTGGCCGTTAATGGCGGTTAGCCAGGCTTCAATAGGCTCGGGTTCTGAAGGCAGAGTGTCATACCAATCAGAGAAGCGCCGAAGGACCAGCGAGTATAAGTCAATAGTGGCTTTTGTGCGCCCGCTTCTGCGTTTTTAGACTATGAATAGTTCACTGGCGTGGTTGGTATTCAAAGGCCCCCCTTCTATCACGGTGAGTATTCGGAGAACTTCATAATGTTACAATGCCCTCGCAGTGAACACGGATGGCGCGAGCGGAGGGAGTGAAGAGTCGAGCCGCAGGAGGACGACGGCGAGCCCTTCGAGAAGAAGGCAGCAGGCTGAAGCCGCCAAGCTGGACGTAGCAATTGAGGGGAAACTCAAGAGATTGGGGTTCCTTTCGGAAGAGGGGGAACCCGGTTGATTCCTGATGTTGCGGAGAGATCTGATGAACTCAAGTGCCTGTGTATCCTGAATATGAGGCTTGAGACAAGCTAGACGTGCCAAAGGTTAGAGAAGCAATTGAACTGATAGAGAGGGACGGATGGCGACTGGTTCGCACGAGAGGAAGCCACCGACAATTCAAGCATCCAGTCAAGCCTGGCCGGGTAACCATTCCTCGGCAAACCAAGTGACGATCTATCCCCAGGCACATGGAACAGCATCTTGAAACAATCTGGCCTGATGGAGTAACCCAACCGATGAAATACACCGTCGTAATTGAAAGGACCCACAACAACTACGCTGCCTATGTGCCCGACCTGCCCGGCTGCGTGGCTACGGCGAGCTCCCGGGAAGAATTGCTGGAAGCAATCCGAGAGGCCATCGAGTTCCATGTCGAAGGTATGCGTGAAGACGGCGAACCGGTCCCGGAACCCCAGGCTACCGCCGCGGTGGTGGACGCTTCAGTGGCGACGACATAGTAGGAAATGGAGGCGGGAGACCCAGATGACGGCGACCATGTGATTGGAGGGCCGGTCACGGGACGGGCGCCGGACTTGAGGTGCGCAGCCGGTGGCATACTCTATTGGTACAACTTAGTAGCAAGGAGCATGGGTTGGCAGCAGGCAAGGTCTCTAGTGAGAAGGACGGCGAGGGTATCGCGCCGAAGAGGGCTAGGGGAGGCTCTGGTGTCGTTGGCCAACCTGACTTAGGGCTGCCTTGTCGCCAATCTCGAGCTGGGCCTGGTGCACTACCAACCCAAGGTTGTCGGCATGGCATTGGGCTGGTACGAGCGGCTGTGGGAGGCCATCGACGAATTCATGCAAAGAACCTAGGACACCTGAAGTCCTGCGCTGCCTCGCCACTGGGAACGAAAGCGCAACTCGTGCATCAGAAGAAGAACGGCTACCTTTTGATGTATGGAACACCCAATCGTTAAATGCTATGCCAAGTGAAAGGTCCGGCTATCCGACGCAGAAGTCGTTAGCCCTGTACGAGCGCACCATCAAGGCCAGCAGCAACCCCGGAGACATAGTGCTTGACCCGTTCTGTGGCTGTGCAACCACGCCGATAGCCGCCGAGAGGCTTGGTAGGCAGTGGGTTGGCATGGACATATGGGACGGCGCGCTCGAGATCGTCCGCAAACGAAAAGAACCGGTCAACCCTCTTCAAGCGAGGGATTTGGGTTATTCTGGCAAGTGGGTCGCCACCATATTTAGCCTATGAGAAAGACGATCCTCGGCAGTTTCTAGGTCGTACTGGCTCTGAAGCCCCATCCAGAACCCAGCGGAATTTCCGAAGTACCGCGAGAACAGCAAGGCTGTCTCCGCCGTGATGGACCGCTTCCCGTGGACGATGGAATGAATCCGACGGGTATCCACGCCAATGGCCTTGGCCAGTCGGTACTGGGTAATTCTCATCGGGAGGAGAAACTCTTCGTTGAGGATTTCTCCCGGGTGAACGGGAGGCAGCCTTTCGGGGTTGTGTGCCATCTTGCTAGTCACGGTCACCTCTCTTACTGGTCTTTTACTCAGTGGTAGTCCACTATCTCCACTAGATAGGCGTCCCCTTCGTCCCAGACGAAGCAGATACGTCACTGATCGTTGATGCGAATGCTGTACTGCCCATCCCTATCTCCTGCGAGGGATTCCAGGCGGTTTCCCGGAGGCGCTCTTAGATCATTCAGGTCGGTGGCGTTGTTCAGGACCATTAGTTTGCGCTGAGCCATGCGCTGGATGTCCTCGGGGAATTTGCTGACACGTCGTCGTCCAGCGACTGCTTCAGTGTCCCGGCCCCGGTAACTCCTGATCACACCAAAATAATAGTATGCTATACTATTAGTGTCAATTGCAAACTTGCCTGATCTGCCTCCAGGCGCTTGGCAAATCAGGCGAGACCGTTTCCCCGGAAACGCGGTGGCGCGAATTGCAGCGCCAGCAACCGGGTGGATCACCTTCTCCACAGCCCGCTGATGGCGCCAAAGAACTCCCGGGCCGCCATGATGGAGTCCGGGCAGCTCATCGGCTATACAAAGGAGCAGCTGGATAAGCTAGCGGCGGAGATGGATGCTGAGGTGAAACGTGAGGTAGAGGAGGATAAGAAGGCTCCCAAATCGTAGCCACTCTTCCCGCGAATCGTCCCGTACACTTTAGGGGTTATCGGCAGTACAGTCGTATTCCAGGGTGTCGGTGATGAAGATTGAGTAGTTCGTCAACGCCAATTCCTCCGTGCATTTCTCACCCCAGATGTGGACCGTGTAAACGCCTAGCCCATGTAGGTAGAGATATATGGCAAAGGTTTACGTTGACTGCAAAGGTCAAGCCTCCCACTCTGTATGAGGAAGCGACCATATATGTCACGATGGTTTCCTCGTCGTGCGACGGCATTTTCGGAAAGACAAATCCGGGATCTCCAACGTAACCCTGTTGAAGACCCGCTAGCGTTCTTGGGTCAGGGCAGGGGCGTACCGTAGAGGCGTCAAGCTAAACTTGATATGCCCCGGCAAGCCGATGGAGAATGACTTTGCCGAGAGTTTCAACGGCCGGCTGCGTGACGAGTGTCTGAATATCAACTGGTTCATGGGCATCAAACATGCCAGGGAGGTCATTGAGGGCTAGCGGCAGGACTACAATGAGGTCAGCCCCCACAGCTCGTTGAAAGGCAGGTCGCCAAAGGAATATGCCGAAACGGTAGCTGCACTCTACTAGCCTCTGATACTAATAACGGGGTAAGGTCATCGGCCACTACTGGGCAATTGAGGAGGATAGCAAGTGAACTGGTTAATTCGAACATTTGATGATAAGGACCTCGAAGAAATAGTCAAAGTGTCTCTGCTGGCGTGGGAACCAGTTTTCGTCTCTTTCAAGCAAATACTCGGACCAGTAATCTATTCTTTCCTCTACCCCAATTGGCGTAAGAGTCAAGCGGAAGGGGTGGAAGCCATTTGCAAGGATTCAGAGAGAGTCAGCGTCTTGGTTGCCGAGCTAAGAGGAAAGGTTGTCGGGTTTCTGGCATATCAGATCAAGGGCCAAACCGGAGAAGTTGAGCTTCTGGCAGTCCACCCAGACCACCAAGGCCTAGGCATAGGCACAGAATTGAATAATAGGGCCCTAGAGGAAATGAAGGCTGCCGGGGTTGTGATGGTCGAAGTAGGAACTGGGGGCGATGAATCTCACGCACCCGCCCGAAGATCATATGAGAAGGCGGGTTACACTTCCTTACCGTTGGTTCGGTATTACAAACACCTCTAGGCGACGCCGGATGAGCTGAGGGACCTGCAATACTGACTCCAATAAGAGCAAGATGACTGGCAGCAATCCCGGCATCGGCATCCCAAGGCTCTGCTTGAAGTCGCGTAGCCGGACAAGCACGTCGCGTACTAACCGGAGAAGGGGGATCGTGAACTACGGGCATCCGACGGCGCAGCGTGATGATCCCTTACGCCCTGCGCCGCCTCGCTCGGAACACAGCGCCAGCGCACCGGAGACGCTGAGGAGAAGGACCACTGCACCGGCTGCCAAGGCGCCGCTCGAACGCCACGGGTACGAGTCATCGGGATTCTGGAGCTGCACGGTGACCCTCGTGGTCTGCCGGACGTGCTACGTGGACATACATCACGGGCGAAGTAATCCGCAGAGGCAGACATAAACCACTGGAGAGCCGGATGCGGTGAAAGCCGCACGTCCGGTTCGGGAGGGGGCCGACGGAAAAGTGCTTCGGGCAACCGGAGTAACTCGCCGGCGGCCTACCTTACTTCTAGACAGATGTTACGACGATGGAATGTACGACGGCTTCGTCGACCCCTGGGACGACGAAGTGATTGCTGAGGGCACCGAGGAGTGGCGAAAGGCCAGGGCCATCATGGACGCGGTGTACAAACTGGCCGACTGGCTGGAGGACGACCTGCCCGCCAACTTCGCCGAGATGCTGGACCGCCGCAACTCCGGCAAGACAGTGCTGACGTGGAAGGAGTGCGGAGGCTGTCAGGCAAGCGCATTCTTCCCATCTGGGGTTCGAATCCCATTCGGGAAGTTCTTTTTGCCAATACCAACACGGCAAGTTTCTATCCATATCCCAAGTTGGCCGCATCTCTCCGACCTAGCTCAACGACTTGCCATTCCTGGCCCTAGCCATTGAGATGACGCCGGAGTCAGCGAATGAGCTGATTCACACCCTCCAGACGGCGCTGGCTCGGGGCGAGGCAGAGGGCGTCAGGGCACAGGCGTTGGAGAGGTGGGCTGGAGGCGTTGGTCAGGCGTGCGACCCTGTGGCGGCCTCGAGTAGACCTTTGAGACAGCCCACAGGCCTACGAGCTGGGATAGTAGGTCCCCATTACCTTCTCCAAAAAGCCCACCATGACTTCTTAGCGGGGGCGCTGGCTGGTTGTGAAGCAGCTGTTGTGGGAGAATCGGTGACGACTCGCTCAAGATTCGGCAATGCCCCAAACACTCGCGGGAACAAGGACCGTAACCTTCCTTGATGCTCCGCTGAAAATTCTCGTGACAGGGTCTGTACGAGAGCGATGTGGCGCATCGCGGTGGTTCCGGGTAAATGATCTGTGACTGCATTATAGGACTTCGAGATCACCTGCCCTAACTCGTGCTCCAAATCGAGCCACACTCGCAATCTGGAAGTCGTAAACGAACGAAGCTTGTCCTCCGGCAACTCATAAACAGCCTTCTCCATATCGGCAAGAAGGCTCACCCTCTCTTCCTCCGATAGAGTAGCAAGCTCGCGGTATCGGCTTTTCATCAATTCTTCGCGCTCCCGCTCCTCCAGATCAGCCAACTCCCGCCATTGCAAGTCTGTGGACTCTGGTGAATTGGCCATATTCCCCTCCTTGCCTCGACTGGATGGTCATCCATTATTAAGTTGTGTAAGGGTTCTATAGTGGAAACAGTATATTACGTCATATTAGGTAATGTCAAGGGCTGCTTACAATGTCCAAGGCGGGTGAGGAGGTGCCAATCCAGACAATACCTACGAGATCAAGAGTCAGGCGGACTTCAACCCCGATGATTGAGCGGACGGCTAGTGGCTGGTTCGAGGTGGCCGCAGTGCGGGGTACCTGCAGCACCAAACAGAATAGACTGAGAGATTTTGCAGAGATTGGTGACCCCGACCGGGACTGGGTTAAGCCATATCTGCAGGATGCTCAGGGTAGTCGCGTAGAGACAGGGGAGCGCTAGACTCCTCATTGGACCTTTCATCTCCTGCTAAAAAGCAACTTGCTGAAGAGACTCTGGGGGCCAAACGGGAAACGGGATAGCCAGGCGTCCCGTGGCTACAAGGATACCTGGAGACCCTGGAGGGGGGTAGGCACTGCTACGAATGGCGATCTCAACCCCTTACGGCAACTCCCCCTGAGCCTCAGCCAAGGAACCCTGTTGCCGAACCGTTTCAGGTTCGAACCCTGGCAGCTCCACGTATTGAGACCCGGACCCGTCATCAGGCCGTTCGGCGTCAGATCAACGAGCTGGCGACGCCAAACCAGCTAGGATATGCGACCGTCTCCGTTCGCTGCATCCAAATCAACCGCCCAGGAGTACCGCAGGTTTTTGTGTCGGTTGCATCTGGTCCATGCTCACTTTGAAGTTTGTTCTGGAGCTGTAGTCATGCCGGGAGCCCGTAGGATACCGCAGTTATCCTTGCCATCGGAGTATCGAGTAGGTTTTAGGTGTATGGCGGCTGTCCGATAGCCTAGTTGGGGTTATCCCCCTCCGACTTCGACCCAACTATCTTCCTGAGACGCCGCCAAGACTGTGCTATGTAGGGTAGGCATGGGCTGGTGTGTAGATGCTCTGTGGAACTGAGACCACTGGTCGAAGAGTGTAAGATGCCTATGGTGACGGCTCACGGCACTGCTGATTTCCACTCTCGCATGCCATCTTTTTGGAAGAACTTTCCTGCCACGGCCTTCTCGATGTCGATGTCGAACTGGGTCGCCAGAGCCACCAGCAGAACGAATGCGTCAGCGATCTCTTCCTGAAGACGATCACGGTTGAAGTCACCATAGTTAACGGACCAAAGTCTCTTTATCTCTGAGGCGATCTCGCCGACCTCCTCGGTAAGCAGTACGTGTATTTTGACAGGATCAGTTACGAAGCCTCGCTCCGCCCTGGTCTCTGATATGGCCCTCTGCAATTCAGCAAGTTTAGACATGAGCCTACCCCTTCGTCTGGTAATTGGCGATAGAAGTATATCATAGCACTGGGCCTCGTAGCCCCACTGATCCTGGCCCCGAAAACTGGTACAAGAGAAGTGTTTGTTTTGTGGGATGATCACACATAGGAAGGCGGGGCAATCCATGAAGATGTCCCTGTGCATATCGGAACAGATAGCCTTCGCCCTAAGGCAGGCTCAGGGTGGCGCCCCGGTCTTGGAGGTCTGTCGGAAGATGGGCATCGCTGAGCAGACCTTCTACCTGTGGAATAAGAGGTTCGTGGGGATGGGAGTGGTCGAGGTGAGGAGGCTCAAGGTCCTGGACGAATGGGCGTACCGTAGGGGCGTAAAGCTAAACTTCATACGTCCCGGCAAGCCGGTGGAGAAAGCCTTCCCAGAGTTTCAACGGCCGGCTGCGTGACGAATGTCTGAATATCAACTGGTTCATGGGCATCAAACATGCCAGGGAGGTCGTCGAGAGCCGGCGACAGGACTACAATGAGGTCAGACCCCATAGCTCGTTGAAAGGCAGGTCGCCAAAGGAGTATGCTGAAGCGGTAGCTGCACTCTACTAGCCTCTGATACTAATAACGGGGTAAGGTCAATATCACCGATGACATCAACATCAACACTGGGGTCTATAAGGGCAGTCCACGATCTGAAATTGGCCTCTTACCTGTCCAGCTAATGGGGTCCATCTCAGTAGACGGCGTGAATGAACAACGACCTGGCCACTAACAAATCAAGTAGATACGAGCGAAGGAGTTGTACAATGAACCCCCCCCGGCCACTGTTATTCATAGGGGTAGTATTACTGGGCGCTGTAGTCACAGCTGGATTCGTGGTATTGGGCCCTGAAACGGAGCAACCACGCACCCAGGAAGCGGAGACTCCGAGCAATAGCTCGCTTTGTCCTACAACTCCGTGTCTAACCTCGATGATCAGTGGATTTGAGATTCTCAGTCCTATAAGAGAGGTTGCAGCGAGGTCAGATGTTGTAGTTCGCGGCGCTCTGTTGGACCATGTGGAAGAAGTCAAGCCGCTTCCTTTACGTGAAAACCCACCTGGCCAGTCGCGGGGTCAGTACGATGACTCCGGTGTCTATGTTCTATTTCACACCTTCAAATTCCGAGTGGATGAATACCTCAAAGGCTCAGGCCCCGTAGATATATCAATCATGAGAACAGAACCACTCTGGCAAGATGTGAGGAATGACCGACCCTGGCTTTATCCTGATCAGGAGTATGTACTGTTCCTCTTCGATACCAAAGAGGGAATCGATTTCTGGGGAGAGGGTTTTATTGTGAAGGGACCGGCTCAAGGTTTTTGGGAGATGGAAGATGGAGAAGTAACGAGGCCTCTTATAGCTCCAATCACTATGTCGTATGAAGAATTGCGCAAGGAGGTAAGAGACTCCATTTCCGGGAGCAATTAGGAGCCGCCGCGTCTTACAATGAAATACGCGCCTGAATAGACGGGCTCACGAGGAGAACTCAGCAGTACAGGGGTTTGTCCGAGGATCTGTTCCTGCAGTTGGTCAGGAGTTCATCACTCTGACGGGTGGGGAATAGGTACGTAAATAGTGTTTGACTAGAGGTCACTCTCTCGAACCCAATCAATCGGCTTATGGCGTTCCTCAGCCCAACCATCACGGAGCTTGTCTAGTGTTCTGTCCCTCCACCAATGCCAGCGCTCTTGCCTCGTCATTTCACGCGTTCTAAAGGCAGACTCGGTCTCCTTCAACACTCCGCCCCGCTCAGTTGCTCCAACAACTGCCTTCCCACGAATTCGGTGTACGTGGGTGGGATGGCCACCACTCCCTATCAGTTCCCTCACCGCATCCAGGCTGTGGGACAACCGGCCTGCTCCCAATACCTTCCCACTCTCGTCCTGACAACAGTAGACACTTCCCTTTTTGTCTACATCCAGTCCAATATATATCGTCACCTGGCCCCTCCTTTGCTGTTGGTCTTCTCCCATACAGCATGCAGGAATCGGGTGACTCTTTCATACCATCACCACGAACGGGGAAGGCGGCTCGGCACAGCACGAGCGGGCCCGTCCACCTCCGGATGCCCGCGAAAGCGGGCATGAGACGGTGAGGCGCGTTGGCGAGTGGCATGACAGCGCTTGCGCGTACTTAAGAGGACGCGTCGAAGAGTTGAGTGGACGGGTGCCAGTCCTTCCATGCGAACCAGAAAGAGTAGTTGGACGGTATTGGCGTAAGGCTCGCGCCCTCCAACTCGCCCTCTACGGCCTCTCCTGTGAGCATTTGCCAGAGGCTGCCTGTCTCGTTGTCCACCATGAGGGGGCCGCCGGAGGCTGTTGGGGCTGTGGGTTGGAAGGTGAGGACGCGCCCGGCCGCTTCGCGGCTGAAGACTCCGCCGGTGGCAGATTGTTGGTCGAAGGTGACCACAAGCGCCTGCCCTGCGAGGGAGTCGTTGACCACAGGCTGAGCGTTGAGGTCGCTGAAGGCATATGCCTTCGTCTGGCCGTTGATACGGAGGCCCACGACGTACTCCTTAGTGTGCAGGCGGTCGTCTGTGCGGGCCTCTTCAATTACACCTGGGGACCCGCTTCCGTAGTAGAAGTCGTAGCTGTCCACCTTGTACCGGCCGTCCTTGTCCAATACCAGGGTGTTTGGGTGAAGCTCCTTCCATCGGGCCCAGGTGGTATGGGGGGCGGGAATTACCTCCAGCTTGGTCTCCTCCAGGGGGCCGGTGATGGCGTCTCCCGTGAAGTGGCTCCAGAGAGTGCGGGTCTGGTGGTCGTACATGACAAGGGCGTTCATAACCAGCTTGCCGGACACCCCAAAGGTGAGGGTCGCGTCATCGAACCGGCGGGCATAAACTATGCCCGAGTAGCAGAGGGGTCACCATGTGACGGCAATAGCCTCGCCGCCAACCATGTCGTTCACTATCTCGTGGCTGCTGAGCATGTTGATAGGGTAGGCGCGGTTGTCTCCGTTGATGGATACGCCGATGACCTGCTCGGCGTTGTCCATCTGGTCTTCAGCGGATGCGGCGGAGAGGAACTGCGGGTCCAGGATGGCTGGAATGGCGTCTATGGGGAGGATGGCTATGATGTCCTCCGGGCCTATGCCGGTGGACGACGCCGTCTCCGTAGGGGCGACGGTTGGGGAAGGAGTGGAGGACGCCGCCGCCTGGGTAGAGGTGGGAACGGGCGCGGCAGTAGGCGTTGTGGCTGAGGTGGGGACGTCCGTCTCACCCGCGCCGGCGCAGCCGGCCAAAGCCAGCAGTACAATGCCCAAGGCAAGAGCCATAAGCGCTCTCCGCGCCATACTGCGCCGCTCCGGCGGGTTGGATGCTCCTGCTGATGTATCCATTGCCTAGGCTGTGCTGCCCATGCTAGATTCTGCTGTATCCGCTCCCCATGCGCTCCGGGTCCACGCCCGTGCCCCTGGCATCGGTGATCCAGCCGAACTCATTGAGGATTTGCTGGCTGTAGGTCACCCGGCCGGCTATCTTGTCCAGAGGCTCGGTCGCCAGCAGAAGGGCGGCTTTCGCCATAGTCTCGGGGGACTCGGTGGTCTCCGGGTCTACCTGCGTCCTCTGCTGGGCGAACATGGACCCCGCGGTTGGCACAAACTGGGACGGGGAGAACGCGGCAACGGATATGCCGTACTGGTAGACCTCCTGGGCAAGGCCCTGGGTGAAACGCTCCAGGGCCGCCTTCTGAGTGCCGTAGGTGGAGCTGCCACCGGTGGCTTCGGGGTAGGGGCCTCGGCCCGGCCCCGTGGCTGCCCCGGAGGAGATGTTCACTATGTTGCCACTCCCGCGCGGTATCATGTCTTTGAGTACCAGCTGGCTCAGAATGAACGGCCCGTGGACGTTCACTGCCCACGTACGCAACCACCGGTTGATGGGGTAGTCCTTTGTGGGAATAGCGAACAGGAGAGCGGCGTTGTTCACCAGGACATCAACCGGGCCATATGCCTGGTGGGTTGCCTCTACCAGGGCTTCGCACTGGTCGGGCTCAGAGATGTTGGCCGCGACCGCCGTGGCCTCTCCGCTGGCGTTACGGATGGCCTTCACCGTTGTCTCCAGCGAGCCGGCCAACTGATGGTCGCCCTCTCGCAGCGTTCGGGCTGCGCAGACGACCTTGCCGCCCTCCGCGGCGAACATCTTGGCGATCGATTCGCCTATGCCCCGGCTGGCGCCGGTCACGATAACGACTCTTCCATCCAGCTTGCCCATGGTAAGCTCCTTTATTTCAGGGTGATTGAGGGGTTCCCTTGGCGCTTGAGACCGGATTGCCGGGGCGGGGTTTGTCCGCCGCTCTGGGTGGTAGGCGTCTCAAGCCGCGCATTTATTGTAACCTCAAAGTTGGCGCCTGTCATTACCCGCCTTGGTAGGGGACACTAGCAGGGCGGCTCCGGCTCCGGAGGTGGGTTGGCGGGGGGTGGAGCCGTTTGGCCTGGGGCGTTCTTCGCGTATCTCGTTAAGGGACGCCAGCAGTCTGTGGACCGCCGAAGCTACCTCCTCGACGGCGGCGTCAAAGGGCGCGGCGTTGATTCTAGAGGGGGTGCGGTAACCTGAGAGCTTCCGCACGAATTGGAGCGAAGCCGCTCGAATGTCTTCCTCCGGCGCCATCGCTGAGTCACTTCTGAGGGTCTTGATACTGCGGCACAAAGCGGGCCTCCTTTGGTAAGCTATTCCGCCTTCCTCACGGCGTGGCCACCGAACTGGTTGCGCATGGCCGCCAGCAGCTTTGCGCCAAAGGGCTGGTCCTGGCGGGAGCGGAATCGCGCCTGAAGGGACAGGCTTATGACAGGGGTTGGGACGTTGAGGTCAATGGACTCCTGTACGGTCCATCGACCCTCGCCGGAGTCCTCCACGTATGCTTGAAGGGCGTCCAGGTCGGGGTCTTCCTCCAGGGCGGCCGCGGTCAGGTCCAGCAGCCAGGAACGGACCACGCTGCCATAACGCCATATCTGGGAAATCCGGGCCAGGTCCAGGCCAAACTCCTGCTTGGCCCGCATCAGCTCAAAGCCCTCGGCGTACGCCTGCATGAGGCCGTACTCAATGCCGTTGTGCACCATCTTGACGAAGTGGCCCGCCCCGGCCGGGCCAACGTGGCCGTAGCCCCTATCCGGCCCGGGGGCAAGGGACTGGAAGATGGGTTCCAGTCTCCGGAATGCGGCCTCATCTCCGCCAATCATCATGCTATAGCCTTCGGCCAGCCCCCATATGCCTCCGCTGGTTCCTGCATCCAGGAAGGCCAGCCCCCTTCCGGCCAGGGTTTCTGCCCGGCGGATGCTGTCCTTGTAGTTGGAGTTGCCGCCGTCAATCACCGTGTCGCCGGGTGAGAGGGAATCCGCGAGGGTGTCGATAGCGCTCGCCGTTGCTTCCCCTGCGGGGACCATTACCCACACCGCGCGAGGCGGGGTGAGTTGCTCTATAAGGTTGTGCAGGGAGTCCGCTCCTGCGGCCCCCTCCCTGGCCAGGGATTGCACCGCCTCCACCTGTGGGTCGTAGACAACCACGCGGTGGCCTGCGCGCAGGAGGCGCTGCGTCATGTTGCCGCCCATGCGTCCGAGACCTATCATGCCCAGTTCCATAGCTTGCTCCTTCTCTCTTTTCTTGAAGCCCCGGCCGATGAGGTTGCGCGGTTGTTGGGCCCTGCTCCGTATGGCCTCTGTGGGCCCAAGCGCACGGCGTGACCGCACGGCGACCCGAAGGCCGGTTGGACTACCTGCCATTCAAGGTTGTGACGTCGCCCGGCCGGCCAGCTGCTCGATGCCCGACTCGTCTCCTGAGGTCAGGCGTATCCTGGCGACGCGCCTTCCCAGTTCCAGCAGCGCCTCAAGGTCGCCAAGGGCCTGGGCCTGGGCCAGCGCTCCGAAGGTGTAGGACTCGCCCGGGACCGGGATGTCTGCCCGGTAGTCCGCGGTCAGTTGCAGGAAGAGGCCGCTGTCCGGGCCGCCCTTGTGTACCTGCCCCGTGGAGTGGAGGAACCGGGGCCCGTATCCCAGGGTGGTGGCTATGCCGTGGCGCTCTGCTATCCCGCGGCGAAGGTCGGCCAGCGCCATGTCCGTCTCCGGCGTCTGGCGTATGTAGGCCATAATCGCCAGGTAGTCGCCCGGCCTAGCCGTAGACAGGAGACCGGCGATGGAGCCGGGGGCCTCCACGTTGGGAAGCCGGCCCGATTCACTGTGCTCCTGCAACCCGGCTATGGTCTGGTCCTTGGCCTGCTGGACGTTGGGCTGGTCGAACGGGTGGATGCCCAGGACGGCCCCCGCAACGGCGGTGGCAAACTCCCAGCGGAAGAACTCGGCGCCCAAGTCGTAGGGGTCTTGCAGCTTCAACTGCTCCACGGGCTGCCCGGAAGCCTCGACGGCCGCGATGGCGGCGTCTGTGGGGGCGTTGTCGTCGCCCTCCAGTCGCAGATAGACGAACAGACGGTCGTTGCCGTAGCAAGCGGGATCCATCAGAGGCTCGCCGGCAACGGGGATGATACCGCGTCCCTCTTTGCCAGCGCTCTCTGCGACGAGCTGCTCAGCCCATAGCCCGAAACCGGCGATGGACGGCGAGGTGACCAGGGTGAGCTTGTCCCGGCCCTCCAGGGCCAGGCCCCCGATTGTAGCGCCGAGCAACGCGCCGGGGTTCTCCCGGTCAGGGACGGAGGGGGCGCACTGCTCTCTCATGCGGTCGGCGCGCTCCAGCAGCCTTGCAACGTCCAGTCCGGCCAGGGCCGCCGGGACCAGTCCAAAGTACGAAAGGACGGAGTAGCGCCCTCCGATGTCGGCGGGATTCCGGAATACGCGCCGGAAGCCGTGTTCGCGGGCCATGTCCTCCAGGGGAGTCCCCGGATCCGTGATGGCGAAGAAGCGCCGGCCTGCCTCGTCCCGGCCTACGGCGGATTCTACGAGGCCGCGGAAGTAGCTGTAGAGGGCAAGGGGCTCGGTGGTTGTGCCCGACTTGGAGGAGACCGAGAAGAGGGTATTGGCAGGGTCGATTTCCTCCGTCACGGCCAGAACCGTGTCCGGCACGGTGGAGTCCAGGACAATGAGCTCAGGGAAGCCGGGCGCGCTCCCAAAGGTCTGGCGCGCCACCTCCGGCCCAAGGCTGCTTCCTCCCATGCCCAGCAGGACTACGTGCCTGATACCGTCGTCGCGTACCTCCTGGGCAAAGGCCTGCAGGGAATTGACCTGCTCTCGCATGGAGCCGGCGACGTCAAGCCACCCCAGGCGGTCGGCGATCTCCGTTGGGTCCGGTTTCCAGACGGTGTGATCCCTCTTCCAGATGCGCCCCACCAGGTCACGACGCCGCAAGTCCGCCAGGGCTGCCTCCGTCATGGCCGGATAGCCCCAGGCGCCGAAACCGGGCGCTCGCTGCTCCGGGCAAGGAGGAGGGCCTTCTTCTCCTCCACATTGGCGAGAAGCTGGTCAAAGGAGTCGGCGAAAGCCTTGACCCCATCGGCCAGCAGCTTATCGGTTACCTCCTCCATGCTGACGCCCGCCGAGTCCAGCGCCTTCAAGGCCTGCTCGCAGTCCGCCACGCCTTCCTCCAGGGTCGGCGATACCCGGCCGTGCTCCATGAAGGCCGCGAGCGTGGCCGGCGGCATGGTGTTGACGGTATCCCTGCCGATGAGGTTGTCGATGTACATCACGTCGCTATAGGCGGGGTTCTTGGTCCCTGTGCTGGCCCATAGCGGCCTCTGCACGCGCGCCCCTATATCCCTCAACGCGGCGAATCGGTCGCCGCCGAAGGCGGTCTTGAAGGACTGATATGCCATCTTGGCGTTGGCTATGGCGGCCTTGCCCGCAAGGGCATCCACTCCGGCCGCGCCCTGCCGCGCGCTCTCCGCCAGCAGGCCGTCCACGGCCGTATCCACCCGGCTGACAAAGAAGGAGGCCACGGAGGCTACCCCGCTCACGTCTCCGCCCGCGCGGGACAGGTCTTCCAGGCCGGATATGTACGCCTCCATCACCTGTCGATGGGCCTCCAGCGAGAAGATGAGGGTGACGTTCACGTTGATGCCCCGGCCTATGAGGTGGCGGATGGCCGGGACCCCTTCGGGCGTGGCGGGCACCTTGATCATTGTGTTTGGGTGGCCCAGGGAGGCAAACAGGCGCTCCGCCTCGGCGATGGTGGCCTCGGTGTTGTGGGCAAGGGACGGGCTAACCTCCAGGCAGGCGTAGCCGTCTCCGCCGCCGGCGCGGTCGTATGCCGGGCGCAGCAGGTCTGCGGCTGCGCGGATGTCCTCCATAGCCAGCCTTTCGTAGCAGTCCTTGGTATCCAGTCCATCCAGGGCCAGAGAGGTCAGCGCGTCGTCATAGGCCGAGCTGCCGGCTATGGCCTTCTCGAAGATGGTGGGATTAGAGGTGAGGCCCGTGATCCCAGTCTCAATGAGGCGCTCTATCTCGCCGGACGCAAGCAGGTCCCGACTTATGTTGTCATACCAGATGGACTGTCCCAAACGCTGTACTTCTTCAAGTGTACCCATAGCTATCCTCCTTCTGCCGAGCTTTGGTTCGCCGGGAGAGCGCTGCGTTCCAGGGCCATGACCTTCTCCAGGCGGCGGCGGTACTTCTCCTCATCAATGAACTGCGCTCTGAGAAAGGCGGCAACCAGGTCTCTGGCCAATACTTCGCCGATAACGCGGGCTCCCAGGCAGAGGACGTTCATGTCGTCGTGCTCCACTCCCTGGCCGGCCGAGTATGTGTCATGGCAGATGCTGGCCCGAGCGCCGGGGACCTTGTTGGCGGCGATGGAGCCTCCAACGCCGCTGCCGCAGACGATTATGCCCCGCTTAGCCTGGCCGGAGGCCACTGACAGGGCAACTGCCTGAGAGAAGTCCGGGTAGTCGTCAAGCGGGTCCAGAGAGAAGGCTCCCACGTCCACCACGTTGTATCCCTGCTCCTCCAACCAGGGCAGCAGAGCGGATTTCAGGGGGTAGCCTGCGTGATCGGCTCCCAGGGCCACGGTCATGCTCATTTCTGTAGCTCCTTTGCAGATTTCACGGCGTTGTCCGCCGTCCATTGTACTACTATATAACGGCCTTGTCGGGATTCTGCAAGACGTTATTCTGCGCTCTGACGGGTCTTGTTGCCAGGCTCGAACCCCGACCGGCGTTGCGCAGTACGGCCCAAGGCTGCCGGCGCGAGCGCGCTACAGCAGCCCGCCAATGGTCAGCCAGTAGAAGACTATGTAAGAGCCCGCCACAACCATGAGCCATGAGCCAATGGGCTCAACGTAGGGGAGGGCCTTTCGCAAAGCGCGTACCATTGCTCCCTTGAAGAAGGCCATTCCCAGGGTCAAGCCGAGTATGACCGTCCCCATGCCAAGGGCGTAAAGGAGGAACTGACCTAACGAGGTTGCAATGTTGGATACGGCGAAGCTGGTCCCTATGACGGACAGGAAGATGGGAAGGGTGCAGCTCAGGGAGGCTATGCCGTAGCTGAGCCCAAAGAGGAAGTAGCCTCGCGAGTTGACCTGTCCGGGATCCCCTATGCGAGACGCAGCCTGCGCGGCAAATCCTGTGTACAGCTTGCCGCCGCCGACCATCCAGGCGCCGGTGACGGCCAGGGCAATGCCAATGGTCAGCCCCAGCCACGGCAGGATGTCTACCACCACGGCCCGCGCTCCCAGATTCATTATGAGGCCGGCCGTGCCGAACAGCGCTATGAAGCCGGTGGTGACCAACGCTCCTACTTGAAACGCCCTGGCTACGTGCTTGATTGGGTGCGCGTCTTCGCCGTCCTTCTCGTTGATCCGCAGGTAGAGGCCCAGGTATGCGGGCAGCATGACGAAGCCGCAAGGGTTGACGGCGGAGACCATCCCCGCGGCGAAGGCGAAGCCTAGGGGAGCCAGCCGCCCCAGGTCTCCCAGGAGGGAGCCGGAGTCCCCGGAGAGGGCTTCGACAAACCTGTTGACGCCGTCTATGCCGCCGTCGTTGCCCAGCAGCGCGGCTCCTATGAAGGCGGTCGATAGGGACAGGCCGGCCACCAGGGCGGGGAGCAGGACCCTTCGCCCCAGGTTGGCCCCCAGTATGGACTTGGATGTAAACATGCCCCTACCCCTGCTGCCGGCGCGGCCTTCCCCCGGCTAGCCGGCCTCCTGCGCCAGCATCTCGTTGGCTATGTCCTCCAGGACCTCCCGGTCCAGAAGACTAACCCATTGCCTAAATATCTCTCCCTTGGAGTTGATGAACACGGTGGTGGGCATCCCCAGCACCTCATAGCTGCGGATCACGTTGTCGTCGTTGGTGAAGCCGGCGGGGTAGGTGACTCCCAGGTCGGTCAGGAGGCCCAGGGCGTCGGTTTGGCTGCCCAGGTTCATCTGCGGCCCGATGTCGATGCCGATGAGTGTTACCCTGTCCTTGAACTCGTTGTGGAACTGCTGGAAGTCGGGCATCTCGGCGCGGCAGGGGGGGCAGAGTCCGGCCCAGAAGTTGAGGACTACGGGTCTGCCCCGCAGGTCGGCCAGGGCCAGGTCGGGGCCGCCCAGTTCGCTCTCGCCCTGGTACAGGGTGAAGGGGAAGTCGGGGGCGGCCTTCAGAGAGGCGGCATCGCCGGAACACGTCGCCTGAACGGCTGACAGGGCCAGGAATATCACGACCAACGCTCCAAGGCTGCCGGAGCGGAGGAAGGGGCGGGCAGGGCGGCCCCCCGTGCGCGCCTCTGTTGCAAAAGCGTCCAAGTTGTCTGCGTTCACCTTGGGTTCACCTCAAGTACAGATAGACGTCCGCGTGGGGAAAGCTCACCTCAAGGATGGCCCGCATGTCCTGGCCGGCTGTGGCGACGTAGTCCACGCGCCGCGGGTCATCCGGCGGCAGCTTGTGGAGGCACTCCCGCCCCAGTTGCTCCTGGGGGCACAGGTGCATCCCGTTGGCCTGCTCATCCCAGAACCCCACCAGCTTCAGGGGGTTGAAGAGGGATTCGGCGACGTTTCGCAGGTCGGCAATGACCTCGGTGGCCCGAAAGCTGCCCTCTGTCGCTATGTCTATCCGGACGCGGTTCATGGGTGTGCTGCCCTTTCAGGGATAGTATAGCACGATGGGGTATGGGGAGTTCAATCGCTGAGCAGGCGCTGTAATGAGCGCGCGGCTTTTCCCGCTCATTTGGTTTGACAAGCTCATCCCCCGTATCAAGTACGGGGCAGGCTATGAACGAGAACTTGGTTTGGCAAGAGCGGGCTTCACACCCGCCGTCATGCCCGCAAAGTTCCCCTTTGCATAACCGGCAGTGGTGGTTGGCGCGCCCAAAATCCCCTAAATCCGCTCGCCCGCCTCTTTTTGCAAACGGAATAAAGTGGTAAAATTCACAATACGCTAGCAGCCCCGTCCGTCCCAAGGGCGGTGAGCGCAGCAAGATACACGGGAGGTTGAAGTGAACCTACGCATACCTGGACCTACGCCATGCCCCGACTACGTCCTGGAGGCCATGAACCGCGATATGATCAACCATCGCGGTCCGGAGTTCCAGGATATGCTCCGTCGCTCCACCGATGGACTCAAGCAGGTCTTCAAGACAGACGGCGACGTGCTCATCCTCACCGGGTCCGGCACGGGAGCAATGGAGGCGGCGGTGGTGAACGTCCTATCTCCCGGCGATGCCGTGCTATCGGTGTCCGTGGGCGTATTCGGCGACCGCCTCGCCCAGATAGCCGAGGCCTTCGGCGCCTCCGTAATCCGTCACACATCCACCTGGGGGACCGCGGCAGACCCGGAGTCCGTCAGAGACGCTATCAGGGAAAACCCACAGGTCAAGGCCGTAATGGTCACCCACAACGAGACCTCCACCGGCGTGACCAACGACATGGCCGCCATCAGCGCCGTGGTCAAGGAGGCGGACAAGCTGCTCATAGTGGATGCTATAAGCAGCCTCTCCTCCCTGCCTTTCTACACCGACGAGTGGGGCTGCGACGTGGTTATGAGCGGCTCACAGAAGGGATACATGGTGCCGCCCGGACTGGCCTTCGTCAGCGTGAGCCAGAGGGCCTGGGACGCTTTCCAGGAGGCCAGGATGCCCCGCTTCTACTGGGACTTTGGCAGGGCCAAGAGCTACCTGGAGCGGGGACAGACCCCCTGGACTCCCGCGGTCTCCGTCTTCTACGGCCTTGACGTAGCGCTGGAGAAGATGCTGGAGGAGGGCATGGAAAACGTCTTCGAGCGCCACGCCCGCATAGCTCAGAAGACCAGGGACGGAGTCAAGGAGCTTGGCCTCTCCCTACTGGCAGACGAAAGTTGCGCTTCCAACACCGTCACCGCCGTGGACATGCCGGAGGGCGTAGATCCCAAGGCGCTGTTCCAGCGGATGCAAGCAGACCATGACGTGGTGCTTGCCGGCGGACAGGGCAGGCTGGACGGCAAGATATTCCGCATAGGCCATCTGGGATACGTCACAGACGAGGACATATCACTGGTACTGGACGCCCTGGGCTCCGTGCTGCCCAAGGTGGGGTTCCAGCCTGTCGGCTCGCGGGCGGGTGGCGGCTGATGGCCAGGATACTGGTCTCCGACCCCGTGGCTTCCGAGGGGTTGGAGCTTCTCCGCACCCAGGGGGAGGTAGATGTCAAGCTGCGCCTGGACCCCAAAGACCTGCTCTCCATCATAGGCGAGTACGATGCCTTGGTGGTTCGCAGCGAGACCAGGGTTACGGCGGAGGTGATTGAGAGCGGCAAGCGGCTGCACGTCATCGGCCGCGCGGGGGTCGGCGTGGACAACATAGATGTGGACGCAGCCACGCGCGCGGGAATAGCCGTGGTCAACGCCCCCACCGGAAACACCGTCGCCGCTGCGGAGCACACCATTGCCATGATGCTGGCCCTGGCCCGCAACATACCACAGGCCAACGAGTCACTTCGCCGCGGGGAGTGGACCCGCAGCGCCTTCACAGGCATTGAGGTACGCAACAGGACGCTGGGGGTCATTGGCCTTGGCAAGGTTGGGTCGCAGGTAGCTCACAGGGCTATGGGTCTCCACATGCGCGTCTTGGGCTACGACCCCTTTGTCTCCCAGGAACACGCCGGCCTCCTGGGCATAGAGCTGTCCTCCCTGGAACGCATATTCCAGGAGTCCGATTTCATCTGCCTCCACACGCCCCTAACCGAGTCCACCCGCGGCATCATAGGCGAGAAAGCGATATCGCTTATGAAGCCCACAGTGCGCATACTGAACATAGCCCGTGGCGAGCTTATAGATGAGGACGCTCTGTTCAAGGCCGTAGATGAGGGCAGGGTGGCAGGGGCGGCGCTTGACGTCTTCATAAAGGAGCCGCCGGTCGGCAGCCCCCTCCTCACCAACCCCCGGATAATAGTCACCCCACACCTGGGAGCCTCCACCCAGGAGGCCCAGGCGGAGGTCGCGCGGGAGGTGGCGGAGCAGGTCATAGCTGTCCTCCAGGGCCGGACGGCCCTTTACACCGTCAACGCTCCCTTTGTCCTGCCGGAGACCCAGGCCGTACTGGCCCCGTACATGGAAGCGGCATCCTACGCGGGCAAGCTGGCAACCCAGCTTGCCCAGGGACAGCTGCGCTCCATAAACCTCCGCTATGAAGGGGAGATAGCAGACTACGACACCAACATCCTCAAGGCTGCCTGCCTGGTAGGACTCCTGAGCCCCATCAGCGAGGAGCGGGTAAACCTGATCAACGTAAACCTCCATGCCTCCCAGCGGGGACTGAGGGTCACCGAGCAGAAAGGGCCCGCCGTAGAGCAGTTCGGCAGCCTGGTCACGGTGGAGATGGATACAGCCCAAGGCAGGACGTCCGTATCCGCCGCCCACATACGGGGTCAGACCCACATAGTGCGGATCAACGACTACTGGATCGACATCGTGCCCTCCGGTGGCTATATGCTGTTCGCCGACCACCAGGACCGGCCGGGCATGATCGGCGCCGTCGGGACCATAACGGGCAGGCACGACATCAACATCGGATTCATGGAGGTAGGCCGCCTGGAGCCAAGGGGACACGCCACCATGATCCTGGGACTGGACGACCACCTGCCGGAGCAGGTGCTGGCGGAGATAAACGCACTGACAAACATCGTACGCACCTACGTGGTCCAGCTCTAGCGCCCGGCGCCTGGAGATACGATCCAAAAGAGGCATTCTCAACATGTGCTGGTAATGCCACCGTTGGTTGGAACGCCACGCCATTCCTGCGGAAGCAGGAATCCAGGTACCCCGTGATAGCGCACGATAGACCCCTGCTTTCGCAGGGGTGGTCTGGTGGCTGACCCTGCTCGCGCCTCGTAACGGAGCGGACTGGGTGTGTTCAGAACCCTCACCCAGAAGATGCCGGGGCCAGCCTCTCCGTCGGCCGGGGCCATGAAGCTGCTAGAAGTCGGTCGCCAGGTCTATTACCTTCACATCGCGACTCTCAGCGGTCAACTCCAGGACCGCCACAGTGCCAATCTTCATCAGCTGGTTGCGCAGGGTGGGGCTCCCCGGATTTATCAGGAGGGTCCCGCCGTACTCCTCCACCATTGCCACGCAGGTGTGCCCGAAGATCACAATGTCCACCACACTCTCAAACATCTCCTCCGGAATCAGTGGGCGCGAGCTGTCGTACTCGAAGCTAGTGGTCAGTGAGCCGGGGTATATCCAGCCTCCAAACCCCGGCACCATCAGGTCGTGTATCATGCCGATGGTATGGCCCTCCACCTCCAGGACCTGCTTCTCGGCAACCCTGGGGTCGCCGTGGACGTGCTTGTCGCGGTCCAGGCTCCCCGACACCTTCACCGGGGCAATGCGCTCCAGCCAGTCCAGAATGGGGAGTGTGTAGACGTTCCCCGCATGGAGAATCAGCTCCACCCCCTCAAACGCCTTGACGACATTGGCAGGAACCTCCGTTGCCCCTCCGGGTATATGTGTGTCCGAAATGAGACCTATTCGCATACTCGCCTCCTATCTCTACCTTACGGCTTTAATTCCGTCTCAATACTAACATCCCGCGAGCCTTTCTGTCTGGCCGGGCCGCGCGCTACTCCATCCTGGCTCGATAGGCCATCTTCATGTACCTGTCTCCGCTGCGCAGCTCGTTCAGCATCTGGGCAAGCCTCTTCCGGCGCGTCTCCTCTCGCTTGGCCCCTGTGATCCAGCCGATGTAGTCGTTCTGTTGGTAGGGCGGGCGGCTGCGATAAGCCGCGTCCAGCCCCTGCTCCAAAAGGGAACGCCACACGAACTCCGGCATCTCGTAACGAGGCCGTCTAGCACGCTCCATACAATCGCTCCAACCCTGCAAGAACTCACCCGGTCACCGGCGTCTCGCGTCGGCTGCGAGATGCCTCGGCGGGCCGGTTTCCCTCCAGCCTTCGGAGATTATCGCGCCCTGGACGGAATGCTTCAACCTGCGCCCATGCCTACCGGGGCCGCGCGGGGGGCCGGGACTCTTGGCTGTTACCTATTGGCAGGAGATACGCAAGCATGTATCATCCACATATCCCATTGGAGTTGAGAGAAATGGCCTCACTTCCCATTGTATATACCATAAGGGGCTGTCCGGCGTGCGCAAGGCTCATTGAGCAGTGGGACGCGGAGGGAGTCAGCTACGAGGAGCGCCGCGCCGACCTGAGCCAGAGTGTATTGGACGAGGCAAGAGGGCTGGGCGATGCGTTGCCCATCATCGTGTACCCCGATGGACGGGTGGAGCGGAGATTCGGGGGCCGTAGAGGCTGCTACATCGGCTAGCAAGCTCCGCGGAACCCTGAGAGAAGATCCGGCGTCCGCCTTCATCCTGTCTGTGGGCCTCCAACCGCGCCGACACGCGCCGCCTCAGCCGGACGACTACGCGCCGGGAGTTGCCCCCCGGCGCGTGGTCATGCAGACCGACGAATAGCCGCCCATAGTCCCTAGCTTGGACGACTTTAACGAGACTTAGTCCGGGCTGGCCCCCCAGACCACGGAGTAGTTGAAGTCGGGGAAGAAAGCGCCGGAGACGCCCGCCTCAGCCGGCTTGCTAATCTGCCGCGCACCCGCCCTTTCCTGCAACTGTAGTATGCTGTCCATGTGCAGCCAGAAGCGGGTGCGGCCGCTCCCGGCGTTCCCGCCGCTCGGCGACACCGGGTTGGGCCCCTCTATGCTTATGTCCGTCTGGTAGAAGTCCAGCGCCTCCCCGCGCTGCACGCCCGCAAACCGCAGCCCCTCCAGGTGGAACTGGTGGAAGAGGGTAAAACCGTCGTACATGTTCTCAAAGGACAGGTCGCTTGGGCTTATCCCCGCGCCCTCGTACAGCTTCCGACCGGTGCTGTCGCCTGCGTCCTGCCACTCCTCAAGCGTGGGTACCACGCTCCGCGTCGCCGGCAGCGTCCGGGTATGGTTGAGGACGTAGACAGGCTTCTGCTTCATGTCCCTGGCCCGCTCGGCGGTGGTCAGGAGAATGGCCCCTGAAACACAGATGGGCAGGTCGTTGTCAAAGAGGTTGGCAGGCTTGGCTATCCACCGCGCGGCCAGGTAGTCTTCAACGGTCAGAGTCTCCGGCCTGTGCTGTGCCCAGAACCCCTCCGGATACAGCAGGCCGTTCCGCTTTGAGTTCACCACAAAGGGCGCCATCATGTCGTGGCTCTTGCCGTACTTGCGGCAGTACGCCTCGAATATCATCGCCGTGTTGTAGCAGGCCACGGTCCCCCAGAGGCCGGTCCACTTGCCGCCCCCTCCAAGGGTGTCTCCGGCGGCGGCCCCCTGTCCCACGTAGTACCGGCCACCGAAGTTGTGCCAGCCCTTCAGGACCAGGCAAACGTCGGTGAGGCCCTCGCCCACAGCCTGCGCGCCCACCACCAGGGAGTTGGACATACATCCCGATCCGTACATGGTGAAGTTGACGTTGGTCAACTCAGGCATGTTCTTGAGGATCCACTCCGAGCTCAGCCTTGCCACGCCGTCCAGTGGGTTGTCGGTGGACTGATAGGTATTGAGGAAGTCCTCAGGAATGGGCTTGCCCGTGGGCCATGGAGACCCTGTGGACGTATCCGGGGCCATCACCAGCCCGTCCACCTGGTCCGGTGAGACGCCGGCATCCTCTATGGCCCTCCGCAGCGCGAGGATGCTCCAGGCTCCTAAGCTGGTATCGGTGGTCTCGTCCCAGCGCCGCGCGGTGGGGGACACCCCAATGCCAACGGCCACCACCTTTCCTTTATGCTCCCAGACACCCAACCCTTCCGTGCTTCTGTACATAGACGCCGGCGCATTCTCGGTTGGCATGGTTCACCCCCTTCTGCAATTTCCCTGGACTCTGTAAACGTCAGTGCGGTCTCATACAGCCGCACATGGATTTTACTCCAGGTTCAGGCTCAAGTCGAGACCAAGACCGTCACAGGCAGCGCGGGGATTCCCGGGCAGCGCCATTGGCAGGGAGGAGGAGAATGGTGTAAACTTGAGATATATCCAACTCCATCACGGGAGCAATTTTTAGGGCAAAGGAGTAACCAGAATATGTCACTACGAATCAACGACACGGCGCCCGACTTCACCGCGGAAACCAGCGACGGCAGTATCAGTTTCCACGATTGGATGGGTGACGGATGGGCTATGCTATTCTCCCATCCAAAGGACTTCACACCCGTCTGCGCGACCGAACTCAGCTATGTCGCAAAGATCAACGGCGAGTTCCAAAAGCGTTCCTGCAAGGTAATCGGCCTGAGCGTGGACAAGGTGGATGACCACAAGAGGTGGGCTGCGGACATCGAGGCGCTTGCCGGCACCGAACTCAACTTCCCCATCATAGCCGACGATGACCTGAACGTCGCCAAGCTCTACGATATGCTGCCAGCGGACGGCGGGGATTCCTCTGAGGGAAGGACGGCGGCGGACAACCAGACGGTCCGCTCCGTGTTCCTGGTAGGCCCCGACAAGAAGATCAAGATGAGCTTGACCTACCCCATGAGCTCCGGCAGGAACTTCGATGAGCTGCTTCGTGTGCTCGACTCCTGCCAGGTAACGGCCAACCACAAGGTGGGCACCCCTGCCAACTGGGAGAAGGGCCAGGACGTGATCATTCTGCCGTCCGTGAACAACGAGGCGGCAAAGGAGCTCTTCCCAGACGGCTGGGAGACCGTGACGCCCTACCTCAGAAAGGTCAAAGACCCAAGCAGCTAGAGCAGGCAGTCCCGGAGGTTTAGAGAAGTGGGTACACCTGCGCTGTACCCACTTCTGCTATTGTCGGAGATCAACCCCGGAGGCGCCTGCTCAAAATAGAGAGAGGCCGGTAGGGCCGCCCAGGCCGCGGCGGGCCCCGGTCAGGAGATGCCATGAGCAACAGTGACAACATACGGATCGGCGTTGTGGGCGCCGGGGCTAATAGCCGCGCGCGGCACATCCCCGGCTTCCAGGCCCTGGAAGGCGTCCAGGTGGTAGGCGTAGCCAACCGCAGCCTGGAGTCCGGCCGTCGCTCCGCGGAAGAATTCGGGATCGCCCGCGTATTCGAGGACTGGCGGGAGCTTGTCCAGTCCCCGGACGTGGACGCGGTCTGCGTTGGGACCTGGCCCTACATGCACTGCCCCGTCACGCTGTTCGCCCTGGATACGGGTAAGCACATTCTCACGGAGGCGCGCATGGCCATGGACGCCTCCGAGGCAAAGGCTATGCTCCAAGCCTCTCGCCGAAACCCGAGTCTGGTTGCCCAGGTGGTGCCATCGCCCTTCACGCTCAAGGTGGACCGCACAATTCAGGACCTGATAGGGTCGGGCTATCTGGGAGCCCTTACATCCGTGGAGATGCGCGCTACGCAGGGGGGCTTCCCCGAGTTTGGAGGGCCGCTGCAATGGCGCCACGACCGCGCCGTGAGCGGATACAACGCGCTGTTCCTTGGCGTGTGGTACGAGGCGCTGATGCGCTGGATAGGCCCCGCCACCGAGGTATTTGCCATGACCAGTGTAACCGTCAACCAACGGATGGACACCCAGGGACTGCTCAGACCGGTCACCATTCCAGACCACGTGGATGCGCTGTGCCGGTTCGCCGGCGGCGCGCAGGGGCGCCTGGCCTTCAGCTCCGTCACCGGCCTTGGCGCCTCCGGGGACGTTTGGCTCTTCGGTACGGAGGGTACCCTCCACCTGGAAACCGGCTCCATGACGCTGTACGGCGGACGCCGGGGCGATGACTCCCTGAAGGAGATTCCGATCCCTCCCGAAAAGCAAGAGACCTGGCGGGTTGAAGAGGAGTTCGTCAACGCCATCCGCGGCTTGGAACCGGTAACGCGCACGACCTTTGAGGACGGGGTGGCCTACATGGAGTTTACGGAGGCGGTGGCCCGGAGCGCCCAGTCTCGGAAGTCCGTCCACCTTCCCCTTTAGCGCGCCAATGTCGTCATGCCCGCGTTCGCGGGCATCCAGAGGGGGAGGCGCGCGTAGGAGTCGCCATTGCGTGGAGTTCAGGGGCGGCTGACCTGCGCCAAACGTGCTGCCCGGCCTGGATTCGAACCAGGGACTTCAGCTCCAAAGGCTGACGCGCTACCGCTACACTACCGGGCATCGCCCTAAGGCGCGGGGGTGCAGCAGGGCGTCAAGGCGACGCGCCATAGTAGCGGCGGTTGATAATCTCCTCAGCGACGGCCGCGTCCTCCGGCACTGCGCTGTCCACAAAGGCTGCCTTGAGGTAGCACACGCCTTCGTCTATGCCGATGCATCCTTCGCTGGGCACGAAGCCCCATATACGTAGATTCAGGTTCGTGAACCCTAGACGGAATGATTCTTCTCCGAGGCTGTTATACAGTTCCGCGAAAATACCTAGGCCCAAAGTGTAGTTGCATCCGACGTATTCGTAGTGACCATCTAGTCGAAAAGCCCGTATGAAATCGTACATGGTATTGAGATGCATGCATGACGGAGAGACATAATCAGGTATATTGGTAGAAGCCCATGATGTGATGAATTCTGCTCCGCTTTCACCAATCCAGAGAGCACTTGCTGTCCAATATGCATGAGCTACCTCGTGCCTCATTATGTATGCGGAATCGCTTGCCGAGGGATCGACCTGTACGAACGCCTCTCTGCCTCCGCTGGCGGGCGGACCACCACCGGGAAAGTTATGAATAAGAACAACGGCAGATCTCTGTGGGAATGGCAGGCCCATGAACTCCTCAGCTGCACTTACAGCCTCTTCCAAAAGATCCATCGTGCGGGATGCGGACACGCCGAAACGCAAGGTCCGGTCAGGCTCCAAGCCAGCAGGCCAGACAACTGACAAGGCGACCTCGCCGGCAAGGGGAAGAGTGATCAACCGCTCCTCTAACTGAGTCTCACCGGATTCCAAAATAGCGCTCAACAGATCAGGCCGCTCCCGCATTCCGCCTTCTTGAAGCAGTTGTTGTGTTGAACGTAGGAGTGCGGCATCCGAAGGTCCGATGCTTTGCATGAACGGCTTATCCGGAATGGTCAGCACGTATTCCTCGTGCCACGGGTAGTCTTCTACAGCCTTAATGTTACGCGCTGCGATCACCAATTGTTCGAAAGAGCGTACGGCGGATGATTCATATACAGTGAGACCGTCCGCCACCCACTGTTGGCGGACTACACTCTGAAATATATCGGAGCCCAGATGTTCGAGTTTCCACAGGGACAGGATGCCTGAGTTTTCGGAAAGAGACACGCCATCCCGAATCCAGGGCAGACTCTCCAATCCGCTGGAGGACTCCGGGTTCCGCACTCGCAGATCGGCAAGAGCTACATCGCCTAAGTTGTCATCTGTGATTCCACCTTCCAATGCAGGATCGGATAGGAGTTGTCGTAACGGCGTCTCTCCATCCGTGTAATTGTGTCCGGCATCTGACGTTTCCCAAAGGATATCCAATATATCTTCATCATCTGGTTCGAGCGTTTGCAGGAATGGCATCCGGAGAATACTGGCCATGCCGTAGTCACTTTTCTCCGCAATATGTCTGACGAAAACCGCTACGGTTTGGATTGAGCTCTCGACGGTGCTGAGCGAGTCGGTTAGCCAATGTTCAGTCTGGATATGTTGGTTCTTCACCCACGGCAATTCCAGGAATGCGCGCAGCGATTCGGGCGAACGGTCCGCCATTTCAACTAACCAATAGAGTGAATAGTGGTGCAAGGGCGCTCTTGAGGTTTGAATATCATTTGCGCTTAGCGCGGCTTCACGCATTATCTCTTGCACCCACAGGATCCTTTGAATCCCCGCGGCGGCGTCAGGGTGCTCATGTTCCAGTGCTAGCAGCAGAACGACTGCTCTATCGATCTCCGTGATGCCGTCTTCGAGTAGCGGGTGCGACAGCAATTCATCCACGTCGCCCACGTCGGGGTCGGTCAATCGCGCTAGGGCGTCTAGGACGTCACCATCCCCTCCATCCCCCCGGTCGACCGCCAGGAAGGGCATTGCCAGTAGCCGCAAGGCTAACGCCTCATCGCACAGAGCCAAAGTTATATATGGCTGGAGCGCGCCGGAATAGTAGTTAAATCTCTGTGTGTACGCTTCGAATGCCACAGGCGCATACGCTGCAAACTCACGCATTCTCGGCCTCAGGGAATCATGCCACTCCGCAATAACTACCTCCTGTTCTTGCGTGATTGGCTGAGCCGCCGCCTGCTCGCATTGGCGTTTGGGCGTGGGGGTCGGCTTCGGCGCGGGCGTTGGGGTTGCAGTGGGCGATGATGTAGCTGTTGGCGTAGCAGTGGGCGTTGGGGTTGCAGTGGGCGATGATGTAGCTGTTGGCGTAGCAGTAAGGGTTGGTGTGGCCGCAGGCTTCAGCGTGGGGGTGGGCGCGGCAATCGGGACAGAGGTAGACGTGGGCGCAGCCGTCGGCGTCGGTTTTGCGGTGGGCGTGGCTACTGGCGCTGCGGTGGGTGTCGGAGTCGAAGTGCAGCCCAAGACCGCCAGAAGCGTTGAAACCAGGAACAGCCCAATTAGTAGCTTCGTAGTCCGAATGGCGCACGACCTCAAGGGCGATCCTGTCATGGTGGGAAAGTATATCACACTACGGCCTCCGGTAAGGCTCACCACCTTTGAGGACGGGGTGGCCTACATGGAGTTTACGGAGGCGGTGGCCCGGAGCGCCCAGTCTCGGAAGTCCGTCCACCTTCCTCTTTAGCGCGCCAATGTCGTCATGCCCGCGAACGCGGGCATCCAGAGGGGGGAGGCGCGCGTCTGAATCGACGTTGCGTGGAGTTCAGGGGCGGCTGACCTGCGCCAAACGTGCTGCCCGGCCTGGATTCGAACCAGGGACTTCAGCTCCAAAGGCTGACGTGCTACCGCTACACTACCGGGCATCGCCCTAAGGCGCGGGGTTTGAGCTATTGTAATACGGCTGCCAACCACGGTCAAAGGAACAAAGCCGGGCCCACCTCAATTGACACCCGCAGCCAACAGGAATTATAATCCACCGCAGATAACCATGCCAAAGCGTACTTATCAACCAAAAGTCAGACGAAGGAAAAGAGTTCACGGCTTCTTCTCCCGAATGCAGACCCGCGGCGGACAGAACGTCCTGAAGCGGCGACGCTTCAAGGGTCGGGAGAGACTCACGGTATAGCTGCATGCGGCTCACCCCGTCCTTGCGGCTTACCACAAGGCTCAATGCAGAAGGAGCTTCGCCTCAGGAAGTCCCAAGACTTCTCTCTTGTCTATCGCCTTGGGCGGTCCTGGGCCAACAGCTTCCTGGTGCTGAAAGCGTTGCCCAACGGCACGGACGGCGGCAATAGATTTGGGTTCAGCGTGGGGAAGCGGACAGGCAACGCAGTGAACAGGAACACCATAAAGCGAAGGCTGAGGGAGGCGACCCGCCACGCACCGGTCAAGACCGGGTGGGATATGATATTCATTGCCCGCGCCAAGGCAGGGTCCGCCGACTACCATGAGTTGAATGCTTCCGTGAGAGGGCTGCTCCGCAGAGCCGACCTGCTGGCTGCCGTCTCCGAGATAGAGAAGGTGAGGGCATGAAGAGGGGAGCGCTGGCAGCCATAGGACTGTACCAAAGGGCGGTATCGCCCTTCCTGCCAGTCTGCTGCCGGTACGAGCCGACCTGCTCCGAGTATTCGCGCCAGGCCATCTCCCGGCACGGCCTCTTTCGAGGGCTGTGGCTGAGCCTGGGCAGATTGTCCCGATGCACACCCATCGGCAGCAGGGGCTACGACCCGGTCCCCTGAAGCCTTCCCATGCAATCGCCTCTCTATCCGGCAGTCCAGGGCGCTCCATGCGCCCTCATATTTTACGGCAGCGTGGAGGAATCAAATCTTGGCTAACCCACGGTCACCGAGGGCGCGTCTCCGTCTCCTGCTTCTTCTCGCGCCTCTGGCGCTACTGGCAATGGCCGGATGCGAGGCGGCCAGATTCACTGCCACGTCCGGGTGGTCAGGGGCGGTTGTGGCCGGCGACGCTATCTACATAGGCTCCCGGCAGGCGGAGCTCCTGGCCCTGGACAGGAACAACGGCGCTCTCCTGTGGAGCTACCCTGCCAGCAACGACGAATCCCTGGTCGGGATCTACGGCAGCCCCGCCGTGACGGACAGTCTGATATACGTGGGCTCTTACGGAGAGGAGATAGGAAAGCTGCACGCCATCGACCCCGTCGGACGTGTCAAAGCGTGGGAGTTCCCCACCGGAGACCACATTGTAGGGTCGCCCACGGTGGCCGGGGATACGGTAATCGTGGGCTCCTCCGATGGAAACCTCTACGCCCTGGACGCAGCCCAGGGGACTGAGAAGTGGCGGTTCCAGACCGGCAACAAGATATGGTCAACCCCTGTGGTGCACGAGGACGCCGTATACTTCGGCTCGCTGGACCAAAACGTCTACGCCGTCAGCCTAAGCGAGGGGCGGGAGTTGTGGCGTTTCAAAACCAACGGCGCCGTGGCCTCTACGCCGCTCATCGTTGGTGGACGCGTGTACATAGGCTCCTTTGACCGGAACTTCTACGCCTTGGATGCGGCCACGGGAGTGGAGGCTTGGGCCGCGCCCTTCAGGGCGCAGAACTGGTTCTGGACCAGGGCGGCCTCGGACGGAAATACCGTTTACGTCGGCTCCCTGGATGGCAATTTCTACGCCCTGAACGCCGACACCGGGATACCCGTATGGCCGGCCCCCTTCCAGACCAACGGCCCCATAGTATCCGCTCCCGCGCTGATCCCGGACGGCGTAGCGGTCGCCAACGATGAAGGTGACCTCTTCCTGCTGCGCACAGAGGACGGCCAGGAAATACGCTCCTTCTCCGCCAGGGACCCCATCCGGGCTCCGCTCACCTCCTCCGATTCGGTCATCTACATCAGCGCCATGGACCACTCCATCCGGGCCACAGACCTGGAGGGCGGGTTCTGGCGAGAGCTATGGTGCTATGACACCGAGAAAGAAAGGCCACAATGCGAATGACATCCGCAACCCAGCTGGGGGGCGCAACGCATCCATGACTACAGCCGCGGCGGGTCTTGAACAATCACCCGGTCACAGGCCCCGCAACGGGGTGGTGAGGTAGAAAACCTTGGAATTTATAGGCCTCATATGGGACCAGTTCATCCTTGGGCCAATGGCCAACAGCCTGGTATTCCTCTACGCCATCCTGTTCGACAACTTTGGCCTTAGCATCCTGCTGTTCACCGTCATAATCCGCCTGATCACCCTGCCCCTGACCCTCAAGCAGATCAGAATGACCCGCGGGATGTCCCAGCTACAGCCTATCGTCAAAGAGCTGCAGGTGAAGTACAAAGACGACCGGCAGAGGTTGTCCCAGGAGACCATGCGCCTGTATAAAGAGCACGGCGTCAACCCCCTGGGATGCCTTGGCCCCATGTTCATCCAGATGCCCATCTGGATAGGGCTGTACCAGGCCATCATCCAGACCCTGCCAACCCAGCCGGAGAGGCTCATAGGGCTCTCCCAGAAGCTCTACTCCTGGCTGCCTATGGTCAACGAAGCGGTGCCTCTGAACAGCAAGTTCCTCTGGCTGGACCTGGCAATGGGCCCCGGACAGCAGAACGACTTCCTGCTCCCCGCCCTGGTGGGCCTGTCCATGTGGGCCGTTCAGAAGATGGCCACAGTCCCCTCGGCGGACCCCAGGCAGGCCCAGACCAACACCATGATGCTGTGGATGATGCCGCTGATGCTGACCTTCTTCTCCTTCCAGCTGCCCAGCGGCCTTGCCCTATACTGGGTGGCGTCCAACCTGATTCAAATGGGAATTCAGTATTTTATTACCGGCTGGGGAAACCTGCTCCCTTCCAGGACTGCGGCGCCGTCCCCTCAGACAGCCCCAGTCCAGCCGGACAAGGAGATGGACCAAGATGGAGACTCTGGAAGTGACGGGAAGGACCGTAGAGGAGGCAATCGACATCGCTCTGGAGCAGCTCGGCGCAGAGCGAGGTCAGGTAGAAGTAGACGTAATCAGCCAAGGTAAGGGAGGAATCCTGGGCTTTGGGGCCGAGCCTGCGCGGGTGCGGGTGGTCCTCACAGCCCCGCCGTCCAGCCTCCCGGTCCTGTCCAAGCTGGTGGTGGACAACCTGCTGCGGAACATGAAGGTCTCCGCTCTCACCTCTCCCAAGCCTGCGGAACCCGACAGCGAGAACACGGTGGAGTTGGAGATAGAGGGCGAGGACTCCGGGCTCCTCATCGGCCGCCGGGGCGAGACCCTCAGAGCCCTCCAATTCATCACCAACCTGCTGGTGGGCCGGAGGGCAGAGGGGCACGTGATCTTGGACGTAGAGGGATATCGGGAGCGGCGCTACGCCTCACTCAGGACACTTGCCGCACGGGTCGCAGAAAGGGTGGTCTCCACGGGCCAGTCTGTCACCATGGAGCCAATGGCCGCCAACGAGCGGCGCATTATACACCTTACGCTGGCGGACAACCCAAGGGTCGCAACGGAGAGCACAGGGATGGGCGAGCAGAGGAAGATTACCGTCTTCCCTCGGAAAGAGTAGTTCGCCAAGGCTCTCTCGGATTTACGGGTCTCCTGGCGCGTCCGAGCGCTTGAGAGTAGAGGCGTAATGAGATACCTCATACGCATCTTGCCGATGGCAGTTGCTATGACTCTGCTGGTGACGGCCTGCTCCAACTCTCCGGCAGTATCGACCGAGTCATTGTCCATCACAGTCGCGCCCATATCACGCGACATACCTCCGTACGACCGCGACGAATGGCGTCACTGGACGGACGAGGACGGTGATTGCCAGGATACGCGGCAAGAGGTCTTGGTCGAGGAGTCGGCCTCATCGGTTGTATATACAGACACCAGCCAGTGCAGAGTTGCTTCCGGTGAATGGACTGACCCGTACACGGGAGAGTGGTTCACCGACCCCGCGGACCTGGACATAGACCACATGGCGCCTCTCGCAAACGCGCACCGGTCCGGCGGCTGGACGTGGAGCGAAGCCAGGAAGAGGCAGTACGCCAACGACCTTTCTTACGAGGGACACTTGATAGCGGCGCTGGCCTCTGAAAATCGATCTAAGGGCAGCAGCGGGCCGGAGGAGTGGAGACCGCCCGACCGCGGCTACTGGCGCCAGTACGCCATTGACTGGATTACCATCAAGAACACATGGCAACTGACTGCGAGTGAAACGGAGGCGGCTTCCCTCACCGAGATGCTGAATACCTGCTCGCCACGGAAAACGCTTACAACCGTCGAGGTTGGAGCGCTTCCGGCAACTCCAACGCCGACACAGCAACCGGATCCTACACCCGTAGCAACGCCGACGGCAGTACAGCAACCAGACCCTACGCCCTCAACAATCCCAACGGCAATACAGCAGCCAGACACCACGCCTACTTGGTTCGCTATCTACGACTCATGCGATGCGGCCGAGGTAGCCGGCGCGCCTCGCATACCTGGAAGCCAGGGCACCGGGATCGGCTTCCCGGCCCCAATGGTACCCGGCGCTCGCGATGGTGACGGCGACGGCATTGTATGCGAAAGAAAGCCCTGGTGACCCGCGACGGAGACGGCGTTGTATGTGAGGAGTAAGGTATTGGCCTTCGTGACCCGCGGCGAGGAGTTGCTGGTGTTCCGTCACAGGGACTTCCCGGACGCAGGGCTCCAGGTCCCCGCCGGGACTACCGAGGAGGGTGAGGACCCGCAGGCCGCTGCCCTGCGCGAGGTGCGGGGGGAGCGCGGTCTGACGGATGTCAGGGTGGTCGGGTTCCTGGGAAGGTATCTGTCGACGCCGCGCCACATAGGGGCGAGGTACACGACCGCCACGTGTGCCATCTGGAGCTAGCGGGGTCGGCGGAGCAGGCTTGGCTCCACTATGAGACGAACCCAAGCGACGGTGGCCCACCAATCGCTTTCGAATTCTTCTGAATGAGCCTGCGAGATCCGGAACTATGCCTGGCCGGCGGCCAGGGAGACCTTCTCCCCAACCTCATTCACGGGAGTTGACCAAACACTCACGGCCGGTCGTAGTCCCCGGACACGACTGCCATGCCAAGTGAAAGACCCAGGCCCCGCGGGGCCTGGGTCTTTCTAGCGCACAAACCAGGCAAGCTCACCCGCGCGCTACGGACATAGCGCGGCGGGCGCTTTCGCTGTTGTCTACTCCCCGTTCTTCTCCCACAACGCATTCAGGATGTGGCCGGGGTTCATGGGCAGGTCGTACATCCTCACGCCTATGGCGCGCGAGACCGCGTTGGCAATGGCTGCGAGCGGGGGCACTATTGGCACCTCGCCCACGCCGCGCACGCCGAAGGGGTGGCCCGGATTGGGGACCTCCACCAGAATGGTGTCTATCATAGGCAGGTCAAGGGACGTTGGCATACGATAGTCCAAGAGGGAGGCGTTTGCCATGAGGCCCTGGTCGTTGTAGAAGTACTCCTCGTTGATGGCCCAGCCAATACCCTGGACAGCGCCACCCTGTATCTGCCCCTCCACGTAGCTGGGGTGAATGGCCTTGCCCACGTCCTGGAGCGCCGTGTAGCGGAGCACGTCAACCTTGCCCGTCTCCGGGTCCACCTCAACGTCCACGATGTGGTGGCCGAAGGCGGCGCCTACGCCACGAGGGGAAACGGCGCTCTTGCCCGCCAACGGGCCGCCCGTCTCCATCAGGCGTCCGGACAAATCCTTGAACGTTATCTGCTGCTCCGGGTTACCCTTGCGGGTGAAGACCGCTTCATCGAACTCCACCTCGTCCTCCGATGTCTCCCAAAGCCTTGCCACTCGCTCCTTCATCTGCTTTATCACGTCCTGAGCGGCCTCGTAGGCGGCCCAGCCTGTCGCAAAGGCCACGCGGCTTCCGCCCGTCACGGCGGTATATCCCACGGAGTTGGTGTCGGCCACAACGGGATGCACGTCCTCCGCCCGGAGTCCAAGCACCTCGGCGGCTTGCATGGCAATGGACGCCCTGGTCCCGCCGATGTCCACCGACCCCTCCACAAGGTTGACCGTGCCGTCCGGGTTGACGGCGATGTTGCAGCTTGACTGCATTCCGCCGTTGAACCAGAAACCGCTGGCAATGCCCCTGCCGCGATACTTACCCTCCAGTGGGGTGTTGTAGTGGTCGCTCTCCTTAGCGGCCATGAGGGTCTCCACGTTCCCTATCTTGGGAAACAGGACACCGGTGGCCTGGCGGTC
Source organism: Dehalococcoidia bacterium (assembly GCA_965247645.1). Lineage (GTDB taxonomy): Bacteria > Chloroflexota > Dehalococcoidia > Lucifugimonadales > UBA2985 > JAPPHY01. The sequence continues at coordinate 1,719,316 of OZ252024.1, forward strand.
TCCCTCCTTGGAGGCGTTCTTCAGGTGGAACTCCATTGGGTCCATGCCCAGCTTCTCGCAGATCTCATCCACCACGCACTCAACGGCAAAGGTGGCCTGGGGAGACCCGGGGGCGCGATAGGCGGCGACCTTGGGCTTGTTCACCAACACGTCGTAAGCGTCTATGAGTATGTGCTCAATGTTGTATATGTTGAGCATGCACATGGCGCCCGCGTTCACCGCAGAGCCGGGGAACGCTCCGGCCTCAAAGGCCAGGTAACCCTGGGCGGCGACAATGGAGCCATCGTTCTTGACGCCCATCTTCACCCGGGAGTAGGTGCCGGACCCGGGGCCTGTGGCCTCCAGGACCTCGGTGCGAGTCATGGTCATCTTCACCGGCTGGCCCGTCATTCTGGACAGCACAGCCGCCGGGGGCTCGAAGTAGAAGGTGGTCTTCCCCCCAAACCCGCCGCCGATCTCCATGGGTATTACGCGGACTTGGGACACGGGCACACCCAGCACAGCGGCGGCGTTCTGCCTGATGCCAAAGTGACCCTGAGTGCTGGTCCATATGGTGATCTCGCCATCGGGGCTCCACAGCGCCGTGACGGACTGGGGCTCAATGTACCCCTGGTGCACCGTGGGAGTGGTGAACTCCCTCTCTATGACCAGGTCGGCTTCCGCAAACCCCTTCTCTACGTCTCCCGCGGCGAACCTGGTATGCGTTGCTACGTTGCTGACATTGCCGGTGTCCTTGCCAAGAGACATGGTGGTCATGCTCTCGTTCAGAATGGGAGCGCCCTCCTTCATGGCTTCGGGAGCCGTCAGGACAGGGGGCAGAACCTCGTACTCAACGTCAATGAGGTCGAGGGCCTCCTCCGCGATGTGTGGCGACTCCGCCGCTACGGCGGCTATGGCGTGGCCCTTGTAGAGAGCCTTGTCCTGGGCCAGGATGTTCGCGGATAGCAGCCGCAGGTTGACCATAGGCCCCTCTCCCAGGGATACAGGCTCGTCCGGAGTCTCCGGGAGGTCATTGCAGGTCACCACCGCCTTAACCCCCGGGTGCTTGAGCGCCTTGCTCACGTCAATGGACTTGATGCGCGCGTGAGCGTGGGGGCTGCGTAGAGTCTTTCCGTGCAGGAGACCCGCCGGATGAACGTCGGCCCCGTACTTGGCTCGACCGGTTACCTTGTCCACGCCGTCATGCCTGATTGGCCTGGTGCCAACGACTCTGTACTCACTGGAACGCTCTTTGGTGGTAGCCATAGGTGTCTGCCTCACTCTTCTCTAGTCTCTAGGATAAACCTGACGATAGTGTATCACATCGCCCGCTCCATCTCAAGAAACATGGGCCTGGGAGAGCGCGGGACGCGCTCTCCCAGGCCTCAGCGTCAGCAGGCGATGGGGAGCGGTCTTGGTTTTGGCGCGCTTGTACAACGTTATGGTAAGATGGGACTCGAATACCTAAACGGAGGCTCTGCTTTGGCAGTGACCGCCAGAGGCCCTTGGGAGAGTCCGGGCAGGCTATTCTAAGGAGAGGCAATTATGGAGAACGCTCGCATTATACCCGGCGCGACACTGTTAGGGGAGCAAATCTGATGCCTCTGCCTGATCGAGACGGCTACAATGGCAGCGACGCTCCCTACCCCCTCACGACAAGAATCGCCCGGTTCTTCAGAAACATCATGGGTTCCAGACTGTCCTGGCGCAAGTCGCTGGCCCGCATTGCCGTCAACAACTGGCGCAAGGCGCGGTTCGTCAGTGGCTGCTGTGGCAACTACGGCCAGCCGGGCTGTTGACGGAGCTGACTCCCGCCGGCGTGCCCGGCGCATGTTACGGTAAAGGTGAAAAGGAAAAGGCCCAGACCCTCGGCCGGCCTCTATTGACCCAGGGGGTATTCAATGGTAGAATCCGCCGAAACAGCATTCTGGTGCCGTTCTAGAATGTCAATGCACCGCTCGGAAGGTCCTGCCGGGGTTCTGGGCGCCGATCACCACTGGTCAGCATAGCGACCCAGAAAAGACCTTAGGAGGACTGAGAAGCGTTGAGTGATAAGAGTTTGGTATGTCGAGAGTGTGGAACAGAGTTCATATTCACCGAGGGTGAGCAGGATTTTTACCAGAAACGGGGACTCCTCAACGAGCCCAGCCGTTGCCCCGACTGTCGAGCATCGCGCCGTGGCGCCCGAAACGAGGGTGGAGGAGGTCCCCGCGCAATGCATCCCATAACCTGCGCCTCATGCGGCAAAGAGGCGGAAGTGCCATTCCAACCTCGCCTGGGCAGGCCGGTGTACTGCAACGAATGCTTCGCTACCGAAAGGGCCGCCAAGTAGCGCCCTGCGAGCCTTGGTATCCCCGGAAGAGAATACAGCCTGATCCCTGCTTGCCGGGGATCGGAAACCTTGGGATTCGGCAAATCCCTAGCTTACCCTGTTTGGCATGGAGGCCGGTGGTTTACTCCCCGCGTGACCTGTGCTATAATCGGGCGCGAACAATAGAGAATAGAGAAGGGCATAGCATAGATGCTGGGGACAGAGAGTAAGCAGGCCCTCATCAGGGTGTACCAGATAAGAGAAGGTGATACCGGCTCCACAGGAGTGCAGATAGCCGTCCTGACGCAGCGGATCAATCACCTGAGCGATCATCTAAGGGTACACCGCAAAGACTATCATTGTCTCCGTGGACTACTGAAGCTGGTTGGTCAGCGACGACGGCTCCTGCGCTATCTAAGAAAGGAAGATAGCAGCCGTTACATGGAACTGACAGCCAGCCTAGGCATTCGCAGATAGCGCCTGGTTCTGGGCGCTCCTTCTTTATTCTCCCCAAGCGTTGACTAACTGCGAGGAGGATAATTTCACTTTGATTCACACTACAAGCGAGGAGATCGCCGGTCGTCAGTTGACCATTGAGACCGGCAAGCTGGCAAACCAGGCTGGCGGCTCGGTAACCGTCCGATACGGAGACTCCATTCTACTGGTCACAGCCTGCGCTGCGCCAAACCCCAGAGAGGGAGTCGACTTCCTGCCTTTGACCATAGACTACGAAGAGCGCCTGTATGCCGTGGGCAAGATCCCAGGCAGCTTCTTCCGAAGAGAGGGCCGCCCCACTGAGACCGCAACCTTGGCCGCCCGCCTGACGGACCGCCCCCTGAGGCCCCTCTTCCCAAAGGGGTTTCACAACGAGATCCAGGTCATCGTAACCGTTCTTTCAGCAGACCAGGCAAACGACCCGGATGTCCTGGGCATAATAGGGGCATCTTCTGCTCTGTGCCTGTCCGACATACCTTTCGACGGACCCGTTAGCGCTACCAGGCTGGGCTACATAGACGGGGAGATCGTCGTCAACCCAACCTTCGCACAGCTGGAGGAAAGCAAGCTGGACCTGGTGGTTGCCGGCACCCGGGACGCCATAGCAATGGTGGAGGCGGGAGCCAGCGAGGTGTCTGAAGAGGTGATCATTCAGGCAGTCAAGCGCGGCCAGGAGGTCAACCAGGTGGTTATTGGGCTTCAGCAGGAGCTGATGGCTTTGGCCGGGAAGCCCAAGATGTCCCCTAAACTGGACGGCTACGACGACGAGTTGATTGAGAAAGTGGCGTCCGCCGTTGGAGACCGGCTTCACCCCACTATCTTCACGGGCATGGAGAAGGGCGAAAGAGACGGCTCCCTGGACAACCTGGTCGGAGAGGTGGCGGCCCAGTTGAGCGAGGACTACTCCCGACAGAGCGTTGGCGCAGCCTTTGATGCCCTCCTCAAGAAGGAGGTACGCTCCGGAATAGTCATGGGGGGCCTGCGCCCGGACGGCCGAGGACCCAAAGAGATACGTCCCATCAGCTGCGAGACGTCCGTCCTGCCCCGGACACACGGCTCCGGCCTCTTCACCCGCGGGCAGACCCAGGTGCTCACCATTGCAACCCTGGGGTCTATGGCTGAGAATCAGAAGCTGGATACCATAAACCCCGAGGAGAGCAAGCGATACCTCCACCACTACAACTTCCCCCCCTACTCCGTCGGCGAGGTAAGGAGAGTAGGCGGCCCCGGCCGCAGGGAGGTTGGACACGGAGCCCTGGCGGAGCGCGCCCTCCTTCCCGTCGTACCAAGCGAAGATGAGTTCCCCTACACCATACGCCTGGTGTCGGAGTCCCTTAGCTCCAACGGCAGCACCTCCATGGCCAGCGTGTGCGGCAGCACACTGGCCCTCATGGACGCCGGCATACCACTGAAAGCGCCCGTGGCGGGAGTGGCAATGGGGTTGGTGATGACGGAGGACGACCGGTACGTCATCCTGACGGACATCCAGGGTGTGGAAGACGCCCTTGGCGACATGGACTTCAAGGTGGCGGGGACTGCCAAGGGGATAACCGCCCTTCAGATGGACATCAAGGTAAAGGGCGTAACCTACGGGATCATGGAGGAGGCCTTGAGCCAGGCCCGCGAGGCGCGTATGTTCGTGCTGGAGCGGATAAAGTCCACCCTTGCGGAGCCACGGGAGGACCTCAGCCCCTACGCTCCCAGAATGCTTCGCATAAGCATACCTGTGGAAAAGATCGGAGCGGTCATCGGCCCGGGTGGAAAGACCATACGCTCCATAATAGAGGAGACCAAGGCCACGATAAACGTGGACAACGACGGCACGGTAACCATAGGCTCGGTGAGCGGGGAGGCGGCTCAGAAGGCAGTGCAGCGCATAGAGATGCTCACCAAAGAGGCGGAGGTAGGCGGAATCTACACCGGCAAGGTGGTTCGCCTGATGAACTTCGGCGCTTTTGTGGAGATACTGCCCGGCAAAGACGGGCTTGTCCACATCAGCGAGCTCTCAAACGAGCGAGTTGAGTCCGTGGAAGACGTGGTGCATGTGGGAGACGAGATAACCGTCATGGTCAGGGAGATAGACTCTATGGGGCGCATCAACCTCTCAAGGCGCGCCCTGCTGCAGGGGCCCGGCACGGACGGCGACTCAACGCCCCGCGCCGCAGAATCCCGGCCGCCCCAGGACAGTGGAAGGAGAGAGGACGACCGTTTTGGCAGGCCTAGGGGCCCGCGCCCTTCCGGACCGTCCCAAAACTCGGAGGGAGGCCGTAGGCCGCCCTTCAGGCAGTCCCGCTAGATACCCGCACAGCCCGCCGGAATAAGGTGAGAAGATGGCGCCTATAAAAGTCCTTGTTCATGGAGTCCTGGGCAGAATGGGCCGTGAGACGCTCGCCGCCCTCTGCCGGGAGCCGGACCTGGAGCCAGTCGGCGGCGTGAACCGAGGAGCCACCGAGAGCAGCATGGCGCTGCCGGACGGCTCTGGCGACATGCCCATCTCTCCTGACCTCGAGGACATGATAGCAAGGCGCCGGCCGCAGGTTATGGTGGACTTCACAAACGCCACGGGCGCAATGGAAGGCTGCCGGGTGGCGGCCGCTCACGGAGTCAACCTGGTGGTGGGCGCCACGGGCCTCTCCGAGGCCAACCTGGAGGAGCTTGACGCGCTGGCAAACGAGCGCGGGATAGGGGCCTTCGTGGCCCCAAACTTTGCCTTGGGGGCGGCGCTGCTGATACACTTGGCCCGCGGCCTGGGCAAGTACTTCGACTATGCCGACGTTGTCGAGATGCACCACGAGGCCAAGATAGACTCCCCCTCCGGCACGGCTATGGCTCTGGGAAGGAGCCTGTCGGAGGACAGGGACGCGCCTTTCAAGAGGCCAACGCCGGAGCGTGAGCCGATAGCCGAAACCCGCGGCGGAGACATGGGCGGCGTGTCCATCCACAGCGTGCGTATGCCTGGGAGGATGGCTCACCACGAGATCATCCTGGGAACTGCAGGCCAGACCCTGAGCCTGAAACACGACACCATCAACAGGGAGTGCTATATGCCGGGCGTAGCGCTGGCGGTCAGGGAAGTATCCAATTGGAAGGGCCTGGTGGTTGGCCTGGACAAGTTGCTGGGCCTCTAGCCCTTGATGTACAAACCGAAGCGTTGTTAAAATACCTCAGGAGAATCCAATGAGCTACCGCGTTGCAATAGTGGGCGCAACCGGCTTGGTGGGCGGGGAGTTCCTCAGAATCCTTGAGGAGAGGAAGTTCCCTATTGATTCCCTTCGCCTCTACGCCTCCGACCGGTCCGCCGGCAAGAAGCTCGCGTTCACGGGCGAAGAAATCGTTGTGGAGGAGACCGGCGATAATTCCTTTGAGAATATCGACATCGCCCTGTTCTCCGCCGGCGGCGACGTAAGCAAGCGGTTCGCGCCCATAGCCGCACGCGCCGGAGCGGTCGCCATCGACAACAGCTCCGCCTTCCGCATGGATCCGGAGACGCCCCTGGTTGTGCCGGAGGTCAACCCTGAGGACGCTGCGTCCCACAAGGGCATCATAGCCAACCCCAACTGCTCTACCATCCAGATGGTGGTGGCTCTCAACCCCCTGCACAGGGTGAACCCCATAGAGCGCATCATCGTCTCCACGTACCAGGCGGTATCCGGCGCCGGGGCCGCCGCGGTGGAGGAGCTGCGGCAGCAGGTCGCCCTTATCGCGGAGGGCAGAGAGGACGACATTTCATCGCAGGCGTTCCCGCATCAGATAGCGTTGAACGTCCTGCCATTTGTGGACAGCTTCCTAGACGACTACACAACCGAGGAGTGGAAGATGGTCCAGGAGACCCGCAAAATATTGCACGCGCCGGACATGCCCGTTTGCGCCACCTGCGTCCGGGTGCCTGTCTACACGAGCCACAGCGAGGCGGTGAACGCGGAGTTCAGCCGGCCCATGTCCCCCCAGGAGGCCAGGGACATCCTGTCATGCGCGCCGGGCGTCACGGTTCAGGACAACCCCGGGGAGCATCTGTATCCACTGCCCATATGGGCCGCCGGCACAGACGACGTATTCGTGGGACGCATAAGGCGGGACATCTCCCATCCAAGGGGACTTGCAATGTGGGTGGTGTCCGACAACCTGCGGAAAGGGGCGGCCCTGAACGCTGTACAGATAGCGGAGGAGGTGGTAAGGGAGAGGACGTTAACCCCATCCAACAGGAGGTAGGCGCTATGGTTTCCGTTGGCAGGCTCATTACAGCGATGGTTACGCCCTTCGACGGGCAGGGACAGGTGGACTACGCCCAGGCAAGACGCCTGGCATCTTCCCTTCTGGAGTCCGGGAGCGACGGCCTGGTGATCTCCGGCACAACCGGCGAGTCGCCCACCCTGACCAAAGAGGAGAAGCTCCGGCTCTTCAGAGAGATCAAGAACGAGCTTGGCGACCGCGGGGCCGTAGTCGCAGGCACGGGGAACTACAGCACCGCGGAGAGCATAGAGCTGACCCAGGAGGCCGAGCGGGAGGGCGCGGACGCGGCCCTGCTGGTTGTCCCATACTACAACAAGCCTCCACAGGATGGCCTGTACCTGCACTTCAAGGCTATTGCCGAGAGCACGCGGCTGCCCTGCATCCTGTACAACGTGCCCAGCCGCACGATAACCAGCCTCTCCTGGGAGACCACGTTGAAGCTCGCCCAGGTGGACAACATCATCGGGGTCAAGGAGGCCAGCGGCGACTTTGACCAGATAGCCCGCATCATCTCCGGCGCTCCCAAAGACTTCCGCGTGTGGAGCGGCAACGACAACGATACCTTCGGGATCATGTCTCTGGGAGGGTACGGCGTGGTCAGCGTGGCGTCTCACCTGGTGGGAAGCCAGATCAAGGCGATGATGGACCTGGTATCGGCCGGCGACACAGCACAGGCCGCTGCGGAGCACCTGCGGTTGCTGCCCATATTCAAGGGCCTGTTCGTGCTGTCCAACCCCATCCCTGTTAAGTACAGTCTGAACCACGTAGGCTTCTCCGTGGGCAGTCCACGGCTGCCCCTGACGGAGCCGGACGAGAAGACGGCCGAGCAGCTCCAGTCCATGCTGAGTGACTACCGGATAGACATCCCCGTGGCGGCCGGGGCATAGATCCCGGACCGCCCCGAACCCGGCCCCGGAGAAGGGCTTTCAGCCCGGCTGTGGCCCTGATGTCCGGGCAGTAACGCGATAGTCCCAGATTGGCTTCCAAATACCCATGAGTTACCCTCTCAACTCAGTAATCGTTCGTGTCCACGAGATAGCTCTCAAGGGCAAGAACCGCCCCGCATTCTTCAACCAACTGGCGCGCAATATCAGGACTGCGCTCAGGGGCGCGGCGGTGACACGCGTGGCCAAGCGGCACATGGGAGTGGAGGTCACCCTTGCGCCGGAAGCGTCCTGGGAGGAGATAAGCGGCAGGTTGAGCAGGGTATTCGGCGTGGTCAAGTTCTATCGCTGCTACAAGCTACCCAGGTCCCTGGACGCAATCAGGGAGTTCATAGCAGAGGAAGCGGCGGGTCTCAGCTTCCAAACCTTTCGCATAACATCCAAGCGCGGCGACAAGTCCTTTAATTTGACCTCACTGGAGCTTAATCGTGACCTGGGGGCGATGGTACAGCAGCTTACCGGCGCGGAGGTTAGCCTGAAAGACCCGGATGTCAACATCTTTGTGGAGATACTGCCCAGGGAGGCCCTGGTCTACTTCCATGAGGAACAGGGGCCCGGCGGTCTCCCGGTGGGCATCAGCGGCAAGGTGGCGGCGCTCATGTCCGGGGGCATCGACTCTCCGGTGGCGGCTTGGCGCATTATGAAGCGGGGATGCCAGGTAACATTCGTCCACTTCCACAGCTTCCCCCTGGTGGACGGGTCTTCCAGGGAAAAGGCCATAGAACTGGTGGAGCTATTGAACCGGTATCAGTATCGCTCCACCCTGGTCATGGCGCCCTTTGCAGACGTGCAGAAAAACATCATCCTGTCCGTTCCGCCCGCTTACAGGGTGGTCATATACCGCCGCTTCATGGTACGGATTGCGGAGCGGATTGCCCGGCAGCACGGCGCCAAGGCCCTGGTTACGGGAGAGAGCCTTGGGCAGGTGGGGTCACAGACGCTGGACAACCTGTCCACCGTGCGCAGCGCTGCCACTCTCCCCATCCTCAGCCCTCTCATTGGCATGGACAAACTGGAGATCATCAACGAAGCGCGTCACATCGACACCTACCCCATCTCCATCCTGCCGGACGAAGACTGCTGCACCCTGTTCACGCCCCGCCACCCGGCCACACGCACGACTGTCGAGGAGGTTGAACGGCTGGAGGCAGCGCTGGACATCCCAGCCCTGGTGGACGCGGCGGTGGCCCAGGCAGAGGTGATCGACTTCACGCCGGATAACGCATCGCCAAGACGCAGGTTCCTGGTAGCAGGATAAGGAGGTGGCCTGGACCGAGAGCCGGGAGGTTCTGCACGCGCCACACGTTTATAAAGCCCCCCGGCATTGCCTAATGGTGTAAACTGGTAGAGAAGGCGAAGCCTCGTATACCAGTCTCAGTGCCGCGCCTGAGGCTCACTAAAGGAATCCCTGCTATGACCATCAAAGACCTCAAAAGCATCACCCTGCCCGTGGAGGGAATGACCTGCGCCGCCTGCGTCTCACACGTTGAGGGCGCGCTCAGGGAGGTGGGCGGGGTCGCTCGCGTGGCCGTCAACCTGGCTATGGAGCAGGCCACCATTGATTTCGATCCTGAGCGAGCCACCATCCCCGAGCTCTTGGAAGCGGTGGACGACTCCGGCTACAAGGCAGGCTTGGCCCTCATCACCCTGAACATCGGTGGAATGACCTGCGCCGCCTGCGTCTCTCACGTCGGCAACGCCCTCCGGGAGGTGGACGGCGTCATATCGGCCAGCGTCAACCTGGCTACGGAGCAGGCGATGGTGGAGTATGTCCCCGGACTTGCCGCTCTGCCCGACATGAAGGCGATGGTGCACGATGCGGGCTACACGGTGGATGGGGTCGACGACGAGGGAGCCGAAGAGGGCGAGGAGCGCCTTGCCCGCACCCGTGAGGTCAGGGCGCTGGCTCGCAAGGTCATCATTGCCGGCATGGTCGGCGCTGTGATGATGGTCACCATGTACATCCCCCTTGAGACCCTGGGCCTGACTTCATTCCAACTCAACCTCATACTCTGGACGCTGGCCACGCCGGTGCAGTTCTGGATTGGGGCAACCTTCTACCAGAGCGCCTGGGGCGCCCTGAAGCACCGCACCTCCAATATGAATACCCTCATCGCCATTGGGACCAGCGTGGCATACGGCTACAGTACCTTCCTGACATTCTTCGAAGGATACTTCGCTGGCGCGCATCTGGTCCACGCCAACAGCGCGCTCAGCCACAGCACCGGAACCTACTTCGACGCATCCGCCATAGTCATCTCCCTGGTGCTGCTGGGGCGGCTGCTTGAGGCCCGCGCCAAGGGGCAGACCTCCGAGGCCATTCGCAGTCTCATGGTCCTGCAGCCGAAGACTGCCAGGGTAGTGAGGGACGGCGTGGAAACCGACGTGCCCATTGATGAGGTCGCTCTTGGCGATATCCTGGTGGTGCGCCCGGGCGAGAGGATAGCCGTAGACGGCGAGGTGACGGAGGGCGCATCCGCGGTGGACGAGTCCATGCTCACCGGAGAGAGTCTGCCGGTGGAGAAGAGCGCAGGCTCCCCGGTTTATGGCGCCACCATGAACAAGGTCGGGAGCTTCCGATTCCGCGCTACAAGGATAGGCAAGGACACCGCCTTAGCCAACATCATCCGGCTGGTACAGGAAGCCCAGGGGTCGCAGGCGCCAATACAGCGCTTGGTGGACCGCGTAGCCAGCAGATTCGTACCCGCAGTGCTGGGCATAGCCCTCATCACCTTTGTGGGATGGTTAGCCTGGGATCCTGTGCTGCCGTCGCTGCCCTGGGGTTCTCCGCCGTCGGCGCTCCCTATTGCCATTCTAAACCTCGTTGCCGTGCTGGTTATCGCATGTCCCTGCGCCCTTGGCCTGGCAACGCCAACGGCCATCGTCGTGGGCATGGGCAAGGGAGCGGAGCGCGGCATCCTGATACGCAATGCGGAGGCGCTTGAGCGGGCATACAGGCTCCAGACGGTGGTGCTGGACAAGACCGGCACCCTCACCATAGGCAAGCCTGCGGTTACCGATGTAGTATCCCTCAATATGCCTGAGGACGACTTGCTTCGACTGGCGGCGTCTGCCGAGCGCGGCTCCGAGCACCCTCTGGGCAAGGCTCTGATAGAGGCGGCCAACGACAGGTCACTGCCCCTTGATGAGGACTCCGATTTCCAAGCTCTGCCGGGCCACGGCGTTGAGGCCCAAGTCAAAGGCTCTACGGTAGTCCTGGGTAATCCGGCCCTGATGAAGGATATAGGCGTCTCTCTGGACAGCCTGGAGAGCCGCGGGCGCGACCTTTCGGAGCAGGGCAAGACGCCCGTCTTTGTGGCGGTGGACGGCCACGCGGCCGGTGTCATCGCTGTGGCCGACACGCTCAGGCCGGAGTCCCGCGAGGCGGTGGAGGCGATGCACAAGCTGGAACTGGAGGTCATTATGCTCACCGGCGATGACCGGCGCACTGCCGAAGCCATAGCCGCGCAGGTTGGCATCTACAGGGTCATCGCCGAGGTGCTACCGGACCAGAAGGCCGACAAGATTCGCTCGCTTCAGGAGGAGGGCAAGACCGTGGCTATGGTGGGCGACGGCATCAACGACGCCCCGGCCCTCACAAGAGCGGACGTCGGGATTGCCCTGGGCACCGGTACCGATGTCGCCATCGCGGCTGCCGACGTCACTCTCATGCGCGGCGACCTGCGGGGTGTGCCACAAGCCATCGCCCTGTCCAAAGCCACCACCAGGACTATATGGCAGAACCTGTTCTGGGCATTTGGCTACAACACTGTCCTGATACCAGTCGCCGCAGGCCTTCTCTTTGTGCTGTTCTTTGAAGTCCTCAATACCGGCGTTCCGGCGGGGCCGTTGCAGTACCTCCTGGGAGACTACGGCTTCCTCAATCCCGTCATGGCGGCGGGGGCAATGGCCCTGAGCTCTGTCTCCGTGGTCACCAACTCGCTGCGACTGCGCAAGGTCAAGCTCAGCTAGGCATATTCGATAACAACAGAGGAGGCGCCATATGCTGCGAATACCGTTCCTGAGCGGCGGCAAGGGTGAACCGGCCATAGACCCGGTGTGCCACATGGAGGTCAACGTCAAGAACCCAAGCGGCGGGACCCACGAGCACGAGGGGCAGACCTACTATTTCTGCGGCCCAGGCTGCCGTGTGGCCTTCTCCAAAGAGCCGGAAGCCTACCTCTCCGGGGAGAAGAGCATAGAGATGTGAGGCGCTCCGGGAGTGTGTGCCGCTTCCAGCCAGCGTTGACAATTGCCAGCGCCTGTAGAGAATACCGTAATATCCGCCCATTTGCTAAATCCCCGTTATTGTGGGAAAATGTGTATATGAGAATAGGCGCTTTTGACATCAACGAGCCGGTCCCGGAGTTCAAGGATCTCCATGCAATTGCCCTCCTTCACCCCTGGGTAGACGCGGGGAGTGTTGGGACTCTGGCCCTGGAGAGACTGGAAGACCACTTTGAGGCCAGAGAGCTGGGTAAGCTGCGTCGTCCCGGGACCTTCTTCGATTTCACCCGTTACCGCCCTACCTCCAAGTTTGTGGAGGGCGAGCGGGTGATAGAGGTTCCCAACACAAACATATACTACACGACTCAGGACGACGGCCCAGATTTCCTCTTCATCCATCTCATGGAGCCCCACGCCTTTGCCGAGAGATACGTCAAGTCCGTCGTAGACCTGTTCAAGGCGCTGGACGTAAAGCGCTACTGCCGCATCAGCGGAATGTACAACGCGGTGCCACACACCAGGCGTCTCCGGATCACTGGTTCGCCTGAGATGGAGAAGATGCCGGGCATGGCGGGTCTCATCACGCCTCGCCAGGCAACGGGGGGCTACCAGGGCCCCACCAGCATAATGAACTCGTTGACGGAGGAGCTCCAGGACCTTGGCACGGAGATGATCAACTTCATGGTGCACCTGCCCCACTACCTGAGCCTGGATGAGGACTATGCCGGGACGGCCAGGCTTATGGAAGTCCTGTGCGCTCTCTATGATTTCCCCACCCACCTTGTAGAGGCCGACAGGGGCGCAGTGCAGTACCAGGAGGTGGGCAGCCAGATGGAGTACAACTCACAGGTCAAAGCCCTGGTGTCCAAGCTGGAAGAGTACTACGACGACCAGCAGGACCCTGAGCCGCCTGAGGAAACCCCGCCATTGGCTCCCGGAGTGGAGAACTTCCTCCGCGAGATCGGTCAAAAGCTGGAGGACAAGTAGGGTCCGGCTGACCACGCGGGGCAGTCCGGCCCCTGAGACCTGATCTTGGCCGTGCGCTCCTTCGCAGTCGTCTTGACCTGGCCCTGTGTTGTGTGATACCGTTCTGCTTGCAAAAGCGAAGACGGAGACGAGTACGAAGCATACCCTCGCCCAGCGAGTCTGGAATGGTGTGAGCAGACGCGAAGGGCGCTTCGGAAAATCACTCCTGAGTTGCTCGCCGAAAGCTCCGCTAGCGGAGCCAGTAGACCGGGCCGGGGTCGTAGCCGTTACCAGTACGAGGACATGACGGTGTCCTGAAAACAGAGCGCCCCGGTTATCGGGGAAAAAGGGTGGTACCGCGGGAGTTTATGTCCCGTCCCTTGTGGGGCGGGGCTTTTTATTTGTAGGGGGGAGCAATGGAGATACAGCTATACGACACTACGCTTAGAGACGGGGCGCAACAGGAAGGCATCTCCCTCTCTGCGGAGGACAAGATCAAGATTACTCGCAGGCTGGATGAGTTGGGTATCCACTACGTTGAGGGTGGGTGGCCGGGATCCAATCCGAAGGACGTGGAGTACTTCCGAAGAGTCAAAGACATTTCCCTCTCCAACGCCCGCATCTCCGCGTTCGGGAGCACTCGCCACGCCGGCATACGGGCGGAGGACGATGGCAACATCCAGGCGCTTCTGGCCGCGGAGACCCCGGCCGTGACGCTGGTGGGGAAGAGCTCAGACCTCCATGTCCACAGGGTGTTGGAGACCACCCTGGAGGAGAACCTGGCTATGATCGCAGACTCCGTGTCCTTCCTCAAGAAGCGGGGGCGCACCGTATTCTACGACGCCGAGCACTTCTTTGATGGATTCAAGTCCAACCCGGAGTACGCCATTCAGAGCGTCAAGGCGGCTGCTGAGGCCGGGGCAGACTGCCTGGTGCTGTGCGACACCAACGGCGGCGTCCTGACCGTAGAGATGACCGACATAATCCGTAGGGTGACTCGAGAGGTGAAGACCCCGCTGGGTATCCACTGCCACAACGACGCCGACATGGCGGTGGCAAACTCCCTGGCCGCGTTGATGTCGGGCGTTACCCAGGTGCAGGGGACGATCAACGGGTACGGCGAGCGGTGCGGCAATGCCAACCTCCTATCCATCATAGCCAACCTGAAGGCGAAGATGGGCGTTCAGTGCGTGACAGACGAGCAACTGGCCAGCCTCACGGAGGTGTCCAACTACGTCAGCGAGACTGTGAACATTCCGCCCAATCGCCAGCAGCCATACGTGGGGATCAGCTCCTTCAGCCACAAGGGAGGCCTCCATGCGGCCGCGGTGGCAAAGATTGAGGAGAGCTACCAGCACATTGCCCCGGAGACGGTGGGGAACGCCAAGCGCGTGGTAATCTCCGAGCTATCCGGGCGGGGGAATATCCTGCTTAGACTCAATGAGATGGGGTTGGCGGACAGGGTGAGCCGGGAGCAGGTGACGTCTCTCCTGGAGAAGCTCAAGGCGCAGGAAAATAAGGGCTTCCAGTACGAAGGCGCGGCGGCATCCTTCGAGCTGATGGTGAGGCGAAGCCTGGAGGGATACCGCCCGCACTTCGACCTGCTGGAGATCATGGTGCTGGTGGAGGACCGACGCCGCGGCGTCGAGGACGTCCACGAGGATATGCTGGCGGAGGCGGTGGTCAAGGTGAAGGTGGAGTCCCGGATGATGCACACCGCCGCGGAGGGCAACGGCCCGGTGAATGCCCTGGACAACGCCCTGCGCAAGGCCCTGTTGGAATTCTACCCCTGGTTGGACGAGGTCCGACTGCTGGACTACAAGGTGCGCGTGGTGGACCAGGGCCAAGACACTCGGGCCGTGGTGCGGGTGCTCATAGAGTCCACTGACGGACAGACCCAGTGGCAGACGGTTGGCTCCTCCGGCAACATCATCGAGGCCAGTTGGATGGCCCTGGCCGACAGCATGGAGTACTTCCTTATAAAGCGCGGAATGCCGGAGCCGCTCTAGCCACAGGCTACCACCAGGCGGTATCGTCCGGGCTCAGCATCCTGGCCTCCATCTCTTCCCGCCAGGGGCCTGCCGTCATGTACTTCCATCCGCCGTCGGCGAAGATGACGACGATATTGCCGCTGTCCATTCGCCCGGCTATCCGCTGGGCGCAGCTGAGGACCGCCCCGGAGGAAACGCCTGCGAGTATACCCTCGTTCTCCAGCAGGGCCCTTGCGGACTCAAAGGCTTCCGCGGTGTCCACAAGGAACCTTCCGTCCAGCATGCCCAGGTCCAGCAGGGGTGGTATGTAGCCTTCCTGGAGGCTTCGCAGACCTTGGATCTGGTCGCCCATCCTGGGCTCCACACCTATTATCCTGGTATGCGGGTTGCGCTCTTTGAGCCTCTTGCCAGCGCCCATGAGGGTCCCGCCGGTGCCTATACCGGCGACGAAGACGTCCACCTGCGGGACGGCTTCCAGGATCTCCGGCCCAGTGGTCTCGTAGTGCGCCTGCAGGTTGGCCGCGCTCTCAAACTGTCGGGTGTTGAACCAACCGCTCTCCCGGCTCAGCCGCTCGGCCATCTCTATGGCGCCCTTCATCCCGGCCTGGGGCTCGCACCATATCACCTCCACGCCATAGGTTGCCAGCAACTCCGCCATTCCGGGGGTTGCCCTGCGGAGCATCACCGCCTTCACCTTGTACCCTTTTTGCTTGGCTGCCAGGGCTAGGGCAAGGGCCGTGTTCCCGGTACTGGCCTCTATCAGGGTCTGGCCCGGCTTCAGGTCGCCGCGCTCCTCCGCCTGCCGCACCAGGTATTGGGCCACCCTGTCCTTGATGCTTCCCGTGGGATTATGCCCTTCCAGCTTGGCGAAGATACGGACTCCGGGCTTGGGGCTCATCCGTGGTATCTCCACAAGTGGAGTGTTCCCAATGTAATCCAGGATGCTTTTGGACTTGATTTCCATAGTAATTTCAAGATGATAGCTGTTGGGTGAATGATACCTGAACGCTTGGCGCTGTGGAAGCCCTGCGGTCCGGCGTAGGACGTGCCGCGTGGATGTTGACAAATGCGACTGCGCACCCCTACAATGCCAACATTATTATAGCCGAGTAGGACAAATGCTACGAATTAGATTACGCAGAGTCGGGGCCAAGAAGAAGCCCAGCTACAGAATAGTGGTAGCCGATTCAAGATCTCCGCGCGACGGCGGCTTTGTGGACCAGGTGGGCCACTATGATCCCCTCACGGATCCTCCCACAGTGAAGATGGACGAGGATAAGGTGATGAGATGGTTGGGCAACGGCGCTCAGCCCTCTAAGCCGGTGGATGGGATGCTGAAGAGGATGGGAATTCTCGACAAACTGAACGAGAAATGAAAGAGCTGATAGAGTACATTGCCAAGTCGTTGGCCTCCAACCCGGACGAAGTAAAGGTCACGGAGGTATCCGACGAAGACGGCCAGATTGTCCTCAAGCTGGAGGTTGCGGAAGAGGATAAGGGCAAGATCATCGGCAGGCAGGGCAGGGTTGCTCAGGCCATGCGCGTGTTGTTGCGCGTTCGCGCGGTGAAAGAGGACGTCCGGGCCAGCCTTGAGATAGTCTAACCCGTAGATACGTCCCTCCGATGGAATCCTCCACCAAGGGTGACGGCCTCACTGACGTGAGCCAGAACCCATCTCCCCCAAGCTCCGAATATCGCTTGCCGTCTGTGGCTGTCGTGGGGGTCGTTGCCGGGGTATGGGGACACTGGGGCGAAGTTAGGGTCCAGCCCCACACGGACAATCCACAGAGATTTTCCAGGGGGAGCCTGGTTATGGCGCAGGGCCGCCCCCTTCAGATACAGAGCTGTAGATGGCACAAGGGGCTGGCTCTGATAAAGCTCATCGGCATAGACACCCGTGAGGACGCCATGAGCCTTCAGGGGGCCATATTGGAGGTGTCGCTTGACCAGGTCCCGCCCCTCTCTCCCGGCAGCTACTATCACTTCCAGATCCTGGACATGGAGGTCTGGACCCTTTCGGGAGAGCTCTTGGGCGCGGTGACGGACATTCTCAGCACCGGCAGCAACGATGTTTACGTGGTATCCCAGGGAGGGAGTGAAATCCTGCTGCCGGCCATTCATGACGTTGTCCTGGACGTGGACCTGGAGAAGGGCCGGATCACCGTCGATCTGCCGGAAGGCCTGCGCTGACCACGCCCTCAAGCCTCCTCTCTCCTGACCCCGTCCCGTTTTGACCTTGACGGCTGCCGATGTTAAAATCCCTACGCGGGTTAGCCGAATTCTCTTTCAGGAGATGGTCAGATGTCCGGTCACTCCAAGTGGTCAACAATAAAGCACCAGAAGGGTATCACAGACGCTCGGCGCGGCCAGCTGTTCACCAAGCTGGCTCGGGAGATAACTGTGGCGGCCAGGCAGGGCGGTGACAACCCCGATATGAACGTGCGCCTGCGGCTGGCCGTCCAGAGGGCCAGGGAGAGCAATATGCCGCTGGACAACGTAGAGCGCGCCATCAAGCGGGGCGCCGGCGGCGGCGAGGGCGGCGGCGACGCCCTGGAGGAGGCTCTCTACGAAGGGTACGGCCCCGGCGGTGTAGCCATCATGCTCCATGCCCTGACCGACAACCGCAAACGCACCGTCTCGGACGTGCGAGCCTCCTTCACCAGGGCGGGCGGCAGCCTTGGCGAGGCCGGATGCGTGTCCTGGAATTTTGAATTCCGTGGAGTCGTCACCGCCGAGGTGGAGCCGGACCTGGGAGACGACATAGCTCTGGCAGCCATAGACGCCGGCGCCGAGGACTTCAAGCTGGACGGCTCCTACCTGGAGCTTTACACCGGCCAGGAGAACCTGGAGTCCCTGCGCAACGCCCTTGAGCAGCAGGGAGTGAAGGTAACCTCCGCCGAAACGTCCATGGTGCCTCGCAACACCGTCCTCCTGGACACACGCGTGGCCGATCAGACCTTGCGCCTTCTGGACCACCTTGAGGAGTTGGATGACATCCAGAAGGTTTATACCAATGCCGACTTTCCTGATGAAGCCCTGGACCTGTACAAGGGTTGAATGACCCGCGCCTCCCGGACTGACCCCGCCTCGGAGAGTGTGTGGCCCTGTTCACGGCAGGATGTAACGAGAGTCGATTCTTCATGGAGGCGCCACCTGTGAATCCCTTTGACCAGTGGGCCGGCCTGTACGACTGGGCCTTCGCCTGGAAGCAGGACGACATCCCCTTCTACGTGGAAGAGGCGGAGAGGTCTGGCGGCCCTGTCCTGGAGTTGGGCAGCGGCACCGGCAGGGTGGCCATACCCATAGCGCGGAGCGGGGTAGAGGTCGTCGGGCTGGAGAGCTCATCCGGGATGCTGCAAGAGGCCGCCGCCAAGTCCGGGGGCCTGGGCAACCTCACTTGGACGCAGGGCGACATGAGGGAGTTCTCCCTGGGCCGGGAGTTCTCGCTGGTCATCATACCCTTTCGAGGCTTCCTCTCCCTCCTCAACGTGGAGGAGCAGCGCGACTGCCTGCGGCGCATCAAGGGCCATCTGGCCCCCGGCGGCAGGCTAGCGCTCGACATATTCGTTCCGGATCTGGATATGCTCACCGACGACGGCAGCACGCCGTTCCACTTCCTTGACGTTCCTCATCCTGAGACGGGGCGCCGCTTGGTCATCTGGCACCAGAACCGCTTTGACAACCACAGCCAGATCAACAATGCTCGTACCATCCTGGAGGAGGTGGACACGGACGGAGAGGTGGTCAGAAGGCTCTACCGAGAGTTTCAGATACGGTATCTGCACAGGTTTGAGGCGCAGCACCTGCTGGAGCTGGCGGGCTTTCGCGTGGAGGAGCTGTACGGCGACTTTGAGCGTAGCCCCTTCGACGACTCCAGCGAGGAAATGGTGTGGGTGGCCGCTCCGGAGGTTTGAGAGTAGGGTTGGAGGATAGAATAGACCCACAACCGTCTGCTAGAATAGGGGCAACTATGCTGCCGCCATACTGCGCCCGGCCAAGGTGTAATGACTGACTTTCAGATAGTCTCGGACTACAAGCCCACGGGGGACCAGCCCAGGGCCGTTGACCTGCTGGTGGAAGGGGTCAACAAGGGCTTTCGGCATCAGGCCCTGCTGGGCGTCACGGGAAGCGGTAAGACCTTCACGATGGCCAACGTCGTCGAAAGGGTTCAACGCCCCACACTGGTCATAGCCCACAACAAGACCCTGGCGGCCCAGCTTGCCACGGAGTTCAAGGAGTACTTCCCCAACAACGCCGTTGAGTACTTTGTGTCCTACTACGACTACTACCAGCCGGAGGCCTACGTTCCCCAGACGGACACCTACGTGGAGAAGGACGCGGACATAAACGATGAGATAGACAAGCTGCGCCACTCCGCCACCCGTGCCCTCCTCACCCGGCGGGACGTGCTGATTGTGGCCTCGGTCTCCTGCATCTATGGCCTGGGCTCTCCGGAAGAGTACCAGAGCTTTGTGCTCTTCCTCAACAAGGGGGAGCAGAGCAATCGCTCCGCCCTCATCAGACGTCTGATAGACCAGCAGTATGAACGCAATGACATGGACCTATCCAGGGGGAAGTTCCGGGTCCGGGGCGATACCCTGGAGATCCTGCCCGCGTACGAAGAAGTGGCCGTGCAGGTACAGTTCTGGGGCAATGAGGTGGAGCGAATTGTGGAGGTAGACCCTCTGACCGGAGAGGTCTTTGGAGAGCGGGACTCGGTGGCGATATACCCGGCCAAGCACTTCGTCACCTCTCAGGAGAAGCTGAACCTTGCCATCCGCGACATTGAGGCGGAGATGGAGGAGCGGGTAGCCTGGTTCCGGGAACAGGGCAAGCTCCTGGAGGCCCAGCGCCTTGAGAACCGCACCCGGTATGATCTGGAGATGCTGCGCGAGGCCGGCTACTGCTCCGGGGTGGAGAACTACTCCGCTCCCCTGGGAAGACGCGCCAGGGGAAGCACTCCCTGGTGTCTGCTGGACTACTTCCCGGACGATTACCTGCTGTTTGTTGACGAAAGCCACATGACCATTCCCCAGCTGCACGGGATGTACCACGGCGACATGGCCAGAAAGCGGACCCTGGTTGATTTCGGCTTCCGGCTGCCGTCTGCCATGGACAACCGGCCGTTGAACTTTGAGGAAGTGGAGAATCACACAAACCAGGTCATATACGTTTCGGCTACGCCCAGCGCCTACGAGTACAGCCACAGCCAGCAGGTGGTGGAGCAGGTCATACGCCCCACTGGCTTGCTGGATCCCACCATCGAGGTGAAGCCCACCACGGG
Organism: Dehalococcoidia bacterium; assembly: GCA_965247645.1. GTDB lineage: Bacteria > Chloroflexota > Dehalococcoidia > Lucifugimonadales > UBA2985 > JAPPHY01. The sequence continues at coordinate 1,739,743 of OZ252024.1, forward strand.
CCAGATAGACGACCTGCTGTACCAGATACGCCTGCGGGTTGACAAGGGAGAGCGCTGCCTGGTCACAACCCTGACCAAGCGCATGGCAGAGGAGTTGGCGGACTATCTCCAGGAGATGAACGTCAAGACCCACTACCTCCACTCGGAGATCGACACGCTGGAGCGCAGCGAGATACTCCGAGACCTTCGCCTGGGAGTGTATGACGTGGTGGTGGGCATCAACCTTCTCAGAGAGGGCCTTGACCTGCCGGAGGTCAGCCTTGTTGCGATTCTGGACGCGGACAAGGAGGGCTACCTGCGCTCCGGATCGTCTCTCATCCAGACCATAGGGCGAGCGGCCCGTCACTCCGATGGACACGTCATCATGTACGCCGATAACATTACTGACTCCATGCGGAAGGCCATCGACGAGACCTATCGCCGGCGGGATGTCCAGGAGTCGTACAACCAGGAGCATGACATAACGCCCCAGGGCATTCACAAGGCCATCAGGGATATAACGGAGCGGGTCAAGGCCGTAGCCGAGAAGCGCCCCACCTATCAGGTGCGCCGTGATATGCCCAAGGACGACCTGCTGCGGGTTATCAAGGACCTGGAGTCCCAGATGAAGCTGGCGGCCAGGGCTCTGGAGTTCGAGAAGGCCGCCCTGCTGCGGGACGAGGTTGTGGAGCTGCGCAAGGTCATGGCCTCAGGCAGGGAGCCGGAGCGCGACGCAAGCACGGCGTCCAGGAAGCTGTAGCCCGGTATGCAACCGGCCGCCATCCCAACTGGCGGTTGGCGGCAGTCCCCCTCGCGCCTGTTGCGAATGTCGTAGTCCACGCACGGTCATTGGCGAAGCCTACTTTTCACGGCGCGACAGGAGCCTGAAATCCGTATTGGCTGTCGGTGAGTGAAGTGGTACAATCTACCAACGGGGCGCTGGCATCAAGCGGAGTGGTGAAGGCGTCTTTTTCTATCCGGTCGTTGGGGAGCGGAGGCCCAGAAGAGCATGGAGATGGACCGTGTCTCATACCTACAGGCAAACGGGCTGACCCGGCTGGCGGCCGCTGCCGTTGGCGTGTCCCTGGTTGCCGCGTCCGGCGTTCTGCTGGTGGAGGCCCAGAGCCAGCCCAAACCCCTGCTCCAGCTGCCCGCTGTGCTGGCGACCCTTGGCCTGGGCGCCCTTGCGCTCCAGGCAGGCTCCCTTGCCGTTTCGGGGCGCCGGATGATGGCGGTGGCTTCCTGGGGAGTCTGCCTTGCTCTGCTCATCCTTCTGCCCGCGCTTCAGGTCCTCCCCATAGAGTACGATACTCCCACTCTTCTGGACATTCAGGAGCTGGCGCCTCCCCTTTGGCAGTACGCCACGGCCATTCCCATTCTGCTCTTCCTCTTCCTGGAGACGGCCATTCCCGGCTTGAGGCGCAACCGGACATCCATAGCGTTCCTCTGCGTTGGACTGCTATCGGCGATAACGGTCCTGTACTTCAGCACGGCCCTGATTGGGGACGTTGCCAACCGCTCCATACTGATATTCGTTCCCCATCGCCTGTTCTTGGTTGTGATGATCCCCGTTGGAATCAGCAGCCTTATAGTCCTGGCGGTGGTACTTGCCCGCAAGGGGCTGGTGGCCGTTGGGATTGCCATGCTGCTGGCAACCGGCCTGGGCCTGGAGTGGGTGTCCACCTGGTCTTACAGCGGCCCCCACTTCTTGGCGGATGTCGAGCACGTCCCGTTCGACCGGTACCCACTGCTGCCCGTGCTGGCATGGACCATCCCAGGCGCCCTGGCTGCGATGGCCGGTCTCATGGCCGGCTGGGAGGTGTATCTCAAGGACGGCGCTGGATATGGAGCCGGGCCGGAGGTGGATAGCGGGACGTCGGCGCAGGCAGAGCAGCCATGAAGCGCGTATACGCCATATCGTTATTGCTGTTTGTCACCCTTCTCCTGGCGCTGGGTTCCGGCGTTCCGGTGTACTTTCGCGTGTTCTTCCTCACCGCGCTGGTGATGTCATTCAGCCTGTTGTGGGCTTTCCTGAATCGCATGGGGACGGACGTCACCTCCAACAGGACGTACGGAAAGCTCCGAGTTGGAGAGTACCTGGAAAGCCACGCCGTTGTTCGCAGCTCCAGCCCGCTGCCCAAGTTTGGCCTTGAGGTGAGGGACCTGACCGAGATGCCCGGCCACAATACGGCGGCGGTGATCAACCTGGCTCCCTTTGGAGAGTGTCCGGTGGTCTTGAGAATTCCCATGATGAAGCGGGGCGTTTACAGGATTGGAGCCCCGGTCATTACCAGTCGAGACCCCTTCGGCATATTCGGGCTGCGCCACAGAAAGCCGGGGACGGACCAGTTTGCGGTGCTGCCTTACATGGTGGATATTCCGCCGTTCTCCGCGTCCCAGGGGGATATCATTGGAGAGGGGTTGCTGCTGAGGAGCGCTCCCGAAGCCTCCTCTACAGCATCCACCATTCGGGAATACCGCTCAGAGGACAGCGCCAGATTTATCCACTGGCCTGCGACGGCTCGCAAGGGGAGCCTTATGCTCAAGCAGTTTGACGGCGGAATGGAGGATGCGGCCTGGATCCTCCTTGACCTCCAGAGGGAGGTTAAGCAAGGGGAGGAGCTGGAGAATACGGAGGAGTATGCGATAACTGTGGCAGCCTCCGTTGCCAAAAGCTACTCAGAGTTGGGATGGGCGGTGGGGCTGATGTCCTTCGGAGACCGCGTGTACACCCTGGCTCCCCAGGAAGGCCCTCCATCGTTTGACCGCATATGTATGGCCCTGACCGAGGCGCGCGCCGAGGGCGCTGTTCCTCTGAGGGAGCTCATAAGCTACTGGCAGTCCAACATCCCCTCACCGACGGTCTCTCTGGTGGTGGTCACCTCCTCCCTGGACCCGGGGTGGAGCGTTGCCCTGGAGTCCTCGGTCCGGCAGGGCATCTCAGCAACGGCGGTTTTGGTGGATCCCACGTCCTTTGGCGCCGCCGGCGACCCCAGGCTCCTCCTCAGCCAGCTTCAGCGAAGGGGAGTGTCCACCTACCTGCTCAGGAAGGGCGAAGACCTGTCGCTGGCCCTGCGGCATCCTTGGCGTCTCACCGGCGCCTCTGAGACGGGAGAGCGAGTAGGAGCGCGATCATGACCGCGCAAGCCGGCGTCTCCCATCTGTCGCCGACCTACCGGGTAAGGGGCCTCTTTCAGGGGCTTAACGTCACCTTCTGGCTCCAGGCGGCCATCCTGGCAACGGCCGCCGCATCGGTGCAGTCCGCAGGGTGGGTGGAGTCGCCGCCTCTTGCGCTTATCGCCTTCCTGGGGGCGTTGGCCGCGTTGCTGCCGGTGGACCTCAAGGAGCGCACCAAGGCGTACCACGCATTGTCTCTCCTGGCGGGGGGACTCCTTGCCTACCTTGGCGGTATATATCTCACAGAGGCCGATCAGTGGTACCTGAGGTTCGGAGAGCTGAACATCAGGTTGGCGGAGTGGTGGTCTGCGATTGTGGGAAACGACGCTACGACGGATAGCCTGCCCCTCTCCATCACAATCATTGCAATAACTTGGGTGGTGGCCTATATCACTTCCTGGGCTCTCTTCAAGTATAGAAACGTTTGGGCAGTCCTCCTGCCAGTGGGAATGGGAGTGGTGATCAACCTGACGTACCTGCCGGAACGGTTCTCCGTCTACCTGTTCGTCTTCCTCTTCTTTGGCCTCATGATGCTGGCGCACATGAACAGCGTAAACATGCGCGCTCTGTTTCAGGCGCAGGGCACACCCCACCCAACCTCGCTTCATCGGCTGTCCCTGGCCCACGGCCTCTTGCTGAGCGCCGCCATCCTGGGGATAACCGTGGCTGCCCCCATTGGGGAGGACCCCGCCTCGCCCCTGGAGTGGGTCTTCGAGCCTGTGGACAGGATGGTGGATGGGCTTCAGGACGAGCTCTACCGGATATTCGGCGCAGTGCCGAGCCACGACCCCTCTTCCATACGCTTCTTTGGGTCGGTGCTGCCGTTGCTGCGGCCAGTGCCCACTGACGAGGATCCAATCCTCTTCTCAAGCGCCCGTTATCCACTCTACTGGCCTGCCGTAGCCTACGACGAGTACACCGGCAAGGCGTGGAAGTTTGAGGATACCATGTCCAGGCCCATGATCTCGGTGGGACAGGAGACGGTGGATGAAGAGGAGGAGGGCCTGGCCGGCGTTGCCTACACAGTGGAGATGCACGTGAACTCTCCGTACCTCATGGTAGCAGGGAACGTGGTTGCCATGAGGCCCAACGCCCAACAGAATATCCCGGCCCCCAAGAGTTTCCTGGTGGACCTGGTTGACATGGAGGAAAACTGGGACTTGCCCGAGGACATGCAGAGGCTGGCCGTCTCTCTGAATGCTTCGTCCAGCGCATCGGGAAACCCGGAGGTGTGGAGTATCCCGCAAGAAGTGTTGGTGTCCAAGGTGATCAAGGAGGAGTCTCCCTCCGGTGGCAGGACCACTACAGAGCTGGATACGGAAGTGGTTTCCTACTACTCAGACCTGAGGCAAGCCCTCGAGGGCCCGGGAAGGACGGTGGGCCTGGAGGTGGAACGGCAGCCGCTGCCAACCTCGACCGTCGCCGTTGAGCCCTTTGAGCGATTGGAGGAAGGCAGCAAATATAGTGTTACTTCGCAGTTCATCTACGCCAGCGAGGAATCCATGCGCAACGCGCTGGAGGTGTACCCTCCTGGGATACAGGAACGTTACCTTGAAGTGCCCAGCTCGCTGCCCGGTAGGGTCTCGGCGCTGGCGTCCGACCTTACGTCCGGGGCAACCAACGTCTACGACAAGGCTGTTGCCGTAGAGGCCTACCTCAGGGGATTGGAGTATACTACCTCACAGCAGGACATTCCCCATGACGCCGACACCGTGGACTACTTCCTGTTTGAGTCCGGGGAAGGCTTCAGCGATTACTTCGCTTCCTCTATGGCTGTGATGCTGAGGACCCAGGGAATTCCCACCCGCCTGGTGCTTGGTTTTGGCTTTGGAGAAATTGACCCCGATGCGGAGGGCTTCATGGTGCGCGACAAGGACAGCCACTCCTGGCCGGAGGTCTACTTTGGCGAGGTGGGATGGGTGCCATTTGAACCCACTCCCATCTATCCACTCCGCCCCCGCAGCCTCCCAACAAGCCCATTTGCAATTGGCGATTTGTCCGTAACTGAAGGCAGCGCCGAGCTGTCCGACCTGGGTGGGTCGCTGGACCTGCAGGGAGATGAGACTATCCTGGATGAGTCGGGAGGCCCCTTGTCCGGAGGCGATGGCCCCAAGCCCCTCCCGGTGCGCTACTTTGGCACACCCCTGGGGTTGGGAGGGGGCCTGTTCCTCCTGTTCGTAATGACAGGGGTTGTCCTGCTGCGGGTCCTGTGGATGAGGCAGTACGGCAGGTTGGGGATGGGACAGACGGCGTACGAGAGAGTGTACCGTTTGGTTGGCTTCCTGGGCTTTCCGCCGTCGCGGTCGCAGACGGCGCTGGAGTTTTCGCGGAGGCTGTCGGCGCTGATACCGGAGGTGAGAGAGGAGGTGGCCTTGGTGTCCAGGAGCTTTGTGCGGGAGAGGTATGGCGGGATAAGGCCCACGGCAATGGAGGAGATGCGCCTGGTCTGGGCTTGGCGTCGTATAAAGAGGGCGCTCTCATCTCACATGAAGCAGGTTGGGGAGACCGCTCCTGTTGGCTAGCCGTGTTTCGGCAGGCCGGTCCCGGGTCTGACTAGGGGCTAACACAACAAGGCTTTGTCGTGGTAAACTGAGGGGAATATCAAAAAGCTGGGGTTTTGAGAGGAAGGTTTGAATCAACTAGCGGAAGCATCACAGATAGCGCTTCAGGTGCTGGATAATATCAAGGGTGTTATCGTAGGCAAGGAACAGGCCATTGAGATGGGTCTGGTCGCCCTGATGTCACAGGGCCATCTGCTCATCGAAGACGCTCCAGGGTTGGGGAAGACCACTCTGGCCAAGGCAATGGCCCTCTCTTCCGGGTGCAGCTTCAAGCGTATCCAGTTTGTCCCGGACCTCCTGCCCAGCGATATAACCGGGGTCAACATATACAACCAGAAGACGGGGGAGTTCGAGTTCAGGCAGGGGCCGCTTATGACACAGGTGGTCCTGGCGGACGAGATCAACAGGGCTCCTTCCAAGACCCAGGCCGCCCTGCTGGAGGCTATGGAGGAACATCGGGTAACCGTAGACGGAGTGACCTATGAGATGGACAGGCCGTTCTTCATAATTGCCACGCTGAACCCGGTGGAGTACCACGGCATTTTCCCCCTTCCGGAGGCGGAACTGGACCGATTCACCATACGGGTTACCCTGGGGTACGCCAGCTTTGATGAGGAGATAGACATCATAGGGCGCCAGGAGCTGCAGAACCCCATTGAGGGGTTATCCTCGGTCTCGACGCCGGAGAAGCTGATTCTGGTGCAGGAGGAGACCAAGAGGATATACGTAGACCCCCTTGTGCGCCACTACATAGTCTCTTTGACCCAGGCGTCTCGGCAGCATCAGGACGTGGCGCTGGGAGCCTCGCACAGAGGCTCTCTGGCTCTGTTTCGCGCCAGCCAGGCTCTGGCGCTCATTCGAGGCCGCGAGTTCGTCATCCCGGACGACGTGAAGGAGTTGGCCGTTGCGGTGCTTGCTCATCGCCTCATTCTTACGCCGGAGGCTAGGGCCCGCGGGCTGGACGGCGCCAAGATAGTCACCTCTATGGTGGACAATCTCACCGTCCCGGGGGCGCACGCTTGAGGTATGGCCTGCAAGGCCGTTCGGGGTATCCGCGTGGACGGACCGATAGTGTAATAACTTGGCGGTGCAAGAGGACCGGAAGAGTGGTATAATCGGGCATCAAGCCTGAATTTGGGATTTTGGGACCTCATAAAGAGACTGGGGGGAACCATGCTACAGTACACGCTACGGAGGCTCTACCTTGGCGCCATCACCGCGGTGCTGGTGTCGTTGATGGTTTTCGCCATCATGCGCGTTGCGCCCGGGGACGTGGTGGACGTAATACTGGGCGGAGAAGACGCGTTCTACTCGGAGGAAACGGCCGACTTGCTGCGTGAGCAGCTTGGTTTGAATGCGCCCCTGCCGGTGCAATACATCACCTGGATGCAGGACTTCGTCACGCTCCAGTGGGGCGTGTCGCTCGTTGACAGCAAGCCCATATGGAATGAGATCAAGAGGAAGATGCCACTGACCTTTGAGCTTGCCGTGCTCACCCTGTTAATCTCGGTTGTGCTGGGAATACCCGCCGGGATCATCATGGCCTTGAGGCAGGATACCTGGGTGGATTATTTGGTCCGGATGAGCTCCCTGCTGGGGCTGTCTATACCCAACTTCTGGATAGCCACTATGGTGATCCTGGGGGGGGTGCTCTACTTCAACTGGAGCCCGCGGCTGGAATATGTCTCCATATGGGTGAATCCGGTCGAGAACTTGTGGATGTTCTTCTGGCCGGCTTTTGCCTTGGGCACGTCTTCCATGGCTACCAAGGCCAGGATGATGCGCTCCACCATGCTGGAGGTGCTGCGGCAGGACTATATCAGGACAGCGCACGCCAAGGGACTGAAGCATTTCGTAGTGGTATACCGCCACGCCATGAAGAACGCCATGCTGCCGGTGGTCACCATCATCGGCATCCAGATTGCGGGCATTCTTGGCGGGTCTGTAATCCTGGAGACCATCTTCCTGCTGCCCGGCATGGGGCAGTACCTGGTCTACAGTCTGACCAGGTGGGACTATCCCGTGGTGCAGACCCTGGTCCTGTTCTTTGCAGCGTGGATCATACTCACCAATCTGATTGTGGACCTCACCTACGGCTGGCTTGACCCACGGATACGATACTAAAGGCCTGTAACGGGTCGGTTTTAGGGCCCCGGCTGACGGGGCCCTAAGGTTTGGGGTGCTTGGGCTTGGGTTGCCGATAGGTGTCCGGGGGTCGCCTAGCTACCGGCATCCTCTACAGGCGCTGGTTGTGGAGAGCGACACCGCTCATACTGAGCTTGTCAAAGTACATGAGCTCTGGTAGCCACGCCCGCAAGTCTTCCCGCTCCTACGGTTCGACAGGCTCGCCACGAGCGGGAGAAGAGTGGTATCCCAACCGACGTTGGCATTACCAACGCCCTTAGAGAATAACTAGATACCCATGATGTGGTATCCCGCGTCAACCGGTATGATGGAGCCGGTGATCCCGCTGGACATATCGCTGCACAGAAACAGCGCTGTCTTGGCAACCTCCTCGTGGGTGATGTTGCGCTTCAGCGGGGCCCGCTCCGCATGGGCCTTCCTCATGTCCGGAAACCCGTGAATCCCCCGGGACGCCAGGGTCTCCAGGGGGCCGGCGGATAAGGCGTTGATCCTGAGATTCTCCCTGCCATACTCCTCCGATAGCTGTCGCACCTCGTTCTCCAGGGCCGCCTTGGCGGTCCCCATGACGTTGTATCCGGGGAACACCCGCTCCGATGCCTGAAACGTCATGGCCACAATGCTCCCACCTCCTTGCATTAGGGGGGCGGAGCGCCTGACCAGGGGAAGCAGGGAGTAGGCGCTGATGTTCAGGGACATGAGAAAGCTGTCCCTGGAGGTCTTGGAGAACCCACCCATCAGGTCCTCTCTGTTGGCGTAAGCTATGCTGTGCACCATGAAGTCCAAACGGCCGAACTCCCGCTCCATCCTGTCGAAAGCAGCGATTATTGACTCGTCGCTGGTCACGTCGCACTCCAAGAGCAGCACGTCTTCCAGCGACTCCGTGAGTCGCGACACCCGGCTGCCGAACCTTTCGTTCTGATAGGTGATTGCCAGTCGCGCCCCTGCCTGGTGCAGTATCCTGGCGATGGGCCAGGCTATGCTGTGCTCGTTGGCGACTCCGAAGACCACTCCATTCTTGCCGCTCAGGTCTATTGGGTACATAGTCTCATCACCCTCCGATAGTTCAAAGGTCTGCGTCAAGACATCTCAGGATACCAGATTAGATCAGGGTTGGAAAACGGCAGCCGACCCGTACCGCTGCGTTTGCCACCGTCGTCCCGCTCATGGTGAATGGGTCGAACCAAGTGAGCGGGCATGACGGACGGAGCCTACTCGATGGCACGCGCCCTACGAAGGCGATGGATGACGTACCATGCGCCCCCCAGAGCAACGGCGAGCACCGCGATGCCGCAGGTCAGGAGCTCGAAGTTGCTGCTCAGGAACGCCTCTATCTGCTCGCCGAACAGGAAGATGAGGACTCCTGTGGTCACGAACCGGGCGCCGCGTCCTATCGCGGATGCGACGATGAACTTTCGTCTGTCCATGCGCCACACACCCGCGGCGATTGCGAAGACCTTGTACGGCACCGGCGTGAACGCGGCTATCAGGATTGCCCACAGCCCGTACCGCTCAAAAAGTCGGTCAACGTAGGCCACCTTGCCCTCGCTGAACATCCTGGCAAGAATGGGCCTGCCGAGCCGCATACCCAGCGCGTGCCCCACGACTGCGCCGGCAACCGATGCGGCCGCTACGAGCAGCCCAAGCAGTACCGCGATAGGTTGCTGGGCAATCGCCACGGCCAGCAGAAGCGGGTCGGGGGGTATCGGAAAGAAGATGGACTCGGCAAATGAGCTTGAGAGCAGGACGACGATGGCCCAGTCGCTATCTGCGAATCCGAGAAGCCAGTCGGAAAGGTCATGCAGGAGATCTCTCATGGAAGGGCTGCAGCGTTTCCTTTTCGCCGGGATTTCCCGTGTGGGGCGGCCTCAGACCCGGACGGCAACCCAAACAGGGTGGTGGCATCATAAGCCCGCCTCTCCGTGCCGGTCAATCCCCGGCAATCTCTACAGGCGCTGGTTATGGCGCGTGACACGGCTCATACTGAGCTTGTCGAAGTATTAGCCGTGTCAGCTACGCCCGCAGTCTATCCGCTCATGTGGTCCGACATGCTCATCCCCGCATCAAGTACGGAGCTTGCCGCGCTTGATGCGGGACAAGCTAGGAGGGGGAGGGGAGTGGCGCTCCAACCAATGTTGGCATAACCATCGCCTGTAGAGATTGCCGCGCGCTGCTCCATGTGTACATGGAGCCTTCAAGAATGGTATGATTGGCGTAAGGTCTCTGACGGTACGGAGGACAGCTTGAACCTGGACTTTCTTCAGAAAATACGCAGAAACCACGCCCTGGAGCACGCCACCATAACAATTGCCCACTCCAAGTTGGGCGAAAGGGGTATTCTGGGAGGGAACTCCACCCAGTGGGGGTTCCTGGTATACGGAGACGTGCCCACGGATGCGCTGTCCAAAGCCGCAGATGAGGCCCTGGAGCGTCTGAAGGCTGGGGAAGAGGAGCTTGCCGTATCCCCTTACTGCGGCACCAACCTGGTGGTGGCTGCAACGCTGACCGCAATTGCCTGCGCCTTGGGCTTGGACAGCCGGCGGCGGTTGAGGAGCATTCCCAGGATGGCCTCCTGGGCTCTGATAGCCATAGTGGCCTCAAAGTCCATTGGCGCCCAGGTGCAGAAGTACGTCACCACCAGAGGAGAGGTAGGTCGATTGAACATTAGGGACATCGGCCGCATTGGCGTGGGGGGCCTGACGGTGCACAGGGTACGCACGTCCTCCGAGGACTAGAGGTGGGCCGCAGGAGAAGCCGAGCCTTGGCGGCCCGGCCCACGGTTGCTAAAATGGATGTGCCGGCTACAACTGCCCCAGTAGCTCAAAGGATAGAGCGGCGGCCTTCTAAGCCGTAGGTTGCGGGTTCGAGTCCTGCCTGGGGTACCATATGACGATCTATGTTGAAGGGGGTAACCTCATCCCGCAGTTTTTCGGGACAGCTATTGCCTTTATTCCTGTTCTTTAGAAGCGGTGAGATGAAGGAGGCCGTAAGATGGTGACTTCCGATAGACTTGGTATTTTGGTGGGAGGCGGGCCCGCGCCAGGCATAAACAGCGTCATAAGCTCCGTCACTATAGAGGCCATCAACTCCGGTCTCCAGGTGATGGGCATCTACGATGGATTTGAGCATCTGATACAAGGCCGCACAGACCAGGTGCAGCCACTGTCCATTGCTGGTGTCTCGCGTATCCACTTCCAGGGAGGCTCCATCCTGCGCACTTCCAGGGCCAACCCTACGCGGCAGCCGGAACACTTGCAGAGGGTTGGCCAGACCCTCAAGGAGTTGGGCATTGGCTATCTTGTCACCATCGGCGGCGACGACACCGCCTTTGGAGCCGCCGAGGTGGCCGGCGCATCCTATGAATCGCTGCGGGTGGTCCACGTTCCCAAGACCATAGACAACGACCTGCCGCTGCCCGGTGGGATGCCTACCTTTGGCTTTGAGACCGCGCGGCAGGTGGGCGCCGAGATTGTGCTCAACATTATGGAGGACTCGCGTACCACCAACCGCTGGTACCTGGTGGTGGTGATGGGGCGCACAGCCGGGCACCTTGCGCTGGGTATAGGCAAGTCGGCGGGAGCCACCATTACCATAATCCCGGAGGAGTTCTCCAGGCCGCGCCTTTCGCTTGATCAGGTCTGCAAGGTCATCGAGGGAGCCATCCTCAAGCGACGGTTCATGGGCCAGAGACATGGCATCGTGGTAGTCGCTGAGGGCATAGGCAACAGGCTTGACCAGGAGGAGCTGGCCAAGGTCCCGGGCGTGGTGGTGACCCACGACCCCTATGGACACATTCGTCTTGGTGAGATACCACTGGCTATGATCCTCCGGCAGGAGGTGCAGCGGAGGTTTGCCGAACGGGGTGAGAACCTGCCGCTCGTCGACTATAGCATTGGTTACGGATTGCGCTCCGCTGCGCCCGTTCCGTTCGACATCGACTACACGCGCACGTTGGGTTACGGGGCTGTCCGCCTCCTTGTCGAAGAGACCAGGGATGACCTGTTGCGCGGGTCGCTGATCTGCCTAGAGGGGGGGAGTCTGGCTGCTATACCCCTGCGAGATCTCCGAGACCCAGACACCGGCAGGACGCGGGTGCGTATGGTGGACATCGACTCGGCGCACTACAAGACCGCCCGGCAGTACATGATACGGCTGGAGAGGCGAGACCTAGAAGACCCTCGGACACTGGCCGGGCTGGCCGATGCCGCTAACATGTCCAAGGAGGAGTTTACGGAGAGATACTCCCTGGTCGTGAGCTGATCCCCGGTAAATCCGGCAACTGTCAGCCCTGTCATGCCCCGTAAATCAAGAAGGTCGACCCGTCTGAAACGGGCCAACCTTCTTATTGTTCCAATCGGAGTCCGCGTACCGGAGCGAGCTATTCCAGGAAGTCCTTGAGCTTTCTGGAGCGAGAGGGATGGCGGAGTCTTCGCAGGGCCTTTGCCTCTATCTGGCGGATACGCTCCCGAGTTACCCCGAACTCTCTCCCGACCTCTTCCAGGGTGCGGCTGCGTCCGTCCTCCAGGCCGAATCGCAGCTGGAGGACGCGGCGTTCCCGGACGTTGAGGGTGTCCAGAACGTCCTCAACCAGCTCCTTCAGGAGTTGGTAGGAGGCGGCGTCCGCGGGCGCAATGGCGCCCCTGTCCTCTATGAAGTCCCCCAGATGGTTGTCTTCCTCCTCGCCTATGGGGGTCTCCAGAGACACCGGCTCCTGGGAGATCTTGAGTATCTCCCGCACCTTCTCCGGGCTGAGCTCCATGTCCAGGCCAATCTCCTCACTGGTGGGCTCGCGTCCAAAGTCCTGTACCAGCCGCCGACTGGTGCGCATGAGCTTGTTGATGGTCTCCACCATGTGGACGGGGATGCGAATGGTTCGGGCCTGGTCGGCGATGGCCCTAGTTATGGCCTGGCGTATCCACCAGGTGGCGTAGGTGCTGAACTTGTAGCCCTTGCGATAGTCAAACTTCTCCACGGCGCGGATCAGGCCAATGTTCCCTTCCTGGACCAGATCCAGCAGGGACATGCCGCGGCCGATGTACTTTTTGGCGACGCTTACCACCAATCGCAGGTTGGCTTCCGCCAGGTGCCTCTGCGCTCTTACACCCTCTTCCACAACCTCGTCCAGGTTGGCCCTCAGTTCGGCCTCCCGCGCCATGAGACCCCTGATGAACTCCGAGTCCTCCAGCGCTTGGGGCAGCCTGCCGAGCGGGGTCTCCTCTCTTACGATGTCGAACACGACCGGCGGCACTATACGGCTGTTGACCGACAGACGGAGGAGGTCCCTTCGCAGCTCTTCGGCAGGGTATTCCAGCTCCATTGCCAGATCTGCAACCATCTCAAGGTTTATCTCGCTGTCTATGGTGGCAAGGACTTCCGGGTCTGAGCGTAAGTGCCAGAGGCTCAAGCTGCCGGGAATGTCCAGTCTTCTACCCAGAGCCTCCGCCAGGAACGCGGCCTGGCCCAGGCGTCTGAGGAGCAGGAGGACTATTTCGTAGGCTTTGGGGGGCCAGCCGTTATGGGCGGCAATCTCATTATCCAGGCTCTTGACCTGTATGCTGCGCTCCATACTGCGGGCAAGGGTCCGCTCGCCCTGGGCGGTCAGAAGATGGACCCGGCCTATCTCCCGGAGGTACATCCGGACGGGGTCGTCTATCATGTCCGGGATTTCCAGGTCGGCCTCAATCTCTACTTCTCCGCCTTCCACCGCGGAGCTTATCTCCTCCAACTCCTCTTTGGCCAGAGAGGTAGGGATTGCAGGCCCGTCTCCCTCGCCGTCGACCTGTGGAACGGAGGTGTCGATGCCCAACTCCTTGGCATCATCCCTTATGTTGGCCCCAGCCGTTACCAGAAGGCTCTCTGATGCCCCGTCTTCCTCTTCCGAAAGCTCGCTTATTAGCTCGTCTAGCTCGTTATTTCGATTTCTTGCCATATCACCATCTCACGTATTGGTAGGATTTGGACCGGAGAATAGCTCCTTCAGTTGCTGGTTGATCTCCCTGGCTTGATTGAGAGAGGGGCTGAGGCTGGAGATGTCCGTCCAGTCGGCTCCCTCCAATTGCTCCATCAGCGCCTGTTCCTGAACCTTGAAGTAGCGCTCCTTCAGCCGGTTGACCACCGCCTGCAGGTCCCTTTCCCGCTCCTTTATGTTCAGCGGAGGGTTCTCCATGCTCAAGAGGGTCTGAAGGTGCTCCGTCAGGTCTGTGGACAGACTCCCAGCAATCGCCTCTATTGTAGCACAGGCAGCCCACTTTGTGAAGATATCCCTGTTCTCCGACTGCTCAAAGTAATCCGGGGATATATCAAGTCCGCTCTCTCTCAGCTCGGTATGGCGCAGGAGAAGGGACAGGCAGTGCTCCTCCAGGTTGGCCGAGCTCAACGGCGATGCGCTCAGGGTGACGGCGGTGGTTGGCGCACGCCTGTTGGGGGTGGGCGCGCGCCTCTGGGACCGCCATATGTACCGCTCCAGGTCCGCTTCGCTCAACGAAACGACGTCCGCCAGACGACGAAGGTATCTGCGATGTACGAAGGGGTTTCCTTCCCCTCTGATGAAGGCGCCCAGGGAGTCCACCAGTTGACGCTTGCCCTCATCGCTGTTTAGGTCAAAGCGGGTCGGAAGCGCTTCCAGCAGGTGGTCCAGAATGGGCTGCGCTTCCGAGACCAGCCTCTCCCACTCACCGGGGTCCTCTCGGATCAACGCGTCCGGGTCCTTGCCGGCGGGAAGGGCCGCCACCTTCAGAGATGCGTCTAGGTGGCGTTGGCTGAACACCGTCCCACTCCTTCCACCGGCCCGGAGATAGTCGATTTGAAGCGCCTGCCAGGACGATTCCAGGCTGCGCAGGGTAGCCTCCTTGCCAGCGTTGTCGGGGTCCAGGGCCAGAACGTAGGTTGACGTCAGGGACTTGAGCATGGAGACCTGCTGTCCGGTCAACGCAGTGCCCATGGAGGCCACCACGTTCCGAAAGCCGTACTGGTGCGCGGCGATGACGTCCATGTAGCCCTCTACTATGACCGCTGCGCCGGCGCTGCCGATGGACTCCTTTGCCAAGGACAGCCCGTAGAGGATGCCGCTCTTGTCGAATATGGAGGTGCGAGGGGTGTTGAGATATTTTGGCGTGGAGTCGTCCAGGGCTCTGCCTCCAAAGCCGGCTATACGCCCGGAGGCGTCCAGGATTGGGAACATGAGCCGTCTGTGGAAGAGATCGCGCGCCCCACCGCTTTCGGCTCCGGTGACAAGTCCTGCGGAGAGCGCCTCCTGTTCCGAGTGGCCTCGCCCCAGCAGATGCCTGAGCAGGGCCTCGCGGCCGCCGGGGCTGAGTCCCAGCCGGAACATTTCTGCCGTCTCCCGGTCTACGCCTCTCTGCCGCAGGTAGTCCATGGCTTGGGCGCCCTCCCGGGAGTCCAGGACCATGCGGAAGTAGTCCGCCGCCTCATCGTTGATGCCGTGCAGGGCCTCTTGCCTCCCCCTGGCCTGCCTGGATGGCAGAGTCACCCCGGTGCGCTCTGCGAGTTGGCCCAGGGCTTCGCTGAACTCCAGGTTCGCTGCCTTCATCACGAAGGATATGACGTCGCCGCCGGTGGCGCACGCGCCAAAGCAGCGCCACGTCTGGCGCTCCGGGAACACGAAGAAGGAGGGGGTCTTTTCCGTGTGGAAGGGGCAGTTGGCCTTGAAGTTACGCCCAGCCTTCTGGAGGGCGGCGTAATCCGAGACTACCTCCACTATTTCTGCACGGCTTTTGACGTCCTGCACAGCGGTCATAGCTCAGATCTCACCTGTAAAGACGGGCTTGGGTTGTTCTCTGTGATTGTAGCAGTCCTCCGGTTCGCGTACTCCAAGGGGCGGGACGGCTGTATGAGACGCATTTTCAACCGTTTGGGGCCTTCATAACGGCATTTCCTGCTGTCCCGGTCGCTGGCTGATGGATTTAAGGTAGTCTTCCAGCTCATCCAGGCTCCTCAGCAGCAGCCCGTCTCCCTTCTGTCCTATGAAGGGAGTGGGGTCGCGGGACGCCTCCCAGACAATGACGATGTCTTTGGTGGAGGCTTCCGCGTGCTCTATTTCCGATTGGACGCCGCCCGCGATCAGAGGGTTGCCGTCCGCATTGGCGGGGAAGTAGGCCACCAGCATCTCAGATTGGTCTATCAGCTTGAAGTCTCTTGCCACAATCTGACCGTCTATGTCATCCCTTATGGCCTCTACCTCCCGGCGGCTCAGCAGCACGGTTTCCCCAAGCGCCGGACATTCCATGTCTTCTGCTTCGCTTTGCGCCTGCTGCGCCAGGTCCAGCAGCCTCTTTTCGCCTATCATCAGGGGGTCAAAGGCGGTGAGGTAGGCGCGCGAGAGCTTGCGATACCTGACCACTTTTTCCCAGATGTCCGGCCTGGCTCGCGCGTCGCTTATAGGGTAGCTGACGTAGGTCTTCTTCCTCCAAGGCTCGAACATCAGGTGGTACACCACCTCCAGGGGTTCCGGAGAGACCTCCTCCTCCAGCGAAACTCCCAGGACGTAGTGGGGGACATCCAGGACGGAGGCCAGTATCTCGGATGCGAGCATCTCCTCCTCTCGCCAGACGAGCAGGTCCTTGAGGCTGTACTTGGTGTCCGGCGGCAGGTCGCCTGAGCTTTTGAACGCGTCCAGGCGCATTTTGACGGCCTCCACGTCATCTATGAGGGTGACGATGACGTCTGGTTGGAACTCCTTGACTTCGGGAAGCTCAAAGGCCCTCATCAGCCGGTTGTTCCATCGAAAGACGGCGTGGGAGTTCACGAACACGTTGCGAATCCCGGAGCTATGGCTGCGGATTAGATTGAACGCCCCGCGCCGCAGCGCGCCAAGCTGGGCCAGGGGAAGGTCCAGTATCTTCCCCTCCTTCAGGGGGGCGCCGGACTTCCGGCTCTCCTCGTACATGATGTCGCCAACGTTGAACACCGCTTCAATGCTCTTGCCCTTTCGGGCGCAGAAGTCCCTGAGCGATTGAAGCTGGCTCTTCTTGTCTATGCCGGTCTGCCCCGTGAACAACACCCGCATATCATGACCTCCGTTTGCGGTGGGGACTGCAGGGTCTCACAACCGCAGTATGGGATAACCGCGCCGGCTTGTATAGCGCGCCGCCGATGCCGCGTATGAAGGCTTATGGCAGGCGGCGGAGGCTACTCCACGGTGACGGATTTCGCCAAATTCCTGGGCCGGTCTATGTCGCACCCGCGCTTTACGGCCATGTGAAAGGCGAGAAGCTGCAACGGGACTGAGGCCAGTATCGGCGTGAGGAGCGGGGCCAGCGGCGGGATGTACAGGACGTGATCCGCTATATTGGCGATTTCCTCGTCTCCCTCGGTCGCCAGCGCTATGACGATGCCGCCCCTGGCCTTCACCTCGAATATGCTGTTGAGCATCTTGTCGCGCAGGCCGTCCCTGGGCGCAATGGCAACCACGGGCATGTCCTGGTCAACCAGGGCTATGGGGCCGTGCTTTATCTCACCGGCCGAACACCCCTCAGCGTGCGTGTACGCGATCTCCTTGAGCTTTAGCGCCCCTTCCAGCGCCACCGGGTAGTTTGGCCCGCGCCCCATGTAGAGGAAGTGGGACTTGTCCTGGTACCGCTCTGCCAGGTCAATGTACGGCTCCTGATTGGATACCAGGTCGCTCAGCAGGTCGGGGAGTCGCGCCAGGTCCTTCAGCGCCTCTCCCAGGGCAGCCTGGGAGAGGAACCCCCGCCGGCGCCCCACGTACGCCGCCAGCAAGTACAGGGCTTCCAGGGAGCAGGTGAAGGTCTTAGTGGACGCCACGCCTATCTCCGGCCCGGCCCGCAGGTAGATGCAGCCCTCCGCCAGCCGGGTGGCCTGGCTCCCCTCCGAGTTGCACACGGTTATGAGTCTGGCCCCCTTGCCGGAGGCCTCCTCCATGGCCGACAGCGTATCGGCGGTCTCCCCGGACTGTCCAATGGAGACCACAAGTGTCCGGGAGTCCAGGATGGGGTCCCTGTACCTGAACTCAGAGGCGTTCTCCGCCTCCGACGGGAGTCCGCTCAGCTGCTCCATCATGTACCGCGCCACCAGAGCGGCGTTGAAGCTGGTCCCCATTGCTACGAATATCACACGATTGATGCCCTTGATGTCCGAATCGGTAAGGTTCAATCCCTCCAGGGAAACGTCCCCGGTGTCGAAGGACACTCGACCGCGAAGGGTGGCGATGATGGCCTGGGGTTGCTCCACAATCTCCTTGAGCATGAAGTGCTTGTACCCACCCTTTGCAATGGACACCGGATCGTAGGGAAGCAGCTGGGGCGCCTTCTCCAGAGCGGAGCCGTCCAGGGATGCGTATGACGCTGAGTTGCCGGTCAGAGACACCATCTCTCCGGCGGACAGGAAGGCGACCTGACGGGTGTGGGGTATGATGGCCGGCAGGTCGCTTGCCAGCAGCATCTCGTTCTCCCCGTATCCCACCAGGAGCCCCCCGGCGTTGCGGATCCTGAACGCGATGAGCTTTCCGGGTTCTCGCTTGCACATGACCACCGCCGCGTGGGCCCCCGTCAACCGGCGGGCCGCCTGGCGGACCGCCTCTTCCGGAGTCGCGCCCCGGCGCAGGAAGCTCTCGATCAGGTGGGGGATCACCTCGCTGTCCGTTTCGGACGTGAAGGCGTGCCCCTGGGCTATGAGCTCGTCCTTGATCTCCAGGTGGTTCTCAACGATGCCGTTGTGCACCACTATGACCTCTTCCAGGCAGTCGGGGAGAGGGTGAGCGTTGGAGTTGTTGGCCTGGCCGTGGGTGGCCCACCGCGTGTGCCCGATTCCAACGTTTCCGCTGGGAAGGGCGCCCTGGAGGGACATTACCAGGTTTTCCAGCTTGCCGGAAGCCTTCCTGACCGCCACGTCGCCGTTGGGGGCCATGACGGATATGCCCGCGCTGTCGTATCCCCTGTACTCCAGGTTGGCAAGGCCGTCCAGCAGGATGGGGGCAGCCTCTCTACGGCCGGCGTATCCAATGATACCGCACAAGGCTACCTACCCCCGTTTGCGCTTTCTCTGCCGACCACTTCGGAGGCGGCTTTACTATTTTTCAGCGCGTACTCTCCCCTGTAGCTCTCAGGCAGCTGGGCTGCAACTCGCTCCATGATCATCGTGGTGATGGCCTCCAACTGCCCTCGGACTATGGCGCCCTCCATGTTTGGCAAGGAGAATGGCTGACCTATATTTATGCCGAAGGTCCCCTTGGGTACGGCTACCTGCCAGAGGGGGCCTATGGCCGCGGTCCCGGTTATCCCCACGGGCAGAATGGGCGCTCCCGACTTGAGAGCGATCACAGCGATCCCCGGGTGGGCTCTACGCATGGCGTTGGGGCTGCGGGTCCCTTCCGGGAATATGGCCAGAGCGCCGTCTTCCTCCAGTATCCGCAGGCTGCGCTGGATGGCCGCCAAGTCATTCCCGCTCTGGTTGAGAGGGAAGGCCCCGTAGGCTTTGAAGAAGCGAGAGGCCATGGGGTTGTGGAAGAGGCCGCGCTTGGCCATGAAGCGGATGCGCCTGGGAATGCTGGCGGCCAGGATGGGCGGGTCCATGTTGCTCTGGTGGTTTGCCACGATGATCAGTGGGCCCCGCGGTGGCACGCACTCCCTGCCTTCCACCTTCCAATCCCCGAATATGCGCAACGCGCTCCTCAGGAGCACGTTGGACGTACTATATATCACGCCCATCAGTCGTACTCCGCCAGCGCCAGTATGCGTTCCACCACCTGGGTAAGGTCTATACTCTCCGTGTTGAGGACGTAGGCCCCGTCTGCGGGACGCAGGGGGGAGTTGACTCGTTCCATGTCCAGCCGGTCACGTTGAAGCAGCTCTTCCAGGACCTGCTCAAGCTCGGCGGGCTGTCCCGCCTCCTTCATCTCCAGGCAGCGCCTGCGGGCCCGCTCCTCCGGGGAGGCCGTGAGGAATATCTTGAGACGGGCGTCCGGAAGCACGACGGTGCCGATGTCCCTGCCGACCATGATCAACATACCCTGACTGGCAAGCTCCCTCTGGAGGGCCACCATGGCCTGTCGCACTCCTGTGAAGCGGGAGATTAGCGATACACCTTGCTCTATCACCCTTGTCCTGAGCTCCCAGGTGACATCGTGGCCGTTCACGCTGATCAGCGACTCCTCCGAGCCGTCGCTGCTCTCCACGTCTATCCGGGTCTGTTCGGCCAGCGCCGTCACCGCCGCCTCATCGTTCGGGTCAACCCCGTCTCTCAGAACGGCCCACGTCACGGCGCGGTACATTACTCCTGTGTCAATGAATCGGTAACCCAGGCGAGCGGCCAAAAGGGCGCCCACTGCGGATTTTCCTGCGGCTACAGGGCCGTCTATGGCAATAGTCGATGCCTTACTCAATTAACGCCTTCGGTGGTGGAGTGGTGACCTACCGGACGGGTTTCTGTGGGTCTCGCGAACAATTATATGTTTCCTTCATTGCTTGCACAAGTGCGCCGCATAACCTGCGCGTGTATTTGGCGTTGTCCTGAGTCGGACCCACGCCGATTGGGATGGCGTCTGCCACCGGCCTTCCGCTCCAATATGCTAGTGGGATTGATCGACCCTTGCCGCGCGTTTCTCAAGGGCGCGACGCTCCAGCATGACCCTGTGGCCGCACGTTTCGCAACGGATGCCGATGTCCGCGCCCACACGGTACACCTCCCACCGGTAGCCCCCGCACGGGTGCGCCTTGCGCAGGGTGGCCTTGTCGCCCACGGCCCACTCCATGATAGCCGGGTTGCTCATTCCCTGGCCCTGTTTATGCTCTGTCGCAGCTCCTGCGCCGCCCGCCTGGCGGCGTCTGCGAAGTCGTCTTTGTCCCTGGATGCGAATATGATGCCGCGAGACGAGTTGATTATCAGACCCTCGCCATCCGCGTTCACCCCATACTTGACGGTGTTCTCCAGGTCGCCGCCCTGAGCGCCTACGCCCGGCGCCAGTATCACCATGTCCGGGCAGAGCTTGCGGACCGATTGCATCTGCTGAGGGTATGTGGCGCCCACCACAAGCCCGGCGTTGCCCCGGCTGTTCCACTCCAGAACCTTGAGGGCAACCTCCTCAAAGAGGGGGCGCTGCCGGCCATTGTTGCCTACGGTAAGGTCCTGGAAGTCGGCGGAGCCCGGACCGGAGGTGTGGCACAGCGCCAGGACTCCCCGGTCGGCGTACTCCAGGAACGGTTCCAGGGAGTCTTTGCCGAGGTACGGGTTGACCGTCACGGCGTCGAAGCCCCACCACTCGAAGACAGCCCTGGCGTACGCCTTGGCCGTGGAACCGATGTCGCCGCGCTTGGCGTCTATGATTACTGGAATGTCCTCCGGGACATGCTCCAAGGTGCGCTGAAGGGCCTCCAGGCCGGGTATCCCCAGCGCCTCGTAGAAGGCGATATTGGGCTTGTAGCAGCAGACTTGGTCAGCAGTGGCCTCTATGATGGCCTTGTTGAACTCCAGCACGTCATCGATGGGCATGAGAGCGGGGTCAGGGTCCAACCCTACGCACAGCAGCGAGGCGTTCTTCCGGGAGGCGGAGGTCAGTTTTTCGTTGAAGGATGTCACGGAAACTCCTCAAGGTCAGGACTGATGTGGACAGTGTACCCGCATTGGGGTTTTGAGGCAAGTTTGCGGTGGATAGGGTAGGGCGCGCCGACCGCCTGTTCCAGGCCCGGTGGCTCGCTTTGTCAGGAGCCTTCGGGATAAAACCGCCTCACGGCATTCCACTGCCCCGCGCGGTCCAGCGTCTCGATCTCTATCCACATCAGCCCCTCTCCGTACCTGCTCCTGGCAGTCTCCACTATCTCATTCGCACGGGCGTAGCCCTCTTCCAGGGTGTCGATCACCTCATCCAGCGGGCTCATAGCCACCTGTTCCGGCGCTGTGGCAGATATGTGGTATGCGACGAATCGGCACAGCCAGTCCTCTATTACGTAGTCCATGCTCGCTCCAGGGCGCCAGTCCGCGCGCAGGATGACCGCCGGCGAGGGGCGGGAGATCGCGGGCTATTATCGCATGGATGCGCTGTTTGCGGTAGCTTCCAGGCGGTGAGGGGCCGGGGCAATAGGTGTCGATATGGCCTGGCCTGGTGTATATTAGAGGCAGTCTTAGACTTTAGCGAGGCCTGTAGACCCATGAGCGGCAGAAGACCTGCGAGCAGTGGAAGTATGAGCAAGGTATGGTTCTTTCTGGGAGGCTTCCTGGGCCTCCTGGCCGGGGTTGCCCTCACTGTCCTGGTGATGAGCGTCCATGATTGGCTGACGCAGCCGAGCGAAGATGACGTGGCAGCCCCCTTGCGCAGCTACCTGGACGCGGCGGCCCTGGGCGACGACGATGAAGCGTACGCCCAGCTCTACCAGGGTCCGGGACAGCAAGGGCCGATATACAGGCTAAAGATTTCCTCCACACCTGATCTGTACTTCGGCTACTCGGAGTTGGAGATAAGCCACAGCTTCAACGACAAAGAGGACGGCTTTATTCAGGGCGTGATGAGGTATCGCAACGGGTCGAGCAGGCCCGTCAGCGCCATCGTGAGGAGGGGGAAGTCCGGGTGGGGGTTGTACAACCTGTGGTTCGAGTAGGGCCGGGCACGGCAATACGCCCGACATTACGTACTTTCGTCTGGGCCAGATTCGAGCTCACCGAGGCCATTATGCCACCAGCCATCACTTGATTCAAGCAGGCACCTAAAACCAATCGCGTTGGCGCCCAGGCAGGCAGAGGTGAGTCAGCTACTTCATCTACCGGCGTTACTACAAGGCGCTGGGGAACGTAGCTCCCTCGGACGGGCTAGGTGGGAGGCGAGAAGAGGTACTGCGACGGAGAAGCGAGGTGCAGGCTCAGACAATCGAACGGCGAAGAGAGCACAACAGGGCCATCAGGGAGCTGTCGGGGCCTTCATCCGATCCCTGATCGCTTGGGTCTCGAAGCGCTCCGCTTATGCTTGTTGCAAACAGGGACCCGATTTCACCTGCGTCTTGACTTTCAAGACGGTTGCTTTACGCTAAGGTTTGTTCTTGACCTGCATTCAGGCCCACCAGAGCCACGTTGGGCCAAAGCTCTCTACGAGCAAGTGAGGGGACGCTCGACGATCACGGCTCAGGCTGGCCTGCCTCTCTTCTCCAGATTCGTCAGCAAGAAACACATCCAAGGAGTAGCCATGGATAACGCGAGTCCCCCAGTCGGTCACCGGGCGCAATCCCCCGACACTCTTGCGCCCGACGGCTCGGAGATAAGGCTGCTCTTGGGAGTTGCGGAAGCTGCCGCTGGGGCATCCTTGTGTGAAGTGAGGTTGGAGGCTCGACAGGTTTCCCGGCCCGTATGGCACCAGCATGTGGAGGAACTTTGGTATATATTGGAGGGAGTTGGAGCAGTGTGGCGTTGCCCGCCCGACCAAGACCCGGTTCAAGTAAAGCCGTTGCAGGTTGGCCCTGGAGACGCCCTGGCAATACCACCCAAATGGAGCTTCCAGTTCGCCGCGGGACGAGAGGCGTTGACATTTCTCTGCTTTACTTCACCCCCGTGGCCTGGCGAGGAAGAAGCCCGGCCGGCCTCGTTTGGAGGTCTGGGTACCCCGATAGTCTAGCCAGGGCCAGGATTCCACACGCTTGGTTTACGCGCAATGGTCTTGGCCCATGCCGGAGGAACGGCCCGTCGGTTATAATGGTGGACAGCGGAGTATGAGGAGTGCGAGTGGCGGCAACCGCTCCAGTAGGCGAGGAGCCGGCCAAGGTTACGCTGCCGCCTTGAGAGTTAAATACCTTGACATACCTGCTGCGCGCTGTTACCATCGTTTCTGATGAGCGCCGCTATGTGCCTGTGTTGTTGCTGTTGTTGTCTGGAGGCCAGATGGCCTTCTGCTTCGACTAGCGCAACGCTCATCGCCTAGCGCCGACAGTTCAGAAGAGAAAGCCTCTGGCCCCCTTCGCACACGGAGGGGGTTTTCTTATGCCCGAATATTCCGAGAAGGAGCTCCGGATGCCAATACAGAGTCAAAGAGATTGGGTGTGCAAGAGCTTGCCGATCTAAACGATCGCTCCGAGTCTTGGCATCTCCGTGCCCTTGAGTCGGAAGCAATCCACATTATTCGGGAGGTGGTCGCGGAGTTTGATCGACCGGGCCTGCTCTTCTCCGGTGGCAAAGACTCGGCCGTACTTCTGCATCTCGCCGTCAAGGCGCTCCGACCCGCCCACCTACCGTTCCCTGTGGTCCACATCGACACTGGCCACAACTTTCCCGAGGTCATCGCTTTCCGCGATCGCGTCGTAGAGCAGCTTGGAATTGACCTGGTCGTGGGCTCGGTTGACGACGCAGTTGCCTCAGGGCTAATTCCCACCCCGCCGAGTCCAAATTACCCTCGCAACCGCATGCAGACACCGGTACTGCTGGAAACCATTCGCCGGGGGAAGTTCACCGCGGTTTTCGGCGGCGCGCGGCGCGACGAGGAGCGGTCGCGCGCAAAGGAGCGTGTGTACTCCGTGCGAGATGAATTCGGCCAGTGGGATCCACGCAATCAACGCCCGGAGCTCTGGAGCCTCTACAACGGCAGCATTGGATTCGGCCAGCACATGCGCGTCTTCCCGCTTTCCAACTGGACGGAGCTGGACATCTGGCGCTACATAGCCGAGGAGAACATAGACCTGCCGGAAATCTACTACGGTCACGAGCGCGAGGTATTTGAGCAGGACGGGATGCTCATGGCGCTATCGCCGGTTATGCAGCCTCAATGTGGCGAGCCGGTGGTCGTCCGCAGTGTGCGTTTCCGCACCGTCGGTGACATGACCTCCACAGCAGCCGTACCGTCGGAGGCTGCCACGCCCGAAGCAGTCATCACCGAGACGCTGACGGCGCGCATCTCCGAGCGTGGCGCGACGCGGGCTGACGACCGGACCGCCGAGGCGGCGATGGAAGACCGCAAGCGCGAGGGATACTTCTAGCATGGACCTTCTCCGCATCGCCACCGCCGGATCCGTGGACGACGGCAAGAGCACACTCATAGGTCGTCTGCTGTATGACTCGAAAGCGCTCGACGACGACGTACTCGCCGCCGTCGAGGATGCCAGCCGGCGCCACCACGGCGACTACGTGAACCTCGCTCTCGTCACCGACGGCCTCCGCGCGGAACGGGAGCAGGGCGTGACCATCGACGTTGCCTACCGCTACTTCTCCACTCCAACGCGCAAATTCATTCTGGCAGACACGCCAGGGCATGTGCAGTACACACGCAACATGGTCACCGGGGCGTCCACCGCCGAGGCGGTGCTCATCATGATCGATGCGCGCAATGGGGTGGTGGAGCAATCACGGCGCCACGCCGTTATCGCCTCGTTGTTAGGCATCGATCGCATCGTAGTTTGCGTCAACAAGATGGATCTCGTTGGCTATGAGGAGCGGGCCTACGAAGCAATCCGCGCCAAATTCACTCCGCTGATGGAGCGGCTCGATGTGGACGATGCGACCTTCATCCCCATGTCGGCGCTCAACGGCGACAACGTGGTCGAGCCGTCGGCGAACATGCCTTGGTACCAGGGTGACCCACTGCTGGCCCACCTCGAAAGCCTGCCTGTGCGTGAAGGACTCGATTCGCTGCCGTTGAGAATGCCTGTTCAATACGTCGTCCGCCCCCACCGCGAGGAGTATCACGACTACCGGGGCTATGCGGGGAGCGTCGCGTCGGGTGTCCTGCGCGTGGGCCAGCGAGTGCGCATCGTGCCCTCCGGCGTGGAGAGCGTCATCACGACCATCGAAGCGCCTTGGGGCGCCGTGGAAGAGGCGCGCTCTCCCGACGCCGTCACCGTCCAGATAGCCGACGACCTTGACGTTACTCGCGGGGAGATGATCTGTGGAGCGGACGACGGGCCGGCGATGGTCCAGGAGCTCGATGCAGTCGTTTGCTGGATGGATGAGCGCGCAGCGCTTCGTCCCGGTAATGTGTACCGTATCAAGCACACGACGCGGTCGGCGAAGGCAGTAATAACCGACCTCGTGTCGTTGTTCAGCATCACGTCGCTCACCGGCGAAACGGACTCTGATATGCTGTGGCTAAACGAGATCGGCCACGTCAAGCTCAAGGTCAGCGCAACGCTGGCGGTCGACGACTACACCAGCAACCGCGTCACCGGCAGTTTCATCCTCATCGACGAAGGAACCAACGCCACCGTCGCTGCAGGAATGATTGGCGAGCCTGGATTCGCGTTCTCCGTTCCCACGGGACAGAGCTACTAGCCCGAGGCGCGCGGGCAGATCCGCCTATGTGGGGCCTCAGCCGTAACTGGCCGTAGTCTCGACGCGCCTGGGTCGGCGCCCGATTCCGACAGAAGGTCAAGCAGCCCGCTTTTGCGGGCTGCCAATTTGCTCAAGGTTTCTAAGCGAGTACGCGACCGAAATGCCCGGGCACTGGCTTGCAGGACTAACATAGCAGGTGGTATAGAGACCGGGGGCAGGTCAGTGGGATGCCTCCTCCATGAACGCCAGAAAGCTCGAATCGTTCGTTGTGGACCGGATCAAGGAGAACATCCTGACCGAAGAGCGCCTGGGTCAGCTGGTTCATCTAGCTAACGAGGAGTTGGGAGTAAGCAGGCAGCGCGCTGAGCAGCAGCTTGAGCGCCTGGAGCGGGAGAGCAGGTCTGTCGAACGGAAACTGGCGCGACTGTATGCCGCCTTGGAAAGCGGGAAAGTGGAAATCAACGATCTGGCGCCGAAGTTGAAGGAGCTAGGGCTGAGCAGCGGGAGTTGAGTCAGAGAATGGACGAGGCTCTGGACGAAGTGAACCAGACACGCCACGAGCCCCTTGACGCCGTAGCAATGGAGAAATATGTGGCGGACCTACAGAGCCTTCTGCGGAACGCGTCCTTCATGGAATGCAAAACCTTCCGCGCCTCATTCGTGAGAAAAGTGGAGTTCGACAAGCGGCAGGTCAGGATTGAGTACACGGCGCCAGTCGCGCTTGAAAACGGGATAGCTGATACTACCGAAGTACGTAATATTGGGAAAGCTGGTACGGCGCTAAGTCCTGCTTCTGCAACGCCTTCCGTATGTAAGAAGCAGGCGTACATTGTGCCCAGGGAGGGATTCGAACCCACACCCCCTTGCGGGGAGCGGATTTTAAGTCCGCCGCGTCTACCCTTTCGCCACCTGGGCTTGTAAGGCGGTTTCAAACAAAAGAGCAGAAGGGGCGCTGGTCCCCGTTCTGCTCCGTACTCCCGGACGTTGTGGAGGCGACGGGCGGACTCGAACCGCCGAATAGAGCTTTTGCAGAGCTCCGCCTTAACCACTTGGCTACGTCGCCTCGCCGCTATTGTACCATTTATTGGTGCCGAGGAGGAGATTTGAACTCCTACGGGTTTGCACCCACGGCCCCCTCAAGACCGCGTGTCTACCAATTCCACCACCTCGGCAGTAGGCGCCTTATTGTGGCAGGAGTGGGAGGACTCGAACCCCCGACCTGCGGTTTTGGAGACCGCTGCTCTAGCCAACTGAGCTACACTCCTGTAAAACCCCCCACAACAATGTAGGACTATATGCCAAATTTCACTATATGGTACCCCTGCCCGGACTCGAACCGGGGCACTCGGTTTAGGAAACCGATGCTCTGTCCGCCTGAGCTACAGGGGCCTGCATCCGCACTCTTCTCCCCAGTCCCAACTGGGACTCAACATAGGCTTACCTGTCTATTTTAGTGTTTACTCCCGCTTGACGCAATACATAGCTTGGTGTGTGAGTTGTGCCCGCCAAGCCGACCTCAGCCGGCAAGCAACTTGAATGCAATGGCGATTACAATAAGCGCCTCCATTGCTACGAAAACGCCGCAGCCATCCCTCCTGCTTGCCCGGTACGCGGAAAATCTTTTATGGTAGATCGAGCGCACTTCACGCGACGCCCTGGTCTGCTGAGTTTCGTCACTAAAAGACTCCTGGGGTATGGAAGGATTAGGTATGCTTCCCCTCGGAGCCATGATCCGCCGGTATCGTCTTCGGAACTCCTCATCGTTCTGTATCCCCTTCCGCATGTTGCAGGGAACACAGAGAAGGTGCAGGTTCTCCATTCCGTTGTCGCCGCCCCGGCTCACTGGCTGCTTGTGGTCAATTTCCAGGTAGCCAATCCGATGCGTCCTGCCGCAGTAGTTGCACCTCCCCCGTTGCGCCTGGTACATTGCCCTCTTGATTCTGTCCGGGAATATGATCCTACCGTAGCCCGGTATGCCGCGGTTGGGGTCTTGTGGCATTGCTATTGCAACGTCGGCGGAGGGATTTCAGAGGAAACAATCGGGGGTCGGGACTGCTCCGGGTGAGCGCCGGCCGGCTCTATGGGCCGGGCGCGGCCTCCGGTTGGGGTGGGGCCTCGCTCCTCAGGCTCTCCCACTTGTCCCGCATGAGCTCCATGAGGAGGAATTCGTAGCCGCTCCTCTTAACCTGCCGCAAGGGGGAAAAGCCGCATTTCCCAAAGGACTTCTGGGCCCTGATGTTCCAGGTCAGGGTGTGGAGGTAGATCCGGCCCAAGGAGGTGGTGGAGAAGATGTGGCTTACCAGGGTGTTGACAACGTCCGTGCCGTAGCCCCGGCTCCAGTAGTCTCTATCGCCTATCATTATGCCGAGCTCCGTCTGGCCCCTGACGGTGTCTATGTCGTAGTACATGCAGCTGCCTATCAGCTTGCCATCGTGGGTCTCTATCGCGAAGCGTTGGGACCAGGGCGCCGGGTGGCGGAGTTCGTCTTCTATCAGGCGGACGTAGCTGGAGTAGGACATTCTCAGGGGCGTTGTGGCGTCCAAGGCTGCAAGCTCCTCGTCGGCGCGCCATGCGTAGTCCAACTCCGCATCCTCCAAGCGTTTCTCTCTGAGGATGGTCATCTCTCCTCTAATCACAGGTTCCTGCTTTCTTTGCCATCTACGAAACCATCGCAATGGCTTTTTCCAGTATGTTGATCTCATTCGCGTAGGTCAGGGCGCGGAGGGACTCCTCGCCGCTGGACCAGTGAACCTCGTCAAACTCGTGATCGTGGTCGTCGAGTGAGCCTCCCACGGCGCTCATAAGGTAGAAGTGCACCGTCTTGTGGCACCTCACCCCGTCGTCCGGACGCACGAACCAGTATCGAATGGAGTCGATTGGCGCTTCCAGGCTTACCTTCAGACCCGTTTCTTCCGTCACCTCTCGTATGGCCGTCTCCTCCAGGGTCTCCCCAAGGTCGGGCGTCCCTTTGGGCAGCCCCCACGTCCAGCCGTCCTGGGAGCTCAGCCCACAGATGACTACGTCCACGCCTTCTTCTCCCACCCTGTATACAACTCCGCCTGCGGAGACCGGATACTCTACTTTGCGTTCTGCTGCCATTGACCGTCCCAAATACGTTCTAGTCAAGCCTTACTATTCTATTGCCATTTGGCATTGAAATCAAACGCCCGGACGCCACGGTATTCTCCACAGGCGCTGGTAATGCAAACGTGGGTTGGAGTGTCTCTCCCATCCCGCTCATGCCCTTCGACATGCTCAGGACGAGCGGAACCGTGGCCGCCCAACGCCGTCATGCCCGCGAAGGAGGCCTTTGCATAACTGTGTGGCGCTCTCTTAACTCCCCCATCCCAGCCTGCCCACTCAGACGGGGAAGGGACTTTGGCGCAGCGCGGCGCTGAGACGGTCTACAGGGACACGCGCCGGGATGGTATGCGGCACTTCTCCGCCGTGACTATGGCGCTTATGTGGCTTACCGCAGACTCCAGGGCATCGTTGACAACCACATAGTCGAAGAGGGGCAGCTGATACAGTTCATCCATAGCGGTGCGGATGCGCAGCTCCAGGTCAGGGGTGGTCTCCGTCTTTCGCTCTCGCAGCCGGCGCTCCAGCTCCTCTGTGGATGGGGGCATCAGGAATATGAATATGGCGTCCGGGACGGCGGCCTTGATGGTGGCGGCGCCCTGGACGTCCGCCTTGATGATCACGTCCATGCCGTTCTCCAAGGCGTCCGACACCTGGTCTCTGGGCACGCCATACCAGTTGCCGTAGACCTGGGCGCATTCCAGGAAGCCCCCGCTCTCCACCCTCTGGTGAAAGGTGTCCCTGTCCAGGAAGAAGTAGTCCACGCCGTCCTCTTCACCGGGCCGCTGGGAGCGCGTGGTTACTGTTACCGTGAAGCGCCATTTGTGGTCCAGGCTCTTCAGCTCTCGCAGTACCGAGTCCTTTCCCACTCCTGAAGGACCGGACAGGACCACCAGCAGCGGCCCTCCTCCGGCGTGGTCGTTAACGGGTCTCTCGGTAGGACGCACGGTTTCCCCCGTTCACTCCGGCCTCAGCGAGGCCAGGTCTTCCCAGAAATTCGGGTAGGAGACATCCACCACCTCGGACTCGGTGATGACCACCTCTTCATCCGCCAGCAGCCCCGCTACTCCCAGCGTCATGGCTAGTCGATGGTCTCCGTAGCTACTGCAGGTCCCGCCTTTCAGCGAGCTTGTGCCCTCTATGACCAGGCCGTCAGGGAGCTCCTCTATCCTGGCTCCCAGCCGGGATAGCTCGGTGGCAGTGGCGTGCAATCGGTCCGACTCCTTGTAGCGCAGCTCCTGGGCGTCCCGGATGGTGGTGACGCCCCTGGCAAGAGAGGCCGCCAGGGCCAGCGCCGGTATCTCATCCTGTACTATCGGGATCATGTCTCCGGCTATCTCCACGCCGTTAAGCTCGCTGGACTCTATGAGGAGGTCGGCCACCGGCTCCCCGCCTTCCATCCGTGGGTTCTCGGCGCTTATCCGCGCGCCCATGTCCCTGAGCACGTCCAGCACTCCGGCGCGCGTGGGGTTTACGCCTACGTTGGCCAGCCTGATCCGAGCGTTGGGGTGGGCGGCCGCCGCGACCATCCAGAAGGCTGCCGAGCTTATGTCTCCGGACACGGTTACGTCCAGGGGTCTCAGCTGAGGCCCGGGTCTGACCACAAGCGCCAGCCCGTCCTCCACCAGGTCCGCTCCCATAGCCCGCAGCATTCTCTCGGTGTGGTCTCTGGAGAGCGCGGGCTGAAGCAACACGGTCTCGCCCTTTGCAAAGAGCGCCGCCATCACAAGGGCGGACTTCAGCTGGGCGCTGGCTACCGGCATCGTGTACTCGATACCCCTCAACTCTCCTCCCCTGATAGTCAGGGGGGCCATGGAGTCGCCGCCGCGCCCCATGACCTGGGCTCCCATCAGGCGAAGGGGCTGTACCACTCGCCCCATTGGCCTGGATCGCAGTGAGCGGTCTCCCGTGACGACCGATACAAAGGGCGTGTTCCCCAGCAGACCCATGATGAATCGCATGGTTGTCCCGCTGTTTTCGGCGTTCAGGACGTCTTCCGGCTCGTGGAAGTTCTCCAGTCCGGGGGACGCGAGCCTCAGCTTGGGCGCTTCCGACGAGCTATCATCCGGGGCCATCTTCTCTGCGGACACACCCAGAAGGCGGAGGCACCGGAGGGTGGAGGCGCAATCGGCGCCCTCTGAGAAGTTGTCGATCACCACCTCTCCGGCCGCCAGGCTGTTGAGAATGGCCGCCCTGTGAGAGACGGACTTATCCGCCGGAGGGGCCAGCGTACCGGTTAGCTCTTTTGCGGGAAGAACGGACCTGTTCATGGGTTACCTCAGTTTATTCTCTTCTTGTCGTCCTTTTGCCATTCTAGCATCTGCCGGAGGCGTCCGGCAGCCCTGTCGCCCATGACCAGCCCGCCCATAGACTCGGCGGTGGTGGGCAGGTCCACGGCCGGGATCGCCGACCGGGCGGTTATCTTGTTCTGCATCCACCTGTCCCGTGCCTCCCAGGCGTTATCGAAGGCGCGTCCCACATTTCTCTGGTCGCCTTCCTGGACAAGATCCCGGAAGGTGTTCAACTCCTCTATGAACCGGTCTATCCAGCGGCTGATTGATTCCTGGTTGGTCAGGCATATGTCTCTGCTCATCTCCGGGCTTCCGGCGGCCAGGCGGCTGACGTCCCTGAACCCGCCGGATGCGAGCTTGGCTACCTCCGGCCATGCTGGGTTGCCGGAGTTGAGCCTCACCAGGACCGTTGAGAGGACCAGGGGCAAGTGGCTCACGGCAGCCACGTAGCTGTCGTGCTCGGCAGCATCTATGAAGTAGGGTTTGGCCCCCACGACCTCGGCCATCTGGGTCACTACGCGGACGGCTACCTGGTCTGCGCCATTGCCGGGGATGATGCAGTAGGTGGCGTCCTGAAAAAGGTCCGCCTGGGCGGCTTCCGGTCCGGATAGCTCCTTTCCGGCCATGGGATGACCGCCCACAAAGCTGACGGTACTTGGTAGGTACTCCTCGGCCCATCTGAGCACTTCGACCTTGGTGCTTCCCGTGTCCGTCACAATGGTCCCGGCTTCCAACTCAGGGCCAAAGAGCTGCAGCAGATCGTGTATGCCGCCGACCGGGGTGGCAAGTATCACAATCTTGGCGCCGCGGACGGCTGAGATGGGGTTATTCTCCGTGCGGTCCGATGCCCCCGCCCTCTGCGCTTGCGCCGCGACTGCCCTGTCCCTGTCGGTGCCAACTATCTCCATCCCCACATCGGCCTTCTTCAAGGCCATTCCCAGGGAGCTCCCTATTAGTCCCATGCCGACGATGGTTATTCTGTCCACTACGGCCTCCTTGCGCCTATGTTATGTAGAGTCGCCGCGCATCCCGGCGAGCCGGCCGCTCATCCTAGAAGGCATGCCCCACTACAATAGAGCCTACCACATTCACTATGGGCTCCAGAACCCCCCAGAG
The DNA here is from genome assembly GCA_965247645.1 of Dehalococcoidia bacterium. Classification (GTDB taxonomy): domain Bacteria; phylum Chloroflexota; class Dehalococcoidia; order Lucifugimonadales; family UBA2985; genus JAPPHY01. The sequence continues at coordinate 1,772,300 of OZ252024.1, forward strand.
CAAATTCAGGTCCGTTACCCAGTCTACCATGATTATCCCCAGCAGGACGACAGGGCCCGCGGCCTCCAGGCGGGAAAGGGCGCCGGCCGGGCCGGGAGGGAGGATGCCAATTACCACCTTGGAGCCGTCCAGGGGAGAGAACGGCAGCAGGTTGAAGACGGCCAGAATGATGTTGAAGAATATCACGAACCCCAGGAGATCGGCGAAGAGGCCGCTGAGTCCCTGGCCCTGGAGCCCACTGAAGAAGAATGGCGAGCGCCACGAAACAAGTCCCATTCTTATGGGCGCGGCGCAGATGGCCGCGGTTGCCAGGTTGGACAGGGGGCCGGCCGCCGATACCATAGACATGCCGATTCTTCCTCCGTTTCGCAGGTTGTTGGGGTTGACGGGCACGGGCTTGCCCCAGCCAAAGCCCACTAGCAGCAGCATGATCGTGCCCACGGGGTCCAGATGGCGTATGGGGTTCAGGGAGAGCCGTCCCAGTCGCTTGGATGTGGGGTCTCCAAGGACGTACGCCAGGGCGGCATGGCTGAATTCGTGGACGGTGATGGCCACCAGCAGGGCCGTCCCAACGGTGGCGAGAAACGTCGAGAACACGATGACAAAAGTCCCCGGACTCTCGAGCAGAAGGTCTAACGAGCGTAATAGCATAGCTTAGAGCGGCCACAAGGGGGGCCGTACGTCCTCATTATACAGACCAATTGCCCATTTCGGAGCATTCCGGGCGTACGGGAAGTCGGCATTCTGTACCCAACGCCGTGTGGCCGTCGCCTTCCGGGCCGCGGCGGTGAGCAGACAGGCGGGCGGAAGCCGCTCGCCGCGCGAACGGGGCCGGGGCGCTTAGATCAGGTCTATGGGGGGCATGGCGTCTATGATGGCCCTGTCCAGCGCCTTGCCGAACAGGGTCTCCAGCGCCTTCTGTCCCTCATCGCCCATGTCAAGGGTATCATCGTTTACGTACATGCGAATAAAGCGGCGGCACGTTTCCCGGTCGGTGCCGCGGCTGAACTGCATTGCGTAGTCCAGAGCTTCGTCCTCGTGCTCAAATGCGTATAGGATGCTGTCTTTCAACGACTCTACCATGAGCGACTCCACACTCTCCCCCAGATCACGGCGCACCATGTCCAGCCCAAGGGGAATGGGCAGTCCGGTATCCTGCCCCCAGGCCTCTCCCAGGTCCAGGATCTTCGCCAGCCCCAGGCTTTCGTAAGTGACCTGTCCCTCATGGATAAGGAGCCCAGCGTCCACTTCTCCTCTTTGAACGGCGCCGACTATACTGTCGAAAGCCATAGGCAGGGCCTCGAAGCCCTCGGCGTACAGCCTCAGCAGCAGGAACGCAGTGGTGTACTCTCCGGGAATGGCGATGCGCGCCCCCTCCAGCCGGAGGCCGGCCCGCTCGGCCAGCGCCACCACCATAGGCCCGTAGTTGCGCCCGATGGAGGAACCCACCCGCATGATGCGGTACTTGTCGGCCACCTGGGGATAGGCCCCGGCGGAGATGGCGGTGCCCTCCAGCTCACCCTCAAGCGCGCGCTGGTTGAGGGTCTGGATGTCCTCCAGCACGTGCTGTACCTGGTACTCGCCTACGGGCACCTTCCCATGAGCGATTGCGTAGTACATGAAGGCGTCGTCGGCGTCCGGGGTGTGGCCTATTCGGAGTATGGGCATTCTTCCTCCAGTCGCTATTCTGTGGTTGAGCGCCCCTATTTTATGGGAATAGCGCTACGTATACAAGCCTTCCGGCGTTTCGGAGCCGCTCTGCCCGTTCGTGTTGAGCTTGTCGAACCACATGAGCGGGACGCGAGCGTCCCAACGTCGTCGTGCCCGCGCACGCGGGCATCCATCCCCCGCCCGCGCCCTTCTGGATTCCTGTTCGGGGGCAGGAATGACGGTGAGCGGGCAATGGATAATCTCCCCAATGCGGGATAGCATTGCCAGCGCCAGTAAGGAACACCAATTTGCCCTCAAGTCGCTATTGTCGACGATATGCTATGCTTGCTGCGATGAGCCGCTTGAGGAAGGATGGCGGCCCCGACGAGCCTGGTGGAGCAAGAGGCGGGTGGGAGACTCAGCAGCCGACTAAGGGGGCGCCAAATGAGAGAGATGACATCCAAAATCTCCTATCTCCAGTTTCGCAGTTCTGCCAGTGAGGCCCTGCAGGCAAGCAGACAAGGGGAGTGATTTGAGATGAGAACGCCACGCCTTTTCCTTGGAGTCCTAACCTTTGCGCTGTTTCTTCCGTTGCTGCTGGTGGCCTGCGGCGGCTCCGACGAGCCGACGATGGCGCAGACCTCGCCCGAAACGGATCGGGAAGCGCTGATCGCCCTCTATAACGCCAGCGACGGCCCGAATTGGAAAACAAACGATAACTGGCTGAGCGACAGGCCGGTTATCGAGTGGTTTGGTGTTACCACTGACGACAACGGCCGCGTCGTAGAACTGGACCTCGGGCGTAACCAGTTGAGCGGGGAGATACCGCCGGAGTTGGGCAACCTCGCCAATCTGACATGGCTGCGCCTCAGCAACAACCAGTTGAGCGGGGAGATACCGTCGGAGTTGGGCAACCTCGCCAACTTGGGAGATCTGCGCCTCAACAACAACCAGTTGAGCGGGGAGATACCGCCGGAGTTGGGCAACCTCGCCAACTTGGGAGATCTGCTCCTCAGCAACAACCAGTTGAGCGGGGAGATACCGCCGGAGTTGGGCAACTTCGCCAATCTGACAGGGCTGCGCCTCAACAGTAACCGGTTGAGCGGGGAGATACCGCCGGAATTGGGCAACCTCGCCAAAGTGGAAGGGCTGTACTTCGAAGTGAACCAGCTAAGCGGGGAGATACCGCCGGAGTTGGGCAACCTCGCCAACCTGTCACAGCTATGGCTCAACTCCAACCAGTTGAGTGGGGAGGTACCGCCGGAGTTGGGCAACCTCGCCAAACTGGGAGATCTGCGCCTCAGCGATAACCGGCTGAGCGGGGAGATACCGCAGGAGTTGGGCAACCTCGCCAACCTGGGATGGCTGGACCTATTCAACAACCAGTTGAGCGGGGAGATACCGCCGGAGTTGGGCGACCTCGCCAACCTGGGATTGCTGTACCTCAACAACAACCAGTTGAGCGGGGAGATACCGCCGGAATTGGGCAACCTCGCCAACCCGAGATCGCTGTACCTCAGCGGGAACCAGTTGAGCGGGTGCGTTCCAAGCAGTTTGTCGGGCCGGCTAATTATGAAATATTTAGATTTAGGTAATCTCGAGTTCTGCCCGTGAGGCCCCGGCTCACCCGGGCGGTGGAAGGGGGTTAGGAGGTGGAGGGGAGGCCGGGGAGACGGGACGCTATGGCCGGAATCCGAGGCGGACTTCCCTGGCGAGCGCCCTGGCCTCCCTGGGCGGAGGTCCACAGCCGTCACTGCTGGGGCGTAAGCATAGCAGCGATGTTTGCAGGCAATTTGACGTTGTACGTCTGCTCAAAGGCCGCTACGCTCCTGCCGGAGCTACAAAATGTAGCCGCTATGTCATGCCCAAGGTTCTGTGCCCGGGATAAGTCTGATTTGGCCTTTCCCCATTCTTCCAGGCATAGCCAACTAATACCGCGATTGTAGTAAGCAAGGGCATAGCCAGGGTCTAGCTTAATAGCCCTGTCGTAGTCTTGAATAGCAGGGGCGTACTCACCCTTGACAAAGTAAGCGAAGCCTCGACCTAAGTAGATTGTAGGGGAGTTAGGTTCCAGCTTTACCAGACTGTCATAATCTTGAATCGCACGGTCGTAGTCACCAATTCGCAAGTAAGCAAGGCCGCGATTGTTATAGGCATCGGCGTAACCGAGATTTAGCTCGATTGCTATATTGTAGTTTCGAATTGCGGAAATGTGGTCACACTTTTTATCGTAAGCGAGTCCACGATCATAATAGGACCTGGCATTACCTAGGTTCAATTCTATCGCTCTGCTGTGGTCCTGAATTGCGCTTTCGTAGTCACCCTTTTCCATGTAAGAGATACCGCGATTACTATAGACTACGGATATTCCAGGGTTGAGATTAATGGACCTGCTATAGCTTTCAATAGCTTTGTCGTATTCCCATTTGTTATAGTGCGTCAGCCCGGTGTAAAACTCCGCATACGCGCTTTCGTGAACGCTATGGTATCTGATGAATCCATGTATATCGTTGAAGAGGGCTGCTGCGTTCACGCCGTGGCCCTTGTCCAGGTAATCCAGAATAGGACGCTTCAAGTCCTGCGGCATGACCACGATATCGCTCGGTTCCACGAAGCCCTGAGGCGGTCGCACGAACACGCTCTTCTGGGCAATGACGCGGCTCTCCGGGGCTTTCGGCGGCCTTAGATCGTCGCGGCCTTTATCCAGGAGAATGACCCTTCCGTCCTTTTCCAGTTCGCTGTAGCAGGCAAAGAAGAGCGCAATGTTATAGTCCGTAGTGAAATCGATCTGGTTGGTGGGATAACCGAAGTGCTGTAGCTGCTCCAAGATAGCGTCATCATCGGTCTCACGGGTGAACCTTTTGGCCTCTTGCAGCATCTCATCTTGGACAACCGCAATGTTGAAGTACGCGGCCTCAATTCCTTGATGCTTGCGGTAAAGGCTGGACGAGACCTTGGGGTAGGTCTCAGGCTCTCCACGGTACAGATAGTCGCCGGCGGCCGCCTTTTGGGCCAGTTCGCTGACCTTTTGCAGTACCTCAGAGAGGTGGTTGCGGCTCTGCTCCGTCATGGTGGGTCCTTATGTCGGAAGTTTCCTGTCGTCATGCACCAGCTTATCACACGTTTGAGCCGCGCATACGGCTGGAAGTCGTGTGCCCGCTCGTATGGTTCGACAGGCTCACCACGAACGGGCAAGGGGCATGGATCTCACCACGAACGGGCGCCCTCCCACCGTTCGCCCTGAGCCTGTCGAAGGGGCCACGAACGGGGCGGCCCCCGTATGCCCGCTCGGTATGGTTCGACAGGCTCACCACGAACGGGCGGAGGGACATCCGGTTTATCACGAACGGGCGAGGGACGCGGAGTGGAATGGGGCGAGGGGCGCAGGGCGTCCTGGAAAGGGAGGGAGGCTGGGGACGCCGCTATGGCTGGAATCCGCGACGGACCTGCCTGGCGAGCGCCCTGGCCTCCCTGGGCGGAGCGCTGGAGGTGAGGTCTGTGTGCAGAGGCGTTACGGATATACGGCGGCGGCGGACTGCCCAGACGTCCAACCCCTTCTCCAACACCCACTCCGGCCTGTCCCGGGCTATCCAGTAGTATTTGCGTCTTCCGTCATCGCCCTCCTTGACCACGTCCATGTACGTGCGCCTTCCCAAGCGGGTTAGAGACACCCCCTTTATCTTCTCCAAGGGGACGTTGGGGAGATTCACGTTGAGGAGCAGGGGCGACGTGAGCCTGCCGTCAGCAACTGACTGGGCGATGAGCCTTGCTGCCTTGGCCGCGGCCTCGAAGTGTACGTCTCTCAGGGCTGCTACGGAGATGGCCACGGCGGGTATGTTGCGGAAGTATCCCTGGAGGGCTGCGCCCAGTGTGCCGGAGATGAAGACGTCATTCCCCATGTTGGCCCCTGAGTTGATTCCGGAGATTACCAGGTCTACGGGCTTCTCTATGAGGGACTCCAGGGCGACTATGGCGCTGTCCGCGGGAGTCCCCTCTACGGCGTACGCGGGGATTCCCTCCACAGGCGGAGCTATTTCCCTGACCCGGATGGGCTGGCTCAGAGTTATGGCGGCGCCAACTCCGCTCTGCTCCCTGTCCGGCGCAACCACCACAACCTCCGCCACGCTCTTTAGGGCTTCTACGGCAGCCCACAGACCTGGGGAGTGAATTCCGTCGTCGTTGACTGCCAGAATCTTCAAAAGCGGATGTCCTTGGATGTACCCGGTAGGGGATTACGCAAAAGTCTCAGCCGACAGGGAGTTTCCTGGGTAAACTCGCTGCGCGGGCGGTAATCTCATTGCCCTTCCTGCCGGGACGATTGAGGTCGGTGGCGTATCGCCCTACGGCCCCAGTAGTATACAGCGCCACAGGGGTATTTGGCGCAGTCCGGTTCACAGGCGCGGGCTTTCCAGCACAACGTTGTCTATGAGGCGCGTGTTTCCTATGACCACGGCCAGGGACGCCAGGGCGGGCCCTTCGATAACGTGCAGCTCGTCTAGGGTGTCCGGGTTGGCGATGCTGACGTAATCCAGGCGAACCAGGGGATCGGCCTGGACAATGCGCTGCATGGCTTCTCTTATGGCCGGAGCTTGTCTTATCCCATCGCCGTGCATGTCCTGCGCCATTCTGAGGGAGCTGTAAAGCGCCAGGGCCGCCCGGCGTTCCTGTGGGTTGAGGCGGACGTTGCGGCTGCTCATAGCCAGTCCGTCGGCTTCCCGCACGGTGGGGAGGACCGCCAACTCCACGCCCAGGTTTAGGTCTTCGTTCATCCTGCGAATGACCTGGACCTGCTGAGCGTCCTTCTGGCCGAAGTATGCCCTATCCGGCCTGACGATGTTGAAGAGCTTGCTTACCACCGTGGCGACGCCCCTGAAGTGGCCTGGCCTGGACTCTCCCTCCAGCCGGGCGGAGGTCCGATCTACGTTGACCCAGGTATCGAATCCCGCGGGGTATATGTCCTCGTACTGCGGGACGAGCGCCAGGTCGGTTTCCAACTCCTCCAGCAGGGCCAGGTCTCGCTCCTGGTCCCGCGGGTATGTGGCGAGGTCTTCGCGGGAGCCGAACTGGGTTGGATTGACGAATATGCTCACCACCAGAGTGGCGCACTCCCGTCGGGCCTGTCTCACTAGGGAGAGGTGTCCTTCGTGGAGGGCGCCCATTGTGGGAACCAGGCCAAGGGGTCGCCCGACCTCCTTTTGGGCCGATGCCATCTCTGCAACGGTGTGGACGAGCCTCATGGACTAACGAACCTGGTCTTGAAGCTCTGCCAGGACCTCTTCTTTGATGTAGTAGCTGTGCTCCCGCGCGGGGAATCTCTGGTCCTTCACCTCGCTTATGTACTCGGCGACTGCGCCGGCTATGGACTGTCCCAAGTCTGCGTACCGCTTGGCGTGCTTGGGGACGAAATCGGTGAAGAGGCCCAGCATATCGTGAAAGACCTGCACCTGGCCGTCGCAGTTCCTGCCCGCGCCTATGCCGATGGTGGGTATGGAGACCCGCTCGGTGATCAGGCGCGCCAGGGATGCGGGTACGCATTCCAGCACCAGGGCGTACACGCCGGCCTCTTCAAGGGCCCTGGCGTCCTCCATGAGCCGCACAGCCGACTTGAGCGACTTGCCCTGCACCTTGTAGCCCCCCAGCTGGTTCACAGACTGGGGCGTAAGGCCGATGTGCCCCATGACCGGGATGCCGGAGGAGACGATGCGCTCCACCGTGCGGGCCATGTTGACGCCTCCCTCCAGCTTAACCGTCTGCGCGCCGCCCTGCTGGAGGAAGCGGCCCGCGTTGCGCAGCGCGTCGGTGGGGCCGGTCTGGTAGGACATGAAGGGCATGTCCCCCACTATGAGGGCGCGCCCGGCGCCCCTTGCCACCGCCCTGGTGTGGTGGATCATCTCGTCCATGGTGACGGGGAGAGTGGAATCGTATCCCAGCACCACCTGGCCCAGGGTGTCGCCTACCAGGATGATGGGTATCCCGGCATTATCCACTATCCGCGCCGAGGTGTAGTCGTAGGCCGTCATCATGGGGATCTTCTCCCCCCTGGCCTTCATCTCCCTGACGTCGTTGATGGTTACACGCATATCGCACACCTCCTACGCGCCCTGTAGGGTCGCGTGAACTCAGCCTACAACTAGCGTTTTGGCTCCTCTCAGCCGTTCTTCCAGGAGCGCATTGAGCTCCAGCTCCCTGGCATCGTCAACGCCTCCCTTCTCCTTCGCCAGCTTCACCGCCCCAAGGGCGATTTCACAGTAGAGCGGGGTCAGAGATGGGGCGTGAGCGTCCAGGGCCTCCAGGTGCTTCCGCACCGTTCCAAGGTCTCCCCTTGATATGGGGCCTGTGAGGGCTCCGGGTATGCCCTGGGCTTCCAGGCTGTCCACAGTGCCGCGAAGGATGGGGATAAGCGCCTCCAGGCCCTGCTCCCTGGTGTGTCCCATGACCCTCCACAAATCCGCAGCCTGTCCTATCTGCGCTGAAATCAAGCCACAGGCCAGGAAGCCTGAGAGGTGATAGAGCGCTCTATGCTCCGGGGGGATCTCCACCGGCCATCCGCCAAGCGCGCGGGCCGCCTCCTTCAGGACGTCCAGCAGGGGAGGGGGGCCCTCGACGGCAAAGGGGACTCCGGAGAAGGCGTCGGCGCCCTGGGTGGCCGCGGTAAAGGTCTGCATGGGGTGGAAGGAGCCCGTCATGGCCCCGCGCTCTCGAGCCGCCTCCAGAATAGAGGCCGATTCTGCGCCGGAGCAGTGGGCGACGCCCATCCCTACGGGCCAGTCAACCTTTCCGGCTACAGCCTCTATGGCGTCGTCCGGGGTGGTGATGAAGACCAGGTTGCAGCTATCGGCCACCCCCTGCGGGGTTGCGTGGGCGACGCACCCGTCTATGCGCCCGGCCAGGGCCTCTGCAGACGCCGGGGTGCGACTGGCAACCGAGGCCACGCGATAGCCCCTGTCCCGGAGCCCCGCGGCCAGCGCGTTGGCGGCTCGGCCCGCGCCTATGAAGCCCACCTTGAGAGATACGCTATCCACTACGTCTATTCCTTATCAAGTGGGATACAACGCCAAGGGCGGCGCCTGCGCCAAACAGCGCCGCGCCCCAGAGTATTAGAACTGGGGTGTACTCTCCCACGAAGGCCGCGACTATCAACCCAATACCGAGTCCGGCGGCAGTCATTCCCGAAGCCATGAGGCGAGGCGCTATGAGTCCGGCGTTCATTTCAGGAAGGCCTCCTGAGCCGAGGGCGCTCCTCCCAGTCCTGTGGCGGTTTCGATGGCCCTTATCACGGCCCTGGATACCGCGGTAGTGGCGGCCGAACACAGCCGGTTCATGTCCACCTGCTCCTGGCTGTCGCGGGTTGCAAGGGCAAAGACCACGTCCCCGTCCGACATCGTGTGGCATGGCCGCACGGCCAGGGCCAGGCCGTCGTGGCCCACCTGGGCCAGCTTGTTGGCCTGCTCCTTGCTCAGAGAGGCGTTGGTGGCAATCACGGCCAGGGTGGTGTTGGTGGGGGCGGCCTCGGCCTGTGGCTCGCGGCCGCGATTGGCGATGACATCCACGGTCCGGAAGAAACCCCGGTTTTCCATGTCCCTGGGGCCTGCCAGGACTCGACCTGTGTCCGGGTCTACCACGTCGCCCAGCGCGTTGACCACGGCCATCGCCCCAACGACGATGTCGCCCAGGCGGACGCTGGAGGTCCCGACGCCTCCCTTGGTAGCCAGACCCCTGCCCATCATCTTGCCGACGGTGGCCCCTGTTCCGGCCCCCACGCTTCCCTCCTCCGGCGGCCCATCCGTGGCGTTGAGGCAGGCTGTGTAGCCGTCCTCAGCCCCAGGCCGCACCTCGTGGGTCACCAGGCCAAGGTCGAAGATGATGGCCGCGGGAACGATGGGCACGACTCCTGCGCCTATCTTGAATCCGAAACCCCTCTCCTCAAGGTAGCGCATGACGCCGGAGGCTGCGTCCAGTCCGAACGCGCTGCCGCCGCTGAGGAGCAGGCCGTGTATCTCCTGCACCAGGGTTCCCGGTCGCAGGAGGTCCGTTTCTCTTGTCCCCGGCGCGGAGCCGCGCACGTCCACTCCGGCAACGGCCCCCTGGGGGCAGAGGATGACGGTGCAGCCTGTGGCCGCCTCCAAGTTGGTGAAGTGGCCCACCCGGATGCCCGCCACGTCTGTAATGGCGTTACCCAAGGGCGACCCCCACAAAAAAAGCCCTCCCCCGTACAGGGGAAGACCGTACGAATCTCTCAGTGGTATTGCTGTGCCGTCGTGGTCTCACGATCCCCGCGGCCCCCTGCTATGCGCTTTCGCCGGGCTCACCGCCGCCTATCGGTCGATGGCGATATGATTTTACTACAGGGGCGTGATTTGTCAATCTACTCTCTCGGGTTGCGCGGGTGTGGCCTTCGGCCTGATCCCTGGCGCTGTGTTAAACTAGCGGTACGGCGAATCCACTTCACCACAGAGGCGCGGCAGTATGGTTGGTCAGTTGACGTATCGAGACCGGGGCAGCGTGTACTTGGCCCAGGCTTACGAGGAGCTTGAGAAGCAGGATATTCGCCAGGCCACGCATTTCGCCGCACCCCTTCGATATCATGGCCATTCAGGCCTTGTATCAGCCAACGGTTCCGTAGAGAATGGGGTCCTGGCCTGAGAGGAGACTAATGAGAGGAACGACTCCCTACAATGTCCTGCGGCGTGTGTTGACCATCTTAATATTGGCCTTTCTTGCATGGCAATTTGTTTGGTTCTTTCCCCGTGTATGGGATTCATTAGTGTTCTCGTTCTTGGGATTGGTTAAGAGTTGAATCAGCGGACTGACAAGCCAAAGCGTACTTCCCCTGGAGTAGTGGAGCGTACATTAGCCCTCATCGGGGCGGTGTTCATTGTCGAGGTTATTGCGTATTGTGTCTATACTTTCGTTCTATGGTCCTCCGTCCCTGGGTCTCCTTTTTGAGGTAGCATGATAGACTGCCAACTAGAGGTCAAAGCATGCTGAACAGCGCTATTTCCAGGTTTGGTGTGCGTGCGCTAGCCTGGCTAGGGGTGTTCTCTATCTTCGTGCATCTATTCTTTCTCTTTATAATCTACGCCCTCTGGAACTACGGATCCTCTGGTTCTTTCCCCCTCCCGACAGCTACTCCAACGCCGCTAAACCAGGCCACTGAAGAACATCTGGAGAGACAGCGGGAGATAGAACAGACGAAAGCATGGGCATACGAGGCATGGCCGCCTCAGTGGTTCCCCGATGGAGACCGCATAGCGTTTATCATTAGCGGAAGACTGTATGTGGTTGACTCTGCGGGCTCACGTGTGGAGCAGATCGATGGAAGCGGTGTTGGACTGGGCCCGGTTACTGCTCCGAGCGTTTCGCCGGACGGCTCTCGGGTTGCCTACACTATCTACATCAGCAAACCTGGAACAGGATCTGCCAGCTTGGAGATAGTGACGGCCAATCCCGATGGCTCTGACAGGCTCATAATCACCGAGAACGACACTTTAGACATGAATCCGGCCTGGTCGCCCGACGGGACTCAGATCGCCTTTGTCACGTCCTCGCAGTCTAAAGGGCCGTTTGGAATCAACGTAATGGCGGCGGACGGCTCCGATTCGCAGCCTTTGGTTACCCCCGAAGACTTGGAGAATGACATTATTTGGGTCCGGCCAGCGTGGTCCCCAGACGGAGGTCGGATAGCCTTCGTAACCCAGAACCTTGACGGAGGTCGGTCAGCCTCCGCAGCCAAGAACCTTGAAGGAGAAGGATCCATCTACGTAGTCGAAGTGGACGGCTCGGGTCTCAGAAGACTTACGGACCATGGCTATACTTCCATGCCGACGTGGTCTCCCGACGGCGGCAGCCTTGCCTTCGCTATGCCCAGTACCGAAAGGGGCTTATACAGCCTGTACACCATTGACCCAGATGGCTCCCAACTCAAGGAGGTAGCTGAGACTATCTCCCGAAGGATTCACTGGACAGAAACTGTGTCGTGGTCTCCGGACGGCTCCGCGATACTGTTCGAGGGCTACGCATTCCCGGTAGATGGCTCTGCAGAGTGGAGGATTCCTGGGGCATTACTCAGAGCATGGTCTCCCGATGGTTCGAGAATAGCGATTAATTCTAGCCGTGGTGATTCATGGCTTTACACGGTGGCTAAAGATGGCACGGACAGTCGGATCCTTGCCGAATGGGACAGCAGGTCCGGTGGAATTACTTGCCGCCGGGGGCAAGCCGTTACCATAGCAATGAAATGGGTATCATGGAGCATCGCTAGGTGGGTCTCATATATTAGACATCCAGCCAGTGGGACTGGGTTTTCCGAGCCGGACTGCTCGCCGCACCCCTTCGACATCATGGCCATTCAGGCCTTGTATCAGCCAACGGTTCCGTAGAGAATGGGGTCCTGGCCTGAGAGGAGACTAATGAGAGGAACGACTCCCTACAATGTCCTGCGGCGTGTGTTGACCATCTTAGTATTGGCCTTTCTCGCATGGCAATTCGTTTGGTTCTTTCCCCGTGTATGGGATTCATTAGTGTTCTCGTTCTTGGGATTGGTTAAGAGTTGAATCAGCGGACTGACAAGCCAAAGCGTACTTCCCCTGGAGTAGTGGAGCGTACATTAGCCCTCATCGGGGCGGTGTTCATTGTCGAGGTTATTGCGTATTGTGTCTATACTTTCGTTCTATGGTCCTCCGTCCCTGGGACTCCTTTATGAGGTACCATGATTGACTGCCAACTAGAGGTCGAAGCATGCTGAACAGCGCTATTTCCAGGTTTGGTGTGCGTGCGCTAGCCTGGCTAGGGGTGTTCTCTATCTTCGTGCATCTATACCTTCTCATTATAATCTACGCCTTGTGGAACTACGGATCCTCTGGTTCTTTCCCCCTCCCGACAGCTACTCCAACGCCGCTAAACCAGGCCACTGAAGAACATCTGGAGAGACAGCGGGAGATAGAACGGACGAGAGCATGGGTATCGCGCAGCAAGCTCCTCAGTGGTTCCCCGATGGAGACCGCATAGCGTTTATCATTAGCGGAAGACTGTATGTGGTTGACTCTGCGGGCTCACGTGTGGAGCTGATCGATGGAAGCGGTGTTGGACTGGGCCCGGTTACTGCTCCGAGCGTTTCGCCGGACGGCTCTCGGGTTGCCTACACTATCTACATCAGCAAACCTGGAACAGGATCTGCCAGCTTGGAGATAGTGACGGCCAATCCCGATGGCTCTGACAGGCTCATGCTCACCGAGAACGACACCTAGACATGAATCCGGCCTGGTCGCCCGACGGGACTCAGATCGCCTTTGTCACGTCCTCGCAGTCTAAAGGGCCGTTTGGAATCAACGTAATGGCGGCGGACGGCTCCGATTCGCAGCCTTTGGTTACCCCCGAAGACTTGGAGAATGACATTATTTGGGTCCGGCCAGCGTGGTCCCCAGACGGAGGTCGGATAGCCTTCGTAACCCAGAACCTTGACGGAGGTCGGTCAGCCTCCGCAGCCAAGAACCTTGAAGGAGAAGGATCCATCTACGTAGTCGAAGTGGACGGATCGGGTCTCAGAAGACTTACGGACCATGGCTATACTTCCATGCCGACGTGGTCTCCCGACGGCCGCAGCCTTGCCTTCGCTATGCCCAGTACCGAAAGGGGCTTATACAGCCTGTACACCATTGACCCAGATGGCTCCCAACTCAAGGAGGTAGCTGAGACTATCTCCCGAAGGATTCACTGGACAGAAACTGTGTCGTGGTCTCCGGATGGCTCCGCGATACTGTTCGAGGGCTACGCATTCCCGGTAGATGGCTCTGCAGAGTGGAGGATTCCTGGGGCATTACTTAGAGCATGGTCTCCCGATGGTTCGAGAATAGCGATTATGAAAAGCGGCAGTGATTCCGTGGCTTTACACGGTGGCTAAAGATGGCACGGACAGTCGGGTCCTTGCCGAATGGGACAGCAGGTCCGGGGAATTACTTGCCGCCGGGGGCAAGCCGTTACCATAGCAATGAAATGGGTATCATGGAGCATCGCTAGGTGGGTCTCATATATTAGACATCCAGCCAGTGGGACTGGGTTTTCCGAGCCGGACTGCTCGCCGCACCCCTTCGACATCATGGCCATTCAGGCCTTGTATCAGCCGACGGTTCCGTAGAGAATGGGGTCCTGGCCTGAGAGGAGACTAATGAGAGGAACGACTCCCTACAATGTCCTGCGGCGTGTGTTGACCATCTTAGTATTGGCCTTTCTCGCATGGCAATTTGTTTGGTTCTTTCCCCGTGTATGGGATTCATTAGTGTTCTCGTTCTTGGGATTGGTTAAGAGTTGAATCAGCGGACTGACAAGCCAAAGCGTACTTCCCCTGGAGTAGTGGAGCGTACATTAGCCCTCATCGGGGCGGTGTTCATTGTCGAGGTTATTGCGTATTGTGTCTATACTTTCGTTCTATGGTCCTCCGTCCCTGGGACTCCTTTATGAGGTACCATGATTGACTGCCAACTAGAGGTCGAAGCATGCTGAACAGCGCTATTTCCAGGTTTGGTGTGCGTGCGCTAGCCTGGCTAGGGGTGTTCTCTATCTTCGTGCATCTATACCTTCTCATTATAATCTACGCCTTGTGGAACTACGGATCCTCTGGTTCTTTCCCCCTCCCGACAGCTACTCCAACGCCGCTAAACCAGGCCACTGAAGAACATCTGGAGAGTCAGCGGGAGATAGAACAGACGAAAGCATGGGCATACGAGGCTTGGCCGCCTCAGTGGTTCCCCGATGGAGACCGCATAGCGTTTATCCGTAGCGGAAGACTGTATGTGGTTGACTCTGCGGGCTCACGTGTGGAGCAGATCGATGGAAGCGGTGTTGGACTGGGCCCGGTTGCTGCTCCGAGCGTTTCGCCGGACGGCTCTCGGGTTGCCTACACTATCTACATCAGCAAACCTGGAACAGGATCTGCCAGCTTGGAGATAGTGACGGCCAATCCCGATGGCTCTGACAGGCTCATGCTCACCGAGAACGACACGCTAGACATGAATCCGGCCTGGTCGCCCGACGGGACTCAGATCGCCATTTGTCACGTCCTCGCAGTCTAAAGGACCGTTTGGAATCAACGTAATGGCGGCGGACGGCTCCGATTCGCAGCCTTTGGTTACCCCCGAAGACTTGGAGAATGACATTATTTGGGTCCGGCCAGCGTGGTCCCCAGACGGAGGTCGGATAGCCTTCGTAACCCAGAACCTTGACGGAGGTCGGTCAGCCTCCGCAGACAAGAACCTTGAAGGAGAAGGATCCATCTACGTAGTCGAAGTGGACGGCTCGGGTCTCAGAAGACTTACGGACCATGGCTATACTTCCATGCCGACGTGGTCTCCCGACGGCCGCAGCCTTGCCTTCGCTATGCCCAGTACCGAAAGGGGCTTATACAGCCTGTACACCATTGACCCAGATGGCTCCCAACTCAAGGAGGTAGCTGAGACTATCTCCCCAAGGATTCACTGGACAGAAACTGTGTCGTGGTCTCCGGACGGCTCCGCGATACTGTTCGAGGGCTACGCATTCCCGGTAGATGGCTCTGCAGAGTGGAGGATTCCTGGGGCATTACAGAGCATGGTCTCCCGATGGTTCGAGAATAGCGATTAATTCTAGCCGTGGTGATGCATGGCTTTACACGGTGGCTAAAGATGGCACGGACAGTCGGATCCTTGCCGAATGGGACACCAGGTCCGGAGAATTACTTGCCGCCGGGGGCAAGCCGTTACCATAGCGACTAAGTGAGTATCTAGGAGCAATGTGATGACGGTTGATGGTAAGAGAATGAGGACATTCCGCGCAATGCTGGGCATTCCCGTGCTCCTTGCGGTGGTGGTGGCTTATGGCTGTGCCCAGGACGCAACGCCGATAGAGCCACCGTCAGCATCGGAGAAAACGGCCACCGCGACCGCGTTGCCGCCTCCTACACCAACAGCCACGGCCGCGCCAACACCCACGGCCACGACGGCGGCCACGGCCGCGCCAACACCCACGGCCACGGCGAAGGCCACACCCACTCCGGCCCTGATACCCAGTGCCGCGCTAACACCCACGCCTCAAACCTCGATCGCCACTGACCGTAAGGCGCTGGTTGCTCTCTACAATGCCGCGGACGGCCAGAACTGGATAAACGACGATAACTGGCTGAGTGACGCGCCCTTGAGCGAATGGTACGGCGTTACAACAGACTCTCAGGGACGTGTTGTCCAACTGCGCCTCCGCGAGAACAATCTGTCAGGACGGATGCCGTCGGAGTTGGGAAGTCTCTCCTATTTGGAACAGCTATTACTGGGCCAGAGCCAATTGAGCGGGGATATACCGGCGGAACTAGGCAGCCTGTCCAACCTGACGGAATTAAACTTGGCATTTAGCCAGGTTAGCGGTGAGATACCGTCGGAACTGGGCAATCTCTCCAGCTTAAAACAGCTGTTCTTGAACGGTAACCGACTGAGTGGTACGATTCCTCCCACACTGGGCAACCTCACCAACCTGACGGGATTGTTTCTGAGTGGTAATCTATTGAGTGGTGAGATACCGCCGGAACTGGGGAACCTCTCCAACCTGACGGGATTGAACCTGGCCGTTAACCAACTGAGCGGAGAGATACCGCCCGAACTGGGAAGCCTCTCCAATCTGACGGATATTAGCCTCGTCTATAACCGATTGAGCAGGGAGATTCCGCCGGAACTGGGCAGCCTTGCAAGCCTGACGTTTCTGTCCCTGTATCAAAACCAGCTTAGCGGGAAGATACCACCGGAGTTGGGCAATCTATCCAAACTGTACGCTCTGTTCCTTAACGGCAATCAATTGAGTGGTGAGATACCGCCTGAATTGGGCCGACTTGCCAACCTGACGTATCTGTCCGTGCATGGGAACCAACTGAGTGGGGAGATACCGCCGGAGTTGGATGAGCTCGCCAGCCTGCAGTTTCTTGAACTGGAAGAGAACCAACTGCGCGGCTGTATGTCGGACTTCCTGAGAGAAAGGGGCGGGACTGGCCTTCCGGTGTGCGCAATAGATCCAGAGTATCCCAATGCCAGGGAAGCCCTGACTGCCCTCTATAACTCCCTGGGCCAACCGGATGGACTGGAGCATTGGTCGAGCCACGACCCAATTGCGGACTGGGAGGGCGTGACAACCGACACCGAAGGCCGCGTTGTCCATCTGAAACTCAGGTGGAACAATCTGAGCGGTGAGATACCACCGGAACTTGCTAGGCTCCCTGACCTGACGCACCTGGATCTGATCGGGAACCAGCTGAGCGGGGGAATACCGTCGGATTTGGGCAGCCTCTCCAACTTGGAGGAGCTGCACTTGGCCGATAACCAATTGAGCGGAGAGATACCGCCGGAACTGGGGAACATCTCCAACCTGACGGGATTGAACCTGGCCGACAACCAGTTGAGCGGAGAGATACCGCCGGAATTGGGCGGCCTCTCCAACTTGAGAGTTCTGTCCCTGGGCGGCAATCAATATGGCGGGGAGATACCGCCGGAACTGGGCAATCTATCCAACCTGAAGTATCTTAACCTGAATTATAACCAGCTGAGCGGGAGCATCCCGGCGGAGCTTGGGAGCCTCTCCGAGCTTACCCACCTCAACCTGAGTGGCAACTCGTTGACAGGGGAGATACCTGCGGAGTTGGGCAGCCTCTTTAACCTGGAGTCGCTGTTCCTGAGCGGCAACCAGTTGAGCGGGTGCGTGCCTGCCGTCCTGGAAGAACAGTTGAACTTGGACAACTCTGATCTGGGCGGCCTACCCTTCTGCTGACGCCTCCGCTGTCCTCCGCGCGTATCGCCCTGCCTCCTACGGCCACCGCGAACAACGCCGTCTTGCGGAACTAGCGCTCACCGGAGCTTCACCGGCGGGGCCGAGGCGCGCAGACGCAGCATAACGGCGGTTGGGGGTGGCTATTACGTCCTTGACCCTTTCTCCATGAGGTTGGTATACTGACCTCAAGTACGACTTGCGATGGAGGGGAATCATGCGAATCACTTTGTCGATCCTGAAAGCTGATGTGGGATCCATAGGAGGCCATACAAAGCCGTCAGTCGGGATGATGGAGGCCACCAGGAAGGCGGTCGCGGACGCCATTAGCAGCAACCTGCTGATAGACGGCTTCGTGTCCCATACCGGCGATGACATTGCCATGCTCGTGTCACACACCAAGGGCGCCAACAACGATGAGATTCACCAGTTTGCCTGGAAGACCTTTCTGGAGGCCACGGCCATTGCCCAGAAGAGCGGCCTCTACGGAGCGGGCCAGGACCTTTTGGTGGACGCCCCATCGGGCAACATCCGCGGCGCCGGCCCTGCCGTGGCCGAACTGGAGTTTGAGCACGACCCTATCAAGACAAACCCGGTGCGTCCCGCCGAGTCCTTTATGATGTTCGCCGCCGACAAGTGCGGCCCCGGAGCCTACAACCTCCCCCTGTTCCTGGGCTTTGCCGACCCCATGTACTGCGGAGGCCTGATGCTTCCCAGATTGATAGGGGGGTTTCGCTTCAACATCATTGACATGGACCACACCGATGGAGACAGCATCATAGAGCTGAACGCTCCGGAAGACTACTACAAGATCGCCATGCTGCTCCGTGACAACGAGCGGTTTGGCATAGACTCCATATACTCCCGCACCTTCGACGAGCCGGCGGCGGCCATCTCCGCGCAGCGGATGCACAGCATAGCCGGGACGTACACCGGCAAGGACGATCCGGTTGCGCTGATTCGCAACCAGGGCATCTTCCCCGCTCCGGAGGAGTTGATATCGCCCTTCACCAAGGCCCACTACATCGGCGGCGACGCCCGCGGCTCTCACGTCATGCCGCTCATGCCCGTGCCGCTGAACACGCCCGTCACCGGAATCTACTGCCTGCCCCTGGTGACCTGCGTGGGCTTCTCGCTGGATGCGGACGGCCGTTTCTCGGACGAGATGGTGGACATCTTCGATAACCCGGCCTGGGACTACGTGCGCACCAAGGCCCAGGAGAAGGCGCTGGCCATGAGGGACCAGGGCTGGTCCGGGGCTGCCATGCTGCCTTACAACGAGTTGGAGTACAGCGGATTCCGGCACACGGTGGAGGGCCTTCTGAGCCAGTTCGCCGTACGTAACGGCACAGAGGCCGCCCTCACGCCCTCCTCACAACAGTAGCCGGGGGCGCCAACCTGGGACTCCTTCAATAGGGACACCGTCATATGAGGACCGGTGTCCCTATTGCTTAGCGAATCCAGTCGATTCTGCGCAGGGAGGAGATGGTTATGGAGACGCAAAAGCTGATAGACACTGTGGAGGTCATGCTTGCGCCGGGCAAGGGGGTTCTGGCCGCAGACGAAAGCAGCGGGACCATCAAGCGTCGGTTTGACTCCATCAACGTAGAGTCTACGGAGGAGAACCGCAGGGACTACAGGGAGATGCTCTTCCGCACTCCGGGCGTGTCCGAGTTCATCAGCGGGGTCATCCTGTTCGACGAGACCATCCGTCAGAACGGGGCGGACGGCGCTCCCCTGGTGAAAGTCCTCACAGACCAGGGCATTGTTCCGGGCATAAAAGTGGACAAGGGGACGCAACCCATTCCCGGCGCGCCCAATGAGCTGATGACCGAGGGACTCGATGGCCTGAGAGACAGGCTGAGGGAGTACGCCGAGCTGGGCGCCGGCTTCACCAAGTGGCGCGCGGTGATCACCATAGGCGACGGTATCCCGACAGCGCACTGCATAGACGTGAACGCCCACGCTCTGGCCCGCTTTGCCGCGTTGAGCCAGGAAGCCGGGCTGGTCCCCATTGTGGAGCCTGAGGTTCTGATGGATGGTGACCACAGCATAGATTGCTGTTTTGAGGCCAGCGAGGCTACTTTGCGCGAGGTCTTCTCTCAACTCGCCCGGCAGAAGGTACTCCTGGAGGGGATGCTTCTGAAACCCAGCATGGTTCTATCGGGCAACAGGGCCGTCGGCCGCGCCGGGCCGGAGGAGGTGGGGGAGAAGACGGTGGCCTGCTTCAAGCGAGTGATCCCCGCGGCGGTTCCTGGCGTGGTCTTTCTGTCCGGCGGCCAGGGCGACGAGGAAGCCATTTTGAATCTCAACGCCGTGAACCGGCGAGCCGCGGAGGTCGGCGCGCCCTGGCATCTCAGCTTCTCCTACGGCCGGGCGCTCCAGGCGGCGCCGTTGAAGGCGTGGAGCGGCCAGGCGAGCAACGTGGAGCTGGCCCAGCAGACCTTCTATCAACGGGCCAGGCTCTCCAGCGCGGCGCGGCAGGGCATCTATGTACCGGACATGGTAATGGAGGCCTCCGGCGTCTAGATCGGGGGCGCGTCCCTGTGGGTATGAGTAGACCCAAGCTGCTACTAGCTACCAACAATCCTGGGAAGGCGCGAGAGTTGGCGCTGCTCCTGGAGGGGGCGCCCTTCACTATCGTCGCTCCCGCGGAGGAGGGCATAGCGCTGGAGGTGGAAGAGACGGGAGCCACCTTTCAAGAGAACGCCGCGCTCAAGGCCAGGGCTTTCGCAAAAGCCGGTGGCCTGCTGTCCTTGGCAGACGACTCCGGCCTTGAGGTGGACGCCCTGGGGGGTGAGCCGGGAGTTAGATCTGCTCGCTATGCCGGCCCCCAAGCCTCGGACGCGGACAGGGTCCAGTATTTACTGTCCAAGCTGGAAGGTATAGAATGGAATAAGCGTGGAGCGCGCTTTCGCTCCGTCATAGCGGTCGCCGCGCCCGAGGGGGAGGTCAGGTTGTTCGAGGGGGTGTGCGAAGGGGCAATAGCGCTGCGTCCCAGGGGAACGGGCGGGTTTGGCTACGATCCCGTGTTCTACGTGCCCTCCCTGGGAAAGCTCATGGCGGAGATGAGTATGGAGGAGAAGAACGGCATCAGCCACCGCGGCCAGGCGGCCAGGAAAGCCGTAGAGTACCTGAACGCCCTAGCCGCTATGAGATGATGCGGCCGCGGACATGAGGAAGGGTATGGGCGCTGGGTTGAGTCGCATTGCGGTCGTGGGCGGAGAGTCGCCCAGTACCCGGAGTGGAATATGTTGAATGCGCAGAGGGTGAAGAAGATCGAAGACGTCTTCGGTAGGCTGATGAGAGACCTCCGTGTCTCCGTCACGGACAGGTGCAACTTTCGCTGCCCGTACTGCATGCCAGCCGAGATATACGGAGAGAGGTACCAATTCCTGCCGCGGGAGGAGATACTGACCTTTGAAGAGATAACGCGGCTGGTGCGCATCTTCGTGGGCCTGGGCACAGACAAGGTGCGCCTGACGGGAGGAGAGCCCCTGGTACGCACGGGCCTGGAGAAGTTGATAGCCATGCTGTCCGCAATCGAAGGTATAGACGACCTAACTCTTACAACCAACGGCTACCTTCTGTCCCAGAAGGCCCAGGCTCTCAAGGACGCCGGCCTTCGGCGGATCACCGTCAGCCTGGACAGCCTGGATGACGAGGTCTTCGGCCGGATGAACGGCCGCGGCTATGGCATAAAGACGGTGCTGGACGCAATCGAGGAGGCTGAACGGGTGGGGCTGCGCCCCATAAAGGTGAACACTGTGGTACAGAAGGGCGTGAACGACCACACCATCATTGACCTTCTGAGGTACTTCAAGGGCACGGGCGTCATTGTAAGATTCATAGAGTACATGGATGTGGGGAACATCAACGGGTGGAAGCTGGACCAGGTGGTCCCATCGGCGGAGCTGGTGAGACGCGTCAACGCCGAGTGGCCCCTGGAGCCTGTGGACAAGGATTACCGGGGCGAGGTCGCCGACCGGTATAGGTACCTGGACGGCAGTGGAGAGGTCGGCTTCATCTCGTCTGTCACGGAGGCCTTCTGCAGCAGTTGCACCCGCGCCCGCCTGTCCACGGACGGAAAGCTGTTCACCTGCCTTTTTGCCGGGGACGGGCGCGACCTGCGCGGCCCTATGAGGGCGGGAGCCGGCGACGAAGACTTGGAGGCGTTGGTAACGGACGTATGGGGTCGGCGCAGAGACCGGTACTCCGAGATACGGGCCTCCCTGACGGAGACTCCGCAGCGCAAGGTGGAGATGTACCAGATCGGCGGATAGCTTGAGCGCATCGCAGCGCGGTAGTATTATACGCGGGACTGCTAAGGCTGTTCCACGGCTGTGATACAGGACGGTTGAGCCAAATGCCAGACGGAATCAACATCTACACGGACGGCGCCTGCCAGGACAACCCGGGCCCCGGCGGCTGGGGCGCGGTCATTGAGCAGGACGGCGGGAGCAGGGAGTTGTCCGGTCGTGAGGAGAAGTCAACAAACAACCGGATGGAACTCATGGCTGCCATCAAGGGACTGGAAGCCACCCCGGAGGGCGCTCAAGTTACCATCCACAGCGACAGCCGCTACCTGATCAACACCATGACCAAGGGGTGGAAACGCAACGTCAACACAGATCTGTGGGAGCGGCTGGATCGCCTGGCGGCAGATCGGAAGGTGGCATGGCGATGGGTGCGCGGCCACGCCGGCCATCCGCAGAACGAGCGCGCCGATATGCTGGCGACCGGCAAGGCCGCTGCGGAGGACGGCCCACGGCTTACCCACCTGGACGAGCAGGGCAGGGCCAGCATGGTGGACGTGGGGTGGAAGCCGGAGACGGCGCGGGAGGCCGTGGCCAGGGGGGCCATCTCGATGCGCAAGGAGACCCTGGAGCTCATAAAAATGGGCAACGTGGAAAAAGGGGACGTCCTTTCCGTAGCGCGGTTGGCGGGGATAATGGCAGCCAAGCGCACCGCAGAGCTCATACCTCTCTGCCATCCTCTGCCCCTGGACAGGGTGGAGGTTGACCTGCGCCTGAACGATGAGACAAACGAGGCGTTGATTACGGCCACGGCCCGGACTACGGCAAGGACCGGGGTGGAAATGGAGGCCCTCACCGCAGTAAGCGTCGCCGCGCTCACCATCTACGACATGTGCAAGGCCGTGGACAGGGGGATGCGTATAGACGGCATCCGGCTGGTGAGGAAGAGCGGGGGAATGAGCGGAGACATCGTTCTGGAGCAGTGATCCTGTAGAGCCATGACTGGGAGGCAGTCGATGGAAATCGTAAGCGGGATTCATCACATCCGGAAGGCCAAGGGGGTAAACGTGTACCTCCTGGTGGACGATGACCTGACCCTGGTGGACGCAGGCTATCCGGGCAACGGCCGCATAGTAGCCGAGTACATAAAGGGGATAGGGCGAAGGGTGGATGAGCTGAAACGGCTCCTCATAACCCACTCTCACCCGGACCACACCGGCAGCGTGCCGGAGATCAAGGACCTGGCTCCCGTCCAGGTCCTGGCCCACCCGGCGGATACCAGCCGCGATAGCCGGGGACGCCATCTCGTAAGCTACCTCAACGTCTTCGGCTCAACGCCCCTTCCCATACCCTTTCTGCGCAGGATAGAGGCGGACGGGCTCCTGGAGGACGGCCAGGTGCTTCCGATCCTCGGTGGGTTGAGGGTCATACACACCCCAGGGCACACGCCGGGGAGCGTCTGCTTCTACCTGGAATCGCAGAAGGCCATCTTCCTGGGCGATATGGTCGTCAACGTTGGGGAGTACGTGGGGGCCTCTATGCCGTTTCCAAAGACAGACATGAAGCTGTACGAAAAGTCTCTGCGAAGGATTGGGGAGATGGACTTTGACATAGCCTGCCTTGCTCACGGCCAGGTCTTTCTGGGCAACGCCGACCTGCGTATCAGAAGGATGCTGGAGTGGTACCTGGCGGCCCCCATGTGGCTTCGGCTGGCGCGCGCCGTCCCCCGCGCCCTTCGCCTGGGAAGGCAAAGCGGCTTCAGGGAGTCTTAGGCCGCCGGGGCGGCGGGAAGCGTAAGAGGCGATGGGTAGGTAGAAAGAGGGTGATGCACTATGTTGACTAAGTTGCGTACAACCCCCAACAACCTCTCATACCTGAAGCGCCCCACACCAGTTACGCCATCCAGTTATGTACAGCCTCCCACTACATCGCGGGTCACCCCTACGCTGGCACGGGAGTTGAACCGCCAGCGGGGTACGCTTCCTGGTGCCGGTCGGCGAGGCGAGGCAGATTGGCGGCGCGCATGTAAATGGATTGCCAAGGGTCGGGAGCAGCATCCACTTAAGGCTTTTGCCCACCTAAACGCCGACAACGCTTCAGCGCTACGCAAAAATGTCCCCAACGTACAAGGTTATCTCGTCAAGTGGACGGACTCCTTCAAGGCAGGAGGCATAGAGA
The DNA here is from genome assembly GCA_965247645.1 of Dehalococcoidia bacterium. Classification (GTDB taxonomy): domain Bacteria; phylum Chloroflexota; class Dehalococcoidia; order Lucifugimonadales; family UBA2985; genus JAPPHY01. The sequence goes on from OZ252024.1 coordinate 1,796,155, forward strand.
AAAATGGCGTACTGCGATACAATATCGTAGTCAGAAGGTTACGCGGGTATATCAAGGTCAATTGGAGACCGCCATCTCCGGGATGCGTTAATCTACCCTCCTGAGTAGTTTGTAATTGCAGGGATGGGAGTCAAAAATGACTACGAAAAGCATCGAGAATGTAGAGTTTGAAGGTAGCTATGAGTTAACTGAGGCTGCTCGTATCCTGCAAACCGACATTTGGATTCCTAGCCTGAGCTATAAGGTTAACTCCGGTCATCTCATACGTTGGATCCGATCTGGCTTGGCCCATCCGAAGCTGGTTTCGGTCCCCGGCAGGAAGATGGTCATAAGTTTCGAGGATCTGATCTCGATGCGCGTTATAGCATTCTTGCGTGCTATGCGGTACAGCTTTGCAAAGATTCGCAAGGCAGAGGCAGATCTACGCCGTGTCACGGAACATCCCAGACCATTCGCCACCCAACAAGTATGGGCAGAAGAGCAGGGCGCTACGGGTATCTGGGCTGAAATTGGCGCTCTCTTGATGGTGGCAGGCAAGCACGGACAGCTTGCTTTCTCTGAGCTAGTGCAAGAGAACCTGATAAATGTCCATGGCCTCACTTTTAGCGAGAAGAGAATAGCCGATTCTTGGCAAGCTCAAGATGGCATAATGTTGCAGCCACGGGTTCAGTTTGGACGTCCCTGTATAGCAGGCACGAGGATTCCAACTAGCGATATCGCAGGCATGGTAAAGGCTGGGGACAGCAAAGACGCTCTCGCCCGTTCCTATGGAATCACCCTGGAAGAGATAGAGAGGGCGGTTTCCTGGGAAGAGGATCTTGCTGCTGCGTGAACCGGACAGGGGCCCTTTCTTTATCCTAGACAATGGGCTCAATCCTCTTATTGCCCAAGTACTGGCGCAGCTAGGTTATCCTGTACGGAGCGTTCAGGAGGAGTTCGATAACCCTTCGGGTGCAATTGAAGACCCTGTTATCATCAATCACATTGCAGACCAGTACGGGTTCAGAGGAGTCTGGATAACCAGGGAAATCTCCTCCAGGCGACAGCACATTGAGCTCATAAAATCGCGCCGGATATCGGTTGTCTGGATACGGCGGCAAGATCTATCCACAATCCAGCAGCACAGGATAATCACTTATGGATTGAGTTCGGTGACACAAGACCTCCTGGAGTCCAGTAATCCAATTCATTATCTGGTAACTTTTCAGGGTCAGCTTAATAGAGAGCGAATCACTTACAAGCAGCAGTGGCGTGGCAGGAGTACATAAGATTTGGAGCGCTCCCAACCCCTACGCCGTCACCGGAATGGAGCCGCGGACCGGGCGCGCCTCCTGGTATCGGTCGGTACTCCGGGCCCCGTCCCTGAGCGTGCCACACCAGAGCAGCGCAACCTCCATCGAAATGTCCTGGACGGTCATCCACCGGCGTTGACCTTGGGAAAAGTATGTGATAGTATGCACAAAATTTGGTGGCTCCGGTGGCTCCTTTGAATAAGGGAACGCTGGTCATAGTCATGCAGCTGGTGGGTGTGGGGTGGTACGTTGCCTTCTGCATAATTGGAGGGCTTGTCGGAGGGCTGTGGCTTGACGGGAGGCTGGACATGGTTCCGGTCTTCACCCTGGCCGGAATAGTGGTTGGAACGGCGTTGGCCTTTTACGGGACATACAAGATGGTGCTGCCCCTTATGAACGGCAGCTACGACACAGAGAAACGGGACGAGGAGTGACAGACCGGACATGAAGCAGATAGTGGCGCTGGGCGCTATTGTGATGCTAGCGATGGTTCTGGCCGGCTTTGTTACGGGGGCCATCGGGACGGCCCTGTTTGCCGGTGAGGACGCGGAGCCGGTGTTCGTGGAGCAACCCTCACCCCACATTCCTCCCCAGAAGCTGACGCCCTCCAAGTGCGAGGCCCAGGATCATACGTACTACGCCCCCCCGTGCGAGCCCGGCGACAACGTGAAGTACGATGTTACCGAGAAGGACGGGTTCGTGGTCACCAACACCCTTCTTTCCGCCTGGATTGTGTCCCTGCTCCTGATAGCCCTCTTCTACTTTGCAACCCGCCGAATGACCATGGTTCCTCACGGCCTGCAGAACCTGCTGGAGGCCGCGGTTGAGGCCTTGTACAACTTTGTCCAGAGCGTGGCCGGTTCCGAGAACGCCCGCCGCTTCTTTCCCCTAATAGCCACCATATTTCTGTTTGTGTTGCTCAACGCCTGGATTGGCCTGCTGCCAATCTACCCCACCCTGAGCTATGACGCCCAATCCTTCTTCACCACCGAGCCTATTCATACCCACCTGCTGCGCCCCGCCGGTACGGACATGAACATGCCCCTGGCGTTGGCGCTGGTGTCCTTTGTCTTCGTGGAGTTCTGGGGGCTGAAGATGCTCGGCATAGGCTACCTTGGCAAGTTCGTCCGCCTGGAGAACCTGCGCAAGGGCAACTTCCTCCAGGTCCCGATAGACCTCTTTGTAGGCGTGCTGGAGCTGCTCAGCGAGTTTGTGCGGATTGTCAGCTTCACCTTCAGGCTCTTTGGCAACATGACGGCGGGGGAGATCCTGCTGCTGGTGATAACCTACCTGGTGCCCTTTGTAGCGGTGGTGGTATTCTACGGCCTGGAGTTGCTGGTGGGTCTGGTGCAGGCGCTCATATTCGCAGGTCTGACCCTGGTGTTCGCAGTGGTTGCGGTAACGCCTCATTCGGAAGAAGAGCATTCTTAGGCGGAGGTCAAGCAAATGGACGTGATAATTCTGGCCCTTGTAATCGTGTCAGTTGGCCTGTCGGCTGCGGCCCTGGCCGGGGTTCTGGCGGTGTTTTCAAAGATCGAGTAAAGTTAGGCGGAAAAGCCGAAGTCCGGAACATCTAACATCTTGAGGAGGAGTCATGATTGAAGCGGAAACGATGAAGTTGCTGGCGGCTGCTATCGCCATTGGCCTTGGCGCGGTGGGTCCTGGGGTGGGCATCGGCGTCCTTGGAGCCGCGGCCATGACCGCCATTGGCCGCAACCCTGAGGCGAGAGGCCCCATTCTGACGAACATGATTCTGGCAATCGCCTTTGCCGAAGCTATTGCTATCTACGCGCTCATTGTGGCGTTCTTGCTGATATTTGTAGCGTAGGAGCCCATACCGGACACAACGTAGAAATTCATTGGGAGGGAGGAAGGTATGGAAGCTCTGGCAAAACTGGGTTTTCACATACCCAGCTTGATTGCGTATCTGTTCAACTTCACCGTGCTACTCGTCATCCTGTACGCGGTAGGGTACAAACGGATACTGCGTATGCTGGACGAGCGGTCGGAGCGCATCAGGGAGAGCGTGGAGGCCGCGGAACGGGTGAGGCAGGAGTCGGTTGCCCAGCATGAGGAGATGGAGAAGCGGCTGGAGGAGGGCCGCCAGGAAGGCCAGGCCGTCCTGAACCAGGCTCGCGAGATGGCCGACCGGTACAGGGAAGAGGAGAGGGAGAAGGCTCGCCAGGAAGCTGAGGCCTTTGTGGCCCGCGCCCGCGATGACATTCAGAGAGAGCGGGACGCGGCCATCGACCAGGTGCGGAGCAACTTCGCCGGGCTGGCCATCCTGGCTGCGGAGCGGGTCATAGAGCGCTCCCTGGACGAGAGCGCGCACAGGGACATAATCGAAAAGGTGCTTGAGGAAAGCCCCAACGTAAATGGGAGCTAGGGAGTAGTCATGCCCAGAAGACCCTCCGCAAAGCGGTATGCTCTGGCTCTCTTCCAGCTTGCCCTGGAGAAGGGCGAGGTGGAGAGGTGGCAGGCGGACCTGCAAGGTCTGGACGAGGCTTTGCAGGAGAGGGAGTTTGCCGCTTTCTTGGGTATGCCAAAGATCAGGCTGTCGCAGAAGATGAGCGTGATACGGGAGGCTTTCCCGGACCTTGAAGCAATGGTGAGCAATCTTCTGGGCATCCTGGTCATCAGGGAGATGGTGGATGTGGTTCCCTCCGTCCGGGAGGAGTACGGCAAGCTGGTGGACCGGCATCATGGCCGCGAGCGGGCCCATGTGATAAGCGCCGTTCCGCTGGAGGCGGGGCAACGGGACCGTCTTGCCGGCTACCTGGGAGGTCTGGTTGGCAAGGAGATAGATTTGACGGCGGCCGTGGACGAGAGCATTCTGGCGGGGTTGGTGGCCAGGGTGGGGGACAGGCTCATCGACGGCAGCGCCAGGACCAAGCTCCAGGACTTGAGGAAATCTTTGGCTGAAGCAAGCTATTAGGCAACTCCCTAATCTCTCGCTAGAGGTATAAACATGGCAGTTCGCGGACAGGACATAACATCGGTAATCAGGCGCCAGATACAGGAGTTCGGTGGCGAGGTCACAATGGTGGACGTGGGGACGGTGGTGGAGGTGGGAGACGGCATTGCCCGGATCCAGGGACTGAGCGGGGCTCGCTATACGGAGCTGGTGGAGTTTCCCGGCGACGTCATGGGCATCGCCATGAACCTGGAGGAGGATAGCGTAGGTGTGGTCATCTTGGGGTCGGGCTCCCAGATTAAGGAAGGGGACGAGGTCCGCTCCACCGGCCGCATCGTAGAGGTGCCGGTGGGAGACGGGCTACTGGGCAGGGTGGTGGACGCCATGGGCCGCCCCATAGACGGCAAGGGCGCCATAAGGTCGGACAAGACAAGGCCGGTGGAGCGGGTGGCTCCCAACGTGGTTATGAGGAAATCCGTGAACCTTCCCGTGCAGACGGGTATCAAGGCCATTGACGCCATGATCCCCATAGGCAGAGGGCAGCGGGAGCTGATCATCGGAGACCGCTCTACGGGCAAGTCGGCCATTGCCCTGGACACCATCATAAACCAGAATGGCGGCGACCTCCTCTGCATATACGTGGCCGTGGGTCAGAAGGCAAGCAAAGTGGCGCAGACGGTGGGCATCCTGGAGGAGAACGGGGCCTTGGGCCACACCGTTGTGGTGGCGGCCAACTCCTCAGACGCCGCCGCCCTGCAATACATTGCTCCCTACGCCGGCTGCGCCATAGGCGAGGAGTTCATGGAGCAGGGGAAGGACGCCCTTATCATATACGACGACCTCTCCAAGCACGCCTGGGCCTACCGGCAGCTCTCGCTGCTGCTGAGACGCCCGCCGGGGCGGGAGGCTTACCCCGGCGACGTGTTCTACCTGCACAGCCGCCTCCTGGAGAGGGCGGCCAGAATGGACGATGAGTTCGGAGGAGGCTCCCTGACCGCTCTGCCAATAATCGAGACACAGGCGGGAGACGTGTCCGGCTACATACCAACCAACGTAATCTCCATCACGGACGGGCAGATATACCTGGAGGCAGACCTGTTCAACGCCGGCATACGCCCGGCGGTCAACGTGGGTCTTTCGGTCTCCCGCGTGGGTGGCTCGGCCCAGACCAGGGCCATGAGGCAGGTGGCCGGGCGTCTGCGCCTGGACTTGGCCCAGTACCGGGAGCTGGTGACGTTCGCCCAGTTCGGGACATCAGACCTGGACGCGGCTACCCGTTCCCAGCTGGAGCGAGGCCAGCGCATCACGGAGGTCCTGAAGCAGCTTCAATACCAACCAATGTCCCTTGAGAAGCAGGTATCCATAATGTACGCTGTCATCAACGGCCACATGGATGACGTGTCCATAGATAACCTCAAGGACTTTGAGGAGGCTTTCCACCGCTACATGGACGGCGCTCACGCCGACCTGTTGCAGTCCATACTGGAAAAGAGGCAGTTGGACGGGGAGATCACAGAGGCGCTGATCAGCGCTATTACGGAGTTCAAGAGGACTGTGCCGTTCTAACCTACGCGCGTAGTTGGAAGACAGGGCTCCTCCCGGCCCGGCCGGGCTGCCCGGACGTGAAGGACTCATACCGGAAAGGGTAATACGACCAGGATAGTGGAATGGCAAACATAAGAGTCATAAAGCGCCGCATTCGCAGCGTACAGAACACCGCAAAGGTCACGCGGGCCATGGAGATGATAGCCGCCTCCAAGATGCGGCGCTCTCAGCAGCGACTCTTGGCAAGCCGCCCGTACTCCGAGACCATACTGGAGGTCATGGGCCACCTTGCCGCCCAGATAGGCGACATTGGAGACGACGCTCACCCCCTGTTGCGCCGTCGAGAGGTCAAGCGTATAGAGGTCATCCACGTCACCCCGGACCGCGGCCTCTGCGGCGGTCTCAACTCCAACCTGAACCGGTTCGTCGGACGGTTCATGCTGGACAATAACTCGCCGGCAGCCGTGATACCGGTGGGCAGGAAGGGCCGTGACTTCATGGTGCGCTCCGGTAGAGACGTGCGGGCCGTCTTCGTAGACCAGGGAGACCGTCCCTCCTTGCTGGATGTCCTGCCCATTGCCCGCCTGGCTATGGACGACTACGAAAGCGAGTACGTGGACGAGGTCTACGTGGCGTATGGCCGCTTTGTGTCCACGGTGGTGCAACATCCCACCATACAGAAGCTCCTCCCCGTGGAGCCTGCGCAGATGGAGTCCGGCATGATGAGCGGCTATATCTATGAGCCGAACGCCGCGCAGGTGCTGGGTTCCCTTCTGCCCCGCTTTGTGGAGATGCAGGTGTATCACGCCCTTCTGGAGTCCATAGGCTCCGAGCAGTCCGCTCGCATGGTAGCCATGCGCAACGCCACGGACAGCGCCAACGATATGATTCAGGCGCTCACCCTGCTTATGAACAAGGTGAGACAGGAGTCCATTACCACGGAGCTCCTGGATATAGTGGGAGGAGCGGCGGCCCTGGAAGGCTAGCCCATTCCTGAAAGTCGAGAGGAGACAGATGATTATGGGAGAGGGAGCCACTGGAAAGGTAGTACAGGTTATAGGCACTGTGGTGGACGTAGAGTTCCCCCCAGACCAGCTTCCTGAGGTGAACAACGGGCTGGAGATAGACAACGCCGGGGAGCGATTGGTGCTGGAGGTGGAGCAGCACATAGGAAACAACTGGGTGCGCTGCCTTGCCCTGGGCCCCACCGAGGGACTGAGACGCGGCGAGGACGCTAAGGACACCGGACAGCCCATAATGGTCCCGGTGGGGACGGCCTCTCTTGGAAGGCTGTTCAACGTCATTGGAGAGCCCCTGGACAACCTTGGTGAGGTTAAAGCCGAAGAGAGATGGCCCATTCACAGGGAACCTCCCGCCTTTGAGGAGCAGGAGACCAGCGCCGAGATGCTGGAGACGGGCATCAAGGTTATCGACCTGATTTCGCCCTTCACCAGGGGTGGCAAGATCGGGGCCTACGGAGGCGCCGGCGTAGGCAAGACGGTCATAATCCAGGAGTTGATACGCAACATCGCCAACGTCCACAAAGGCTACTCTGTCTTCGCCGGAGTGGGAGAGCGCTCCCGCGAGGGGAACGACCTGTGGCACGAGATGCAGGAGTCTGGCGTACTCAGCAGCACCGTCCTGGTGTTCGGTCAGATGAACGAGCCGCCCGGTGTGCGCCTGCGTATTGCCCTCACCGGTTTGACGATGGGCGAGTACTTCCGCGACCGGGAAGGCCAGGACGTGCTCCTGTTCATCGACAACATATACAGGTATATCCTGGCCGGCATGGAGGTGTCCGCTCTGCTTGGCCGGATGCCCTCCGCCGTGGGATACCAACCTACTCTTGGCACTGAGATGGGGGCGCTGGAGGAGCGCATCACTTCAACCAAGAAGGGCTCCATCACCTCCTTCCAGGCCATATACGTCCCCGCGGACGACTATACCGACCCCGGCATCGTTACCACCTTCGGTCACCTGGACGCCGTCATCTCCCTGGACCGCTCCCTGACGGAGCAGGGCCTGTACCCCGCAGTGGACCCCCTGACGTCCAACTCCCGGATCCTTGACCCCAACTGGGTTGGGGATGAGCACTACCGGGTGGCCCGTGGAGTCCAGCAGGTGCTTCAGAGGTACAAGGACCTGCAGGACATCATCGCCATTCTGGGAATGGAGGAGCTGTCGGAGGAGGACAAGGTCACGGTGGCCCGCGCTCGCAAGATACAACGCTTCCTGACTCAGCCGTTCTTCGTGGCCGAGGTCTTCACCGGCCGGGAGGGCCGCTACGTGTCCATTAGGGACACGGTCAGGGGATTCGGAGAGATCCTGGAGGGCAAGTACGACGACCTTCCTGAGCAGGCTTTTTACATGGTGGGCAACATAGAAGAGGCGGTGGAGGCGGCGGAGAAGATGAGGGTGGAGGCCGCCGGCTAGAAAGAGGATACGGCCTTGGTGGGATCCAATGCTCCGTGTCTGTACACAGGCGAAATCCGGAAGCGTGGGTGTCCCTCCACAGGAGGGTGAATGAGGATGACATGGCGCCAATGAACCTTGAGATAATCACCGCAGAGCGGGTGGTCTACTCCGATGAGGTGGACGTGGTCGTCGCCCCGGCGATGGAGGGAGAGGTGGGCATACTGCCCCACCACGCGTCGTTGATGACTGTGATAATGCCCGGTGAAATCATGGTGCGCAAGGACGGCGAGGAGACGTACCTGGCTGTGGGCGGCGGCTTCCTGGAGATGATGGCTAACAAGGTGACAATTCTGGCCGACTCCGCCGAACGCTCCGACGAGATCGATGAAGCACGCGTGCAGGAGGCGATGAGGAGAGCGGAGGAGAGGCTGCAAATGAGCGTCTCGGATGTTGACCTGGAGCGCGCAGTGGCCGCGTTGCGGAGGTCCCAGGCAAGGCTGAAGGTGGCGCAGCGGCGCCGCTCTCGACCATCCGCGCCTCCGGGCCAGAGCTAGCCCAGGTCCAACGCGACAGGGGACGCAGCCGATCATCCGGATCTTGGGCCGTCTTGAAGTAGCATTCTCTACGTGTGTTTGATATATTCTGGGTGAGGGTTCTGAACACACCGAGGCCGCGCCTTTACGAGGCGCGAAGGCAGGGTCAGCCACCAGACCACCCCTGCGAAAGCAGGGGCCAATCATACACTATCACGGGCCGCCTGGATTCCTGCTTCCGCAGGAATGGCGTCGTGTTCCAGCCAGCGTTGACAATTGCCAACACATGTTGAGGATACCCTTGAAGCAATACGCGCGGTCGTGTAACTCTTGCCACGCATGCCGGTTTTGGGCTGGGCGCCCTCAGTCCGTTTTCAGGTAGTAGGTCATGGATTGGAGCGCCAGGATGGGGTCTACGTTGCGAATTCGCACACCGTCCGGCACCTGCGGGCCCAGGGGGGCGTAGTTGAGCACAGCTTTGATGCCGTACCCCACCAGTTGGTCTATGACCTCTTGGGCGTGAGAGGCTGGGACTGCAACGATGCCGATGCGTATGTCCCGGTCCCTTATGGTGGGTTCCAGCTCTTCAATGGGCTGTACCACCAGCGAGCCTATCGTCGTCCCCACCTCGTCTGGCGCCGTATCGAACGCGGCAACTATGTTGAACCCCTCAGGGGTAAATCCGGGGTAGTTGATGACGGCTCTTCCCAGGCGTCCTACGCCTACCAGGCACGTGTTCCACTTCCTCTCCAGTCCCAGGACCCGACGCAGCTCTCCCAGAAGGTACTTGACGGGGTAGCCGCGGCCCTGCTTGCCAAATCGCCCAAAGTAGCTCAGGTCTTTGCGTATTTGGGCGGGCGTCATTTGAAGCTGGGCCCCAAGCTGCTGGGAGCTCACCACCAACACCTTCCGCCTCAGCAGGTCTCCCAGGGCGCGGACATACTGCGGAAGGCGGAGTACAACCACCTCCGGAACATCGTCTGTCGTGTCGGTGGGTTTGCCTGGCATTGGACCTCTTCTGCGTCCCTTCGTCCGCCTTTGCTAGGGCGGATAGAACTAAGCGTGACCTCCCAAGGTACCCGGTCGTGGTCCCACAGGACTGCGGGCAACGGCATAGCCGGAAATTGCTCCCGTTGTCGTGTCCGGTGGGCTCTCAAGCGCAATTTTAGCGCTTGTGAAAATAATCATCAAGCGTTCCATCGGCATCGCCCTAGAGGCGCGGCAATAGGGGTGAGCGTTACTTGGAGAGGTGGTCGATTGCGCCGAGGGGCGTGGGCTTTGGGTTGCGCGGGCTGTGGGCCTGTTGAGATGCGCTATTTCTTCAGGCCAAGCTCAGCGTCGATGTCGCTGCGGAGTTGTGAAGCCCAGACCGGGCTTCCGGCAACAGCGTCGTATCCTCAGGATGCCGTTGATGGAAAGCCGGGCCCTCCAAGAATGGCGGCGTCCACTGCGGACAGGACGTGGTGCAGCCTCTGCAGCAGTTCCCCGATACGGACTCTCATAGCTCTACAGTAGCCTGTGTATGCTCCGTAGTCAATGGGCAGCCGACCGCGCGGCATTCTCAACACATGTTGGTTGTGGCGCGCGACACCACTCATATGGTTCGACAGGCTCACCACGAGCGGGACGGGGAACCCCTCCCGCACACCCCCGTATCAAGCGCGGGGCAGGCTCTGAGCTTGTCGAAGGGCGTGAGCGGGATAACCGTTATCGCTCGCGCCCCACTCCGTCCCTTGCCCTGCCTCCGGTCAGCCGCTTGCCCGCTTGGCCTCCCCGGCGATCTTTGGGGTGAGGTGGGCCGGGACCGGCTCGTAGTGGTCGAACTCAATGGAGAAGGAGCCTCTGCCCTGGGTAAGGGAGCGCAGGTCTGTGGAGTACCTCAGCATCTCGGCCTGTGGCGCCTCAACGTCTATGGTGGTGTAGCCGTCCTGGGGAGTCATTCCCAGGATGCGCGCCCTCTTGGTGTTGAGGTCTCCCGTCACGTCGCCGGTGAAGGTGTCCGGCACCCTGATAGAGGCGCTCATTATGGGCTCCAGCAGGACGGGTTGAGCCAGGGACAAGCCCTTTCTGAAGGCGTAGCCACCGGCAATCTCGAAGGACATGCCGGACGAGTCAACCGGGTGGAAGCTGCCGTCATACAGAACCACCTTGATGTCTACCACCGGATACCCTGCCACAGACCCCTCCTCCAGGGACCTGACCACACCCTTCTCAACGGCAGGGAAGTACTCCCGCGGGACGCTGCCGCCGACAACCTTGGACCCGAACTCAAAGCCGCCGCTCTTGGGCAGAGGCTCCAATTCCAGGAACACATGGCCGTACTGGCCATGGCCTCCCGTCTGCTTCTTGTGCTTGTATTCCACCCTGGCGGCGCTGGTTATGGTCTCCTTGTAGGGGACCTTGGGTGTCTGGAGCATCAAGTCTGTGCCAAACTTCCTCCGTATCTTCTCCTCCGTAACCTCCACGTGTACGTCTCCAAGTCCGGCCAAGAGGACCTCGCCGGTGTCCAGATCCCGGTACACCCTCAGGCTGGGGTCTTCCTCGGCCATGCGCGCCAGCGAGGCGGACATCTTGTCCACGTCCTGCTTGCTTCTGGGGTAAACGGCCACTGTGTGATGGGCCGGCGGGAAGGAGATTCCGGGGAGGGTTACGGGGTTCTCTCTCTGGCACAGCGTGTCCCCGGTAGTGGTGGCCGAGAGCTTGGTCACAACCCCTATGTCGCCGGTCGTCACCTGTGGGACCTGCTCCTGGGTCTTCCCGCGAAAGGTGAACAGCTGGCCCACGCGCTCGACCTGGTTCTTGTCGCTGTTCCATATCTGGGAATCGGCTTTGAAGGCGCCGCTGTAGACCCTGAAGAAGGAGATCTTACCCACGTATGGGTCTGCGGAGGTCTTGAAGACCAGGGCGGCCGGGTTGCCTTCCGGGTCGGCCTCCGGCGAGTCCTCCTGCCGGCTGGCCGCGTAGCTGGGAGAGGGCATGTACTCCCTCACCGCTTCAAGTAGCTCCTGTACCCCGATTCCCAGTGTAGCTGAGCCTGGCATCACGGGCGCTATCTGGGCGGAAGCCACACCCTTGCGCAGAGCTTCCTTGAGCTCCCCGTCTGAGATGGCTTCTCCCTCCAGGTACTTGGTTGCCAGGTCGTCGTCGGTCTCGGCCACAGCCTCCATCAGGCGCTCCTTGGCCGCCTCCACTTCGCCCGCCATCTCCGGGGGATAGCCCTTGGTTGTGTCAAGCAGGTCTACCACTCCACGCAGGTCGGCGGCCGCGCCAATGGGGAGGTGGGTAGCAACGCAAGTGCGTCCGAATCGCTGTTGGAGCGCGTCTACCGTCCCCATGAAGTCGGCGTTCTCGCGGTCCATCTTGTTGACAAAGACGATGCGGGGCGCGGACTGCCTGTCCAGCAGAGACCACGCCTGCTCAGAGCCAACCTCTATCCCGGAGGGCGCGGCCACCAGTACCACGCCTCCATCGGCCACCCTGAGACCGGAGACGACCTCGCCCAGGAAGTCGGCGTAGCCGGGGGTGTCTATGACGTTGATCTTGCAGTTGTTCCAGAGGCAGGGGACGAGCGCCATCTGTGCGCTGCTGCCCCTCTTGATTTCCTCCGGCTCGTAGTCCGAGGTGGTGTTGCCGTCCTCCACGCGGCCCATTCTGGTGATGGCCCCGGTGGCAAAGAGCAGGGACTCTGCGAGAGAGGTCTTGCCGGCGCCTCCATGAGAGAGTAGTACAATGTTTCTCAGCTGCTCCGTTGAGAAGTCTTGCATAAGGTCCCTCCTTTGAAGGTGTTCTTGGGTCTCGCAACTCCATTCTAGACAAAGGGGGCTTCAGATGCAATGCGTACCGTCCTACGGGGTCGTCAATGGCGCCGGCCGGATTGGAAGCCGGATGGGTGGGAAGGGGGGAGGTTGCCGCGCTCTACATACGCTCCGGAGCTTCCATGCCCATGAGGCTGAGGCATCTGCCCAGGGTAATGGCGGAGGCCTTTACCAGCTTCAGGCGGGCCCTGGATATGGCCTCCTCTCCGGGGATGCCGGAGACCACGCGGCATTGCTGGTAGAACCAGTGGAAGGCGGTAGCCAGGTCCTGGGCGTAGTGGGGCAGGTGGTGCGGCTCCAGCGCCACGGCCATAGACTCGATGAGCTCCGGGAGAGTGAGCATTTTGCGGATTACGCTCAACTCCGCCGGGTCGGTGAGCAGGGAGACATCGCCGTCCTGGTAATCGATGCCGTTCTCCTGGGCCAGACGCAGGATGCTGGATATTCTGGCGTGGGCGTACTGGATGTAGTAGACGGGGTTCTCGGTGGACTCCTTCTTGGCAAGTTCCAGGTCGAAGTCCATCTGGCTGTCCGGAGAACGGGCCAGGAAGAAGTACCGGCACGGGTCCGTTCCAACCTCATCCAGCAGCTCCTGGATTGTTATCACCTCACCGGTGCGCTTGGAGGCGCGCAGGAGTTGAGCGCCCCTCTTGAGGGTGACCATCTGGTTGATGATGATGGTGAGCCTGTTGGGGTCAACGCCCAGCGCCCCGATGGCGGCCTTCATCCGGGAGACGTGGCCCTGGTGGTCTGCGCCCCATACGTCTATCACTCTGGAGAAACCCCGCTCCACGAACTTGTTGTAGTGGTAGGCGATGTCCGCGGCGAAGTAGGTTGGGACGCCGCTGCCCCTGATGAGGACGTTGTCCTTGTCCTCTCCCAGGGCGGTGGAGACGAACCACGTGGCGCCCTCCCTTTGGGTCAGGTGACCGTTCTCCTCCAGCATGTCCATTGCCTTCTTGTACTGCCCCTCGCTGTAGAGAGTGCGCTCCCTGAACCACACGTCGAACTGTATTCTGAGCCGCTCCACGTCATCCTGTATGCTCTTGAGCATCTTTCCCAGGCCTATCCGTCCCAGCTCTTCCACCGCCTGCCGGTGGGGCATGTCCAGGAAGCGCTCACCCTCTTCGGCGACTATCTCCCCGGCCATGTCCATCATGTAGTCGCCCATGTATCCGCCCTGTGGCATCTCCGCCTGGCGGCCCAGGGCCTGTTGGTAGCGGGCGTACAGGGAGTTGTAGAAGTTATCCATCTGGTTCCCGGCGTCGTTGAAGTAGTACTCCCTGGTCACGTTGTAGCCGGCGGCGGATAGCACCTTCGCCAGGACGTCTCCAAGCACACCGCCGCGGGCGTGGCCCACGTGGATAGGCCCCGTTGGGTTGATGCTGACAAACTCCACCTGGACGGGCTCTCCCTGGCCCAACGATACATTCCCGTAGGACTCCCCCTCTTCCAGAATGTCCTCCACCCGGTCGGCCAGCCAGCGCGGCTCCAGGGAGAAGTTGATGAAGCCCGGCCCTTCCACCCATACCTGGGCCAGGGCATCGCCGGGGTGTATCAGAGGGGCCAGCCGTTGGGCTATCTCCAGGGGGTTCATTCGCAGAGACCGGGCAAGCCTCAGGGGCAGGCTGGTGGCAAAGTCTCCGTGGTCGGGATTCTGGGGGCGCTCCACCGAGACGCCTATTGGGGCGACTCTGGGCAGAAGCCCTCCTTCCTGGGCCTCCAGAAGGGCCTGCTCCAGCTTCTCTCTTATCATGTGTGTGACTATCATAGGGGACTATGTTATCGTTCTTGTACCTGTTTGGCTAGTGGTCTTTCCAGGGCGTATGTCCTGGCGAGGTTCCTTGACACTCCTGAGATGCGCATGATAGGTTTATGATGGATTCTAGGGCAAGGGTCTTCAATCTCACCGACATCCACTGACCCCTTTGCTTTTGCGAAGAAGACCCCCGGCCCGGAAACGTCACGGGAACGATTCGGGACTGAGCGTCAGGCTGGCGCGGTTGTCTCAACCGGCGGCTCGTCTCGAAAGGTTGCTTCTGATATGGACGGCGATTTTCGCATAGACCTGGATGAAATCTTCAGGAACATCGATGGCGCGGACGTCATATCCATCTATTTCCCCCTCCTGCGGAAGACCCTTCTCATAGACACGCGCTTCAGCGAGGAGGACCCGCCTATGGTTAAGGTCGTGCCTATGGTGGGGACGATTGAGGAGCGAAGGCGCGCCCTGAGGAGAATGAGGCCCCAGTTCTCACGGCCAAAGGAGATTACGGTTGTGCCGTGGCCCAAGTACGTGGATAGCCTGGTGCAACTGGGGGTCTGGCAGAGGGTCCTGGAGCGCTTCGTCTACTCAGGACACCGCGAGGCTGTGCAGGCGTGCAACAGCGCCCTGGAGGAGATGCGCAGCCTGGAGATGGAGGAGTTCTCCGCGGTGATCAAAGGGGAGAACTACCACACCATGTGGGCCAGACGCAGGTAGGAAGCCCAGGCATGGCTACTCGCGCTTGTCCCGGTCTCCAACGGCAACAAGCTTGCCTTGTCATCCCGGTAGGCCATGCCGTCCACTATCTCCATTGTGCGGACGCTGACTGCGCACACCCGCTTGAGAAGGTCTATTACTCGCTCCTTGTAGGCTGCGAAGCGGTAAGTGTTGAACTTCTCTGCGATGGTGGGATCCCTGGGCTTCTTCTCCTTGTACTGGTCCAGTACCCACTCAAGCGCCGACCGGTTGCCCAGCCGATAGCGCCAGGCATCCGGCGGAAAACCGGTCAGGGTGGTCTTGTCGTCCAATACGATGCTGCCACGCTCCTTGTCCGGCTTCAGAATGACGCGCTTTGCGTCTCCAGCCTTGTCGATTCGCTCCAGAGGGTATGGCTCGGCGGACTCGAAGCCGATGTGCAGGTCAAGGAGCTCCTGCCCCATCCGCGCCCACGCATCGAAGTCGTGGTAGAGGGGCAGGCGCGGGAACTCCCGCGTAAGGTCCACGGCGTACTCATGGCGGTACACCGGGTTGTGGAGCACAGCGTATGTGTAGGCGAAGATGCGCTCTGCGGTTATGCCGCTAGGATAGATGGTCTGAAAACTCCTTCTTGTAGTGGTCGTTTATGTGCCGGATGCCCCACTCCGTTATGTTGCTGATACGCTCGCCTTTGTCCGTGTAGCGGTATAGGGGAAGACAGTCTGTGTCACCGGTAAGGTGATAATCCGGAAGGCGATCTGTAGCTAATACATAAAACGCTTTCCCGTTAGAGCAGAAACAAACCACTTTGTTGTCAGGATCCGATTTGTGAGGGAATATCCGAGGCTGTTGATACCTACGATGCGTGACAATCGGTGAATAGTAGCTGTGTTTTGTCGTGAACGGTCGATACAGTGCTGGCGTAATGTTTTTCGAGTCGAAGCCTATGGAATGGCCTTTGGCCAAATGATCCTCTAATTCCGATGTCCACTTAATGCTGTTGTTCACCCATTGTGATATGGAAGTAATCGGGTTTCTCTGTAGTGAATCTCGCCAAGTCTTGACGGTATATTCTACAGAAGAACCGTATTTTGTCGGAAAGGTCTCTATGGCTAAAATCGTAAACCCATTCGTCTCGGCCAGTATTTGCTCCTCTACAGTAAAGCCCAAATACTGCCTGCCCTTCAGACGCAGCCTTGGCAAACTTGGTCTCCCTGTTTGCCAGGGGCAGCAGGCTCTCAAAGTCGCTGTTGGACTGGTTGATCCAGTTGTTCTTGGGATCGGGCGTTACGTCCTCAAAGGCGATCTCATCCAGTTGGGCCCCGCGTAAATAGGACAGCTTGTCCCGGGCAAGCTCGGTGTCTTCACGGCTGGCGTAGTGGATAGAACACTCGCCGAGCTTGGATTTGTCTCGCACCAAGAAACCTATGGCGACGCCGGTCTGGATACCAAAGACGTTGTGGGTAGTGCCGGAGATCTTGGGGTTGCGGCGCACGTCCGACCCCAAGTCCAGTAGATAAATGTCTGTGAACTCTTCCGCTGCAACCTGTCTGAAGCCGTCGTCCTGCCTGGTGTCTATGTAAGCGCGGTTGGTGATGAAGGCGATAATGCCGTCGTCGGCCAGCCGGTCCGACGCCCAGCGGATGAACCGCTTGTACATGTCGTACTGGTGAGTTCTCTGAGCGGTCCCCTCTTTCACGTAGGTTTCCTTAATGCGCTGGTCGATATTGGGATACTGCCGATTCGGATTAAGCTCGTACCAATTGCTCTGCTGATCGTTGTACGGCGGATTGCCTATTATGACGCTGATGGTCTTCTCGTTCTGGAGCTGCACCCGCATCCAGTTCTCGGTTGATAGGCTGCCCAGGTTGAAGGACCCTTGCCGGGCCACCGCGCCGCCCGCCGCTCCCTGCCAGTCCATGTTGTCCAGCGTGTCCACAAAGCACAGGTTGGGGAACTCCAGGTAGCGCCCCGTCTTCTCCCTGTAGGTGTACTCTATGTTCAGGTTGGCTATGTAGTAGGGGAGTATAGCCACCTCGTTGGCGTGGATTTCCCGGAGGTACTTGCGCTCCAGGCGCTCCAGCGCGTCCGGTTCGCCACTCCCGGCCAGGTAGCTGATGAGGTTGGTGACGAATGTGCCCGTGCCGGTGGCCGGGTCCAGAATCTGCACGTTGTCGTCGGCCAAGCGGCGGTTGAAATGCTTCTGCAGCAGGTGGTCGGCGCCCCGGATGATAAAGTCCACCACCTGGTTGGGGGTGTAGACAACGCCCAGGCGGTCCGCGGCGGCGGGGTTGTAGGACTTGTAGAAATCCTCATAAATGGCCTTGAGGAACTGCTGCTTCTCGGCGTAGTCGGCTATCTCATCCGCGGCCCGGCCGATGGCGCCATAGTAGGCGTGCAGACGGTCGATGGCCTGGCGGCGCACGTCTCCAGTGAAAAAGGTCTGCTCCAGGGCTTCCAGTTGACTTGCGACGTTGTTCTCGCGGTGAAACTGGTCCT
The DNA here is from genome assembly GCA_965247645.1 of Dehalococcoidia bacterium. Classification (GTDB taxonomy): domain Bacteria; phylum Chloroflexota; class Dehalococcoidia; order Lucifugimonadales; family UBA2985; genus JAPPHY01. The sequence continues at coordinate 1,813,629 of OZ252024.1, forward strand.
CTCCGAACACTCTCAGGAAGATGTCCTTGGTGAGGATATGCTGCAACAGCATCTCGCGGATGTCTGCAGCGGACACGGCGGGGCCTATGCTCTGCTTGCACAGCTCCAGGAAGGCCGCCGCGGCGGCCTGATAATCCGGGTTGTCGGCCTCGGCCTCTTCCACGGCCTCCCGTAGATTGCCGATGACAGTGGGCAGGTCTGCCTTGAACTGCTGTTGAGCCTGGCGGAACTCCTCAATCTCCGGCAGCTCGTAGTCAAGGAAAGAGCGTATGAGGCGGTGAAGCTCGCCGGGGCGCGACATGTCTACCCGCATGGCCTCTTCGCTGTTTTGAATCAGGACGGCGGTTTTGGAGTCCTCAAAGATGATGTTGTCGCGGGGGTAGCCCCGGTTGAACTTGCGCTGGATTTCGCTGTCTAAGTCGTCGTGGGTGTCCTTGGCCTCCCAATAGCCGCGGTCCATGCGGAGGGAGTCCTTGACCGTGCCGTCCGGCCGGTTGCCAAGGGAGGCGCCCAATTCGTCCACAAGGGCCAGCTTCTCCTTGTGATCCCTGCAGTAGGCGTCCAGGCAGTTGGCGAAGGCGCGCCGGATGCTCTGCTCGTTGTCGGAGCCGCCAAACTCAATGTATCGCTGCTTTTCGGCGTAGTAGTACTCTATGTGCGGGTATGCAGGCATACGTAGAATATACACCATTTGGCGGCGCAATGTCGCTCCCCGTTTGCCTGAGGTATTGCCAACACACCAAGAATGCCCGAAAAATGGCTTGCAATACCCTTCTTGCGGGTGTATAATAAGGACAGACTCGGATGGAAGGAGGTCGTAATGGTTCTCAAGTTCGTATCGAACCACAGATGGCACTTCCCTGATTTTCGCCTCGCCGACTCGGCGGAGGTGGATAGAAGAGTCCATACGAGGTGAACAGAAGAGTCGGCGAGGCAAGCCAACGGGGTCTTAGGCCCGGCGCCTGGAGGGCTTCAAGGATTCAATAGAACCAAGCCCCTCCGGTCGGATAGACCGGCCAAGCCGGGGCACAAGGCTTCGAAAATATCGTCCTTAGGGATGAAACGAGGAAGCCCGGCGCAATGCACCGGGCTTCCTCTCTTTTGTGGCGCGATCGGCCCAAGCCCCGCATCCGACTTGACATCAGCCTAAAAGCCACTATCCCGGAGTCTCAACTAGAGACAGGAGGCGCAAATGCCCCTTAGCAGAATACGACCCCTGGACCTGAAGCTGGCCTTCGCAGACCGCTCCTACGGGCTGGGCGAGACCATACACGCTACGGTGGAGCTGACTCCCAGAAGCGATGTGGAGATCAGGGAGGCTCGCGTAGACCTGGTGTGCGAGGAGCAGTACCTGGAGAGCTACACGGTGCAGGTGCCCAGCGGCCAGCCCTCGGACGCCGGGTCGCCCTTCAACATAGGAGGCACGTATGTGCCGCCCAGAATACCAAAGCAGGTGACCAAGGACGTGCGGCAGACCTACGTACACAGCAGCGTTGTGTTCCTGGCCGATACAACCCTTCCTCAGGGTTCCCCCATCACGTACGAAGCCAGGCTGGACATCGAAACCGAGCCGCCGGCCCACGCCGGCGTAGCCAAGCTGCGATGGAGGCTGGAATGCGTGGCGGACGTGGCGATGGCGCGGGACGTTAAGACGCGGCACAAGGTTAAGGTGGAGGTCGGCTAGAGGGCGGAGAAGCCTCGGTGACGGCTTGGCGGGGTTTGGCTGACCCCTGTCATGCCAACCTCAACGCTCCCCGGCTTTCCTGGTCAGTTCTTTCTGGAGACTCTGCAGCCGCCTGCTCAGCCTCACAGGGTACTTGGCAGGGCTTCTGAGGGTCTTGAAGCGGTTGTCCAGGGCGGCGAACTCCGCCTGGAAGCGGTCTCTCAGTTCCGCGACGGTGGGCATCGGCCGCGCTATCCTGCCGTCTTCCATGAAGGTCTCCAGCAGAGGCTCCGCGTCCGGGTCCGGCGGCGGCTCGTCCGACAGGCCGATTACGTCGCCACGGAGACGGCGGTCGGAGTCGTAAAGGCGGAAGACCTGCTTCTCGTCGGCCAGGGAGACCTTGCCGGCGCTGAGCTTGAGCACGGGGCGCCCGGCGTACTTCACCAGCTTGTAGGCAATGTCCAGCCAGGGAGCATCGCCGGATACGGCCATGCGGGTGCCCACGCCAAAGCCGTCGATTGGCGCGCCGGCCTGGACCAGCCGGTCCACCTGGAACTCGTCCAGGCCGCCGCTGACAAGTATCCGCACGTAGCCCAGCCCAGCCCCGTCCAGGATGTGGCGGACCGCGCGGCTCAGCGCCGCAAGGTCGCCGCTGTCCAGGCGCACCGCCCGCAGCCGATGCCCGCGGGCCTCCATCTCAAGGCCCACCGCCGCCGCCTTGGCCGCGGCCTTGATGGTGTCGTAGGTATCCAGGAGAAGTACTGTGTCATTGGGAGAGCTCTCCGCGTAGGCCCTGAATGAGTCTATCTCCCGCTCAAAGCTGGCAACGAATGAGTGGGCCATTGTGCCGGTTACGGGCAGGCCGTAGGTCCTGCCGGCCAGGACGTTGCTGGTGGAGTTGAAGCCCGCGATATAGCTGCTCCGGGCCGCCTTCATGCCGGCGTCAATGCCCTGGGCGCGCCTGAGCGAGAAGTCTACCATAGTCCGCCCCTGCGCGGCCCAGGCGCAGCGCGCCGCCTTTGTGGCAATGAGGCTCTGGAGGTTCATCCGGTTGATGACCAGGGTTTCTATGACCTGCGCCTCTATGATGGGGGCGGTAACCTCCATCATAGGCTCGTGGTGGAAGTAGAGGCGCCCCTCCGGTATGGCTCGCACCCGCCCGGTGAAGCGGAGGGCCGAAAGGTAGCCCAGGAAGTCGTCAGCGAAGGCGCCGGTGGAGCGCAGGTAGTCGATGGCGCCGGGGGACATGGCGAAGTCCTGCAAATATCGCAGAATTTCCTCCAGGCCGGCTGTGACCAGGTACGACCTTCCGACACGCGAGGGCCGCACAAAGAGGCTGAACGTGGCCTGGGAGGACATTCCCTGCCGGAAGTAGCCCTGGGCCATAGTCAGCTCGTACAGGTCCGTGAAGAGGCCCACGTCCTCCGCGGACAGCGCTCCCGGGGTGTCCATTGCGCTATGCTCCTTCATGCTCCCTCCGGAGTCGGTACGAAGAACGATGGGTCGGCGCCATCCATCAAGGCCCATCTCCAAGTTTACGGGCACGGTCAACATCCGTCAAAGGCGGGAGTCAGGGGCTATTGCAAAAGGTGGCCGGTTTATGCTCATACTCTACTGAGCGCCGTTGGCAGACCGGCTGACGGGCGGGGCAACTCAGGGATGTAAGGAGCGGTTTGATACCACTCAGGCTATCGGTCAAGAACTTCCTGTCGTATCGGGACAACGCCCCAACGCTGGATTTGGAGGGCATCCACGTTGCCTGCCTGTGCGGCGAGAATGGGCATGGCAAGTCGGCGCTCCTGGACGCCATAACGTGGGCGTTGTGGGGCCACGCTCGCGCCAGGGTGCAGGAAGACCTGATTTTCCAGGGCGAAAGCGAGATGCAGGTGGATCTGGAGTTCCAGGTGGGCGACGACCGGTACAGGGTGTCCAGGCGGTTCGCACGCCCGGCCAGGGGACGACAGGGAGCGACCGTGCTTGAGCTTTTCTACGACACGGAGAGCGGCCCCCAGCCCGTCACGGGCAACTCCGTGCGCGAGACTGAGGCAAAGATATGCTCCCTCCTGCACATGAACTACGACACCTTTGTCAACAGCGCCTTCATCCTCCAGGGCCGCGCCGATATGTTCACCACCAGCACACCGGCCAAGCGCAAGGATCTCTTGGGCGAGGTGCTGGACATCTCGCGGTACGACCACCTTGCGGACAAGGCCAGGGCGGAGTCCCGTGACCGGGAGAGGTCGGTGGAACGCCTGGAGTCGGAGATAGCCGGCATAGACCGGGAGCTGTACCACAAGGGGGAGTACGAGCTTCGGCTGGCGGAAGTACAGGCGCAGCTGGCCGGCATCGGGCGAGAGGAGAAGGAGTTGGAGGATAAGCTGGAGTCGCTCCAGGAGGAGGCTCAGAGGCTCCAGGGCCTTCAGCAGGAGTTGGAGAGGCTGGAGCGGGAGGAGAAGCGTATGCTGGACGAGATCAAGGAGCGCGAGTCGCGGGCGTCGGCCGGGAGCAAGCGGTTGGAGACTCTCCGGGCCAACTCGGCCAAGCTGCCCATCCTGGAAGCGGAATTGGCCGTAGTGAGGACTGCCTTGGAGCAGCTTGCCGCGCCTTCCGAAGAAGCGGAGGGGCGCAGATCGCGCATGCATGAGCTTCAGGCCAGGACTCAACAGCTCAGGGAGGTCAACGCCGTCTTGAGGGAAGAGGAGTTGCGTCTCAATGGCTTTCAGCAGGAGTTGGAGAGGCTGGAGCAGGAGGAAAGTCGACTCCGCAACGAGATTCAAGAACGTGAAACAAGAGCGACAGAGGGAGGAAGTCGCCTTCGGGAGCTGCGAGCCAGAGCGGGTGAACTGACCTTGCTGGAAACGGAGTTGGCCGCCGCTTCGGCCCTCATCGCTGAGCTTGCCGGGCCATCATCGGAAGCGGAGAGCCACAGAGAGCGCATACAGGAGCTTCAGTCTGAGGCTCGCTACCTGCGCGCCGAGAACGCCCGGCTGAAGGAGGAGATGAAGGACTTGCGGGTGAAGGTGGACCTTCTCCAGGAGGCAGGCGGACCCAACGGAGCAGAGGCCGCGTGTCCCCTGTGCGACAACGTCCTTGGCCCGGAGGGCTGCCTCCACCTCGCTTCGAGCTACCGCGCCCAGGGCGAGGAGAAGGCCGATACTCACCGCAGCAACCAGGCAGCTATCAAGAAGGTGGAGGCGGAGGCGTCGGGCCTGGAGAAAGACTTGGCCAGGATCGAGAGCGACAGGCGCAAGGAGCAGGCCGGCGCGCAGGAGCGCCGCGACCGGCTGACCAGGGACGTGGAGCAGGCCAACGCTGCAGGCGCAGAGGTGGACAGGCTGTCAGCCTCACTGGAGTTTGAGGAGTCGCTGCTGGCGGCAAGCCGCGTGCGGCTGAAGGAAGTCCAGGTTGCCATGCCCCCTCTCAGAGAGACGCTCTCCGCCCTGCCGAGCATCCTCAGTTCCCATCAGCAGAACGAAGCGGAAATCCATAAGGCAGAGTCGGAAAGAGATGGCCTTGAGAAAGACCTGGCAAGGATGGAAAACGAGCGTCGCAGTGAGCTTGGCAAGGCGCAGGAGCGCCGGGACAGCCTGACAAGGGAGGTGGAGGAAGCGAGGGCCGCGGGGGGCCTGGTCGATCAGCTGGCCGCCTCCCTGGAGTCGGAGGCATCGCTGCTGACGGCAAGCCGCTTGCGGCTGGAGGAGGCGCAGGAAGCAATGCCGCCCCTGAGGGAGGCCAACGCGGCCTTGCCGGGCATCCTCGCCGCGTACATGGAGACACGGAGCGCGTTGGATGAGCTCAGGAGCCGGCAGCAGCGGCTGCTGAAGGACCTGGGCGAGGCGCAGGCGCGGCTGGAACGCTGCCTTGAGTTGGAGGGCCGACGGCAGGAAAGCGGCAAGGCGCTGGCCGACGCCTCACTCCAGAAGGGGGTGTACGACCAGCTATCGGCGGCCTTTGGCAAGGGTGGGATACAGGCGCTTCTCATCGAGCAGGCCATCCCGGAGTTGGAGAACCAGGCCAACGAGATCCTGAGTCGCGTCAGCGACCACCGGATGAGCCTGAAACTGGAGACCCAGAGGGAGAGGCGCAGCGGGGGCGACCCCAGGGAGACCCTGGACATCAAGATCTCCGACGAGCTGGGCACACGCAGCTACGAGATGTACAGCGGCGGCGAGGCGTTCCGCATCAACTTTGCCCTGCGCATCGCCCTGTCCAGGCTGCTGGCGCATCGCTCGGGAGCTCCGCTGCCCACGCTGTTCATCGACGAGGGGTTCGGGAGCCAGGACGCCGCCGGGCTGGAGAAACTGGTTGAGGCTATAAACGTCATCCAGAACGACTTTCAGAAGATAGTGGTCATCACCCACATAGAGGAGCTTAAGGAGGCATTCCCCGTGCGCATAGAGGTCACCAAGACGCTACAGGGGTCTACCTTCTGGATGAGTTAGGGGTTGACTTTAATGGTGCGTTTGTGCTAAGGTCAACTTAGTAAAGAATTGGTGTATTGCCTAAACGGCAATGCTGAGAGCCCGGAAGTCGTCGCATTTTGTTGCGGAGGTGGGGCTGCCAATTCTTTCTTTTTGTTCACGGCATATCCAGAAATCTGAAGCCGCGCATAGGGTGCTCAGCGTCTGTACGCTGGCTATGCCACTCCATTTCCCTGATCCGGTTGAAATAGGAGCTTAGTTCCTGTTTACCTAGATTCTGCTGAGAAACAATGTAAGCAAACAGATCTGCTATTTGGATGCCCTTTGTGGCTTGGGAGTCCACGAAGAAAGGTGTATCAATGATATGCTGCATAGCTCTCCCCGCGGGATTGCCGTACAGAAAATTGCCGAACTGTAGCGCACGGTTCCTATCAGATCCAGCTTCTTGGGAGTCAAAAGCAACTACTGCCATCTCGTCTGGGGAACTCTCTGCCATCATCAACTCGACTCTCTCTAACAGGAGATTGAACACTCGATAAGTGCTATTATCAGACATGGTATCCAGGGGTTTAGTCCCTGGATAGCGTAAACCAACAGCAAATGTGAGTATTCCATTGAGTTCACAAAGGCTCAAAATCTCTTCCGTAAATTCCCTTTTCTTAGGGCTAGTCAGGGCTTTCTTATTCAATAGCAACCTGCCTTTTATCTCTAAATCATACGGCTCCTCAACTTTCCAGAACTTGCGCTCCAAGTTGAAGATCTCACGGAAGAACTCCTTTCCTCGTTTGGGTTGCAGGGCCACTCCAACCCAGACAGTGTAACCGCCGGGGACCTTGGGCCTAGGCCATTCAGATTCGTCGACACATATCAGCACCGCTTCCTCCCAACTTCACCATTATATCACCACATCATTCTAACAAGAACAATCGCTCTATGCACGTTGCTTCAGCAATGCATTCCATTGTTCGTCCACCCCTTCATTGACAGCCGTATATCGCCTTGCTATATTCGCGGGGGAGTTGCGATGAACTCATCGGAAACGCTGGAGCTGCTTATTCCCAGGGCCCGGATAGCGGACACGGTTAGACGCCTGGCCCGGCAGATTGAGGGGGACTACCCGGACGAGATGCCCCTGATGGTGGGCATACTGAAGGGTTCGTTCATATTCATGGCTGACCTTGTGCGGGAGATTCAGCGCAATATGGAGATAGACTTCCTGCGCATGTCCAGCTACGGCAGCGGCTCCGTCTCTTCAGGAAGAATCAAGCTTCACATGGGAGTTACCAGCCTCGTAAAGGACCGGAGCGCGCTTATCGTGGAGGACATAGTGGACACGGGCCTGACCACGTCCTACGCCGTGCGATACCTCAGGCGGAAGGGAGCCGCGTCTGTGCGGATATGCGCCCTGCTGGACAAGCCATCCCACAGGGAGACGTCCGTTGTCCCGGACTACGTTGGCTGCACGGCGCCGGACAGGTTTGTGGTGGGGTACGGCCTGGACTACGACGAAAGATACCGCTCGCTGGCGGACATCTACGCCCTTTCAGGAGGTACGGATGGATCTTAAGAGACTCATAGAAGTAGCGAGGGGCGACGCTCCGGCGGACCTGGTCCTGGCCAACGCCCGCATCGTCAACACCTTCACCGGCGAGATTGAGGAGAGCAGCGTGGCTGTGTACCAGGGCCGCATCGCGGGCGTGGGCGACTACACGGATGCGCGGAGGGTCGTTGACCTGGGCGGCAAGTACCTGGCGCCGGGGTTCATAGACGGGCACTTTCACCTGGAGAGCGCCTACCTCCACGTAGACCAGTTCGCCAGGGCCGTCGTGCCCAGAGGCACGCTGGCAGCGGTGACGGACCTCCACGAGGTGACCAACGTGTCGGGCCTGGACGGTATGCGTTACATCATGGACTGCGCCCGCAAGGTGCCCGTGGATCTCTTCTTCATGGCCCCATCCTGCGTTCCCGCCACCCACATGGAGACATCCGGCGCAACGCTTGGCCCGGAGGACATAAAGAAAGCCCTTCGATGGAGGGGCGTCCTGGGTCTGGGAGAGATCATGAACTTCCCCGGCGTCATCGGCGGCGACAGCCACGTTCTTGAGAAGGTGCAGGCCGCCCACGGACGGCCTAAGGACGGCCACGCGCCCAGAGTGAGGGGCAAAGCCCTCAATGCCTACCTGTCGCCCATCATCGGTTCCGACCACGAGTCCACGGAGTACGAGGAGGGCCTGGAGAAGCTGCGCCGGGGCATGAGGCTCATGATCAGGGAGGGTTCCGCGGAGAAGAACCTAGAGGAGCTGCTGCCCCTGGTCAACCATGGGAACTACCACCGTTGTATGCTGGTTGTGGACGACCGGAATGCCCTGGACATCCTGAAGGAGGGCGACGTGGACGCAGTCGTGCGCAAGGCCATACGCCTTGGCCTGGACCCGGTGAGGGCCATCCAGATGGCCTCTCTCAACGTTGCAGAGTACTTCCGGCTGGAGGGACTGGGCGGCATAGCTCCGGGCTATCTCGCCAACATGATAACGCTCCGGGACCTGGAGACGCTGGACATTGAGCAGGTCTACTACAGGGGCAGGTTGGTTGCCGAGGACGGGCAGGCGCTGTTCGACGCTGCCATGCCCCCAAACGAGGCAATGTCGCGAACGGTGCGGGTCAAGCCCTTCGCCGTTGAGGGGCTGGCGTTGGACTCCAACGCTACAGAGACATTCCCGGTGATAGAGATAGTGCCGGGGCAGATTGTGACCCGCTGGGTGGATGAACGCCCCAGCCGCAGCAACGGCAGCATAGTCGCGGACTCTGGCCGCGACCTGCTGAAGCTGGTGGTGATGGAGCGGCATCACGCCACGGGTAACGTGGGCATTGGGTTGGTGAAGGGCTTTGGCCTGAAGAGGGGCGCCCTGGCAACGTCCGTAGCCCACGACTCTCACAACATAGTCGTGGTTGGCGTGGACGACGGGGACATATTCGCCGCAATCAAGGAAGTCGAGCGAAACCAGGGCGGTCTGGCGGTGGTGGCGGACGGGATGGCCCAGGCCTCGCTGCCGCTGCCGATTGCCGGGCTGCTTTCGCCGGAACCCCTGGAGACGGTGGCGGCCAAGATTGAGGAGTTGGAGGGGCTGGCCCGAGACCTAGGCTGCTCGGTACACTCGCCCTTCTCCGTGCTGTCATTTCTTGCCCTTCCGGTTATCCCTGAGCTGAAGCTGACGGACATGGGCCTGGTGGACGTGATGGCCGGAAAACTGCTGGAACTGGAGTAGATTGACCATGGCCGCCATCGACGCCATCACCTTCGACCTGTGGCAGACCCTGATAATAGACAACCGCGAGCTTGGCAGGGCGCGGACGCAGCGCCGCCTGGATGGCGCTCTGGAAGCCCTCACCGATGCCGGCTATGAGTTCGACATGGACCACCTCCGGGAGGCGTATAGAAGCTGTTTTCGCGCTTGTCGCGTAATACACCAGGCGGAGAAGGACGTCACCTTTGACGAGCAGGTCAATATGTTCATAGACTTCATCGACCAGGACCTCTCGCGGCGTCTGGACGGCGCGGTGGTGGAGCGCATCTCCTACTGGTATGCGGAGGCCTTCTTCGACTTCCCTCCGCAGGTGGACCCGGAGGCCCGCGGAGCTCTGGAGGAGCTATCCGGTCGGGGATACCGGCTGGGGATGATATCCAACACAGGCATGACCCCCGGCAGGCTGTTCCGCAGGTACCTGGCCGACCACGGTCTGCTGGACTTCTTCCAGGCGCTCACCTTCTCGGACGAGGTGAAGCTCTGCAAGCCGTCCGTGGAGATGTTCCACATGACACTGGATGCGCTGGGGACGTCCCCGGACAGGGCGGTACATCTGGGAGACCACATTGCCAACGACATCCACGGGGGAAACCGGGCCGATATGTGGACTACGCTCCTGGGCGCAGCGGAAGGCCAGGAGAGGATAGCAACGCCCCATCTGACCGTCGGGAGCTTGGGCGAGTTCCCCCAGGCCCTGGAGACCTGGCTCCACTCCCGGTGACGGAGCAGGGCATTGGCGCAAGGCAATGAGCAATAACCTGATACTCACAGGCTTTTCCGGCTCCGGCAAGTCACAGGTGGGACTCGCGATAGCCGGGATTCAGGGCTGGGACTTCTGGGATACCGACGAAGAGGTCGTCCGCGTCTCCGGCAAGTCCATCGCCGATATCTTTGAGGAGGACGGAGAGGCCGATTTCCGCATTCTGGAGAAGGAGGCCGTGGCCAGGGCTTGCGCCGAATCCGGGGTGGTGGTATCCACGGGTGGAGGGGCGATAGTCGATCCTGACAACTACTCGGCGATGGCTGCATCCGGAGTCATCGTATGTCTGGAGGCCGCGCCGGAGACCATCGTCCAAAGGCTGGGCCAACCCCAAAATGGCGATGAGACGGTGGAAGTCAGGCCAATGCTGGCCCGACCGGACCCCATTCAGCGAGTGAGAGAGCTCAAGGCGGAGCGGCAGGCTTACTACGACATGGCGGAAGGGGTGGTGCGCACCGACGGCCTGACTGTGCAGGAAGTGGCCCAGGAAGCGCTCAGAATATGGCGTGAGAGGACGGGTTGAACAATGACTGAAGTTACTTCAAGAGAGCGGACTCCAACCTTCGTTGTCGAGGCGCCGTCCGCGGCCTACCCCGTCTTCGTGGACTGGCGCATCCAGGATGACATAGGGGAGTATCTATTGGGCGCAGGTCTACGCGGCCCCGTATTCGTGGTTACCGACTCAAAGGTCTCGGAGCTTCACGGCCGGCGCGTTGAGGAGGCGTTGAAGAGGTCGGGTATAGAGGCGCATACCTATACCGTCCCGGCCGGGGAGGCCAGCAAGACTCTGGCTACGGCCGGCGGCATATATGCCTGGCTTGCGGAGCAGCGCTGCGAGAGGGGGAGCGCGATCATAGCGTTGGGCGGCGGCATGGTGGGGGACCTGGCGGGATTCGTGGCGGCGACGTTTCTGCGCGGCGTGCCTTTGGTTCAGGCCCCAACGTCCCTGGCGGCGATGGTGGATGCGTCTATCGGGGGGAAGACGGCGGTTAACCTCCCCGCCGGAAAGAACCTGGTGGGAGCTTTCTACCAGCCCAGGATGGTCCTGGCAGACCTGAGCGCGCTTAGTACGCTGCCTCCCAGGGAGCTGGCCTCCGGTTGGGCCGAGGCCATAAAACACGGACTCATCCTGGACGCTTCCCTCTTCCAACTCTTTGAGGAGAGGGTTGAGTCCCTGCTGGACCTGGAGCCTGAGATAACCGCGGAGGTGGTCCGCCGCAGCATGGCTATCAAGGGCAGGATTGTGCAGGAGGACGAGAAGGAGACGACCGGCAGGCGTATTCTACTGAACTATGGACATACTATTGGGCACGGGCTGGAGGCCGCTACCGGGTACGAGACGCTGCTTCACGGCGAGGCGGTGTCGGCGGGCATGGTGGCGGCGGGGGAGATCGGCTGGCGCATGGGTCTCATCCCGCGGGAGGCCGTGGAGCGGTATACGGCGGCGCTGAGAGGCTTTGGCCTGCCCACCTCTTCGCCGGGTGTTAGCCCGGATGGCGTGCTGAAGGCTATGGAGATGGACAAGAAAGCCACGTCCCGCAGGATAAACTGGGTGCTTCTGGAAGACATAGGTCGGGCTATCGTCCGCTCGGATGTGCCCGATGAACTGGCGCAGCAGACGGTGAGAGACATCTGCAGCTAGGTCTACGTGAAGGGGAGGGGAGTCCCTGAGGGTGGGAGGGGCCGGCGGCAGACGTGGAGCCAAGACACCCTACGGAGTCTCACGCTCTTTCCGGGCGCGCACAAGCCTTTCGATGCCTTTCCGGCTTGCCGTACGGAATATGAGGAGGGGCGAGACAGTTGGCCGGTCCCGCCCCTCCTCTCTTGGTCAAAGCTGTGCGCCGTCTAGGTGGCTGCTACCGATACCCTATCCCGAGCGGTCTTCTTCATTCCGCGAACCTCAGTCAAGGACGGGTACGATCCGCCCGCAGCATTGCGGTCGAAGAGGGTTTCGCCGTCCAAGTACACCTCCAGACGGCCGTCATCCACCGGGGTCAGGGTTATGGCCATGGCGCTGCCAAACTCGCTAAAGAACTCGGTCGCTATCCAAGCGGCCTGAGGAAGGTATCCTCAAGCCACGCAGTAGTTTATCTCCAAGTGGGACTTGTTCTCTGCCATATCAATCCTCCTTAGCTTGGGTTCGGACTCCGTGCGATATTATAGCGCAATCGGGCCATTCGGTAAAGGGCGTTATCCGATGGACGAAGGGACTTGGCTTGCCGCTGCGCCCGCAACGTCCACGGATTCGACCACCAGGCAAAGTCCAACAACCTTGAGCGCTCGTTCAATCGTGCTCATGTGCGAGTGGTGATCCGGATTGCAGAGCTTGCGCACCGCCGATTCCGTGATGACCAGTTTCTCAGCAAGCGCAACCTTGGTCATGCCGCGCTTGCGCATGGCCGTATTCAGGGCGACCTTTGCAGCGGCTACGGGACGGAGGGGGATGGGCTGCTGGCCCTCTTTTACGGCGCTGGGAAGCGGGAGGTCCCGCTTAAAGTAGTAATGGGAGCCCAGAGCGGCGACAAGAGCGTCCTCTGCGTTCTCCAGCGCTTCTTCCCAAGACCATCCGCCAGTCGTGGCTCCGTATACATCAGGGAAAGTCACCACGTAGGCCTCTCTTCCCGTTGCTGTTTTCTCCTCTTCATCGAGGACGATATCACACGGGTAAATGTATCGCATCCTAGAATTCCCTTCTGTTCACGGGCACACTATGGCGCCTTACGGGACGACTATCAACGGACGCGGAGCGTAGACGGACGCCGGATTGGACGCGCCGGGCATCTACCAAAGTCAGAACCCTACCTGGCGAAGCCCAAGAGAACATTGTGGTAAACTACGTTCAATTTGGCTCGCAGTTTGCGGATACTCTGCTTCCGAGGAGGGCCCCAATGAAGGCGGTTTACATTGCGGAACATGGCGGCGTGGACAAGCTCATCTACGGCGACCGGCCGGACCCGACGGCAGGCCCCGGCGAGGTGGTACTGAGGGTGCGAGCCAGCGCCCTGAACCACTTGGACCTGGGTGTACGCTCCGGTGGGGGGAGGGCGTCGGCTCTGCCCAGGATCCTGGGCTGCGACATGGCCGGCGAGATACACGAAATCGGCCCCGGCGTCGAGGGGTTGAATGTCGGCGACAGGGTACTGGTGGACAACCGGGTGAAGTGCGATGCCTGCGGCCCGTGCCTCCAGGGGCAGGACCAGTTCTGCGAAAACCAGCTCAGGATAGGCGTGGATGTGGACGGAGGCCACGCGGAGCTGTGCAGTGTCCCAGCCGTCAACGTCCACCGCTTCCGCGACTCTATGTCATTTGAGGAGGCTGCTGCCATACCCCTTGCCTTCCACACGGCTTGGCACTGCCTGATGGTTCGGGGTCAGCTTCAGTCGTGGGAGACCATCCTTGTCCAGGCCGGGGGAAGCGGCGTCGGGAGCGCGGCCATCCAGATAGCCAAGCGCATTGGCGCCAAGGTAATCACCACCGCGGGCACGGACGAGAAGGTGGCCCGCGCGAAGGAGCTGGGGGCGGACGAGGGCATCAACTATCGCGATTACCCTGAGTTCAGCAGGACCACAAGGGAGCTGAACGGCGGACGTGGAGTGGATATGGTCATGGACGTGGTGGGCGCTGCGGTGTGGCGGGAGAACCTCCTGAGCCTGCGGCCCGGCGGCCGGCTGGTCATCACCGGCGTCACCTCCGGCGCTCAAGCCGACATTGACCTGGCGATGCTCCAGGGAAGGCCCCTGACGTTGATGGGCAGCGGCGGCCGCACCAGGCGTTCCTTTGGCGAGATGATGAGCGTGATCAACAGGGGGGAGCTTCACGGCGTGGTGGGGCGGGTCTTTCCGCTCCAGGACGTGGCCGAGGCTCACAGAGTGATGGAGGCGCGCGACTTCTCCGGCAAGCTGGTGATACAGGGGCCTGGAGGATAGCGCTGGTCCCGGGCTATACCGTCAGCGCCAAGCCGATGGTCAGGCACAGGCCTGCTAGAATGGCGAAGCAGACGGGCAGGGGCATGAAGGCTCCCCGGAAGCGCCTGCGGACACCCACCAGGCGGCTTCGACATACGTAGCAGTTTGCCTCGCTCGCTCGCCCTTTAGCCTGAAGTTTATGTGGACTTGTCATCACATTGTCCTAAACAGCTAGCGTTTGGTGTCCTATTTCGCAAGGCCGCCCCATCTTGGCAACCTTTGTCTGTTGAGATTTCGGTTTCTCTTATGACCATCTTTATCATATTACTTAGTACGGACTTTGTCAATATGATCGCCCGGACGACATCGTAAAGTTAGCGCATCGTCGTAACTCTTGTTTGTGCTGAATTCAGGCCGTTGCGCAATGCCTTGACGCAACCCCCAAGGGAGGGGCGCTTTGGTCATATGTCTTCAATGTGATAGCATGACTGGGAGGCCATTTCTACATTGACTTGGGGGCAGACACATGACACAAGATCGGCAGCCAATAGCGCGCACGTCTCATACGGAGATCACCCTGGACCAGCTGGGGAGTCTACAGCCGGGCCTGGCCCGCCTGATGGCGGAGGTGAGCGACAGGTATTGGATCCTCTACTATGCCGCCAGGGCCGGGAACTGGAAGCTGGCGGCGCTTCAGTCGTCGGAGGTGGAGAAGGCGCTCAGGATGGGGGAGATAACGCGCCCCAAGTACACGGCCCACCTGGAGGCGTTCATCAAGGGCCCGCTGACAGCCATAAACAGGGCCATCAAGGTCCGGGACTGGGCCGCCTTTGAGCATGGCTACAACATCGGCATCACGGCGGCCAACGCCTATCACCGCGACTGGGACCACGAGGAGATAGTATGGCAGCTGCCGGACGAGCCTCCCAAGCATCTCAGGCTCACGCCGGGGTAGGTCTGGGTTGAGGGGGCTCTAGTCCGACAGCTGCCATACAGCTTGAAGACCTCTTGGCAGGAGTGGCGAAATAACCAAGACCATCTTTTGAGGAAGTACCCCGTTGCCGACGGCTCATACCCGCTCATGGTGAGTCTGTCTTACCACGTGGGCGGTTCGCCGACCAACTTGCCGACAGCCCCCACCATCTACGAAAATGCCTGGAATGTGCAAGGGTATCTCGTCAAACCTGCGAACTTCTCTATGACGGGAGGCATAGAGAAAAATGACATACTGCGGTACAATAATCGCAGTCGAGAGGGTACGCAGGTATGCCAAGAGCAATTGGAGATAGCTACCTCCTGGCGCGAATCCACTTCCGGCGGCTGATAGCGGCGCCGGCGGTCGTTGCCTTCCTCGTGATACTAACAGGGGCATACGTGTCCAGGACCGAAGGGGCGTTGCCGGCCTGCGCGCCGCGCTGGGCCTCTTTGGGGCGCTGTATCTCGCGACGGCCGTCGCGCTGGGTGTCCCTTTTGTGGCCCTCTCCGTAAAGCTGTATCGCTCCCTGGAGCGTGTATGGGCGGCGAGGCTCTTCCGCTACTCCACTGTGTACCTGGCGGCCCTGTTCCTGGGTCTGGCGCTGGACCGCGCCTTTATGGCCTGAGCGGTCTGCTCAGGCCATAAAACTATGGCTCCTCGGCATACTGGGCGCCCTGGCCACTGCGACCCCGGCCTGCGTCTCATTGTACACAACCTGCGCTATTTGTCGAGGGAGAATCGCGCCTATTGACGCTATACTGAAGCCGTGCTATCATGATTATTCAGTTTCGGATGGCGGTTGCGCACAGCGCATCCGCGCTTGGAACCTTGACCGAAAGGAGTGGGTATGATCAACATAAGCCCTCTGGCCTCGGAGAAGCTGAAGGAGATTCTGGTTGAGCAGGGAGAGGAGGGTTCCTCGTTGCGCGTGGTTCTGATGCCCGGCGCAAACGGCGGCGCCCAGTACATGCTGGCGCTTGAGAAAGAGGCCAAGAGCGATGACACCGTCGTGGACGGCGGCGGCGTTCAGATCCTGCTCGACGCCGAGAGCGCGCCTCTCATGGAGGGCGCAGAGATAGACTACATGGACGGGTTGATGAAGAGCGGGTTTGTCATAAACAACCCCAATATACAGTCCGGCGGCTGTGCGTGTGGAGGCGGAGAGGGAGGATGTGGCTGCGGAGGAGGAGGGGGCGGCTGCGGCGGGCACTAAGTTGCTCACTGCAAGGTCACGGTAGATAGCGCTGCCGTTTGACCTGCCGACCAAAACCGCTTTACCAATACAGGCCCGCTGTGCCCAATAGGGTTTCAGCGGGTTCTGTGTGCCCAAGGGAAGTTGGGCGTCCCCGGCGGTCCGGGGGATGACGGGGGGGCTGCGACTTTCGTGGTTGCCTCGTCTGTCTTGATTAGACGGGACTGGGTCGGTATACTACGGCCTTGGCAAATTCTTACAGGAGGGCGGGTGATTGAATGCACTAGGCACTCAACTTTTGCTGGAGCTAAGGAGCTGCAACCCAGCGCTTTTGGACGACCTGCCTTATATAAGGAACGCGCTCCTGGAGGCGGCCGAGAAGACGGGAGCAACCATTGTAGGGCAGTCCTTTCATCAATTCAGCCCCCAGGGCGTAACCGGGGTGGTGTCCATAGCCGAGTCCCACCTTTGCATCCATACGTGGCCTGAGTTCGGGTACGCCGCCGTGGACATATTCACCTGCGGCGAAGGATTCAGACCGCGCGAGGCGGCGGAAATGGTGGTGCGGAGCCTGGAGAGCGAGGAGCACTCGATTACGGAGATAGAGCGGGGCGTGGGTGTGCTTCAGGAGTTGGCAGGGGCATCCTCCCACTAGCCTGAAAAGATGGAAAAGAGCTTCCGCACCTGGTTCCAAGAGTACCTGACGCCCAACCTGGCGCAGTACATTGCAGTTCGGGAGAGGGTGTTCTCCGGCAAGACGCGGTTTCAAGAGGTGGAGGTGCTGGACACCATCGACTTTGGCCGTTGCCTGATACTGGACGGCAAGACGCAGTCCTCTGAGGCCGATGAGTTCGTCTACCACGAGGCGCTGGTTCATCCTGCTATGGTGGCCCACCCCAACCCTGAATCGGTGTTTATCGCAGGCGGTGGAGAGGGGGCAACACTGCGGGAGGTCCTGGCCCACAACTCAGTGAAGTCGGCGGTGATGGTGGACCTGGACGGCGAGGTGGTGGAAATCTGCCGGCGATTTCTCCCCAACCACCATCGCGGCGCATTCGATGACCCGCGCGTACAGCTTCACTTCGCAGACGCCAGGAAGTACCTGGAGGACACAGAGGATACCTACGACGTAATCATCGTGGATTTGCCAGACCCTCAGGAGGCAGGCCCTGCATCTTTCCTGTATACGCAGAGCTTTTACAGCCTGCTCCGGCGGCGGCTGAACCCGGAGGGTGTGGCGGCGGTGCAGTCGGAGCAGTGCATGACGGGCAACCTGGAGGCGTTCACGGCCATATCGCACACCCTTGGGAGCGTCTTCCCGCGGGTCTTTCCATATCACGCCATGATCCCCTCCTTTTCCCTGGACTGGGGATTCAACGTGGCCTCGCTGGGTCCCAGCCCTACGGGACTGGCCGCCCAGGAGGTGGACCGCCGCCTGGAGGAAAGGGGATGCGACTCCCTGTGGTCTTACGACGGCGAGGCCCACCTGGGGATGTTCATGCTGCTCAAGAACGTGCGCGCAGCCCTGGCAGAAGAGACAAGGGTCATCACCGAGGACGTCCCGCTGGTTGTGGTATAGACGGGCGGCGCGTCGCTAGCGCTGAAGCGGTGGGAGCGCCTGGTGAATCCACGGCGCCAGGTCCCTGATGACCTCATGGCTGATCTCGTGGGCCATGTCGTACTCGTTGTAGGTGGGTGTATACCCTTCGGCCTCCAGAAAGTCCCTGGAGCTTTGAGCGCGCTCTATGTTGTCCCGCAGGCCGTGAGCGATGAAGATGGGCTGGGTGCGCTCCGCGGGCAGCCTTCCCCTCATCTCGTCCTGGCCCCGTATGGAGCAGCTGAGGGCGACGATGCCTGCGAAGAGGTCCGGGCGGCTCAGACCGCACAGGTAGGTCATGCTGCCTCCCTGTGAGAACCCCATGAGAATGGCATTGCCGGGGGCTACCCCGTGCTTCTCCATGACCTCCTCGAACAGCCCGCTCAGCTTGCTCTCGGCGTCTAGGAGCTGCTGAGGGTCCTGGCTTCCGGGCTCCGTCCATGCAAAGCCGACCATTCTGGGGTCAAGCTGGACGGTGACGGGAGCGTTGGGGCATACGTATATGTATCCACTGGGGTCGATCGCCCTGGAGAGGTCCGCAAGGTCGTACATGTTGGCGCCGAAGCCGTGCAGGAGGATGATGAGAGGGTAGGACAGGGCGGGGTCGTACTCCCTGGGGTACACGGTGAGGTAGGCCAAGTCCCGGCCCTGTACGGTTTCCCTTTGCATTGCCTGCGCGCTCTCTTCCATGCAATACTCCTTCAACTCTCTAGCCAGAGGACGTCTCCGCACAGGTCCGCGGGATGGGCTCTTTGGGAGAAGATGTGGTACTCCTCTTTGGAGATGCCCAGGGAGCTGTCTTTGCCGTGGCCGGGCAGGATGGCGGTATCGTCCGGGAGAGTGTAGAGCTTCCCGGTGATATTCTCGATGATCTGCTGAAGGGCCTCCGGTGTCCTGCTCCTACCGGGCCCGCCTGGAAATAGGGTGTCCCCGGTGAATAGGTGCTTGCCCACCAGGTAGCACACCGACCCCAAGGTATGGCCGGGGGTGTGTATCACCTTCACCTCAATGTCGCCCACCGTTATGGAGTCGCCGTCCTTCACCAGGGAGGCCGGGGCCACCGGCAGCGTGTGGGCGTCCTCGCTGTGTGAGGCCACCGGCGCGCCGGTGGCCTCCACCATCTCCACAAGACCCGCAAGGTGGTCCTGATGGTTGTGGGTGATGAGGATGGCCTTTACCCGGGAGCCTTTGGCCTCCTCCAGGACCTCTCCTGGGTCCATGGGGGCGTCTATGATGACGCTCTCTCCCGTCCGGGGGCATACCAAGAGATAGGCGTTGTTGTCAAACGGGCCGCAGGTGGTCTTGTACACCCGGACCTCGCCATCGTAGAAGAGGGGCATATCAACCTCCGGAATCGATGCAAACCCGGCGCGCCGCGCCGGAGACTACCCGTTATCCTCCGGCATAGGGTACACGGTCCTGTCGAACTCCACCTGCGCGCTGCCCACGAATATATCCCACGGCTGGAAGTCCTCCACAAATGTTTTGGCCTCTTCCAGGGTGGCAAAGCCCTTCTGGGCGCGCCCGGGGTCGTACCCCAAGGTCTTCGCCAGGGCATCGAACCCCCGCGGTGTCTGGCGGATGCCCCCGACCTCCTCCTCCTGGCCCGCGCCGGAGTCCAGGATCAGCCTCTGGCCCGTTCTGTGCTCTCTCCAATAGACCTTCATCTGTTGCGCTCCTGTGTGGGATGCGTGTAAGGGCCCGCGTTCTCAGTCGATTATATCCCGGCAAGCGCGCCGCCGCAACCGCTCGGACGGGCGAATGACGGTGGGGCGTCGTCATGCCCGCGCATGCGGGCATCTACCCCAGGGATGGATTCCTGCTTTCGCAGGAATGGTTGCTACACGGTGGTAACTGCCCTCGCCCGCTCAACCCGCCAGGGCTATTGTTGGCAGGATGCCTTCCATGCTATCATCTGGCGCCGTGATATACGACTTTCATACGCATACCTACCTCAGCGACGGGGTACTGTCGCCCATTGAGCTCATCAGAAGAGCGCACGTCCGCGACTACAGGGTCATCGCAGTTACCGACCATGTGGGCCTGGGGGACCAGGAGCGGGTTATCAGGACCCTCCTTGAGGAGTGTCGCAGAGCATCGGAGGCCTGGGGGATAGTGGCCCTGGCCGGTGTGGAGATAACCCACGTGCCCAAGGGACTCATTGGCGAGGCGGCGCAGCGAGCCAGAGACCTGGGGGCCCAGATAGTTCTTGTCCACGGGGAGACGATAGTAGAGCCGGTGGAGCCGGGGAGCAACCTTGCAGCCCTGGAGTCCCCGGACGTTGACATTTTGGCCCATCCCGGGCTTATTACGGAGGAGGAGGCGGCGCTGGCGGCGGAGAGGGGAGTGTTCCTGGAAATATCGGCGCGCAGAGGCCACTCCCTCGCCAACGGGCGCGTGGCGCTTGTGGGCTTGCAGGGTGGGGCCAGGCTCCTTCTGGACTCCGACGCCCATCAGCCGGAGGACCTTCTCACCGCGGACCTGGCAGGGAGGGTGGCGCGTGGCGCCGGGTTGTCCGGGGATGAGACAGCTACGCTTCTGGAAAGCAATCCCCTGAAGTTGCTGGGTCGATACGGCTTGACCCCCCTGGTGGGCTGAGAAGGCGCCCGCCCCGGGATAGACCCTGACCCGACAATCTACCACCGCCGCACGGAGACGCCAAGCCATGCCATCCACGGCGATAGGGAGGACTCGGCAACAGACACAACACACTCGTCATCCCTTTTGGGTGACGAGCGCGCGCGTCTGCTCCAAACCGGACGGGTTGCGGGGTTCCTCTATGCCCTGCCGATGCGGAAGACTTTGGTGCTGCACTGAGGGCAAGAGCCCTGCGTGGCGGGACGGCCATTCTTCAGGGTGACCTGCTGCGGGTCTTTGATCTCCCTCTTGGCCCTGCACTTGAAACAATATGCTTCCATGAGTTCACCTCCCTAGGATTCCAAGTAGCGCTCACTAGACGATATATGTTTGAGAAAAGGCTTGTCAACCCTCTCCACGGGCAAGGTTGCGCCTCAATCGGGCAAACGGCTCCGACTTCACGCCGTTTGAGCGCGTTGGAAGGGCAGGGAAGGGGCGCCTGTCCTCTCAGGACAAAAGACGGCCAATGCCGGGAAGGAGCTCCGCGCCGGGTCCGATTGCCGTGTAGCCCACGTTCAGCTGTCCAACTGACGCATGGGTTCCTCACTATCGGCGGGCGGCCTGACCGGCCCTACCGCGGCCGCGGGCTGAGCTTGAAGACCTTCTGCGGCTGCCACAGGCCCCGCACCTTGCCGGGGAGGAGGACGGCCAGCAGATCGCCGTCCACGGAGTAGAGGCGGTACATCTCGTTTGGAGAGGCGTTCCTGGATGGAACGCCCAGGTAGATCCCCTGCCCGCGTCTTACGGCCTCCGCCTTATCGCGCTGCACTATGGCTGCCTTCAAGTTCAGAAGGGGGAAGTCCACCGGGAACAGCAGAGACCGCCAGGAGCCGTTGCGGCCGGCCACCTCCACCTCCTCCATGGAAACTGCGGTGGAGATGTCGAAGGGGCCGGTGTGAAGGCGGGTGAGCTCCTTCAGGTGAGCGCCGCACCCCAGGTCTGCGCCCAAGTCGTGGGCAAGTGAGCGCACATACATACCCCTTCCGCACTTCATCTCAAGCCTCACCTCCGGAGGCGTCCACTGGGTGATCTTCAGGCCGTATATCTCCACCTCCCTGGGTGGCCTGTCCACCACAATGCCCGCCCTTGCCAGGTTGTAGAGTCGCTCTCCGTCCCTCTTCAGGGCGCTGTACATGGGAGGGACCTGGTTGAATGTCCCGCGGTACTTGTCCAGCGCCGATTCCACGTCCTGCTGCGTGACGTGCGACGCGTCCCTGCTCTCCTCTATCTTCCCCAGGGCGTCGTAGCTGTCGGTGGAGACCCCCAGGTGGACCAGAGCCGAGTAGGTCTTGGGGCTGTCCACCAGGTACTCCATTACCCGCGTCGCCTGACCGATGCAGATGGGCAGCACGCCCGTTGCCTGCGGGTCCAGGGTGCCTGCGTGGCCCACCTTCTTTTGGCCGGTAAGCCGCCTTACCCTCCGCACAACCTCCATAGAGGTCCATTCCAGGGGCTTGATGACGTTGAGGATGCCGTTGGCATCGGCCATTACGGGGTGTCCTCCACGGGAGAGTCGCCGGAGCGCACCTCGGAGATCCTGCTCAGGAGATGCGCACCCTTTTCGATGGAGTCGTCTTGTACGAAGCTCAGGAACGGGACGGTCTTCATGGATAGACGCGTGATCAGCTCCCGTCTCAGGAACCCGGACGCCCTGTTGAGGGTCTCAACCACGGCCTTGCGCTCCTCCAGCTTGCCCAAGACGCTGGTGAACACCTTGGCATGTTTGAGGTCCCTGGACACCCCCACGTGGACAATGGTGATGATGTGGGCCAGCCGGGGGTCGTTCATGTCGCGGGCTATTATCTCGCTCAGTTGTTGCCGTAAAAGGACGTTGACCCGCTCTGTTCTTCGGGAGGCTTGCATGGTGAGTCTAGGGTAGAGAGGAGCTTGGGGCCTGTCACAGGCGGGAGGCTTCTATTATATCGCCCACCTGGAAGTCGTTGAATCCGTCCATAGCAATGCCGCACTCAAACCCGGCGGTCATCTCCCTCGCGTCATCCTTGAAGTGTTTCAAGCTGGAGATGGATCCCTTGTGCAGGATCTCTCCGTTTCTGATAACCCGTGCTATGGAGTTGCGGGATACGCGGCCGTCCGTCACGTAGGAGCCGGCGATCTTGACGCGCCGGCCAACCGGGAAGACTGCCCTGACCTCGCAGTGCCCCTCCACAACCTCCTGGAGGACGGGCGTAAGGAGGCCCTCCAGGGCCCTCTGAACGTCCTCTGAGATACGGTAGATGATGTCGTAGAGGCGTATGTCTATCCTGTCCGTGTCGGCCATGTGCTTGGCCCCGGGCTCTACCCGCGTGTTGAACCCGATGATGATGGCGTTGGAGGTGTGGGCCAGGAGAACGTCGCTCTCGTTGATGGTCCCGGTGGCTGAGTGGATGATGTTCACCCTTGCCTTGTCGACGGCGAGCTTTTCCAGGGTGCCCCGCACGGCGTCCACGGTGCCCTGGACGTCCGTCTTGACGATCAGGTTCAGGTCTGTGATCTCGCCCTTGCCTATTCTGGCGGAGGCGTCTTCAAGGGTGGTGGACGTCAGCGTCTGGCGCTCGGTGTCCAGGCGCCGCTGACGCTCCCGTATAAGATCCTTGGCCACCTTTTCGTTAGGCACCATCCACAGCGTATCTCCCGCCTGTGGCAGATGGCCAAGGCCCAGGATCTCCACGGGGGTGGACGGCTCTGCGGCTCCCACCCTTTGCCCGGACTCGTCAATCAGGGCCTTAACCCTTCCCCAGGAGTTTCCAACAACCACGGTCTGCCCCAGTCTAAGGGTGCCGGTCTGCACCAGCACGGTAGCCAGCGGCCCTTTGCTCTTATCGACCTGCGCCTCCACGATGACACCCACGGCGGGCCGCTCCGGGTCTGCCTTCAGCTCCGATACCTCGGCCACCACCAAGATGTTCTCAAGGAGCAGATCAATGCCCTGGCGCTCCCTGGCGGATATGGGGACGGCTACCACGTCTCCACCCCACTCCTCTATGACTAGACCCCGCTCCACTAGCTGGCGCTTGACCCGCTCCGGGTCTGCGTCCGGCATGTCTGTCTTGTTGATGGCGACCACTATGGGCACACCCGCGGCCTTGGCGTGATCCATGGCCTCCACGGTCTGTGGCATTACGCCGTCGTCCGCGGCCACCACCAGGACTGCTATGTCGGTTGCCTTTGCCCCGCGGGACCTCATGGCTGTGAACGCCTCGTGGCCGGGGGTGTCCAGGAAGGTTATTTTGCGGCCCTTGTACTCAACCTGGTAAGCCCCGATGTGCTGGGTTATGCCTCCGACCTCTCCCCCGGTGATGTCGCTCTCTCTTATAGCGTCCAGGAGGGTGGTTTTGCCGTGGTCTACGTGGCCCAGAATGGTCACCACGGGCGGGCGCTCCACCAGCCTGCTTGGGTCGTCCTTGCGGTCCAACTGGGAGTAGGCGGCAAACTGCTCCTCGGCCTCCGGCAGGGCTGTGACGGTGAAGCCGAGCTCCACGGCAACCGCGGCGGCCGTCTCGAAGTCTATGGACTGGTTGATGTTGGCCATAACCCCACTGCGGATCAGCTCCTTGATGACGTTGACGGGGTCGATGGCCATCTGGTCCGCCAGCTGCTTGACAGTCAGTGTCTTCGGCAGTTCCATCTCCTTGGAGACGTCCACCTGGCTTGCGCTTCTGGACTGTCCTCCGAGCCCGGCCCCTGGGTTCCCCCGGGTCCGTCTGCCTCTTCTTCTACCGCCGTATCTCTGCATATCTTACTTTCTTTCCTTCCGACTACAGCCCCGGCGCCTCTACTGGGTCGGGGCGGGCGCTTCGGTGTCTACGTTATCCCTGGAGGGCCATGCCATCTGCACGGCGAACTCCCTCAGGGCAAGCCTGTCCTCTGCGGATACCGCGCCTTTCAGCTTGTGGTCCAAGCGGCTCTTCTTGAGGGCGCTTTCCCAGCAATGCAGGCGGTGGCACAGATAGGCGCCTCTCCCTGCGGCCTTGCCGGCTGTATCGACCTCCACGCTTCCGGACGGGGCGCGCACTATGCGTATCAGCTCCCGTTTGTTGGTCTTGGCGTTGCAAGCGACACAGGTCCTCAGTGGGACGTGGCCCCGACTCAAGAGATGCCTCCTATCATCTAGTCAACCAGGTCGTCCAGTCCGTCGTCCAAGTCGTCGTCCAGGTTGTCCAGTCCGTCGTCATCGTCCGGCTCATCGTCGTCCAGCGGGTAGTCTCGACGGGAGCGTCTGGCGACTCTGGGCGCCGGTTCTCCTGTTCCTCCTCTGGCCTGTCTGCCCCTGCCCCTTCTCCTGACTTCGCTTTCGGGGGCGACGTCGGCTCTTGGCGCCATTATATCCTCGGCGAATCGAATCCTAGGCGATGGCTGGGCCACCTGTGGCGCCGTCCACACCGTATCGGGTAGCTGGGACAGGTCCGCAACCGCTTCCGCCGCCGGTTCTACCGCGGCCTCCTCCGCTTTCAGGGCTGCTTCGGCCAGCTGTTCCTCTATTGAGAGCCCGCTGTCCGGTTCCATCACGGGCGCTATGCCCAAATCCAACTCCGCCGTCTTCTCCGCGGCGTCCTCTATGGGTGGAGCCTCTTGCTCGGCGACCGCCTCTGCTGCGACTGCGTGTTGCTGGGCCGCTCGCAGCAGCCGCTCCTCCTCGGCTTCCGTTGTGCTCTTGATGCTGACCATGAGCCCGGATAGCTTGGCGCACAGCCTCACGTTCTGGCCCTCTCTGCCTATAGCCAGCGACAGCTGGCGATCCGGCACCACCACCGATGCCGCGTTGGCCTCCGGCCCAAGCTCCACGCGGGTAACCGGGCATGGGCTCAGGGCGTTGGCCAGGAAAACCTCCGGGTTCGGGTGCCACTGGACAACGTCTATCTTCTCCCCCTGCAACTCGTTGACTATGTTCTGGATACGTATGCCTCTCAGGCCAACGCACGAGCCTACCGGGTCCACCCCGTCTTGCCGGGAGTAGACGGCGACTTTACTGCGTGAGCCGGCTTCCCGCGCCACGGCCCTTATCTCCACCACTCCGTTCATGACCTCCGGCACCTCCATTTCAAAGAGGCGGCGCAGCAGCTCCTTGCTGGCGCGGGAGACCACAATCTCCGGGCCGCGGATGCTGCGGCGAACCTCTGCAACGTGGACGCGTACCTTCTGGCCTGGGCGGTATCTCTCCGTGGGCACCTGTTCCGACGCGGGCAGGATTGCCTCGGCGCGTCCCAGGTCCAGGGTCACCTGCCTGGGGTCAACGCGTTGGATGGTTCCAGTAACAATGTCGCCCTCTTTTTCCGCGTACTCTTCAAACACCAGCTCGCGCTCGGCCTCTCGCAGCCGTTGCAGCACCACCTGTTTGGCGGTCTGCGCGGCGATGCGGCCGCTGCTCTGGATGTCGCTTTCGACTGCGACATCATCGCCCAGGACGGCGGCCTGCTCTATCTTCCTTGCCTGGGCCAGGCTTATCTCCCTTTGCGAGTCTGACACCTTCTGGACAACGATCTTATGGGTAAAGAGCTTGAGCTCCCCGTTGGCGGGGTTCAGGGACACGGATATCTCCTGGCCTGCAAGAACGCTGTCCCTCTTGTAGGCTGAGGCCAGGGCCGCCTCTATGGCTGAGATGACCGCCTCCCGCGGGAGATGGCGTTCGGCTGCCAGCTGTGTTACTGCTATAAGAAAATCGCTCTTCATCTCTGTCTTGCCCCCCTGGTCCGGTCTGGTCTGCTCCGCCTGCCGGCGCCTAAGAAAAAAAGTGGGCCACAACCCACTTTCCACCACGAGCATATCGGCGCGATTATACCATTCCCTGTGGTAGACGGCAAGCCTTTCTACCCCTCCCGCTCATGCCCTTCGACAGGCTCAGGACGAACGGGGGATTTCCCGCCCGCTCATGGCCCCCTTCGCCCGTTCGTGGTGAGCTTGTCGAACCAGACGAGCGGGCATGAAGGTGCCAGCAGGGCAGGGGAGAGGTTGTCCCACTACCGGAACAGGTCCGATGCCGCGTCTCTTATAAGGGGCCCGCTCCCCGACTCCTCGGACGGGGTGTAGTCCACGCCTCTGGCTATTGTTGCCGGCAACCTGCTCAGCTTGCCCGTCGCCAGCTCTGCCGCCGACGCTATCTCGTCCGCAACGGCCGATACGCTCGCGCGCAGCTCGTAGCCGTGGGGGTCTGTTTCGCCGCGATAGTCCCTTAGAGGATGCATACCCGCAACCCCTATTGCAACGTCCGTGGCCCCCATGCGCCAGGCCCGCCCGAAGGTGTCCGATATGACCACCGCCACCGGAAAGCCTGCCCGCTCCATCAGCCCGTCTCTCAGACGCCGCGCCGACCCGTCCGGGTCCTTGGGCAGCAGCGACACCCGCTCATCGCCGGGGACGTTGGATGCGTCGACGCCGGCGTTGGCGCACACAAAGCCGTGCTTGGTCTCCAGGATCAGCACGCCTCGCTCCATCCTCACCACTCGGCGGGCCTCTCGGAGCGCCACCTCAACGTGACGCGGGTCTTTATCGTACAGCCTTGCGAACTCCTCTGCCAGCGGCGATGGCGTAACGTCCCGCAGGTCGACTATTGCGCCCTCCGCCTTGGACACCACCTTCTGGGTGACGACCACAACGTCGCCTGACTCCAGCGGCGTCCCCTGGCTCTGCGCCGCATCGAAGATCAACGATGCCAGGTTGTCGCCCTCCACAATCTCCGGCAGCCCCGTTATGCCTATGACCTGCAAGCGCGTTGTCATGCGAACCTCTCCTTAGGCCGATGGGTCATGCCCGCGGCCTTCCTTTATGTATAGGGCGCTATTATATAGGGTATGGGCAAGGCGCGGGTGGATGTATATGGGATGTATATAGGGCGCGGGCATGACGGCCCCTCCACCCTCCCTCTGGATTCCTGCTTTCGCAGGAATGGTTGTTGTACGGTGGCAACTGCCTCAACGCTCCATTTGATGTCATTCCGAGCGCAGCGAGGAATCTAAGACGTTGCGGCGTAGTCATGGGAAGATTCCAGCCACAGGGACCTTAGTGTGGGATGAGAGCCTTTAGATTCCTCACTTCGCTGCGCTCCGTTCGGAATGACAGTTGGGGCGGTTCGCGAATCGCCCCAACGGAAGCCGCGGTTGTCCCCGCTCAAGGGGTGGTTACGGCGCGGGCAGCTACCATCGTATGGCAACCATTCCTGCGAAAGCAGGAATCCATCCCTGGGGCAGTGGCGGGGCGCCGCGCGTCTGGGCGATGCAATGTAGGGGCGGTTCGCGGACCGCCCCTACGGGAGCCGCGGTTGTCCCCGCTCAAGGGGTGGTTACGGCGCGGGCAGCTACCATCGTATGGCAACCTTTCCTGCGAAGGCAGGAATCCATCCCCTCTCCCCCAAATTTCCCTTGCAATCCGCCCAAATTCCCCTTGCAAGTCGTTGACAACCCCAAACCCTTTGCTATAACATTCCTTGCAGTCATTCCCTGAGCAGGGCGCAAGGCCCTGGAAAACACTCGGCGCAGTTGTCCCAGCGCGGGCTGTCGCACGATACCGGAGGGGACATATACCTAAATGGACTTGGTGGGACGGGCAGTTCCCTTTGCGCGGCAAGTCACCGCGTCAGGGCTTGACAAAGCTATATCTATAGTGTAAAAGATTGTGGGGTTCAACCGCGAAAGGAACGGAGATTATGGACTTATCTATCTATTCAACACACAACTTGACCAGAGCAGGCCCGGCCGTCCTCCCCGGGAAGCCTACGCTTCTACGGGATTGGCGCGTGCGCAGGCCAATGGAATTTGAAGAACCCGCAAACACATTCGGGTACATAAGGGGGTATTAGGTGAAGATAAAAGGTAGACTCATAGCAACCCTGGCAGCCCTGGGACTCTTGATTGCGATGCTGCCCATTGGGCCGGCGTCAGCCGCGGTAGGAACAGTGGGCGTTACCGGCGGCGACGATGGAAAGTTCTTCTCGGACAAGACAGACTTTAACATTGTAACCCTGTCCGTAACGGACCCGGACCTTAGCCCCCTAGGGTCGGCTAACGCGAGGTTTAGTGACCCCAGGTTCTCCGCCGCTTTCGACTTAAAGGCGATCCTGACATAACGCCGACGGCAGCACTATGGTCTTGCCGGGGAGAAAGAGCAAGACCGACGAGTTGGACGGCACGCTTTTCGCGCCAATGTGGGCTTACTAATCCCGAAACCCGACCGAGAAGTTAGCGGTAAGCCAGGGATACGACTCTGGCGAGGCACTACCGTCGACGACGTCCACTACTACGGCGCCGACATCCAGCCGACGACTGGGTGGATTGTCACCCTGGCTGACCCAAGCCGTCAGGGACAGCGACGGGGATGGCGACGTGGACGAGGATGACATAGACGGTAGTGGTGGACGGCCAGGCCACTTCGCCGGTTGTCCTCAAAGGCGCGGTTTGACGGTGTCACCGGTTGCCGGTAATGGTTTACCAACCGGCACGTTCGCCTGTTGGCAGTTCCGACCCCGTCAATCAACAACATAGTTATAACGTATGAGGTACTCGGAGTACGACCTTTGACGCTCAACTACACCCCATCCGGCTCGGGACAAGGTGCAGTTCGGCAGCCTCCATTGACCAGCTTAACCTGAGTCTCGGCAAGCATTGACTCGGTCGGCGTAGCCTTAGTTACGGCTACCAGCGTAGTTCCCGTGGAGGCAAAATCCTCTGGCTGTTTTGGAGATCCAGTTCGTTTACGACGTGAAGGATAACGGCCAAGGACTATGACGTCACCTCCAGCACCTCTCTAGCCACGGAGGCCAGAATCCACGCTGGACGGCGCGGAGACTGCCGCCGACAGCAGCAAGTTTGAGGAGCTTGATTGCCGTTTTCGAGAGCTCGGACTACTCGAAGATAGTCCAGGAGGCTGGCATATCGGCGGCAACGCTGCGAATGAAGACGGGGTGGTCGGAAATTGGGGAATTGAACACCAAATTGTGCAAGGTGAGCGAGTTGGCAATTCAGGCGGCCTGGTGGAGGGCTTCCACCACGGACATCCCCAACGTAGCCTTGCGGCAGGGTAATGGAGGCCGCCAACGGACCCCGCATGGGCGTAACCGACCTTATTGAGCAACCGACCTGCTAGCGCTGATCCTGCCCGTGGCGGACAAGGACACGCTCACCGTGGTCTACCGGACGCCAGCCCCGGCCACCTCCAAGTACAGACGGCCGAGATAGATCTAGAGGCCCCTGTTGTAACCCTGGTCAGTCCAGCGAGGACTCTCTACAAACGAGACCCTGTTCACCCTGAGCGCCGAGGTGGTGGACGACGGGCGCAGGCGTGGACCAGTAAATGCCTGGTCCCCGTAAGACGGGTCGGCTCAACTGAACCAGTGGTTCGCACTCTCAGAGTCGCCCATTAGTGGACGGCTACAGGGTGTCCAACGTGGCCCCGCCGCCATATCCGAGGGACCTAAGAGTGGGCAGTACAGGGTGGTGGACAACGTGGGCAATGAGCCCCTGCCGTTGATATCGTGGAAGGGTAGATGCCACGGAGGATGCTGTTGCGATTGCCGGTGGTCCAAGGGCGTGAACGAAGGCGCGCAAGGGGGCGGCCCCAGGGCAAATAAGTGAAGACATTCCCAACCCTTCACGTTCACCGTGGACACCAGTGGCCCAAGGCTGACCAGCGCCAAGACGGGCGTGTACCTGAAGAACCCCGGCGTCACAACCGGCGATACCGATCCGGCCGAGAGGCCCAGGCTGAGAACAATAGGAACTGGGTGCGGGTCGCCTTTGACCTTGGCGACGGCACGGCTCCTCTGGATGCTTCTCCACGGTGTCCGCCAGCGACTTCCGGGTGGCTAACGCGGAGCCCTTGGATGTTGTAACGCCAATTCCGCGCAGCAAGGCGAAGTGGGGCTCAAGGAAGCGCCGTGTACCTGAGGGTGGGCGAGCTGGCCACGGACGCACGCCCCAGAGTGGAGTTGGTGGGCGAGATAAAGGACAGGGCCGGAAACGTCCGGACAGAGGGCACCCTCTCCGCCATCAGTGACGGCCTGAGCCCCGTGATCTACAGTGACGCCCTCGGCTGATATAGCTGGAGAAGAGGTTGTGATAACCGTAACCTCCAGTGAGAGGCTGGGCCTCAACCCCACGGTTGAGACAAGCACCACGAAGCCCATAAAGGGCGATGGCATTGTAGCTCCGGCTGCCCAGACGGTGTCGCTGCAGCTGGGAGCCCTCACTACTTGGACGGCCACCGTGGACAATTCTGCCAACACGGCGCTCCAAGCAGTACGTGGTGGTTAGCGACCAGCGGAAACGCGACTACGATCGGGGACGGGAACTCCGAACACGGTGGAGCGATGCCTTGACGAGGATGACCTCGTCAGCTTCCAGTTAGATTCAAAGGAGCCAGTATAGAGTTCATGGACGCCACCGGGGGACCTGGAGGACAGCAAGCAGGTGGAGGGCGCGGTCTGGATGGTGGCGCAGTTTGACGAGGACGAGCACGACGCCGACAAGTTCTGGACGGTGACCGTGTCAGCCATGACCCTGAAGGTGCAGGATGGCGATGACGTTACCACGGACGTAGCTATGCTCTTCGGTCAGGACGTGGAAGTTGACTGCGCAGACCACGACAACTCAGACTTGACGGACAAGTGCGTAAACATAACCTTGGCGATTGACCTCACGCCCGGCGCCTACAACTTCGCAATAACCGGGCGGGACTCGGTGGGCAACGAGGTAAGCGGCAACGTGGACTTCACGGTGGTGGAGGCCGAGCCATTTGAGCTGAACCTCAAGCCGGGCGTAAACCTGGTGTCAATACCCGGCGCGCCCAGGGACGACGGCGGAATGCTGGACGTAATGCTGGCAGACGCGCCGGTGTCCTCAGTGCTGACCTACGATAGCTCAATGGCAATGACGGGCGGGAACCCGTGGTTGACTTCGACCAAGGACCCGGAGACGGGAGTGTTCAGTGGAGACATCTCGGAGATTGAGCCTGGCAAGGCCTACTTCATAACGAGCTCTGCCAGCCACACGGTCGAGGTGAAAATCCAGGCGGCTGGCGGCCTGCCGCCAACCCTACCGGTGAGGCAGGGCTACAACGCCATAGGCTTCGTGTCCATATCGGACGCCACGGAGGCAGAGGTAGAGCAGTACCTGACGAGTATAGGGTGGACGGTGGCCTACAGCTACGACCCCACCCCGGGTATCGGCTGGACAGCCATCCGCAAGGGTCAGTCCACAGAGGACAACCCGATCATGGTGGAAGCGGGCGTGGGGTATCTGGTGTACTCCACCTATGACTCAACCCTGACGCCGTAGCGCCACCCAAACCCCGCAGCCAGCGCGGGACCCAGGCAATCGGACGAGTGGCCCCCTCCTTGTAGGGAGGGGGCCACTCCGCGTTTGTGGGGGGGGGCCGAGCGGGGTTCCGGAGGTCCGTTCGTCCCCGTATCAAGTACGGGGCAGGCTCAGAGCCTGTCGAAGGGACTGGAACGGAGGAGGGAGCACGAATGGGAAATTCTTCACAATGCCCCTTGCGGAACGTGCTATAATCAACCCCGCTGTCAACTTTTGCATTACGACTAGGAGTACCAATTGCGATTCATCACCGGCGCAGCAATCGAGAGGCGGTCCGTGACCCTGCTGGCGGTATTCATCGTCCTGATAGCGGGCATTATCACATACAACAACCTGCGGGTGGACCTGTTCCCGGAGATTGACTTTCCTCTGGTTACTGTAACTACCTCATACCCTTCGGCAAACCCTGAGGCGGTGGTGCGGGACGTCACCGACCCTGTGGAGACGGCCATATCGGGCATAGCCGGCCTGGAGACGGTCCAGTCCAGCACCTTTGAGGGCAACTCCCTTATCCTGGCTACCTTTGTGTTTGGGACGGACATGGCTGCCGCGGAGGCCGACGTTGCAACTGCCGTGACCAACATTGAGTTCCCTGCAGGCGTTGGCCGCCCCACGGTGGGCCGATTCAATCCGAGCGAGCTTCCCATTATGCAGTTCAGCGTGATAGCGGACAGGGAACCGGCAGAGGTCGCGAAGCTGGTCCAGGCGGACGTGCTGCCCGTCATCTCGGACATACCGGGCATCCTGCAGATCCAGGTTACGGGAGAGGTGGAGCGGCGCGTCCACGTGGCGGTTGACCCGCAGAGGATGTCCGCCAACGGCGTGTCCCTGTTCCAGGTCTCCGCCGCCCTCAGCGAGAACAACCTGAGCATCCCCGCCGGTCTCATCTTTGAGGGCGGGCAGGCGGTGCCGGCCAAGACGATCCACACGCTGGCCTCCGTGGAGGAGATGGCAGACCTGATCGTCGGCGCGTCGGAGTTCGGCCCCATACGCCTGAGAGACGTGGCGGACGTGAGCCTTGGCGCGGGAAGGCCAACCGCCATATCGCACACCAATGGCAAGCCCAGCATCAGCGTGTCCGTCCTGAAGGAGGCCGATGCAAACACCGTTGAGGTTTCCGAGGACGTGCGAGAGGCGCTGGCCGGCCTTACCGCGCTGCCCGCGGACGTGGAGATAATCATGGTGTCCGACCAGGGGCCGGACATTCAGTCCCAGATAGACAATCTGACCAGGGAGGCGATGTTCGGGTTCCTGTTTGCCGTGACAGTGGTCTTTGCATTCATGTTCACCATCCGGCCTACCTTTGTTCGGGGCATGTTCAACACCATTCGCCCAACCATTGTCATAGCGCTGTCCATACCCCTGAGCGTCTTCACGGGGGCGCTTCTGCTGGGGTGGCAGGATATGTCGCTGAACTTCATGACCCTTGGAGGCCTGGCGATATCCGTGGGGCGCGTGGTGGACGACTCCATCGTGGTGCTGGAGAACGTGCACCGGCACATACAGGCGGGGCGCGATAGGTGGCGCGCCGCCCTGGACGCGACTACGGAGGTGGGCCCGGCCATCTTCGCATCCACTATGACGACTGTGGTGGTGTTCGTGCCGCTGGCCTTCATACAGGGCCTGGTTGGGTCGTTCTTCCTGCCATTCGCCCTCACCGTAACCTTCGCCCTTCTCGCGTCCCTGGTGGTTGCGCTCACCGCCGTTCCGGTGCTGGGCGCTTACCTGCTGAGGCCCGGCGACATGCCGGAGGGGGCCCCGGAGAGCTCGGCGGATGAGTATGATATACCGGTCCAGGATACGTTGCTGCAACGCGTATACACCCCTGTCCTCAAGTGGGCGCTGGGGCACAAGGCCATCTCCCTGCTGTCCACCTTTGTGATAACCGTAGCCAGCCTGGGGCTGCTGGTCGTCATCCCCGTAACCTTCTTCCCCTCCGGCGGGGATCGGTACCTGCAAATGGAGCTTCTAATGCCCCCGGGCACACCCCTGGAGGCCACACGCGAGGAGGTGGTGGAGGTTGAGGAGCGATTGAGCAGCCTCTCGGAGGTGTACATCTCCACAATCGGCGCCACCGGCCTTGCCTTTGGCGGCGCGCCGGGCGGTTTGAACCAGGCAAGCCTTTTGGCCGACCTGAACGAGGATGCACCGGAGGACATTGCCAATATCCTCAGGGAGGAACTGGACAAGCCGGGAAGGCTCCTCCGCATAAGCGAGTTGAGCAGCGGCCCTCCCACCAGCGGCGTCGAGATAGACATCACGGGAGCGAACTACGATGACATAACCAGGGTGTCACAAGAGCTTATCACCGCCCTTTCCTCTATAGACGGGATAGTGAACCTGGAGAACAACGTTGCCCAGGCGCGCGACGAGGTGTCCATCCGGGTCGACCCCGCCGGGGCCGCCGCAATCGGCCTGAACGCCCGGCAGGTTGGCCTACAGCTTAACCAGTACCTCACGGGGCGCGCCGTCACCAGCATGGTCATAGACGGGGAGAAGACGGAAGTCTTCCTTTCGGCAGACCCGCGTTCGGTCGGCGGGATAGACGCTGTCAAGAGGCTGTCCGTATCCGGGCCGGGCGGCGCTATGTCCGTGGGCGAATTGGCCGAGGTGGTGGTCCAGAAAGGGCCGGTGACCATCAGCCGCACAGACGGCGTCAGATCGGCCACCATAACCGGTGACATTACGGATGATGACACCCAGGGAGTGGGCTTGCTGGTCAATGAGAAGATAGCAGCCCTCAATCTGCCTCCGGGCGTGAGCGTTATCAGCGGCGGGGTATTCGCCGACATAGCGGAGGGCTTTCAGGCCATCTTCACGTCTATGGGTGTGGGCATAATACTTGTGTACCTGGTGATGGTTGCCAGCCTTGGTTCGCTCAGGAACCCCCTGGTCATAGTTACCAGCCTGCCCCTGGCGCTCATAGGCGCGCTCGTAGCCCTGGCCGTGACGGATCGCACCCTTAGCCTCTCGGCGATGATGGGCATACTGCTGCTGATAGGCATTGTGGTGACCAACGCCATTGTGCTCATAGCCTTCGTGGAGCAGCTGCGACAAAGAGGGCTGTCCGTGTTCGATGCCCTGGTCACCGGCGGACGGGTCCGCCTGCGTCCCATCCTCATGACGGCGCTGACGACCAGCTTTGCGCTCCTGCCACTGGCGGCGACCTCCGGGGATGACGGCGGCATCATCAGCGCGGAGTTGGCGACTGTGGTGGTGGGCGGGCTGGTGAGTTCCACGGCCCTGACCCTGATAGTGGTGCCCATTGTCTACACGCTGTTCAACGAGACCATCCCCGGCCTGTTCAGGCGCAGGCGCGCCGCGCCACAGGTGGAGACAACGTCGTCTTAGCGCGTCGTGCGAGAGCGGTAGGGCGACGCTCAAATGGTTCGAGGACCTCACCCCCGTATCTGATACGGGGCAGGCTATGAGCGGGGGTATGGCAGACCCCTACGCGAAATGGGCGGTGGCCCATAACGCGGCGGTCGTACACCTGTAGCAGGAACGACGGTAGGGCCAGGCGTGAGGGGTGGTGTGGCTAGCTCAGTATCTTGGAGAGGAATGCCTTGGCGCGCTCGTGGCGGGTGTGGTTGAAGAACTCGTCGGGGGATCCCTCTTCAATGATGACGCCATCGTCGAACATAATTATACGGTCGGCGACCTCACGGGCGAAGCCAATCTCATGGCTGACTATAAGCATGGTCATCCCGGACGTCGCCAGCTCCCGCATGACATCTAGCACCTCGTTGATCATCTCCGGGTCCAACGCAGAGGTGGGTTCGTCGAAGAGCATTATCTTGGGCTGCATGGCAAGCGCCCGCGCTATGGCAACCCGCTGCTGCTGCCCGCCTGAAAGCTCTCCCGGGAACTTCCCCGCCTGCTCAGAGATGCCGATCCTCTCCAGCAGCTCGTTGGCTATCTCCTCGGCCCGGCTCCGGGGCCATTTTCTGACCTTCATCGGCGCCAGGGTGATATTCTGCATCACGGTGAGGTGCGGGAAGAGGTTGAAGGACTGGAACACCATGCCAACCTCCTTGCGTATGGCGTCTATGTTCCGCACGTCATTGGTCAGCTCTATCCCGTCCACGACGATGTCGCCTCTCTGGTGCTCCTCCAGGCGGTTCAACGTGCGGATGAAGGTGGATTTTCCTGAGCCGGACGGCCCAAGGATAACAACCTTTTCGCCCCGCTTCACGGAGGTGGTGACGCCCCTGAGCACGTGAAATGAGCCGAACCACTTGTGCACTTCGCGACATTCGATGATGTCTTCCGAAGCCTGACCCAGTTCCGTTGCCATCCGTTGCCTCCTAGTCAGACGTAGCGACCCATTTGAGCGCCACCGAGAACGTGAAGGTGGCCGTGGGGCTGGCTCTGCATGGCCTGATGCCCGAAGTTGGAGAGTAGACGGAATCCCTCCGGGCAACGCTCGGCGCCCACTTGGACGGCCACACTGGCGATCTTGGCGATGATTGGGTCCTGCCACATTTCCCCCTGGGACATGTGTTTTTTGGGTATTACCATGAGCATGACGGGGACCCACTGCAACAGATTGTATATGGCTATGACGTCATCGTCCTGGTAGGCGACTCGTGCAGGGGCCTCATTCTCTATTATCCGGCAGAACGTGCAGCCGTTGCCCGCGTCCGTCTGAGGGTTAGGTCGATGTTCCCAGTGTGAACTCATGGTTATGATTATACACCACGTTGCGGGAAAGGGTATTCTCTATACGGGATACGGGTTGGTTACGGCGCGAGACACCGCTCGTGGTGAGCATGTCGAACCATATGAGCGGGAAGGGAGTGGCGCTCCAACCGACGTTGGCATTGCCAACACATGTTGAGAATACCCGGGAAGGTGATGGCTAAGAGTTGCCCCCGCCGACCCTACCCTGATCGCGGTAGTCCGGCGCGTCTATGGGCGCTATGGATACCAGGGCAAGGTCCCGCAGGCGGGACGTTATGGGATCCGATCGCCTCTCTTCGTTAACCTCCGTGGTGGTTATGACGGTGGGAAGGCGGGCATCGTGGCGATGGATCAGCAATTGGGTCAGCTTCTCTCTGGCCCAGGGAGTGGCGTGCTGCATGTCGAGATCGAGGTCCCGCAGAACCAGGAGGTCGGCGGTCCGGACCTGCTCAAAGAGTCTGTAGTAGCTCACCGTGCTATCCGGGCTAAAGGCGTCCCGCAAACGGTCCAGCAGGTCGGCCACCAGGAAGTAGCGGACGTCCTGGCCCAGCTTGAGGCGCTCGTTGGCAATAGCCACCGACAGGTGCGTCTTGCCGCATCCCCTGGGGCCGAATATGATCAGCCAGCCATCCGGGTCGTGGGCAAAATTCATGGCATTCTTTAGAGCTGCCTCAAGGGATTCCCTCTGGGGCCGGCTGGCTCTGTTGCCCCGCACGTCAAAGCTCTCGAAGGTCATGCGCCGGCGTAGCTCCGGCTCCACCATGCCCCACTCGCCCATGATCCCCGGAGCTCTGCCGGAGCCCAGGGAGCACGAAGCGGCCAGCTCCGCATCTTCAAGGCGCGTCTGCCAGCGCCGGTCCAGCTCCTCCACGGCAAGGCCCAGGGTTATCACCGTAGCCAGCTGCGAGACGTGGCGATGGTTCAGGATCTGGTACAGCTTCTCCTGGGCCCAGGGAGTGCTGCTGTGGCCTCCCAGGTCGTCCAGGACCAGAAAGGGCGCGTTGCGCACCTGCTCGAAGAACTGATCGTATGACAGCTCGCTGGACGGGGTGAAGGTGGAGCGAAGGTGGTCCAGGAGGTCGGGGACAAAGACGAAGAAGACGGGCAGGCCGCGCTCTATCACCCGGTTGGCAATGGCCGCCGCCAGGTGGGTCTTGCCGGAGCCGCTGGGACCACTGAGGACAAGCCAGCCGTGGGGGTCTTCGGCAAAGGCCAGCGCCTTCTCGTACGCCTTGCGGAACAGAGCCTGGTCGTCCGGGTCTGCGCTGCGTCCCTCCGGCCTGGTGGACTGGAAGCTCAGGCGCGTGAGCGGGCCCATGTTGCTGTAGCGCTGCAGGCGGGCCAGGCGGGACGGGTCATTCTGCCGCTGCCGGCACCTGCACGGGAGGGCTTTTCCGAAATTGGGATGCCCTATGGGCACGTCCACCCGGACCCAACCGAAGTCGCCGCAGATAGAGCAGTCAGGGGTATCCTGCTCCTCCTCCGGGCTATCGCGGAAGTCGGGGTAGTCCGTACCGCCTGATCCATTCTCTGGAGTCAATCTTCTTAGAATGTCTCCCAGGCTCTCCATCGTCTCTTCCTTCCGTTGTCCATCTCTCCAGGATGGCTTCAATGTAATGCCAACTCCGTTTGTTGCGCTCTACCGCCTCTCTAAATGCTTCCTCAATCCACGCTTCAGGATATATCTTCTCGGCTTCCTTCAGCTTATCGGCCATCATGGGCGCTATGATGCCGATGTTCTCCTCATACATGGAGAAGATGTTTGGCCTGGATGCGGGGGCCGGCAACGGCTTCCCCTGAACGTGGGAAACAACATCCGGGTTGTTGGCCTCCAGATGTGCGGCAGCCCTGCGGCCCTCCTGTGTATTGGGTATGTAGACGTCCACTGCGCCCCGGTCTTCCCCAAACCGCATATGGATAAGCAGGCCAAGGCTTGTAATCCTGCCAAGGGTGTCACGGAGGGCGCTGTCCGTGGGAGTGTCAGCGGTGGACATGACACTGACTATGGTCCGGTCCGCCACAAGCTCGTCCCAAGTCAAGAACCTTGGGAAACCCTTCTTCTGCGAGTGGAGCCAGAGCGCCCGCAGCAGGCACTTGAGCGCCGGCAGGTCGTCAATCTCCTCTAGGAGCGGCCCGAAGAGCAGGTTCGGGACGGATGTGAACCTGGAGTTGTCGGGGAATCCTCCGGCAAAGCTCATCACCACTCCCGCGAGGTGAGATTATCTTCAAAGCGCGCCATTGCGCCGTTGAACCGCAGGCGGATGGTATCCAGGGGTCCGTGGCGGTGCTTGGCGACTATGAGGTCGGCCAGGCCGCTGGGGTACTCCTGGTCCGGATATTGGCGCTCCCACTCCTCCCTGGTGAGGCGCTGGTCCTCCCTGTGAATGAACATAACCACGTCCGAGTCCTGCTCTATGCTCCCGCTCTCTCGCAGGTCCGAAAGCTGGGGCCTGTGGGACGGGCGCGCCTCCACGGCGCGGCTCAACTGGGACAGAGCCAGCACTGGCACGTTCAAGTCCCTGGCTATCCCCTTGAGGGCGCGCGTGATCTCTCCAACCTCCTGCACTCTATTCTCACGCCTTCCGGTCCCCTGGATGAGCTGAAGATAGTCCACCACAACCAGGTCCAGCTTCCGCTCCATGTGCAGGCGGCGGGACTTGCTGCGTATATCCACGATTCCCTGTAGTGGCGTGTCGTCTATGAAGATGGGCAGCTCGGAGAGCGTGCCTGCCGCGTTCACTATGCGGCGTTCGGCCACGTCGCCGTAGAGCCGTTGACGCACGGAGCGGAGGTCAACGTTGGCCTCGCTGGACAGGAAGCGGTGGCCTATCTGCTCCCGGCTCATCTCCAGGCTGAAGATGCCCACCCCGTTTCCCTGCTCCGCCGAGTGGCGCGCTATGTTCAGCGCAAGGGTGCTCTTCCCCACGCTGGGCCCGGAGGCCAGGATTATCATGTCTGAGCGCTGGAGGCCTCCCAGCAGCTGGTCCAGGTCCGTAAATGAGGTGAAGACTGGGGTTTCCTGTTGCTCCTGGGGACTATCCAGCCTGGCGCTCTCCTCCAGGTAGTGATCCAGCACGTCGCGGATGGCTACAAAGTCCCTTGTTTGCCCGTCGCTGCGGATGTGGTAAAGCAGGTCTTCGGCCTGGGATAGCGCCCTGTCCACGTCGGCCCCGCCGTCGTATCCCAGGGATGCGATTTCACCCGCCGCTCCTATCAGGCGGCGCAGTGTGTGGGTCCTGCTGACGATTCTAGCGTAGTGCTCCGCGTGAGCGGAGGTGGGCACTGAACTCACCAGGTGTCCCAGGTAGGACGGACCGCCCACCTGGTCTAGCCGCTCGGCTATAGCCAGGCGATGGCCTACCGTGATGGGGTTGATCGCCTCGTTGGCCTCCCACAGGGAAAGACAAGCCTCGTAGCACCACCGGGCCCTCTCCCCGTAGAAGTCCTCCGGCTTCAGCAGCGTGGATACCGTGAGAATGGCGTCGCCGTCTATGAGAAGCGACCCAACGACCGACTCCTCGGCCCTTTCGTCGTGAGGTGGCAGTCTCTCTACGTACATCTCTTGTGTTACTGCAAAGGCTCTATGATGAGACTAACGGTGGCGATAAGCTCCGGGTGCAATCGCACCTGCGCCTGGAATGTTCCGGGTTCTCGAATGGCGTCCTCCAGCAGCACGTCCCTGCGGTCGAACTCCACGTCCATCAGGGTGGATAGCTCCTGGGCCACCATGGCGCTGGTGATGGCCCCGTAGAGCTTGCCCGTTGGCCCGGAGCGCGCCTTCAGGACGACCTCTGTGCTCTCCAGAAGCTCGGCCAGGGCTTGCGCTCCGCCCTTCAGCTTTGCCTGACGCTCAAGGCCGGCTTTACGAATGGCGTCCAGACGAGCTAGCGCCTGGGAGGTGGCCGCCACCGCCAGCCCCTTGGGGAGCAGGTAGTTCTTGGCGTACCCGGTTTTCACCTCCTTGACATCCCCGGCGCGGGCTACGTTGTGAATGTCGTCCAGGAAAATCACACGCATATTAAGACACCTCTGGAAAGAGTATTTGTTCTATTATAGCGGTCAAGAAGCCCGATGGGAAGAGAGCTTGAGGGGTACCGCTTCACCCTCCAGCCCGTATACAGGATAGCACAAGTTCAGGATGAACGGGTCAAGAATGGAGAGAACGATTTTGGACGGGTTTGCTGCCCAGCAGGCCTATCCGCCCGGCCACCGGTGGATCTCCACGCCTGCGCCGTCCAGCACAGCGCCCTTGATTGGAACGTGTGGCTTGGTCACTCGAACGGTGGCGCCCTCCAGTGGAAAGGTACGGAGCAGCTTCCGGGCCAACTCCTCGGCCACACTCTCCAGGAGGTTGTGGCCGGGCCCCTCCACCGTCTCCTTGACCATGTGGTAAACCCTGGAGTAGTCCACGGTGTCCTTCAGGTCGTCCGACTCCCCCGGCGTCCTCAGGTCCACCTCCAGCTCCAGGTCCACGGTGAAGCGCTGCCCAAGGTCTCTCTCCTGGCTGGTCGCTCCGTGGTAGCCGTAGAAGACCATTCCGTTAAGAAGTATAAGGTCGCTCATATCTCAAATGCTCCTAGGCCCCGCATCGGCAATCAATATGGAACAGGGTCTTTGGAGGGCCGCTTCCCTCCGCAGGCCCACCCTGACGCTCAGTGGCCGGCGCGGGCGATGGCTTCCTGAATGGCCAGGAGGTTTCTGGCCCGCTTGACTATCGGTATGTCCACCATCTTCCCATCTAGGGAGGTGGCGCCTCTCCCTTGGGCCTCCGCTTCATCGAAGGCCGTCACCACCCGCCTGGCGTACTCGACCTCCTCCGGCAGAGGGCTGAGAATCTCATTGATGGGCCCCACCTGGGACGGGTGAATTGCGAACTTGCCTTTGTATCCCAGGCTCTTGCCCAAGTGGGTGTCGCGCCTCAGGCCGTCTTCGTCCCGGAAGTTGGCGTAGACTATGTCCAGTGGGATGACATCGGCGGCCCTGGCCGCTATGGCCACCGCGGCCCTGGGCAGGAACACCTCCGACCCCTCATCGGTCCGCTGAGTCCCCATGTCGACGGTGAAGTCCTCGGCGCCAAAGGCTGCGGCGATGATTCGGGGTGAGGCCGAGCATATGGAGTAGGCGTTGATGACCCCTTTTGCTGTCTCTATGTATGGGATCAGCCTGATCCTGCCGCGCTCCAGCCCATTCCTGGCCTCAATGGCCGTGATGGTCTTGTCGATTTCGTGCGCGTCCCAGGGCGTCTCCACCTTGCCCACGATGACGCCGTAGGTGTGGGGCGTCACCGCCGCTCTCAGGTCCTCCTCCATCAGCCCGGCGCTAATGGCGTTTACCCGCACGAAAGCTCGCTTGCCCGCCTGGTCCAATACGGGAAGCATATCTGCAATCACATCTCTGGCCGCGGCCTTCTCAGTCAGCGGCACCGAGTCCTCCATATCCGGCACAAGCAAATCGGCCGGAAAGGATACCGCCTTTTCAAGCATGTCTCTACGATTGCCGGGGACAAAGACAAGGCTTCTTAGGAGTTCCACGATCACCTCTCTTGGGTTATGGGTTGGGGCATGGCGCGCTGTGGCGCGCACTCGTAAGTATACCACCATTAGCGAGCGCGATTTCACCCGCATGGCGCCATGCCACGCGGACATCCGCGCCGGGCGCCCCAACGTCGTCATGCCCGCGCACGCGGGTATCCAGAGGGTGGTGAGTTCCCGCTCACGCCCTTCGACAGGCTCAGGGCGAACGGACAAGTTGGCTCCCGTTCGTGGTGAGCCTCCGGCTGGAATCAGGAGCCCTTGGCCCCGGACACGTCCCTTCTCAGGAATAGCCGAAACGCCGCGCCGCCCATCGCGCACATGTAGGCCAGCATGACAAGGAAGGCCTTGAGATTGCTCTGCACTCGGTCCAGCGGGAAGAATGAGGAGTCTTGCCCGGTGGCCCGGACCCCCTCATCCGCCAGCCAGCCGGCAACGGCCGGCCCAAGGTTGAAGTCCAGGAAGTTCTGGAACCAGTCGTACCGGTCGAAAGAGGGGCCCATCGTGCTTATGATCGTGCCCTCCGCTATGAGGTAGACAAAGGAAAAGGAAGTTCCAAGGACGGTGGAAGACGTCAACACCGTCAGGAGCAACGCCAGGACAATGTACGGAACGAGGCCGACAACCACCTTGCCGAACATCAATAGAGGGGTTGACCACCTGCCCGGGTCCGCAAGCTCCTTTCCCTCCGGGACCTGCGCCGTGGCTATCAGGCTGCTGATGAAGAGCGGGACGCATACAATAAGGAGAGCGGCTCCCATTAGCAGCGTCAGCAGAAGGGCCTTTGAGGCCAGCATCTGCCATCGGCTCACGCCCCTTGCAAGCGCGAGCCGGAGAGTGCCCTGGCCGTACTCAGACCCCAGCAGGGACGAGGCCAGGAAGATTACCAGGAACAGACCAAAGAGGTGGGAGGAGGCTAGGCCGTTGGCGAGGCTCACCGGGGCAACGAAGACCTGGCTGTGCCACTCCCGCTGTTTCACTTGGCCCTCAAGCTGGTCCCCGCAGATATCAAACTCGCGAATCTGGGCAAGGGCGTCCATGCCCTCCTGCCTGTGCTCCTCCGGCAGGGTCGATAGCCTATCGGCAACCGTCCCGTCGTCAAACTCGGCGCACGAGAAGGAGAGGGAATCGTTCTCGCCGTCCCGAAAGTAGAGGCTGGGCTCCTCGTAGTAGTTGACGTTGCCGTAAGCAAAGAACTCGGCCCACAGCCAGACCTGGGGGATGGCGACAAGGACCGCCAGCAGGATCCAGGGCATCCACCGGCGGCGGAGCTTGAACCACTCCCATCTGGTCAGGCGCAACAGCTGCCCCATCACCTGGCCTCTCCCAGGTCGTCGCCAGTAACCTCAAGGAAGTACTGCTCCAGGTTCATCTGGAGGGCTGTCATCTCCGTAACGTAGACCTCTGCCCGGCCCAGGGCAGCGCTCAGCTCCGACGACCTCTCGCTGGGAGCCCTTATAAGGATGGAGTCCTCGATCAACTCCGCTCTCTCCACCCATTCCAGGGCGGAGAGGATTTCTATGGCCCTGGCATTGTCGGTAGTGCGCAGGCGCGCCTGCTCGCGGGCGTGGGAGTGGAGCAGCTCAGCGACGTTGCCCTGGACAATCAGCTTACCTTTTGAGAGGATGGCAACGCTGTCGCACACCTGCTCCACCTCGTGCAGAAGGTGGCTGGACAGGAGGACGGAGCGCCCGTCGCGGCCAACCTGCAATATGAGGTCACGCACCTCGGCCATGCCCGCCGGGTCCAGTCCGTTGGTGGGTTCGTCCAGGAACAGCACGTCCGGGTCACCCAGTAGGGTA
Source organism: Dehalococcoidia bacterium (assembly GCA_965247645.1). Lineage (GTDB taxonomy): Bacteria > Chloroflexota > Dehalococcoidia > Lucifugimonadales > UBA2985 > JAPPHY01. The sequence goes on from OZ252024.1 coordinate 1,857,401, forward strand.
TAGGCGATTCCCAGTCGCTGCTTCATCCCCGTCGAGTAGGCGCTGAACTTACTGTCGGCCCGATCTGCGAGGCCCACCCGCTCCAGGAGGCGGTCGATCTCCCCCGGCGTTCCGCGTCCCGTGATGCCCTGGAAGTAGCGGAGGTTGTTGCGGCCGCTGAGGTAGGGATAGAAGTTTGGCTCCTCCACGATGGCGCCGATGCGGCGCAGGGCGTCGGCGTGGACCCCTTCCGCGGCGTCCTCAAAGAGGCGGATGCTCCCCGCGGTCGGCTTTATGAGGCCCAGGAGCATCCCCATAGTGGTGGTCTTGCCGGAGCCGTTCGGCCCCAGCAGTCCGAATACGCCTCCGCCGGGGACCTTCAGCGACAGGTTGTCCACGGCCGTGATGGCGCCGTAGCTCTTGCTCAGGCCCTGCGTCTCAATAACCCAGCTCATTCTGCGCCCCCGAAATGATAGCTCTTTGCTCTCGCTCGTAGCCTGCCCCCACATCAAGTGCGGGGCAAGCTCCGTACTTGATGCGAGGGTGAGTGGGTGGAACCATTTGAGCGGGACCCGCCCACGCTCGCGTCCTAGCCCGTACCTATCAAGGGTTGCGCGGTCGTGAGGGCGCCGTAGCTCTTGGCCGGGCTCTGCGTCTCAACGACCCAAGTCGATCTACCGCCTATGACGCTCATCCCAACGTGTGTGGGCTTCATAGCAGCCCTAGGTCTCAGCGCCAAGGCTTCAGGTCCAGTCGATTGGTGGCGCATACGGGACTCGAACCCGTGATCTCCGCCTTGAGAGGGCGGCGTCCTGGGCCACTAGACGAATGCGCCACTGCATCTATCATCCTACCATAACGCCTGAGATGGGGCAAGATTTGGACTGCGGCCAGGAGTGACAGTGACTCCCTGGTTGAGGGCATCGCGTTGCCCGACCGCTATCAGCGAATTGTAATAACTTTCACTTGCGCGCATTCTTGACAGACCCCTCAGTGACCTGCTAATATGCGCAGACCCAATGAGGAGGTGTTTTATGGGATTGCGATTTTCGCATCGGATAAGGCCAATGTTGGCGATATTGGCTGGCACTGTATTGGTGGTGGCTCTTGCTTGCGGCGGAGAAGAAGCTACGCCAACCAGCGCGCCAACGGCCACGACGCCACCGACGGTGGCGCCAACGGCCACGCCGGAGGCGATGCCAGAGGCCACGACAGCGCCCGGCGAGCCGACGGCCACCTCGCCTGCTATGGTGGAGGCGACGGCGACGGACGTTCCGGAGGTGATGGTGGACGTGGACTACAGGGACGACTGGATGAACTTCCTGATGGACCACCGCGGCTACAAGCCTGAGTGGGGAGAGCCGCAGTACGGCGGCATATACAAGACGGCAGACCCGCGGCCAGCCTCTCGGTTCCAGTCGACGCTGGGATACAGCGCGTTCAGCCGGTGGCAGTTTGCGGCGCACAACAGCCTGATGATGATGGACCCGTGGGGGGAGATCACGGATGCGCCGATGTGCGACGTGTGCGAGAGCTTTGAAGTGTCTGCGGACGGGCTGACCTACACCTTTGTGCTGCGCGACAACGTGCAATTCCACTCCGAGGGGTGGGGCAAGGACCAGGGAGCGCCCGGGTACGGCGATGAGCTGTCGTGCGAGGACGTGAAGGCGAGCATGGAGTGGTTTGCGAACCCACCTCCCGAGACCCGGGCCAGCTACATAAAGCAGGGCCAGTTCATAATGGGCCATCTGGACGAGGTGACCTGCCCGGACGGGCCGGCCGGCAAGACCACGGTGCTGAACTTTGACCGTGTGAGGAACGGGACGCTGGGTTGGCTGGCAGCCGGCATAGCGATATGGGACAAGGATTACAGGGAGTGGATGGACGCGGAGTACCCCGGGGTGCAGTCGTCTGCGGTGTCTGAGGGGTACATGGTCAACATGGGCACGGGCCCCTTCATCCCGTTGTCGGCCGACTCACAGACGGTGATGAAGTCCAGGAAGAACCCGAACTACTGGCTGGAGGGAGCGCCCTTCATAGACGGGATGGACAACTTTGCCATCCAGGACTACAACACCAAGTTTGCTGCGCTGGTGACGGGCAAGATACACCAGGCGGGTCACGGGAGTAGTGGAGTGACCAAGGCGCAGGTGCAGCAGATACAGGACACGTATGGCGACATCATCGAGCAGCAGATAGTCCGGTACAACCATCAGCAGCACTTCCTTTTGAACCATCTCCGGCCTCCCTTTGACAACCGGGACGTGAGATGGGCGGTGCAGTTGGCGTTGGACAGGGCGGACTGGCTGGAGTTCACGACGGTTGGAGACGTGAACATGGGCGACCCGTACTACATCCTGCACTCTGACGCAGGTTGGGGAACACCTGTAGAGGAGTTCCAGAAGTTGCCGGGTCTCAACCCCGCTACCAAGGACGCTGACATAGCGGAGGCCAACAGGATACTGGACGAGGTGTTTGGCCCCGGCAACAGGCCAAAGACGGACCAGTACATGATACAGCTGTTGAGCCGGCGTGAGGTCACTCTGTGGGGAGTGGACTTCTTCAAGAAGAACCTCAACTGGGAGTTCAACATCCAGTCCGTGGACACGTACGGCAACATCCAGACAGACTGCCAGTACACCATACGGGCAGAGGCCAGCCCCACCTACGGCCAGAGCTACATTTCTCACGCCATAGACGGGCTGTGGAAGGTACACAGCGAGTGGCATACCAGGGAGAACTGCCGCGACGACCCGGGCTGGACCGGGAACGGGCCCATACCGGCCGAGGAGTGGGCCAAGCTGGACGCCCTGCTTGAGGAGTTGGACGTGACGCAGGACAGGGCGAGGGGCGAGGAGATAGTGAAACAGGTGGAGACGCACCTGTACGAATCGGCGGTGCACACCCCGCTTGGGATCATGAACGTGGCGTGGCCGAACCGGCGGGATGCGAAGGGAATCCGCTACTACAACCTGGGGACATACTCCCAGCAGCGGCTCACTGACAGGGTGTGGTTGACGGAGTAGTCCGGCGGCCATAGAGAGGACTGAGGGAAGAGGGCGCAACCACCCAGGTTGCGCCCTCTTCGCGTTACACGGACGGCGAGCGCTGCGCGCCACTTCAATCTCTGGGCGACTCCGTCCCTCTCGGGACCAGACTGTAATATCTGCAATAGCGGAATCTATTGACAGCCCTTGAGGCCCTGTGATAGCCTTCTGCCTAACGGTTCTCTGAGGAGGAGATATGAGAGTAGCTCGTGAATTGACGGTAAGGCCATTGATGGCGATATTGGCTGCCACTGTATTGGTGGTGGCTCTTGCTTGCGGCGGAGAAGAAGCTACGCCAACCAGCGCGCCAACGGCCACGACGCCACCGACGGTGGCGCCAACGGCCATGCCGGAGGTGATGCCGGAGGCCACGACAGCGCCCGGTGAGACGGAGGCCACGTCGCCTGCGGAGGTTGAGGCGACGGCGACGGACGTTCCGGAGGTGATGGTGGACGTGGACTACAGGGACGACTGGATGAACTTCCTGATGGACCATCGTGGCTACAAGCCTGAGTGGGGAGAGCCGCAGTACGGCGGCATATACAAGACGGCCGACCCGCGGCCTGCCTCCCGGTATCAGACGACGCTGGGATACAGCGCGTTCAGCCGGTGGCAGTTTGCGGCGCACAACAGCCTGCTGATGATGGATCCGTGGGGCACCATCAGGGACGCGCCGATGTGCGACCTGTGCGAGAGCTTTGAAGTGTCTGCAGACGGGCTGACCTACACCTTTATGCTGCGCGACAACGTGCAGTTCCAGTCCGAGGGGTGGGGCAAGGACCAGGGAGCGCCCGGGTACGGCGATGAGCTGGTGTGCGAGGACGTGAAGGCCAGCCATGAGTGGTTCGCGAACCCGCCTCCCGAGACGCGGGCCAGCTACATAAAATCTGGTAATGCCTATATGGGCCATATGGACGAAGTGCTTTGCCCGGACGGGCCACAGGGCAAGGCCGTAGAGATCAAGTTCAGCTATTTCCGCAACGCAACCCTGCAATGGATGGCGTCCGGCATAGCGATATGGGACAAGGAGTACAGGGAGTGGATGGACGCGGAGTACCCTGGAGTACAGTCCACAGCGGTCCCTGAGGGGTACATGATCAACATGGGCACGGGGCCGTTCATACCGGAGTCGGCTGACTCACAGACGGTGATGAAGTCCCGGAAGAACCCGAACTACTGGCTGCAGGGGGCGCCCTTCGTAGATGGGATGGACAACTTCGCCATCCAGGACTACAACACCAAGTTTGCTGCGCTGGTGACGGGCAAGATAAACCAGGCGGGTCACGGGAGCAGTGGAGTGACCAAGGCGCAGGTGCAGCAGATACAGGACACGTATGGCGACATCATTGAGCAGCAGATAGTCCGGTACAACCACATATCCGGTATCAGGGTGAACCCCCTGAGGCCTCCATTTGACAAGTGGGAAGTCCGCTGGGCCATCCAGCTGTTCTTGGACCGTGGCGACTGGGATAGCTTCAGCACAGTTGGCAGCGTGAAGATGTCCGACCCCGCTTACTTCCTGCACACCGACAGCGGTTGGGGCAAGCCGGCTGAGGAGTTTCTGCAGCTTCCCGGCTGGGACCCCGCGACCAAGGACGCCGATATAGCCGAGGCCAACCGGTTGCTGGATGAGGCGTTTGGAGCAGGCAACAGGCCTAGGACGGACCAGTACGTCATTCAGCTGTTGAGCAGGCGTGAGGTCAGCCTCTGGTTGATAGACCAGATGAAGAAGCACCTGGGATGGGAATTCGACGTCAAGTACGTGGATACGTACGGCAACATCAGCACGGACTGTCTCTATACCATAAGGGCGGAAGCCAACCCCTCGCCCAACAGACAGGTCTATACGTCTGACCCGTCGGACGCCTTCTGGGGTATGCACAGCGGTCTAACAACCAGCGCGGAATGTGACATAGTGGGCTGGAAGGGCAATGGCCGCGCTCCTGCGGAAGAGTTGGCGAGGATAGATGGTCTGATAGATGAGTTGGACAGGAGCTTGGACCAGGAGCGTCGCGCGGAGTTGGCATTGCAACTGGAGGAGTACATGGTCAACGAGCGAACCACTGCTTACCAGTTGGGTGTTATGAACGTGGCGTGGCCAAACCGGAAGGAAGTGAAGGGGGTCCGCTACTACAACCTGGGTACATACTCCCAGCAGCGGCTCCATGACAGGGTCTGGTTGGCGGAGTAATCCGGCGCTGCCAGAGATAGGATGAGGCACAGGAAGCGCCCCCCTTGCGGGGGCGTTTCCTTGTTCGGTGGAAGGGAGGGGAAAAGCGGCTACCTTGGGCACCCCTCAGGGATTGGTGCTCTCTACACGCCTTGGTATCTTCTGGGTGAGGGTTCTGCACCTATGCCGCGCCATTACGAGGCGCGAACCCAGGATCAGCCACCAGACCACCTCTGCGAAGCCCCCGCCCCGTATCCGATACGGGGGCAGGGGTCTATCATGCGCTATCACGGGGCGCCTGGATTCCTGCTTCCGCAGGGAGTCCCTATGGTGTGTTCCTGCCAGCGTTGACAATTGCCAATGTTGGTTGGAGTACCACTCCCATCCCGCTCATAGCCTGCCCCGTACTTGGTGCGGGGGTGAGCATGTCGAGCCATATGGAGCGGGTAGACTGCGGGCGTAGCTTGCCACAGCTGATGTACTTCGACAAGCTCAGTATGAGCGGTGCGTGCGCCATAACCAACACTTGTAGAGAATGCCGGAGAAGCGGCGCCCCGACGCCTCCCCGGCATTCAGGATATTGTAATATTGTCGGGAGAGAATTTCTTGACAAAATCCATGTTGAGCGCTATCTTTACGGGTATATATAAATGCTGACGTGACACGGGGGAAACGTCCGGTTCCGGCTACTCGGCTACGCATAAATAGAGGCTAGGAGGAGCCATGTTACAGTACACGCTGCGGCGACTGGTCTTGGGAATGCTTACCGCACTATTAGTGTCGGTAATCGTCTTCGTCATCTTGCGTATCGCTCCTGGGGACGTGGTGGACGTCATACTGGGCGGCGAGGACGCCTTCTACTCTCAGGAGACGGAGGAGCTACTGCGCGAGCAACTTGGGCTGAACCGGCCTTTGTACTTGCAGTACGTCGTCTTTATGAGGGACTTTGTGACCCTCAACTGGGGCACGTCTCTCGTTGACAGCAAGCCCATATGGCCTCAGATCAAGAAGAAACTGCCGATAACCCTTCAGCTTTCCTTAATGACGGTGGGCCTTGCCGTGGTGTTTGGGATTCCTGTGGGAGTAATCATGGCGCTGAGACAAGACTCCTGGGTAGACTACGTGTTGCGTATCGTCTCCCTTGGAGGCCTGTCCATCCCAAGCTTCTGGACGGGGACAATGGTCATCCTGGTTGGGACTCTTTGGTTCAACTGGAGTCCGCGGCTGGAGTACGTGTCTCCCTTTGCGGACCCACGTGGAAACTTCATCATGTTCCTCTGGCCCGCCCTGGCCACGGGCTGGGTATCGCAGGCCACCAAGGCCAGGATGATGAGATCCACCATGCTTGAGGTCCTGCGACAGGACTACATCAGGACCGCTCATGCCAAGGGCTTGCGGTACACGGTTGTGGTCTACCGTCACGCTATGAAGAACGCCCTGTTGCCAGTGGTCACCATCATCGGCATAACTGTGGCCCTGACAGTTGGCGGGTCCGTTATCATGGAGACCATCTTCCTGCTGCCGGGTATGGGGCAATTTCTGATATACAGCCTGACCAGATGGGACTACCCGGTGGTCCAAACCCTGGTCCTCTTCTTCGCTAGTTGGATTGTCGTGACCAACCTGCTGGTAGACCTCAGCTATGGCTGGCTTGATCCCCGCGTCAGATTTGACTAACCGGCTATCAGACTTTTGCCTGGAGTATTGCTTGGCAAGGAGGTAAGTATATGGCAGCGAATGAAGGAATAGAAATCGTATCCGGTCGTGCGGAACGAGACACGCTACTAGGACGAATGTTGAAGGGAAGCATTGGCTTCATGCGCAAGAAACCCCTTGGGGCTGCGGGCGCCTTCATCATCCTGTTCATGGTAATCTTGGCGTTGTCGGCTCCTGTCATCGCCGGTGACCCCAATGAGTGGAATCTCAGCGACAACTTCCAGTCCTCGTCCGCCACCTACTGGCTTGGCACCAACGACGTAGGTCAAGACCTCTGGGCCCAGATAGTAAACGGCGCTCGGGTATCCCTGTATGTGGGGATCCTGTCGGTGGCTTTCGGCTCCGGCACCGGAGGGCTCCTGGGGCTGGCCAGCGCCTACTATGGCGGTAAGGTGGACGTAGCCATGCAGCGGGTCATGGACGCCCTCATGGCCATACCAACACTGATTCTTGCTCTGGCCATCATGGCTTCCCTGGGCGGCTCTGTGAACAATGTGGTGCTTGCCATTGGGATAGTGCAGATACCAAGGGCCAACCGCATTGTGCGGTCCCAGGCCTTGGCCATCAAGGAGTCTGAGTTCGCCCTGGCGGCCCGCTCCATTGGCGCAGGGGACGTGCGCATCATGTTGCAGCACATTATGCCCCAGTGCGTTGCCCCCTGGCTCATCATAGCCAGCGCCGGACTGGGCACCGCCATCATATCGGAAGCCTCCCTGAGCTTCCTTGGCATGGGCGTGCCGCCAACCACGCCTACGTGGGGTGGTATGCTCTCCCAGAGGGGTAGAGAGTACTTCGCTCTTGCGCCTCAGATGGCTATCTTCCCAGGCATAGCCATATCCCTGGCAGTGTACGGGTTCAACCTCTTCGGCGATGCCCTGAGGGACGTTTTGGACCCACGTTTGCGGGGCACCTAAACCCCAATATACCCACTCTCGATCGCAGCAATGGCGATGGGAAGGCCGGGGGGAACTCACCCCGGCCTTCCCTTTTTACGCGGACGACGCGCAGCCAACCTGCATCAAGACCACCGGATCTCTTGCGCGCCGTGAGCCGCCGAAGCGGAGAGCCACGCAGCCGGATACGGGCCGGCGCGCTCCACTTGTCCGCCGGAGGGTTTGACTAAGAGCCTGTCGTTACTTATGATAGGCGCAGTTTTTGCTTGCAAAGGAGTCTATGCTTGCCAAGGCCCTGACGTGCGCCATGATAGGTCTTGAGGGAGCTGTGGTGGAAGCGGAGGTGGACATTTCGCCGGGGCTGCCTGCCTTCAACATCGTCGGGCTGCCCGATACCGCCGTGCAGGAAGCGCGGGAGAGGGTTAGGGCCGCCATTCGGAATTCGGGGTTCGACTTCCCCATGCGACGTATCACGGTGAATCTGGCGCCCGCCGACCTGAAAAAGGCTGGCCCATCCTATGACCTCTCCATAGCGGTTGGCATACTGTCCAGCACCGGCCAGATTGCCTCGGATATATCTCGGGCGGTGTTTCTGGGCGAGCTCTCTCTGGACGGAGGCATTAAGCACACCAATGGGATCCTCCCCATGGTGGGCGTTGCGGAGGGGGAGGGGATTGACCAGGTCTACGTCCCTGCGGTGGACTCCAAGGAGGCATCGCTTCTGGATGGCGTCACAGTGTACCCTGCCAGCACTCTGTCGGAGTTGGCGGCGCACCTTCGCGGCGAGAGGTCGATTGCGCCCTACTCCGGGGCAACGGATCAGAGGCTAGCGGGAGAGCCTGTGTGGGCCGGAGGCGATCTGGCCTACGTTAGAGGGCAGGAGCACGCAAAGAGGGCCCTGGAGGTCGCGGCCGCCGGAGGCCACAACCTGCTGATGAGCGGCCCTCCGGGCAGCGGGAAGACCCTGCTGGCTCGTTCCCTGCCATCCATACTACCGCCCATGAGCTCATCGGAGTCGTTGGACTTGACCAAGATATACAGCGTTGCCGGCCTGCTGCCCTCGGACACACCGCTAATGGCGCACAGGCCCTTCAGGTCGCCGCACTACACCATATCGCACGCCGGGCTTGTTGGGGGAGGGCGGTTGCCGCGTCCCGGAGAGGTTACACTGAGCCATCGCGGAGTGCTCTTCCTGGATGAGCTCCCGGAGTTTGGGCATAACGTTCTGGAGGTGCTGCGGCAGCCACTGGAGGACAGGGTTGTGACCATTAGCCGGGCGCAGGGTTCTGTGACCTTTCCCGCCAACTTTATGCTGGTGGCTGCCATGAACCCATGCTACTGCGGCTACTACGGGGACCCTCGGAAGCAGTGTACCTGCTCCTCCGGCATGGTCAACAAATATCAGAAACGCATATCCGGCCCTCTGCTGGACCGCATTGACATCTTTGTAGAGGTGCCCGGGGTGGAGTACGATAAGCTCACGGGAGAGGAGGTGGGGGAGAGCTCGGCGCGGGTGCGTGAGCGGGTTGGGGAGGCAAGAGATCGCCAGATTCGAAGGTTCGATGAGACGCCGGCTATACGAGCAAACGCGGACATGGGGCCTGCGGAGGTATGGGAGCACTGCAAGCTGGACGACGCAGCGCAAGGCCTTGCGCGGTCTGCCATGGAGCAACTCCACCTATCGGCCAGGGCTTTTCACCGCACCCTGAAGCTGTCTCGCACCATTGCAGACCTGGCCGGCGCGGATGACATTGGCGTTTCGCATGTGGCGGAGGCAATCCAGTACCGGCCCAAGGGAGCATAGGGACGGATAGCCAGGGCCCCTGACGCTAAAGCCCCGTGGCCGCGTGCCTACTCCCCGGCTAGCACACGGTGCGCCGCGGCAATGCTCGATCCGGGGGCGAACTCAAGCCCTTGCCGGGACAGCAGCGCCTCCAGGGCGTGAAGCAGGGTGAGGACGTGTTTGGCCTGGGATGACTCTCCCATCAGCCCAACGCGCCATATCTTTCCCGCCAGCGGCCCAAACCCTCCGCCTATCTCTATACCGTACTCGCTCAGAAGGCTGCGGCGTATCGCTGCTTCGTCTATTCCCTCCGGGACTACGGCGGCCGTAAGTGGGGTGGCCTGAGCCCCTTCTGGGGCCAGGGCTCCCATACCCAGGACGGCAAGCCCCGCCTTCAGAGCGTCTGCGTTGCGCTGGTGCCTCTCGTACCTGGTTTCCAGCCCTTCCTCAATCGCCATGATGAGGGCTTCCCTCAGAGCGTAGATCATGGACATGGACGCCGTGTGGTGGTAGACCCTGTCGGTGAGCCAGTACCTCTCAAGCTGCAACAGGTCCAGGTAGAAGCTCTGGACTGGGCTTTCACGCTGTCTCAGGACGTCCACGGCCCTGGGACTGAGGGTGATGGGGGAGAGACCCGGCGGTGAGCCGACGCACTTCTGGGTAGCGCTATAGCAGATGTCTATTCCCCACTCATCCACTCGTAGGTCTACGCCTCCCAGGGAGGTTACCGCGTCCACCAGGAACAGCGCGTTCTGGCTGTGGGCCAGCTCCGCGAGGGGAGGCAGCGACTGGACGACGCCCGTTGAGGTCTCTACATGCACAACGGCCAGGAGCTTGACCTTGCCCGCGTCTTTCAACGCCTGCTCCACCGCGGACGGGTCCAGGGTTTGACCCCACTCCGCGCCAACGGTTACTACCTTGGCTCCACAGCGGGAGGCGATGTCCGCCAGACGGTTGCCGAAGAGGCCGTGCGTTCCAATGACTGCCACGTCGCCCGGCTCAAGCATGTTGACCAGCGACGCTTCCATTCCGGACGTGCCCGTTCCGGAGATGGCCAGGGTGAACTCGTTGGAGGTGCGGAAAACCTGGCGCAGCAGTCCGGACACCTCGTCCATCACCTTTAGGAAAGTGGGGTCCAGATAGCCCATCAGTGGCAGGGTCATTGCCCTGATTACCCTTGAGTTGACGTTGCTGGGGCCAGGCCCTAGCAGTAAACGCTCCCTTGGTTCTGTGAAGTTCTGCGTCTCCATTTCTGTCCTCCTTATGGCTCCGCTTGAGATTGCTGCCTGCGCGGAGCCCTCTTAGTCCATATCTGCCGCGCTTAGCTCAGGTACTCCAGCGCTCCCTTGACCAGAATCTCAGTGGCGATGGAGAGGGCATCCTCGTCGAAATCGAAGGTTGGGCTGTGGTGTGGGGCGTCCAGTCCCGCCGCGGCGTTGGAAGAACCCACCAGGAAATAGCACCCCGGCGCCTCCCTCTGGAAAAGGGCCATGTCATCGCCCACTGTGCTGGGCTCAATGGAGGGCAGATTGGCTGGCCCGACCACCTCGGACGACAACCTGCGCACGAAATCCGCCGTTGCGGGGTCGTTCTCAACGGCGGGGCACCCCTGGACGTGATGGAACTCAAACGTGCCGTTGAGGGCGGCGCAGACCCCGGCCAGGACTTCCGGAATACGCCTCAGGAACATCTGGCGCACCTCCTCGTCGAAGGTGCGCAGAGTGCCCTTCATCTCCACCTGGTCCGCTATTATGTTGAAGGCGCTCCCTCCGTGTATGGTCCCAATGGTGAGCACCGCTCCCTGGGCGTAGTGCTTCTCCCGGCTGACCAGCGTCTGAAGGGCGCCGATTACCTGGGCGGACATGGTAATGGGGTCTACGGCCTGGTGTGGCAAAGCGCCATGTCCCCCCTTGCCCTTGACCACGAGCAGGAGCTCATCCACGCCGCCGAAGATGACCCCCGGCTTCACACCCACCTGGCCCACCGGCAGAGGGTTCCAGAGGTGGAACCCCAGCACGCGGTCCACCGGCGGAGTGTCCATGACCCCTTCCGCTATCATCTGTCGAGCCCCACCCATGTTCTCTTCTGCGGGCTGGAAAACCAGCTTCACCCGGCCCTTCAACTCTCCACGCCGCCCGGCCAGGATGCCGGCGACGGACATCAGTACCGCCGTATGTCCATCGTGGCCGCAGGCGTGCATCACCCCCGGGGTCTGTGAGGCGTAGGCTTTGTCTGACGCCTCCTGAACGGGCAGGGCGTCCATATCGGCCCGCAGCATAAGAGTGGGGCCTGGCGCGTCTCCGTTGATCAGCCCGATCACGCCCGTCCCGGCGGCCCCGGTCGAGACATCAATGCCAAGGGCCCTCAAGCGTCGGGCAACCAGTTGGGACGTCCGCTCCTCTTGAAAGGCCAGCTCCGGGTGGGCGTGGAGGTCTCGCCGAAAAGAGACCGCCTCTTCCCTGGAAGCCTGGATTCCCCGCTTGATGTCAACGCTCATAGGATGTGCCGCATTCCACTATGCGGCCGCCCCATTCTACCATACCGTATCAATGGGTTGCAGCTATACTATGGACGATATACGGGTTTGGGTGGGACACGGCCCGCCACAGACACCCATAACCGCCATTTCGTAGTATAATGGTGTACGAGACTTGCGTGGAGGGGCTGCATTTGGATCTGTACTTCGAGCGTGGAGCAACTGAGACTCCTAAGGGGCATGCCCTGGTTTACTTTCGCCAGAAGTATGACCCGGAGTCTGTGCTGGCAACGTACGTAATCGCGCTGCCTATCAAGGTGGACGTGTCCAAGTACATTCCTCCCATGTTCGCCAACCAGATGCAGGGTATGATTTCCCAGGATCTGGCCGGATTCGCCTTTCCACCACTTCCGGAGAAGGTCGACGGCCTGGACCATCTCAGGCGCTTGGCGGAGGCTAGGGACGACGACCTTATCGACGGCGGCGCCGCCGATAGCAACGACCCTATGGACCTGATTCAGGTGGTGAGCGAGTTGCAACAGGAGTACTCGCGCCTGTGGGAGCGCTCCCTGGAGACGCGACTCCCTCTGGAAGCGCCGTCTGTGAATGAGCTCATCTACGACATGATGGGGGAGCGAGACAAGCTGAGCGAGCTCGCCAAGCTGGTTGGGAAGCTCCGCTTTGCCGCGGAGGGCTCAGACTCGCGCCTGATGAAGGAGACCGAGGACGAAATATCCACCCTGGCCCGGTATCTTCCGGAGCTCTATCGTATACCAAGCCTGGTCCGGGCTACGGAGATTCCGGCGGCACCGGCGGCCATTCTGGCCCAGCTCTACCTGGAGCGCTGCTACAAGCTCTTTGAGGAGGACTACCGCCGGTTGCAGGAGGTGGAGCAGGAAATTCAACGTCTGGAGGAAAGCCTGGAGGACTGAGCCTTCGTAGCTCTTGCCTCCGCCCCTTGTGTAGGGAGCGTGGAGTTCACGGAGACCATACGTTAGAGTTTGGAGGATACATATCATGCCTACTGTTAACACTATGCGCGGCCCCGTGGACGTTAACGATATGGGATTCACCCTGACACACGAGCATGTACGAGAGAGTTCCGCAGGCGTACCATATACCTATCCGGACTTGCTTGACCACGAAGAAGACGTGGCCCGCGGCATCGCCCGGCTCAACGAAGCCGCGGCCGAAGGGGTCGGCACCGTTGCCATCGTGACCACTCTGGACCTGGGAAGAGACATGAGGCTTCTGCAAGAGGTGGCCGAGAAGGTGAATCTGAACATGGTGCCGGCCACAGGTCTCTGGAGGGACATTCCCAGGCACATTGGCCTGGGTTCTACGGTAGAACGGCTGGCTCAGGCATTCATACGTGAGATAGAGGTGGGGATAGAGGGGACGGGGATCAAGGCGGGCGTCATCAAGGTAGCCACTGACGAGGAGCACTTGACCGAGGACGGGCTTACGAGACCCAACGACCTGGTACTGCGAGCGGCCGCCCGCGCCTGCATCCACACCGGCGTGCCCATTGCCACTCACTCGGCTGCTCGCGCCAAGGCCGGAGACTACCAGGTGGCCGTCTTCGAGGAGGAGGGAGTGGACCTGAGGCGGGTCTGCATCGGCCATAGCAACGACACGGACGACATAGAGTACCTGACGGGGCTCCTTCGCAAGGGGTGCTTTATAGGCATGGACCGTTACCCCGGCGGCAGGGCCGGCGGCCTGAACTGGGAGGAGCGGACCCAGGTGGTGAAGCAGCTGGTTGACCTGGGGTTTGCAGGCCAGGTTACCCTGTCCCACGACTTCGGAGGCTCTCGCCCCGCGCTGCCGGAGGTTGTGGAGATGAGGAACGCCTACAACCCTGACGGCTACTGTTTTGTGATTCGGAAGGTGCTGCCACGGCTGCGGGAACTGGGCGTCAGCGAGGAAGCCATTCGCGATATGACGGTCAACGGCCCCCGCCGCCTTTACGGAGGGGAGTGAGGGGCCGGCCGGCCGTACCGCCATTGGGGAGGAGAAGTGACGGACCTCTTTGAAAGCCAGAGGAAGAAGGTCATGGATCGAGAGGCTCCCCTGGCGGCCCGTATGCGCCCCCGGAACTTCGACGAATTCGTGGGGCAAGAGCATATCGTGGGCCCAGGCCGTGTGCTGCGGCTGAGCATTGAGGCGGACCGGATACCCTCAATGATACTCTGGGGGCCGCCGGGAAGCGGTAAAACCACCCTGGCCCATCTCATAGCGAATGTTACCCAGGCTTACTTTGACCCGGTCAGCGCCGTAACCGCCGGGGTCGCAGACCTACGCAAGATAATCGAGGCAGCCAGGGAGCGGCGCGGAATGTACGGCCGGCGTACCCTTCTCTTCGTGGACGAGATCCACCGGTTCAACAAGGCTCAGCAGGACGTGATTCTCCCTCACGTAGAGGAGGGCGTCGTGACCTTCATTGGGGCCACCACGGAGAACCCGTCCTTTGAGGTGGTGGCGCCGCTGCTGTCTAGGTGCCGGGTATTCACCCTCAAGGCTCTCACCGATGAGGACGTGACCGGCATAGTGCAGAGGGCGCTGGTGGATGATGCGGGCGGGCTGGGCCCTCTGCGCGTCCAGGTTGCCGAGGACGCGATGCGCCATCTGATTGCAATAACCAACGGCGACGCAAGGTCGGCGCTCAATGCCCTGGAGCTTGCGGCTTCCGCCACACTCCCAGACCCTTCCGGCGCCCGCCGCGTCACCCTGGAGACGATGGAGGATGCCCTCCAGCAGGGCTCCGTTCTGTACGACAAGGCTGGAGACCACCACTACGACACCATATCGGCGTTCATCAAATCGGTCCGCGGCTCAGATCCGGATGCGGCCATCTACTGGTTGAGCCGTATGATAGAGGCGGGGGAGGCACCCATGTTCATTGCCAGGCGCCTGGTCATTCTGGCGGCGGAGGACATAGGAATGGCGGACCCACAGGGGTTGCCGGTGGCGGTCGCCGCTCAGCAGGCCGTCCACTTCATTGGAATGCCTGAGGGGGCCATCCCACTGGCGGAGGCAACGGTCTATCTGGCCACGGCTCCCAAGAGCAACTCGGCATATGCAGCCCTGAACCTGGCCAGAGAAGACGCGCGGCGAACTCGAAATGACCCAGTCCCTCTGCATCTGCGCAACGCCGTTACGCCCCTGATGAGAGAGCAGGGCTATGGCAATGGCTACAAGTACGCCCACGACTACCCCGGACACTTTGCGGCGATGGAGAACCTGCCTGCCTCCCTGAGAGACCGTCGCTACTATCAGCCCAGCGATCAGGGGTACGAGAAGACCGTCGCTGGCCGTCTCATGGAGTGGTGGGCCGCGCAGGGGGAGCAGGCGCCTTCACAGGAAGGGACTACCGGACGCGAGGCGTGATATAGTTGGATACGGGCCAGCGTAGCTCAGTGGTAGAGCAGCGGTTTCGTAAACCGCAGGTCAAGGGTTCGAATCCCCTCGCTGGCTCCAATAGCGTCATCCGCATGAGGCCATTCCCCCGGGGTCGGGGTCTTATCCGGGCTGCCTGTCCGATACGTGCGAACCGGGGCAATGGAGGCTATCCGGTATAGTAATCGCGGCCCGGCAGTCATCAAGAGGGTATTGCCCGTGTACGTCTCCCATCTGAGCCTCACCAACTTCCGCAACTACCGCCATCTGGAGTTGGATCTTCCCGGAGGCCTCCTGGTCTTCTCAGGGGGTAATGCGCAGGGAAAATCCAACCTGCTTGAAGCGCTGTATCTGCTGTCTATTGCCAAGGCGTATAGGGCGAGCAGCGATAGAGAGGCCATCTGCAGGACGGCGACTGAAGACCCCGGCCATGCGCAGGTGGTGGGCATCGTCCAGAGGGAGCGGGACAGGGTGCGGATAATGGTTGACATGCGCGCGGAGGGCTTCCAGGAGGATGCGGAGCGGCCTCCTTACCTTCGCAAAGACATGAGGGTCAACGGCATACGCGTGCCGGCCTCGGACCTGGTTGGAGCCGTCAACGCCGTCCTCTTCGACGCTGAGGATATACAGATGGTCACGGGGCCTCCGGCCACGCGTCGCCGATACCTGGACATCCTCATATCCCAGATGGACAGGGTGTATCTTCGCTCTCTTCAGAGGTACCAGAAGGTGGTGTACCAGCGAAACCACCTTCTGCGTCACGTCAGGGAGCGCAGGAGCTCGGTCGAAGAGCTGGATTTCTGGGACGAGGCCCTGGTGCAGGAGGGTGTCTACATATCCCTGAAACGACGCCAGGTTGTCCATGACCTGCGCCGACTGGTAAGCGAGCTCCACGGTGACCTGACCGAGGGCCGGGAGGAGTTGGCTATGGATTACGCCCCCAGCGTCCCGATGGAATGTCCGGAGCAGGAGGACGTCAAACGCGCCTTCCAGCGCGCCATAGAGGAGGGTAGAGGAAGGGAGGTGGCTATGGGAACGTCCCAATGCGGGCCCCACCGGGATGACCTGCGCCTCACCCTGGACGGAATGGAGGCGGCCACCTATGCCTCCAGAGGACAGGCTAGGACCCTGGCCCTCGCCCTTAAGCTGGCCGAGGGCATGTTACTGGAGAGGGAGCGCGGAGAGTCGCCGGTCCTGCTGCTGGACGACGTTCTTTCCGAGTTGGACCCGTCTCGCCGACGCCTCCTGTTGGAGAGCGTCTCCCGCAGTCAACAGGCCATCGTTTCCACCACAGATCTGGACCGCATAGAGAGGTCGTTTCTGGCCCATGCCAGCAGCTTTCGGGTGGAAAGGGGAGAAGTCAGTCCCGTGTGAGGCTTCCCACGGTGGAGGGCGTACAACTTTGAGCAGAGGATGGGCGGTATCCGCCGTTGAGGCGCGTCTACTTTTGGGAGCAGGAAGGGCATGGCCCTCTGGCCCACCAGGCCTCCCTGTAGAGGAAAGGCGTCTCCCAGTGCTTACCCTCCTTGAACGGGCGTCGCTCTGTGCGGCCGCAGACGGGGCAATAGTTCACAATCACGTCCTCGTCCTTGGGGCTGTTGGGTAGCTCAGTTGTCATTGTGGCCTAACCTCTGTGCCTCCACTGTAGGCCAGGCTGGCATTTATGTCAACAGGGGAGACATGATGTAATCCAGCCATGGGTTGATATAGAACTGGCCGAGACGAGTAGTATCAGGAGCAGCAACCGACAATCCCTTGGAGAACGGGGGTATAATCTCGCTACACGACCTGAGGAGGATGGCATGGGCATAGAGGCGCTGACACACCGTGACGACGGCGCCAAAGCGGCAATTCCGGTCTCGCCGGATGACTGGAGGCAGTGGGTGAGCGCAGGCAGAACGCGGAACTGGATGCTTGACGATCCGCTCATAGATTGGCTGCAACTGTACGGCAAAAGCCGCGACTACATACCAAAACAGGAGTTGGCCTATTACGAAAAGGAGCTCGACTTTGTTGAGTTTATATTCAGAAAGGGCAACGAATTTGAGGCTGGCATACTCCGGTTGCTTCAAGAGCAGTATGAAGTTGCTACGATAGCCGGGGACTACCGGGAGATCATCAGACTGGACAAGGCTGAAGAGACCTTTGAAGTGATGAAGTGGGGTATACCCATTATCTATCAGGGCATACTGTGGGACGCCCACAATATGACCTACGGCTCGCCCGACTTCCTGGTGAGAAGCGATGTCCTGCGCCGTCTGTTTCCTCAGTCCATCGGTGACCTGGAAGCGGCGGCGTCTGCGCCGGATCTGGGAGCTGATGGATGGCACTACATTGTAGTGGACACCAAGTTTACTACGCTGCACCTGAACGCCGCCGGTACTGAGCTTGCCAATGACGGCAGCGCGCCAGCCTACAAGGCGCAGTTGTATATCTACAACCGGATGCTGGGCCGCCTGCAGGGTTTCGAGCCCCCGCAATCGTACATTCTGGGACGCGGCTGGCAGCGAACTCAACGAGATTCTACCTATCGCGGCACCAATGCTATGGAATTGTTGGGACCGGTTACCCAACTCGGGGCTGTTACCAACCGAATCCCCATTGCTTACGAGGTGGAGCAGGCCTTGCAGTGGGTGCGCCGGGTACGCACTGAGGGCAGAGATTGGCAGCTTCTCCCGGAGCCATCGGCGCCGGAGCTTTACCCAAATATGAGCAACGTGGACGACGCCGACATGTTGATGCACTTGGGGCCGGCTGAGAAGGAGCCGGGCGTCGAGGAGGATACCCCGGCCGGCCAGTGGGTCAGCGTGAAGAAGTGGTTGGCGGGGGAGTTGAAGGAACTGACTCAGCTGTGGCAGGTTGGAGTCCGCAAGCGTAAGCAGGCCCACGCCGACGGATGGTTCCGGTGGAACGCCCCCGGCCTGACGGCGGATGCGGTCGGAGTCAGCGGCGCAACCCAGAACCCGATACTGAATCGTTTGTTGGCGGTCAACACTTACAACGGTCCGCCGGTTCTCCCTCAGCGAATCGAGAACACCCGGGCCGAGTGGCACACCCCCTCTGCCGTGGAGTTCTACGTGGACTTCGAATTCTGTACTGACTTGGATGATGACTTCTCCAAACTGCCGGAGAAGGGAGGGCAGCCGCTCATCTTTATGATAGGCTGCGGCCACGTTGAGAAGAGGGAATGGAGGTTCGAATCGCTGGTCGTGGATCGCCTGACGGAGGATGAGGAGTTGCGAATCATTCGCGAGTGGATGAAGCATATGTCCGCCGTCCGCGACCGTCTGGATCCTGGCAACGACAGGCCCCGTATCTTCCACTGGTCCAAGGCTGAGATCATCTCTCTCGAGACTGCTCATAGTTCTGCTAGGGCGAGACACGGGGAGCGCGCCGACTGGCCCAAGGATTTAGACTGGTACGATTTCTTGACGGAGGTTATGCGCGGGGAGCCTGTGGTGGTACGGGGTGCGCTGGGTTTTGACTTGAAGGCAGTGGCAAACGCTATGCACTCCCGCAACCTCATAGAGACCAACTGGGCCGACAGTCCCGTTGACGGCTTGGGCGCGATGGTAGGCGCGTGGCGCTGTGAAGAGGAGGCCGAAAAGCGGGGCGTTCCCATGACTGCATTGCCTCTAATGCACGAGATAGTAAGCTACAACGAGGTTGACTGCAAGGTGATGATGGAGATTGTCCGCTATCTGCGGAAGAACCACTAGAGGGAATACCGCCGGCCTGCGGCGGCAATTGACTTTTTGCTATGGATTACCTTACTCTAATAGGGAGTCCAGCGGGAGCTTGTAAGTGTCAGGCTGAGAGGCCCCAGTGAACAGGGGCGACCGTCGGAACCTGAACTGGATAATGCCAGCGAAGGGAGAGCGCACTTGTCTATACTGCTTCCCACTACCGCCGACTGTGGTATCGGTCTGCCCGCAAAAGACCCGGCACGGTCTCAAGCCCGGCTGCGACATCATTACGCCACGCGGCGGCCAGGAGGTCCCGTTAAATGTCAGCCAGCTTGAATATCGCGGGCAGAGAGTTCACGTCCCGCTTGATCCTGGGCACGGGCAAGTACCGCACCATGGACGATATGGTGGGCGCTATTGAGGCTTCCGGCACAGAGATGATAACGGTGGCGATACGCAGGCTGGACCTGGATAGTCCGGACAAGAAGACCATATTGGACTACGTGGACTGGAGCAAGTTCCACATCCTTCCGAACACAGCGGGTTGCAGTACCCCGGAAGAGGCCCTTACCATCGCGCGGCTGGCCCGGTCCATGGGCCTGTCCGACTGGATAAAGCTGGAGGTTATCCCGGACCCCAAATACCTGCTGCCGGACCCTATTGGCACCCTGGAGGCGGCAAGAGCGCTCATTTCAGATGGGTTCACCGTGCTCCCGTACATCCACGCCGACCCCGTGCTTGCCAGGCGGCTAGAGGAGCTGGGATGCGCCACGCTTATGCCTCTGGGGTCTGCAATAGGCTCCGGGCAGGGCATCCACACTGCGGAGGAGATTCGGATAATCATTGAGCAAGCCTCCGTTCCCGTGATAGTCGATGCGGGCTTGGGCGTCCCATCGGACGCTGCCCAGGCTATGGAGATGGGCGCCGACGCTGTCCTGGTTAACACGGCCATCGCCCAGGCGGACGACCCAACGCTTATGGCCGAGGCGTTTCGCCATGGAGTGGAGGCGGGCTTCAAGGCCTATCAAGCGGGACGGATTGCCAGGAGAGCGTACGCGTCCGCCAGCAGTCCCGTGGAGGGCGTGGTAGGGCAGAGCTAGAAGGATGAGACCCAGACAAGCATTGCCGGCCCCCTGCCTCTGCCTTGTGACGGACAGGAAGCTCTGCGGCGCGGACGCCCTGGAAGAGAGGGTCGCAGCGGCGGTATCGGGTGGGGTGGACATGGTGCAGGTCCGGGAGAAGGACCTGCCCGCAGGCGAGCTCCTGAAGCTGGCTCGGCGGCTCCGCGCCATCACCAGGGGCAAGGCCATGCTAGTAATCAACGACAGGCTGGACGTGGCCCTGGCTGTGGAAGCCGAAGGCCTTCATCTGCCCGAGGACTCCATTGCCGTCCGCGACGCCAGGGACGTGGCCCCGCCGCGCCTGCTGGTGAGCAAGGCCGTACACGACTCCGCCGGCGCTGCGCAGGCAGCGGACGGCGACGCCGACGTCCTGGTCCTCGGTACCATATTCCCAAGCCAATCCAAGCCTGGGGGCAGGACAGGCGGCCTTGACCTGCTGAGAGACGTGACGCGCGCGGCCCGCGTCCCTGTGCTGGCCATAGGAGGCATCGACCCATCAAACGCGGCCTCCGTTATGGAGGCAGGGGCGCAGGGGGTAGCCGTCATCTCAGCCATCCTGGCATCGCCGGAACCGGAGAGGGCTGCCCGTATGCTGAAGCAGTCCATGATGGCGGCCTGGAAGGGTAGGGAAGAGGTCGGAGCGCGCGTATGAGAGGGATAAGGTAGACAGGCCCATGATTACCCTGACCGTAAACGGCCGCCGCCGGGAGCTGGAGGGACCTACCCGCCTCAGGGACTTCCTTCAGAGCAGTGGGGTAGACCTTCGGTTCGTTGCCGTAGCCCATAACGGAGACGTGGTGGACAGGGAACGGTTTTCGCAGGTTGTCCTGAACCAGGGCGACGAAGTGGAGGTGGTGCGACCGGTGGGAGGAGGGTGAGTCCCGTGAAGGAGCAAGGTGGCGTCTGACGATAGCGTTGTCATCATAGGGGGTGGGGTCATTGGGTGCTCCATCGCATACCACCTGGCGGTTGCCGGGGTGGATGTCACGCTGGTGGAGCGAGGAAAGCCGGGGGCTGGGGCCTCCAGCGTGGCTGCGGGCATGGTGGCGTCCATCTCAGAGGGGCTCGCGCAGGGTGATCCCCTGAATCTGGCTATTGAGAGCCGCGCCCTGCTTCTGGACATGCTGCCACGGCTTCAGGAAGAGTCGGGGATAGACGTGGAGTACCTGTGCCCGGGTATCCTGCATCTGGCGTTGACCGGGGAGGACGAGGAGGCCCTTCAGGCTCGGCTGAAATGGCAGGAGCCGTTGAATATGGGAGTCAGGTGGCTGGACTCACGGGAGGCGTACCGCATGGAGCCCGCTTTGAGAGAGGGCCTCAGAGGCGCGCTGTTCTCGCCACTGGAGGGACATTTGAACAGTCGAAGGCTGGTCAGGGCCTTCGCCCAGGGAGCGGCCAGAAGAGGGGCCACCATCCTTCAGGACACGGAGGTTAAGGGCCTTCTGCACCAGCAGAGCCGCGTTTCAGGCGTGCGTACGGCCTCCGGCGACATGGAGGCGGACTGGGTAGTAATAGCCTCCGGGGCCTGGACAAATCGATACAGCGATTGGCTCGGCGTGGACATCCCCGTCCACCCGGTGAGGGGGCAGATACTGTCGACGCGTATTCTGCCAACACCTATCTCAGCGATTGTGTGGCACGGCATAACGTACCTTGTCCCCAAAGCCGACGGCGATATTGTCATGGGGACAACCAGGGAGAGGGTCGGCTTCAACGATAGGGCCACCATCCAAGGGATCGCCGGAATACTCTCCGGCGCCATTGACCTTGTGCCCGCGGTGGCCGAGGCCGAGCTGCGCCAGGTCTGGGCCGGCCTGCGTCCCTACTCCCCGGACGAAGCCCCCATACTGGGCCCGGTGGATGGATTGGAGGGGGTCCTGATGGCGGTGGGCCACTACAGGACCGGTATCCTCCTCAGCGCAGGCACCGGAAAGCTCATTGCCGACTACATCGTAAGGGGAGAGGCAAAGCCTCTCCTGCCATTCGGGCTCTCCCGTTTCTCGGCTTAGTGGCGATGGCTCCGGTGGCGCGGAGCCTCTATCTTGCGTGGCTCCGGGGCGCTCCACTTTCGCAGATTGCACGCGCAATATCGCCTGTGGGGATTGTCTTGAAGTGGACGCGTGATATAATGCCTCCAGTCTCTGGGAAAAGGAGTCGGCGAAATGGTCTATGCCTTCATGAACGGTGAATTCATGCCCCTGGAAGAGGCGAGAGTAGGGGTGATGACCCACGCGCTCCACTACGGGACATCCGTCTTCGAGGGAATCCGGGCGAACTGGAACCCCGAACAGGAGAAGATGTACGTATTTCGCCTCAAAGAGCATTACGAGCGGCTTCTACATGGCTGCAAGGTAATGCGAATAGACCTTCCATACACGGCAGAGGAGCTGTCAAGCATTACCATGGACCTGGTGGAAAGGTGTGGATACCGACAGGACATCTACATACGCCCACTGGCCTTCAAGGGCGAGGAGCGGGTGGCCGTTCTGAAGCTCCAGGACCTGAGCGACTCTCTGGTTATCTTCCCGGTGCCCCTTGCGGCTTACATGAACCTGGAGTCGGCGGCCAGGTGCTGCACCTCCTCCTGGCGGCGTATGGAGGACACGATGATACCCCCAAGCTCCAAGATTGGCGGGCTGTACGTGAACAGCATTCTGGCCAAGACGGAGGCCACCCTGGCGGGCTTTGATGAGGCCATTCTCCTCACTCAGGACGGGTACGTCTCGGAGGCCAGCGGGGCAAACGTATTTGCGCTGGTGAACGGCAAGCTGGTAACGCCCTCCGTCACCGACAACATTCTATCCGGGATCACCAGGGACGTGGTGATTCAGATCGCCAGGAACGAGTTGGGTCTGGAAACTGTGGAGAGAAGCATGAGACGCAGCGAGCTCTACAACATCGACGAATGCTTCCTGACCGGCACCGCCGCTCATCTTACCCCCGTGGGGTATATCGATAACATAGCGGTTGGCGATGGCAGCCTTGGCCCCATCACCGAGCAGCTTCAGAGCCTCTACTTTGACGTCATTCGAGGCAGGGTGCCCAGGTATCTCCACTGGTGCAGCCTGGTATCGGCTGCTCCGGCAAGGACATCGCGCTAGCGCCGGCAGCGAGGATACCCGTTGACCGTATGCCATACATGATGTATTGTCTTGGGCGGTAAACTCTCTCTGAGCCGGGGGCTTCAAGAATGACTTTAGGGCAAGGATACCTGCTTCTAGTATTCTTAGGGTGCTGCGGCGTGTTGCAGATGGCAGCCGCTTATAGCGGGCTGAGGGGCCTGCTCATCTTCGGCAACAGGGGCTTGTCGGCCATCTTGGGCGCGGGGACTATACTGGTCTCCCTGACGTGGTTCTTCTGGGACGGAGGCAGAAACCTCCCCGATACGGGAGGAGGCATTGCCGGGGCATCCCAGTTTTTCCTCTTCGGCTTGGGCGCCTTCCTGGCCCTGCTGGTTACCTTTCTGGTTACCTCCCTTACCAACTTCAGCAAGGAGAAGGCGCCGGTGGATACCACCGATGGGTTGCCGTCTCTCAGGGATACCACCTTTGTTCAGGCTCTATCACGTAATCTGGCAATGGCATGGAAGCTGTATCACAGGTTGACGCGCAAGTTTTCCTCTGGATAAATGGCTGGGTTGGCACGTCGTCCATGTGGGATAGGGTGATCCAGTGGGTGGTGAGCGACTACCTGGTCCCAGTGGTGTTCTCTTTGGCGCTTCTGGGGATCTGGTTTGCATGGGCCGACCAAGCCATGCGGGAGCGGCATCAGAGGGGAGTAATGCTGGCAGGGCTGTCCGTTGGCGTAGCCAGCGCGGTTGTCAAGATCTTCAACCTGTTCTACTTTCGTACGCGTCCCTTTGACTCCCTTGAAGTGGAGATGCTGTTCTACCCGCCGACGGACTCCTCATTCCCGGCCAATCCTGTAGCGGTTACCTTCGCAATGGCGACGGGGGTCTGGATGATCAACAGGAGAATAGGCTCTGCAATGTACGTTGCTGCCCTGCTTTACGGCTTCTCACGGGTCTATGCAGGGGTATTCTATCCCCTGGACGTGGTGGGAGGAGCGCTCGTTGGCGTTGCATCGGTGGGCCTGGCGTACATCATACTCAAGCGTATAGAGCCGCTCCCCACGCTCTCGCTAAGACTGGCCAGATTCCTCTGCCTGGCCTAGCGGGCCGGTGGGTCAAGCGCCGCCACCCCGGCTTGTAGAGTCTCCGGGCGGTTGGCCCAAGTCCGGCGCCCTGTCTTGAAGAACTGCCTGTGGGACTCTCTCTACCATTCTGCGAGCCGCTTCATCTCCGACTATCTCGGCCGCAGCCGCCACTCCGTGCGAGAGGATGGGGGTTCTTGCGCCTCGCGCTGCATGGCCATCCGACGCTATGACGTGGGCCAGATTCCGTTGAAGGAGCTCCCTGGAGGTCCTCTGTGGGTCTCTCCCCAGAAGCCCGGATATGCTTCCTGCGGTTATCTGGACAAGGGTTCCGTTGCGCGCCAGGTTAGCCAGGAGTTGAGGGTTTTCCTGGACGGCCAGGTTTCTCTCAGGGTGTACTACTATGGGCCGGAGGCCTCTGAGCCGTAGCTTTAGCAGCGCATCTTCGGCATAGAAGGGGTAGAACTCAAAGGGCAGCTCCACCAGAATGTAGCGAGTTCCCTGAATGGGCAGGGCGCTGCCATTGTCCACCTGGTCCGGCGTGTCCATCGCCAGGTGGTTTTCCATGCCCAGGATGACCTCCAGTGATACGGAACGGGCCAGAAGCTCCCGGTTGAGCCGCTCCACCAGGGATCTAGCGACGGCTATTGAGGACCTCTCGTTGACATCGCGGCTGTGCGGGGAGGCCACCAGCGTGCGCGTGCCGTCGCCGTAGGCTATGAGCGCCATCTCAATGGACTCTTCCAGAGTGGCCGGACCGTCGTCTACGCCCGGAAGAATGTGGGTGTGCAGGTCAAGCACTAACGGGCTCCTGCGGCATGACGGAGCGGCGCCATGCCGTACGGCTCATAGCCGATTTCGGCCAAGCAGGCCCTGCGCCGCAGGAGTCGCAAACTCGGGGGCGTCCGGGTTCCCGGGTCTCTTCCGGGATGCGGATGGGGCCGCCTGCTCTCAGGCGTCCGTGGCTTGGGATGGGGCGAGCAACGCATGGTAGGAGTCAACGAGGGTGTCTACTACAGCAGGCCAACGCATGGACATGGCGGTTCTCAGAGATGCCTCACTCATGGCATTCCTGATGGTTGAGTTGTTGAATAGTACGTCCAGCCCATCTGCAAAGGGCTCCGGGCAGCGCCACGGTATGAGGTAGCCGTTGAGTCCATCCTTTACTATGGTGGGCAGCCCGCCAACCCGTGAGGCAATCACGGGGGTGCCGCAGGCCATGGACTCCAGCGCTACCAGTCCAAAGCTCTCGTAGTAGGAGGGCACCACGCATATATCGGCTGCGCTGTAGTAGAAGGGTAGCTCCTGTTGCTCCAGGCTGCCCAGGAAGCTGACCTGGTCGGATATACCCAGCCGGTGACTCAGGGACTTCAGGCGCGTCATCTCCGGGTCTTCCTCCAGGTCTCCACCCACTATCAGGGTCTTCACCGACTCTCTGCGCTCCAACTGGGCCACTGCCCTGAGAAGGATGTCCACACCCTTGAGGGGTTCCAGCCTGCCCACGTACAGGACTACCCTGTCGTCCTGAAGGCCGAGCCTTCTTCGTGACATCTCCTTGTCCAACGGCCTGAAGAGGTCTACGTCAACGCCGCATGGGATTACCGCTATCTTCCTGCCCGATGCGCCGTAGAAGCGTATCATGGCGTCCCTCTCGTGCCGGCTGAAGGCGACTATGGAGTCCGCAGACCGGATTACCTTGGTTTCACCCAACGACCGCTCCTCAGGCTCCCATTCTCCCACCCGAGCGCGCTTCTTGATCTCCGCCAGGGTATGGAAGGTGGCTACGTGTGGGACGTTCCAGCGCCTGGACAGGATGGCTCCAACCCGTCCCGACAGCCAGTAGTGGGAGTGGATGATGTCGTAGGAGAGGCTGTGCCGCCCGGTATACTCCAGGAGCCCGCATACGAACTCCGGCAGGTGATATGGTATGGTGGTCTTGTCATCTGAGAAGTCGCCCGCGCTGACGTGGATGACTCTGGCTCGGTCTGCCACGTCCTCTATCTGGGGGTCCTTGGGGTTGTGGCAACGGCTGAAGATGTCAACGAATATCCCTCTGTTGCTCAGCTCCCGCGCAACGTGGCGGATGTATACGTTCATTCCGCCCGTGTCCTTGCTGCCCAGCTGGGCCATTGGACACCCGTGAACGCTGACTATGGCGATTCGCTCTATCAAACCACCCTGTGACGGAGCGGCGGCGCAGTATTCGGGTTCTCGCATCATCGCCCCGTCCCGGCCTGGAGGGATAGAGGTTCCCGGCGATGAGGGCGGGTGTTGTCCTCACGGGCTGTGGTGGCTTGCGGAATCGGCATTGAGCGTCCTCTGCGTGGAGTCTAGCGGAGTATGGAGAGGCAGTATAGCCCCCGTCCGTCGGCTCCCAGGTGCTGCTTGTACGCCTCTGCGCCGCGGAGGAGGTCAAAGTAGTCCTTTCCTTCGCCGATGGCATCCTTCAGGCACAGGGCCTTGAGGAGGAACCCCGTCCCCAGGGCAGCGTAATCAGTGTTGTGGCCGCTGTTGTACAGAGACCGGGAGTTGTTGTAGTCGAAGCACACCGTAGCGGCCGTTCTGACACCCTCCACCTCCAGGAAGAAGATGCGCAGGAGGCCCCGTTGCGCCATCCTGGAGGACATGTCCCGGAAGAAGGCGTCCCTTTCATCCGTCAGGAACAGGGACTTCTCCTCTCTGCTCTGTCCCATGAGGTACAGAAAGTCGTCCATAGCTTCGGACACGTCGTGGGTATCGCTCAACTGCTGTACGTGGAAATCCACGGACTCCTGGAGGCGGCGCAGCTTTCGACGCAGCTCGTGGCGATCCTTCTTCCTCAGCCCCATGAGGTACTCTTCCCAGGTGTCCGGGAGGGCTACTCCCATGAGGACGTCCTCATCCGATTGCTCTACCGTGTAGCCCCTGTCCTGGGCCATAGCGGGCAAGTATCTCAGGGTTGGCGACCCTTCGACCAGGGACTCCAGCCGCACCTCTGACCACTCCTCGCCTTGCAGGTATTCCATGAAGGCCAGAAGGAACGCCTCCTCCTTCCCCTCTGTCACAATGAAATCGTGGATATCCCACAGGTCCGTTCCGCCCAGAAACGTAACCAGACCGTTGCTTTTCACAAGGGGCGCTATGCCTATGGTGGCTTCATCCTCCACGACCTTGACGATTCTGAGCTCCTGCCCGGTGGCGTTCATGCTCTCCCACCAAGCTCTCTGCCAGTACGGGGTTAGGAAGATGTTGTTGGCTGCGCTGTTTGGGAGAAGACGCTCCCATTCCTCCTCTATGGTCTGGAAGCTCTCTAGGCTAAAGGAATAAGCCACTTAAACTCCTATCTGAAGGGTGTCCCTATGACACTTGGCGGATTGCGGAATACTCCGGCGCGCCTTTGGGTCTTTCCGCGTCACGTTCGCCCCAGGCTCAGCGTCCTCTGTATCACCTCTTCCAGGACCTCCTCCATAGCTCCCAGCTCAAGGGGCAACTCCTGAATTGACATATCGGCCTGCTGGGACGCCAGGTCCGGGTCCTTCAACCCTGTGCCGGTGATAACGCATACCACCCGTTTGTCGTGGAGGGCCATTCCCGCTTCGGACAGCTTTATCAGCCCCGCAACGGACGCTGCGGAGGCGGGCTCCCCAAAGATGCCCTCCTTGCCGGCGAGCAGTCTGTATGCCGCGAGAATCTCATCATCCGACACGGAGTCGATTGCGCCGTTGGATTCGTCACGAGCCTTCAGGGCTTCGGCCCAACTGGCCGGGTTGCCTATCTGTATGGCAGAGGCCACCGTCCGGGGCTCTGCAATCGGCGTTCCCACCACTATGGGGGCCGCCCCCTCTGCCTGGAAACCCATCATGCGAGGTCTCTGCGCTGCCCTGCTGATGTTGTTGTATTCGCAGAACCCCCTCCAGTAGGCGGTTATGTTGCCGGCGTTTCCAACCGGTATGAAGAGATAGTCCGGCGCGTCTCCCAGGTCGTCTACGATCTCGAAGGCCGCGGTTTTCTGTCCCTCCAGCCGGTGAGGGTTCAGTGAGTTGACCAGGGTGACCGGGTACCGGCTGGTGAAGTCCCGCACCATTTCAAGAGCTTGATCAAAGGTGCCGTTGATCACCAGTATCCTGGGGCCAAAGGCCATGGCCTGTGCCATCTTCCCAAAGGCCACGTCTCTTCCGGGGACCAGGACGATGGTGGCAAGGCCGCAGTAGGCGCCGTAGGCCGCGGCGGAGGCGCTGGTGTTGCCCGTAGAGGCGCACATTATGGCGGCGCTCCCCATCTCCATTGCTTTTGCAACCGCCATCACCATACCGCGGTCCTTGAAAGACCCGGACGGATTGCACCCCTCAAGTTTGAAGTAAAGCTCGTCGCATCCAAGCCGGCTGCCAATGAAACGGGACTTGACCAGGGGCGTGCTCCCTTCGCCCATAGATATCATTGGGGTATTGGGAGTGATCTCCAGGAAATCACGGTATCTCTCAAGGACGCCTTCTCTCATGTATCCACGCTTCCTTGGGTTGAGTTTACTCCTCCATTCGCAGGAGGTTGCCTATCTCCCTCACCACCTCTAGCTTCTCCAACTCATGCAGGGCCTGTTGGACGTCCCTCTCCAGCGATGGGTGAGTGGTTATGACCAGTTCCGCCGTCCCTTCCCTGGGGTCGGCCTCCTTCTGAATTACAGAGGCGATGCTGATCCGGAGGTCGCCAAGAATGGAGGCCATCTGGGCCAGCACTCCGGCGCTATCCAATACGGTTGTGCGGATGTAGTAGCGCGTTGTCAGGTCTGCAATGGGGCTGAGGGTCAACACTCTGTTCGGTGGAGGGAATCTGTTGGCGGCGGGTGTCCCTCTAGCTATGTCCGATGCCGCCTCCAGTATGTCTCCTATCATGGCGCTGGCTGTGGGCATGGAACCGGCGCCGCGGCCGTGGAACAGCACCTTATCCACTAGGTCTCCCTCCACCTCCACAGCGTTCAGCACGCCATCGACCTTGGCCAGAGGCGCATCCTGGGGGATCAGGGCCGGATGCACTCGAGCCTCCAGCCGGTCTCCGTCTCTCCTGGCGATGGCCATCAGCTTTATGATGTACCCCAGCTCGCGGGCGTAGCGGAAGTCCCTGGCCGCCAGGCGTGAGATGCCCTCTCGGTAGATGTCCTGGGCGGCCACCCTGGTCTGGAAGGCAAGGGTGGCTAGAATTGTCAGCTTGTAGCCGGCGTCTATGCCCTCCACGTCGTTGGTGGGGTCTGCCTCGGCGTACCCAAGCTCCTGGGCCTCCTTCAGCGCCTGCGCAAACTCCATGCCCTCGTGCGTCATCTTGGTTAGCACGTAGTTGGTGGTGCCGTTGATTATGGCGCGAATGGCCTTTATCTCGTTGCCCCTCAGGTCCCTGGTCAGCGGCCCCAGTATGGGAATGCCTCCTCCAACGCTGGCCTCAAAGAGAAGCCGGACTCCCTTCTTGTTAGCCAGCTCAAGAAGCTCCGGGCCGTGCTTGGCCATCACCTCTTTGTTGGCGGTGACCACGGATTTCCCCGCCTGGAGAGCTTTGAGCAGGTAGTCCAGGGCGGGCCTCTCGCCCCCCATTGCCTCTGCAACCAGGTCTATGCTGGCGTCTTCCAGGATGTGGGATGGATCGGCGGTTATGATATCCCTGGGCGCTTCCGTCTTCCTGGGTTTGTCAGGCTCCTTGACCAGGATGCGGGTAATGCGGACAGAACACCCAATTTGTTGGGTGATAAGGGCGCTCTTTTGCGTAAGGGCTTTCACCACCCCGCCCCCCACAACGCCCAGTCCCAGAAGGCCCACGTTTATGGACCCGTCAGTGGATGGCACACTACCCTCTATTCAAGCGATGCCTCGCTCATTTGCTTAACCAGCCAGTCGTACTGCCAATCGCACGGGCCTCCGGCGGACCCGCCGCCGAAGCACGAGGTTATGCGGTGGTTTCCGCGCTCTTCGATAAGCCATTCCTGGAGCCTGGTCTCACGCAGGCGGTCTGTCTGGTCGGGCTCCACGACCCTGGCCTCTTCCACCTCTGTGACCTTGAAGAAATAGGTGAAGTCTCCGGTGCCCACCGCATCGCTCACCTGGCCGGGTTCCAGGGAGAATATGGTCTCATCCAGAATGCCAAGGGTGCCTTCCGGGATCCATCCGTATTCGCCGCCGTTCACCGCGCTGTTGCGGTCGTCCGAGAAGGCCTCTGCAAGGGCGGCAAAGTCCTCTCCACGTTCGAGTCTCTGGGTCACCTCCTGGACGGTTTCCAGGGCAACCAGGGCCGCTTCCTCTCCCTCCGACTGCCTGGAGGAGATGACTATCCACGACATGTTGACCTGCTTGGCGGTGTCCGGGACGTTTGCGCCAAGGTACTCTCTGAGCTTGTCTCGAAGAAGGGAGGCCTCTACGAAGTCGCGGTTCTCACCCTCTGTCAGTTTGGAGGTGTCCAGGTATTGCCTGTAGGCTTCGTTGAACTCCCTGTCCAACTGGTCCGGAGGAACATCCGCCAACTCCGGCGACCTGCCTATGATCCTGGCTCTCACCTCCTGGTCTATCTCAGACGCGTCCACGCTGATTCCCAGTCTGGCTGCTCCGATTCTGGCTATCTCATCCTGTTGCAGCTGTTGCAGAAAACGGAATGGCTCAACGCTCAGGCTGACCTGGCTGCCCAATGCTTGCAGCCCCCTCATGTACCTGGACATGAACCCCAGGGTAAATTTTGTGTCATCCACCTGCAACACCACGCTTCTTGGCGGGGCGACGAAGTTGGCCCAGTAGCCGTAAGCCGGTATAGCCAGGATGAACAGGACGGCAATGATGCCCGCCACAATGAGAGCCCGCTGCTTGGCTTGCTCTCTCTGCAGCTTGGACCTCTGCCGTCTCTGGCTGGGACGAATTATTACGGGGCTTCTTGATCTTGCCATGTCTTTGCTTGCAATTACTACGGCGTCACCGGCGGGATGCACGCGCCTGCCGTCTCTGAAGTGGGTGGAGCGCTCGCGCTAAACTTATGCCTCCCTTTCCATGCGTGGGTGGCCCTGAATGAATGGGACCAGCGCCAGATGCCTTGCTCGCTTGATGGCAAGGGTGAGCGCTCTCTGGTGCCTGGCGCAGTTGCCCGTCTTGCGCCGGGGCTCTATGCGAGCCCTTTCTGAGACGTAGCGGCGCATTCTGGATATGTCTTTGTAGTCTATCTCCGATATGTGTTCCACGCAGAAGGCGCAAACTCTGCGCCTGGTGTAAAATCTGGGCCTTCCACGCCTTCTGGTGTTTCCCGGTCTGAACCTTGTAACCATGTACTATTCTGCTCCTATCACCGGTTTACTGAGGATATCGTGGTCATGCGCTTCTCAGCTTTAGAAGGGTAAGTCCTCCGCTTCCATCGGAGGCCCGCCCTGATCGCCCGCGGCGGGGCCGGTAGGCTGACGGTCCAGGAACAGAACGCGGTCGGCGATGATCTCGTTGCGAAAGCGGGTCTGTCCGTCCGGCCCATCCCAGGAGTGGGTGTGGAGCCTCCCGTCTACGTAGGCGCGGCGTCCCTTGCTCAGATATTGGTTGCATAGCTCTGCAAGCTGGTTCCATGCGACTACCGTAAACCACTCCGTGTCCTGCTGTCTTTCACCGTCGGCGCTGGTGTACGTTCTGGTGGTGGCAATGCGAAATGATGTCACTGGATTGCCGCTGGGAGTATAGCGCATCTCAGGGTCAGTCCCAAGATTGCCAATCACCATCATTTTGTTCAATCCCACCATGACATTGCTCCTTTCCCAGCGCACGTTGCGCTACGGGGTCACCGCGCGCCCTCTCCCGCCTCTTCTTCCGGAGACCCCTGGGCTTCGGCTGTGGCCTGAGGCTCGTCTTCCACAACGGCGGCCTGGGCTTCGGCTGTGGCCTGAGGCTCGTCTTCCACAACGGCGGCCTGGGCTTCGGCTGTGGCCTGGGGCTCCTCCTCCACAACGGCAACGGGAGCCTCCTGGGAGACCTCCTCGCCAGCCTCTGTGAGTCCTTCCGTGGATACGACCTCGGCGGCTTGGGGCCTGGGCCCTGCCTGCTCCGCTCTCGCGGGTGGAATGGCCTCTATCCTGACCAGGAGGTGCCTCAGCACGTCCTCCGAGAGCATTAGACTGGCCTCCAGCGCCTTTGTGTCTTGAGGGTCCATCTCAAGATGCGTGAGCACGTAGTTGCCTTCGTTGTAGTTCCTGATGGGGTAGGCCAGTCTCCTCAACTGACCCCATCGCTCCTGACGGACGACGCTGCCGCCGTGCTGGGTGACGTAGCTGCTCATCCTGTCCAGTGTCGTGGTTAGCCCTTCTTCGTCTACCTGGGGCGACACTACGATCATTAGCTCATAGTATCTCACTGTGATTCTCCTGGCTTGTTCAACAGGCCTCTCCTATCGTTTGAAACTGCTATGTAAAGCGGGGATATTATAGCACTGCGATCGTGAAGCTACAACGAATGTCTTGCTAGACATGAAAGCCTGGCGTTGGAAACCTGGAAGTTATTGCCTCCACGTCCTCCCTGACCTCCTTCTCCACCGCTCCGTCCTCCATGCTGGAAATGGTCTTGACGATGAGCCTTGCTATGTCCCGCATCTCCCGGGGACCAAAGCCGCGGCTGGAGACTGACGGTGTGCCCAGACGCAGGCCGCTGGTGACTCTGGGCGGGCGAGAGTCGAAGGGTATGGCATTCTTGTTCACCGTGATGTTCACCCTGCCCAGGGCCGTTTCCGCCTGCTGGCCGCTGACTCCCAGGGGGGTAACGTCCACCAGTACCAGGTGATTATCCGTTCCACCGGATACCACTCTCAGTCCGCCCTCCGTGAGACCCTGCGCCAGCGAGCGGGCGTTCTCTACTACGGAGCGCTGGTACTCCCTGAACTCCGGCTGAGCCGCCTCGCCAAAGGCCACCGCTTTGGCCGCAATTATGTGCATGAGAGGCCCGCCTTGAGTCTGGGGAAATACCGCTCGGTCTATGTATCGCCCCAACTCCTCGGTGGAGAGTATGAACGCTCCTCTAGGGCCGCGCAGGGTCTTGTGGGTGGTGGAGGTGACCACCTGAGCGTAGGGCAGGGGAGAGGGGTGCGCGCCTGCTGCGACGAGACCGGAGATGTGGGCCATGTCCACCATCAGAGTAGCGCCTACGGCGTCGGCTATCTGGCGAAACCTCTGAAAGTCGATGGTCCTGGGATAAGCGGTGTATCCGGCTACTATGACTTTTGGCTTATGTTCGTGGGCCAGGCGTTCCACCTCGTCATAGTCTATATACTCCGTTTCGCGGTCTACCCCGTAGGCCACAAAGTTGTAAAGCTTGCCGGAGAAATTCACCTGGCTGCCGTGGGTGAGGTGGCCCCCCTGGTCCAGGCGCATCCCCAGCACCACGTTCCCGGGTTCCAGGAGGGAGAAGTAGGCGGCCATGTTGGCTTGGGCACCGCTGTGAGATTGTACGTTGGAGTGCTCTGCCCCGAACAGGGCCTTGCTCCTGTCTATGGCCAGCTGCTCGACGATATCCACGTATTCGCAGCCGCCGTAGTAGCGCCGTCCTGGGTAGCCTTCTGCGTACTTATTGGTGAGGTGAGACCCCTGGGCCTCAAGCACCGCCTGGCTCACGTAGTTCTCCGAGGCGATCAGGACGATATTCCTCTGCTGCCTCTCGCCCTCTTTCTCGATGGCTGAGGCCACGTCCGGGTCGCTCGATGCTAGAACACTCATGAACTCCTCCTTAGGACTGTCCGCGAGATTGCTCAAATCAAATGCAACGAGAGCTAGGCGCCTGTGGCCATAGCTCTCGCCTGCCTGTCCGGTATAAGCCCCTGGGCGTTGGACGGATGGGGAGGGCCTTTATCATAGCCTAGTTTAGAGAATGGCGTCCAGGCTGTCAACGCCGGCTTGTTCTCTCAGCACATATGGTACAGAGGCTCTAGAATGAGCCATGAGCAGATTAGCAGTACGGACCATCATCGAAACATGGAAGGTGTGCGATCAGAACGTCTCGGAAACGGCCCGGCGTTTGCACGTAGACCGCCGGACCGTCAAACGCTGGGTGGATCGAGGGCGGCAGCCCTGGGGTTACGTGCGCTGGCAGGGCGTGCGGCGCAAGTCTACTGCACCCAAACACCCCAAGCGTGCGCTGTGGGGGGAAGCTGCCGCCGAAGTGCGAAGGTGGAGGGAAGCGACTGGCTTCTGTCGGGAGAAGCTAGCGGTCTTGGCCCAGGCTCAAGGGCTGGAGGTCTCGGCATCGACCATTCATCGGTATTTGCAACGCGTGGGCTTGGTTCGCCCCAGTACGAAGCGACGGCGGCCTCGCTTTCAGAACGGCCAAGTCATGCGGCCTCGTAACTGCCCAGGCTTAGGCTACCTTCAGATGGACGTGAAGTACGTCACTCCTGAGTTGTCTGGGTTGCCGTACACTTGCTACCTGTACGCGGCGATGGACATCTCCTCTCGCTACAAGGTTGGGTTAATCCTCCCCAAGCTGGATGAGGGGGGAACACTCTTGTCCCTGTACTATGCCACACAGCAGTTCCCCTTCCCGTTGCACTACGTCCAGACGGACAATGGATTGGAGTTTCAGAGACGCTTTCACGCCAAGTGCGCCGAACTCGGCCTTGAACACTTCTACATCCACAAGAGTTCTCCCAATGAGAACGCTGTAATCGAGCGGAGTTTCCGCACGGACGAGGAGGAGTGCTTCTTCCGGTTAGAGGAAGCGCCCCAAGACCACCAGGAGCTGAACACTTGGTATCAGCGCTTCCTTGATGCCTACAACACTACCCGACCACACATGGGCATCAATATGCTTACTCCAAAGGAGGCTATCGCCCTGTACCAAAAGTCCTGAGAGATTAAGCGCCGTGCGTCCCGAATAACCCCCGCTCCGGCAGGCCGCAGCCACCGGTTGCCCGTCGGTAGAGGAGCCGCCGCGCTCACCGTGGCAATACTTCCTCGCCTGATCCGGCCTTCTCAGGCCTCGCGAGCCAGGGTTACGCCCCACACGCAGGAGGCCCCCGATGCCTTGAGGGCAAGGGCGCATGCCTCCAGGGTGGCGCCGGTGGTGCAAACGTCGTCCACCAGCAGCACCTCCAACCCCGCAACCGGAGATGGAGCAGGACAGTGGAAAGAGCCCATGACGTTGGCCCTTCTCTCCTGAGCCGTAAGGCTCTTGGCCTGTGGAGGCGCGTTGCTCAGACGCGAGAGGGCTTGGGGTATGACAGAGATGTCCAGCCGTTTCCCCGCTTCTCCTGCCAGCAGATACGCCTGGTTGTAGCCTCGCTGCCTCTCACGTCGACGGTGAAGCGGAACGGGGACCAGGCAGTCCCCTTGTACCCGCTGCGCAGCCAGGAAGTCCGCCAGGATCCCTCCCAAAACTGGCGCTATGGCCCGGAGGTTGTTGTACTTGAGGCGGTGCACGGCCTCCCTGATGGAGCCTTCCATAAGGAACGGGGAGCGGATGCCGTCTATAGCCAGGGGAGATTCGCGGCAACCCCGGCACAGGTCGCCGCGGACAACCGGCTCAGCGCAGATACGACAATAGGGGGCGACGAGCCGCGGCAGGGCGTGGAGGCAGGTGGAGCAGAGGAACTGCCCCTCTTTATTGCAGCCAACGCACCTGGGCGGATACAGCAGGTCCAGCGACCCGGATGCCAGCCTGGCGATGCCTTTGAGCAGACTCAAACCTTGCTTTGCCTCCCTCATCTTGCGACGGGCTGTAGCGCCTAGTTGGCTGTAGGACCTGGGAAGGGGAGCAGAACCTCATCGGCTCCCGCGCGGCGCGGGAGAGCCTGCGCGTGGGCTGCCTCGAAGCGCCTTGGTCGGGTAAATACCACCGCTTGCTACCAGCCTATACCAAGGTATTCAAGCTGACGGCTCCGCGCCACCTCTGCTGGGTGATAGAAATTGCCCCCATTGACTGCGCGATACGGGGTCTCAACCCTTCTCGGACTCCTCTTCTGCTGCTGCTCGCTCCAACTCCACGGTGTACCTGCGAAGCGCCTCATTTATGCGGCTCTGCCACCCTCTCCCGGTGGCGCGATAGTAAGCAAGCACGTCGGTGTCCAGCCGAATGGAAATTGATTTTTTGGTTGGCTCTTTCTGCTTACCGCGCGTCCTGCGCCACCGCTCCACAACGCGCGGTACCACCTCAGCGGCAGGACGCGCGCGGGCGAACCAGTCATCGTCCAGTTCGGGGGCGTCCGGGTCCCTGGCTATGCCAACTTTAATGGCCGTTTCTTCCCCGTACTCCGCCTCAATATCTTCAAAGGTCATTTGGCTCGCAGCAAGCTCGTCAATTGTCAGTTTGAGCATATCTTCTCCTTTCTTCTGCGCCGGCCCTGCGCAGGCTGATTATGCGCGCGGTGTCTCCACGCTCTGTGAACACGACTTGATGCAAGCGGTCTCCCATGTAGCCTACGCCTGTGAACCGTACTTCGCCATGCCTGTCACTCTGCTCAACCATTGCTGTGTCCCACTCAAAGTGTTTCATGGCTATAAAGTCTACGCCATGCTTCCGTAGGTTTTCTTCCCGTTTGGCTTCGTCCCATTCATACTCTGCATCATATTGTATATTCATTAAACCCGCCCGTCAAGGTCTTTATCAAGCGTTTCCCTGTACATTTGCCGCGTGTGCTAAGATTAGCCTGCAACCTACGTTCTCGCAAGGAGTTGCCGGTGAGGTGATCAAGGCCGTTTTCTTCGACTTCTACAATACGCTGGCCAGGTTCGATCCGCCCAGGGAGGAGATCCAGGCCAGGGCCTGCGGCGAGTTTGGCATCCGTGTCACTCCGGAAGGAGTCACACGAGGATATGCCCTCGCGGACGACTACATGGCAAGGGAGGTGGCAAAGCTGCCCCTCCGAAACCGGAGCGGCCAGGGCGTGAAGGACTTCTTTGCGGAGTACCAGCGTCTCATCCTTCAGGGGGCGGAGGTGGAGGTCTCGTTGGAGTTGGCGTTGGAGGTGAGCGCACGGCTCAGGCAGTTCTCCTACGGGTATGCCACTTTCGACGACGCTCTTCCCACCCTGGACGCGCTCAAGAAGCGGGGCCTTACCCTGGGGCTGCTCTCCAACAACGAGGGCGATATGAATAAGGTGTGCCAAGACCTTGGGCTCTCTCCGTACCTGGATTTCGCGATTACCTCGCAGGACGCAGGCGCGGGAAAGCCACATCCGCCCATCTTCCTGGAGGCGCTGCGAAGGGCCGGGGCGGAGCCGCGGGAGGCCATCCACGTCGGCGACCAGTACGAGACCGACGTCAAGGGTGCCCTGGGGGTTGGGATTCGTCCTGTGTTCCTGGACAGGGACAAGCTGAGAAAAGCCCCCGGGGACTGCCTACGCATTGAGGGGCTTGCGGAGGTGGTGGACCTGGCGCGAGGACTGGATACCGGCGACCTTGAGAGCTAGCCGGCGGTCTATGTCCCTGAAAGCGCCAGCGCCCCGGCCCTGAAGGCGGCAAGACCCTCCAGGGTCTGAACAAGGTCCCGCTTCCAGCCATCGCGAAGGGGCACGCGTATCTGGCTGTAGCCGACTCTGGGTGTCGCACCCAGAGATTTCTGCAAGGCCACCCGCGCTCCTCCCACCGGTTCCCTGAGGTGTATCACCGCCACCTTGCCGTCCTTGGATATGGACTCCGCGCCGACCTCCCGCGCCAGGGCCTTGAGCTCCACCACGTACAATAGTTCCCCGACCGGTCTTGGCAGTGGGCCGAATCTGTCCCTGATCTCTTCGCTCAACGGCCCTATCTCATCCCGGCGCAGCGGCCTGGCCAGGCGTTGGTAGACGCCCAGGCGGGTGGTGAGATGAGGGATGTAGCTGAGGGGTATGTACGCCGATATGGGAAGGTCCACCTTCGCATCGGCGTGCTGAGGGGCGCCGTCCACGGAGCCGTCCTGTTGCCCCCTCAGCTCCTCTACGGCCTGGGACAGCAGCTGTGAGTACAGGTCATAGCCTATGGCGTGGATGTGTCCGCTCTGCTCGGCGCCAAGGATGTTGCCCGCGCCCCTTATCTCCAGGTCTCTCATGGCGATGTGGAATCCCGATCCCAACTCCGTGGCGGCAAGGATGGTCTTGAGCCGTTTCTCCGCGGTCTC
The DNA here is from genome assembly GCA_965247645.1 of Dehalococcoidia bacterium. GTDB lineage: Bacteria > Chloroflexota > Dehalococcoidia > Lucifugimonadales > UBA2985 > JAPPHY01. The sequence continues at coordinate 1,895,874 of OZ252024.1, forward strand.
CGTTATGCGGTACTGTCGGGGGACCATGAGGTAGGCATAGGCCCTGTTGGCGCTCCTCCCAACCCGCCCCCTCAACTGGTAGAGCTGGGCCAACCCCAGCATGTCCGCCCTGTCTATTATGAGGGTGTTGACATTGGGCATGTCCAGTCCGGCCTCTATGATGGTGGTGCACACAAGCACGTCGCTCTTGTTCTGGGAGAAGTTAGCCATGACCTTCTCCAGGACATCCTCCGGCATCTGGCCGTGGCCGACGGTTACAATAGCCTCCGGGACGATTCTTCTAACCCTCTCCGCGGCTTCGGCGATTGTGCGTACCCTGTTGTGAAGGAAGAAGACCTGGCCGCCCCGGTCCATCTCTCGCAGAATGGCTTCTCGCACCAGCTCCTCGCTGTACTCCGACACGTAGGTCTTGATGGATAGCCGCTCTTCTGGAGGCGTCTCTATCGTGCTCATGTCCCTTACCCCGGACAGGGCCATGTGCAACGTCCGCGGTATGGGTGTGGCGCTCAGGGTGAGGATGTCCGCATCCTTGCGCAGCCCCTTCAGGCGTTCCTTGTGGGCGACGCCGAAGCGCTGCTCCTCGTCCACTATCACCAGCCCTAGGTTCTTGAAGGAGACATCCTTCTGTAGCAGGCGGTGGGTGCCGATACATATGTCTACCTGGCCGGACGCCAGGTTCTCCGTCACCCGTCGCTGCTCCTCCGGGCTGCGGAAACGACTCAGTACCTCGATACGCACGGGGAAGGAGGCGAGCCGCTGCGTAAAGGTGGTATAGTGCTGCTGGGCCAGCACGGTGGTAGGGGCCAGAATGGCCACCTGTAGGCCGTCCATTACAGCCTTGAAAGCTGCCCTAAGGGCCACCTCTGTCTTGCCATAGCCCACGTCGCCGCACACCAGCCGGTCCATGGGCCTGGAGACCTCCATATCCGACTTGATGTCACGGATGCTCTGCAGCTGATCGAGGGTTTCCTCGTAGGGGAAGGAGTCTTCCATCTCACGCTGCCAGGGCGTATCCGGAGAAAAGGCTATTCCCTGGGCCACCTCCCTGGAAGCGTAGAGGGCCAGGAGCTGCTCTGCCAGTTCCCTGGTGGATGCCCTTGCCTTCGCCTTGGAACGGCTCCACTCCTGCGTGCTCAGGCGCGTGAGGGCGGGCAGGCGTTCCCCCGGGGCCACGTATGGAGATACCCTGTCCAGCTGGTCTGTGGGCACGTAGAGCTTGTCGCCCTCGGCGTACTCCAGCACTATGTACTCCCTCTCACGCTCTTCATCTCCAATGTGGCTGGTCCCGGCAAACCGTCCGATTCCGTGCTCAACATGGACCAGGTAGCTTCCAGGCTCCAGGCCGGAGAGGAAGGCTGCTCGCGGCACGGACGCCCTCCGCCTCACAGGACGCTCCTTTGCCTGTCCCATAATCTCCGCGTCCGTGAGTAGACGGAAGGTGGAGTCTTCCAGTGGAAGGCTCCACCCCTCGGCCAGCGAGCCGCGGACTATGCCGACAGAGCCTCTATCCAAGCCTCTCGTGAGCTTCCCGTCCACCTGCACGGAGACCCCTTGCGCCTGCATGACCTCCACCAGACGGGCGGCGTAGTGCGACACCATCGTCACGCGGTCGCCATCCTTCTGCCAGCCCTCAACGTCCCTGGCAAGGTCATCCAGACGCCCCCGGTAGCTTTTGGACGGGAGGAACCCCAGCTCAACGGGTGGCCGCCCATTGTCGTAATCGATGCCGGATGTCCAGTGGGAAATATCCAGCCGTCTCGACGCCGAGGACAGCCGTTTATCGACCTCATCCCAGGGGACGTGAAGCGATGGGAAGCCATGTGGTATGTCGCCTCGACGCTCTTTGGCCGTCCTCAGCTCCCCGGCCTTCTCCTCCGCGTCAAGAGCCTCTTTCCCAATTGCCCACGGCCACTCCACAACCAGAAGGCCGTCCGGGGGAAGAAAGTCCAGGGGCTGACCATGACAGAAAAACCCGCTGTAGAGGCCGGGGTCTTCCAGCGCATGGCCCGCCAGGAGCAGCGCCATCTCCTCCTTGATTCGCTCCTGTGTAGCAGGGGAGCAGTTGGAGGCGTCTATGCGATTGTATAGCTCCTGCGCCTCATCCCGGCTTGCAAGGGCCGGCAGCGCCTCCTGGGCCGGCAGGATGAACACCCTTTCGACCGGCTTAACGGAGCGCTGGGAGGTGGGGTCAAAGAGGCGGATGCTCTCCACCAGGTCTCCCACCAGCTCAATGCGGGCGGGCAGCTCCGCTCCGGGGGGGTAGATGTCCAGGATGCCTCCGCGCCGGCTCACAGCGCCCGGCGCATCCACCGTCTGCTCCACGCGATACCCCATTTTCTGCCAACAGCCCATGAGGTCCGCCAGGTCAACCCGTTGGCCCACGGCTACGTGGTGGCAGGCGTCCTGGAAAGCGTGCATGGAAAGGGTCTTCTGCGATATGGCCGCCACGGATGCAACGACTATCGGTGGAGCTCGACGGCTCTCGGCGTCCGGGGCTAGCAGGGCCAACAGCGCCTGTATACGCGCTTGGGTTGTCGCATCGTCGGCCATGAGCCGCTCGAAGGGTAGCGTTTCTCCTTCCGGGAGGTTGTAGACATCCGCGTCCTCTCCGCACCATACCAGGATGTCTTCGTACACCTGGCGCGCCCTTTCGGGCCGTGGGGTCAGCATCAGAACTGGGGCGTTAATCTGGCTTCGCAACGCCGCTACGTAGTAGGGGATGGCGGAGTCAAGCATGACGGCATGGCCGGCGGCTCCTCCTCCCGGTTCCAGCAACTTGATGAGGTCTTGGTGTCGCTCTCTCCGGGAGAGAAGCGTGAAGAAATCTGAAAGCGCCATGTTCACTCCAATGTCCAAAGGGGCTGGCGGCGGAGCCACTAGCCCGTTCAAGGATTGTACCACTCACTCCCCGGGGGTTCAACGGCGGCGCGGCGCGTCCCCGCGGGCCAAGGGCGTTGAAAGATAACGGTAAAAGCTCCATAATAGCCGGTGTATGCCACTCCTGCCGGAGCTTTTTAACAGACGTAGTCATGCTGGATAGATTGCAAGCCCTTAAAGAGAGATTCGTTGAGATCGAAGACCTGCTGGCGCGTCCGGAGATAGCGACCGACCACGAGCGGGTCCAGGAGTTGGCCAAGGAGCGCGCCTCCCTGGAGGACATGGTCGCTCTCTTCGATCAGTACACCCATGTTGCGCGGCAGCTGGAGGAGACCAGAGCCATCCTCAGCGAAAGCCGCGAGGAGGACATCAGGGCGCTGGCCCAGGAGGAGTTGTGGTCTCTGGGGGAACGAAAGGGACACCTGGAGGAGCAGATGCGTCTGACGCTGCTGCCCAAGGACCGCAACGACGACCGGGACGTGATAGTCGAGATAAGGGCCGGCACAGGGGGCGAGGAGGCAGCCCTCTTTGCGGGAGACCTGTACCGCATGTACGCGCGGTATGTCCAGGTCAAGGGATGGAATGTGGATGTCATCGACTCCAGCCCAACCGGCATTGGCGGGTTCAAAGAGGTGGTTTTCGAGGTCAATGGCAAGGGGGCCTTCAACCGTCTCAAACACGAGAGTGGCGGCCATCGGGTGCAGCGTGTGCCCACCACCGAAACGCAGGGCCGCGTCCACACCTCCGCGGCTACGGTGGCCGTCCTGCCTAAGGCAGAGGAGGTGGAGGTGGACATAGACCCCAACGACCTTCGCATCGACATATACCATGCAAGCGGGCATGGCGGACAGAACGTGCAGAAGGTGGCTACGGCGGTGCGCATAATCCATAACCCCACCGGGATTGTGGCTATATGCCAGGACGAGCGGTCCCAACTCAAGAACAAACAGCGAGCGATGGGCGTGCTGCGCGCCCGCCTGCTGGACAGGGAGATCAGCAGGCAGCAGGAAGACCTGGCGGCATCGCGCCGCTCCCAGGTGGGGACCGGAGACCGCTCTGAGAAGGTGCGCACGTACAACTTCCCACAGAACCGGGTCACGGACCACAGGATAGGCGTTACCAGCCACAATCTGGAGCGAATTCTAATGGGCGGGCTGGACGAGTTCATAGATGAGCTGGCCGCTCAAGAGCAGGTCCGCCTGCTACAGGAGGCTTGACGTGACACTGGCGCGGCTCCTTGAAGAGACCCGCCTGTCCCTGGCGGGACATGGCATAGAGGAGGCCACCCTGGAGGCCGACCTGTTCCTTATGAAAGCGCTGGGACTGGACAGGGCCGGACTCTACTCCTCTCCGGACAGGGTGGTGACCCCGGAAGAACGGCAGACGCTGGCCCGCGACCTGGCCCGGCGCTTGAACGGCGAGCCCTGGCCCTACATCGGTGGATACAAAGAGTTCTACGGGCTCAACATAAAGGTGAGTTCCAGGGTCTTCATTCCACGCCCGGAGACGGAGTTGCTGGTGGACCTGGCCCTGGAGGCTGCCGGGACCTTTCCGGCCGACAGACCTCTTCGCATAGCTGACGTATGCACCGGAAGCGGGGCCATAGCCGTTGCGCTGGCAGTGCATTTGCCCCAGGCGGTTGTGTACGCCACGGACATATCCACGCTGGCGCTGGACATGGCCGTACTCAACTGCCGTGACCACATGGTGGAGGACAGGGTAACTATTCTGGATGGCAACCTGATGGGGCCGGCGCCCGGCGACCTGGATATCGTCGTCAGCAATCCTCCGTACATTCCAAGGACGGAGCTTCCATATCTCTCCAGGGAGGTGCGGACTGAGACCCTGGTCTCTCTGGACGGCGGCGACGGCGGCCTTGAGGTGATACGGGCCCTTGTGCCACAGGCCCTGTCGAAGCTTCGCAGGCCGGGGTGCTTCATCATGGAGCTGTTCCCCGGGCAGGGCGAGGCGGTCTGTTCGATGGCTCGCTCCATCGTCCCGGATGGCAGCTTCACTCTTCACGAGGACTTGGCGGGGAAGCAGCGCGCCATACTGGCCTGGATACCATGAGGGGCGTGGAGGCTCTATGCGCTTTGCACGGCAGGATGGCGCTTGACGTATGTTGCAATGGCGCTTGTTCTCTCAGCACATATGGTACAGAGGCTCTAGAATGAGCCATGAGCAGATTAGCAGTACGGACCATCATCGAAACATGGAAGGTGTGCGATCAGAACGTCTCGGAAACGGCCCGGCGTTTGCACGTAGACCGCCGGACCGTCAAACGCTGGGTGGATCGAGGGCGGCAGCCCTGGGGTTACGTGCGCTGGCAGGGCGTGCGGCGCAAGTCTACTGCACCCAAACACCCCAAGCGTGCGCTGTGGGGGGAAGCTGCCGCCGAAGTGCGAAGGTGGAGGGAAGCGACTGGCTTCTGTCGGGAGAAGCTAGCGGTCTTGACCCAGGCTCAAGGGCTGGAGGTCTCGGCATCGACCATTCATCGGTATTTGCAACGCGTGGGCTTGGTTCGCCCCAGTACGAAGCGATCGCTTTCAGAACGGCCAAGTCATGCGGCCTCGTAACTGCCCAGGCTTAGGCTACCTTCAGATGGACGTGAAGTACGTCACTCCTGAGTTGTCTGGGTTGCCGTACACTTGCTACCTGTACGCGGCGATGGACATCTCCTCTCGCTACAAGGTTGGGTTAATCCTCCCCAAGCTGGATGAGGGGGGAACACTCTTGTCCCTGTACTATGCCACACAGCAGTTCCCCTTCCCGTTGCACTACGTCCAGACGGACAATGGATTGGAGTTTCAGAGACGCTTTCACGCCAAGTGCGCCGAACTCGGCCTTGAACACTTCTACATCCACAAGAGTTCTCCCAATGAGAACGCTGTAATCGAGCGGAGTTTCCGCACGGACGAGGAGGAGTGCTTCTTCCGGTTAGAGGAAGCGCCCCAAGACCACCAGGAGCTGAACACTTGGTATCAGCGCTTCCTTGATGCCTACAACACTACCCGACCACACATGGGCATCAATATGCTTACTCCAAAGGAGGCTATCGCCCTGTACCAAAAGTCCTGAGAGATTAAGATGGCGTTGACCTGGACTCGTCCCGTCTAGTATTATTGGGATGGGCTGGCGGCCGGGCCCGTCGGCGTGTCCCCGCTTGGGGGAAGACCCGTGGGGCCTAATGTGGCGAATAGATAATTAAGATGGGGGAACCGATCATGTCAGACAACGAGGACAAGGCGGGCGGGGTTGAGGGCAATGAGGGCTTCTCCTTTGCCGCTTTTGCCAGCGCGCCATTCTACCAGAAGATCAACACAGACCTGGTGGAGCTCTCCCAGGTACGCCCAGGCCAGCGTGTCGTGGATCTGGCATGTGGGACCGGCGGCGTGACAAAGATCATTCTGCAGAAGCTGAAGGGAGCCAAGGATAGCCTGGTCATCGGCGTAGACCTTTCGACCTTCGCTCTCAAGCAGGCAAAGGACGACCTGAGCAATGCCAAGGACGCTATGGTGGAGTTCGTCTTGGGGCGGGCGGAGCAGCTATCGCAGCTAATCCGCGAGAGGATGGACGCGGTGGTGTTCTGCAATGCCATACACCTTGTGCCAGACAAGTCACGGCTTTCCGACGAGGTCTTCTCCACGCTTCGTAGCGGTGGGGTCTTTGCCTTCAATACCTCATTCTATGAGGGTGGGCATCCCCCGGAGACTTTGGAGTGGTATCGGCGTTGGATGTTCAGGTCTCTGCGTATCCTGCGCTCGGAGTACGGCCTGTCACCAGTCAAGGCGAGCAAGGTGGAGGCTCGTCAGCATCTGACCGTGGAGCAGTACACTCAGCTTCTCAAGGAGCGCGGTTTTGAGATCAAGGAGCAACGCGTCAACACCGTCGAGGTCCCCCTTGAGGGTTGGGTGCTCATAAGCCAGTTCGAGGACTGGATAACCGGCGTCATGCCGGGCGTGCCCTTGCAGCAAGCCAGCGAGGCCCTTCAGAAGGGGGCGGCCCAGGTGTTCGAGGAGATGAAGGTGAGCTTCATCACGCGCAACTGGCTGGAGATAGTCGCCGTCAGGCCGTAGACAAGGCCGTGCGGCCCGCCGCCGGACACAGCGAGAGCGCAGGGACTGGCCTCGGGTCCGGTGAGGCTGCCATAGCCCGGGAGAGCGGAAAGCCTGGGTGCCTGCTTTCCGGCTAACCCGCTCAACCCCGCACATTGACCCCCCTGGGAAAGAGCCCTAGAATGAGCGTCATTAGGATGCCGGCAAGGGGTGAGTTGATGATCCTTCTTGGAGTGGATCCCGGCCTTCTTCGAATGGGTTACGGGGTGATAGAGGCCCTGGGAAGTGACGTGTGGTTGAGGGAGGGGGGGGTCATCCGGGGCGGGACTTCCTCCACGCCCATAGAGCAGAGATTGGCCACCCTCTACGACGGCCTGCGCGAGGTGGTGGACGAGTACCCTCCCGACGCGATGGCCCTGGAAGAGGTCTACTCTCACTATGCGCATCCCAGCACGGCGGTCCTCATGGGTCACGCTCGCGGAGTGGCCTGCCTGGTGGCGGCTCAGAGCGATATTCCCCTGTTCAGCTACGCTTCCACCCAGGTCAAGCACTCCATTGTGGGGAGCGGTAGAGCCGGCAAGGCCCAGATCCAGAGGGCAGTCCAGGCGCGCCTCTCCCTTCCGCGACTCCCGGAGCCCAATGACGTGGCAGACGCCCTGGCTCTGGCCCTGTGCCATTGGCAGACGATCGGAGCGTCCGCGTTCGGCTCGGATGTCCGGGGCAACCTGAAGACCCGTGCGGCGGTGTGACAGGCAGTGATAAACTACCTCAAGGGCACTATTCGGCGTATGTACCAGGATGAGGCCCGCGTTGTCCTGGACGTCGGGGGCGTTGGGTATGAGCTCTTGCTACCCTACTTTGTCATGCGCTCCCTGAACGAAGAGGAGAAGAGCGAGGGCGATGACGTGGAGATGGAGGTGTACTTCCATGCCTCGGAGAGGCAGCCAAAGCCGGTCCTGGTGGGATTCCGGAAGGAGTTCGAGCGCACTTTCTTCGAGAAGCTCATTCAGGTGGAGGACGTGGGGGTCAGCACCGCAGCGCGTGCGCTGGTTTTCTCCGTTTCCACCATCGCCAGGGCAATAGAGGATGGCGATACTGCCCTGCTGGTGAAGATGCCCGGAATAGGGCGGAGGACTGCGGACAAGATGGTAGCCACGCTGAGGGGCAAGGTGGCTGAGTGGGCCTTGCTCAGGGACGAGGGCTATGCCACCGTCCCCACCGCTCCGGCGCGCGGGGACGTTCAGGAGGAGGTGGTGAGTGTGCTGGTGAACCTGGGACATCGTCGTGCGGATGCCAGGCAGAAGGTGGAAGACGCAGCTAAGGTTGCATCCAATGCGAAAGACTCCCAGGAGCTGCTGAGAGAGGTCTTCAGGATGGAACGTGGATCGGGCGAATAGATGGCTAGAGAACGCGTCATAAAGGGAGACGGCCCGGAACCGCCGGCGGAGGCGGAGGAGGGACGTGAAGAGGGTCTGATATGGAACCTGCGTCCCCGCACACTCCATGAGTACGTGGGCCAGACGCTGGTGGTGGAGAGCATCGGCATTGCCATAACCGCCGCGCGCGGGCGCGGGGAGCCCCTGGAGCACGTGCTGTTTCACGGGCCGCCCGGACTGGGAAAGACCACCCTGGCCCATATCATTGCCAGGGAGATGGGAGCCGAAATAGTCCACACCTCCGGCCCGGCCCTGGAAAAGCCGCTGGATATTGTGGGTGTCCTGTCCAACCTCAACGAAGGGGAGGCCCTGTTCATAGACGAAATACACCGGCTGCCTCATACGGTGGAGGAGTACCTTTACTCCGCTATGGAGGACTTCCAGGTGGACTTTGTTACCGGAAAGGGAGCGTACGCCAGGACACTTCCGTTTCAGCTGAAGCGGTTTACCCTCATTGGAGCGACCACCAGGGCGGGACTGCTCACCCCACCGCTTCGGGACCGCTTCGGGATGGTCTACCACCTGGATTTCTACTCGACGGAGGAGTTGACCGAGGTGGTGAGGCGTTCTTCGGAGATACTCGGGGTGAGCATAGACCAGGAGGGAGCCCGTGAGATCGCAAGCCGGTCTAGGGGGACGCCGAGGGTGGCGAATCGACTGCTGCGGCGGGTGAGGGACTATGCTCAGGTGAGGAGCCAGGGCTCCGTAAACCGGGAGGTGGCGGATACCGCCTTGACCAGAGAGGGCGTGGACGAACTGGGGCTGGACAGGCTCGACAGGCTGTATCTAACCACCATCGCAGAGAACTACCGCGGCGGTCCGGTTGGCATAGACGCCCTGGCTGCCACTGTGAACGAGGAGGCGCAGACCCTTGTGGACGTGGTGGAGCCGTTCCTGTTGAAGACTGGGTTTGTGCTCAGAACACCCGGTGGACGCAAGATAGGAGAGGAGGCTATGGCCAAGCTCGGCCTGAGAGAGCAGGGAAGGCTCCTGTGATGAGATGACCCTGCCGCACGCGCCACAGGGTTTGGTCGCCCTGGACTTAATCTACTACAAGACAGGAGAGGAGCAGACGTGATCTACGAGATGCGGACGTACGAGGCAATGCCGGGGAAGATACAGGCGTTGAACCATAGATTTGCCAACATCACAATGGGGTACTTTGAGAAACACGGCCTTAAAACCGTGGGGTTCTGGACTGAGGACGTGGGAACCAGCAACACACTCGTTTACATGCTTGCATTCGACGATATGGCGCATCGTGAGCGGGCCTGGAACGCCTTCAGGGCGGATGAAGAGCGCGCGCGGCTCTTCGCCGAGACGGAGCGAGAAGGGCCGCTGGTCACCAGAATAACCAATCGTATACTGAGACCCACCGACTACTCTCCCATGCGGTAGCGCTCCACGGGGGAGAGCCGGCTGCGGCCACAGGACGAGGCATTCTCTACCGACGTTGGCATTGCCAACGTCGGCTGGAGCGCCACACCCATCCCGCTCACGCCCTTCGACAAGCTCAGAGCCTGCCCTGTACCTGGAACGGGCGTGAGCGAAAAAGGCGCCTTGTCCGCCTCTCTGGCGCGCCAGTAGGCTCAGAGGCCTTTTGCAGGCAGGTCACTGATCTTGGCGGTGTAGTCGCGACCTCCTAAGAACTATGCCATCCGACGGAACCTAAGAAAGAAGCTTCTTGGTTTTGTCTTCTAAGCTGAGCCGCGAGAGAGTCCAACTAAGAGAGGTGTCCACAGCAGCCAGTCTTGGTACCACTGGTAGGAGCAGCGGGACTCCCACTTCATTCCGCATCGATCCAGTCCAAAGAAACGTGTCCACCTCACCCAATGAGGCGTGCGCCGACATCACGAGCCATCACTCCTCCTCCAGGCGCCACTGCTGGCGCAGGTGTATCCGCACCAGCCTCAGCTCGTCGTATGTGAAGTCGGGTCCAAGGTACTCCCAGACGGGGCGGAAGAAGGCGCTGCCGCAGGTGCGGAAGGCGAGCTCGATTTGGTCCAGCCTATCGCTTGAAGGCAGGATATGGGTCAGATTGAGGATTTCGCCATGGTAGCTGATGCGCTCAAGGTGTCCGAGGATTGTGGTGGCAGCGAGGCCCCGTTGCTCAGCAATTTGACTGATGGTGAGCCCTTGGGCCAGGAGATCCCTGGTAGTCTCAAAGGTGGCGATCAGCCCTCGCTGTCCATGCTCACGATCGCGTTCTTGAGGGTCCGGCGCAGGACGTTCGCCCTCTGGTGCGTCGTAGGTCACTGAGGGGATGCCGTTGGCCTCTGCGTAGGCACAGATTACGTGCAGGAAGTCGGCGCCGTACTGCTGCAACTTGGCTTGACCCACGCCGGGTATGTGTCCGAACTCCTCAAGGGTCTGCGGGATGGCCGCGGCCATGTGGCGCAGACTTACATCGCCGAAGACTACGTAGGGCGGGACGTTGCGAGCGTCGGCTAGACGACGGCGCAGCGTACGCAGCTCGTCGAACAGCTTTTCATCGTATTCTCCCAACACCGGCGCTCCACTTGGGCGGCGAGTTTCGGGCCGGCGGTCGCCGGTCGCCTCGGGAGTATGCGGTCGAGGTAAGGTCAGCTTCTCCCTATGCCGGAGAAACTCTCGGCCCTCGGGTGTGACTCTCAAGGTTGGAAACTCACCCTCGTTGAGGGCCAGCAAGCCCCGCGCTCGGAGATGGCCAGTGATTTCGCGCAGCTCGGCGCGCTGGAAATCTCTGACTACGCCGTAGATGCTGAGACGGTCGTGGCCAAGGTCCAGGATGCGCTTCTCGCGGCTGCCGGTGAGCACCTGGATGATGTGGACCGCCCCAAACCGCTCGCCGGTGCGGACTACCGCCGAGAGTATCTTCAAGGCGATTTCGGTGGCGTCGAAGTCATCGGCCGCACGGAGGCAAACGTCGCAACCGCCGCAATTCTCTTCGGTCCAATCCTCACCGAAGTACTCCAGAAGGGTGCGACGCCGGCAGGTGGGGGTTTGGGCGTAGTCCACCATCTGAGTTAACTTCTCGCGGGCGTTGCGTTGCTCGGCGGCGTTCTCAATCCGGTTGAGAAAGTAGTCCTGCCGCGCCTTGTCACCGTAAGCGAAGAAGAGGACGCACTCGCTGGGCAGACCATCCCGGCCTGCCCGGCCCGTCTCTTGGTAGTAACCCTCCAGGGACCTGGGCAGGCTGTTATGCACTACCAGGCGGACATCCGGCTTGTCGATTCCCATGCCAAAGGCGATGGTGGCCACCATGATGGGGACCCGGTCGCGTACGAAGTCCTCCTGGTTTTTGCGGCGAGTCTCGGCGTCAAGTCCGGCGTGGTAGGGGCGCGCTTCGAAGCCGCTCTTGTTCAGGCTGTCGGCCAACTCCTCAGTCTCCCGCCGTGAGAAGCAGTAGATAATGGCGGACTGTCCACGGCGCTTCTGCAACATGGACATCAGCAGCGCCAGGGAATCGGACTTGGGATGCACCGAGTAGTTGAGATTGGGACGGTTGAAGCTGGAGAGGAAGACTTGGCCGCGCTGCAGGCCAAGCTGGCTGATGATGTCCTCTCGCACCCGTTCCGTGGCAGTGGCTGTCAGGGCAATCACGGGCGCTTCTGGGAAGTCCTGCCGCATCTGCAGCAGGTTGCGGTAGTCGGGGCGAAACTCGTGGCCCCACTCGGAGATGCAGTGGGCCTCGTCGATGGCGATGAGGCTCAGGTCCAGGCTGTGGAGGAAGCTTCGGAAGCCGGACAGGGCCAACCGCTCCGGGGCTACGTAGAGCATCCTGACCTGTCCTTGGCGAGCCTCCGACTGCGCCTGCTCGATTTCCCACGACGGTTGAGAGCTGTTGATGTACCGGGATGGGATGCCGTTGGCGTTCAGGGCGTCAACTTGGTCCTTCATAAGGGCGATCAAGGGCGAGATCACCAAGGTAGTCCCCTTGAATATCAGCGCAGGCAACTGGTAGCAGAGGGACTTGCCAGCCCCCGTGGGCATCAGAACCAAGCTGTCATGGCGGGCCAGCACGTTAGCGATGATCTCTTCCTGCAGACCCCGGAAGCTGTCATAGCCAAAGCGCGACTTCAAGATGTCTAACGGAGCGGCAACGGTATCCACTGGGCGACGTATCTCCACGTTTGTTCGGCTCCCGGTCGGCGTATAGGAGGCGCGGGACTATCTTATCCGGGATTCCCCACATTGGCAGCCTTCAGGCTCAAAGGGCAATCCAAACGAGATGCTAGCATCATATTCATGTCCTGCGAAGCCTGTCAATCGCCGGTCTATCCAATAAGGGATGCGTTTGCAGTCGTAGCACCCTTCTTGTCCGTCTTCATCGACTTCGTGTCCCCTGCCAGTGGGGTGGTCCGGTTCTTGCGCGGGGATGTAGTCAAACTCGGCGATTGAAAGTAGTGAGATGGTGTGAGGAACACGAAGGGAAGGCGCGGTTGACAACCCGTCACTTTGGGTACAGCCCTGACACCATAAGCCGGTGGCTCCTAGCCTACCGCGCCGATGGAGTGAGAGGGTGGAACCTAAGAGCAGGAGGTCCAGAAGGGTTAGACAACCACAGACTTCGTTGGAGGTGGTGGAGAGGGTCCGGGCCGTCAGGGAGCGTTACCCCCCATGGGGGCGGGAGAAGCTGCGGGTACTGCTGTCGGAGGAGGGAATAACCATCTCGGCCAAGAGCGTAGACCGGGTGATAGGAAGACTCAAGGCGCGAGGGGTTCTCCGTGAAGCAGACAGCCCCGCAAGGTAGCCAGGTGGCGACACAAGAGGCTACGACGCCCCAAGGAGTTAGTTGGTGGACTGTCCCCGGAGCGCTGGCGCAATTGGACAGCAAGCATGTGGCCCTGGGGAATGGAAAGGTGGTGTACCAGTTTGGGGCTGTGGACTGCTTCACACGCAAGAGGGTGGTGGCCCTGGCGCCACGGCTTACCAGCCACCATGGAGCGGAGTTCTTGAGGCAGGGGTGACCCAGTTCCCCTTCCAGGTCCAGGCCATACAGTCGGACGGGGGAAATGAGTTCCTGAAGGAGTTCGGATCTGCGATTGCAGAACTCCATCTGACCCACTACTTCAACCGGCCCAACTACCCTCAGAGCCTGCCCCGTACTGGATACGGGGCCAACGGGAGTATTGAGCGGAGCTTCCGCACCGACGAGAAGGAGTTCTACCAGGTGGAGGACCTACCCGCCGATCTGGGCGATCTGGAGCAAGCTCTCCTGGCCTGGAACCGCACCTACGAGACGGCGCCCACCCATCAAGCCCTTGGTTACAAGACCCCAGACCAGTTCTATCACCAATGGCTCAATACTAATGCCACACGAAAGGAGTTCTTGTCCGATATGTCCTGACCCTATACAGCTCATTGACAGCGGACGCTGCCGGTAATAGAATCTCCTCCAAGGTCAGCTATGGGGTGCAATGGTACATGCCACGTCCGGTATGATGCGTATGGAGCGGTTCTTGTCAACGCTTCCGCTCATGCCTTATCCACGCTCATTTAGCGCAACTACCCCCATTGGAAGCTCTCTTGAACTCCCTCCGACACCATCTGCCCGCGTAGCTTAGCCGTGCAGATGCGCCCACTTTCCACAGGTACGACGAGCAGGAAGTAAAGCTTTGCGACGTGCGTGGCAACCCAGGCCGGGCGACAGGGTGGTAAGACACCCCCGCGAGGAGGAGATAAGACCGCTGCATATTGCGGCGGCCCGCCGCAGGGTCCCTCCCAAGAACTTTGGCTCCCCGTACATGCTCATGGGTGGCTTTGCCTTACTCATTGCCGTTGGGACCCTGCTTCTGCTCCTGCCCTTCACCAATACCAGCGGCGAAATGACCCCCTTCATGGATGCGCTCTTTACCGCCACCTCTGCCGTTACCGTTACCGGACTGGTGGTGGTGGACACGCCAACGTACTGGAGCTTTTCCGGCCAACTCATCATCATGGTACTCATATTCGCCGGTGGGCTGGGCATCATGACCAGCGCCACCTTTTTCCTCATCATCATTGGCCAGCGTATCACTCTGGCCAACCGACTGCTGATGAGGGAGAGCCTGGGTGTCAATCAGCTGGGAGGCTTGATACGGCTCACCCTGCGGATCGTACTTGTGGTAGTGGCCATACAGGTGATTGGCTTCCTTATCCTATTCGTAAGGTTGATGGGCGAGTATCCACTGGCCACAGCCCTGTGGCAGTCGAGTTTCCACGCCATCTCCGGCTTCAACAACGCGGGGTTCGTCATATTTCCGGACTCTCAGAGCCTGAACGCCTTTCGGGGGGATTACACTTTCCTGGTCCCCATGACCATACTCATAGTCCTGGGGACGCTGAGCTTCAGCGTGCTGCTGGACATCTTCGGTTATCGCAGGTTCAACAGGTATACCCTGGACACAAAGCTGGTGGTCGTAGTAACAACGCTGCTGCTGCTGCTGGGCGGCGTGGTCATTCTTGCCGGCGAGTATGCCAACCCCGCCACGTTTGGGCCCATGCCCGTTGTGGACAAAGTCCTCACCGCATTCTTCCACTCCGCCAGTGGAAGGACCGCCGGGTTCACCACGGTGGACTTTGGGGACATGGAGCAGCACAGCAACTTCTTCATCACAGGGCTGATGTTTATAGGAGGGGCCTCTGCATCAACCGCGGGGGGCATCAAGGTAAACACCATTGCGGTATTGATGGCTGCGGTGCTATCCTCTATTGCAGGAAAGACCCACGCCACAGCTTTTGGCAGGGAGGTGCCTCAGCCGCAGATATATCGCGCCCTGACGGTGCTGGTCCTGGGTCTAGCGATGGTCTTTGCGGTGTCCTTCTTCCTGACCATCACCGAGGGGCTGCCACTCATACAGATACTCTTTGAGACCGTATCCGCCTTTGCCACCGTTGGGCTATCCACTGGCATTACCCAGGAGCTATCCCCGGTGGGGCGGCTCATCATCATTCTCACCATGTACCTTGGGCGAATAGGACCGCTTACATTGGCGCTGGTCCTGGCGCAGCGAGAGGAAACTGCACCCTATCGGTATGCTGAGGAAAGGGTTAAAATAGGTTGAAATGGCTAAGTCAATAATGGTAATAGGTCTGGGCAGATTCGGGACCAGCGTTGCGCATACGCTCTTCCAGTTGGGGTACGACGTGCTTGCCATCGATACGGATGAGAAGGCGGTACAGGACAATCTGGGACAGGTGACGTTCAGCGTTAAAGGAGACGCCACCAACGAGACGATCCTGAGGGAGCTTGGCGTGACCAACTTCGATGCAGCCATAGTGGCTGTGGGGTCGGACATGCGAGCCAGCTTGATGACCTCCGTTCTCCTGGCTACCCTGGGCGTCCCTCTCATCGTAGCCAGAGCCGAGAATGAGCTCCACGGCAACACCCTTCAGAGAATTGGGGTGCACAAGATAATCTACCCTGAACAGGAGATGGGAGAGTTCCTGGCTCACAGCCTGTTCAATCCCGGTGTGCTTGAGTACATGGACCTGACGCCGGAGTTTGGCATAAGCAAGGTGAGGGTTCCCGACTCACTGGCCGACCACAGCCTGAAGGCGGCCGGGCTGGGTGGGGGCGCAAGGGACAAATACGGCGTGGCGGTCATCGCCATAAGGCGAGGCAAAGACGTCACGCTGGCTCCGGACGAGGAGGACGTGCTTCGCAGGGGAGACATCCTGGTGGTGGCTTGCCGGGACGGCCAGCTGGAGAGGTTGTATTCCCAGGAGAACGGCTTTGGCCCGGAATCTGCCTGAAGCCCTGCCGGCGGAAGCCGGCGCAGCTTGCGCAATCCGGCTAAAGCCCCAAATTGCTCCGAATTACGCGGCAGCTATGCTTGATAAGAGTGTGGCGGCTCCGTATAATTTGGCGCTGATGAGCACATTAAATAAGTCGTACAATGGCTTTGGATAAGATCCTGGTGCCGGTGCATGACAACGGCTACGACGATAAGGCGCTACGCTTGGCAGGTGAGATAGCCAGGGCAAGTAAGGCAACGGTGCAGGCGCTTTACGTAATTGAGGTCAAGCGAGACCTGCCTTTGGACGCTGAGATAGCGCAGGAAACGTACAAGGCGGAGAAGGTGCTCCATCGCCTGGAGCAGTTGGGCAGGGAGTTGAAGTGTTCCTTAAAGGCCACGCTCCTGCAGGCCAGAGACGTGGGGCCGGCGGTGGTCCAGGAGGCGGTGGAGGGCGGATCGGAGCTCATAGTGATGCAGATGCCCTATAAGAAGCGGTTTGGCGCCTTTACCCTTGGAGACACCATCCCCTACATCCTGAAAAACGCTCCGTGTCAGGTAATCATTTGCAGGGACGCAATGTGACCTTCGATGGCTCCAACAGTCCAACTAACGTCCGGCCGCTTAACATGAAAGTCCTGGTTATGGGCTGCGGCAGGGTTGGAGCCATGATAGCCACAGCTCTGTGGGAGGAGGGCCATCAGGTGGTTGTTCTGGACGCTAACCCGGAGAGCCTTCGCCGCCTGCCGGAGGAGCTTCAGCAAGAGGCCATAGTGGGAGACGGCACCCTGGAGGAAGACCTGATCAGAGGGGGCATTGAGAACAGGGACGTCTTTGTGGCCGTTTCACCGGAGGACACAGACAACATTCTGGCTGCGCAGATGGCCCAGCACGTATTCCAGGTAAGCAAGGTGGTCTGCCGTATAGACGATACGGCGCGATATGAGATATACACGGAGTTGGGTTTGAACGCGGTGAGTTCGACCCGGCTGACCTCCGGGCTGATTCTACAAGCGGTGCATAGCTAGAACCCATGTACATCGTCGTGGTTGGCGCGGGCAAAGTCGGTTATCATCTTGCCAAAGCCCTCTTGAGGAGCGAGCACGAGGTCTTTCTGATCGAGCGCTCCCCTCGCAAGTCCGAGGCCGTCAGAGAGGAGCTGGGGAGCATGGTTATCGTGGGGGACGGCTGTGAGGAGGGCGTGCTGAGGGAGGCGGGCGCTTCCAGGGCTGACGTGTTCATTGCAGCTACGGGGACGGACCAGGACAACTTGGTGGCTTGCCAGATAGCCAGGCACAGGTTTGAGGCGCCCAGGACCATTTCCCTCATCAACAACCCCAATAACGAAAAGCTGTTCGCGGCTCTGGGAGTGGATGTCTGCGTGAGCAGCACGGACATCATACTATCTCACATAGAAGAGGAGCTGCCGGCGCATTCGCTGGTGCACTTAAGGGCTATAAAAGGCTCCAACCGGGAGGTTGTGGGTATTCGCATTCCCCCGGACGCGGCGACGGTAGGCCAGGTTCTGAGGGAGATGTCCATACCGGACGACAGCCTTATCTCCTTCATAGTCAAGAGGGACGGCTCTCTTATAGTGCCCAATAGCGAGGCTATTCTTGGCTCCGGAGATGAGGTGGTGGCCATAACCACTTCCGACGGGGAAGAGGCCCTGCGAGAGGCCCTGACCGGAACGGCATAGCAAATGGCGAAGCGGATAGCCTATCTGGGCCCCTCGGGCACCTTTACCGAGGCTGCGGCTCTGCAATACGACCCGGAGGCCCATCTTGTACCGGTCTCCTCCATTGCCGCCGTTGCCGCCGCGGTGGACTCGGAAGAGGTGGAAGAGGGTGTCGTCCCAATAGAGAATAGCCTGGAGGGGGCGGTAACCGATACCCTGGACATGCTGATCCATGACTCCAATCTGTCCATACGGCATGAGGTTGTACTGCCGATTGAACATTGCCTGCTGGTCAAGCCGGGAGCCTCGAACCAAGAGATAGAGTTCATATACTCCCACCCCCAGGCTCTGGGGCAGTGCAGACGCTTCATGGTGAGACACTATCCCAAGGCTCAGCCTGTAGCTGCCCTGAGCACCGCGGCCGCGGTGGGGGACATGCTTGGGAGCCACTTGCCTGCGGCTGCCATCGCCCCACACAAGGCAGCCGAGGTGTATGGGGCGGAGGTTCTGCTCCGGGGCATCCAGGACAACCCTGCCAACTTCACCAGATTTGTGGCGCTGGCTCGCTGGGACCACCCCCCCACCGGGAATGATAAGACCTCACTGTGCTTCTCCTTCAGCGAAGACCGCGCGGGGATTCTCTATGCAGCGCTTGGGCATTTCGCTACCAGAAACATCAACCTTGCCAAGGTGGAGTCCCGCCCTAACAAGGAGAGTCTGGGGCGCTACGTCTTCCTGATAGATCTGAACGGGCATCGAGAGGACCCCGCCGTGCGGGAGGCTCTCAGCATCATTGAAACCGAAGTCTCCATGCTGAAGGTCTTCGGGTCGTATCCCCGCTACCAGGACGCTTAAGCATTGCGCCGGCGCCCCTTCCGCTTTGAACAGGAACAGGCCCCACGACCTTCCCGGGAAGGTCGTGGGGCCTGTAAAGCTCCTGTATTGGCTCAAACGGCCGCTATGCGGGTGACTCCTCGCGGTTGTCGGTGGAAGGCTCCTCCGCGCCCGCCGCTTCTCGACCTGGCATCATCCGGTTGACCACGACCCTTCCTTCATCAGCGACCTCCCGCACGCGCACCCTGGCCCCTGCCGTAGCCTCCTCGGCCCTCTGTCTCAACCCTGCGGTCATCTCCGCTACCTGCGCGCGCGTCTCTTCTCCGGGCTTGGGAGCCAGAAGGAGTCCCGCCAGCACCCCTATTATGCCTCCAAGGAGCAGACCTGTGCCGAATCCTGTTTCACCTGCCATTTTTTCTTTCTCCTTTCCCTTGCGATAACCCTATGATAAAAGCTACGATTCGCCCCACGCTGTACGCGGAAGTAGAGGCGCTCAGCATTGGCTTAACCACCTTCTCTGATAGCTGAGTGGCCGCTTCCTGGGTACGCTTCGCAGTCTCCCTTGCCGAATCCAGAGTGGGCGCCACTTTGCGGTACAGCAACAGGCCCAGGATCGCGGCCGTCAGCATCGCCAGCATACCGAGCATGGCAAACAGGATTATGGCCAAGTCTCGGACAAGCCCCACTATTTCCTGTATGTCCATTCCTTCACTTCCTGCGCGTCGCTTTTCCTCTCTGTCATAATATCATGGGCCACCTGAAGTCTCAAGGCGCATGGAAGCCGACGCGACTCGGTATATCTCCACCGTGGGGTTGGAGTACGCCAACTCTGCGCCCGGGATGCGGGAGAACTTGTCCAGGCCGCGCTCAGGGTAGTAGTGGCGCTCGATTTCTCCTATGTAGACGTACTCAACGCGGTACTCGCCAAGCAGCTTCATGGCCTCCTCCACGCTCTCGGTGGAGTATATGCGGCGGACGTCTCTAACGCGGTCGCCTATTACAGGCCCGTAGCCCCGCTGCTGCGACTGGTGGTTGTCCCAGCCCAGGACCGTGGGAAGGCCGGTGTAGATGGACACCCGGCCGTGGAGGCTCCGGTAAAGCTCTCCCTGTCCCTCCAGTACCACCGGGGAACCCTGTATGGCGTCTCCCCGGAGCCATTGAATGGCGTCGTTCTCACCCTTGAGTTCCTCGCTGCCCCGGCCGCGGTCAAAGGAGTACCGGGCGTCTTCCATGTAGGCCATTCCGTTCAGGGTAAGGGGCAGGGGCTGGAACCTTTCCCTCAGTCGGTCCTGGGTCCCAGCCACGGTGTACACGGAGCTTCCGATTAGCAGGAGGGCCAGCAGCGCCGGCCACGCCCATCGCAGGACGCGCGCCCTTCCGAGTCCCATACGGCGGCCCTGGCGCGTTTCACGTGGTTCGACAGGCTCACCATGAGCGAGAAGGGGGCTGGGTTCGCCATGAGTGGGCGAGTGGACTCCCGTTTCCGCGGGAATGACGGGGCTGCTTTGCCGCTGGCCGCGAAATGCGACAGGCCCCAAGCGCCAGAGGAGATACGCCGAGGATATGCCCATCAGTACCCAGGCCTGAAGGTAGAACTTGAACACCGTGTTCATGCGGGCTATGTCCCCCTTGATGGTCACTACCTCAACCATGATCCCAATGGACAGGGCGGTTGCCAGCATAGCCAGTGCAAAGACGCCAAAGGTGTCCTTCCCGGACGAGGTCCACCTCCAGCCCAGCGCGACCGTCGGGGCTAGCAGCAACAACAGGAAGGCGACGGTGGCGTAGCCGCTCAGCGCAAGCGCGACGACGGCTGCCAGTGGCAGGCCGACGGCGAGCGTAACCCTCAGCGCCTTGCCGGGCTTGGCGGCTGGGCCGGCGACGCGTCTGAATAGCGACGGGAGGTGGCTGCGGCCGGCGTAAGCCAGGAAGCTTATCGCCAGGAATATGAAGACGCTATGTATACCCAGGTAGGCGTATAGGGGCGTCTGCCACCGGCTGAGAAACACGCCATCGGCAAAGGAGCGGTAGTTGTCTATGAAGGGCGCAAACAGCAAGGTAGTCGCCCAGTATAGGAAGGCCGTCTGGAGTATAACGCGCGCCGCTAGGGCAACGGAGATACGGCGGGAACTGCCGGCGTATTCGCCAATCAGCACGGCCAACGCCCCGAAGGCCAGGTAGGTTGGGAAGTCCCAGGTGTTGATTGCCCTCAACGACCCCACCGCCAGCGCCAGGGCCAGCAGGCAGCCTATCCTGGAGGCTATGCCTACTCCTTCTTTGATGCGAAGGGTCAGGTTGAGGGCCAGCCCAAGCGATAACAGGGCAAACGGCATGGCCATCATGTGGGCGTGCAGGTCTGCGAACAGGAAGGTGAAGAAGGGGAACTCGGTTATCTCGTACCCGGACGGGTCGCCGGGAGGTATGAACCGGCTGCTGCGCCAGAAATCGAACTCGCCAAAGGGCAGCCCTTGAAGCAGCGCCCTGGCGAAGCCCTGCCCCAACTGGACTGCGCCGTCCAGGTTCCCCATGACTGCGACAAAGAACGCGCCGGCAAGCCCGGCCACTATGGCCCACGCCCGGCCCCCTGCGCTGCCCATGCCGCGCCGCGCGCCTTCCGACAGGTTGTACGCCAGGGAGAAGGCCGCCGAAGTCGTGAGGGCGAAGAACAGGGGAACGGCCAGGTTGAAAGCCACCTCGGTCGTTATTCCGGTTACCTTTACTAGGCTTGCGACTATGAACTGCCCAAAGTAGTAGTAGTTGATGTACCCTCCGGCAAACCAGGGGTCGTAGGGGGGCATGTAGGTTGAGCGGGCTATGGCATTGAGGTAGGCCAGCTCCATCGGCTTTTCGCCGCCGGTGTAGGGGTGCCAGAGGTCAGGGTTGGCCGCTCTCAGCAGCAGGAATACGGCAAAGGAGGCCATGAAGACGGCCTCACCCACTGCCACCAGACGGAGGTTCTCTTTGAAGAAGGCGGCTATGTCCACCCGTCGCGTGTATAAAACCATCGCGGAGACCGACGCGAGCAGCAACGCCGCGAGAAGGACTGAGCCTCTGGAGAATGGCATCCAGTGCTGGCTTGCAAAGAGCCAGGCCACGTAGGCCGTCGCAAGGATGCCAAGCGGCTTGGCCAGCAGGTAGCCCCGGTCCGGCAGGGCCTTGAACACAGCCAGGCTCAGCGGCAGGGCGAGCAGGGCAAGCGCCTGCGCCCACAGGAGCCACACCACTGCCGGGAAGCGGTTGGCCAGGCTGCCGGGGTCGAATATGGCGCTCCAGGTCCCGCCCTCGCGCTGGGCCGTAAGCGTCGCCTCCGACATCAGCAAGCTCTTGTCCTCGGCCGCTTGCGGTGGGTCTTCCGTGAGGAGCGGAAGTATCTCAGAGGCGCTCAGTCGGTCTAGGTTCTTGAATATCAGGATCTTGGGGTGGTCGTAGGCGCTGAAGCTCTCATCGGCGTAGCCCAGGTTTACGGTGAAGGGCGCCGGTCGAAACGGCC
Organism: Dehalococcoidia bacterium; assembly: GCA_965247645.1. Lineage (GTDB taxonomy): Bacteria > Chloroflexota > Dehalococcoidia > Lucifugimonadales > UBA2985 > JAPPHY01. The sequence goes on from OZ252024.1 coordinate 1,917,941, forward strand.
CCAGCTCTCCGGGCGTCGGCAGGCCTGGACGGGTGAAGGTATCGTCCGTGAAGGCGATTCCCATGAGCCGGGGGTAGGCGGTCTCCCAATGCTCCAGCCGGTACCCCAACTCCCCGGCAAAGAGCCTGCGGTAGTACTCGCCGCTCTGGGGATACTTCTCCGGCAGCCGGGGGATGCTCCCGTAGAGGCGGTTGCTGAAGAAGACTAGGTAGTCGGCCCCGGCAAGCTGCTCCGCCACCACCGTCATCTTGTCCTTGCCGCCGTAGTACGTCACGTTGTCGGAGTCGTACATCTTCATGCAGGACCTAGCGTCGTCCGGAACGCCGCGGCAGCCTCTGACGTAGCTGTGCGTGTTCGGCAGCCCCTCCTCCCAGTGCTCCATGAGTATCACGGAGCCTTTGGCGATGTTCTCGTTGATCCACTCGGACGCCCTCATTGCGGTGTGCGGCTGGCTGTATATGGAGACGAAGGCGAGGCTGTAGAACGCCGTGGCTGCGATCACGAACCCAATGCCCCAACGCGCCAGTGGGAGATGCCGGACGCTCCGCTCTGATACCCGGTCGTGCGCCCAGAGGAGCATACGAGACCCCATGATGAGCAGGAACGGGGTCAGGGGCAGCATGTACCGCAGGAACTTCACCTCCACGTAGCCCGTCAGCAGGAAGTAGGGGAGTACCCAGGCCAGAAGCAGCAGGTCGCCCTTGCGGCGGCGGGCTGCTGCCAGGGCGACCGTGAACAGGACGGAAGCCCAGGCGACTATGCCCAGGGGAAACCCCAGGCCGAACAGGGCCAGCTGTCGGATGTGGTACCAGTAGGGCGCGGTGTCGATGTACTGCTGGGTGTAGGGCCGCCCCGATATGCCGCGCGCCATCGCGAACTCGCCTCCCAGGTCGCAGGCGTAGTAGTTCCGGTCGAGGAACTCCAGGAAAGGGTAGGGGACCTCGCAGGGCGTGGGCCTTGACCAGTCCAGGAATGCGTATGGCGTGGCGATGAAGAAGATCAGCATGGACGCCGCGCCTCCCAGCAATAGGCTGCGGACTACCTTGGCCAGGGCGGGCCGCGACGGCTTTGCCAGGGTGAGCCTCTCCCCGGGGCCTGAGAACGCGTAGATGGCGTGGGCCAGCACGAAGGCCAGGAACAGTGGCGCAACGCTTATCTTGGATGCCAACGCCAGCCCGATGAAGACCCCGGCCAGGGCGGAGTCCCTCGGCCGCCCGTCCTGCATCAGTCGTACCATGAAGTACACTGAGGCGACTATGAAGAAGGTCAGGTACGTGTCCACGGTGTAGAAGTGGCTCAGCTGGATGTGTATCACCGCGAGGGCGGCGAACAGCGAGGCCAGTATTCCCACCCTGCGCCCGTAGAGCCGGGACGCTAGGAGGAATACCATCAGCGTTGTGCCCACGTCGGCAAGGGCGGAGAGTGCCCTGCCAAGGTAGCTCAGGCCGTGAAAGTCCAGGTCGACGATGGGGGAGAGAAGCGCCTGCGCGGCCTTCACCGCGTACATGGGAAGGCTGCCATAGGGGAACCAACGCGGGTTGAGGGGGCTTTCATCCACGTCCAGGAGGACGCCCAGGTCGGAGATGGGAGGCCAACGCATATCGTTGACGTGAAACAGGATGGCCCGTTCGTCGGGGTGGAATAGGCCGCCCTGGTCCCAGTTTATGCCGTAGAGCCGCAGGGCAAGGGCCAGTACAAGGATTAGGACGGGCGCGAAGACAACGGCCAGGCGGCGCGCCTCGAGGGTCAGCTTGCGCGGGTTGAGGGTAGGGGGATCGTTGGGGTTGGGATGTTCCACTATGAGGCTATTCTACCAAGACAGCTACGGAGGGGCAATTTAAGACACTAAGAGAAGGCGCCCTTTGAGATAACGCATCTCAAAGGGCGCCCCTTACAAAACTAGCCGTGCCTCTGTGCCGGTGTGCCCACAATGGCCTTTAAACGTAACGCCTCGGCTGTTACAGACCCTTATCTACAAGGAAGGCGCAGAGGTCGGCGGTGCGGCAGGAGTAGCCCCACTCGTTGTCGTACCAGCCCAGTATCTTCACCATGTTGTCCCCCATGACCATGGTGGAGAGGGCGTCGAAGATGCAGCTGTGGGGGTTGTACACTATGTCGGAACTCACAATGGGGTCTTCGGTGTAGTCCAGGATGCCCTTGAGGGACGACTCGGAAGCCTCTTTGTACGCCGCGTTGACCTCTTCTACGCTGACCTTGCGGTCAAGCTCCGCCACGAAGTCCGTGATGGAGCCTGTGGACACCGGAACGCGCAGAGCCATGCCGTGTATCTTGCCCTGAAGCTCCGGCATGATGACGCCCACGGCCCTGGCCGCTCCCGTGGTGGTTGGGATGATGTTCTGGGCCGCCGCCCGGGCGCGTCGCAGGTCGTCGTGGGCCTGGTCCAGGATGCGCTGGTCGTTGGTGTAGGCGTGGACGGTGGTCATAAGGCCCCGCTGCACGGTGAAGTTGTCGTGGAGCACCTTGACCATCGTCGCAATGCAGTTGGTGGTGCAGGAGGCGTTGGAGAGAATGTTGTGGCTGGCGGGGTCGTACTTGTCCTGGTTGACGCCCAGGACTACCATCACGTCCTCGCCGCGGGCGGGCGCGGAGATGATGACCTTCTTTGCGCCGCCGGTCAGGTGCCCGGCCGCCTTGGCTGCGTCCGTGAAGATGCCCGTTGACTCCACAACGATGTCCACGCCCAGGTCTCCCCAGGGGATGCCGGCGGGGTCGCGCTCTGCCAGCACCTGGACCTCTTTGCCGTCGATGACCAGGGCATTTTCCTCGGCGGCCACCGTGCCGGGGTAGACGCCGTAGTTGGTGTCGTACTTGAAGAGGTGGGCGTTGGTCTTGGCGTTCGTGAGGTCGTTGACGGCGACGACCTCCAGCTTGTCGGGGTGCCGCTCCATCGAGGCCCGCAGCACCTGCCGTCCTATTCTTCCGAACCCGTTGATGCCTATGCGCGTTGCCATGTGTGCCTCCTTTTTGTATCCAAACAAGTCCTGAAAAATTGCCTCTGTGTCATCTATACCGGGAACGCGTCCCGCCCGGGATAGCGGGCGTCCGCTCCAAGCTCCTCCTCAATACGCAGCAGGCGGTTGTACTTGCAGACTCGCTCGCTGCGGGCGGGCGCGCCGGCCTTGATCTGGCCCGCGCCAGTCGCCACTGCCAGGTCGGCGATGGTGGTGTCCTCGGTCTCCCCGGAGCGGTGGCTGATGACGCTGCTCCAATGGGCCGCGGCGGCCATCTCCATTGCGTCCAGGGTCTCGCTCAGGGTACCGATCTGGTTCAGCTTGATGAGAATCGAGTTGCTGGCCCTCTCCTGTACGCCTCTCAGGATGCGGTTTGTGTTGGTGGTGTACAGGTCGTCGCCCATCAGCTGCACACGGTCGCCAAGTCGCTCCATGAGCAGTCCCCAGCCATCCCAGTCGTCCTCCGCCATGCCGTCTTCGATGCTGATGATAGGGTAGGCGTCCACCCACCGGGCGTAGAAGTCGACCATCTCCCGGCTGTCCAGCGTGACGCCCTCCCTGGGCAGGACGTACCGGCCGTCCTGCAAAAGCTCCGATGCGGCGACGTCCAGCCCGATGAAGCAGTCGATGCCGGGCCTGTATCCGGCCGCCTCTATGGCCGCGAGGACGGCCTCTACGGCGTCCTTGTTGGAGGGCAGGGACGGCGCGAAGCCGCCTTCGTCGCCCACGTTTGTGCTGTACCCTCGTCCCATCAGCGCCTCTTTGAGGGCCTGGTAGATCTCCGCGCCCGCTCTGAAAGCCGCGCTGAAGGAGCCGAGGCCCAGGGGAATGACCATGAACTCCTGGAAATCGGCGGAGTCCTGGGCGTGCTTGCCCCCGTTCAGGATGTTGAACATGGGCACGGGCATGGTGGTGGGCGCGCCGGGGCAGAGGTGGCGATACAGGGGCATGTTCCTGGAGGCTGCGGCTGCGTGGGCCACGGCCAGGGACACGCCAAGGACGGCGTTGGCGCCCAGGTTGCGCTTGTTCGGCGTCCCGTCCAGCCTCAGGAGCTTCTCGTCCAGGGCGCGCTGGTCCAGGGCGGACATGCCCGCAACGGCGGGGGCGATCTTCTCGTTGACGTTGGCTACCGCCGTCAGGACGCCCTTTCCCCCGAAGCGGGCTTTGTCGCCGTCCCGCAGCTCCACGGCCTCGTGGGCGCCGGTGCTGGCGCCGGAGGGCACGGCCGCGCGGCCAAGGGAGCCGTCCTCCAGGATGACGTCCACCTCTACGGTTGGATTGCCCCGGGAGTCCAGGACCTCCCTGGCGCGCGCTTCTCTAATGTCGCTCATTGCTGCCTCCCGCTTCCGGCCAGCGCCGCTTCCCGGCTGCTCGGCAGCTTCGATGGCCTTGTCCACAGCGTCGACTGGGCTGTGTGCGAGGATTATGCTGTCGTCCTCTTTCCCGCCCCTGGCGAAGGACCAGGTGTTCAGCCCAATGACGGGGATGCCGTCGCCCAGGGCGTGGGCTATCTCCGAAAGTGTGCCGAACGCGCCGGCAATGGCGATGGCGGCCCTCCCGGACCTGACCACGACGACGTTCCGGGCGTAGCCTATGCCGGTGCAGATGGGGATGTCCACGTATGGGTTAGCGTCCGCCGGGTTGCTGCCGGGCAGGATGCCAACAGTGAGGCCGCCGGCCTCCTTGGCCCCTCGGCACGCGGCCTCCATAATGCCGGCCAGACCGCCCGTTATCAGGACCACCCCTCGTCTGGCCAGCTCGCGCCCCACCTCCTCCGCCAAGGGTATGGCTTCGATGGAGGGTTCACTGGCGCCGATGACGGAAATTTGCAGGCTCAAGGTAATCTCCAGTATTTGGATTATACCATCAGGTTGTGGGAAGGCAAAGGAACGCCTCAGGGTGGGGTAGGGGGGATTTCCGACGGGAAACGGCGCCCCATCCCGCCCGCCGTCACTCTCGCGGACGCGAGGGTCCACTCCACACCCTTTTCAGACTGCGGGCGCTGCGCGATAATATGGCTCGGAGGCATACAATGAGTACTTTGAAAGAGGATGGCATAAAGCAGGCGGTGAAGGAGCGCTACGGAGGCAAGGCCCAAAGCGCCTCTGCGTGTTGCAGCGCGGGAGAGATGATAATCCCGCCGGTTCTCTACTCCGTCTCCGACCTGAAAGACGTGCCGGCTGAGGCCATCGCCGCCTCCGCCGGGTGCGGCAACCCGGTTGCCCTGGCTGAGCTTCAGCCCGGAGAGAGCGTCCTTGACCTTGGCAGCGGTGGCGGCATCGACTGCTTCCTGGCGGCCCACAAGGTGGGGCCGGAAGGCAGGGCTTACGGCGTGGACATGACCGTGGACATGGTGAGTCTTGCCAGGAGCAATGCCGCCAAGGTGGGCGTCTCCAACGTGGAGTTCTTCCTGGGCGAGATAGAGCGGCTGCCCCTTGGGGACGATCTCGTGGACGTGGTTATCTCCAACTGTGTTATATGCCTGTCCCCGGACAAGGACCAGGTCTTTCAAGAAGCCTTCCGCGTGCTGAAGCCCGGCGGCAGGCTCTACGTCTCAGACATGGTCTTGGAAGGGGAGCTGCCGGAGGAAGTGCGAATGGACCCGGACATGTGGGTGTCCTGCGTGGGCGGAGCGGAACTGAAGTCCGTCTACCTGGGCCGAATGGATACGGCCGGCTTTGAGCAGGTGGACGTGGTCGAGCAGTCGCCCTACAGGAGTGCCGTCGCTGCGGGGGAGGAGTGGAAAGCGAGCCTGGCGAGCGTACGCGTCAGGGCTGTTAAGCCCACCGTCTGAGTCTTCTGCGGCAGGACGAGTTAGCGATGTGGGCTAAGGCCGTGGTCTCTTTTGTAGCTTAAGCTGACCCCCTGACCCCGAATGCTCTGTATCGGGGTCAGGGGGCCGATCTTGTTTGAGGTCTACTCCGGCGAAGTCTAGCCCTCTCGCAGCATACGGCGCAGCACCGTGTGAAGCACGCCGCCGTTGCGGTGATAGTCGACCTCCACCTGCGTGTCAATGCGGCAGGTCACTGCGAAGTCCATCGAGGAGCCGTCATCGCCGACTGCATGTATCTGAACGTCCTGGCCCGGGGTGATGCCGCCTGCTATGCCCGTGACGTCGAAGGTCTCGCGCCCCGTCAGGCCCAGGCTTGCGGCGCTCTCGCCCGGCTTGAATTGCAGCGGCAGCAAACCCATGCCTATGAGGTTGCTGCGATGGATACGCTCGTAGCTCTCCGCCAGGGCGGCGCGCACTCCCAGCAGGTTGGGGCCCTTGGCCGCCCAGTCCCTTGAGCTGCCCGCCCCGTACTCCTTGCCGGCGATTACGATGGTGGGTATCCCGCTAGCCTGGTACTTCTCGCCGGCCTCAAAGATGCTGGTCATCTCATCCTCCGGGAAGTAGACCGACCAGTCGCCCTCCTTGTCGGGCGTCAGCTGGTTCCTGAGACGCACGTTTCCGAAGGTGCCCCGCATCATCACTTCATGGTTGCCTCGACGAGCGCCGTAGGTATTGAAGTCCCTCTGTTGTATGCCCTTGTCGACCAGGAACTGCCCGGCGGGTCTGCTCAGTGGTATTGCTCCCGCGGGCGAGATGTGGTCGGTGGTGATGGAGTCGCCCACCATAACCAGCACGCGCGCTGCGAGTATGTCCGTGGTCTCCTGGACGTCGTCGCCGATGTTGCTGAAGAAGGGGACCTCCTGGATGTAAGTGGACTCCGGGTCCCACTGGTACAGGTCGCCCTCAGGCGCCGGCAGCGTGCTCCACTCCTCCGGCCCGGTGGAGACGTTGCTGTAGCGGTCCCTGAACATATCGGGGTTGAGGGAGGTGGCGATGGTCTCGCGGATCTCCTGCTGAGAGGGCCATATGTCCTGAAGGTATACGGGGTTGCCCTGACCATCCTGCCCCAGAGGGTCGTTGTTGAGGTCTATGTCCACGGTGCCCGCCAGGGCATAGGCCACCACCAGCATGGGCGAAGCCAGGTAGTTGGCCTTGACCTCCGCGTGTACGCGACCCTCGAAGTTGCGGTTGCCGCTGAGCACGGCGGCCACCGCCAGGTCGCTGTCGCCGATGGCCTTGGAAACGGGGTCGGGAAGCGGGCCGCTGTTCCCGATGCACGTTGTGCAGCCGTAGCCGACATTTTGGAATCCCAGCTGCTCCAGGTATGGCGTCAGACCCGCCGAGTCCATGTAGTCCGTAACCACCTGTGAGCCAGGGGCCAGGCTGGTCTTGACCCAGGGCTTGCGGTTCAGTCCAAGCTCCACGGCCTTCTTTGCTATCAGTCCTGAGCCTACCATGACGGAAGGGTTGGATGTGTTGGTGCAGCTGGTGATGGCCGCAATGACCACGTCTCCACTGCCTATGGACGCCTTCTGGCCGTCTATCTCAAGGTCTGCCTCATCTCCCCGCGGCCCGAAGGTGGCGTGGAAGTCGTCCCTCACGTTGCTGAGCACCACGCGGTCGTGCGGGCGACGTGGCCCGGCCAGGCTGGGGGTAACTTCGCTCATGTCCAAGTGAAGGGAGTCCGTGTACACGGGGTCCGGGGTGTCGTCCGTGTGGAACAGGCCCTGTGCCTTGGCGTACTGCTCCACCAACTCCACCTGAGCTGGGTCTCGACCGGTGCCGCGCAGGTACTCCAGGGTGGTGGCGTCAACGGGGAAGAACCCGCAGGTTGCGCCGTACTCCGGGGCCATGTTTGCGATGGTGGCCCTGTCCGGCAGTGGCAGGTTGCTCAGCCCTGAGCCGTAGAACTCCACGAACTTCTCCACAACGCCCCTCTGCCGCAGCATTTGGACCACGGTGAGGACCAGGTCTGTGGCGGTAACGCCCTCCCTGAGGGCCCCGGTCAGGTTGAACCCTATGACCTCCGGCAGCTGCATGTAGTAAGGCTGTCCCAGCACCACCGCCTCCGCCTCTATTCCGCCTACTCCCCAGCCCAGCACGCTCAGTCCGTTGATCATGGTGGTGTGGGAGTCTGTGCCGACCACCGTGTCGGGGTATGCCACCGCCCCGCCCTGGGACTGGTCGGTGGTGACCACGGAGGCTAGATACTCCAGGTTGACCTGGTGGACGATGCCTGTGCCGGGCGGCACCAGCGTAAAGTTGTCGAAGGCGTTCTGCGCCCAGCGCAGGAACGTGTAACGCTCCTGGTTACGCTCGAACTCCCTCTCCACGTTCAGCCGGAACGCCGAGGGAGTGCCGTAGTAGTCCACCTGCACCGAGTGGTCTATCACCAGGTCAACGGGCACAATGGGGTTGACCTTCCGGTAGTCGCCGCCGTTGCGGGCCATAGCCGACCGCATGGCCGCCAGGTCCACCACCGCAGGGACACCAGTAAAGTCCTGCATTAGCACCCTGGCAGGCATGAATGGGAACTCCTTTGGCGATTGGGAGTTGGGGCTCCAGTTCGCCGCGGCCATCACGTCGTCTTCTGTGACCAGGTAGCCGTCCAGGTTTCGCAGGGCGTTCTCCACAAGCACGCGAATGGAGAAGGGCAGGGCGGAGAGGTTTACCACCCCCTCCTCCTCAAGCAGCCCCAGTCTGTAGTAGGTCATCTCTCCCCGGGAGGTTGCCAGTGTGGACCGTGATCTTTGCTGTAGGTTTTGTTCGCTCATGCACTTGCCTTCTTTCAAATGGAGTGGGCTTTGCAGACCCCTAGATTATGCCATAGGCGGGGGTCGGATTACCAGTGCATAGGCGGGGGCAATTTGTCGAGACCGGCCCCACTCCTCATGATCGCTGGCATGACGAGGTTGATTCTGATAGACTTGCTGCGTCTGAAACATCCCCGGCGATTTGCAAACACATATACCATCAGAAGGAGCAAGCGTGGCAAAACAGTACGGCGCACCACCCCCGATGACCGTAGACCCGGACAGCAGGATCACCGCGACCATGCACACCAGCGGCGGGGACATAGTCTTTGACCTGCTCCCGTCAGAGGCCCCAAAGACCGTGAACAACTTTGTGTTTCTGGCCAAGGAGGGCTTCTACGACGGGGTCATCTTTCACCGCATTATATCCGGTTTCATGATCCAGGGCGGTGACCCCACGGGTACGGGGACGGGCGGGCCCGGGTACACCTTTGAGGACGAGCGCGTTACACGCGACTACGCGGCGGGCACGCTCGCCATGGCGAACGCCGGCCCAAATACCAACGGCAGCCAGTTCTTTGTGATGCACCAGCAAGGCAACCTGCCCAAGAACTACACCATATTTGGGCAAGTGACGCAGGGCATGGACGTGGTGGACAGCCTGGCTAACCTTCCGGTGAAGCAGGGGTCTTCAGGGGAGCGTTCCAGCCCGGTCAACCCACCGACCATAGAGCGTATCGAGATTTTGGAGGAGGCGTAGGCGGTCGGCTCTCGTCGCCGGGTTTGGGGTGACGGGGGGGCCGGTGGCCGGCCGCGGCAAGACGGCGCTGCGATCGTCTCAGGCCTCCCGTGAACAGGCCGCGTACTATCCGCCTGCGGATGCCAGGGCGTAAGCGAGAGCCATGTCATTTGAGCCGACACTCTTCTACGTGGTCCTTCTGCCTCTCCTGGGACTTGTAGTTGCCACATTGGGAACACTGGTGGGCCTTGGGGGCGGGTTTATCCTGCTCCCCATCCTGCTCTTCATGTTTCCGGAGGCGTCGGCGTCCACCATCTCCAGCATCTCCCTCTCGGTGGTCTTCCTGAACGCCGTCTCTGCCACGGTGGGCAACTACAGGGCGCGGCGCATCGACTTCAAGACCGCAGCCCTGCTGGCAGTGGGCGGCATCCCTGCCGCGGTTGTTGGGGCCATAGCGGCCAGCAGGGTGACCAGGAGCAACTTTGAGGTCTATATGGGTGTCCTGCTGATCCTGGGCGCGGTCTACGTGCTTTGGCGCAGCGCCAGAGCGGGGGAGTTGCAGGGGAGGGTGGACCACACGCCCAACAGGGAGATCCAGGAGCGCAGAGGCGGGACGTATCGATTCTACGTTAACACCCTGATGGCCGCCGGAATCAGCCCCGTGTCCGGCTATATCTCCAGCTTCTTCGGCATTGGAGGAGGGGTGGTCAACGTCCCGGCCATGACGTTCCTGCTCAGGATGCCGGCCAGGGTGGTGGCCCCCACTGGAATGCTGCTGCTGGTGGTAACCTCTTCCTCCAGCCTGGTCACTCGAATTGCGACGGGCCAGTTCCAGGAGGGATGGCGCACGGCCGCCCTTCTGGGCGTGGGAGCGTTGGCGGGCGCGCAGATTGGCCTATACCTGAGCTCCAGGGTGAATCACCGCGTGGTGCTGGTTATCCTTGCAGTCTCCATGATTTTTGTGGGAGCCAGGCAGCTCATTGTGGGCCTCTAGACGATGGGGCTTGCGGGCGCCTCTGCAATCGGCCTGACGCCCATGCGCCGCCGGACCGTATCCTAGTGTATGCCGCGGAGTGGCGAGACCCCTCCGGTCAACCAAGGTCAAGAGCTATGTTGCCGCGCCGCTCTCTGTAGCTCTTCTCCAGGGTATGGAACTGCTCGCTGTACGCAGGCGAGGAGATGGGCGCGGTGGTCATTATGTAGGCGTCTTCGTGGTTGTCGGTATAATACCCTTTGCGCAACCCAACCTGGTTGAAGCCGTATTTGGAGTACAGGGACTGGGCCACTTGGTTGGAGACTCGCACCTCCAGGGTTACCACCCTGGACTGCCGCCTCATTGCCAGTTGGATAGAGGTCAGGAGCAGCAACTCCCCCAGCCCGTTGCCTCGCAGCGACTCCCGTACGGCAATGCCGGTAATGTGCGCTTCGTCCGTCATATACCAGGTGGCAACGTAGCCTGCTACGTAGTCCAAAGGGCGGGTGAGGAAAGACGAGGGGGGCTCTCTTCGGAACAGGCGTTTCAGGACTCCACCCAGCCCGCGCGATGTAACGGCGCTGCCTTCATGGAGCGGCTTGCCGGGAGCAGGGATGGAGGGTTGGCCGTCTTCGGATAGCCGGTAGGCCGACAGAAAGCTGGCTGACCTGTTGGATAGCTCGCGTTTGAATGGCGTAGCGGGCCAAGAGGTGGGAAATGCCTCCTTCTCTATGTCCACCAGTTGAGGGACGTCTTCTTCTCTGGCGAGTCTAACCGCATATGGCACGGCCGGCATCCTCTGAGCTACAACCTTTGCCTATGATGGGAGATTCTATCACAACTGCCACAGCGCGACTATTCCAAAGTTGAGCGGCCTCCCCGGATGCCCGCGTGCGCTCGGAATGACGGTTGGGAGGCCGCTCCGCGCGGTGGGGCTTTGCCAACAACATCCCAGGATCGCCGGATGGGGCTGCGGTTTACCTCTCATATCGCCGTATGCTAAACTGTCGGCAGAACCCTTGGGTGGCCGGCATACGTGGCCTATAGCAACGCGACACTCAATACGTCCATGAACATCCCGCTTGACATGAGCGCCTCACAGCCCGCCGGCCGAGTCCGAGGCGTCCCGGCATGACCACCGTTGCTGTACTGATTGCCACACTAATAGGAGACCAGATCACAAAGGGGCTGGTTGTTCTAACCATGAGTCCCGGACAATCGGCGCCGGACGGCGGGTTCTTTCGTTTTACCTACGTCACCAACACGGGCAGCGCCTTTGGGCTCTTTCCACATCAGACCACCTTCCTCATCATAGCATCCTTTGTGGGAATAGGCGCGCTGCTGGTCTTCTATCAGGCGCGCTGCTGGTCTTCTATCATACAAACCGCGTCGATAGCAGGCTCCTGCGATTCTGTCTGGGGCTACAGCTTGGAGGCGCGATAGGCAACCTGGTGGACAGGGTGCGCCTGGGGCACGTGGTGGACTTCATAGACGTGGGAGCGTGGCCTGTGTTCAACCTTGCCGACTCTGCCATTGTGGTGGGGCTGACGGGCCTCATGTGGACATTCATCTCGACCAGGCATGGTAGGAGCGCTGACCCGAAGCCGACAGAGGAGAGTGCCCCCACTCCAATAGCGTTGGAGATGATGCCGTCGGAGATGGGGCCGGACATGCCGGACGGCGGCTTTGAAGCGGCCCCGGCGGCCGATAGAGGAGCCACAGGGAAAAGGGAGGAGTCATGGGAGTAGTCCGGATATTGGTGGGAGACGTTCAAGGCGAACGCTTGGACAAATTCCTGGCCGATAGCCAGAGCGACCTGTCCCGATCCCACATATCCAGCCTTGTGGGAAGGGGCCTGGTTAGAGTGAACGGCTCCTCGGCCAAGCCTTCCTACAGGTTGAAGGGTGGGGAAGTGGTGGAGATGGACGTGTCCCCTCCCTTGCCCACAACACTATTGCCCCAGGACATACCCGTTGCGGTGGTATACGAGGACGACGACGTGCTGGTGGTGAACAAGCCTGCGGGCATGGTGGTGCATCCTGCGCCGGGGCACCCATTGGGCACCCTGGTTAACGCGCTGCTTGCCAGGCTGCCGGAGCTTGCCAGGATTGAGGAGGGACTGAGGCCGGGGATTGTACACCGACTGGACAAGGACACCTCCGGCCTGATGGTGGTGGCAAAGAACCGTCGGGCGCACGAGCACGTTTCCAGGCAGATAAAGGAGAGAGAGATACGCAAGGTGTACTTGGCCCTGGTGTCGGGGCGTCTTGAGCCGGCTGAGGGGATGATAGCAGCTCGTATCGGCAGGGACCCCCGAAATCGCAAGCGGATGGCTGTTGTAGAGGGGGGGCGAGAGGCGGAGACTTCCTACCGGACGCTGGAGAGTCTCCGGGGTTTCACCCTGGCGGAGGCGCTGCCCAAGACTGGCAGGACTCATCAGATACGGGTACACTTTGCACACTTGGGATACCCCATTGCCGGGGACGCGCTTTACGGCGGCAAGAGCCTCCACCTTGGCCGTCAGTTCCTGCACGCCCAGGCTCTGGGTCTGCGGCTGCCATCGTCGGAGAGGTACGTGGAGTTCAGCTCCCCGCTGCCGGCGGAGCTGAATGCGTTTCTGGCGCAGCTGAATACGGGCATAGGCGCAACCCCGTAGGCAAGCTGAAACTCACGGAAAGGCCCTTTTAGAAATGGCAGACAAGAGAGTCAGAGTGCGATACGCCCCCAGCCCTACGGGCGACCCCCACGTTGGCAACATCCGGACAGCCCTGTTCAGCTGGCTGTACGCCCGGCACACCGGCGGCGATTTCATAGTGCGAATCGAGGATACGGATGTCGCGCGCACCGTGGAAGGCGCGCTGGAGTCCATCCTGGACTCTCTCAGATGGCTTGGGCTGGACTGGGACGAGGGGCCCGAAGTCGGCGGCCCCTGCGCGCCGTACGTCCAGTCGCAGCGACTGGAGCTTTATCAGCAGGCAGCCGAGGACCTGGTGGAACGGGGCCACGCCTACCATTGCTACTGCTCGCCCCAGCGCCTCCAGGAGATGCGCCAGGAGCAGACGCGCCGGAAGCAGCCCCCCGGATACGACCGGCTATGCCGCGACCTTGCGCCTAGAGAGGCCCCGGGCGCGCCCCGCGTGGTGCGCTTCAAGATGCCGACGGAGGGAGAGACCACCTTCCACGACATCGTGAGAGGTGACGTGACCTTTGCCAACGCGACCGTGGACGACTTCGTCATACTCAAGTCGGACGGATACCCAACCTATCACCTGGCCAGCATTGTTGACGATCACCTGATGGACATATCCCATGTGATGCGGGCGGAGGAGTGGCTGTCCAGCGCCCCCAGGCACGTCCATATATACAACGCCCTGGGATACGAAATGCCCCTCTTCGCGCACCTGCCCATCATACTCGGGCCGGACCGCTCCAAGCTGAGCAAGCGTCATGGAGACGTGTCCCTGCTCCAGTACCGAGACATGGGCTACCTGCCGGAAGCCATGTTCAACTTCCTGTCCATCCTGGGCTGGTCCCTGGACGACCACACGGAGATTCTCACGCGGGAAGACCTGATACAGAACTTCTCCTTGGAGCGTATAACCAAGGCGGGGGCAATCTTCAACCTGGACAAGCTCACCTGGATGAATGGGATGTACATCCGGCAGATGAGCGATAAGGATCTGGTGAGCCGTATTATGCAAACCCTGGACGATACGCTGAGCGATGCAGCGCCGCGCCCCATCTCGGAGACCTACGTGAGCGCCATAGCGCCCCTGGTGCAGGAACGCATCAAGACGATGACGGACGTTCCGCAGCTGACGGACTTCTTCTTCCTGGAGGAGTTGGAGTATCCGCCGGAGGACCTGGTCCAGAAGGGCATGGACAGGGATAGCGCCAAACTGGCTTTGGAGTCCGCGCTGCAAAGGGTGACAGGCCTGGACACGTGGTCTACCGAGTCCCTGGAGGGAGAGCTGAGGCCCCTTGCGGAGGAGCTGAACATCAAGACGGGCCAGCTTTTCGGAGCCATACGCGTGGCTCTGACGGGGCGAAAAGCGGCCCCGCCGCTGTTCGAGACGATGGCTGTTCTGGGACGGGATAGATGCCTCACCAGGTTGGAGGAAGCTGCGCGCCTTCTCACGGGTAGTTGACGAAGGGGGTTGTGGGTCTTAAACTTTTAATAGCTATCTCCTGTGGCGCTGCGGGCCGCCGGGATCCCGGAGACACAGGGAATCGAAAGTAGCGGAGAACCTTACTGAGATGCGCGAGGAGGAACTGAAATGACCGCACCCAGACCCGTAACCGACAGCGATTTTGAGCAGGAGGTCCTGGAAGCCGATATACCGGTGCTGGTGGACTTCTGGGCAGAGTGGTGTGCGCCCTGCAAAATGGTCGCTCCCGTTTTGGACGACCTGGCCGAGGAGTATGACGGGAAGATAAAGTTCACAAAGGTGGACGTTGACACGAGCCCTGAGACGGCCATGAAGTACGGCATAAGAAGCATACCTACGTTGCTGGTGTTCAAGGGCGGAAGCCCCGTAGACCAGGTTGTGGGCGCCGTTCCCAAGGCGGCTATCAAGAAGCGCCTGGATTCTGCACTGTAGGGGCCTGCTTAAAGAATGGCGGTGTGAGAAGGCCAGGCCACGGGAGTGGATGGGCTCTGGTGGGCTTCGCGGACTTCAAATCCGTTGGTGGGCGCCCTTCGGCGTCTACGGGGGGTTCGACTCCCTCCCGCTCCCGCCAAATAGGCCTTGCCCATTCCGTGTAGCCTTCGCCTTCACCAAGTCCGGGCTGCCCGTGCGCATGAAGCCTGAGATGGGAGTTAGATGCCTGAAGAGTCGCTAAAAATTGCCGCCTTTGCCGGGAGCCTGCGGATGGAGTCCATAAACAGGCTGCTTCTGCGGTCCGCAATATCCCTGGCGCCCGATGGCATGGTCATAGAGGAGTTGGACATACGAGACATCCCGTTGTTCAACGCAGACCTGGAGGAAGGAGGCCCTCCACAACCGGTGATCGACTTCAAAGAGTCGATTGCCGGCGCAGACGGACTGCTGATCGTTACCCCTGAGTACAACGGGGGAATTCCCGCGGTGACAAAGAACCTGATCGACTGGGCATCGAGAAGGAACCCACCCGTGGGCAACGTGCTTTTGGACAAACCAGTCTCCATTATGTCCCTGGCAGGCGGCAGGGGGACCGGCGTGATGTCGCGTGCGCATGTGCGGGACGCGCTCGTTGGCTCCAGGGCCATACCCATGCCCTGGGGAGATGTTGGCCTGTCCGGCGGGCAGAGCAACTTCGGCGAAGACGGGAACCTCGTTGACGAGGCCGTGCGGACCCAGGTCCAGCAGAACCTTGCCTCGTTTGCCCAATGGATTCAAAAGCTGTCCGCCGTACAGAAGTAAGGCCCAGGCATATGGAGGCCCGGCCTGGCAGCCAGGGATGAGTGTGCCAAGGCCCCTCTTGCGGCGCTGTACACGGCCCGGCAACCCGGCACAGCGTCACTCCGGGCTATACCTACGGGAGGCAAAGCGCCTCAGACTGCGGCCCGGCTGGTATTTCTATGACGCTAACTGGCGCTGAACTGGTCTCTCTAGCCACCTCAGGTTGGGGGCTGCTTTCTGCGCTGATAACTCTGGCTCTTGGGGAGTCCCGCCGCGATGCTTCCCTGTACCCGTTTATTGCTGCCGTGGTCTGCTTCTTCGCGGCCGTTCCTCCCGCAAGCTACTTCAGCGGCGCCCTGTTTCTCGCGAGCCTGATGCTGGGCCTATTCCTATACAGGGACATCTGAGGGACGGCGCGCGGCATGGCCCGGAGATCACTCCGACCATCGCCAGAGCAATGCGGGCGGCTTGCCCAGGTTCTTCCTCAGTCCTGAGTTTCGTGGTACACTGGATATATGGGAAACGTGATATTGAACATAGTGGCGGCTACAGGGGCGGCTCTCGCCGCGTGGCTCGCCATCTACTACTGCCCGCCCGTCATATCCTCCCTTTTGGCAAGGGCGCTACACAGACTCACCACCCCTCTCCGGTGGCTAATGAAACCCTTCCTCCGTTTTATGGACATCATAGATCGCGAGTAGGCTCCTTTTATCCGTCCGTGAACCTGGATACGCATGTCTGGAAGGCTGCTTGCATCAAAAGAACAAACGTGCTATCATGCCCCGGAAGTATTCAATCTTCTGGAGACAAGGGGGAAACAGCCATGTACGACGATAAGCTGGCGCTATCGGTCAAGGAGGTTGCCCAACAGTTGGGCCTCAGCACGGACTCGGTGTACGGGGCGGTGCACAGCGGACGGATCCCGTGTGTGAGGCTCAGCCAGCGCGGCCGCATCCTGATTCCAAGGGCAACCGTGGAGAGGATGATGAGTGTCCTCCCTAACGAGAGCCAGGCCCGTTTCCGCTAGGCGCGAGTTGGGGAAGTGGCCGTATGACGGCGTGATTGCGGAAGCCCGGTACGGCTTGCAGCCGGAAGGCGCTGCCAATGTCCGTCCGGCTCCAGCATTTCTGCCGGCGCGCGGTAGCTCGGCGCCCTTGACGCGGTAGTATAATCAAGTTGCCCGCGACTGCGGACGCGTGACTAGATTCGTAACTAGATTATGGAGGTGTATTGTGTACGATGAGATGATGCTGGGACTGGAGGAAGCGGGAAAGGCGATGCAGGCTATGCTGGACGAGGCTTTGAAAGAGCCCGACCGGCCTATCGCCATAGCCGTTGTTGACAGCAACGGTAAGCTGGTCCAATTTGCGCGGATGGACAGATGCCGTTCTATCCCGCAGCAGTTGGCCTACAAGAAGGCGTATACCGCAGCCGTTATGCGCAGCGACACCGGGCCGCTGGCAGAGCGGTTCAAGAGCATGGGTCGCAGTGTCAGCGACTTCGGCGACCCCAATATGATCGCCCTCCAAGGCGGTGTGGTCATCCAGCGCTCCAGCGACGAGGCCTTCCTGGGCGCGGTCGGCGTGAGCGGCCTGGCTGCCCAGGAGGACGAGGACCTGGCCCGCAAGGGCATACAGGCTATGGGCCTTTAGCGGCGTTTGTAACGGTAGAGGGGGTGGGACTGTGACGCAGGCGGCGGCGCTCTTTCAGGGGCCCGCGGGGACACTGGAGGGCTACATTCACCTGCCGGAAGAAGGTAGGCCATGTCCCGGTGTAGCGGTGTGCCATCCTCACCCGTTGATGGGTGGGGACATGAGCAACAACGTGGTGACGGCTATCTGTTATGATCTGGCCCGCCTGGGAATGGCTTCCATTCGCTTTAACTTTCGTGGCGTGGGAATGAGCCTGGGCGCTTATGACGAGGGCAGGGGAGAGGTGGAAGATGCCCTGGCAGCGCTCAGGTTCCTGGCCTCCCATGAACAGGTGGAGCAGGACAGCGTTGGGCTGGCAGGGTACTCCTTTGGAGCAGGGGTCGCCATGAAGGCGGCGCTTCAGGATGACCTGCCAAAGGCTCTTTCCGTGGTGGCCAGGGCTCGGGTCGACCCTGAGGACGACCTCCTGGCGAGGTCGTCTCTGCCCATGCAGTTTGTGGTGGGAGCCCAGGACAGGCTCATGCCGCCGGACCAGGCCAACAGGCTGAAAACCGAGCTTGCAGTAAACCCGGAGATGCACGTCATTCCCGGGGCGGACCACTTCTTCCACGGACGCGAACGTGAGGTGGGAGCGCTGGTCGCGGGTTTCTTTCGGTCCTGCCTCAAGCCCAATGCACAGACATGAGACAGCAGGCCATTGCATTCAGGGCTCGCAAGCTGACGCTGGAGGGAGTAGTTACCCTTCCGGCAGGTGTGTCGGGGCCTTTAGCGGGGGTTGTCCTTTGCCATCCCCATCCCCTGTTTGGGGGGAGTATGGACTCTCCTCTGGCACTGGCGCTTTCCGCGGCTCTGAACGGGGAAGGAGTTGCCACTCTGCGGTTCAACTTCCGAGGGGTGGGATCCAGTGAGGGGAGCTTCGACCGTGGGGCCGGAGAACAGGAAGACCTGAAGGCGGCTGTGGACACCCTCAGGAAATGGCCGGGGGTTAACGGCAGGCGAGTAGGTGTGGCGGGCGTCTCGTTCGGAGCGGTGGTTGCGCTGGATATTCTGGCGCGAGCGAAGGGTGTTGAAGCGTTGGCCTTAGTGGCTCCCACCGTGGGTGGTGTACAAAGATCCAGGCTGGATAAGTTCAAAGGTCCCAAGCTTGTAATGGTAGGGGATAGAGACTTGCTGGCGCCGGCAGAGGAGTTATCGAGCCTGGTGGCTGCGCTGCCGCCGCCCACTGAGTACGTAGTTGTCGCGGGAGCGGACCATTCGCTGGCGGGGTATGAAGGCCAGGTGGCAGCCAGGATAGCCGGATTCATGGCTGCGGCCCTGCGCTAGACATGAGTTTGCTCAAGGGCGTAAGCAGGCTTCAGATTGCCACGGCCTGCCTGCAAAATGGCTGATGCCTTTACTGGTTGGACGCCATTACTTGGGAATCAGGCTAGCCAGACGCCGCGCGATAAGGAGCAGTAGACCACTGCTCCCCGTTTCCACCAGGACGAGCTTCGCAGGGGTGGGCAATGGGCGCGTGGGTCGTGAACCGCCTCCGATCGCAACCATTCCTGCCTCCGAGCAGGAATCCATCGCTGGGGCGCGGGGGAGGCCTCCCCCATTCCCTCTCCGGATGCCCGCGGTTGCTGGCATGACGACGGCGGGCTGGCAATAAGGTCATTGGGCGCGTGAACGCCACTGGCGTAGTTGCTATAATGGGCAGGACACTAACAACCGGGCGCCGCGTCAGCAGGCGCATCTAGGAGGTAAGCATGGAACTCGGCGCCTTTTCAGTCAGCCTTGCGGTAAAGGACCTGGAAGCTTCGCGGGATTTCTACGAGAAGCTGGGCTTTGAGGTTGTCGGAGGAGACCCTTCCCAGAACTGGCAGATTCTCAGGAACGGCGGCCACACCATCGGCCTGTTTCAGGGCATGTTCGACAAGAACATACTGACCTTCAATCCGGGGTGGGATGACGAAGCTCAGCCGATCGACGACTATACCGACGTGCGGGAATTGCAGCGTCGGCTGAAGGCGGCGGGCGTGACGCTGGCCGTTGAAGCGGACGAGAGCGGCGCGGGGCCTGCCAGCTTCGTTATTCTGGACCCGGACGGCAATCCGATACTGGTGGACCAGCACGTCTGAGGGCCGGCGTGGGGACGATGGGTAGACACAGTTCGCCGTCAGCCTCTCCAAGGGGCTGACGGCCCCCTTCGCATTGACACCCCTATGCCCTTAACCTAAAATCCTGGGTAGTCCACTACTCCCGCAAAAGAAGACTCTTGCATAACTTCTGGCAGCATCTCGGAAAAAGCGACCCAATGTCATTCCTGCGGAAGCAGGAATCCATAGGCGCTCCGCTGGTGTCGGCATACGCCTTGGATTCCCGTTTTCACGGGAATGACAGGAAATGGAACGTTGTAGCAGTTATGCAAAGATCTCCGAAAGAGCGCCAGAATTGACCGGAGACGAGATCAGGGAGGCGTTCCTCCGCTTCTTCGAGGCCAAGGGGCACCTGCGTATGCCCAGCTCCTCCCTCATACCCGCCGGAGACCCCACTCTCCTACTCACCAGCGCGGGCATGGTGCAGTTCAAGCCCTACTTCACGGGCGAGATGTCGCCGCCCCACACCCGCCTCACCACATCACAGAAGTGCTTCCGCGCGACGGATGTGGGCCAGGTTGGGGACTCCACGCATCTCACCTTCTTTGAGATGCTGGGCAACTTCAGCGTGGGCGACTACTTCAAGAAGGAGGCTATTCAGTACGCCTGGGAGTTCGTCACCGAGTATCTGGGGCTTGAGCCGGAACGCCTGTGGGCCAGCATCTACCAGGAGGACGACGAAGCCTACGACCTGTGGATCGACAACACGGCGGTACCCCCCGAGCGCATCCGGCGCTTCGGCGAGGCGGACAACTTCTGGGGCCCCGCCGGCAACGAGGGCCCATGCGGCCCGTGCAGCGAGATCCACTACGACTTCGGCCAGGAGCGCGGCTGCCAGCAACCCGATTGCGGCCCCAACTGCGAGAACGTCGTCGTCGGTTCCGGCCTCGCGTGCGGCCGCTTTGTCGAGCTTTGGAACCTGGTCTTCATGCAGTATTACCAGGACGCGGAGGGCGCGCGCACGCCTCTGCCTGCGCCCAACATAGACACCGGCATGGGACTGGAGCGGGCCGCCATCATCCTTCAGAAGGCGCTCAGCATATACGAGACTGACCTGTTCACCGAGCTGATGCAGAGCGCCGCGGGCCTGTGCGGGAGGGAGTACGGCAGCGACCCGGACACCGACTACGCCCTCCGGGTGGTGGCGGAGCACGCCCGGAGCTCCACTTTCCTCATCGGCGACGGGGTTGCGCCCGGCAACGAAGGCCGGGGTTACGTGCTGCGCCGGGTCATTCGCCGAGCCATACGCTACGGCAGGAAACTGAGGCTGGAAGACCCCTTCTTGGCAGAGGTGGCCGGGGTCGCAATCGACCGCATGAGGGGCCAGTACCCGGACCTGGAGCAGCGCAGGGAGTTCATAATGCGGGTGATGACCCTGGAGGAGGAGCGGTTCGGACACGCGCTACGGACGGGCGCTCCCATGCTGGAAGACGGCTTGGTCCCGTTCCACATCGGACTCAGGGGCATCCTCGGCAGCCGTGCAGACGACGCTCCGCTCCCCGCAGATCTTGCCGAGGCTATCCAGAGCCTGGCCGGCCGCGTGGGCGGCGCGGTTGCTTCGGGACTCTTGCAGCAGATCGTGGAGCCGCTGCTTTCAGAGCTGCGAGAATCGAACAGCGTTGAGACGCTGGAGAAAGCGAGCCGCGTCCTCCTGGGTACGGAGGTCTTCGTACTGTACGACACCTACGGCCTCCCGCCTGAGCTCATAGAGGAGATAGCCAGGGAGAACGGCCTGGATGGTATCGATTGGGAGGGCTTTGAGAGGGAGATGGAGGCGCAGCGGGAGCGCGCCAGGGCCTCCGCTGAGAGGTTCGGCGGCGACTTCGATGCCATACGCGCCTACCAGGACCTGGGCGTTGGCGGGACGCCCTTCCTGGGCTACGAGGCGCTCACCGCGCAATCGGTGATTGTCGGGATGCTGGTGGAGGGCGGGCCGGTGGAGCGGGCGGATGAGGGCCAACAGGTAGAAGTCCTGCTGCGTGAGACACCCTTCTATGCCGAGAAGGGCGGGCAGGTAGGCGACACGGGGGAGATTGCGGCAGGGGGCAGCATCCTGCGAGTGGAGGACACCCAGAGCCCCATATCTGGCCTTACGGCGCATCGCTGCACGGTCGCCGCAGGCAGCTTCACTCTTGGCGACGCGGTTGAGGCCAGGGTGGACGAGCGGCGCCGGGAGTCGATTGCCTGCAACCACACTGCGACGCATCTGCTGCACGCCACGCTGCGCCAGGTTCTGGGCTTCCACGTCCGGCAGCACGGCTCATTGGTGGCGCCGGACCGCCTGCGCTTCGACTTCACCCACGTAAGCCCGCTGTCCCAGGATGAGCTGCGAGAGGTGCAGCGGCTTGCCAACGAGAAGATTCGGGAGAACGTGCCTGTCGACTGGCGCGAATCCACCTACCGGGAAGCCGTCTCCCAGGGCGCGCTGGCATTCTTCGGCGACAGGTACGGCGACCAGGTGCGGGTGGTGGAGGTTGCCAACGGCGTCCCGTTCAGCCTTGAGGTGTGCGGAGGCACCCACGTCCACAGGACGGGCGACATCGGCTACTGCCACGTCGTTTCCGAGACGGGCATAGGCTCCGGGCTGCGCCGCATCGAGGCCGTGACCGGGCGTAGCGCGGAGGCTCTCATGCTGGAGCAGGCGGCATCGCTGGAGGAGGCGTCGCGTCGCTTGCAGGTATCTCCCGGCCAGTTGGGGTCGAGGGTGGAGGGCCTGCTGTCGGAGTTGGAAGAGGTCACAAAGCGAGCCGAGGCCCTGGAGCGGGAGCTTTTGCGGCGACAGGTCAAGGAGATGCCGTGGAAGGACGTGGCCGGAGTCGCAGTCGTGTCCGGCGTCCTGTCCATATCCGCCACCGACCTGCTGCGTGAGGCAGGGGACTGGCTGAAGAACGACGTAAAGAGCGGCATTGTGGTCCTGGGCGCCGTGCTGGAAGGACGGCCTTCCATGATTGTTATGGCCACCCGGGATGTGGCTGCGCAGGGGTTTGACGCCGGCAGAGTGGTTAGGGATGCGGCCAAGGCGATGGGCGGCGGCGGTGGTGGAAGGCCGGACATGGGCCAGGCCGGAGGCCGCGACCCCGACAAGCTCCCGGACGCGATCCAGGCGGTGGAGGACAGCGTGAGGCTGTGGAAGGGGCAGTCCTGAGAGTCCTGGGGCTTGACGTGGGCGAGCGGCGCATCGGCGTGGCCGTCAGCGACCCCACCGGCACAATCGTAAGCCCGATTGCCGCCATCAGACGCGTCAGCCAGGAAGCGGACATCCGAGCCGTGACAGCGCTGGCAGGGGAGTACGAAGCGGATGCGATAGTGGTTGGGCTTCCCATCTCCCTCAACGGCAGGCTGGGGCCGCAGGCCCGGCTTGTGCGGGAGTTCATACGTTTCCTGTCCAAAGAATCGCCCGCGCCAGTCTATGCCCATGACGAACGCTTCTCCACAGTGGAGGCGGAACGCCTCCTCCGGGAGGCGGGCCACGCTCCTTCACGTGAGAAGGGGCTGAGGGACTCGGCGGCCGCGTCCGTCATCCTCCAGGCGTACCTGGACGCGAAACGCGAGCGGTAGGGCGCGCCGCTTGCCCCGCTTTCCGTTCCCTTGCTATACTCGGTGCAGTTCACTGAGCCTGGAAGGATAGGCCTTTTCCCATGACCAAGCGCATATTTCTCATTGGCCATCCCGTCGGCCATTCTGTGTCGCCCGCCTTTCAGCAGGCAGCGTTGGACCACTGCTCCATTGATGCGCGTTACGAGGCGGTAGACGCGCCCGCAGCGTCCCTGCCCACGACGGTGGAGTCGCTGCGGGCCTCCGACGTGATGGGCGCCAACGTGACAGTCCCACACAAAGAGGCGGTGATACCCATGATGGACGAGCTGACGGGAGAGGCCCGACTGATTGGGGCGGTCAACACAATCCAAAACCGCAACGGCGTTCTGGTGGGCCATAACACCGACGCCCGGGGATTCCTGGCCGCCCTGCGGGAAGAGGCGCGCTTTGACCCCGCGGGACAAGATGTCCTGCTCTTGGGGGCAGGCGGGGCCGCCAAGGCGGTGGCCGTTGCCCTGGCCGGGGAGGGAGTCCGGAACATGGTTATCGCCAATCGCACGCCTGACAGGGCTGCCGCCCTTGTGGAAAGCATACGCCCCATGATACCCTCCGTCGAGGCAGCTCCCCTGGATGCGGAAGGCCTCCGCACGGCGGCGTCCCGGAGCCGGCTCATCGTCAACTGCACGTCTCTGGGCATGGCAGGCGGCGCGGGACAGGGGGAGACGCCCATGACGGCAGACGCTATCCCACCGCATACGTTGGTGTGCGACCTGGTGTACAATCCATCCGTGACCCCATTGCTGCGGGAGGCCGAGGCGGCCGGCGCAAAGACCCTTGGCGGACTGCCTATGCTGGTGTACCAGGGGGCCGCCGCATTTGAGATATGGACGGGTGAAGATGCCCCGGTCCGGGTAATGTTCAAGGCTGCGGAGGAGGCTCTCAGAGCCAGGCAGACCATGGAATTGTGAACGGAGGAGAGTTCTGACCATGCGCTTAGCTTATCCATCCAACATCGCGCTTGATGAAGAAGAGAGAATGACGAAAGGAAGAGTAGCCTACTCTGTAACCTTCCCGGACGTCTTCGGCGCGAACACCGGCGGGGGTTCCTGGGAAGAAGCGATTGAGATGGCTGAGGACTGCCTCGGCGTTGCGCTGGGGATGTACGTGAAGGCCAACCTCGACCTCCCGGCCCCCAGCCCCGTCCAGGACGGCCAGGTCCTGGTTGCGGCGCCATTCCTGGTAGCGGCCAAGCTGACCATCTACACCGCCATGCGTGAGCAGGGGGTCACCTACGCTGCTATGGCCTCCATGCTGGGCCTTGACGAGGACGCCGTCCGAAAGCTCGTCGATTCAAGATACCGCACACACGTCAGCCGGCTTGAGAGGGCGCTACGAATACTTGGGCGCGCCCTGGTGGCCGAGGACTGTGACGCCTACCCATCCATCGTACGAGAAGAAGCGTTGATGGCGCAAACAAATGCTTAGGAGGAGTTGACCCATGCTTAGATTTCTCACTGCCGGGGAGTCCCACGGCAAGAACCTTACCGTCATTGTGGAGGGGATTCCCGCCCACCTGCCTATTACGGAGGAGTACATAGAGAGGCACATGGCTCGCCGGCAGGTGGGCTACGGGCGCGGCGGCCGTATGCAGATAGAGAAGGATCGCGCGGAGATCCTGGCCGGAGTCAGGCATGGCCTTACAATTGGGTCTCCCATATCCATGCTCGTTGTAAACAGGGACTTCACCACAGGCAAAGGCCCGGACGGCGTGCCGTGGATCGAGGAGATGAGCGTTGCGCCCTCCGACGTCCCATTCGAACCTATAGTCAACATACGTCCGGGTCACGCCGACACGCCGGGCATTGTCAAGTACATGCAGACTGACGCGCGCAACATCTTGGAACGCTCCAGCGCAAGGGAGAGCGCCGCGCGGGTGGCGGCGGGCGCGCTGGCCCAGCGCTTCTTGGAGGAGTTCGGCATTGAGGTGCACGGCCACGTCCTGTGTATCGGTGGCATCCACGCCAACAGGCCGGAGCGCATAGACTGGGATGCGCTGGAGGAGGCCCCGTACCATCGGGAGAACCCGGACGGCTCCAGGACGGCCGCTGTCCGCTGCGCCGACCCGGATGCCGCGGAGCGCATGATCGCCGAGATCGACGCTGCGCGGGAGGCCGGCGACAGCGTGGGAGGCATTATTGAGGTGGTTGCCACAGGCGCGCCCATCGGCCTGGGCAGCCATATCCAGTGGGACCGCAAGCTGACCGCCAAGCTGGCCGCAGCCGTGATGAGCATGAACGCGGTCAAGGGCGTGGAGTTCGGCGCCGGATTCGCCCAGGCGGACATGCGCGGCTCGCAGGTCCATGACGTGGTCAAGCCGGTGGATGAGTGGGAACATGGCGCAGACGAGGGCTGGGTGCGGCCCTGGCCCCGGCGCACCAACAACTCCGGCGGCCTGGAGGGAGGCATGACCACCGGCGAACCCCTGGTGGTGAGGGCTATCGTCAAGCCGATTGCAACCATCCTCAACGGGCTGGAAACCGTGGACCTGACCACCGGCGACTTAGTGGACCGCGCCCACTTCGAGCGCAGCGACATCACCTTCGTCCCCACTTGCGCGGTCATCGGTGAGGCGATGGTGGCGCTGACGCTGGCTGATGCCATGCTGGAGAAGTTCGGGGGCGACCACATCGAGGAGACCAGGCGCAACTGGCGGGCTTACCAGGCATCCACCGGCCCGCGAGGGCTTTAGGGCGCGGCCGGAGGAGAGTGGCGTTAATGAAATCGCAAGGGTCGGGCGGGTACAACCGCATTGTAGTGAAGGCCGGCACCAACGTCCTGACCGGGGGCGGCAACAGCCTTGATCATGAGGTTATCGCCTCTCTGGTGGAGCAGATAGCGGCGGTGCATGGTTCCGGCGTGGAGGTTGCGCTTGTGACGTCGGGCGCCGTGGCTGCCGGCGGACACGCCTTGAGCGTCAACCGGGAACGGGACGACATCCCGTTCCGCCAGGTGCTGGCGGCCGTTGGGCAGGGGCGCCTTATGCAGACCTACGAGCATCTCTTTGAGTCCCACGGCGTCATTGTGGCTCAAGCCCTGCTCTCCAGGCGGGACATTCTGGACCGGGAGGGATACCTCAACGTGCGGAACACGCTGCTGGCCCTGCTGGAGCTGAAGGTTGTCCCCATCGTTAACGAGAATGACGTGGTTGCGGTGGACGAACTGGGTGACGCGGGTTTTGGGGACAACGATACCCTGTCGGCAATGGTGGCAAACCTGATTGACGCCGACCTTCTCATTGTCCTCAGCGACATTGGCGGCCTTTACACCGCAGACCCCCACGAGGACCCGCAGGCGCAGCTCATTCCCAGGGTTGAGGTGATTGACGATGCGATTACGGCCCTGGCCGGCCAACGCCACAGCGCCAGGAGCCGGGGAGGTATGCGGGCCAAGCTGGAGGCGATAAAGCTGGCCGCCGCCTCCGGTGTGGCGTCGTCGCTCGCCGGCGGCAGGACTGGCCGGGTGGTGCAGCGGCTGGCGTCCGGGGAGGCGGTGGGAACCTACTTTGCTCCCACAGCCAGCAAGATGGAGAGCCGCAAGCGGTGGCTGCTCAGCCGCCTCTCTACGCACGGCCGGGTAGTGGTGGACGCAGGAGCGGCCGAAGCCCTGCGGGCACACCATCGCAGCCTGCTTCCCGCAGGTGTGAAGGAGGTGGAGGGCGACTTCCTACGCGGCGATATCATACTGGTGGTTGACCCGCACGGGAAGCGGATAGCGTGCGGCGTGGCCGGATACAGCGCCGCGGACCTGGCCGTAATCAGGGGCCTGCGCTCCAACAGGATAGAGGAAGCCCTGGGCTATCGCTACAGCGAAGAGGCGCTGCACCGCAACAATATGGTATTGTTTTAGCGGGCAATGGGATGGATATGCCAACGCGCTTCTTGAGGGGAACATAAGTGAGGCTAAAGCAGATTAACGCCCCGTCTCCAAAATGGGAAGGTGGGAAATCCACCTTCGTGCACAATATGCGTCTCCCCGTGCATGGTTGGTTCAGGTTTCCGGCTGGATTCTCAGCGGAGTGGGCTGAGAGTATTGTAGAGAGTCGTAAGGGGATGTTTGACGGCCTGGCATTCTTTGATCCTTTTGCGGGTGTTGGCACTTCTGTCTTAGCTGCTGAAAGGGCAGGTATGCGTGCTTTCGGGGTGGAGGCGCAACCCTTCATCCAACGCATCGCAGAGGCCAAGATGCTCTGGCGTACCAGCACAGAACACTTTTACGATATGGCGCAATCCGTTGCTAGGCGCGCTATGTCCGAACAGTGGCAGCAGCCCGAATACCCTGCTCTAATCATAGAGTGTTTTACTGAGGAAGCGCTCCGAAACTTGGATAGTCTTCGTTGTGCATTAGATGAGCTGAACGATGGCAGCCCTGCTGCTAGGCTAACGTGGCTGGCTCTAGTTAGCATCCTGCGATCATGCTCCTTCGTAGGGACCGCCCCTTGGCAGTACGTATTGCCGGCCAAGACTAAGGCCAAGGTTCTAGATCCCTACGAGGCATTTACACTACAAGTCCAAAGGATGCTGTCTGACATGAGCCTCTTGCAGACTTTTGACGTTCAACACGAGAACAACATCTTCCTCGATGACGCACGGTCATGCAGTGCCATACCAGATGATTCTGTAGGCCTGATAGTTACTTCACCACCTTATGCAAACAACTATGACTACGCTGATGCAACAAGGCTGGAGATGACTTTCTTTGGGGAGGTTAAGGGATGGGGAGACCTGCATGAGATGGCGCGGAAATACCTCATCCGGTCATGCTCCCAGCATGTCTCGGTTGAGAGACTGAAGCTCGGCCAAGTTTTGGCGGCGCTGGATGGAAGCGCTATTGCAGAGGAGGTTTCAACGGCTTGTCAGATGCTGGCTGAAGAACGACTCAACCACGGTGGCAAGAAGGACTACCATCTCATGGTCGCAGCCTACTTCTCCGACATGCAGGATGTATGGCGCTCCTTACGGCGTGTGTGCGCAACCGGTAGCGAAATCTGCTTTGTCGTGGGGGATTCGGCGCCATACGGGGTCCATGTGCCTACTGAACGGTGGCTTGGTGAGCTTGCCATCCAGGAGGGGTTCCGGTCGTACTCCTTTGAGAAAATTCGAGACCGAAACGTGAAGTGGAAGAACCGTAAGCACAACTTCCCTCTACAGGAAGGTTTCCTATGGGTTCATGGATGAGTAATGGCTATTTCACCGTCGCATAGATTTGGTCAAATAATGGGTGACATACTAGAAGCTGCAACCCTTCCAGTCCTCAGTGAGTTCAGCGTTCAGCAAAAGCTGTATCTTGACTATAAAGGCAAAAGGCCTACTCGTCGAGGGAAGAAATGTACGTGGATGGACAAGTACGGAAACAAGCATGATCTAGATTTCGTGCTTGAGAGAAGCGGGACTCCAGACCATCAAGGAATACCCGCTGCGTTCATTGAGACCGCGTATAGGCGTTACACAAAGCACTCGCGTAACAAAGCCCAGGAGATCCAGGGGGCGATTGAGCCTCTCGCGGAAACCTACAGCAATGCCGGTCCTTTCAAAGGAGCTATTCTGGCCGGGATATTTACTGAAGGCGCGCTAGGTCAACTAAAATCCTTGGGTTTCAACGTAGTGTACTTTTCTTACGCGTCAGTTATCGAGGCATTTGCGCAGGTTGGCATAGATGCCTTCTACGACGAGCGTACACCTGACGCGACTTCTCAGCAGAAGGTCGAGCAATGGTTGGCTTTGCCTGGTAACCTGAAATCCCGCGTGGAAGCGGCGTTAGTAGAAAATAATATAGGCGGCGTGAACAACTTCATGGAATCACTAGCTGCGTCAGTGTCGCGCCGGATCCAGTCAATTATCGTTCTTCCATTGCATGGCCAGATGTACGAGTTAGCTTCCATTGATGATGCCATGACACTATTAGAGTCCTATGAGGAAGCAAGCACACCTTCCCGATTCGAACGGTACGAAATTCAGATTCGGTTCAACAACGGCAACGAAATAGTTGGGAAGTTCAATGACAAGGCTAGCTCCATTGACTTTTTGAGTACATATCGCTTCTCTAATCGGAGTTGAATGGGAGTTGAAAACTATGACCACAGCAATTGATGAGCTAACTGGCAGGGGACAGGCCGCTAGGGCGGCGGCTCGCAAGCTGGCTCGACTATCCACCGCCGTGAAGGATCGGGCGCTGTTCAACATCGCAGACGCCCTCAGCGCAAGGGAGAGGGAGATACTCGCGGCCAACGAGAAGGACATCCAGGCCGGCAGGGAGAAGGGCCTCAGCGAGGCCGTGCTGGAGCGTCTGCTGCTGGACACTTCGCGGCTGGAGGGCATGGCTGCGGACGTGCGAGTCGTGGCCTCGCTGCCTGACCCGGTGGGCGAGACCTTTGACATGCGCACGCTGCCTAACGGCCTCCGGCTGGGCCGTCGCAGAGTGCCACTTGGAGTCATCGGGGCCATCTACGAAAGCCGCCCCAACATCACCGTGGACATATCGGCGCTCTGCCTCAAGTCCGGCAACGCCGTAATCTTGAGGGGCGGCAGCGAGTCCATACACTCCAACACCGCGCTCGCCAACGTAGTGGTTGAGGCCATAGCCCGGGCTGGTGTGCCCGGGGAGGCGGTGCAGTTCGTCGAGTCCACCGACCGCGCGCTGGTGGAGCGTATGCTGGCTATGAAGGAGCACATCGACCTGCTGATACCTCGCGGAGGCGCCGACTTCGTCCGCTACGTGGGAGAGAAGGCGCAGATGCCCGTGATCACCGGGGGCGTTGGCGTGTGCCACACCTACGTGGACAGGGATGCCAACCTGGAGAGCGCCGTGGCCATTGCCTACAACGCCAAGGTGCAGCGCCCAACGGTGTGCAACGCCCTGGACACGCTCCTGGTGCACTCCGAGGCGGCCCCCAGATGCCTGCCTGCCATCGCCCGCGAGTGGGCCGGAGCCGGTGTAGAGATGCGCTGCGACTTTCGAGCGCTGAGCATCCTGGGGCCGTCCGAGACGCTGGACCTGAAGCCGGCCACCGAGGACGATTGGGGCATGGAGTTCCTATCTCTCATCGCCGCGGTGAAGGTGGTGGACTCCCTGGACGAGGCGCTGGAGCACATCGAGCGGTACGGGTCGGGCCACTCCGAGGCCATCGTCACCGAGGACTACTCCAGTGCCATGCGGTTCCTTGACGACGTGGACGCCGCCGCCGTGTTCGTCAACGCCAGCACCCGCTTCACGGACGGCGGGCAGTTTGGACTGGGCGCGGAGGTTGCAATCAGCACCAACAAGTTGCACGCAAGAGGGCCTATGGGGCTCAGGGAGTTGACTTCTTACAAGTGGACCATACTGGGCAACGGCCAGATAAGGGACTAGAGAAGGAGGGCATCAATGGACTACGGCTTTGAGCGGGAGTGTCGCACACCCTATTCCGAGGTATACACGGTCCTTGACCAGGAAGACCAGCCCATAGGCCGTTTGGACCTCCATCTAACACCGGCCGTGATTCATGCCACCCTGTGCATAAATGAGAGCTTCACCCAGGAGTCCATCCAGGACCTCATAGGGTACATAGACGAGGAGATAGTGGATGTGGTGGGTGTCTCCAGAGACGAGTTCATCATCCACGTGCACCAAGGGCGGGACGTGGGCGTGTTCAGCAACCACGAGTTCGGCGGAAACGGCGGCAGGGGAGGGGTGTAGCCACCTGGCGAGGCAGCCGGCCTCCGCGACTCGCTACTCCCGGCCCACCAGTTGCAGGCTGGCTCTGGCTATTTCCACTATATCCTCTATCTCCCTCGTCTGGGAGGAGCGGTAGGCGGCAAAGCGATAGGTTATCAGGGATCCGAAGAGGAGGATGACCGCCGATGCGTACACCCACGTGAGCAGGGCAACCACGCCTCCCAGGGAGCCGTACACGGAACTGTACACAGAGAAATTCACCACGTACCACACAAACACATTCTTCACAACCTCAAAAGCAACTGTGGCGACGACAGCCCCCATCAACGCATCTCTCAGCATGACCTTTGTATTGGGGAGAAACCAGTATATCCCGGCAAAGACTACGAAGGAGAGGGCCGGAGGGATGAGAGAGGCCAGTCTGTCCCACAGGAGGTCGCCGCTGACGTGGGTCTCTCTGGTTATCAGCTCCAATATCTCCCTCAGATAGCTCAGCACCGCGGTTGAGGATATGGATACTATCATCAGGATGGTGGCTGCCAGCATCAGTGAGAGGTCTATGACGCGTTCCTGAAGAAACGGCCTGGGCCTGGTGATGCCCCAAGTGGCGTTGATGCCTTTTCTTATGGCGCTGAATACGGCCGTACCCGCCCACAAAAGCCCGATGGCGCCGGCGAATCCGGCGATGCCTCTGCTGTTCAGGGTGCCGCTAAGGACATCGCTGACCGTTTCCTTGGAGACCGGGGCCTGCTCGGAGACGCGTTGGGCCACGCTTTCGATTGTTCCCGGCCCCAGAAAGAAGCTTAGGCCAAAGGTGATGGCCAGGGCTAGCGGAAAGATAGAAAAAAGAGCGTAGTATGATATAGCAGCGGCTAACTGGGGCCCGTTCTTCCCCAAGAAGTCGTTAACGGCACGGGCGGCGATGCCTAGAAACTTGAGAAATGCTGCTGCCAAATTTGATAGTTCCGGGGCCCAACTTCGGCCAGCTAGCATCCTATGTAATCTTCCCGAAAATGTCAAGTAAAACTTGTTCTCTCAGCACATATGGTACAGAGGCTCTAGAATGAGCCATGAGCAGATTAGCAGTACGGACCATCATCGAAACATGGAAGGTGTGCGATCAGAACGTCTCGGAAACGGCCCGGCGTTTGCACGTAGACCGCCGGACCGTCAAACGCTGGGTGGAAGAGCCCTGGGGTTAGCACTCCGGCAGTCCGTGCGGAAACTCCGCTCGGCGCATTGGGAGAAGTCTACTGCACCCAAACACCCCAAGCGTGCGCTGTGGGGGGAAGCTGCCGCCGAAGTGCGAAGGTGGAGGGAAGCGACTGGCTTCTGTCGGGAGAAGCTAGCGGTCTTGGCCCAGGCTCAAGGGCTGGAGGTCTCGGCATCGACCATTCATCGGTATTTGCAACGCGTGGGCTTGGTTCGCCCCAGTACGAAGCGACGGCGGCCTCGCTTTCAGAACGGCCAAGTCATGCGGCCTCGTAACTGCCCAGGAGGCTACCTTCAGATGGACGTGAAGTACGTCACTCCTGAGTTACTGGGTTGCCGTACACTTGCTACCTGTACGCGGCGATGGACATCTCCTCTCGCTACAAGGTTGGGCTAATCCTCCCCAAGCTGGATGAGGGGGGAACACTCCAGTCCCTGTACTATGCCACACAGCAGCTTCCAATGGATTGGAGTTTCAGAGACGCTCGACAGAAGCCGGTCGCTTCCCTCCACCTTCGCACTCGGCCTTGAACACTTCTACATCCACAAGAGTTCTCCCAATGAGAACGCTGTAATCGAGCGGAGTTTCCGCACGGACGAGGAGGAGTGCTTCTTCCGGTTAGAGGAAGCGCCCCAAGACCACCAGGAGCTGAACACGGTATCAGCGCTTCCTTGATGCCTACAACACTACCCGACCACACATGGGCATCAATATGCTTACTCCAAAGGAGGCTATCGCCCTGTACCAAAAGTCCTGAGAGATTAAGCTAAAATTGCTGGATATTCTCTCCTTGATTGACCTTTCTCCCGCCGTTATAATCAACCCAGCCTCTGGCGGACAATCGCTTTATCATGGATGGAAAACGTGCCACCTATTGCTGACTTTGCCGTTGGACACGAGTTTGTCCCAACGAGTTTCCGTATACAGCCTCAGGTAGTAGCCCTGTACCTCAAGGCCGTTGGAGAGTCCGGCGCCCTCTTTCACGAGGAGGGGTATGTTCCCCCCACGGCCCTGGCAGCCTACGCCCTAGACGGAGTCCTTCGCGAGATCAACCTGCCGCCGGGCGCCATCCACTCCTCTCAGGACGTGTCCGTTTCCAGGCCCATAACCTCGGAGGAGACCCTCGTATTCAGGGCAACGCTGACGCGGAACTGGGTCCGCAGCGGCTGGCGATTGGTGTCCATAGACTTCTCCGGGATCGATGGAGATGGTAAGCAGGTCATGCACGGGAAGAGCACTGTAGTCATATCTGAGGGCCGGGGAGATGACGTGAGATGATGAGCCCCGGCGATACCCTCCAGACGGTGAGCAAGACGGTTGCGCAGGAGAATATAAACACGTACGCCGAGGCCAGCGGCGACCACAACCCCATCCACCTGGACCCGGACTTTGCCGCTTCAACCTACTTTGGCCGGATTGTGGCCCACGGGATGTTTGTGCTTGCCTACATAGCGGAGATGATGAGCCTGGACTTTGGGCGCAACTGGCTAGAGTCCGGGCGTCTCAACGTACACTTCCGCGCCCCGGTGTTTCCGGGAGACAGGGTAGCCACATTTGG
Source organism: Dehalococcoidia bacterium (assembly GCA_965247645.1). Classification (GTDB taxonomy): domain Bacteria; phylum Chloroflexota; class Dehalococcoidia; order Lucifugimonadales; family UBA2985; genus JAPPHY01. Next base: position 1,951,400 of record OZ252024.1, read on the forward strand.
CCAGGTCCTGTCGGTGGCCGAGGACGCAGGCCGCCTTCGCGTTAAATGCTCCGTGGGATGCCGCAACCAGGCGGGCGAAGAGGTGATAAACGGAGAGGCATGGGTTACAATCCCTGGTGAGAACATGGAGGATATGTTAAAGTGACCGGCGCTCAGGATGGGTTCAGGTACAGGGTTGCAGTGGACGCGATGGGAGGCGACCATGCCCCGGAGGAGATAGTCCGGGGCGCGTTGGACGCCACGGCCTTGGGCAACGTGGAGATCCTCCTGGTGGGAGAGGCCGAGGCGCTGAGCGCCATGCTGCCGTCGCCGCTTCCGGATACGCTCACGCTTGTTCCGTCTCAAGGGGTGATAGCTGAGGATGAACATCCTGTGGAGGCCTTTCGAGCCAAGCCCAGGGCCTCCATAGTCGTGGCTGCGGGACTGGTGAAAGAGGGCATGGCTGACGCCTACGTGACAATGGGTTCCACCGGAGCGGCAATGGCCGCGGGCGTAGTCGCCCTGGGAACCCTGGAGGGCATAGATAGACCTGCTCTGGGCGGGCCGTTTCTGGCGCTGGCTCCCAAGACCATCCTTTTGGATCTGGGCACCAGCATAGACTGCCGTCCCTCCCAGCTGCTTAACTACGGTGTCCTGGGTTCCGTCTTCTCCAAGGTCTTTCTGGGCGTAGAGAGTCCCAGCGTGGCCCTGCTCAGCGTGGGGTCTGAGGAGGGGAAGGGGAACCGGCAGGTCAGAGAAGCGTACCGGCTATTCCAACAGAGCGGGCTGAACTTTGTAGGCAACGTGGAAGGTGTGGACGTCCCATTGGGCAGGGCTGACGTGGTGGTGTGCGACGGGTTTGTGGGAAACATCCTCATGAAGTTTGCGGAGGGGATGGGCATGGCCGTGGTGGAGTACCTCAAGGCCAGAGACCCGCATGGGACGGCGGGGGTAGTGGGGGAGCTGTCCGTACTTACCAACTACGTAGAACATTCCGGGGGCGGGCCGCTCCTTGGCTTGAACGGCGTGGCCATAGTAGGTCATGGCAGGTCAAAAGCCCCCTCCGTCACTGCCGCCATCGACATGGCCCGCAGGGTCCTGGAACGAGACCTGGTCCGATTGATGAGTTGTGAGTTGGCGCAGGTGCGGCAAAAAGTGAAGGATGAGTAGGAGAGGTAGCTTGAGCATAAACGGGAAAACCGCCCTTATAACCGGAGGTTCCAGGGGAATAGGCAGGGCAATTGCCCTCAGGCTGGCAAAAGAGGGCGTGAGGATAGCCGTCAACTACAAGACTAACGAAGAGGCGGCGCAATGGGTGGTGAACGCCGTGGAGGAGATGGGTGGGGAGGCCATTGCCGTGGACGCGGACGTGTCCCAGAGCGCTGAGGTGGAGGACATGGTCAAGCGGGTTTTGGACTCTTGGGGCAGCGTTGACATCCTGGTGAACAACGCCGGCATCATCCACGATAGCCTGCTGATGCGTATGGCGGAGGAGGTCTGGGACGATGTTATCAATACAAACCTCAAGGGGACGTTCAACTGCACCAAGGCCGTCCTCAGGTTCATGGTGCGCCAGAGGTGGGGCCGCATAATCAACGTGGTGTCTGTGGTGGGGTTGGAGGGCAACCCCGGTCAGTCCAACTATGCAGCCTCCAAGGCCGGCGTAATAGCCTTCTCCAGGAGCATCGCCAAAGAGGTGGCGTCTCGCAACATCACCGTCAACGCTGTAGCTCCGGGGTATATCTCCACAGAGATAGTGGCTGACTTGTCTCCGGAGTTCAAGGAGCTGATCCTGTCCCGCATCCCCCAGAACCGGTTCGGCACCGCAGACGACGTGGCCAATATGGTTGGCTACCTGGCCAGCGGGGAGGCCGGCTACATAACCGGCGAGGTCATTCGAGTGGACGGCGGCATCGAGCTGTGAGGCTGTCATGTCTCTCAAAGGGAGAGTAGCCCTGGTAACAGGCGGCTCCCGGGGAATAGGCCGGGCTATCTCCCTGGAGTTGGCGCGACAGGGCGCAGATGTGGCCGTCAACTATGCGCGGAACCACCGGGAGGCAGGGGCAACGGCCGAGGCTGTCCGCGCTCTTGGGGTCCGGTGTCTTACGCTGAGGGCGCACCTGGGAGAGCCCGCAAATGTCAGGGATATGTTCCAACGGGTAGAGGAGGAGTTCGGGCGACTGGACATCCTGGTGAACAACGCCGCATCCGGTGTGCAGAGGCATGCTCTGGAGTTGGAAATCAAGCACTGGGACTGGACCATGGGCATTAACACAAGGGCGCCCTGGCTGTGCGCCAAGGAGGCTGTCCGCCTGATGCCCAACGGAGGCCACATTGTGAACATCTCCAGCATGGGGTCACAACTGGTGCTCTCCAACTACCTAGCCGTGGGTGTCTCCAAGGCGGGGCTGGAGGCGCTGACCCGCTATCTGGCGGTGGAGCTGGCGCCACGCGGCATTATCGTGAACGCTGTTGCCGGAGGTGTTGTGGACACAGACGCCCTGAAACACTTCCCCAACCGGGAGGAGATGCTCAGCGACTCGGCGACTCGCACCCCCGCGGGACGGCTGGTCACACCGGAGGATATGGCTAAGGCTGTGGCCTTCCTGTGCAGCGATGCAGCCGAGATGGTCCGCGGCCAAGTGCTGGTTGTAGACGGGGGGATCTCGCTGCTTGGTTTGTGAGTGGACCGCGAGGGCTAACCTCAGTCCCGCTCTATTGGAAGCTCAACCATCCGGCCGTTGCTCAGCCTGCCCTGGAACCTTACGTCGACCTCTTGTCCCGCCTCTGAGTAGCCCCTTCTAACGTACCCCAGGGCCAGGGGATGCCCAAGCAGGGGAGAGTCAACCACCGAGGTGAGGAAGCCGACTTCCTTCCCATCCACTTCCAGGCGCGCTTCAGGCTCAGGCCCGCCGCCGTCCAGGGCCACGCCAACAAGGCGCTTCTGCACCTTGTCGTAGGTATTCAGCCTGACCACAACCTCCTGGCCTATGTAGCACCCCTTGTCGAAGCTGATGGATGATAGCAGCTCAGCCTCCAGTGGGTTGAACTCCTCTCCCAACTCCCGGCCATAACGGGGCACACCCTGTTCGACTCTGAGCGTTTCTGCCGCATCCTCGCCCATAGGGACAGCCCCCATGCGCGCCAGGGCATTCCACACTTCTTCCGCCTGCGAGGCGGGCGCCAGTACGTCGTAGCCGGTGGTCCCCAAAGCGTCCGTCCGAACCGCCCGGACCAGCACGCCCTCAATGTCGATCTCGCAGGCGCCGTAAAGGCCAAGGGAGCGTACGCCGGAGCCCAGGAGGTCTCCCGCCGACGGCCCCACCACTGAGAGCAACGCGGTCTCCTCCGTGACGTCCTGCACGGCTATGTCCTCGCCGAAGGTGTAGAGGTCAATCCACTCCACCACCTTCTCTGCGGCGCGAGGGCTGGTGACCACCAGCAACTCGCCCCCCAGGCGCGCCACCACTAGGAGCAGGTCTATGATGCGGCCCTTGTTGGTGGTGAGCACGGTGGAAGCGCCCTCGTTTGGGCCAAGGTCGATGAGGTTGTTTGTGGAGAGGCGATTGAGCAGGTCAAGGCTGTCAGCTCCGGTGATACGCAGACGACCGAAGTTTGAGCGGTCGACTACAGCCGCGCCCTCCCGCGCGGCCGCGTACTCCCTGGACTGGTCGCCGAAGGTACGCGGCAGATACCAGCCGTCGAACGAGGCGAAGACGGCCCCGGCCTTCGCCTGGGCCGCGTGGAGCGGCGTGGTCTTGATCAGATCGGTGTCTTGCATTCGCTTATAAAAATGCGCAAGTCGCCCGAGCGTCTATTCTCCCGGACGACCTGCGTCGCGTGTACTTTGGGAGCGCTTGACCCCTATACGGAGAAGGAGGTCCCGCAGCCACAGGTGGTCTTGGCGTTGGGGTTGTTGAAGACGAATCCCTTGCCGTTGAGGCCGTCTGAGTACTCCAGGACGGTGCCTGCCAGAAAGACGTAGCTCTTCTTGTCCACGAACAGCTTGACGCCGTTCTCATCTATCACCTTGTCCTCCGGCCTGGCATCCGTGTCTATGGACAGGGTGTAGGTCAGCCCGGAGCAACCGCCGCCTTTGACACCCACGCGCAGCCCAAACTCCTCCTGAGCATCCTTCTTGGCGAACTCCCTAGCCTTGTTGGCAGCTTTCTCGGAAACGGTAATAGTCAGAGGCATAATTTTTCACCTCGTTAGTGATGGCAGACCACCCAATACTTTACCCTAATTCTAGCCATCCAAGCGTGACAAGTCAATAGATGGAATGGTACTCTCCACAGGTGTCGGCAACTGTCAACGCTGGCGGGAGCGCCACGCCATTTCTATGAGCCTGAAGACTGCCAATATGGGAAACTCCGGTTGCGTCGTCTACCTTTTGATTTCCTTTGGCCTGGCCTGGCTACTTTGGGAAATTCCTTTGCGTACCGGGCTGTCGGCCGACAACCCCCTCTTTCAACTTGCCGTCCTACCGGGAGCCCTTGCACCGGCTGTTGCGGCCATTGTTGTGAGGAAGTGGGTTACTCGAGAGGGGTTTGCAGATGCGGGACTCGGATTGAACCTGCGGCAATGGCGCTACTACCTGGTCGGTTGGTCCCTACCACTTCTGGCGGTCTCCGTGATCGTGCTCTTCGCCATCTCGCTGGGGGTAAGCAGCCCCGACTTTACCATGGAACGCGCTCTCAAGGAACTGCTCCCGGAAGGGAGCATGCCCCCTACTTTGCCTCCTTTGATATTCGTGGTATTGCCCGTTCAGTTCATGATCACCGCGCTTGTGGCTACCCCTATCCTATGGGGTGAAGAATTTGGCTGGCGCGGCTACCTTCAGGTCCGATTGCTGGGTCATAGGCCGCTTGTGGCTGCCGTCGTAACAGGGGTCATTTGGGGGCTCTGGCATCTTCCTCTCAACCTGCGTGGCTACAATTTCCCCGATCAGCCTATGCTGGGAATGTTCGTATTCACAGTCAGCGCGATAATGCTGTCCATCATCTTTGGTTGGCTACGGGTTAGAACCGGTAGTATCTGGTCAGCCAGTCTGGCACATGCAGCCACCAACGCCGTTGGCGGGAGCCTGACTGTGTTGCTCTTTATGGGTGGCCCGAACTGGATATTAGTGAGTTATGTAGGCGTCCTCGCGTGGGCGCCATTGGGTGCGCTCTGTGCATGGATTGCCTTGACGGGACAACTTAGAGAACACCCTGCAATTGCCGTGAATCCCTAGATCGGGCTCAGAATAGACCCAAGCTGAGGTTTGCAATGAGGCTAGTTGACGTGTGCGCTGCGGCGGCATTCGTATTGTTAGCCGCGTGTGGAAATCCCGCGTCTCCGACCCAGCCGCCCCCCTCCACCACTCAGGTTACGAGTCCACCCTTCAGGGATCTGGAGCGGTTGGATGCCAACGTGGCCCTGGTCGTAATCGGAGAGGTCACGGAGGTGTCCAAAATCAAAGAAACGATGTCTCCAGACATGGAAACTCATTTTTGCGCTTACGACGCCGTTGTAGCCGTAGAACGTACGTTATTTGGCCCAGAAACGACCACAGTTATGATAAATCTGCACCTCCGTAGCATTGCTACTTTGGATGCTCCGGGGACTGTTTCGCCGAGACGTCTATTAGGGGAAGGTGATCGCGTAATGGCATTTTTGAGCCGGAGCTCCTCTCTGTTTGACTTGAGCGAAGGCGAGTTCGTCTCTGAAGCCGTTTTCTGGGTTGAAGGTGTGCAGGTAGTGAAGTATTTCGTAACGGTCTCAATGGGTCCAGGAACAGGGGAGTGTTCAATGCACCAGGCTCTGAGATATGAGAAGGAGACGCAACCTCTGGAGAAGGTCATCACGTGGGTCGAGCAATTCAGCCAGCGTGACCTGCCACCCTAGAAGCTGCCCGGATAGCATGACGATGGGCCAGTTTGGTCTTGCCCCACTCTTTGTACCAGTCGTAGCGCTAGAGCCCTTATGGCAAAGGCTTCCGGGGCGAGGTTCTCCAAGGCCCACTGACGAATACGATGGAGAAGTCCCGGCCTCCGCGCCGCCGGCATTTGCCAAGTTGTACCCTTAGGAGAGCGCCTTCCATCCCGCAGGGATATGAGGGACCGGCCAGTTCGTATCGGCTTTCCAAGTCTCCCAGCCGTCGCAGAACGGTGGAGCATTACGCTCGATTTCCACTACCATCCTCTCTCCCTGGTCCCTTATCGATGCAGCCTGCTCGCCGGTAAAGAATCCATGCTGCCGGAGCGCTCGAAACTCGTCTTCATCCTTCCACCTCCAGGTCAGGTCGGGATTTACAACGATGTCGAGGACTTGGTCCTGGACTAGAATTCCGCGAAGCATCCTCTTGATAGGCGCCTGTAAATTCACATACCAAAACTGAAATTGCCACTCTCGGGTCCAGAAGAGCCACACTGAATGCGCGGCGTTAGGCGCAGTCAGTGTTAGTACATGACGGTCTCCTGACACTCTTTCCTCCAACGGTGGGAGTTCGCCCGACATCATTATCCCTACGCGCTCTAGCAGGGGCATAGCTGCGCGATTCAATATCGTGGCGGAGCGATACGGCGACTTGGGGTGAGTGTAAAGGGCAAGTAGATTCGGGCTATCTTCTACAACAGTAACAGGACGTGAGGTTAGTAGGTTGCCGAGCCATAGGTCCTGTTGAAGGACCTGCTGTCCATTCTCCCAGTGAGGTTGAGTTTCCACTGATCTCCCTCTTCTAGCCCGAACCCTCGCCGACGTCGTTGCTGTATCCCGCCGCAATGCGTAGCAGAAGAACGCCGTGGGCCATCGGCAGCAAGATTGCGCTGCGCCTCTTGTATCTCGTGCGCCAGCCTCCACCAAGCGAGCATATAATACAGCAAAAGCGGGGGGCCGGCTTGCGCCGACCCGGCCTGCTGCCCCCGCCGCCGTAGACGGGGCAGGGGAGTAGGGGTTGCCGCGCGTGGTAGGCTCGGTTATGCCCAGTATCCTGGCAACAAACTGCGTGCGGGTGTAGAAGGCGCGCGAGGCGCTTCCACCGGATGTGGTACTATGCGGAGGCTACTGTGAGTTTAGGATTGAGATAGACGCTCTTGACACCTTTAGGAAAATGATAGAACATATGTACATTCCATATAGGATAGATGATCATGCCTTCGGCTATTGAATGGACGGACGAGACTTGGAATCCAGTGACAGGCTGCACTCGTGTGTCTCCAGGCTGCGATAACTGCTACATGTTCGCGCTTTACCCACGACTCAGAGCTATGGCTGTCAGAGGCTACGAAACGGCCCCGGAGGAGGTCCGTCTTATGCCGGAAAGACTGGGCGCGCCTCTACTATGGAAGAAACCCAGGTATGTCTTCGTCAACAGCATGTCGGACGTATTTCACCCGCATGTCCCGTTCGATTTCGTGTACGAGATGTTCTCAGTAATGCGGGAGGCCGCGCGCGAAAGAGGCCATGTATTCCAGGTACTGACCAAGAGACCCGGGCGGGCCGTCGCGTGGTGGAAGAGGTATGAGCAACAGTTTCCGGAGGGCTGGCCTCCTAACGTATGGATAGGCACATCAGTCGAAAGCCAGAAATATGCGCCGAGGCTGACCGTGTTGTCGCGCCTCCCGGCGCCGGTGCGCTTTGTGTCAGCCGAGCCACTCTTGGAGCCGGTTGACCTGAGTCCCTGGCTGGACTGCGGAGCCCTTCAGTGGGTAATCGTCGGTGGCGAAAGCGGCCAGCATGCTCGACCCATGGAGATGGACTGGGTGAGGAGCCTGCGCGATCAATCGATACGGGCAGGCGTGGCATTCTTCCTCAAACAGCTCGGCGGCGTTCGCAACAAACGCGGCGGTGACCACGCTGTCATAGACGATCAGAAATGGCTCCAGATGCCGGTGACAGGATAGAGTCCATGAGCAACATGTCCTTCGGCGGGCCGTGGACCAATGACAAGCTGGAGATACTCAGACGTTATCTGGACGCTTATACAACAGCCCTGAAGAACCAACCTTTCAACCTGATATACGTTGACGCTTTTGCGGGAGGTGGTTTGTGGACACCTAGGTCAGGATACCTCTCGGAAGACTACGGAGATTTCCAAGCGTTGCGCCAAGGCTCTCCGAGAATAGCGCTTGAGATACAAGATAAAGCCTTTGACCGGTTCGTCTTCATTGAAACGGATCCCTCTAATATCATTTCGCTCAGATCTCTAAAGGTCGAATTCCCGGATCATGGAATAGAAATCTTCAATGATGACGCCAACAAAGTATTACCCAGTTTCTGTGACAGCCTAGCGGATTTCGACCGTGCCGTAGTATTCCTCGACCCATATGCAACACAAGTGGCTTGGAGCACGGTTGAGGCAATTGCACATTCCAGAAAGATCGACTGCTGGATACTTTTCCCACTAATGGCAGTCACACGGATGATGGCTAGGAACAACGAGCCTACTCCGGCCCTTGCGGCTCGCCTAGACAGGATATTTGGAGGTAGAGATCACTGGCAAGGCCTATACAGCCAATCACCACAGCTTTCACTCTTTGGGGAGGATCCAAACCAAACAAGACCGCCCGGAAGCGGGAGAATAGCAGACCTCTACAGGGGACGGCTCGATTCTGTATTCGCAAGAGTCGCGCCTACTCGGAAGATATTCAAGAATTCAAGAGAATCCACTATGTTCGAACTATTCTTCGGCGCCAGTAACCCCGTCGGAGCGCCTACCGCAATTAGAATCGCCGACCACATCCTATCCAACTGGTAACTCCCCTGGAACATAACATGTTTCCAAAGCAAAGGTGGAGAGGTGACGCGAGATCTGGTGTCCCGGCCACGCAGCCCGACCGTTCAACTCCCTACCCCTGCCGCAGCGCCCTGAGCACGCCGCCGAGGGTCATTCGCTGCCCGTATAGTAGTATCCCCGCCCGGAATATGCGCGCGGAGACGTAGAGAAGCAGGACGCCGCTGAGAAGAACGACCGCCAGGCTGGCGAGTAGCTCCACGATGGACAGGTCGGTCTGGCCCATCCTCATCACAACGGTCGTGGGCGCCGTGACTGGGATGAATGACAAGGCGCGGGCCAGCGCCCCGTCCGGGCTTTCGAGAATGAACTGGGGAGCCGCAATCGGCAGTATGACCGGGACGATCACCAGGGCGGACAGCTGGGAGCTCTGGGTGTATGAGGAGGTCATTGCCCCCATTCCGGCCATAACTACGGCTACCACAAAGTAACCCGCCAGGAAGAAGAGCAGCAACCATACGAGTTGACCCGCCTCTATGGACAGATCGCTGACCTCCGGCAACTGGTCGAATATCCGCGGCCCGATGATCGCCAGCGAGCCCACCCACAGGACCACCTGCGCCAGGGCCAGCGCTCCCTGCGCCAGCACCTTGCCTGCCATCAAGCCCAGTGGAGACACGGACGTGAGGATGATCTCCACCATCCGGTTCTCCTTCTCGTCAGAGACGCTCTCCAAGAGCAGCCCACTGCCAAACAGGATAGCGACGGTCATTACCATCGCGAAGGCGTAGGAGACAAGCTGGGAGGCATTTTCCTCTGTGCCGTTATCTTCGCCCTCCAGTATGGTCCCGTCCGCCTGAACGGCGCGAGACACGATGGTCGGTGTGTCTAGAAACCGCCTCTCGGCTTCGAGCGAGAGCCTGCCCGATATGAGCGTTGCGCGCAGAAGCTCCCTGACGATTGCCTCTTTGGCCCGGTCGTCAAATATTCCCTCCGATCCCTTGTGCAGCCACTCAACTTTGCCGGCGCTTATATAGTCCTCCGGCAGGACAAAGAGCGCTTCTATCTCCCCGCCGGCCAGGGCATCCAGGCCCGCCCGGCGGTCTGGGTAGACCTGAATCCCTAGGCTGCCTGCATAATTGCCGGTGAGCGCCCCGGAGAGGTCCACCGCGCCCAATCCGGTGACCGCCTGGGACTCCGGGTCGTCTTCATCGTCCAGGAAGATGCCTCGCGCCAGCGGCGTGATCACCAGCAGCGCTATCAGGATAACCGGCACGGCGAGGCCGATTATCCTGTAGGAGAGGCGGCTGGAGCCGCGGGCGACCTCCTCCACAAAGACCGTTCGGACCTCGGACAGGGCGCTCATCCTGCGTTCCGTCACGAGCCTGCCTGCCGCAGCGCCGTCCATAGCTGGCCCACACTCATGCGCTGGCCGTACATCAGCAGCCCGGCCCGGAAGACCCGCGCCGACAGCCACAACAGCAGCGCGCTCGACACCACCAAGCTCGCGCCGCTCAGCAGCAGATGCAATACTGGAGGCTCACCCAGCGCCATTCGCAGGGACATCGCCACGGCCGCCGTGAGCGGGAACATGGATAGCGCGGTCGGAAGCGCGCCGTCGGGGGAAGAGAAGAAACCGCCCATAGCCCAGAACGGTACTACGGCAGGCATGATGACTATCGCCGAAAACTGGTTGGCCTCTCTCACGCCGGTAGTGGCTGCGCCGATTCCCGCCATTATCACTGCGCCAAGGAAGTAGCCGCCCAGGAAGAAGAACAGCAGTATGGCTACAATCCGCAGCTCAAAATCGAACGCGGATGCGTCCGGAAACGCGCCAAAGATCCGAGGCGTCACTAGAAGGAATGAAGTCATCCACACGGCCATCTGAAATAGCCCCGCCAGTCCTATGGCCAGCACCTTGCCCAACATTATGGAGATGGGTCTGGCCGATGTAAGGAGCACCTCTATCATCCGGTTCTCTTTCTCCTCAGCTACGGACTTCAGCAGGGCGCTGCCTCCCATTGCTATGGAGAAAATGAGCATTAAGCTGCCGAAGAATCCCAGCAGGAAGCGGCCTGCGTTGAAGTCGTTACCATCGTCCTCCGCGGTCTCTCCGTCCTCACCGATGAGGAGCCGATCGAAGGTCGCGGGCGACAGCGCGCGCTCAAGTATCTCCGGCGGAAGCTGCTCTCCGGCAACGGCCGCCCGCAACAGATCGGCGATGCGCGAGGAATCGGCCCCGGTTGGCCTCTCACGAGAGGAGGCAGTGAGCCACTCCAGGGAGCCGGTCTGCAGGTAGTCTGCCGGGACCACGTACAGCTCGGAGATGGAGCCGTCCAGCAGCGCCTGCACGGCCTCTTCGCGGGTAGAGAGCGCAACCAGTCCTGGAAAGAGTGCGGGCAGGTTGAGGTCGGCGGACAGGTTTACGACCCCGGTCAGAGAAGCCGTCATCACCTCCGTCTGCTCCCGCTCCGGACCTTCGGACACCGCGCGGAAGATGGTCACGCCGGCGAATACCAGCAGCAGTATGACGGGAATCGATAGCGTGACCAGGACGTACGTCATCTGCCGCATTGAGCGGAGCAGCTCCTCGGCAAAGACCACCCTGGCCTCACTCACCGTGTCTGGCACGGCTCACCTCTTCTATGAAAATCTCGTTCAGCGTCGGCAGGACAACCTCGTAGCGCTGGACGTCGATACCGGCGTCAAGGAAGGATCGTATCAACTGCTCAGGCCTGACGACGTCCGAGATGGAGTATTCGTAGTACCCGTCGTTGGCCTCGGCGCTCGCCAAACCCGACAGAGCGTCAGGCTCACGGGCGGCCACGATACGCACCTTGTGCGCGCCGCGGGCGCGTTTGACGTCCATCAGGTCGCCATACAGCAGGACTTTGCCGTCGTTGATCAGCAGCACGCGCCTGCAGAGCTCCTCCACATCGGTCATCTGGTGAGTGCTGAATATAATGGACGACCCCAGGGCCTGTTGCTCCAGGACCATCTCTTTCATAAGCTGGACGTTCAGTGGGTCCAGGCCTGAGAAGGGCTCGTCCAGGATGATGAGGTCAGGCTTGTGCATGAGAGCGCCGGCGAATTGGACAAGCTGGGACATGCCCCTGGATAGGGCGCTGACCTTCTTCCCCCGATGCTCGTACAGTCCCACCCTCGTGAGAAGCTCGTTCGCCCTTGCCCTGGCGGCTGAGGAGTCCAAGCGCTTCAGCCTGGCAAGGTATGTCAGGATGCCAGTAACCTTTGCCCGCTGGTACAGGCCGCGTTCCTCCGGCAGGTATCCCACGCGGGCCAGGGAATCCCTGGATATGGGCATTCCGAACAGGGCAACGGAGCCGGTGTCGGGCCGTATGATGTCCAGGGCCATGCGGATGGTGGTTGTCTTGCCGGAGCCGTTGGGCCCCACCAGTCCGAAGATCTCGCCTGGGTGAATCTCCAGCGAGACGCCGTCGACAACGCGCCGGTCGCCGTAGGTCTTGACCAAGTTGTCCAGGCTGAGCGCGTCAGGCATGTGGGGCCCTCCGGTCTTGCGGCAATGCGTTCTTCAAAAGGCGCTGCATTTGGTGCGCTATTATACATGCGCCGATTTAAACTGCCAACCAACTCACTCACCTTATAAGGGAGAACGCCAATAACAGTGAAGTTTGACGGCATTGCAGGCCGGCCTCGCGCGCCCGGCCTGGCGCGGGCAAAGCCGCGTGAGAGGGCAGGGAAGCGGTCGCCGGCTTGGGACTTTTGCCAGGGGCTGATGTGTGATATAATGTCCAATTGTGAACGCGGTAGCAAAGCGTTCGCTGAGTTTGTGAGCTTGAAGACTTGAAATGGGATAGGGAGGTATGTCTGACAATGGCCAGGAAGAAGACCATGATAGTAGTCGCGGCGCTGGTCGCGATGTTTGCATTGATAGCAGGCTGCTCAGAAGGCCTGAGCCAAGAGGAGCAGGACCAGCTGGTGGAAGACCGGGCGCAGGTCTTGGCGGAAGAGATGGCGCAGTCCATGGCGGATGAGATGGTTGCCAGCATGATGGCCGACAACCGTGTCGCAGCCATCAAGGAAAGAGGCAGTGTAGTTTGCGCAAGCAACAACAGCCTGGCCGGGTTTGGGTTCATTGACGACAACGGTAATACTGTAGGGTTTGACATTGATCTGTGCCGCGCGGTTGCCGTGGCGGTCCTCGGCGACGCGGACGCTGTGGAGTACCGCGCCACAGTTGCCGCCGAGCGCGGGCCTGCCATGCAGTCCGGCGAAGTGGACATAATGTCCCGCAACACAACCTGGACGTCCTCCCGTGACGTGCAATGGGGGAACTTTGCCCCCACCATGTTCTATGACGGCCAGGGGTTCATGGTGCCCAAGAACCTGGGCGTCTCCAATATGCTTGAGTTGGCAGGCGCCAAGGTCTGTGTACAGCAGGGCACCACCACGGCATTGAACCTTCAGGACTTCAGCAACCAGAACAACATGGAGCTTGACGTGGTGACGTTCCCGGACAACGTCT